>NZ_CP058306.1:0-1200000 GCF_013389595.1 Flavobacterium sp. I3-2
CTAAATCAAATAAATATCTGATTAGCGGTTGCAAATGTAAGATGACTTTTTAAACTTCGCAAATGTTTACCGCTATTTTTTATCGAATATCTATCTATTTTTTTAAACTTTCTTAAAATCAACACAATAAAATTTAAACATTTTATTTTAAAATAACAAAAATTGAACTTTTTCAATTATTATATCATTTTATTCTAATAGTTATTCGATTTTTATTATTTTCGCAATACAAACAAATAACAGAAATTATGAGTAAAAAAGTTGTAATTGTATCAGCTGCTAGAACTCCAATCGGAAGTTTTATGGGAGCTCTTTCTACAGTTCCTGCACCAAAATTAGGAGCTGCTGCAATTAAAGGCGCATTAGATAAAATCAATTTAGACCCAAAATTAGTTGACGAAGTTTTAATGGGTAATGTTGTTCAAGCTGGTGTTGGACAAGCACCTGCAAGACAAGCCGCTTTATTTGCAGGTTTATCTCAAGAAGTTGCTGCTACTACAATCAATAAAGTTTGTGCTTCAGGTATGAAAGCGATTATGCAAGGTGCTCAAGCAATTATGGCTGGTGACGCAAATATCGTAGTTGCAGGTGGTATGGAAAACATGAGTTTAATTCCTCATTATGCAAACTTAAGAAACGGTTCTAAATTTGGACCTATGACGATGTTAGACGGAATGCAAAAAGACGGTTTAACTGACGCTTACGATAACAATGCTATGGGAGTTGCTGCAGATTTATGTGCTACAGAACATAACATTACTAGAGAAGAACAAGATAACTTTGCAATAGATTCTTACAAAAAATCTGCTGCTGCTTGGGAAGCTGGAAAATTCAATAACGAAATTGTTCCAGTTGCTGTTCCTCAACGTAAAGGTGAGCCAGTTATGGTTACTAAAGATGAAGAATACACAAACGTTAAGTTAGATAAGATTCCTGCTTTAAATGCAGTTTTCACTAAAGAAGGAACTGTAACTGCTGCTAACGCATCTACTATCAATGATGGTGCTGCTGCTGTAGTTTTAATGAGTGAAGAAAAAGCATTAGAATTAGGTTTAAAACCTTTAGCTTACATCAAAGGATATGCAGATGCTGCTCAAGAACCAGTGAAATTTACAACTGCTCCTGCTAAAGCATTACCAAAAGCACTTGACAAAGCTGGAATTTCATTAAGTGAAGTTGACTACTTCGAATTCAATGAAGCTTTCTCTGTTGTTGGATTAGCTAACTGCAAAATTTTAAACATCGACGGAAACAAAGTGAACGTTAACGGAGGTGCTGTTTCTTTAGGTCACCCTCTTGGATGTTCTGGAGCTAGAATCGTTGTTACTTTAATCAATGTTTTAGAACAAAACAATGCAAAAATTGGCGCAGCTGCTATTTGTAATGGTGGTGGTGGCGCTTCTGCAATTGTGATTGAAAAAGCTTAATCAAAATTAAAATATTCTTAAAATGGGTCTTATTTTATGATAAGACTCATTTTTTACTTAAATATAAAATAAATGTTTGCAATCTGTAATCTTGCTATTGTTCCTTTAAGAATTGAACCTTCGGATAGAAGCGAAATGGTTTCTCAAATTCTCTTTGGTGAACATTTTAAAATTATCGAACAAAATAAAAAATGGTCAAAAATTGAAACGGCTATAGATAATTATCAAGGTTGGATTGATAACAAACAATTTTTAGTTATTACTGAAGAAGATTACCTTTTTCTTCAAAATACAAATCAATTTTTAAATGGTGATTTAATTGAATACATCACCAACGAAAATCATTTTTTATTACCAATTTCTTTAGGAAGTAGTTTAAGCTTTTTGAGTAATAAAAAAATCAACAATCAAAATTATATTTTCGAAGGTAATTTAATAACAGGAGTCCAGCCTAAAAGCAACATCTTACAAACTGCTTTTATGTATTTGAATGCGCCATATTTATGGGGCGGAAAAACTCCTTTCGGAATCGATTGTTCTGGTTTTACACAAATGGTTTATCGTTTAAACGGACATAATATCCCAAGAGATGCCTCGCAACAAGCTACCATTGGTGAAGCCTTGAGCTTTATTGAAGAAAGCGAAGTTGGAGATTTAGCCTTTTTTGATAACGAAGAAGGAAATATAACTCATGTTGGAATTATTATGGAAAACAACTACATCATTCACGCAAGTGGAAAAGTTCGTGTAGATAGATTGGACCATCTTGGAATTCTGAATATCGACACAGGTCGTCATACACATAAATTACGCGTAATTAAAAAAATCATATAACAAATTTTTACCTTTTATTGCTGTAAAATAAATGTATCTTTGCAAAAATTTATTTTATGACAACATTTGAGCAATTTAATTTACCTAAATCTTTAGACAAAGCTTTAAACGAATTAAGAATTACAACCCCTACTCCAATCCAAGAAAAATCATTTAATGTAATTTTATCAGGAAGAGATGTTATGGGAATCGCTCAAACAGGAACCGGTAAAACTTACGCTTATTTACTTCCTATATTAAAACAATGGAAATTTGCTAAAACAGAATCTCCTCGTGTTGTTATTTTAGTTCCTACTCGTGAACTTGTTGTTCAAGTTGCTGAAGAAGTTGAGAAACTAACCAAATATATGTCAATTCGTACTTTAGGAATTTACGGTGGTGTAAACATCAATACGCAACGTAAAAACTTAGCAGATGGAGTTGATATTTTAGTCGGAACTCCAGGTCGAGTAATGGATTTAGCTTTGGATAATGTTTTACGTTTTGATGAAATTCAAAAATTAGTTATCGATGAATTTGATGAAATCTTAAACTTAGGTTTCAGAGTTCAAATAACTACGATTTTATCAATGATGAAAACTAAAAAACAAAACATCTTATTTTCTGCAACAATGACAGAAGAAGTTGATGAATTGTTAGATGAGTATTTTGAATTTCCAGAAGAAGTATCTTTAGCACCATCGGGAACACCTCTTGAAAAAATTAAACAATTTGGTTATCACGCACCAAACTTTCTTACAAAACTTAATATTTTAAAAGATTTGTTACACAGAAACGAAGACATGAGTCGTGTTTTGGTTTTTGTAAATAATAAACGAATTGCCGATTATGTACTTGAAGCATTAGAAACTGAATTCCCTGAACAATTTGGGGTAATACATTCTAATAAAACTCAAAACTATCGTTTAAACACCATGGCTTCTTTTCAAAATAATGAAATTAGAGGTTTAGTTACAACCGATATTATGGCACGTGGATTAGATATTTCTGATATTACCCACGTAATTAATCTTCAATTTTCTGAAGTTCCAGAACAATACATTCATAGAATCGGTCGTACCGGTCGTCAAGATAAAGACGGAGTTGCAATAAGTTTAATCGACCCAAAAGAGGAAGAAAAACAAATTGAAGTTGAAATGTTGATGAATCATGAAATTGAGATTTTTCCAATTCCTGAAGATATTGAAATTGAAGTTCAAAAACTAGAATTCGAAAAAACAAAAACTACGGTCGTTTTCAAGAAAAAGAAAATTGACCCAGAAAAAGGTGCTGCCTTCCATGAGAAAAAAGATAAAAATAAAAAAGTCAATCTTGGAGGACCTAGTAAAACAAAACCTAGAAAAACTGCTCCTAGAAACAGAGGTGTTGAGAAAAAACGCGATGCCAAAAAGAAAAATAAATAATTTTTTATACTAACAAAATGCTTTTGATGTTTTATATCAAAAGCATTTTAGTTTTTTAGATAAATCATCCTAAAGATTTAAAAAAAATTTAACGCCTCAGTTTTGAATAAAAATTGAATGATTATGTAATTTTAAATAAATAAAAAATTTATAATGAAAACTTTTAGATTAAACAATAACATTGAAATCCCTGCAATTGGTTTTGGAACTTGGCAGATTGAAGATGGCGAAAAAATAATTCAGGCTGTATTAACTGCTATTGACGAAGGATACAGACATATTGATACCGCTTTTTTTTATCACAATGAAAAAGGAATTGGTCAAGCCATTAAACAAGCTCCAATTAAAAGAGATGAACTTTTTATCACAACTAAGGTTTGGAACACAGACCGCGGATATGAACAAACTTTAAAAGCATTTGAAACTTCGCTTCATAATTTACAACTCGATTATATTGATTTATATTTGATTCATTGGCCTGCAAATGCAACACAATTTGAAAATTGGAAGCAAATAAATGCGGAGACTTGGAAAGCTTTAGAAAAACTATATAAAGACGGTAAAGTTAAAGCCATTGGAGTTTGTAATTTTATGGTAAATCATTTAGAAGCTTTATTAGAATCTTCCGAAATTAAACCTATGATTAACCAGATTGAATTTCATCCTGGACATACTCAAAATGAAGTTGTAGCCTTTTGTAAACAAAACGATATTTTAGTTGAAGCTTGGAGTCCTATTGGTCAAGGAAAAATTTTAGACAATGAATTATTACTAAACATTGCACAAAAACATAATGTTAACGTTGGACAACTTTGTATTCAGTTTGCTTTGCAACAAGATATTTTACCTTTACCAAAATCAGTAACACCAATAAACATCAAAAACAATTTACATTTATCAGAATTTAAAATTTCTGACGAAGATTTAGATTTGATTTTAAAAATGCCCTCAACAGGATTCACAGGATTAAATCCGAATGAAATAACTTTCTAAAATAAAACTAAAAAGCAATCGTAATCGGTTGCTTTTTTTCATTTAATCATGCAATTTTAACTAACTTTGCAATTCAATAATTTAAACTACATAAATGCAATCATTTAACGACCTTGGATTAACAGCAAATCTGATACAAAACATCGAAAAATTAGGTTATCAAAAACCTTTTCCTATACAAGAACAAGCAATTCCGGCTATTCTTTCAGGAAAAGATGTTATGGGAATTGCCAAAACTGGGTCGGGAAAAACTGCGAGTTTTGTTTTACCGATTTTAGATAAATTACAAAAAACGGCTCATGTTAGAAATAGAAATATTTCAGCTTTGATTTTAGTTCCGACTCGTGAATTGGCAATTCAAATTCAAAATGTTTTTGTTGATTTTAATCAGCATTTAAATCGTCAGATTAAAACAATGGCTGTTTTTGGCGGAATTTCGATTAATCCACAAATGAAAGGCATGCTTGGTGTTGAAGTTCTGATTGCTACTCCAGGACGTTTGATTGATTTACTTGAACACAACGCTTTAAGTTTAGACGAAATTTCGATTTTTGCAGTTGATGAAGCTGATAAAATGTTTCAGATGGGATTTGATGAAGAAATGAATAAAATCATTACTTTATTACCAAAAAGACGACAAAACTTACTTTTTTCTGCAACATTGAATGATAAAGTTAAAGAAATGAAATCGCGTTTGGTGATTGAACCGATTGTAATCGAAATTGAAACTCCAGCAAACGAACAAACCGAAGTTCAAATTGAACAATCGGCTTTTGCAGTATCATTAGAAAGAAAAGGTCCTTTTTTAAGATATTTAATAAAATCTAACAATTATAAACAAGTTTTAGTTTTCGTTTCGTCTTCAAGAACAGCAGATAATTTAACTGAAAAACTAAATAAAAACGGAATTAAAGCTGCTGCAATGCACGGAAAAAAATCTCAAGGAGCTAGATATAATGCTTTAGACGATTTTAAAACAGGAGCAATTGATGTTTTAATCGCAACTGATTTGATTGCTCGCGGAATTCATATTGACAATTTACCCATCGTGATTAATTACGAATTGCCTCGTTCTCCACTTGATTATGTTCATAGAATTGGTAGAACAGGTCGTGCAAACGCCGTCGGAAAAGCAATTAGTTTAATTACTCCAGAAGACGAACATCATTTTAAAGTAATTCAGAAAAAAGCAAAAATCAGAATTGTTTTGCAACCTTCAGAAGATATAAACTTACATGGATTTTAATATAGAAAGCAAACTCAAAAGGTTTACTTTTTCTTTTTATAATTTCACAATATATGAAACAAATTATATTACTTCACTTTTTATGAAATAAAGTTATTAATTTCATTATATTTGAAATAAATAAAATCACAAGATGAAGAGATATATTTTGATGTGCGATGTTATTGATAGCAGAAATAAAAATCAACAAATTATAATAAATGAATTAAAGAATTGTAGAGATTTTATCAATGAAAAATATAAAACCTACATATTATCACCTTTAACAATAACTTTAGGAGATGAATTTCAGGCAGTAATTAAAGATTTAGAAACATCTTTTAACATTATTTTGGAAATTGAAGAATACATTATTAAAAATAATTTCCAAATAAAACTGCGCTACGTTTTAATTTTCGGAGAAATTTCTACACCTATAAATTCTGAAATTGCCTACGAAATGTTAGGCGAAGGATTGACTTTTGCTCGCAATCAATTGAATAAAATGAAAGCGAATGAAAATCGATTCTTTATAAAAATAGATGATGACACATTGGAAACAATCAGTAATAACAGCTTTTCAATTTTGCAAAATATTATTGATAAATGGAAAATTGAAAAAGATTACAAATTAATTAGTAATTTAATTACATATAAAGACTATAAAATTGTTTCGGAAAAATTAAACAAAGAACGCTCATTAATCTGGAAAAGAGAGAAAAGCTTGAATATGTCTTCATATAATTCGATAAAAGAAATCATACTAAAACTTCCAAAATATGAGCATATACATCAAAATAATACTGGTAATTTGTATTGAAATTGTATTTACAATTGTTTTCAAACTAATATCTCCTAAAGATAAAAATGTAAAAATCTCCTTTAATCTAAAATCAATTCTGAAAGGATTTATCGAACGAACATTTGTAACTTTTTCTTTATTAAGCGGATTTCCACATGCATTAACTTTATTTGGAGCTTTAAAACTAGGAACAAGACTTAAAAAAGCTGATGATGAAAATACACAAGAAGGTAGAAAAAACGAAACAATATACAACGATTATTATTTAATAGGTAATTTCATATCAATTTCATTATGTATTTTATACTACAACATGCTAAAATCACACGTATAAATTGAAAATTAATCTTCCAAATAATTGAGATAATTAACATTAAGTTGAACTAAAAAATCGCTTAAAATAGAAGTATGAACAAACTTCATTATGTTAGATAAACGTTCGCGATATTCATATTGTAAATCTTCATGAAGCTTTTCGTACAAAGAAATTACGGATTTAATACGAGTCGTTTGGTAGATAAAATGCAAATCAGATTTATAACCAAAACTATTCTCCAGATATAAATTATGAAATGTATCAAAAGCTTCTTCTAAAATTAGAAGTCGCAAATCAAGTTCGCTTTCTTTATTTTTAGTAACAGAAGCGTGTTCATTAACTAAACCACTTGCAATTCGTAAATAAGAAGTCAATTCTTTGTGACGATAATTCATCGTTTTACGTAAAACATCACGTTGTGTTCGTTCGAATATTTTTTCAAGTTCTGTTTTAGCAGTTTGGATTCTGTCAATCAAATCATCTTCATTTTCAAGAAGCAAATAGTGCAATTGCTGCATCAACTTTTTATCTTTATTAATCAAACGAATCAAAAGCTTATCTTTTTCCTTTTCGGATTGCTTCAGAATAGCTTCTTTAAGTTCGGGTTGTTGATTCAATGTCATGATTCGATAAATTAAAAATTACAATTCACTAATTCGTTTGCCTAAAAATTCAGGTCTTTTGAATAGTTTAAAATTAGTAACTTTTTGTTTATTAAATATACTCGTGTAACCAGAAATAAAATAAGAAATGACACAAGTAATAAAAGCATAAGGAAAAATTTCAAAACCAAATAATTCGACAGCCAAAATCATACATGCAATTGGTGTATTTGCAGCACCTGAAAAAACACTTACAAATCCTAAAGCTGTAAGAAATCCAATTGGCAAAGGCAAAAAGGTAGCTAAAAAACTTCCTAAAGTTGCACCGACAAAAAACAAAGGTGTAACTTCTCCACCTTTAAAACCACTTCCTAATGTAATTGAGGTAAAAATAATTTTAAATAAAAAAACCTCAAAACCTTGCGCATGGTCAAATGCACTTAAAATGGTATTAATTCCAATTCCCAAGTAAGTATTGGTTCCTAAAATTAAAGTCAACATAACAATAATTATTCCTCCAACAAATAATCGATAAGGCAAATGAGGAATAAATTTAGCAAAATATTTGTGAATATGCGTAAGAGAAAAATTAAACAATCGCGCGCTCAATCCAAAACATACTCCAGCAACAATTAAATAAAAAAGATATTTAAATTCAAAGGTTGGTATTTGTTTTACATCATAAAAAGTATGTTCTAAACCCAACAAATTGGAAATAAATTCAACCAAAAAAGCAACATAAATTATACTTAAAGCACCTTTAAAATTTGGTTTTCCGATATTAAAAAATTCGAAAGAAAAAAAAACAGCAGTAAATGGGGTTCCAAAAACAGCACTAAATCCAGCACCTACGGCAACTTTAATCAAAATATGACGTTCTTTTTCAGAAAATCTAAACAACCTAATAAGAAAATCAACGTATCCACCAGCAATTTGTAACCCTGCTCCTTCTCTACCTGCAGAACCTCCAAAAAGATGCGTTGCAATAGTTCCAAAATAAACTAATGGTGTTGAAATTAAAGGAATCCGTTTTAAAGAACTATAATAAGCATCAATCAAAAGATTATTTCCACCTTCACTAGATTTTCCGAATATATAATAAACATAACCAATCAAAAAACCAGCAATCGGAAGAAAATAAACAAGATATTGATTTTGTAACCTATATTCCGTAACTGCATTTAATGAAAATAAGAAGAAATGAACAGAAAGTTCCACAACAAGAGCTAAAAAACTTAATAATAAAACCCACTTTAAGTTTTTATAGAATCCTGATTTATAAAGATTAAGTTTCATATGTTTTCAAAAATATTTAAAAATCAGGTGTCATCAGCATTTAAAAGCGGTTTGTCTCAGGAAGAACACCATTTCCTTGAAAAGAATGCAAATTTACTTCATAAAATTTAAATGAAAAATTTATTTCTCAAATAATTAAAATCGATAAACATTTTGTAAGTAATAACTATATTTGCATTCTATTATTTCACTTATTTATATTATTATGAGTTTACTTAAAAAGGTAAATATTTATCGCCGTGGTTTGATGAAAGGAATCACAAAAAATATTGGAGATTCTAAATTGATTACCAACGGAGAACAGATAAATAAAGAAGAAATAAAACGTATTTTGATTACACGCCCAAATCATCGCTTGGGAAATCAATTGTTGATAACACCATTGATTCAAGAACTTACAGCTACTTTTCCTAATGCTAAAATTGATTTATTCTTAAAAGGTGGTGTCGGAAATATTTTATTTGAAAATTTCGCACAAGTTGATCAAAAAATAAATCTTCCTAAAAAGCATTTTAAAGAACTAGGAAAATATATTGGTGGTTGGTTCCGCTTAAAAAAATACAAATATGACATTGTCATCAATGTAGCCAAAAACTCATCGTCAGGACGCTTGTCTACTAAATTAGCTAATGCTAAATATAAATTTTTCGGTTTAGATGAATCTGAATTCACACATAAATTTGAAAATTTAAATCACATTGCTAAGTTTCCTGTTTATAGCTTTAGAGAAAGTATATCGCATTTAGGGATCGTACCAAATTTATCAACTGTACCTTCTTTAAAAATGATGCTTTCAAAAGATGAAATAGCAAAAGGAAAAATCGAATTAGATAAGCTAAAAGAAAAAAATGCCAAAACTATTGCTTTATTTACTTTTGCAACTGGAGCAAAATGTTATTCAAAAGAATGGTGGTCAACCTTTTACAAGGAATTAAAATCAACTTTACCTGATTATAATATTATAGAAGTTTTACCTGTTGAGAATGTTTCGCAATTGAATTTTTCTATTCCGCATTATTACAGTAAAGATGTTAGAGAAATTTGTGGTTTTTTTGCAAATTGTGATGTTTTCATTGGAGCAGATAGTGGAATCATGCATTTAGCAACAGCTTCTGGAGTTCCAACCTTAGGTTTGTTTTCGGTAACTGCTCCTGATACTTATCAACCTTATGGAAATCACAGTAAAGGAATTAATACTAATAAAACTTCAAATGCAGAAATCATTCAAGATGCTAAACAAATTCTTGAAATGTAAAATATATAAACGAGGAAATTTCGGATTAGAAATTTCCTCGTTTTATATTTAATAAAATTTTAAAGTTTTTCATCAATTCTCATTTTCCGAATTGAATGATGTGCAGAGTTATAATCTGGTATCCATTTAAAATCGCCATCCACAATATAATTATCATCGGTTAACTTCGCTGTTTTCGGGTTTGCGCCTGCCAAAATTTGATCGTAATAATAAACGTTGTTTTTATCTTTAGAAAAGCAAGTTGGCGAATTGGAATTAGGATAATTATAAAATTCAAAGGTATTAAAATCAATATTCATTTCTTCACCATTACAATAAACTTGATTGTCAACAATAATAAAAACGTTATTAGGAGCGAAATATTGAACTTTTGAATTTTTATTTTTTGGAATTCTTTTGAATTTTGCTTCCTTGGTAAGTGTATAAAGATAATTTGCTGTTTGAATAGTTCTTGCAGTATCTTTAATTTCTTGATTTAGTATATTTTTGTCTTCATAAATATCAAAATTTCCATTTGTTTTAAAAAAATAAATGTGGTTTTGATCGACATAAATATTTTCGTTAATAGCTGTAAATGTGTTTACATCAACTTGAATCGGTTTATTCTTAAAAAAATAATGATTTTTGTCTTTATACCAAATTTTAGATGAATTTGGGAATTTAACTTCTTCGTATGTTGCTCCATCAACATTTTGGATTGGGATACCTGGTTTAGAAAATTCATACACGTGATTTTTATCTTTTACGATTCCATCATGTTTATTTCCTGAAATAGTAAACGTTTCATAATCGATATTATCAATTTTATAACCTTTGTAATAAAAATTATTTTTGTCCTTTGCATAACCATAATAAGGTTCTAAAGATTGAAAGCTTTCTACATCTGCGTTTTCAACATCCCTATATTTATTATCCCAAGGAACTTTGGGCCATGAAGCCCCGGAACTTGCGTATTTATAAACGATTTTTTTATTTTCTTTGAAATAATCATTGCCTAAATCTTGTTTTTTTGCACATGAAACAGAAAACATTATAACAAATAAAAGTGTCATGGTTTGTATTATTTTTTTCATTTTATTTATAGTTGATTAATTCGTTAAAATTACCATTTCCAATCTAACAAAGAGTTGAATTCTATACCATAAGATTTTAATTTTGTTCGTAATTCATCAACGTTTTTTAATTGATGTTTCGGAACAATTAAAGTTAAAGCGTTTGATAATTTTATATAAAAATACATTTCGATTTCATCTATCTTTTCAACTTCACTGATATTTAATCGTGATTCACCCATTTTACTTTTAGAATAAATAGATGTTTCGTCAAACTCTAAAATCGTATTTTCTAAATGAATGTTTTTATAATTTTCGTTGCAAAATTTAATTAATTGTCTTTTTAAAAGTTTTTTATATAGGTATGGAAAAAATAAAAGTGAAAGAATTGCAACTACAAAAAAATAAATGGCTAAAACAAGATTTCCTTTAAGATACGAAATAATCGACAGAGCTACTAAAATTAAAAAAAGAACAAACGTTGAAATTATTTTACTTTTTTTAACTCGTTTAGATTGTGAAGAAAAAAAAAGTTGAAACGCTAAGAAATCATCTTTAAATACACTATATTCTATTTTCATTTTGGTTGGATTTTTTATTAAATAAATATAATTAAAAAAAAATAAAAAATTAACTACATTCCAAAATATTGAATATAAATAGAATAGTCATTTTAAAAAAAAGTTTCCGATTACTAAATTTATTAAGATTCTAAAAAAAATGCTAAAAAATAATTTTTTGGCACAGTTAATGAAAGTATCTTTACAACAACAATTTTAAAAAATTATAGTCATGAAAAAAATTATATTATTATTCACTGCAATTGTCGGATTGGCTTCATTACAAAGTTGCGAAGTTAATGACGTTAGAGAAAATCAAATTTTTGAAGCAGAGGTTTTTGAGTTTCCTGCATCTTTAAACAACAATAATTTTTCTGTTGTTGGTCGTTTTTCAAGAGATATTTTATCTTTTGACCACATTTTAATTTACAGATTGTATGGACAGGACGGAGGTACAGACGTTTGGCGTTTAATCCCTCAAACGGTTTATTTTAATAATGGAGATGAATTTGATTATAATTATGATTTTACCAAACGTGATTTTAGAATTTTTATGGAAGGTAACTTCGATTTAAACACATTAAGTAATCAACATTGGAACACTTATGTAACAAATCAAATTTTTAGAATCGTTGTAATTCCTGGACGTTTACAATATAAAATGAACTTTTCTGATTATGAAACAACTATTCGTACTTTAGGATTAGAAAATGCTCCTATAAAAAAATTATAGATAAATTATCTATAAATCTATGCTAATGAAAGGAAACTGTCTCTGATTTGAGACAGTTTTTTTCATTTAATTACTGCTCTTTTAGTAAATTACTTATATTTACAAAAAAAGTTCAAACATGTATAATTGGTTTTGGATTATAGGAATATCAATCATAATAGTACTTTTAACTATTATTTTTATTTTATTTTATAAACTACAGAAGTCGGAAAGATTAAAACAAGAAGCTGAGGAACAGTTTGAAATTTTAGAAATAAAAGTTCAAAATTTACGATTAGAAACTTTAGAAGCAAAACTTAATCCTCATTTGTTTAAAAACATACTTAATTCTATTCAATCACACACATATCAAGCCTATTATACCGTAGATAAACTATCTAATGTACTTAATTATGTTTTATATGAAACCAAAAATAAATTTGTCACGCTTAAAGAAGAAATTGATTTTTCAAAAGATTTAATTGAAATCAACAAAGTAAAATTAAGTCCTCTTTTTGATTTAAGAGTAAAAATTAATATAGATGAAAAAGACAGCATATATGAAAAAACATTAATTGCTCCTTTGATTTCTGTAGATTTAATAGAAAACGCTTTTAAACACACCGACATACAACATCCAGAAGCTTTTATAACCATTTTATTTGAACTTAAGAAAGGTGTTTTTACACTAAGTATAACCAATCGAATTTCTGAAAAGAAAAAAATGGAAAAAGAAAAAAGCGGTTTGGGCTTACAAACACTCGAACAAAGATTAAGTCTTATTTATGGAGACAATTTTAAATTAGATAACTTTGTAGAGAAAAACATTCATGTTTCAACCTTAAAAATTTCACTCCTTGAATATAAAAATCAAATGCGTATTACTTGATGACGAGCTTCCTGGCCTAACATATCTAAAAATGTTATGTGAACAAATTTCTGAAATAGAAATTGTAAAAGTTTTTAATAATCCTGAAAAATTACTTTCAGAAGCTCCTTTATTAGATTTTGATTTATGTATTTTAGATATTGAAATGCCTGATTTAAACGGCATAGCAGTTGCCAATTTACTTATCGACAAACACATTATTTTTACTACTGCTTACAAAGAATTTGCAGTGGAAGCTTTTGATTTAGACGCTGTAGATTATATAACCAAACCTGTAAAAAAAGAACGTTTGGAAAAAGCAATTACGAAAGTTGTGAATCGAATAAAAAAAGACGAAAAAAAACAATTTATAAGTCTTAACACAAATAAAGGAAAATCCGTTTTATTTTTTGAAAACATACTTTATATAAAATCCGCAGATTCAGACAGTAGAGATAAAATTGCATATCTTAAAGATAATTCACAACTCACCTTAAAAAATATTTCTTACGAATCTTTGCAAAAAAAATTACCTGAAAATAAATTTTGTAGAATTAATAAAAGTGAAACTATTGCAATTGATGTCGTAAATTTCTTTACACATGATGAAATTACAACAAAAATTATTCTCTCTGATGGCAAGCCTTTAGTTTTAACTTTAGGTACATCATACAGAGAAGATTTTTTAAATATGCTTTAATTTATTTCATTACAAAATTTTACTTTTTCATTACAATAATCAATATTCAAACTTAGTTTAAGAAAAATAGTATTCTAGTTTTCTTTAATTTCGAACTATAAATTATAAAATGAAAACCAGATGAAGAAGTACAAAAACACTATTTTTTATATCGGATTAATTGGGATATTTTCTGTATTGATTTATTGGATTTCAATAAAAGGAAAAATATTAGAGACAGATGTTGTCGTAGCCTCTTCAGACAAATCACCTTGGTCTGATTTTATAGATTTAATAAAAGTAAATTTACATCATCCGCTTGCCTTACTTTTAGCACAAATTGTAACTATTGTTGTTATAGCTCGTATTTTTGGTTGGTTTTTTAGAAAAATAGGACAACCTAGTGTTATCGGAGAAATTATAGCCGGAATAGTTTTAGGTCCTTCGTTATTTGGTTGGGTACTTCCCGAAGTTTCCGCATTAATATTCCCAACAAATTCTATTGGAAACTTATACAATTTCAGTCAATTAGGTTTAATTCTTTTCATGTATGTAATTGGAATGGAACTAGATTTAAAAGTTCTGAAAAATAAAGCACATGAAGCCGTTGTTATTAGTCATGCAAGTATCATTTTACCATTTAGTTTAGGTATTGGATTAGCTTATTTTTTGTATGAAGAATTTGCTCCAGAGAAAGTCGATTTTCTATCTTTTGCACTTTTCATGGGAATTTCGATGAGCATCACTGCTTTTCCAGTATTAGCTAGAATTGTTCAAGAACGTGGCATTCATAAAACCAAACTTGGAACTATTGTTTTAACTTGTGCTGCTGCCGATGATATTACAGCTTGGTGCATTTTAGCAATCGTTATTGCAATTGTAAATGCTGGTACTTTTGAAAGTTCCATTTTTGTTATAATTCTAGCGATTGCTTATGTAATTGCGATGCTTAAATTAGTTCGTCCGTTTTTAAAGAGAATCGCAGATTTAAATTCTACAACAGAAACTTTAAATAAGGGAGTCGTTGCTATTTTTCTGTTGACTTTAATAATTTCTGCTTACATAACTGAGCTTATCGGAATACATGCTTTATTTGGCGCTTTCATGGCTGGAACTGTTATGCCAGAAAACAATAAGTTTAGACATATTTTTATGGAAAAAGTAGAAGATGTAGCAGTTGTTTTATTTTTACCTTTATTTTTTGTTTACACAGGACTAAAAGCTGATTTACGTTTCTTAATTGACGACCCATCTCTATTTAAAACTACAGGTTGGATTATTTTAGTTGCAGTTATTGGTAAATTTATTGGTAGTGCATTTGCTGCAAAATTTGTAGGTCAAAAATGGAAAGATAGTTTAATCATTGGCGCCTTAATGAACACACGAGGACTGATGGAACTTGTTGTACTTAATATTGGTTTAGAACTTGGGGTTATTAGCACACCTGTTTTTACAATGATGGTGATAATGGCATTAGTAACAACTTTTATGACAGGTCCGGCTCTAGATTTGATAAATAAACTGTTTAAATCTAAAGAAAATATAATACCGCAAGAAGTAATAAATAACAGTAAATATAAAATTTTATGTTCATTTAAAAATCAAATTAACGGAAATTCGCTACTACGTTTAGCTAATAGTTTGGTAAAAAAACAACCCGAAAACTCTTTGATTACAACAATGCATCTTGTATCTAGTGATGAAACCTATTCTTACGATGACACAGAATATGAGCATGAAGTGTTCGATCCTATTATTGAAGAATCAAAATTTTTAAATCAACCAATTGTTACGTTGTTTAAAGTTTCAAATGATATTGATTCAGATATTGTTGAAATTGCAAATAAAGGTGATTTTGATTTACTTTTAGTCGGAATTGGTCAATCAATTTTTGAAGGAACTTTACTCGGAAAATTACTTGGTTTTACAACTCGAATCGTAAATCCAGAACGCATCATAGACAAGCTTTCTGGTAAAGAAGGTTTATTTGAAAATTCTCCGTTTGATGAAAGAACAAGATATATTATGTTAGGTGCAAAAGTTCCTGTTGGAGTTTATATTGATAAAAATCTAAAAGAAATAAACAAAGTTTTTGTTCCGATTTTTTCAAGTGAAGATTCGTTTTTAATAGAATATGCTCAAAAATTAATTCATAATAATGATTCACAAGTTGTCATCTTAGATGTTGCTGGATATGTAAAAAATTCTTTTACTATTAAAGAAATTGTCCGTTCTATTGAACAATATAAACCAAATCACATAACCATTAGAGAAGATAAATTAGTAAAACGTGAGTTTTTAGAAACTCAAGATTTAATGTTGGTTAGTCTAGAAAGCTGGAAAAAATTAATAGACTCAAGGATTTTATGGATGGATAATATTCCTTCGACTTTAATTATCAAACCTTAAAAAACAATCGAAGAATCACTCAACCAAAAATTGAGTGATTTTTTTTTATTTAAATAATTATTGTTTTTCGATAATTTATTTATATTTGTCAATAATAAATTATTAACTAACAAACATGAGAACAATTACAATCTTAAACATCATTCTTAGATTAATTTTTGGTATAGCTATAATCACATTAACTATACTAACAGTTATTTTACTTTTGGCTTTTTTAAATATTGATTTAGGAATTGACAATCCATTGGTAAAAAACATGGATATCAATTCACCAATCGATTTCCTTATCGAAACTATATTAATAATCATTGCTTACCTTTATTTTGGAAGCTACATCTACGCCATTTATAAATTAAGACGTTGTTTAGATTTATTTATGGAAATGAAATTTTTTGATGAAGTTGTAATCAAAAACTTTAAAATAATTGGCTATATTTTTTTAGTCGGATTTCTTTTTACTTGTCTTTTAAATTATGTCGATTTATACGAAAAAGCATCACTTCAAGAAAACATTCCATTAAGTATAGAATTTTCGAATATCTTTTTAAATCCACTAAATGGTTTAATTATCAGTTTGTTTTTTATCGTACTTAGTAATGTTTTTAAGCTAGCAAAAAATCAAAAAGAAGAAAATATCGAACTAAAACAAGAAAACGATTTAACTATATAATTTATGAAAACATTAAAAATATTTGGATGGCTGTCGCATTTTCTTTGGGCAAGTATGCTATTATTAACTATTTTCTTTGGAATATTAGTTTATAGTGAATTTACCTCAACTTATTCTGAAAGTTGGTTCATAGAATTTATGGGAAAAGAAATTCAAAATGATTCAAAAAAAACATATCTACTTACATTTATGTTAATTTGTTTTTGTATTTATTCATTGTATTTTTATGCAATTACTTTATTTAATTTATGCGTTAGAAAATTTGAAAAACGAATATTTTTTGACCATTCAATCATAAAAAGATTTAGAAAAATAGGAATCATTTTTATTTCAAATTATATAGCTGTTTTAATCTTAGGTAAAGTTTTTTCAATTCATTCAGGAAAAGAAATAACAAGTTCAACCGATTTTTCCACTATTGTATTAGAAAAATTAGACTCACCTTTAGGAAGTTTAATCATTGGCTTCTTCTTTCTCGTATTGAGTCAGGTTTTTAAAGAAGCGCTTAAACAAAAACAAGAAAACGAATTAACTATTTAACCAATGAGAGAATTTAAATCATTAAAAATATACACCATTCTAATTGGAATTGTTATAGTAATAAATGCTATTTTTTCAGTTATTGAAATTCTAAACATCTGGAAAATCACCAAACTAGAATTTGTTGAATTTAACAATTTAAAATTTCAATTTTATACAACAACAGATAAGTTAATTGCAACAACCTATCAATTATTAAATATCGCTTTACTAATTCCGATTATTCTTTTTTATAAAATTTCTAATCAATTCAAAAACGGATTTTTTTTTTAGTAACGAAATTATCAAATTATTAAAAAACATTTGTACTATTTTGTACGTATTAAGCGCTATTGCCATACTAATTACAAGATTTATAAAACCATCTGAAGTTTATCAAACTCCAAATTATTGGTTTAACCTACATCCGCTATTTATCATGTTTATAGGAACCATTTTTAATGCATTTGCATTAATTTTAAAAGAAGCTCTCAAACAAAAACATGAAAACGAATTAACTATATAACTTATGAAAACATTAAAAATATTTGGATGGCTGTCGCATTTTTTAATGATAACTATCTTTTTACTTGGAATTCTCTTTTTCTTAGCTACAAAAAGTAGTTTCCGTTTTGACGACTATTCAAAATGGACTTTATTAATCAATAATATTCAAGAAACCGACCACAAAGGAACTTATATAAAAATGTTTTTCATATTGATTGGGATATTATACATCTTGTATTTTATAGCCATCTTTTTATTCAATTTATCCGTAAGAGATTTTGAAAAGAGAATTTTTATTAGTTTTAAACACTCTAATAGATTCAGATTAATTGGTGTTATTTTCATTTTTAATTATATCATTTCGATTATATTAAATCAATATATCATTATTCGAACTCCTGATGATCCAACACAGACAAGCTACATATTTTCTGAAAAAATATTCACTGAATTTCAAACACCACTTGGTGGTTTAATCATCGGCTTCTTCTTTCTCGTATTAAGTCAGGTTTTTAAAGAAGCACTCAAACAAAAACAAGAAAACGAATTAACTATTTAACCAATGAGAGAATTTAAATCATTAAAAATATACACCATTCTAATTGGGATAATAATAGTAATAAATGCGATTTTTTCAGTTATTGAAATACTAAACATTTGGAAAATCATCAATCTAGAATTTGTTGAATTTAGCAATTTAAAATTTCAATTTTATACAACAACAGATAAGTTAATTGCAACAATTTACCAATTATTAAATATCGCTTTACTAATTCCGATTATTCTTTTTTATAAAATTTCTAATCAATTCAAAAACGGAATCTTTTATAGTAACGAAATCATCATATTATTAAAAAATATTTGTACTATTTTATACGTATTGAGCGCTATTGCCATATTAATTACAAGATTTATTCAACCATCTGAAGTTTATCAAACTCCAAATTATTGGTTTAATCTACATCCGCTATTTATCATGTTTATAGGAACCATTTTTAATGCATTTGCACTAATTTTAAAAGAAGCACTCAAACAAAAACAAGAAAACGAACTAACTATTTAATTATGGCTATAATCGTAAACCTTGACGTGATGCTTGCGAAACGCAAAATGCAATCGCAAGAACTCGCAGATAAAATTGGAATAACAACCGCCAACCTTTCCATCTTAAAAACCGGAAAAGCAAAAGCGATTCGTTTTTCTACTTTAGAAGCGATTTGTAAAGAATTAAATTGTCAACCCGGAGATATTTTAGAATTTATTCCCGATAACGAATAAACCTGCAACTTAGCAGGTTTTATTTTTTTATTAGAAGAAAATAATTAGCATTATTTAAGTTGAAATTAGTAACTTTAGATTAAATATTTCAATTATGCTAAATCAAAAAATTATTTCTCCCTCTATATTAGATAACGATTTTTACAAATTTACGATGCAACATGCGGTGATAAAATTATTTCCGTATGCAAAAGCACGTTATCAATTTATTAATCGAGGAAAGCACGAATTTCCAGATAATTTTAGCAATCGTTTGCGTGAAGCAATTAACGAAATGGCAAATCTGAAATTAACCAAAGATGAAAAAAAGTTTTTAAAAGAAACGTGTCTTTATTTAGACCCAACATATTTAGATTTTTTACAAGGCTACCAATATGACCCATCCGAAATTTCAATTGAACAAAACGGCTCGGAACTAAAAGTTAGTATCGAAGGTTTTTGGTACCGAACCATTTTATGGGAAGTTCCGATTATGGCATTAATTTGCGAATTGTATTATCAAGAAACCAACCAAACGCGTCAATCAGATGCATTAGTTATTGAAACGGTCGAAGATAAAATTCAAAAATATAGAAATCTTGATATCGTTTTTGCTGAGTTTGGGACACGTCGTCGTCACTCATTCGATGTGCATGATTTAGTTGTTCGAACGTTAAAAGAAAAAGGTAACGGAACTTTTATAGGTACAAGTAATGTTCATTTAGCAATGAAATATCAAACAAAACCAATCGGAACACACGCGCACGAATGGTTTATGTTTCATGCTGCTAAATATGGTTTTAAAATGGCCAACAGCGTTGGTTTGGAACATTGGACAGAAGTTTATCGTGGCGATTTGGGTATTGCTTTAACCGATACATATACTACAGAAGTTTTCTTTCAACAATTCGATAAAAAATTTGCCAAACTCTTCGATGGCGTTCGTCATGATTCGGGCGATCCGTTAGAATTTGGTGATAAAACGATTGCGCATTATCAGAAATTAGGAATCGTTCCACTTACAAAAACCATTATTTTTTCTGACGGATTGAATTACGAAAAAGTAGAACGTATCACCGAACACTGCAAAAATAGAATTGGAATTTCGTTCGGAATTGGAACCGATTTAACTAATGATGTTGGTTTAAAACCGATGAATATCGTTTTAAAACTTACCGAAGCGAAACCCGAAAATGCAGATTGGACTGGAGTTGTTAAACTTTCTGATGAACCTAAAAAACATACCGGAACTGAAAATGATATTGATTTGGCTATTCGTTTATTGAATATAAATTGAGTAATTAAGTTAAAAAGACGAAAGTCATAAAGAATTCAAAGGATGTAAAAAATCTAACATCTCAATACTAAAATCTATCTACTCAATACTAAAAACATGTTCCAAGAAAACGAAAAACTTCAAATTCCAGCAGACGAAACCATTATTTGGAAATACTTAGATTTATCTAAATTTCTAGATTTGTTATTATCGCATCGTATGTTTATGTCGCGTTCAGATAAATTCGAAGATCAATACGAAGGAACTTTTAGTGAGCCAACTTATCAAGAAATCAAAAAACTTTTAGAAGATAATCCAGAATATTTAGATGCGTATAAAGCCAAACGTAAGAATATTGTCATTAGTAGTTGGCACGCAAATTCGTACGAAAGTTATGCTATGTGGCAGGTTTTCACAAAAAACAATGAAGGTTTAGCTATTCAATCAACCATCGGAAGTCTGAAAAAAGCTATGATAGAACCCAAAGCGAATCAATTTATTGGTGAAGTAAATTATATCGATTACAAAAAAGAACATATTCCGATTGATGACGATTTCTTCCCTTTCTTGTTCAAACGAAAAAGTTTTCAGTACGAACATGAAGTTCGCATAATTACTGATGTTTCGCATTTATATATGAACGTAAACGAGGGCGTAAAAGTTTTGACTGATGTAAATCAATTGATTGAAAGATTATATATTCATCCAAAATCAGAAAATTGGTATAAAAAAGTAGTCATTGAAGTCGTTGAACGATTAGGTTTTACATTTACGATTGAAAAGTCAGATTTAGAAAGTGATATTTTAATTTAAGAACTATGAAATTTCAAAATTTAACTCCGATGTTATGGACCAAAAACTTGGAAGAAACCATAACTTTCTACATCACCATTTTAGGATTTACTTGTGGAGAATATAACAAAGATTGGAAATGGGCAGCCTTACATAAAGATGAAATCGAAATCATGTTGGCTTATCCGAATGAACACATGAATCAAGAAATTGGATTTTCAGGTTCCTTTTATTTTAAAGTTGATGAAGTTGAATCTTTATGGAACGACTTAAAAAATAAAACAACCGTAGTTTATGATTTAGAAACTTTTGAATGGGGAATGAAAGAATTTGCTATCAAAGATAATAACGGTTATTTGTTACAGTTTGGTCAAAACAAAGAAATTTAAACAATGGAAAATGCTAAAATAATTGCATCAGCACCTCGATTTTATGTCGAAAATATTGAAGATACTTTATCGTTTTACATAAATGAATTAGGTTTTAATTTAATTGATACTGTTCCTGGATTTTATGGCATGATTGAACGCGATAGTTTTCAAATTCATTTTGCAAAATTCAATACGCAGTTTTCAAATAAAAATCAATAGCAACATCTTATCTTATGGATTCCAGATATTTATTTATTTTGGGAAGAAATACAATCAAAAAAAATCAATATTATAGAAGAAATAACACTTAAACCTTACGGAAATAAGGAATTTATAATTGAAGATAATAACAAAAATATCATTACAATTTGTGATTAAAACACAACATTAAAATCAAATTTAATTCGATAATATTAAAATAAATATATTAATTTTGCAATCAAATTAAACTTAATTAAAATGGCAGGTACAAGAACATTTACAATGATTAAACCAGACGCTGTAGAAGCTGGAAGTATTGGTGGAATCTTAAACATGATTACTGAAGGTGGTTTCAGAATCGTTGCAATGAAATTAACTCAATTAACAGTTGCTGATGCAAAAAAATTCTACGAAGTTCACGCTGAGCGTCCATTCTACGGAGAATTAGTTGAATTCATGTCAAGAGGTCCAATCGTTGCTGCTATCTTAGAAAAAGATAACGCTGTTGAAGATTTCCGTACTTTAATCGGAGCTACTAACCCAGCTGATGCTGCAGAAGGAACAATCCGTAAAAAATACGCAAAATCAATCGGTGAAAACGCTGTTCACGGATCTGATTCTGATGAGAATGCAGAAATCGAAGCTGCTTTCCATTTCGCTGGAAGAGAGCAATTCTAATTAAAGAATTTCTTTAAAATATAAAAACCACGCTTTTCGCGTGGTTTTTTTTGTACATATTTCATTACAATGATTTCGTATTAAAATCGTTATCCAAATTAGTTTCGGGAATATTACTTATAACAGATTCATCCAAAACTTCAAAAGTATGTACACCTTGATCATGAAAAACACGAATTAATGTTTTTTTTCCGAATATAGAATTCCGTTTTATAATTACAAATTTTGAATCGTTCGAGAAACAAACACTACGTTCAATTCCCATATTATTGTAATACGTTATTTTAAATTTATTATCCGACAACGCACAATCTAAAAAGAATTTAGTTTTAAGGTAAGTCAACAAAATTCCAAAAGCAATAATAAATAGTGCATTAGCAAACGAGTTTTGTAAGGAAGGCGTGTATCCGAGAGGAATAAGAACAAAGATTAATAGTATGATGATAATCATTAAAAAATCTGCCCAAAAACTTCTTTTATATTTTCTATTAACTTTCATAGCAAAAACATATGATAATTAATTTCTAAAATAAACAATTAAAACTAATTTTCAAAGCTTTAGGTAAATAAAAAATCCATTCGAAATCGAATGGATTTGGATTTTAGTTTATTCCTAATAATTCTACTTCAAAAATTAAAGTACTATTCGGACCTATTTCTTTAGAAATTTGCTGTTCGCCATAAGCTAAATGAGCAGGTAAAAATAAACGATATTTACTTCCAACACTCATTAATTGTAAAGCTTCTGTCCAACCAGAAATCACTTTGTTCAATCCGAATGAAGCAGATTTTCCACGTTCAACTGAACTATCAAAAACTTCATTCTTAATATTATATCCGTGATAATGACAAGTAACTACATCAGTTGCCGAAGGTTTATCGCCAGTTGTTTCTGTAATAATTTCGTATTGCAATCCACTTGGTAACGAAATTACACCTTCGCGTTTTGCATTTTCAGCTAAAAAAGCATTTCCTTCGTTCAGATTTTTTTCAGCTAATTCTTTTTTCCTTTTAAATAAAATATCTGCTACACCCATTTTTTTAAACTTTTTACAAAAGTAAAACAATTTGATAGTAGTCAATAAAAAAGACGCCTAAAAAGCGTCTTAATTTCTATAAATCGTTTCAAGTTTAATTAAAAACTTCTCTTTTTACTGTGGTTATATCCCATCGGAACTTTTTGACCTTTTACTTGTTTTAATTGATTTTTCATCATTAAAATTTGGTCTTTCAGCATATTTTGTTTATCTAAAGCTTCTGCTTCTGCCATTAATTTACCACCTTCTGCTTGCTTATTTTTAGAAAACGCAATTCCGGCTAATTGAAGTTTCGTAACCGCCATATCAGCATCTTGATTCAAACCAAGTTCAACCGCACGTTTAAAATATTTTTCTGCTAAAGTTAAATTATCTTGCGCTACAACAATCCCATTTAAATAATTAAAATATCCGTTCTGTTTACGTAATAAAGCACCATCTGGATTTTTAATTTTAGCCAGCATCTTTTTAGCACCTTCCATGTCTTGCTTTCTTAATTTAAAAAGAGTCATGATAAGAATCTCATTTTTAAAATAAAACAACAATACAATCAAAGCAAGTAAAATAATGAAAATACCGTTTCCAATATTACGTTCTGTAAATTGCCAAATTGCTGTTGCTAATAATAAAACAGAGATAGCTAATTTAATATTCTTATGAAGCATAATTTTAAAGATTATTTTTATAATTTTGCAAATGTAAAAAATTCTTGTGAGCTTAAAAAACTTCGAATAGAAAACATAGTAAAGATTCTGAAATTTTTAGTTGATAAAAATCAACTTCAGAAATAAAATTTAATATTTTTCTAAAAAGGATTTGTAAGTAATAAAAGGAATTGTATATTTGCACTCGGTTTTGAAGCGACGCTTTCAAAGCTGACCTTAAGAAAATTTTATAAAGATTTAAAGATAAGAGCAATGAGTAAAAGAACGTTTCAACCATCGAAAAGAAAAAGAAGAAACAAACATGGTTTCATGGACAGAATGTCAACTCCTAACGGAAGAAAAGTGTTGGCTCGTAGAAGAGCAAAAGGAAGACACAAATTAACTGTTTCTTGCGAACCAAGACATAAAAAATAATGATTGAATAATCATAAATAAAGGCGTTACTATTATCTGTATCGCCTTTTTTTATACACTTTTTAAAATTATTTTAAGTAAATAATAATTTTAGAATCTTTATCTTTGCTAACATAATACAACTTCTATAGAAATGCCTAAAGATCTTTCAATTAAAACGGTTTTAATTATTGGTTCTGGACCAATCATCATCGGTCAAGCTTGTGAGTTTGACTATTCTGGATCACAATCTGCACGTTCATTAAGAGAAGAAGGAATTAAAGTTATCTTAATTAACTCGAATCCTGCTACGATTATGACCGACCCTAAAATGGCAGATCACGTTTACCTGAAACCATTAACTACAAAATCTATCATTGAGATTTTAACTGCTCACCCAGATATCGATGCAGTTTTACCTACAATGGGTGGACAAACCGCTTTAAATTTATGTTTAGAAGCAGATGAAAAAGGAATTTGGGAAGATTTTAATGTAAAATTAATCGGGGTTGACATCAACGCTATTAACGTAACTGAAGATCGTGAGCAATTCAAACAATTATTAAGTAGAATTGACATTCCGTTTGCTCCTGCAAAAACAGCAACTTCATTCTTAGAAGGAAAAGAAATTGCTCAGGAATTTGGTTTCCCATTAGTTATCCGTCCTTCATTTACTTTAGGAGGAACTGGAGCTGCTTTCGTACATAAAGAAGAAGATTTCGACGCTTTATTAACTCGCGGTTTAGAAGCTTCTCCAATTCACGAAGTTTTGATTGACAAAGCTTTATTAGGTTGGAAAGAATACGAATTAGAATTACTTCGCGACAAAAATGACAATGTAGTTATTATTTGTACGATTGAAAATATGGATGCAATGGGAATTCACACTGGTGATTCAATAACAGTTGCTCCGGCTATGACACTTTCTGACAGAACTTTCCAAAGAATGCGTGACATGGCAATTAAAATGATGCGTAGTATCGGAAACTTTGCTGGTGGATGTAACGTACAGTTTGCTGTTTCTCCAGACGAAAAAGAAGATATTGTAGCTATTGAAATCAACCCTCGTGTTTCTCGTTCTTCTGCTTTAGCATCAAAAGCGACAGGTTATCCAATTGCTAAAATCGCAAGTAAATTAGCTTTAGGATATAATTTAGATGAGTTACAAAATCAAATTACAAAATCAACTTCTGCTTTATTCGAGCCAACTTTAGATTATGTAATCGTTAAAATACCTCGTTGGAACTTTGATAAATTCGAAGGTGCAGATCGTACATTAGGTTTACAAATGAAATCTGTTGGTGAAGTAATGGGAATTGGACGTTCGTTCCAAGAAGCTTTACAAAAAGCAACGCAATCATTAGAAATCAAACGTAACGGAATTGGTGCCGACGGAAAAGGTTACACAAATTACGATCAAATTTTAGAGAAATTAGAATTTGCTTCTTGGGATCGTGTATTCGTAATTTACGATGCGATTGCATTGGGAATTCCATTATCTACAATTCATGATATCACTAAAATTGACATGTGGTATTTAAAGCAATACGAAGAAATGTACGCTTTAGAAAAAGAAGTTTCAAACTTCACTAAAGAAACGCTTTCAAAAGAATTGCTATTAGATGCTAAACAAAAAGGTTTTTCTGATAGACAAATCGCTCACATGTTAGGATGTTTAGAAAGTGAAGTTCACGCTTTACGTATGCAGAAAAACATCAATCGTGTTTATAAATTAGTTGATACTTGTGCTGCTGAATTCGTAGCGCAAACACCATACTACTACTCTACTTTCGAAGCTGAAATTCAAAAACCAGACGGAACTGTTTATGTTTCTAATGAAAGTAAAGTAACAGACAAGAAAAAAGTAATTGTTTTAGGTTCAGGACCAAACCGAATTGGACAAGGAATTGAATTTGATTATTCTTGTGTTCACGGAGTTATGGCTGCAGCCGAAATGGGTTATGAAACGATTATGATCAACTGTAATCCAGAAACGGTTTCTACCGATTTTGACACGGCTGATAAATTATATTTCGAACCGGTTTTCTGGGAACATATTTACGACATCATCCAACATGAAAAACCTGAAGGAGTTATCGTACAATTAGGTGGACAAACGGCTTTGAAATTAGCTGAAAAGTTAGAAAAATGGGGCGTTAAAATTTTAGGAACAAGCTTTGAAGCTTTAGATTTAGCTGAAGATCGCGGTCGTTTCTCAGAATTATTAACAGAACTGAATATTCCATTCCCTAGATTTGGAGTTGCAACATCTGCTGAAGAAGCATCTAAATTAGCAGACGAATTAGATTTCCCATTATTAGTACGTCCTTCGTACGTTTTAGGAGGTCAAGGAATGAAAATCGTAATCAACAAAAAAGAATTAGAAACTCACGTAATTGATTTATTAAAATCGATTCCTGGAAACAAACTTCTTTTAGACCATTATTTAGCTGGAGCAATCGAAGCTGAAGCGGATGCAATTTGTGATGGAGAAAACGTTTACATCATCGGAATTATGGAACACATCGAACCTTGTGGAGTTCACTCAGGAGATTCGAATGCAACTTTACCTCCGTTCAATTTAGGCGAATTCGTAATCCAACAAATTAAAGATCACACTAAGAAAATTGCAATTGCATTAAAAACTAAAGGTTTAATCAACATTCAATTTGCAATTAAAGACGATACGGTTTACATCATCGAAGCAAATCCACGCGCTTCTCGTACCGTTCCGTTCATTGCAAAAGCTTACGGAGAACCTTATGTAAATTACGCAACAAAAGTAATGTTAGGTGCAAAAGTTACTGACTTTACTTTCAATCCGCAATTAAAAGGATACGCAATCAAACAACCTGTTTTCTCATTCAATAAATTCCCTAAAGTAAACAAAGCCTTAGGACCAGAAATGAAATCAACAGGAGAAAGTATTTTATTCATCGATAGTTTAAAAGACGATGCTTTCTACGAATTATACTCAAGACGAAAAATGTATTTAAGTAAATAATACATTTTCAAAATACTAAAAACCTCGAAATTTTCTTTCGAGGTTTTTTTGTACATTTAAATTAAAATGAAAAAACGAATCTTAATTATACTATTTCTTATTCATTCAGCAATATTTGCTCAAAATCCACAAACCACATTTCATGGGATTTTCGAAACAAATCACAATGATCCTGATTATAAATACACCAATTACAACAAATTTCATTTTAATGGAAAAGGACATGTTTTGATTAATGATACCATTTCCGGTATTTTTATAGAAGACAAAAACAAACTTTATATCGCCAGTCAAATTCAATTTTTCTTTTTTAAAATCGAATCTAATAAAATTGTAAGATTTGACGAATTTGATAATAATTTGAATTATTTTAAAAAGAATCAAACCCAAGATTCAACCTTATTTGATTCTTCAAAAGTTAATGCTAAATTGTTATATGAATATATTTCGTATGAATATGACTTAAAAAACTTTGAAAGCAACCTTCTGATGTTTACTGAAAATGAAACGTACTTACCTAAAATGCAATCTCTTTGCAAATCTGGTCTTGATATTGCTTGCGAATCTTATATTGAAGGAATAAGAATGAATCAACTTAGAGATGCATTTGCAAACAATACCGAATTTGAGTTCAAACAGAATACAGAAATAGAAAACATCTGCATTCTTTATGCAAAATTTAATCCTGGAAAAGCTTATTATCAACTAAGTATTTATTACGCATCAATAAAAAACAACGAAAAAGCCAAACACTATTTTGAACTTGCTAAGCTAAATGCAGATTCTTTTTTAACAAAACAATTAATTAAATTAGAAAACATTATCAAATAAACTTCATTCTTAAAGAACAAAATGTTGTGAGCTACTTTACATTTTAGATTAAAAAGTAAAGTATTGCAAATAAATTAAAAAAAGTAACCTTAAATTTGAACAAAAATAAATAAAATCAACAAATCTTTAATTTATGAATTTCAAATTAGTTTTATTTAGTTTCATCGGATTTACGTGTTACGCTCAAAACATTTCAAACAACATCAACGGTTATTTTAAAAACACTAAAAAAGACAACTTATATTCCAGTATTCATTTTAATGGTGATGGACATGCAATTATTAACGACGCCTATCCAGCCGAATATTTTGTTCAAGACGATTTGCTTTATGTTTTTCCGGACAAAAGTGTTTTTATTTTTGAAATTGAGAAGAATAAAATCAAAGGAATTTCAAATTGGGTTGACAAACAAACTTTTAAAGAAACATCAGTTCCTGCAAACGATGAATATGAAATCTTTTTTGAAACTTACAACATAAATCCGATTTTACTACAACAATTCTATTCTTACAATTACACCGAAAAAACAGACGAAATTTCTTGGTTTGCCTTTGAAAAACCCGAAGAATATTTAAACGAAATGCAAAAACTTTGTGATCAAGGTTTAACATCGGCTTGCGGTGCATTGTTTGGAATGAAATATATTGAAGCAACAGGCGGTTTTGAAAATCTGTTTGAAAATCAACAAATATCAGAAAACAAAGACCTTGAAAAAATTGCACAAAAGATGATTAGTTTAGAAGATGGCAGAGGTTATGCTCTTTTAGGTTCTTATTTTTTAGCATTAGGAAAAATAGAAAAAGCAAAAGAAATACTTACAGAAGGTTCTGAAAAAAGGAATCAACAAGCGACACTAACTTTATTTGAATTAGAAGTTAATGAAAGCTTAAATGAAACCGTAATCGAAGAAAACTAAAACATTAACACAGTAATAATTTTATTCTATTTTTGAGTATATTTACGTAACAATCAAAAAAATAAAAGCATGAATTTTTCAGAAAAAATGTTACGAGATAATGCACTCTCAGATAAAGTTATTATTGTTACTGGTGGCGGTAGTGGTTTAGGTAAATCAATGACAACTTATTTTTTAGAGCTTGGTGCCAAGGTTGCTATTACATCTAGAGATATCGAAAAACTAACCAAGACTGCCAAAGAACTTGAAGAGAAAACAGATGGAACTTGCTTAGCAATTGCGTGTGATGTTCGTCATTACGACCAAGTTGAAAATATGCTTCAAAGTGTGATTGACGCTTTTGGAAAAGTAGATATTTTAGTTAACAATGCAGCCGGAAATTTTATATCGCCGACAGAACGTCTTTCTGCAAATGCTTTTGATACGATAATCGACATTGTTTTAAAAGGAAGCAAAAATTGCACGTTAGCTTTAGGTAAACATTGGATCGATACCAAACAAACCAATAAAAACGTTTTAAATATTGTTACTACTTACGCTTGGACAGGTTCTGGTTATGTTGTTCCATCAGCTACTGCAAAAGCTGGTGTTTTAGCTATGACAAGAAGTTTAGCAGTTGAATGGGCAAAATATGGCATACGAATGAACGCGATTGCGCCTGGACCATTTCCTACAGCAGGTGCTTGGGATAGACTTTTACCTGGCGATTTAAAAGACAAATTCGACATTACAAAACGTGTTCCATTACGTAGAGTTGGAGACCATCAAGAATTAGCCAATTTAGCTGCATATTTAGTTTCTGATTTTTCGGCTTACATCAATGGAGAAGTAGTAACTATCGATGGTGGCGAATGGCTTCAGGGTGCAGGCGAGTTTAATATGCTCGAAAAAATTCCAACAGAAATGTGGGATATGCTTGAAGCAATGATCAAACAAAAAAAGAACAGCTAAAATACTTCTAGAGTTTGAATTACAACAAATTAAAACCTTTAAGAGTTTGTAATTATCTCAAAACATAACATTTAGCAAATTGTTAATAATTTAGATTTCTTAAACTCATAAAATATCGTATTTTTACATTTCTAAATTTTATAGATACAAATGGGTAAAATCATAGCTGTTGCCAATCAAAAAGGTGGAGTTGGTAAAACAACCACTTCTGTTAACTTAGCTGCATCATTAGGTGCTTTAGAAAAAAAGGTATTATTAATCGATGCCGATCCACAGGCCAATGCTACATCTGGCTTAGGAATCGATGTTGAAGCTGTTGAATATGGAACCTATCAAATTTTAGAGCATTCGGTAACACCTGAAGAAGCTTCTTTAGAATGTACAGCTCCGAATGTTCATTTAATTCCTGCTCATATCGATTTAGTTGCGATTGAAATTGAATTAGTAGATAAAGAAAATAGAGAATATATGCTTAAACAAGCATTAGCTGAAATAAAAGAACAATACGACTATATCATTATCGATTGTGCTCCGTCTTTAGGTCTATTAACATTAAATGCTTTAACAGCTGCTGATTCAGTTGTTATTCCAATTCAATGTGAATATTTTGCACTTGAAGGACTTGGTAAACTTTTGAATACTATTAAGAGTGTTCAAAAAATTCACAATCCTGAATTAGACATCGAAGGATTACTTCTTACGATGTATGATTCACGTTTACGTTTATCAAACCAAGTGGTTGAAGAAGTTCAAAAACATTTTAACGATATGGTATTTGAAACGGTTATTCAACGTAACGTTAAATTAAGTGAAGCACCTTCTTTCGGAGAAAGCATTATCAATTACGACGCAACAAGTAAAGGTGCTACAAATTATTTAAATTTAGCACAAGAAATAATTAACAAAAACGCCAACTAAATATGGCCAAAGCATTAAAAAAACAAGCTTTAGGAAGAGGACTTTCAGCATTATTGAAAGATCCTGAAAACGATATTAAATCTGTAGAAGATACAAATGCTGATAAAGTTGTTGGAAACATAATTGAATTAGAACTTGATTCTATCGAAATAAATCCGTTTCAGCCTAGAACAAATTTTAATGAAGAAACATTAAAAGAATTAGCAACTTCTATTAGAGAATTAGGTGTTATTCAACCAATCACAGTAAGAAAAACAGACTTTAATAAATATCAATTAATTTCTGGAGAGCGTCGTTTACGTGCATCAAAACTAGCTGGATTAACAACCATTCCAGCTTATATACGTATTGCCAACGATAATGAATCGCTAGTAATGGCGTTGGTTGAGAACATTCAACGACACGATTTAGATCCGATTGAGGTTGCTTTATCGTACCAACGATTAATTGACGAAATTCAATTAACTCAGGAACAAATGAGTGAACGCGTGGGAAAAAAACGTTCAACCATTACTAATTACCTTCGTTTATTAAAACTAGATCCGATCATTCAAACAGGAATTAGAGATGGTTTTATTACAATGGGACACGGTAGAGCTTTAATTAATATTGAAGATCAGGATGCACAAACAGATATTTATCAAAAAATTATTTTAGAAAATTTATCTGTACGTGAAACTGAAGCTTTAGTAAAAGCATATCACGAAGGAACGCCTGAAAACAACGAAAAAGAAGCTCCAAAAAAGAAATTTTCTTATACCATTTCAGAAACACAAAAGAAAGTTTTCACAGATTTCTTTGGTGCTAAAGTAGATGTCAAAATTGCTGCAAATGGTAAAGGTAAAATCAATGTACCGTTCCATTCTGCAGAAGATTTAGAACGTATTCTTAAATTATTAGAAAAATAGTGCAAAAAGTAATTTGTTTTTTTATTATCAGCTTATTTTGTTATGGCGTTTGTTCTGCTCAAGAAGCGGATAGTTTAAAGCTAAAAACAAACACCTTGACCAAACAAGCAATTGATCCGTTATCGCCAGCTAAGGCAGCATTTTATTCTGCTGTTGTTCCTGGATTGGGTCAAGTTTACAATAAAAGTTATTGGAAAGTACCCATTGTTTATGCTGGAATCGGAACAGGAATTTATTTTTACGTTGATAATCAAAAGAAATACCTAGATTACAGAAATGAATACAAGAGAAGACTTCAAGGAATTCATGATGCTAATGATCCAAAATTTGGTCGTTTAGATAATGACCGTTTGATTAGAGGCCAACGGTATCATCAAAAAAACAGAGATTTATCACTGGTAATTACCATAGCAATTTACGCTTTAAACATTGTTGACGCCAATGTAGATGCACATTTACAACAATTTAATGTAGATGATGATTTAAGTTTCAGACCTTCTATTCAATATAATGAATTCAATGGAACCTACCAATTTGGTGCTCAATTAACTTTTAAATTTTAAAAAATGAAAATAGCATTATTAGGCTATGGTAAAATGGGCAAAGAAATTGAGAAAATTGCCTTAACTCGTGGCCATCAAATAATCCTAAAAAAAACAAGCAATACCAACTTTGACGGTCTTGAAAATGCTGATGTAGCTATCGATTTTAGTTTACCTTCGACTGCGATAGAAAATATTTCGACTTGCTTTAATATAAACATTCCAGTTGTTTCTGGAACAACAGGTTGGTTAGAAAGTTATCCTGAAATAACTGCTTTATGTCAATCTAAAAACGGAGCATTTCTTTACGCTTCTAATTTCAGTGTTGGTGTAAATATTTTCTTTGAACTGAATAATCATCTAGCTAAACTGATGGCTAAATTGAACAATTATAAAGTTTCAATGGAAGAAATTCATCACACTCAAAAACTTGACGCACCTTCAGGAACCGCTATTTCATTAGCAAATGGAATCATCGAAAACTCGCGTTACAAAAATTGGACACTTGAAAATCCAAATGAAACTGATATTTTAATCGATGCCAAACGCATTGCAAATATTCCTGGAACACACAGCGTTTTTTATCGTTCAGAAGTAGATGAAATAGAAATTAAACACGAAGCTTTTTCTAGAGAAGGTTTTGCTTTAGGAGCTGTGATTGCTGCTGAATGGATCGCTAACAAAAAAGGAATTTATTCAATGAAAGATGTCTTGAATTTAGGTTAAATCAAAATAATCTTTTACTTTCGTTTATCAAAAAACATAAAATATGGCATTAACAGAATTGTTGATTATTTTTTTAATTATACAAGTAATTCACTTTTTAGGAACTTGGAAACTTTATATAAAAGCTGGTAGAAAACCTCTTGAAGCTGCAATACCAATTTACAACGCAATTGTTTTAATGAAAATCATAAACCGACCGACTTGGTGGGTAATTTTGTTATTTATTCCGGTTGTAAACTTAATTATGTTTCCGGTAGTTTGGGTTGAAACTTTAAGAAGTTTTGGTAAAAATTCAACCTTAGATACCATTTTAGGAGTTGTTACTTTTGGATTTTATATTTATGTTGTAAACTATGTTCAGGACGTAAAATACATCAAAGACAGAAGTTTAAAACCTAAGACTGAAACAGGAGAAACCATAAGTTCAATTTTATTTGCAGTTGTAGTTGCTACAATTATTCATACTTATATTATTCAACCGTTTACCATTCCGACATCGTCATTAGAAAAAACACTTTTAGTCGGAGATTTTTTATTTGTAAGTAAAGTAAATTACGGAGCAAGAACGCCTAAAACACCTGTAGCTTTTCCGATGGTTCATGATACCATTCCTTTTATTAATAAAAAATCATATTTAAGCTCGATACAAATACCAAACTTCCGCTTTCCAGGATTTGAAAAACCTGCTCATAACGATATTATGGTTTTCAACTGGCCAACAGATACAATTCCATATTTTGGATATAGAGGTACGGAACGTTTTGATAAACCAATTGATAAAAAATCGAACTATGTAAAAAGAACCGTTGGATTACCAGGAGATAATCTTCAGATTAAAGATGGAATTGTATATATCGATGGAAAAGAACTAGACTTAGGTGATCGTGCAAAAATTCAGTTTTATTATACTGTTTATTCAGACAAAGGAGTTGATTTGAATTATTTTGCAAATTTAGGCTATAATGAATTCATGTCTACTTATATCGCAAGTTTCACTAACCAAAGGCAAATAGAAGCTATTGAACCTTATGTTAGAGATGCAAAAAAACAAGACAATGGAACTTTTATTATCAAAACGATGGGATTACCTGCAAGTGTAATTCAAAACAATCAAATTCCGTTACAAGCTGTTTTAGACAAAGAAGTTTTAATCAACTTAACAGCTAACGATGTTGAATATTTAAAAAGTCAAAACGTTTTTGATTCTATCGTAAAATACGAACTTCCAAATGAAGGAACACGTATTTTCCCACATAATAGACCAGGTTGGACTGGAGATAATTTAGGTCCTATTCATATTCCAGCAAAAGGAGAAACGGTTCAATTAACATTGGATAATCTTCCGATGTACAAAGGAATTATTAAAGAATACGAAAATAACGAACTAAAAGTAGAAAACGGAAAAATATTGATAAACGGAAACGAAACAAATTCGTACACTTTTAATCAAGATTATTACTATATGATGGGAGATAACCGTCATAATTCTGAAGACAGTCGTTATTGGGGATTTGTACCACAAGATCATATCGTTGGTAAACCAGTATTCGTTTGGATGAGTTTAGACCAAAATGTTCCTTGGGGAAAATTCTTTGATAAAGTTCGTTGGGAAAGATTATTCACAACCGTTCATGGAACAGGAACTCCTTATTCGTTCTTTATTTACTTTGTGATTTTAATGGGAATTTGGGGTGTTTATTCTTTTGTGAAATACAGAAAGAAAAAGAAAGATAGTTTTAAATACTAAAATCAAAAAATGGATATTTTAATTCATCCGAGTTATTTTCCTTCCATCAGTCATTTTGTTGCGATGATTCAAGCAGATAAAATTACTTTTGAAATGGACGATAATTTTCAAAAACAAACCAATCGAAACCGTATGTATATTTACGGAGCAAACGGAACTCAATTATTAAATATTCCGATTAAGAAAGGTTTAGAACACAATCAAAAATATAAAGACGTTCGTATTGAATATGATTTTAATTGGAGAAAACAACATTTTAAATCGTTAGAATCAGCATACAGAACTTCGCCTTTCTTTGAATATTTCGAAGATGATTTTAGAAGTTTATACGATAAGAAATATGAGTTTTTATTGGATTTAAATTTAGAAACACATCTATTAGTTACAGACAGTTTCGGAATTCAACTTCCGTTTGAAAAAACAGATGAATACCACAAACAAGTAACCAATTTGATAGATTTAAGACCTTTGATTGACGGAAAAAAAGATACCAACCAATTTGAACCTTATACGCAAGTATTCGAAGAAAAATACGGTTTTATTAATAACTTAAGTATTCTGGATTTACTTTTTAACGAAGGAAGATACGGAATAGATTATCTAAAAAAACAAGCGATTAACTTTTAAGTTAATCGCTTGTTGCGTTTATATTATTATGAGAAAAATACTTTTACTATTTAGTTTATTTGCATTAATAAGTTGTAAAACAACTAACAAAAACAATTCAGAACTTTATGTATCTGGATATTTTTCCGAAGATTTTAATGTTCCTAATGAAGTTTTTTTAGGATTTAAGAATGATTCTGTCTATTTATTCAATAAAGATAGTAACGCTTTATTAGGATTTAAAACTCCTAAAAGTAAAACAGACACGGTCACTTTTGACAATAATAAATTAATTATTCAAAAGTCAAAATCTAATGCCAAATTTGAACATTACAAAGACAATAAATTAAATTTTCAAGCATTCTTTTTCAATGTTAAAGAAGAAAGAGATAGAGATTCGTTAGAATTTATAAAAAAAGTAAATCATAAAACCTTTCAAGCTGAAATAGAGAAAACTCCATCAAGTCCAAATAGCGATTTTAAAATATTTAAGCAATTGAATTTTAATAATAATGAAGTTAAAATTACATACGATTATTACTACGATAACGAACTCATGTATTCTGAATTTGAAACACATAAATTTGAAATAAAAAAAATCAAACAAAGTTTGTTTCTACAGATTTTAAATAGTGAAACGTATCCAAACAGAATTTACGAAATCATCAAACTCAAAAACAATCAATTTACTTTGGTACATTACGCTGAAACCAAAACAATTTATGATGAATATAAATCGGTTCAGCCAAACCTAGAAAATTCGAATATATACCAAACTTGCACGGATTTTAGACCAAAAGAATATTTTTCTTTTGACCCTGATATTCGTTATAAAAAAGGTAATAAACGTTTGATGCAATTGCTAGCGAAAGACGCTCCTTTAACCAAAGGAAATGGATATATAACCATACATTTTACAATTAATTGTAATTATGAAATTGGTAGGTTTGGTCTAGAACAGATGGACATGAATTATGATGCAGCCAAATATGACAAAGAATTAATCAAGCATCTAATCACAAAAATAGCAGAAATCAAAGATTGGAATTCTAAAAGAAATTTAGAAATCGATATTCATTACTTTTTAATGTTCAAAATAGAAAACGGTAAAATAATAGATTTATGTCCTTAAAAAATTTATACATAATAGCAATAAGTTTATTTGCTGTTGGATGTTTTGCACAAAATAATCCATTTGAACATCTTAGTTTAGATGAACGAAATCAATTAGCAGATAAATATCATAAGCTTTCGATGGAGAAATATCAAACCTCAGAAATGCATCGTATTTATAAAGATTCTGCTTTAATGGCTAATCCAAAAAATGCTGAATACACCGAAAGATATTCATATTCTTACAAAAAAGCAGGCGAACATATTAAAGCAATGAAACTATTGAACAAAGCAGTTGCAATGGATTTAGAAAATAACAAAACCAACGCACTGGAATACAAAGCTTGGTCAATGTTATATTTTTATAGAGATTACGAAGCTGCAATCAAAGATGTCGATTTAATTCTTGAAATGAAAAAAGAGCAGCCTCTAATTGCATGTCATGGCGAACCTTGTTTATTGATAAAAGGACAAGCTTTATATCAATTAGATAAAAATCAAGAAGCTATTGAAACCTTAGAAAAACTATTAGAACTTGACAAAAAAAGAGGTTTTGACCCATTGGATAATTTCTTAGCTTATTTTTATATTGCAAGAAGCTACACAAAAATCGGAAATATAGACAAAGCTATTGAATATTATCAAAATCAATTAGCCGTTTATGATAATTTTACTGAAATGCACTATCAATTAGGGAAAATATATTTAGATAAAAATGAAATTGATAAGGCAGATTTACATTTAAAAAAAGCCAAACAATTGATAGAAAAAGGAACTAAAATGTACGAACCTTATATTGAACGTTTCGACGAAGTTTTTGTAGAAGAAATAGATTTAGAACTTGATAGATTAAAAATTAAAAATGAACCTTAATTAGGTTCATTTTTAATTTTTAATCGAGCCAAAATTGGAAAATGGTCGGAATTTTTAAACGTATTAAAAGTTTCAAATTCTTTGACTTCAAAAATATCATCAACTAAAATATAATCAATTCGTGCTGGGTAATGCTTGTAATTATATGTTTTACCAAAACCTTTCCCGGCTTCGACAAAAGCATCTTGCATATCACCTTTAATATTGTTGTAAACGTATGAAAAAGCCGAATTATTCATATCGCCACAAATAATTTTTCGTCCTTTAAAATCGTTCATATGTGATTGAATCAATTCCGATTGTACTTGCTGTTCTTTAAAGGCATTACTGATTCGTTTAAAAATCAATTTCGATTTACTTTCATCAATCTTTTCGTTGATGTCGGGACTAATATTTATCGATTGCAAATGAATACTGTAAACACGAATTGTATCATTTCCTTTGATAACATCGGCATAAACCACATTATTATCAGAATTTGGCAACGTAATTTCTCCTTCATTAATCATTCTGAATTTTGAATAAATTGCTTGTCCAGATTTGATTTTATTGCCGTGCATCACAATATGCTTAAACTTATAATCGTCAAACTCAAAATTTGCAGATTTAGAATATTCTTGAAAACAAATGATATCCGGATTTTGTTCTTCTACAAATCGTTTGATATTTTCTGAAACATTTTCATTCGGAATCCATTCAAACAAATTAAATAATCGAACATTATAACTTAAAACCGTAAAATCATCTTCTTCTTTTGCTAATGATTGTTCTGAGAATTTAAAAAACTTCGTAAAAAATGTAATTCCAAGTAAAAAAATTAAACCTGAAAGCCAAAATTGTTTTTTAAATTGAAGAATCCAGTAAATTAAAAAGAAAATATTTAAGATGATTAACGATGGTAAAACTAAAGTTAAAACAGCCAAAAAAGGAAATAATTTTGGAGCCAAAAAAGGCAATACATAACCAATCAATGTAAATACAGCAAGTATTACATTGAGCACATAAACAATTTTGTTAAACCAAGAAAGGTTTTTCATGTGGTTAGCGTTGCTTAAATAAAAATTCTTTTTCTTCTTTTGATAAACTTTCGTAACCAGATTTACTTATTTTATCTAGTATCGCATCGATTTGTTTTTGATTATCATCTTTTTGATTATTCGATTTTGCGTACGATGTTTGTTTCTTATTTGTGTTTGTGTAAACGTTTTTAAATTTAGTATATTTCTTTTTATCTTTTGAAAATAAATCACTTAACCATACAAAGAATTTTCCTAAATCAAATCCTTTGGTTAACAACTGAATATAAATAAATCCGAATAAAGCGCCGCCTAAATGAGTTATATGTCCACCTGCATTATTCAACGGAATTTGAATCAAATCTAAGAAAACAAAGAAAGCAGCGATGTACCAAATTTTTACATTTCCGATTAGCATCAATCGCACATTCATATTCGGACGATAAGCTGTAATCGCAAAAAGCAAAGCCATTATAGCACCAGAAGCACCAACGACTTCCATGTTATTTTCGAATAAAAGTGAACCTATTAAGAATATAATTCCAGCGAAAATTCCACCAAAAAAATAAACCGCTAGCAACTGAAATTTATTAAAAAAAGTTTGAAACAACTGACCAATAAAATATAACATCAGCATATTAAAAAGCAGATGAATAAAATCGGCATGTAAAAAACTATATGAAATTAAAGTCCAAGGTTTGGTTATAAAAATTTCTAAATTAGAATTTAAACTTGTATTAGCAACTAATAATAAATAGCCAGGTTTATAAAAGCTTTTTAATAAAATAAAAACAATAGAAATACCAACATTCCAATACAACAAACGTTGTACAATGTTACCTAATTTATAACCTTGTTTTAAATTCTGAAATATTTCCATATTAACTATCCCAACGCATGTTGTTAAACTGATTTTTCTTCCAAATTAAAACCATAATAAAGCCCATCAAAGCACCTCCTAAATGTGCAAAATGTGCCACTCCGGTACTTGTTCCGAAAATAGCTCCTCCATTGAATCCTGAATATAAATCGTACAATAAAATCGCCGGAACAAAGTATTTTGCTTTAATCGGAATCGGAATAAACATCAAAGCCAATTCTGCATTCGGGAACATTACTGCAAACGCAACTAACAATCCATAAATTGCACCCGAAGCTCCAACTGCATAAACATTGTATGAACTTAATAAACCTTCTAATTGACTTTGTGATAAAAAATGAGTCCAATTCGTATTATAAACACCACGACCTGAATTTAAAACTTCGAAAATAGAATTTTCTGTAAATCCGTTTGAAACTAAAATATCAACGGCTGTATTTACTTGATAATAATTCACTGCCGTATGCAAAACCGCTGCTCCTAATCCGCATGAAATATAGAAAAATAAAAATTTCTTTCCGCCCCAAAAATGTTCAATTGTTGAACCAAACGAATACAAAGCAAACATATTAAAGAAAATATGCAATACACTGCCGTGCATAAACATATGCGTTAAAATTTGCCAAAATCTAAACAACGGATTTTCGAAATAGTACAACGCAAAATATTCGGTTAAAACAGGAACAAAATAAGTTGCTCCAAATAAGATTATATTGATTATTAAAAGTTGCTTAACAACATTGGTAATTGGCATCATAACATAAATTTTTTATCGATATCTTCAACACGCATCGTGATGTATGTAGGTTTTAAAAATGGTGAAACATTTGGTTCTTTACAAGCAAATAAAGAATCTACAATGTTTTCTTGTTCTTTGTCGGTTAAATAAGTTCCGGTTTTTACAGCTAAACTTTGCGAAAGCGATTTAGCTATTTTATCTTTTAATACATCTTTTTCATCCGGAAATTCGCTTTGTAATTCGTTTAATAAATCTTCTAAAACAATCGAAACTTCACTTTCTGAAATCGTAACTGGAATTCCAGAAATAATTATTTTTTCGTTATCAAGAGTTTCAAACAAAAAACCCATTTGAATCAAATCTTTTTCTAAACTTTTAAGCAATTCCATTTCAAAAGTTGCGTAATATAAAGTTAACGGAAAAAGTAATTGCTGACTCGAATTATTTTGCAACGATAAACTTTCTAAGTAACGTTCGTACAAAATACGCTGATGCGCACGACGTTGGTCAATAATTATCATTCCGGATTTAATCGGACTAACAATATATTTTTTCTGAATTTGATACGATTGATTTTTCACAGAACGTTCTGTATCATCCATTTCAAACAAAGCTGCTGTTTTAACTTCAGATTCAAAAGTATGTCCTTGAGCAATTAAAATATCTTCTGTTGCCGGTTTTATTCCATCATACAAGGTTTCCCAACTTGAACTTACTTCGGTATTTTTTGTATAAAATGGAAAGCTCGAAGTATTCATCTTTGAAGATAATCCACCTGAATTAAAACTTTTAGATGAACCTGAACTTTTGCTCGAAAAAACATCTTCATACGAACGATTGTTTTTTTGATATTCGTACGAGCCTAATTTTACATCGGTATCTAAAAACGGATTAAAACCTGCATCGACTTGAACTGTAGGTTCAACCGATTTAGAATTCTCCAAAGCATAAGGCGTATCTAAAGTTTCATCACGTTGAAAATCTAAAACAGGTGCCACTTGAAACTGACCTAAACTGTGCTTAATTGTTGCGCGTAAAATCGCATACAAAGCTTGCTCATCATCAAACTTAATTTCTGTTTTGGTCGGATGAATGTTGATATCAATGCTATTTGGTGGCAATGTTAGATACAAAAAATAACTTGGATGCGTACCTTCTTTCAGCAAACCTTCAAACGCTGCTGTAACCGCATGATGTAAAAATCCGCTTTTAATGAAACGATCGTTTACAAAGAAAAACTGTTCTCCTCTACTCTTTTTGGCGTATTCCGGCTTAGCGACAAATCCACTGATTTCGATAATTTCGGTTGTTTCTTGAACAGGAACCAATTTTTCATTGGTTTTACCTCCAAAAACATTTACGATGCGTTGACGAAAATTAGAAGCAGGAAGATTAAACATTTCGCTTCCGTTATTAATCAACACAAATTGAATGTTATTATGAGCTAATGCCACACGTTCGAATTCATCAATCACATGACGAAACTCAACCGTATCAGATTTTAAGAAATTTCTTCGCGCAGGAATATTATAGAATAAATTTTTTACGATAAATGAAGTTCCATCAGGAACCACAGCAACTTCTTGCGAAACAATTTTGTTTCCTTCGATAATTACGTGCGTTCCTAATTCGGCATCGGCTTGTTTGGTTTTTAATTCAACATGCGCAATAGCTGCAATAGAAGCTAAAGCTTCGCCACGGAAACCTTTAGTTTGAAGCTTAAATAAATCTTCTGCAATTGCAATTTTTGAAGTTGCATGACGTTCAAAACACAAACGAGCGTCTGTTTCATTCATTCCTTTTCCGTTGTCGATAACCTGAATTAAGGTTTTACCTGCGTCTTTGATTACCAATTTAATTATCGTAGCTCCAGCATCGACAGCGTTTTCAAGTAATTCTTTCACAACCGAAGCCGGTCGTTGTACCACTTCACCTGCAGCAATTTGATTGGCTACGTGATCTGGAAGCAAACGGATTATACTTGACATGAATTTTTTGATTTTATATTAATTAACAAAAATAAACAAATCGCTTAGTATTTACTAAATTATAACTTGTTAAATAGTCATAAAAAAAGCCTGTTTAAAAAAACAGGCTTAAAATATTTTAATAAATCTTATTGATTTAATGCTATCATTTTTAAGGCAGCAACCGCAGCTTCGGTACCTTTGTTACCGTGAACTCCTCCACTTCTATCAATTGATTGCTGTTCGTTATTATCTGTCAACAAACAAAATATGGTTGGAACATGAAATTTAATATTCAAATCTTTGATTCCTTGAGTTACACCTTCGCAAACAAATTCAAAATGCATGGTTTCACCTTTAATCACACAACCGATTGCAATTACAACATCGACATGTTGTGTTTCTAGCATTTTTTTAGAACCAAATATCAACTCAAAACTTCCTGGAACATCCCAACGAATGATATTTTCAGGCAAAGCACCACAATCTAACAATGCATCAACTGCACCTTGATATAAACCGTTCGTTATTTTATCATTCCATTCAGACACTACAATTCCAAATCGAAAAGGTTTTGCATCGATTAGTTTTGTTTTGTCATAGTTTGATAAATTTTTATTAGCTGTTGCCATAATCTAAAGTGACATTCCTAAATAATAATCTACGTTTGCAGCTTCAGGAGATGATTTATATTCTTCTTTAATTAAAGTAAATAATTTTAAAGCTTCTTCTTTTTTACCTAATTGTAAAGCTGTTAAACCTGCCTTGAAAGAAAAACGAGGTGTCGTAAAATCATTTTTATTATGATTTGCGGCTTTTACATAATATTCAAAAGCTTCGTTTGGTTGATTTAATTCAGAGAAAGAATCTCCAATAGCACCTAAAGAAGTGGCTTTTAAGATTAAATCTTCTGATTGAAATTTCTCTAAATGTTGAATAGCTTCTTTAAATTTTCCTATATTCAAGTATGCCATTCCAGCATAATAATTAGAAATTGATGCAGCTTGAGTTCCTGAATAATCTTGAGCGATTTTCAAGAATCCCATTTTACCTTCACCACCATTAAGAGCTAAGTTATATAGAGAATCTGTATCTTGTCCATTTACAGCTTGATCAAAATATTGCTGCGCTTGGAACATTTCGTTAGCAGCTTTTTCTTCATTAGGCTCAACAATAAAATGGTTGTATCCTAAATATCCAACAGTTGCAACTGCCAACACTAAAATACCTCCAAAAATAAACTTTTGATTTTTAGTAAACCAATTACCCATTTTAGATGCAGTAGAATCTAATGTATCAAAAACTTCTGCTGTTTCACTATCTTTATCATTAATATATTGAGCTGTAACAGTTTCATCTGCTTCTAATTCAGGTTTTGGAGCCTTATATCCTCTTTTATTATATGTTGCCATAATTTTTTAGAATTTTTAAAGCCACAAAAATAGGATTTTTATTCATATATAAAAGTCTTTCTTAACGATATTTTTCAGAAATTTGCAACACCTTCATTTATTTTTAATTTTTTACAAAAAAAGAAAACGTGCATTTAAAAAATCTTACGATATTAAACTATAAAAATGTTAGTGACAAAAGCTTTGAATTTAATCATAAAATCAACTGCTTTGTTGGAAAAAACGGTATTGGAAAGACCAACATTTTAGATGCTATTTTTTATTTAGCAAACGGTAAGAGTTACTTTAATCCGATTGCGTTACAAAACATTAAACACAATGAAGATTTTTTTGTTATTGATGGTGTTTTCGATAAACAAGAAAAAAATGAACATGTTGTTTGCAGTTTAAAAAAAGGGCAAAAAAAAGTAATCAAACGCAACGGAAAACCTTACGATCGTTTTTCTGAACACATTGGATTGATTCCACTTGTGATTATTTCTCCATCGGATCAAGATTTAATTTCAGAAGGCAGTGAAACTCGAAGAAAATTCATAGATACCGTGATTTCGCAATTAGACTCGGTTTACCTTCAAGAATTGATTCAATATCAAAAAATCATAACACAACGTAATGCGCTTTTGAAATATTTTGCGGTAAACTACACGTTTGACAACGAAACTTTATCAATTTACGATGAACAATTACACCACTTAGGAACTTCGATTCATCAGAAAAGAAAAGATTTCATGGAATTATTTGTTCCAACATTTCAAAAATACCATCAGCAAATTACCAATTCGCAAGAGCAAGTTCAATTAAAATATTTCAGTCAGTTGGACGAAATGCCTTTATTGGAATTATTGAAACAAACTTTGCCAAAAGACCGAGCAGTAAATTATACCACGGCTGGAACTCACAAAGACGATTTGTTGTTGGAAATTGAAAATCATTCGATAAAAAAGTATGGTTCGCAAGGACAACAAAAATCTTTTTTAATTGCGTTGAAACTAGCACAATTTGATTTTCTAAAAAAACAAAGTGGCGTTCTACCGATATTGCTTTTTGATGATATTTTTGATAAATTAGATGCTTTTAGAGTACAACAAATTATTGAAATGGTAAACGATGAAACTTTTGGTCAATTGTTCATAACGGACACACATGAAGATCGTACGGAACTGATTGTCAAATCGACACATTTAGATTACGAAATCTTTCAACTTTAAAATTAAAATTTCATTTGTTTCCTTATTTTTGCAAACCAAAATATACAAAATGGAAATCTTAAAAAACCACTCACTTAAATCTTTCAATACATTTGGAATTGATGCAAAAGCTCGTGAATTCACTATTGTAGAACAAATTGACCCATTAATTGATTTAATCGGACGTACTTCTAAAAACGATTTTTTTATTCTTGGAGGTGGTAGCAATATTCTTTTAACAAATGATATCGAAAAGTTGGTTATTCAATTGAATTTGAAAGGTATCTCTATAATTGAAAAATCAGAAGATTTTGTACTTGTTGAAGCAATGGCTGGTGAAGTTTGGCATGAATTTGTTCAATTTACATTGAAAAATAATTTTGGTGGTTTAGAAAATCTTTCCCTTATTCCAGGTAATGTTGGAACATCTCCAATGCAAAATATAGGCGCTTACGGAATCGAAATCAAAGACTTTTTCTATTCATGTAAGGCTTTAAACATAGAAACATTAAAAATTGAAACTTTTTATAATGCTGATTGTAAATTTGGCTATCGCGAAAGTGTTTTCAAGAATGAATTAAAAGGAAAATACATCATTTTGTCCGTTCAATTTAAACTTACAAAAGAAAACCATAATTTACATATCGATTACGGAGCAATAAAACAAGAATTAGAAAAAATGCAAATTTCTAATCCAACGATTCAAGATGTTAGTAAAGCTGTAATTCGAATCAGAGAAAGCAAACTTCCAAATCCAAAAGAAATTGGAAATAGCGGTAGCTTTTTTAAAAATCCGGTGATTACCAAAAAAGAATTTAATGTTTTGTTAGAAAAAAATCCGAACATGCCACATTATGTTGTTTCGGAAAATGAAATAAAAATTCCGGCAGGTTGGTTAATTGAACAAGCAGGTTTTAAAGGTGAACGATTTGGCGATGCTGGCGTTCATAAAAATCAAGCTTTGGTTTTAGTAAATTACGGAAACGCTACTGGTGCTGAAATTTTAGCAGTAGCACATCAGATTCAAGCTAAAGTTGACGAACTTTATAACATTAAAATCGTTCCTGAAGTAAATATTATTTAAAGAATCAAAAAAATTGAAAGAAAATTTAAGTTTACCACCTGAGTTATTAAACCTTGCACCTATGCTATTACTTTATGTATTTATAGCAATAGTTATTGTTCAATTATTTTATTATTTAGGCGTATTTTCAAGTTTTTCTTTTTCGAAAGAAAACGAGAACAACCCAAAACGCATTCCTGTATCTGTAATTGTTTATGCTAGAAATCAGGCAGAAGATGTAAAACGTTTACTTCCGAATTTAGTTAATCAAAATTATCATGATTACGAATTGGTCTTGGTTGACAATGCTTCTTCAGATGAAACATTGGATATTTTCAAAGAATATGCTCAAATGTTTTCAAACATTAGATTGTGCCGAGTTGAAAATAATGAAGCTTTTTGGAATAATAAAAAATACGCTCACACGCTAGCAATTAAAGCTTCTAAAAACGAATATTTACTTTTTATTGATGCTGAACAAAATATCGATAATGAGTTTTGGATTATTTCCATGGCGTCTAATTTCACCTTTAATAAAACCATAATTTTAGGTCCATCGATGTACAAAAAAGCAAAAGGTTTTTTTAATAAAATAATCCGATACGATTCTGTTTTTTCGCAATTACACAGTTTTTCTTGGGTAAATTACGGTGCTCCATTTTCATATTTTTCTAAAAATCTTGGTTATAAAAAAGAAGAATTTTACAAAGTAAACGGATTTATCACACATATGAATAATCGTTTAGGTGAACATGAATTTTTTATAAATGAAGCTTCTCTGAGTAAAAACACAACTTATACAATTTCAAAAAATGCATTTGTCTATTTAGAATCCATCACAAAGTTAAATGAATGGCAATCTAAAAAAAATGAAGACGAAATGGTTTTGTCGAAATTAAACAACGGAACTCGATTTAAAGTTAGATTTTTCAACGCCTCGCAGTTTTTGTTTTTTCTATTGGCAATTGCGTTATTGAGCTTACAAATCGAATGGATTATAACCACCATCATCATTTGTTTTAGATATGTAATCAGTTGGGTTGTTGTTGGAAAATCGCTTGGAAAATTTCAACAAAAAGATTTGATTTGGATGTTTCCGATTTTAGAATTTCATCGAACAATCAATCAAGTGAAATATTCGTTAAATAACATGTTTAGAAAAAAAATAGCCTAGATTGGACAAGAAAATAAACATTAAGGAAAAAATTGAATTGGCTAAAATAGGCGACCAAGTTGCTTTTACTTCTATTCTAAATTATTATTGGAACGAGGTTTATAATTTTATGCTAAAACGCAGTGGAAATGAAACCGATGCTGAAGATATTAGCATTGAAACATTTTCAAAAGCATTTGATAAAATTAAAAATTACAATCCGGAATATGCTTTTAATACATGGCTAATCAGCATAGCTAAAAATGTACATATTGATATGTTACGTAAACGAAAAGCTACTCAATTTGTTGAAATGACAGAAGACGAAGAATTCATTTACAAAAACATTGCAGATGATTCACCAACATTGGAAGATGAATTGATTTTTGAACAGAATTTAGCTACTTTAAAAAATTGTATCAAACAACTGAAACCACATTATCAAGAAGTTATTCAGTTGCGCTATTTTCAAGAAATGAGCTATAATGAAATTGCCGATGAAATCAATGAACCATTGAATAATGTAAAAATAAAATTACTTAGAGCAAAAAAATTATTAGTAGAATTGATTGCTTCAAATAAATAATAAAACCGACTCGTTGTCGGTTTTATTATTTAATATAATTTGCTTTTATCTACATCGCACCAAAGTGTGATTCCCAATCCAAGAAAAACTAAATCTTTAAGTATAAAAAAATCTGTTACTAGAAATCCTTCTTTTAAACTGAAAACATCTGGTGTTGTTATTAAAAAACTTGTTGTAAACAAAAAAGTAATAATCATAAGTGCGCCCGCCCATTTCAAAAAAATCTTTTTAAATAAACCGACAATCAAAATTATTGCGGTTAAAATTTCAGCAATTCCAATTAAATTAGAAACTGTTCTGTAATTCATTACATTATAAGTCCAACTCATTAAAGGATGATTTTGCACTAAACCTTGTATTGCCTTGGCCTCAAAATCATAGAATTTAGCTGCTCCCAACCATAGTAAAATCAGAATAGTTGATAAAATCATAACTAAAACCCCAACATTATATTTACCCTCTTTTTTATTCATAACATTTAATTTAAATATTTAACAAATTTACACAAAAAACAACAACACGAATAAAGAATAAAAAAAACTGCCCTAAAAAAATTAAGACAGTTTCAAAAAAAAAAAGATTAAATTTTAATTACAATAAATTCAGATCTTCTATTTAGTTCGTGTTCTTGCTCAGAACAATTGACACCATTTTTACAATGATTTAAAAGAAGTGTTTCACCGAATCCTTTATAAGTTATTCGTTCTGAAGCAATACCCTGAGAGATAATCCATTCGGCAGTAGATTTAGCTCTACGTTCAGATAATTTCAAATTATATTCATCATTTCCTCTACTATCAGTAAAAGCACGAATATCAATAATCATATTAGGATTATCTTTCATTACCGAAACAATTTTAGCCAATTCAATAGCAGCATCTGGACGAATGTAATCTTTATCAAAATCAAAATAAATTGGATTTAAACTCAATACTTTAAACAAATCATCTTGAGGTTTGATTTCGATTTTCTTTTTAGTTATCTCAATTGTTCTGAATGTTTTACCAGGTTCGCTATCCAATAATACAACCTCTTCTTTGATTTCATAATCAGGAAAATCAACTCGAACGCGATAACTTTCGTTACATTCAAAATCAATATCAAAATAATAACTCCCATCTTTCATTCGATTTGTTGAAGCCTTCAAATCATAGCCCATATCAAACAAATCAATTTTTGCATTTGGAAGTATGTTTTTACTTTTACTATCAATGATAATTAATCCTAACTCTTGAGCACAATTGAAATTTAAGCTTTTAGTTTCAAGAAAGCCATACATATCGTCTTTACCAACGCCTCCTTTTCGATTGCTAGAAAAATAACCTTTTTTGGTTTGTCTATTAATGATGTATCCGAAATCATCAAATTCACTATTGATTGGTGCACCCACATTCTGAACAGGACTGAAACTTCCATCTTTCATGATTTTAGTAGCAAAAACATCTAAACCTCCTAAACCAGGTCGCCCGTCACTAGAAAAATACAATTCGTTATTATCCGTTAAAAAAACAAAAGTTTCTCGACCATCTGTATTAATTTCAGCACCTAAATTCATTGGTTTGTCAAAACCATCAGCTGTGATTGGAATTTGCCAAATATCAGAATTTCCGAATCCACCTGGACGGTCAGAAATAAAATACATAATATCTTCGGATTCATTTAAAGTTGGATGTGCTGTATTAAAATTATTATCGTTAAACGGTAGTTCAATAACATTTGTCCATTTATTATCGATAAATTCAGCACGATAAATTTTTAATAATGTTATATTATTATGATCATAACCGCGTTCGCCATGTAAAAAATTATTTCTTGTAAAATACATGGTTTTACCATCTTTGGTAATTACTGGCGAAGATTCATTAAATATACTAGTAACTTTTCCTTTAAAACGCTTTGGTTTAGACAGATTACCTAGCGAATCGATTTCTGTTTGATAAATTTTAGAAAAAGAACCACCGGTCCAACTAAATATACGTTTCACGAAATTTCCGGTATCACGAGCAGAAGTAAATAATAATGTATTTCCATGAAAATTTGCGCTGTAATCTGAATATGGAGAATTTATTTTCAATGAATTCAAAATATATCTGTTTGAATTTTTATCAATCGCAGCATTTTGATCATGATCTAAATTGATTAATGACGTTCGAATTGCATTTTGATTATGAATTGCAAACTGTTTAAAATAAAAATCAGCTTTTGAATTATCACCAATATTTCTTAATGTTTCTGCATAACGATAAAAATATTCTGAATCTAGAGAGTCAATATCAAATTCAGAAAATAAAATTTCATACCATTTATTTGCTTTGGCATATTCTCCATTGAAATAATAAGAATTACCTAACTTTTGTAAAATTTCTGCACTTACAAAACCTTTATTTGCAATTTGCTCATACGTATCAATCGCATAATAATAAGCCAAATTATCATATTCGCGATTTGCACGTTTTAATCCAACTTGAGCTTGAACAACCGTATTTCCAAGAACCAACGCAAATACGAAGCTGAGAATTTTTATTCCTTTTTTCATAACTTTCATTTTTAGAAGAATCTAGGTGACATTAAACGATCGTATTTTTTAAACAATTCAAATCGTAAAAAAATTTCATGCGATCCCGAATTGTAATGAGCTAATTTTGTGGTATCTCCATCATAAGAATATCCAATCATTAAACCATTTGTAATCTGAAAAGCCGCTAAAGCACTCCAAGCAGCATCTATTCGGTAAGCTGCACCTAAAGTTAACTTTTCGCTGAACAAAAAATTTGCAGTAATATCCGATTGTAAAGGAGCACCTTGGACAGCCTTAAATAAAACTGCTGGTTTGAATTTCAAATTTGGATTTAAATTAAAAACATGACCTCCCATTAAATAAAAATGCATTTTTGTTTGAAGTGTTGCATAAATATTATCATCGTAACGATCAGATTCTAAAAAATTTGGAACCGAAAAACCGATATAACTTTTGGTATTGTAATAATAAATTCCTGCTCCAATATTTGGTGTAAACTGGTTAGCAATATCTTTACCTAACCGTGGATCATTTGGATTATGTAAATTTAGATTACCATAATTTACATCTAATAAATTTGCAGATCCTTTCAACCCGAAAGCTAATTTATTTTCATATCCATCTAAATTTACTGTATAAGCAAGATCAATAGAAAATGTATTCTCTTTCATCACACCAAGTTCATCGTTAACAAATGAGATTCCTAAACCTAAATTACTATTCTTAATTGGGGTGTTTAAAGAAAAAGCATTTGTTTTTGGCGCACCATTTAAACCAACCCATTGCTCGCGATGCAATCCAAAAACACTCATTGTTCCTCTAGATCCAGCATAAGCCGGATTTATGTTAGTGGTATTATACATATAGTGTGTGTATTGTGGATCTTGTTGCGCATTTACGGTTAGACTATTTAAAGCTAACAATGCTATTAATATTATTTTTTTCATGCTTTGTTAGTTTTAATTACTTGTTTCTAAATGTAAAAAACCTGCTTTGTTTACCACAAAAGATTCTCCATTTCGATTATATTCATATTCTAAAATATAATAATAAGTTCCAGTTGGTAACTTTTCAGATCCATCAATGACATTTCCTGTATTTGCATAACCATTGAAAACATTATTATCACTATCGTAATTGATTGTTTTATAGATTTCTGCTCCCCAACGATTGAATATTCTAACCGAATTTTTTGGGAACTTTTGAATATTATCAATAATCAGATAATCATTTATACCATCACCATCTGGCGTAACACCATCGTAGATAACGACGTCACCTGGATTAATTAAATTTGATTTTATTGTAGCTAAAGTAAAAACACCAAATCCATCAACTTCAACTGGAGTAGAAACTGTTTTGTTAGAAAAATCAACAATTCCACCTTCATCTACCCAAAGATTTTGATTAGAATCCCAACGGACAATATGTAAATATTTTGCGTTTTCAACGAGTAATTCGGCAGGTGTTACATTATTTTCCCATGATAATGTAAGTATCACAGAGGTTTTACTGTGAATCTCTTGATTGATAATCCAAAATTCTTTTTCATTAATCTGATCTATAACACCTGTTTTATTTTTATGTGGATATAAATTGTTTGTGTTTTCGAAAAAATATTGCGCATTGTATTGATCAACAACAAGAGCTGGAGCAGAAATACTTGCAAAACGATATTTACCTGAGCCTCCAATTGGAAACTTAAAAGCATCGTTTCCTTGTTTGGTAACCAAACCATCCACAAAACTTTTATGCGAAGCATTGGTTTGATTCGCTCCTTTTAAAAACATAAAAGAACCTGTATTTTCTATTTTAACGATTCCATTATTAAAATTTACAACACCAGAACTTTCAATTTCATTTGATAATTGAAAAGATTCATCTGTATTTGGTTTTTCAAACGTCACATCAAAAAAGAAACTTGGAGAATCTCCAGAAATTTTTTGGGATGAATTATTTTTTCCTTCAAAAAATACATGCCCAGAATTTGAGGCAGATGAAAAACTGAATAACCCTTCGTTTTTATAATCTCCATAAAAATGAAATTGTCCATTGTTTATGAAATTACCAGTAGATTCATTCGTGAAATTTAAATTAGTTGAAATTTGAGTTCCAGCATTTGTAAAAATAAGTCCACGATTAATCGATTCATTGGATTGAGCTTGACAATGTAAACCCAAAATCAATAATGCTATTGTATTTACTATTTTTCTCATATTTGTTCCTTTACATGTTTCATGAAATACGAATTGAAAACAATCCAGAATAAATAAAATAGATGACAACTTTTTTGAACAATGAAAATTCAAAAAAGAAAAAACTAAATATAAATTTGTCCTGAAAAATTATTCAATATGAATTGAGTAACATTTAGTTCAAGAGTTTTCTAAAAAAATTATTATATATAATCTATTCTTAGTTTACTTTAAAAACTACATTCATATATGTTTTTGAAGTAGCAACTCCTGAAGGAACAATCGTATAAGTCAAAATACCATCTTCAGACAATGTAATTGTCAAAGGATTATAAACCGTATTATCAAAATACGTTATGAAATATTCTAATTCATTTTGAGCGTACAATGGCAAAGTAGATTCTGCATTTTCGCTTCTTATAGCAGATCTTGAAGTACCTACGACATTACCTACCATACCAAATTGCTTGGTGTATAAATCAAATAAATCCACTGAAAAAATACCAGAAGTGTAAGTTACATAACTCGGAAGATTGGAATTCGTAGTTGGTAAAACAAGTGTTGGTAAATTAAAATAATTTGGCGCAACAGCTTTTGCCGATTTCAAAACTCCATTACTATCTGTAACAAGAATTTTATCTGAAGTTTTACCAGATTCTAAACCGACAATTGACAAAGTATTTGAAGAGGTTGTCGTTAAAGTAATTGATTCTGATAATTGTCCACCAATTTTTACTTTGTTATCATCGATAATTAAACCGTTATCAACTCTTACAGACAAGTGATACGGATCCATATTCGAACCATTACCTGTCAATCCAATAGCATCACCAGCAGTAGTTTTCCCACCGATTCCTGCAGGTCCTGTTGGTCCTGTTGGACCTGTTGGTCCCATAGCTCCAACTGGTCCTGTTGGTCCCATCGGACCTGTTGGTCCTGTTGGTCCTTCCGGTCCAGCAACACCTGTATCTCCTTTGGTTCCGGCGGGCCCCGCTGGTCCTACTGGTCCCTCTGGTCCTTCAGGTCCCACTGCACCTGAAGGTCCAGCTGCACCAGTTGCGCCTTTTGGTCCTGTTGCACCAGTTGGTCCTGTTGCGCCTGTTAGTCCAGTTAAACCAACTAATCCCATTTCTCCTTTTAAACTATTCATAAATTCAATGACAGATTTTCCATCATTTCCAGGTAAACCTTGCCATATCTCATATGCAGATTTACCTTCGATACCTTGCGGTCCAGCTAATAAATTAACGGTTACAATTTCATTATCTTCATTTTTATATTCAAAAGACTGAAGATCATCACTTAATGTTAGATATGTAGTAGTTTCAATATCAGCAATGGTAAAATTTTGAACAGTATCATTGGAATCAATGTAACTAAAAATAGATCCGTTATAAGATAAATTTCCACCAACTTTAGTATTTGTTAGATAATTTACCGTTGATTCCAATACAGTTGTATTAGAAATAATATCTTCGAAATTATTAATTACATCCTGAGGCACATCAATCGTTGTTAGCTGATTAATTTCGTTGGTATAATTATAGGTTCCATCATTATTATTGACAAGATTTGTAATAATATTCAAATCAGAAATAGGAATTTGTCCGATATTACCATGAACATCTACAAAAACTAAATTTCCATTAATAACTTGTAAAGTAACATCTCCTACATGCGGATCAATAATTTGTTCTAAATCAGTCGAATTTGTAAGTTTTTTCCAACTACTATCAAACCAATAATAAAATCCTGGTTTAATAAATGAATTGTCAGTCAAATTGAAAACTAACAAAGAATTAGTATTACCAGCTGTAATTGTTGATGAATCAGTAGTTGAAGTTAATTGAACCCTAGGAATTAAAATTCCTCGATTATCAGAAACTACATCCAATTGCGAAGAATTGTTTGGCTGTAAAGTTCCAATGCCAAATTGGGAATACGCGAGATTCCCCATTAAAGCAAAAGCTAATGGAAATAATTTGTTTTTCATGTAAATGTTTTTTTTTGGTCTTCAAATTTACTAAAAAAACAAAACAATAAACTAAAAATAAAGTTTAATTAAATAAAAAAATCACTTATAAATAAAATATAATTAAAAAAAACACTATTAAATATAAGTTTTATAGATATTTTTTCTGTTTTAATTAATGTTTTTTTCTATTTTCTTTCTTAAATTTATTTGAACAAACATAAAAAAACATATTTTCTATTTTTAATTCATTCATAAAAATGCATTTTAAACAAAAATAAATACTCAAAATCAATAAAAAAATGTTTCAAGAAAAACACAACAAACTAATTGTAAAATTAAAAATAAATTAAATGTTAAATAATAAATTATTTAACATTTAAAAACTAAAAACACACTTAAAATCTCAAAAATATAAAAATGTTAAAATTTAAAATTCAGGAATATATGACATCTTTTTGGGAAGAAAAGTAATCTAAAAGTTCAATAAATAGTGTAGCTTTGGAATATAGATAATGAAATTTGTCAGTAAAAATTGCTAAGAAGAAAAAAATTAATTTGACAAATCGCCCTCAACTTAATCAACACTTATGAGATTCTATTGAATTCATTTCAAGTTGTAAAAAATTAAAAGAAGACAGGAAACTCTCTTCTTTTTTTTGCTCATTAATCAACTATCATTCAATTACTTAACTACAAAAAAAAATAGAATAAAAAACTAATTAACTGTAATTAAAATGATTAAAAAAAAGTAAATAGAATAAAAAAACAGAAAAAAAATCAATTTTAATTGTAAAAAAAACTGTAGCTTTATTAAATTAAAAATTATTTTTTTTATTAAAATTTTAAAAAAAATACAAATATTTATTCAAAAAGTTACTGTAATATGACTAGAAAATATATTGATATTTCAGCTGGAGAGTTTTTTATGCACAAGAATAATCCAGATTTTTGTGGTTTAGGAGTAATCAAATCTGTAGAACCTTTAAAAACATTAGTCTACAACAAAGGAAAACAGCAAATTGTAACCATTGATGGAATTGAATATAACTTCCCTGAAAAATCTTTTTTGCCTTTAGTTGTCAATCAAAAATTTAATTTCGAATATCCTGAATATCTTGTTGCTTGGCAATTTAACAGGGAATTTTATTGTATTTTAGATCACGATACAGAAGTTGGTTGTGTTGGATTTTTATTCTATGGAATAAATCATCCAATGTTCATCAGATTAACTGAAGACGAAAACAAAGAAATTATTTTCTTGGAAAGTAGATTTCAAATAGAATGGGAATCTAACGATCGGTTTCAAGGCGAAATGTTAAGAACTTTATTAAAACATTTAATAATTAAAATTACACGATTAGCTAAATCTCAATCTGAAATTTACCAAAGTTTTAGTGATGATAAACTAGATATTGTCCGAAGACTTTCTGTATTAATCGAATTAAATTATAAAAAAGAACATAGCGTAAAATTCTATGCTGATGCGTTAAATAAATCTCCTAAAACATTAAGTAATATTTTTTCGATTTTAAAACAACAAGCTCCTTCAAAATTAATACACAATCGAATTACGCTTGAAGCCAAAAGATATTTAAACTACACTGACAAAACAGCAAAAGAAATCGCATTTGAATTAGGATTTGAAGATGTTTCTAGCTTCAGTAGATTTTTCAAAAGAAACACAGGAGTAAACATTTCGTCTTTCAAAGTTGAATTTAAATAATGAATTTATCAAGATTAATTTATTGATTTTTCAACCTAAAAACTCATAAATTTAGTAGATTCTTAACTTCAATTCTTCTAAATTAATTTAAAAAATCGTAATTTCACAATTCATATATCAAAACAAAATTTAAAACATGAGTACATTTTTAAAAACAATTCAAAAATCAGTAAAACACTGGTACATTCCTGCAATTATTGGAGTTTTATTAATTGGTGTTGGAATTTACACGTATTCTACTCCAATTGCGACTTACGCAACGTTAACAATAATTTTTAGTATTTCATTTTTATTTACAGGTTTAATGGAATTAGCTTTTGCTATACAAAATCAGAAAAATATTGAAGGTTGGGGTTGGTATTTAATGGGAGGAATCTTTGATACTGTTGTTGGTTTTATCTTATTAACACATCCTGCTGTTTCGGCAGCAATGCTTCCAATTTTCATTGGTTTTACTTTATTATTCCGCTCAATGCAAGGATTAGGATTTGCATTCGAACACAAAAACTACGGTTCAAACAATTGGGGAGGTTTAGCTTTTGCTAGTGCGCTTGGATTAATTTTTTCTTTATTATTGATTTTTAATCCTATTTTTGCTGAAGCTTACTTGGTTGTATTAACTTCTTTAGCTTTTGTTTTTGTTGGTTTTTCTACAATTGTTTTGGCTTTTCAATTAAAAAAATTGAAAAATATTTCATCAAAAATTCAAGGAAAAATACAAGATAAAATAGAAGATTTAAAAGAAGAATATTACGATCACATTAATAAAAATTAGTTCTATTATAAAATCAAAAAACGCTGCTAAATCATTTTTTTAGCAGCGTTTTTTTATGATTATATTGAATTAAAATTCATTTAAAATTTACTTCTGTAAAAAAATACGCTTTGAATAATACAAAACATTATTATATATATGAACATTTATTTCTGATTCAGAAAGTCCCATATTTTGTAATCTTCTGTAAATAAGCAAATATTCATTAGTTGTTCTAAATTTATTCCATTGAAAATTTTTAAAAATTCTCATTTCATCTTTATTAAATTGTACTTTGCGTTTTATTTTTCCTCTTTGAATTTCAAATATCAGATTATTATCATTTAACGGTCGTAACGAATCATTTTTGAAATCATCAATTCCTAACCCAATCTGAACAACACCATTTACCCATCTCAACGGAATAAGTTCTTCGGTTGAAGGGCTGAATTTTTCTCGAACACTAACAAGATTTGTCGAATCTTTAGAACTTTCTACTTTTATATCTCGAAGATACAATTCGTCATTCAAAATTTCATAAAAAGCAATATAGCCACGATTAACAATAGTAGAATCCTTGTTTTGCACAATACGTTTATCTGGATAATAATTGAAATATTGTTCAAGATGATGAAATCTATAATCATATTCCTTTCCATTAATTTGAATGCGATCAGGAATATATTTTTGTCCAAAAACACTGGAAGCAATCGCAAAAAGAAATAAAAAATAAAAATGTTTCATATTATTCTGAATATTAAAAAAAACCGGCTTTTACCGGCTTTTAAATTAAATATCGTCAAAATTAATATTTGTGAAACTTGATGAAGGCATTTCTTCAACATCAGCAAAATCTCTTTTGAAATCTTTTTGGTGTCTTTCAGAAATAACTTCTTCGCCTTTATGATCTAAAACAAATTGAGTCATCTCGTCTAAAATTTCTCTGAATGAAGTAAAATCTTCTTTGTACAGATAAATTTTGTGTTTTTTGAAGTGAAAAGATCCATCTTCTTCAGTGAATTTTTTACTTTCGGTAATTGTTATATAATAATCGTCAGCTTTTGTTGATCTAACATCAAAAAAATAAGTTCTTCTTCCTGCTCGTAATACTTTAGAAAAAATTTCATCTTTTTCTAATAAGTCATGTTCTCTCATAATTTTTCGGTGCGTTAATTTTTTTAACTTGTTTTCAAAAGTCTAAAAAAAAAATTATAAATCCAACAGTTAAGAAATTTCTTTTTCAGAAAGTTGTTTAAAATACAATTCTTTGTAATATCCGTTTTTCTCAATTAATTCGGTATGTGAGCCTTTTTCTATGATTTTTCCGTCTTCTAAAATCAGAATCAAATTAGCGTTTTTTGCAGACGAAACTCTGTGCGTTACAATAATTGTTGTTTTGTTTTTTGTTAATTGTTGTAGGTTATTTAGAATCGTTTCTTCAGTTTCTGTATCAACAGCAGATAAACAATCGTCTAAAAGTAAAATTTTAGGGTCTTTTATCAATGCTCTAGCAATTGAAACACGTTGTTTTTGTCCGCCAGAAAGAGTTAAACCGCGCTCTCCCAAAATTGTATCGTGTTTTTTCTCGAATTTAACGATGTTTTTATGAACGTCTGCAAGTTTTGTAAAATGTTCAATTTCTTCATCTGTTGCATCTTCTTTTCCGAATTTAATATTGTTTTTAATCGAATCAGAAAATAAAAAAGCATCTTGCGGAACCATTGCTGTTTCGTTTCGAAGATTATTTAAATTGATATTTTTAATATTCGTATCATCAATTAAAATCTCGCCACTTGTTGTATCGTATAATCTTGAAATTAAATTTAATATGGTTGATTTTCCAGAACCTGTTTTTCCTAAAATGGCTAAAGTTTTTCCTTGTTCTAATGTAAAAGAAACATTTGTTAAAGCTTGAATATTTGTATCTTCATAAACAAAAGTTACATCTCTAAATTCAATCTTTCCTTCAATTGGAGTATTTGAACTAACATTGTTTACAATTTCTGGTTTTTCATTCAAAAATTCGTTAATTCGTTTCTGTGACGAATCCGCTTCTTGAATCATGGTTGAAACCCATCCTAACGAAGCAATCGGCCAAGTTAACATATTTATGTACAATATAAACTGTGCGATAATTCCAATTTCTGTAATGGTTCCATTCATAAATAATTTGGCTCCAATATAAATAACAAGTAAATTACTGATGCCAATTATCAAAACCATCAAAGGTCCAATCATGGCGTTTGCCTTAGCTAAACGCATAAAAATGTTTTTGCTTTCCGTTGTGATTTTTTCGTATTCTTTATCTTTTTCGTTTTCTAGAGCATACGCTTTAATTACGCGAATTCCTGAAAAAATTTCTTGTGAGAATGATGACAAGCGTGATAAATTTTGCTGATACAGAAAACTACGTTTATTTATTTCTTTGCTTAGGCGCATCATCACGTAAGCTAAAAACGGAACAGGAAGTAAAGCGTACAAAGTTAATTCTGGCGAAGTAACATACATTTGTACAATGACAACCGTCATACGAATAGCTGTGTTTACAGAATACATTACTGCTGGCCCAACATATTGACGAACTTTTCCCACATCTTCAGAGATTCGGCTCATTAAATCTCCCGTTTTGTTTCGTTTGTAAAAACTTTGGGATAAATTTTGGTACTGTTTGTAGATTTCGTTTTTTAAATCAAATTCGATATGGCGCGACATTACAATCAATGTTTGACGCATTAAAAAAGTGAAAAATCCTGCAATCAATGTTGTACCTAGAATTAATAGCACATTTTTAATGATTAATTCTTTAACGTTTTCTGAAGAAACGATTGATTTATGAAAATCATACAATGCAGATATTATATTCCCGACAAAAGAAGGCGTAAAAACACTAAATACCTGAGAAGCAATTGTAATTGCAATTCCCAAAATAAAACGATATTTATATTTTATAAAATATTTGTTTAATTGTTTTAATTCTTTCATGAAATTGTTACTGATATATTTTATGTTTTAATCTAATAAATATGATATTATTATTAAATTAACATCTTTGTTTTAAATAATGTTTTTATAACTTAATAAAGTCCGAAATAGTAAATATTTAATTATATTTGGAATAACCATAACAAACTAAAATTAAAATAAATTATGACAACAAATAGCTATAGTCCTGATGAATTAAAAAAAATCGACCCTGTTTTTGGTCAGTTTTCTTTTGATAACCATGAACAAATTGTTTTTTGCAACGACAAAGATACAGGTTTGAAAGCAATTATTGGTATTCATAACACAGTTTTGGGACCTGCTTTAGGAGGAACTAGAATGTGGAATTACACATCGGAATGGGAAGCTTTAAATGATGTATTGCGTTTGTCTCGAGGGATGACCTATAAATCGGCGATTTCTGGATTGGATTTAGGTGGAGGAAAAGCTGTAATTATTGGTGATTCTAAAAAAGATAAAAATCCTGAAATGTTGATTGCTTTTGCTAAATATGTCGATTCTTTAAGTGGGCGTTATATTACTGCAGAAGATGTTGGAACAACTACTCCAGATATGGATTTAATTCATACCATAACTCCTCATGTAACCGGGATTTCTGAAAGTTTAGGTGGTTCTGGAAATCCATCGCCAGTTACTGCTTACGGTGTTTTTATGGGTTTAAAAGCTGCAACTAATTTTCAATTTGGTTCTGATAATTTAGCTGGTAAAAAAGTACTCGTTCAAGGAATTGGAAATGTTGGTGAAACTTTAGTAAAACATTTAACAGATGCTGGAGCTTTGGTACAAATAGTTGATATTAGCGAGGATCGTATGCAAGAAGTCGCAAAAAAATATAATGCTCAAATTTTCTCTGGTTCTGATATTTATTCTGCCGATGTTGATATTTATGCACCTTGTGCTTTAGGTGCAACTATAAATGATGATACGATTGAAAAAATAAAAGCCAAAGTTATTGCTGGTGCTGCAAATAATCAATTAGCTGTAGAAGCAGTTCATGGAAAACGTTTACAAGAACGTGGAATTGTTTATGCACCTGATTTTTTAATTAATGCAGGTGGAATCATAAATGTATTTGGTGAAATTGCTAAATACGATGCTGCTGAGGCTTTACGAAGAACAGAAAATATTTATAATACAACTTTAGATATTTTAAATTACGCGAAAGAACAAGGTATTACAGCTAATCAAGCAGCAATGCGTAAAGCTGAACAACGTATTGAAGCTAAAAAAAATGAAAAAAAATAGTTTTCTAACGATTATTTTATAATTTTGCAAAGCGAAAATCATTCAGGTTTTCGCTTTCTTTAATTTAAATTTATAAGTTCTTTCAAAGTATGTTAAACAGAAGACATATTCGTATAAAAGTGATGCAAACCATTTATGCGATGCAACAAAATCAATCCGATTTAATGGATTCGAGCGAGAAATTTTTAACCTATAGTTTAGAATCAATTCGCGATTTATACTTGTTAATGCTATCTTCTTTAATAGAAGTTCAAAAGGTAGAAAATGAATTCCTTGAACTTTCTGCAAACAAACATTTAGCTACTCCAGAAGAAAGAAATCCAAATAAAAAATTCGTAAACAATAGTTTATTACAAGTTTTAGTTAATTCTGAATCTTTGAATAATAATATCGATGAATCTGGAATTAAAGATTTCAAAGTAAACGATCAATACATCAAGATTTTACTTTCTGAAATTAAAGAATCTGATTTGTATAAGAATTACATGAAAAAATCGACTTCAACTTTCGAAGAAGATCGTGATTTTATTGTAGCTATTTTTACAGAAATTATCGCACCAAACGAAAAAATTTACGAATACTTAGAAGACAACAAACTAACTTGGGTTGATGACATTCCTCTCGTAAATACGGCAATTCAGAAACAATTGAAACAATTAAAATCAGACGTTGATTACTTTAGAATTCCTCGTGTTTTTAAAGATGAGGACGATAAAGAATATGCGAAAATTTTGTTTAGAAAAACTATGTTAAATGCGCGTGAATTAGCTGATGAATTTAACGACAAAACGCCAAATTGGGATACAGAACGAATTGCAGAAATTGATATCATTATCTTGAAAATGGCTATTTGCGAGTTGCAAAAATTCCCTTCAATTCCTGTTAAAGTAACAATTAACGAATATTTAGAAATTGCAAAAGAATATTCTACACCAAAAAGTAGTATATTTATCAACGGAATTTTAGACGCTTTAGTAAAAGAATACCAAAAAGAAGGAAAATTTGCTAAAGTTGGTAGAGGTTTAATGTAAAATTTTAATTTAAAAATGAAAAAAATAGTTTTCGCATTGGCAATTGCTTCGGTAGCATTTGTTTCATGTAAAAAAAATGAAGACGCATCTTCAAAAATTAATTCTGAAAATCCAACTACGCAAAGCGAGGTTGCTCCAGAAACTCAACCGAATACAGTAGCACAAGAAGGTCAAGTTGAACAAACTCCAGTTGCTTCAAGTAAAGACGGAACTGCAGTTGCAAATTTCAATAAAAAAGAACACGATTTTGGTACTATTAAAAAAGGGACAAAAAACGAAACTGAGTTTATCGTAACAAATAATGGAAATACTGATTTGGTTATTATCAATGCTTCTGCTTCTTGTGGATGTACAGTTCCAGATTACCCTAAAACACCAATCAAACCAGGAAGTTCAGCACCAATCAAAGTTGCTTTTAATGCTTCTAGTCCTGGAGCGCAAAGTAAAACAGTTACTTTAACTACGAATACAGCTACTGGATCTGAGCTTTTAACGGTTAAAGCTAATGTAGAAGAATAATTAAATAATTAGAATGGAAAATATTCAACAATTTTTGCCTTTAGTGGCAATGTTTGCTGTGTTGTATTTTTTGATGATACGTCCGCAACAAAAAAGAATTAAGAATGAAAAACAATTTGAATCTGCTTTGAAAGTTGGTGATAAAATTGTTACTAAATCTGGAATTCATGCTAGAGTATCTGAACTACATCAAGATACAATCATCATTGAAACTATGGCAGGTAAATTAAAAATAGAACGCAATGCCGTTTCAATTGAATTATCTAAAAAAGTAAATGAAAAGAAATAATTTCTCTTTATAATTAAAAATCCAGCAGTTGCTGGATTTTTTTATGCTTTTATTTATGTATAATGAAAATACAAGGGCGCTTATGTAAATCTGGTTTTGATTTTTTCCATAAACTAATCGGTTTCGTAACAATAAACTCAGTGGGCAAACTAATATCACAAGCAACACAAACCAAAGTATTTGGATTTAAAATCTGAATCATTTCGTCCAAGATTTGATTGTTTCGATAAGGAGTTTCAATAAAAATTTGAGATTGATCACGTTCTTGCGACCAACGTTCTAAATTCTTTAAAGCCGATTTTTTTTCAGATTTATCGATTGGTAAATAGCCATTAAAAGTAAAAGATTGGCCATTCATTCCTGAAGCCATTATTGACATTAAAATAGAAGAAGGTCCAACTAACGGAACAACTTTAATTCCTTTTTCGTGAGCTAATTTTACAACAACAGCTCCAGGATCTGCAACACCAGGACAACCTGCATCGCTCATCAATCCCATATTTTTACCTTCTAATAGAGGTTTTATAAAATCATTTATTTCTTTGGAATCGGTATGTTTATTTAATTCAAAAAGTGTTAAAGTTGCTTGCACTTTTTCTGGATGAATTGCTTTAATGAATTTTCGTGCAACTTTACTATTTTCCACAACATAAGTATCAATTAAATCGATGATTCGTTTAACACTTTGTGGTAAAACTTCTTCTGGATTGTTATCTCCTAAGGGAACTGGAATTAAATATAGAATACCTTTTTCGGACATGATTCAAAAATTTTTACAAATATAGCAATAAAAAAAACGCTTAGTAAATTAAGCGTTTTCAAGTTTATTTTTAATTTGGTTACAAGCTTCATCTAACATTTGAAAAACATTTTCAAATCCATCATCTTCGCCGTAATATGGATCTGGAACTTCTAAATCTTTTCCACAATGGCTTTCATTTAAAATAAGTTCAACTTTTTTTAAAGCATTTTCATTTGGAGCTAATCGACAAACATTGACATAATTACTTTTGTCCATCACATAAATTAAATCGAATCGATCAAAATCTTCTACTAAAAATTGTCGAGCACGTTGATCAGTTAAATCAATTCCATGTTTTTTAGCAACGGCAATTGAACGTTTGTCTGGTAAACTTCCTGAATGCCAAGCGGCTGTTCCTGCAGAATCAACGGTTATGTTTTTAGAAACTTTTGATTTTAAAATCCCTTCAGCTAAAGGTGATCTACAAATATTTCCTAAGCAAATCATTAAAACTTTCATATTACATGGTAAGTTTTTTATTTATATCTTCAAAATAACCTTTGAATTGCTTATCTGTTTCTAACAAATTATCAACTGTTTTACAAGCATGAAGTACGGTGGCATGATCGCGATCACCCGTTTGAGATCCAATATTTGCTAACGATGATTTGGTATATTTTTTTGCAAAAAACATCGCTAATTGTCTTGCTTGCACGATATGTCTTTTTCTTGTTTTAGAACATAATGTTTCAACATCTAAACTAAAATAATCAGAAACTATTTTTTGAATGTAGTCGATTGAAATATCTTTCTTAACGTTCTTAACGAATTTTTCTACAATACTTTTTGCTAAATCTAAAGTGATTTCACGTTTGTTGAATGATGATTGCGCGATTAACGAAATGATTGCACCTTCTAATTCACGAACATTTGTTTTTACGTTCTTAGCTACATATTCTATAACATCTTCAGGCATTTCAACTCCATCGCGGAATAAAATACTTTTTGCAATATTCACGCGTGTTTCAAAATCAGGATGTTGAATCTCTGCAGATAATCCCCATTTAAAACGAGATAATAAACGTTGTTCAATATCTTGCATATCAACTGGAGCCTTGTCCGAAGTTAAAATAACTTGTTTTCCGTTTTGATGCAAGTAGTTGAAGATATGAAAGAATACATCTTGTGTTCCTGATTTTCCTGATAAAAATTGAATATCATCAACGATTAAAACATCAATTAATTGATAGAAATAAATAAAATCGTTTCGTGTTTGTTTACGAACTGAATCTACATATTGTTGTGTGAATACCTCAGCAGAAATGTATAAAACTGTTTTTTCGGGAAACTTCTCTTTAATCTCCACACCAATTGCATGAGCTAAATGCGTTTTTCCTAATCCAACACCTCCATATAACATCAACGGATTAAAAGCAGTTCCGCCAGGTTTGTTGGCAACAGCCATACCAGCATTACGAGCTAATCGGTTCGATTCTCCTTCTAAAAAATTATCAAAACTGTAATTTGAATTTAATTGTGATTCAATTTTTACATTTCGAATTCCAGGAATAACAAAAGGATTTTTTAATTCTGGATTTTTTTGTTGAACAGGTACATCTAATTCTTGTGTTTTAACAGGTTCTCTGTGCGTACTTGGAAGCTGCTCTGTAAAAGGTTTTTTATTTCCTTGAGCATTTTCCATTTCAATCTTATATAATAATTTTGCACTCGGACCAAGTTCTTTTTGTAAAGCAGATTTTAATATCTTTACATAGTGTTCTTCTAACCATTCGTAGAAGAATTTACTAGGTACCTGAATATACAAAACATTATCTGTTAGTTCTATTGCTTTTATTGGTTCAAACCACGTTTTGAACGCTTGCTCTTGAATATTGTCTTTTATGAAAAGAAGACAGTTATTCCATACAGATTTTGCATTATTGGTAGTATAATCAAGCATGTTATTGTGAATATTATTGTGTTCTCGTAAATGTTAATTTTCTGGAATTTGTGGTTGATTCCTTTTGACAAATATGAATACATTTTTTGTTAAAAAAAAACTTATTGCTATTTGTTTTTTAAAAATAAAATTGTAAGTATTATAAATAAATTTAGTAACGAAATTAATATAAAAAAATAATGAAAAAATTTGATATTGAAGTTAGAGTTCGCTATGCAGAAACAGATCAAATGGGAGTTGTTTATCATGCTAATTATGCCCAATATTTTGAAATAGGACGTGTTGAATGGCTTAGAAATCAAGGGATTTCTTACAAATGGATGGAAGAAAACGGCATCATGCTTCCTGTGGTTTCTCTTACAATGAATTACAAAAAACCAGCAAAGTATGATGACATACTAACAGTTACAACTATACTAAAAAGTCAGACTTCAGTTAAGATTGAATTTGACTATGAAATACGAAATCAAATTGGTGAGTTATTAACAACGGGCTATTCAATGTTGGTGTTTATAGACATGAAATCAGGTCGTCCTACCCTACCACCAAACTATGTTACAGAAAGGTTAAATATGTTAAAATAAAGATTGTTTTTTATTTAATTTATAAAATAAAATTCTACACGTTTTTAACAGACCAAAAAATATAAAACACCATTTTATGAGAAAAATATTATATTTCATTTTTATTCTACTTTCATGTAAATCTTTTTCTCAAGAATTGATTCAAGGAAAGCTTTTATTAGAAGATCACACGACAATCAAATTAAACGTTTTTAATAAAAATTCTAAAGAAAATATTGAAACTGATGCTCGTGGTGTTTTTCAAATGAAAATGTCCGAAAATGATACCCTTGTATTTTTTCAAAATGAAACCATCTTTGATGAATTCATTGTTCCAAACGCAGTTATACAATCTAAATCGCTACGTCATTTTCTAAAAAAAGATGGTATAACCTTAGATGAAATGGTTATTGATCGCGGAGCTGCTTTCAATTTTGGCACAACTCCTAAAACAAAAGATGAGAAACTTGAACATCAAAATAGTATCAAACCTGTTTTTAACAATAGTACTGGGGTGACTCTAGACGGTGTTTTTAATCGACTTTTTGGAAGAAATAAAGATATTAAAAAACAAATTTCATTTGAAAAAGAAGAGGCTAATTTCAAAGCTTTCAAGAATGTTTATACAGATGAAATTCTTGTCAATGCGTATAAAGTACCAAAAGATTATATTAATATGTTTGTTTACTTTCTTGTTAACGAAGATGATTTCGATAAAAAATTAATTTCAAATGAAGATCCTTTTAAATATTATTTAATTTCGAAGGTCACAAAATTTAAAAAAGAATATGAACTTTAAAACAACCATCTTCTTTCAACATAAATATGTGTACCTATAAAAGATATTAAAATAATCATAAGTAAAATATACATAAGCATTAAAAAAACTACTTTGACAAAAAACTCCAAAAGCATCTAACTTTTGGAGTTTTTTTTATTGATATTTTATTGCTTTGACTGGAGAAACCTTTGTTATAATATAAGAAGGAATTATTAAAATGATAAAACATAAAAATATCACCAAACCATTTAATCCCAAAATATGAAGCATATTTAAATAAACAGGCGCTTTTGCAACGTAATATTGAGTAGGATCTAGTTTTACAATTCCAAAATATTTCTGAATCAACAAAATTGAAATCCCAATAAAATTACCCCAAATTAATCCTCGAAAAATTATATGCGTTGCATTTAATAAAAATATCTTTCGAATAGTCCAATTGTTTGCACCTAAAGATTTCAAAATTCCAATCATTTGTGTGCGTTCTAAAATTAAAACTAAAAGTGCTACAATCATATTAATACTTGCAACCACAATCATAATTCCAATAATGAGATAAATATTAAAATCAAACAATTTCATCCATTCAAAAATTCCAAAATATTTGTCTGTTATAGAAATACTATTTAAATCAGACGGAATATCTTCATAAATTTTCGTGTTGATTTCATTGATTTTTGTAAAATCATTTACATAAATTTCAAAAGCTCCAACTTCATCTTTCTCCCATTTATTCAAACGCTGCACATGCTTTAAATCACCAATTACATAAGTTTCGTCAAACTCTTTAAAACCAGAATCATAAATTCCTACTATTTCAAAACTTCGAATGTAAGGCATTTTATTTCCGGAATCTTTCATAAAATAAGTTTGCATTTTATCGCCTACTTTTAATTTTAATCGACGCGCTAGATAATCCGAAATCAAAATTTCATTTGTCATACCATCAGTTGCAAATTTCGGCAAATTTCCTTGCTTAAGGTATTCGGTTATGTAGCTAAAATCATAATTAGCTGAAACACCTTTATAAATGATTCCTTCAAAAGTTTCTGGTGTTCTCACAACTCCAGCAATTGTTGCAAAGGGCTGGATTTTTGAAACTTCAGCAACGTTTTTGAAATTTGGATAAAAATCCTGATGTAACGAAATTGGAACGGTTGTTACTTCAGATTGATTGTTATCGTAATTTAAAATGGTTAAATGACCGTTAAAAGAAGTTATTTTATCTCTAATTTTTTCTTGTAGTCCTAATCCGGTCGAAACCGAAACCAACATCATTATAATACTAATGGCAATAGCAACGATTGCAATTTTTATTATTGGTGCAGAAACACTACTTTTATATTCTTTAGAAGTAGCTAAACGTTTGGATATAAAATATTCTAATTTCAAAATTTATGAAGTATAATTCGCTTTTCAAAAATACATTTTTATTCGCAGGGATTTCTTTTTTTTCAATAGGAATTTGGAGTTCTAGTGCAAATACAATTTCACAAAATTCTGAAACTTACTTTTCAACCGATATAGTCAAAGCACCTATAAAAACAGGAGCAGATAATTATCAGGAATATTTACCTTTATTAAAAGGGAAAAAAGTGGGTGTATTAACCAATCAATCTGGAATTGTGAATACAAATAACGAATCAATACATCTAGTAGATTTTCTATTAAACAATGAAGTTGATTTAAAAAAAATTTATGCTCCAGAACATGGTTTTCGAGGCACGGTCGATGCAGGTGAATTGATCAAAGACGGAAAAGATTCTAAAACAGGAATTCCTATTATTTCGTTATATGGCAAAAATAAAAAACCAACCAAAGAACAATTAAAAGATGTTGATGTAATCGTTTTTGATCTTCAAGATGTTGGAACTCGTTTTTATACTTATATTTCGTCGTTACATTATTTGATGGAAGCTTGCGCCGAAAATAATATTGAAGTTGTTGTTTTGGATAGACCAAATCCGAATGGAGCAACTATTGACGGACCAATTTTGGATATGCAATTTAAAAGTTTTGTTGGCATGCATCCGATTCCTGTTTTACATGGTATGACAATTGGCGAATATGCGCAAATGATAAATGGTGAAAAATGGTTAGAAAACGGTTTACAATGCAAATTACAAATTGTCCCTTGTTCGAATTACGATAAAAGCATGTCGTATTCATTAACCATCAAACCATCTCCAAATTTACCAAACGATCAATCGATAAATTTGTATCCGAGTTTGTGTTTTTTTGAAGGAACAAACATAAGTGTTGGACGAGGAACAGAAAAACAATTTCAAGTTTATGGTTCACCAAATTTAGCTAAAACAACATTTAGTTTTACTCCTGAACCAAATGAAGGTGCAAGAGATCCAATGCACAATGGCAAAAAATGTTATGGCGAAGATTTATCTGAAATTGATCGAGTTGAAGGAATTCAATTAAAATGGCTTTTAAAAGCGTATCAAACTTCAGGAAAAAAAGAAGAATTTTTTAATTCTTTTTTTACAAATTTAGCTGGAAATAAAAAATTGCAAAATCAAATCAAACAAGGCTTGACCGAAAAGCAAATCAAAGAAACTTGGACAACCGGGATTGAAGATTTTAAAAATACTAGAAAAAAATATTTAATCTATAACGACAAAAATTAATATTAGATTTTCATTAAAATGATGGGAATTTCAAATCAATTTATTATATTTGGTACAAATCAAAATTGTTATGGATTACACAGATATCATCATTAAAATCATAGACCGTTGCCAATTTATTTATGAATGGTTTGTACGTTTATTCGGACATGTAGTTGATTTATTTGATAAAATCAAAAATTGGATTTTAGATTTAGTTTACTACATCAAAGACAAAATTACAACTGAAAATGAAATTGAAACTTTTCTGAAAAATTACATCGAAAACGATCAATTATTTGTATAAAAAAATGCCTTTGTTTACAAAGGCATTTTCTTTTTCATTTCTTCTACAACCTGATAAGCTGCCGGGCAAATCTCAACATTTTTCAATGTTAAGTTTGTTATTTGTTGAAATTTCTTTCTATCTGTATGCGGAAATTCTCTGCAAGCTTTTGGACGAACATCATAAATCATACAATAATTTTCATTGTCTAAAAAAATACAAGGAACGCTTTGCAACACATAATCTTTATCTTCATCAATACGTAAATATTGATCGATGAAAGGTTGTGGTTTCATTCTCAAAAACTTGGAAATACGTTCGATATCAGCCAAAGTAAATAACGGCCCTGTTGTTTTACAACAATTTGCACAAGATAAACAATCTGTTTTTTTAAAAACACGATCATGAATTTCTTGCATCTGAACATCTAAATTTTTTGGTGTTTTCTTTTTTAGCTTATCAAAATACTTTTTATTTTCATTATGCGTATCTTTGGCAAGCTTTGGCAAGTTTTTTAAAAATTTTTCCATAGTAACTTTCTCGAACAGCAAAATTAATAATAAAAGATTTAAATCAACTTATAATGAAAGACCTTTTAGGTAAAGCTATTTTAGATTTTCAAACCAACAACAATCCCGAAAATGTTATCACAGAAACAACCATATCTGAACCAGATGAAATGGCAATTGCTTATATGTTCCGTGATTTTAACGAAATGCCAAAACTTGAAAAACAAGCTTTGAAATTAGCAAAAGGTAAAATTTTGGATGTAGGTTGCGGCGCTGGAAGTCATGCTTTATATTTGAAAGATAAAGGTTTTGAAGTTTTACCTATCGATATTTCTGAAAATGCCATTAAAACTTGTGAATTACGTGGATTAGAAAATGCAGTTGTTCAAGATGTTTTAGAATTGAATAATCAAAAATTTGATACGATTTTATTATTGATGAACGGGACCGGAATTTTCGGAAAATTAAATAAAGTTGCTCATTATTTAAATCATTTAAAAAGTTTGTTAAACGATGGCGGTCAAATTTTAATCGATAGTTCTGATTTGATTTATATGTTTGACGAAGATGAAGATGGCGGTAAATGGATTCCGATGCACGCCGATTATTATGGAGAATTGGTTTTTAATCTTAGCTATAAAGGCGAAAATGAAGAACCTTTTGATTGGTTGTATTTAGATTATAACACCTTACAAAACGCATGTCTTGCTAATGAATTAACTTGTGAATTAATCCTAGAAGGCGACAATTTTGATTATTTAGCTCGTATTACAAAATAAAACAAAAACTATTTCAATAATGAAATTACTTCTACATTCTCTTGCATTGTCGCATGATCTAATGCCGTTTTACCTCTACTGTCTTTGATTGACTTGTCTGCTCCAGCTTTTAAAAGAGACTTTACCATTTCTGGTTTTCCGAAAGTCGCTGCAAAAATCAAACTTGATGCGCCATTAAAATTAACTTGATTTACATTCGCTTTTTTTGCAATAAGCAAATCGACCATGGCTACATTTTGTTTAAAGATAGCTCCCATCAAAGCGTTATTTCCAGATTTATCTTGCGCATTAAGGTTAGCTCCGTTTGCAATTAAAAATTCAACCGCTTCTGGCGCGTTATTGTAAACCGCTAAAATTAACGGCGTAAATCCTTTTTCATTTGTTTGATTGATATCAACTTTTTCAGAAACAAACTTTTTAAGTTCTTTAACATTATTTGCGCGTGAAGCGGCAAAAATATCTTGTGCTTGAGCTGTAACAAAAGTTAAAGCTAATAGTAAAGTAAAAACTAATTTTTTCATGCGAATTTATTTTAAAAAAGGAGTGCGAGTTACCACACTCCTATTGATTGATTTAATTATTTTTTGATATATTCTTGAATGTCAGAAACATTTAAGTTCGTTGCTTTTAATAAACGCTCTCCATACGTTTTATCAGCTTGGTAAAAATGAGCAATCATTTTCTTAACTATAACTTTATTTTGAACCGCATTTAAAGCTCCACCTAAATTTTTGATTAAGTTATCTTGGTCTTTTTTAGAAAACGAACGGTATAAATCACCAGCTTGAGCAAAGTTATTTTCTTTATCAATTACGTTTTGAACCGTTGTTGTTCCTGCTGGAAAAACCGATTTTGAATATTTGAATTTAGCATTATCTACAACCTCTGGTTTGTTGGTAGATGGTTGGTAATTAACATCTCCTTCTTGCTTACGCATTGACATATAACCGTCTTGGTTGTACGTTTTTACATTGTTGATTGGACGATTAACATCAACTTGTTGGAAATTTCCTCCAATACGGTGACGTTGTGTATCGAAATAAGAAAACAAACGACCTTGTAATAATTTATCTTCTGATGGCTCAATTCCAGGAACTAATGTACCAGGCGAAAAAGCAGCTTGCTCAACTTGTTGAAAATAGTTTGTTGCATTTTCGTTCAACGTCATTGTTCCAACTTTTACCGATTTAGCAACCGTTTCTGGCCAAATTTTAGTTACATCAACAGGGTTGAAATCTAATTTATCGAAATCTTCTCTTTTCAACATTTGAACATAAAGATCCCATTTAGGGAAATTACCTTTAGCAATTTCTGTATATAAATCTACTGTTGCGTGCTCAATTGCAGTTGACTGAATTTTATTAGCTTCTTCTTGCGTTAAGTTTTTGATTTCTTGCTGAGGAACCCATTTGTATTTAACGTAAGTAACTTCACCTTTATCATTTACCCATTTGTATGCGTGAACTCCATTTCCTTCCATTTGACGGTAGTTAGCAGGAATTCCGTAATCAGAGAATAACCAAGTTAACATGTGTGTCGATTCTGGTAAATTAGAAAAGAAATCGAATACACGGTTTGGATCAGATGCATTGTTCATGATTGGAGATGGTTTGAACGCATGTACCATATCTGGGAATTTGATTGCATCACGGATGAAGAAGACCGGTAAGTTGTTTCCAACTAAATCGTAGTTTCCTTCTTGTGTATAGAATTTAACTGCAAATCCACGTGGATCACGATACGTTTCAGGAGAACCTTGTTGGTGAGTTACTGTAGAGAAACGCACCATCAAAGGCGTTTTTTTACCTGCTTGAGATAAGAAATCTGCCATTGTTACATCAGAAAAATCTGCAGAAGCAACAAACTCTCCAAAAGCTCCAGCTCCACGAGCGTGAACAACTCTTTCTGGAATACGTTCTCTATCGAAAGCAGCTAATTTTTCAATTAAATGAATATCTTCTAATAAAATTTGCCCGTTATTTCCAATCGTTTTAGAATTTTGATTATCTCCAACTGGAGCTCCTGAATTCGTGGTTAAGGTTTGAGCAAACGAAACTGAAGTTGCCAAAACGAATCCTAATGCTATTGATTTTTTCAACATAAAAAGTAGTGTATAAGTTGTTATTATTTTTTAACAACACAAAATTACTTTGTCAACTTAGCATTAATAAAGGTTTACAAATGTTATAATTTATGCTATCATAAAGATTATTTATAATATTGAATACTTTATTTACACAATTACACATAATAATGAAAAAAATAGTATTTTAACTTTTTCTATTTTGTTTATTTAAACAAAAGAAAAAATAAATATATAAACATATATTTCAACAACTTAACAACCAAAAGCATTTATTAAAACAACACAATGAAACACAAAAATTTAATCTTTTCAACATTATTATTCAGCATATTTTCACATGCTCAAAATGAAATGTCCTTTTATAATACAGATATTTTTTTTTCTGAAGGTGTTGAATTCACAAAAAATTCGAAATTCGATGAGTCAACCATCGCATATAATAAAATTCATAAGTTAGATCCTAAATATTCTCAAGCGCAATATGAGATGATTCTTTCGTTACTTTATGCAGATAAAAAAGAAGAAGCCTTACAAGTTTGCGAAAAAAATTATAACGATAAATTACACGAAGTTTTTCCACCACTTTTATTAGTTCATGGAATCATTTTAAGCGATCAAGGAAAATACGATGAAGCTTTAAAAATATTTAATGAGGCTGATCAATATTTTCCGAACTCAGCAGGATTAAATTACAACAAAGCTATAGTTTACGTTCGAAAAGATGAAAAACAAAAAGCGGTTGATTTATTAAAAACAAACATCAAAATTGATCCGTCGCATTCTTCTTCACTTTATAACTTAGGTCTTCTGGCACTTGATGACGGTCAATTAGTTGAAGGAAATTTACTTTTAATGACCTATTTACTTTTTGAGCCCGAAAATGCAAAAGCAAAACAAGCTTTAATCTCTTTGAATGAAGATTATTCAAAAACATATACTGCAAAACCAAAACTAAAAATCAAAGAAAAAGGTGATGATTTTTCACTTCTTGAAGAGGTTCTTAGAAACAAATATCCGTACAATAGTAAGTTCAATTTATTAATTGAATTCGATGATTTGGCTCCAAGAAATATGCAAGCCATAACAGAATATTTCAAAGATCATGAAATAAAAGATGGATATTTCGAAAATCAATTTGGGCAGCTATTTAAATATATTGCAGAAAATAATTTAACCAAAGAATATTTATATCACTCGCTTTCGCTTTTCAATAGTGCTTTTCAAAAAGAATATAAAAAAAATGAAAAGAAAATCAATGAATTTTATACCAATCATTTGAGCAATGTACTTTGGTACGAAATGTACAACAAGGCGTATTTAAATGGAAATGAATATAAAGTTTTTGTTGATGAAAAATCAAAATCATTCTATCAATTTAAAGATGGTGAATCTGATGGTGATTATTTTTACACTTCAAATCTTGGATATTTAGAAACAAAAGGAAGTGTCAAACAAGATTTATTAGTTGGTAAAAAAACTACTTTTTTTGAAAACGGAAACGTTCAATTAGAAGAAAATTTCAAAAACGGCAAAAAAGATGGCGAAGCCGTAACGTATTATCCAAACAAAAAATTGATGTTTAAAGGTTCGTATAAAGACGACAAATTAAACGGAAAATACACAGTTTATTTACCTACAGAAAAAATAAGTTGCGATGGAATTTATCTTAATGATGAATTTGAAGGTGAAAATATTTGCTATTTTCCTGATGGTAAAAAGAAAATAATCGCAAATTACAAAAAGGGAAAGTTTGATGGTCCATTCAAAAAATTCAATGAGACTGGCGAAATTATTGAGCAAGCAAACTATCTTGATGGTGAAATAGAAGGTGAATACAATACTTATTTTTCTAAAGACAAATTAAAATCCGTTAATACTGTAAAAAACAAAAAACCTATTTCTTATGTTTCTTATTTTTCAAACGGAAATAAAGAATCAGAATTCTTTTATAACGATGGAAAACTAAAAGAGATTAAAGAATATAACACAAACGGAACTTTAAGTTTTTTGAAATCATTTAATGATAAAGAAGAATTAAACAATCTGAAATATTACAACAAAGAAGGTAAACTTTTTTACGAGGACATTTATACAGGCGGAAAAGCAAAACAATCGGTACAATATTTTGCTGATGGAACTTCTCAAAAATTAAAAAACAATGGTTTAATTAAGTTTAACGATTTAGAAGGAACGACAATTTCTGAAGGGAACATCAAAAATGGATTACTTGAAGGTGAATGGATTTATTATTATCCAAACAAAGTTTTAAGGTCCAAAAACAATTATACCAATGGCGAAGAAAATGGTTTGAGAACTGCATATTTAGATAATGGAAGTCTTGATTACATTGCTCAAGTTTCAAATGGAAAAATGAACGGTTTGTATAAAGATTATATCAATGATAAAATCAGTTATACAGCATATTACAAAGATGATTTATTTCATGGACCATTGACTTCATATTATTTAAATGGAAATATTAAAGGAGAAACTTTTTATGTAGATGGGCTTCAAGAAGGTCAATCAAATACGTATGCTCAAGATGGTCGATTAACTCAGACAACAAATTTTATTAATGATATCATCACGGACATTATTTATTATTATGATGGAAAAAGTGATAAAATAGATTATGTCAATCAAAATGGAATTGTTGAAGTAATCGAAAATAAAGCCGTTAAACGAAAAGTATCGATTAAAAACGGAAACAAAGATGGTATTTACGAAATTTCAAATTCTAAAAATGAACCAATAAGCAAAGAAAATTATGTAAATAATAAATTACATGGAAAAGCTACAGAATATAATGCTTTAGGTAAAATAGAAATGGAAAACAATTATCATTCGGGAGTTTTAAACGGTACTTCGAAAAATTTCGATTTAAACGGAAAAATGAATGCTCTTGATAATTTTGAGAACGGAATTATTGTCGGAAAAAGTACAATTTATTATCCAAACGAAAAAGAGTTTTTAGTGAGTACTTATGATATTGGCGTAAAAACAGGTCCAGAAACTTATTACAATTCTGATGGTACTAAAGTGCTAATTTTGAACTTTAATAACAACAACATTGTAAGTTATCAAACTTTAAATAACGAAAATCAATTAGGACAAGAAATTCCGATTACATCAGAAATGACGGTAATTAAATCTAATTTTTCGAATGGAAAACCAGCTTTAGAAATGAGTTTGAAAAATGGAATTTTAAATAATGATTTGATTATTTATAATTCAAAAAACCAAAAAGATTTTCAAATAAATTATAAAAACGGAAAAGTTAATGGAACTGTAACCTATTTTCTAAACGGAAAAAAATACAAAACATTGGATTATATCGATGGAATTCTTGATGGGCAAATCGCGTATTACAACGAGCAAGAGCAAATTCTTTACAGCACGGATTATAAAAACAACGAGAAACACGGATTTTTTAAAGTACTTGAAAACAATACATTAAAACCAATTAAAAAATATGATTCAGATCAATTGGCAGAAATTCTTTAGATTAAATTTAAGCTTGGTAATCTTTTTATCAAGCTTAAATCTCTTTTCTCAGAACTTAACCGAACTTCAAAATAAATATCCAAACGAAAGCGAAATTGCATTAGAAGTTTCAGAACATTATTATATTACGTTAAACAAAAAGAATGAAATCGAAGTAACTGCGAATTCCGTAGAAGATTATTTATTACTTAAAAACACATCCGCTGGAGCTTCGATTAATGAATCGCTGGTGTTTTCAGAATTGGTTTCAATTACAAATTATGAAGCTTACACGGTTGGAAATGAAACTGAAAAGTTCAAAAAAACACCTGTAAAATTAATAGTTGACAAACCATATAATTCAAGTTCAGTTTTTGATTCTGACACCAAATTGAAAGTTTTTACTTTTAGTAACTTATCTCAAGGTACAAGAAAAGTTCTAAAACACAGTTTAGATTTCAAAGATCCAATGTTGTTGCATCGCTTTAATTTTACTGCGGGAATTCCTTCTGTAAATAGAAAAATTGTTTTAACGGTAGATAAATCAATTGAAATCGGATTTAAGATTTTCAACGATAAAGACCATTTAGTAAAACAAACTACAGAAGATAATAAAAAAACAACTACTTACACATTTATAATTAATGATGCTCCTGTTTTCAGAAATGAACCTAAAGCAGCAGGTCGTTCATATGAAATTCCGCATTTACATTTCTGGATTAATTCTTACACAATCAAAGGAGAAAAAATTCCAGTCTTCGGAAAAGTAGATGGTTTATATAAATATTATAGCGACTTCATCAAAAATGTAAACAAAACAGAAGATCCTGCTTTAAAGAAATTCACTTTAGAGCTGGTTAAAGATGTAAAGACAAATGATGAAAAAATGGAAAAGATTTTCAAATTTGCACAAGAACAGATTAAATATGTTGCTTTTGAAAGCGGTTACGAAGGTTTTATTCCAAGAAATGCGTCTTTAGTTTTTGAACGTAAGTTTGGCGATTGTAAAGATATGTCAAGCATTTTGACAGAAATGGCTAAATATGCTGACGTTCCGAATGTGAATTTAACTTGGATTGGAACTAGAGAATTACCTTATTCGTATGAAGAACTTCCAACACCAGCAGTCGATAATCACATGATTGCAACTTATGAAAGAAACGGAGAAATCATTTTCTTAGACGCAACCGATTCTCAAGTTCCATTTGGTTTACCTTCAGAATTTATTCAAGGAAAAGAAGCTTTAATTTCAAAAGGAGATTCATTTAAAATTGTTACCGTTCCGACTTTATCGGCAGAACAAAATAAATATGAAGATACATATTCGTATGTTATAAATGGAAATAAAATAGAAGGAAAAGGGAAATTAAAAACCAATGGATTAACTCGAACTTATTATCTTAATGTGATGAGTGATATTTCTAAGAATCGTAAAAAATATATCGAAGGTATTTTAGAAAGAGGTAATGATAAACTAAATATTGTTTCTTTTACAGAAAATAATATTCAAGATAAAACACTTCCGTATGAAATAGATTATGTTTTCGAAAATGATAATTACGTAGTTCTCGCAGCTGACGAAACCTATTTGAACATGTTTTTACACAAACCTTTAATCGATTTGATTTTTGATGAAAATCGAAAAACTACTGCAGATCTAGATCGTTTACAAAAATTTGAATTCAAAACTTCATTTACAATTCCAGAAAACTCAAAAGTTACTTACGTTCCTGAAAATGTTACTTTTGAAAACGATTATATAAAATATAAAATCACTTTCGATAAAAAAGAACGTCACATAAATCTAAATTATTCAATCGAAAATAAAAAAACATATATAAAACCAACTGAAGTAAAAGGCTGGAACGAATCACTTAAAAAACTAAAATCAAATCTTAACGAAACCATTGTAATCAAAAAAACATGAAAAATCTAAAAACAAAAAGTTTATTAATTCTATTCTTTGCTTTCATAAATTTGACGAATGCCCAAAATATCGAATTTAAAAACTATAAATTCAATGATAATGAAATTGTAATTCCAGAAGAATTTAAGAACGAAGAAGAAATTATATTAGAACAAAATTTAAAATCAGAATTCAATTTTACAAGTAACGATGCAAATGAATATTATTTGTTTCACGAAAAAAAGCTTTTAAATTCAAACATCGCAATCGAACGAAATAACAAAGTTTATATTCCATATTCTCAAAAAGAAGATTTGATTGTAAATAAACTTCGCGTAATTCTTCCGAACGGAAAAAAAATTGAGTTAAAAGAATCAGACATCAAGAAAGATAAAAACGAACAAACAGGAGTTACTTACGAGTATTTTGCTGTAAATGGTTTAGAAAAAGGAGCAATAATTGAACGATTTTATATTCTTAAAAAACCCGTCGATGTTTCTGGTGAAACAATAAATGTACAGGAAAATTTTCCGATTGTTAACTTTTCTTTAGAATTGATTTATCCAAATTATTTACAATTCGATACAAAATCATATAACGGATTAGCAGATGCAACCTTCAATAAAGATAAATATACAAACAAAAATTCGAATTCATTAGAAGCCAAAAACATTGCTGGATTAAATGCCGATGAGCAACAAAGTAATTGGATCAGAAATGCAAAAGCTTTACGTTATAAATTAGCAACAAACAGTTCAAAAAACACTAGCAATCTTTACGCTCACAAAGATTTTGTAAGTGATTTTTTTGAAAATTATTATGTTGATTTAGATACAAAAGACAAAAAAGAACTTGAAAAATTTACATCGAAGTTAAAAAAATCAAATGATCCACTTTTAAACGCACGTGCCATTGAAGGCTTAATTAAAGAAAACATTCAATACAATCGTTATTACAAATTAAATTCGAACATTTCGGATATTTTAAAAAGTAAACAAGCTAATCTTTTTGATTTAATCAAACTTTACATCGCTGTTTTAAATCAACAAAATGTTGAACATGAATTGGTTTTTACAACAGAAAAAGACAAAGCAACTTTTGATCCTGATTTTGAATCTTATGAAAATATAAAAGAAGTTTTAATTTATATGACTGCTGCAAATTCATTTATCGAACCAATTGCAACAAATTACAGAACGCCTTTGATTGATTTTAATTATGGAAACAATTACGGTTTATTCATCAAACCTAAAGTTTATCAAGGCGTAAAAATGCCCGTTACAACAACTCGTAAAATTCATTTTGCCGATGATTTAAATATCACAAACATGGAAATTACTATTGATGCTAGTAAAGGAATTGATGATGCAACATTTAAATCGGTTTTAGAATTTACTGGTTATACAGCATCTTATTTCCAGGTGGTTAAGGACTTTGTTAACGAGACGGATTTCGAAAACATGAAACAAGATTTAGCTTCTAATTATGCTTTTGAAACTTCAAACAAACCAAAAGTTACTACTGTAAATGATGGTGTTGTAAATTTAGCATTGAAACCTTACATCGTAACAATTGAAGGAAATGCTGAAGATATCATTTCAAAAGCTGGAAATAATTATTTAGTAAAAATCGGTTCTGTGATTGGAAGACAAATGGAAATGTATGCAGATAAAGAACGCCAACTGCCAATTGAAATCGATTATCCGCATTTCTATACAAGAAAAATTTCGTTAATTATCCCTGATGGTTATCAAATCAAAAATCCTGAAATCATAAACATGAATCACGTTTTAACCAAAGACGGAAAAGTAGTAGCTGATTTCATCTCGAATTATAAAATTGAAGAAAATAAATTAACGATTACAAACACCGAGAATTACGATTTTGAAACTTTACCTGTTTCTGATTATCCAAAATATCGCGAGATAATCAACGCTGCAGCCGATTTTCATAAAATGAATTTGATAATCGAAAAATTATAAACAAAAAAATGAGGTCTAAAAAACCTCATTTTTTTATGCTTATTTATTTAATATCGCATTAATAATTCCTTCTAAGTTTTCGTTGAAATCAATTAACTGCGCCAAAACTTTATCGTCTTTATTTAAACCACCGTGTTTGTTGTTTTTCACGAAGGTTGCTTTGATGGTTTCCCAACGTTGCTTTTCGTCGCCGGAAATCAATCCTGCAATTTCTTTTAATTTCAACAAATTCGATTCGGTATCAGTTGTCAACGTTTGCGATTCACTTTCGTAATGCGCCAAAATCGTTTCATCAATTTCTTTTTCGTTCATCATCGGAACAATTCTCGAAACTAATTTCGACATGTTTCTGTACGAACCTTGCATTTTAAAAGGCGGTTCGATTCGGTAATCATCTTGCATCGCAGCGCTCGAAATATAATTCTGATTGACTTTTACCACTACGTTTCTAATTTTGATTACATGTTTTAAAACCGAAATAAAATCGTCAATTTCTTGTTTCAGATAATTGCCTTCTAAATCAGGCAATTGTTCTTGATTTTCTGTAACGAAATGCACCAACTTATAAAAATCTGTCAAACTTTTTGAAGCGATTTTTTCTAAATACGGATTGTCGCTCGTTGCATTTTCAATCAAACTTAAATTAAACAAAGCTTCAGTATCTCCAATCACATCACCCAAATTATACACATCAGCACGATTGGCTAACATATCTGGAATTTGAAATTTGGAACCGCTTTCTGTGTACGGATTTCCTGCCATCACAATACAAAAACGTTTGCCACGTAAATCGTACGTTTTACTTTCACCTTCAAAAATTCCATCAATTTTTCGTTGACCGTCGGCAAGTGAAATGAATTTCTGTAAAAATTCAGCACTTAAATGTTGAATATCATCCAAATATAACATCACGTTATCAGCCATTTCAAACGCTAAATTAATTTTCTTTAACTCTTCACGTTCGCCCGAAGTTTTCGCTTCAATCGGGTCAATCGACGTAATATTATGTCCGATGGTTGGTCCGTTAACTTTTACAAAATGCAAGCCCATGGTTTTGGCTAAATATTCCATCAAAGTCGTTTTTCCGTAACCCGGCGGCGAAATCAACAACAACATTCCCATTCTTGCAGTTCGTTTATTCTCGCCTGCCGTTCCCAATTGTTTGGCTAAATTATTTCCGATTAACGGAAAATAAACTTCGTTGATTAATTTATTTCGAACAAATGAAGTCAAAACTTTTGGTTCGAATTCTTTAATTTTTAATTCCTTTTCGTAAGCTTTAGAAATGGCTTCTTTTACGTTTTGAAAAGCTTTATAATTTGGAACATCAACTTTAGTGAAATTTTCTAATTTTGATATGATTTCGTGATAATCTTGTTTGTAAATTCCATCAACAATTACGTTGTGATTTCCTTTTAAATCTAAAATTTCTATGGTTGCATTACCGTCGTTGAAATGATATTTATCTCCCGAAAACAAAATCATTGTTGCCACTTCATTCACCACATTTCTGTACGAAACATATTTTTCATTTTCATCAATAAACGCATGAATCCAATTTTCGATTAAATAAAATTTCTCTGTTTCCGAAAATCGTTCATCAGAAATTAAGTTCTTGAAATCAACTGAATTTTTATTCTTTTCAAGATAATTATGAAATTCACGATTGAAATATTCTGCTTCGTTGCTCATCGAAAATGCTTGATATTTCGTCCACGTTGTAAACAAATAATTCGCAATATTCTCTGAAGTTGTTTTGGATTTATCCCAATCGGTTTGCCAATTTTCAAATCGAATTTTAATTTCGTTTATGATAGAATGAAAACGATTTGAATTTGGAAAATTCTTTAAAATCAACTGAGCCGAAACCAACATTGCTTTTAATTTTTCTTGTAACGATTCAGTTAAAGAATGCCAAAAAATCTGAGCAGTTGTTCGAGTTTCCGAATCGAATTGCAACACATTTAATTTCGAATTTATCGCAACCAAAGCATTGAAAATTTGCAGCGCATCAAAATTATGAACGCCTTTTATGTAACCTTCAGAATAATTTTGTTCAATGATTTGATTGATGAATTTTTCTGCTTCAAAATCTTTTTCGTTTCGAACCAAAAATGCTTGATAAGCCAAATATTCAGCACGATAAACCAACTGATTTTCTGAAACAAATTCTTGATTCCAAATCGATTGATATTGGTAAATTTCTTCGTTTTTTACTTTATGATAAAAACTCGTTCCCGTCAAATGGAAAAACAATTCGTTGTTTCTATTCAACAAAGTCAACGCTAAATGCTGCGTATTTACCGAAAATTTATTTTGTCCAAGCGCAATGATATTTTGCCCATCGACAAATAATTCCGTTTTATCTCGTAAAACTCGAAGCGTATCTTCTTGAGATTTTTTTAATTGATTTTCAAGATTTTCTGCTTTTGAAACATCTTTTAAATCTTTCAATTCTTGGATGATTTGACGCATTTTGTCAATCATCAAATCCGACGAATAAAAAGCTAAAATCTCTTCTTTAACTGAAAATGTTTTCGCTTTGTTTTCGATATTTTTTAAAACACGTAAACCAATTTGTTCTAACGAATTCGTGCGTTTATTGGTTTGCTCCACCAATTGTTCGCGTTTGGTGTTAAACACTTTGATGATTTCATCGCGTTTATCGGCAATTTTCAAAGCAAAATCATCAAAATCAGAAAATTTACTTTCTAATTCTTCTAATTGAACAATGATTTTTGTGTTGTATTCTTCAGTCTTTTCAGCAGTTGAAGATAATTCTAAAAAGTTTACAACGCTTTGTTCCAACAAAGTCATTTGCGCACCAAATTCTGCAACTGCTTCTTTGCTTTTTAACGCATTTGTTTTACGAGTTAATTGCGCACGAACTTCATTTAGTGAAGCAAAAATCAACGAAATTTTTTCAATGATTTTGGTTGTTTGCGTCGCATCTTCGATTTTTAAACTGTTGAGAATATCAATCAACAATTCCAATTCAGAGGCGATTTTCAAGCAAGATTCTTCAATCTGTTTGGCATCGAAAACCTTTTCAATCGCAGCAACCAAATCTTTTTGTGCAGAAACTTTTTCTTCGTACGGAATCAAAGCTTCATCCAACAATAAAAAAGCAATCGTTTTGGCAGATAAATTTTCATTGATTTCTGTCAATTGATTTTCTAAATCTTGCACACGTTCTAAATCGATATAACGAATCGAACGTAAATCAATAACTTTTCCTTGTAATTTTCGAGCATCCGCTAAATGTTCAACCAACAAATCTAACTGATTGTAAATGGTACTGTTTACCTTAAAAATAATTTCTTCGATGATTTTCTCGGTTTGCTCTAAATTTTCTTGCGCGAATTTTTTCTGAACTTGAACTTTCGCAAATTCATCAATCGCAGTATTTGCAATCGATTTGATTTCTTGTAACGGAACCGCTAATTCAAAGGTTTCTTTGGTGTTTATCCAAAAATAACTATCGATAATGTTATTCGATTTTCGAACAATATCTTCATACAAACCTTCGTACGAATCTTCTTTGTTGATTAATTGAATAACTTCTTGCGCTTCTGCCATCGCTTTTACAATATCTTTATTTCCGATTTTGTAAAGTGGATGATTGGTTTGCGTGGCATTTTCAATCAATTGATTTGCAAATGGCGTTTCCCAAATTTGTACTTGATGATGACGTGTTGCTTCTTCTTCGGTTCTAAAATAAATTAAACTTCCATCTTGAAAAATCGTAAAACCATTACAAATAATCGGTGTTTCGACTGTTTGCTGAATGATGTTGTACGACAATAAAACGTAGGTATTGGTTTCAGGATGATTGAAGATGTACATAAAATCTTCTCCGTTTGGCGAATTGACACGACGGAAAAATTGTGCATCTTTAATTTGATTATCAAACAAATGATAGGTTCCGTTTTGTAGATAATATCCATTTGAAAAAATCAAACCTTGATTATCTGGCAATAGCACTGCCGAATTTAATAGCGCAGGAATATTGACCACTTCCTTCGTTCGAACATTGAAAATAAATGCGCGAAAATCTTCTTGAAACGGTTTTACTTTTACAGCAATTAAATTTCCTAAATCGGCATAAAAATATTCGGCATCATCTAATTGTTGGTCAACATTAGTAACTTTTTCGGAATAAATTCCTTTTCCGGTTTCTGTATTATCTTCAACTTTAAAAGTAATATCGCCATTAATCGATTCGATGAAAACTTTATCCAAAATCGAAATATGTGGATGACGTCCCAAACGACGGTCGTCAATCGAAGTTTTGTTCCAATCAAAATCAAACGGATTGGCTCTTTGAACTTCGTGAATACTTCTGTCGTCTTGATAAATTAATTTTCCATCTTTAATCAACCATTTAAACGCTTTTAAATCTTGCGCGCTTTTACTGGTTTGGAAAATCATATACAGATAATTATCGGTTTTTCTGAATTTAGAAAAAATCGAATCTCTGTAATATTTATATAAATTTTGAAAATCGGTAAAGAAATTTTTGTCGTCGATTAAATCTAACGAATGCGGTATAAACTGATTTTCTTGAAACGAATAAATACTGAAAACATCGCTCAATTGAATATCGGTTCGCAATCCGAAATGAACGTTGTATCCAAAAATACACAATTCATCGAAAGCGATAATTCCTCTGGCAACACACGTATTTTCAGTAGTTATGCGTTGGTTGGCACTTAATGCAAAGTTGGTTGAATTGAAAACTTCTTTACGAGCTTCGTTCAATTTTTGTAAATCGGTAGAAAGCAGCTCCTTTTGTGTAAGGAGCCTTTTTCTTATGATTTCATACGCACCTGCATCAAGCGTTTCGGTAACATTTATGTTTTCTTTTTGCATTAAAATAAAATCTAAAAGGTGGTTAAATCAATCGGATAAACAAATTAGCTTATCTCAATTTTTGATTTGCAATTCCCAATTGATTCGCAATTCCGAACAACGAATTAATGAAACCTGTGTCTTCATTATTTCCTGAAGCAGTTGCTGCTTGTTGCAATTTGATTAACGCTGCAGTAATGGTTAAGTTTTTAATATCATTTGAAGAAATTCCGTATTTCTCAGAAATCGAACGGATTTTTCCCGCTAAATCTCCTTCTCCATTTTCGTCAATCAACGCATTTTTGATATCGGTTGCGTGTTTTGAATTATTGATTAAATGGTCGAAACCTTTTGCGTTTGAAACTTGCTTAACAATATTTTCGAAGAACATAGTTTCTCCACCAACGATGTCAATTTTCGCAGATTTCAATGCGTTAGATAAAACTTCAGCTTGCGCTCCTGCAATATCTTTTTGAATGTTAATTTGCGCCAATTCGATATCTTTCTCTTTTTGTAATTGCAACTTGAATTCTTCGTGTTCTTTTCCAACACCATCTAATTTCTTCATTGCTTCCGCTTTTTCTTCAATTCCTTTCGCTTCTGCAAATGCTTTTTCACGAACTACTTCAGCTTGTGCTAAACCTTCTTTACGTAAAGCTTCTGCTTTTTTCTCGATAACAATAGCTTCAACAGAACCTTGTCTTTCTTCAGCATCTGCTTTAGCAACCATAACTTCTGCTTCAGATAAACCAATTGCAGCTTCTTCTTTCGCTTGTGCTTCAGCGATAATTTTACGAGCTTCTGCATCTCTTGCCGATGCTTCTTTTTTCGCTTCAGCTTCAATTAATAATTCTTGTGCTTTTCGTTCAGCAACTAATTTTTGTGCATCAGCCTCGATTACTAAACGAGCTGCTTCTTGTTCAGATGCGATTTTTGCAGCTTCGGCAGCTTTTACAGTTTCGATTAAACGCTCTTCTGCTTCTTGCGATGCAGCGATGATTCCAGCTTGTTTGTTACGTTCAACTTCACGGAAAACTTCTACATCTTTTACACCTTGTTGCTCTTCAACAACTCCTTTTTCAAGCATTACACGTTCTTTGATAACACCTTGAATGTTTTTCTTTTCAACCTCAATTGAACGTTCTTTATCAATTTGTGCTAACGTCACAATTCTTTCGCGCTCGGTTTGTTCTAACGCGCGGTCTTTTTCTACACGCTCGGTTTCAACAGCATCGGTACGTAATTTATTTTTCTCAGCGATGATGATTTGACGTAATTTATTTTCTTCCTGAATCGCTAATTGCTCTTCGGTTGTGATACGAACGGTCTCTGCTTTTAAACGTTCTTCTTCACGAACTTTAGTAATTTCAGCATCTTCACGAGCTTTGATATTGTCAATTTCTCTGCGTTGACGTTCTTCTTTTTCAGCTAATTGACGGTCTAATTCTAAAATTGCTTCACGTGCTTCAACGTTTTGTTTTTTGATTACTTTTTCTTCTTCACGTCGAATTAAATTCGCGTTCATATTTTGTTGCGCCGTTAATTCAGTGATTTTTTTAATTCCTTCAGAATCTAAAATGTTATCCGGACTTAAATATTGTAACTCGGTTTGTTCTAAATAATCAATTGCACAATCATCTAAAATATATCCATTTAAATCAGTTCCGATGATGTTTAAAATTTCATCACGAAACTCACGACGTGCTTCGTATAATTCAATAAAATCGAATTTCTTTCCTACCGTTTTTAAAGCTTCTGAAAATTTTGCTTCGAAGATACTTTTCAATGTTTCTTGTTCACTCGCGCGCTCACATCCTAAATTTTGAGCCACATTAATAACATCGTTTACAGATTTATTTACGCGAACGAAAAACGCAACTTTGATATCTGCACGAATGTTATCCTTACAAATTAAACCTTCGTTTTGTTGGCGTGAGATTTCAATTTTCTTTACAGAAATATCCATAATTTCCATTTTATGAAAAACAGGAATTACGTACATTCCTTTATTGAAAGCAACTTGCGAACCACCAACTCCAGTACGAACAATAGCTTTTCCTTGTGGGATTTTTTTATAGAAAACACTTAATACGATGAAGAACGCGATGATGATAAAAACGATAACTCCAACAGCAAGTAGTATAAAATTTGTCATAAATAATTAGTTTTTTTTGGTTTTAATTGAATAAGAAAGTAATTGTTGTTTCGATAATTGAATGGATTAAATGAATAAAAATCATAATTAAAAAGAGTTTAGTGTGATGTGTTTAGTTACTAGATAATAATGTTTTGATGGAGTTTCGTCAGTAATAATTACGGTATCTCCGAAATTGATTTTTTCGCCTGACAAACTTTTTATGTTTAAAGTGATAATATCTTTATCGATTGGGAATTCGGCCGAACCGATTTTATCTCCTTCGATAGTTGATTTCATTTTACCGATTCGTCCTATGAAATCGGTTTCTTCTTCGCCGTGATATCCCAATTCTTTAAATGCTTTTACTAATGGTTTTGTAATCCAGTGCATCAATATAAAAACGATAATGAAAACTGGAATTAATATTAATGTTGACCAAATTCCGAATTTAGCTAAACCTAAAACAGTTGTTGAAACTAATGTAATTACCCAACTTATGAATTTAAATATGGTAAAGATGACCATTAACGGAACTTTTCCGACGTTGATAAAATCTAAACATTTAGCAAAAAACGAAGGTTCGGCTGTTTCAGCTCCATCTGAAATGTCAAAATCTGCATCGGTATCAATGTCAGAAATATCACCTAAATGAATGTCTGAATCGCCACCGAAATCAAATCCATCACCAGCCAAAAATTGAAATATCCAATAGATTAATGAAAATCCCATTAAAATGGACATAATTCCGTTTGGCAATGGATTGAATAATAGGTTTAGTAAATCTGTCATTTATCGTTTTAATTTGGTTGAACTAGTTTTATATTGGTCGCTTAAATGTGTAATAAATTTGCTGAGAAACACCAGACGTTCCAATTGTTGCACAAGTTACAAGTTCCCATCCTTGGCTTCCCAGTTTATTAAATTCTAAATTTATTTTATCGACATCAGCAGAAACTTTTGTAAATCCAACTTTACAAGAAATTTCAATAGTTGTATATTCGTATCGTATCATTTTTTTTACGTTTGAATTCTTAGTAAATTCAATAAATTTTGATTAAAAAATATCATCAAAAACAGTGATATTTAATTATTCTTTGTTTTTAATTTTAAGTTTCAAGGCTTCTAATTCGTTTTCGATTAAATCACCTTTTAAAGTTTCGTTAATCTCATCATCAATGGTTTTGGTGTTATTCGCCATAGAACCGTAAGCTTGCGCTAAAGCTTCGTCTTCTTCGACTTTATTTTTCATACGTTCTAGCATACTAACAGTGCTATTCGAATCGATTTTTGCCATTTGCTTGTTCACCATTTTTGTAGCATTTGCTACACGAACACGTGCTTTTAAAGTCGTTAATTCGTTTTCCCATTTATTGATATTGAACTTTAAAACTTCTGTGTTCTTCTGAACTTCTTCGGCAGATTTTTCATGAACCGTAACTTGATATTCCAATTCGGTAATTTCTTCCAATAAACGTTTCTTAATCATCAAAGCTTCTTTAGCAAGAGATTCAGCTTGTTCAACAGAAATTTCTTCTCGATTAGCTTTTTCTAATAGCAAAACCGCTTTGTTTTCATAATCTTGGGCTTCTTTTCTTTTTGTGTTAACCGAATTTTGAGTTCTAATTGCCATCGCTTTTACTTTTGCGTAAGCTTCTAAGGCTTGATTTAAGTCTTCGCGCATTTCACGAATTCCTTGTTCGGTCATTTTAATTGGTTCTTCCATTTTTTCGACTACCGAATGTATTTCGGCTTGACCGATTCTAAATATGCGTTTAAAAATATTCATTTTAATTATTTTTTATTGTTTAGAAAATTCAATGATTTGAGCAGAATATTCGCTCATTAATAAACTTAAAGAATTTAAAGTTGCTTCAAACTCGTTTTGGTCCAGATTTGAAATTTGAAGCGTGTAACGATAAATTACTTTTGTACCGTCTTCTGTGATTGCAAAAGCACCGTGAATGATATCGCGATTTTTCATCAACAAGGCTTTAAACATTTCACTATTTTCGTTTGTAAGTGTAAACAAATACAATTCGAAAATTATAATTGGCGGCGCAATTCCAACAATTAAGTTTTGAATGCCGTCCATTAGATTCTCAATCATAAAAACACCTTCGCTTTCATTACTGTAAGAAATGGTATAATCTACATTTCGAATATAAGATTCAACTTTAGAGAAATAATTCATTTTGATGTTAATTGTGTTTTTTGTAATTTGCTCCCATAAAATTAAACAATTTGCTAAAATAATTAGCAAATTGAAATGTTAAAATTTTCTTAAAATGACAAAGATTGGTGAAAACATAAAGAAATTAAGACAAGTAAAGAATCTAACACAACAATCATTTGCTGATTTATTTGAAGTTAGCCGTGGAAATATATCTTCATACGAAGAAAAACGTGCAGAACCAAAAATCGAAACCATTAGCAAAATTGCTAAATATTTTAGCATACCCATAGGTCATTTGATTGAAAAAAACTTAACTGTAAATGAAATTTTACATTTTGACAACTACTTCGAAGAAGGTAATCCTTTACAAAATGTTAAAAATATGAGCAAGATTCCATTTTTATCTAGGGAAGTTTTACAAGAAAAAAAGGATTTAGAATCGAATATTGACAAATATCCATCCATATTTTTTCCGATTTACAATTCGCATAATTTCATTGCATTAGAATATAATTCGGGAATGGGTGCTCCGATTGATTTTCCATACGAAGAACCAACTATCTTATTTTTCGAAAATTTAGAAGTTGAAAATCTTCATTTACTTGAAGATAAATTTGGATTATTTTTAGTAGAAGATGACGTAATGATTGGAAAATATCGTCAAGAAGAAGATAAACTCATTTTAGAATTGAATCAATGGAAGAAAATTGAATTTGAGATTGAACAAATTCAACACTTTTATCAACTGTATTCGGTTTACAAAAAAGTTTACAAATAGAAACAAAAAAAACTCCATTCAATTTGAATGGAGTTTTTTATGGTCTTAATTAAAAGATTACTTACGACGTAATTCTTTAATTTTAGCTTTTTTACCAGTAAGTTCTCTGAAGTAGAAGATACGAGCTCTACGAACTTTACCTCTTTGGTTAACTTCAATTTTCTGTAAAGCTGGCATGTTGATTGGGAAGATACGCTCAACACCAACGTTTCCAGACATTTTACGGATTGTGAAAGTTTCAGTAGTTCCTGCACCTCTTCTTTGGATTACAACTCCTTTGAAGAACTGAGTTCTAGTTTTGTCACCCTCTTTAATTTCATAATAAACTGTGATTGTATCTCCAGCTTTGAAAGTAGGGAAATCTTTTTTAGTAACGAATTCGTCTTGAACGAATTTTAATAAATCTAAAGCCATTGCTTAAATTGAATTTAGGTTAAATCAGAACAACGTACACGTTTCTCGCTAGAGGTTGATCCAAATGAAGTGCAAATATAATTATTTTTTTAATATGAAATCAAATATTACAAAATGCTTTTTTAGATTTTAATATCATTTAATCTTTTAATAAACAACGAATTACATCTATTTTACAGCTTCTACTTTATAACCTGCTTTACGTAACAAATCCAACACACCGTCTTTACTACCTAAATGAGCAGCACCGACAGCAAAAAAAGTTGCATTGGTTTTCATCATTTCAGGCATTTTTAAAACCCAATTGTTATTTCTATTTACTACAAATTCATCGTAAGCCTTTGGGTTCATATAACTTGATTCTTTTAACAATTCTAAAAGCTTATCAATATTTTGAGATTTATAAAGTGAAACCATTTCTTTGTTAGAATCTACATCAGTACCAAGTTCTTCTAACATTTTAATAGAAGCATCAATATTTAGATGATCTTTCATAATTATCATTTGCTCTTTTACGCTTTCCAATCCAGTTAAAGCCTTTTTATCAACCAAACTTTTTTGAATCAATTCCATTTCATACATTTTAAAATTCTCGCATGGAAAAGATTTCATGGTAATCATACTTGCAATTCCACTTTCTGAAATTTTATCAAACATCATGATATCTAAATCTAATTTCTCTTTTAATAAAGTTGTTAGTTTTGCGTATTGATCTGCTGAAATTCTTTCTTTCAAAGAAATATTCGATTGCATCGCTTGTTGCATTTCCATCATTTCTTGCATATTACTAAAATCAATTTCAGTTGCTAATACATCAGAATTAGATAATGCATTTTGAAATTGTTCTGTAAAGAAATAATCTTCTTCACAAATCATATGAATGGTTCCAAAAACATACGAAGGTTTTTCTAAGCCGTTTCCTGAAACTTTCCATAATAATGAATTTTCATTTTGAGTAAATCCTACAGAAGAAACTAAAAATAATACAAATGTGAATAAAGCAGAACTAAGATTTTTCATGATTTAAAGTTTAATTTACAAGTAAGTAACCGAATTTTAAAAACGTTACATTTAAAAATAAAAAAAATCTGAATTTATATTCAGATTATTCTTTATCTAACAAATCAGGTCTACGATTTAATGTATGTTCGTAAGCTTTTTGCTCGCGCCATTTTTCAATTTCAGGAAAATTTCCACTCAATAAAATATCCGGAACTTTCCATCCTTTATATTCAGCCGGACGAGTATAAATTGGTGGAGCTAATAAATTATCTTGAAAACTATCTGTCAAAGCAGAAGTCTCGTTAGATAAAACTCCTGGAATTAATCGAATAATAGTATCGCAAAGAACTGCAGCTCCAAGTTCACCTCCAGAAAGTACATAATCACCAATCGAAACTTCACGCGTTATAAAATGATCGCGAACACGTTGATCGACACCTTTATAATGACCACATAAAATAATGATATTTTCAACCATCGACAACGAATTAGCCATTTGTTGATCCAAAGTTTCACCATCTGGAGACATATAAATAACGTCGTCGTAAGTACGTTCACTTTTAAGTTTAGTTATACAAGCATCAATCGGCTCAATACTCATCACCATTCCTGCCCCACCACCAAACTGATAATCATCGACATTTTTATGTTTGTTTGTACTATAATCTCTAAGATTATGGAAATGAACTTCTACCAATCCTTTAGCAATTGCTCTTTTAAGAATCGAAGCTTCAAACGGACTTTTAATCAGCTCAGGTAAAACGGTAATAATATCAATACGCATAATTCTAATTTTGTGCAAAAATAAACCATTTTACCAAACTAAATAGTAACAATATTTTAGCTTTTTGAATAATCGTAAATAATTAAGTGTTTTTTAACGATTACAAATCGTAACTCAATTTAAATTACAGCCAAAATATGTATCTTTGTACTTATTTATTTTAAATCAGATAAAGATGCAAGACGGAATTTATGCAAAATTCAACACCGAAAAAGGTTCGATTTTAGTTAAATTAACTCACGATAAAACACCTGGAACTGTTGGTAACTTTGTTGCTTTAGCAGAAGGAAACTTAGAAAACAAAGCACGTCCACAAGGAAAACCATATTACGACGGATTAAAATTTCACCGCGTGATTTCGGATTTCATGATTCAAGGTGGATGTCCAAAAGGAACAGGAACTGGTGATCCAGGTTATAAGTTTGATGATGAATTTCATCCAGAATTAAAACACGATAAACCAGGAATTTTATCAATGGCAAATGCGGGTCCTGGAACAAACGGATCTCAATTTTTCATCACACACATTGCTACGCCTTGGTTAGATAATAATCATACTGTTTTTGGACATGTAGTAGAAGGTCAAGAAATTGTGGATGCAGTTGAACAATCAGATGTTTTAGAAAGCGTAGAAATTATCAGAGTTGGTGAAGAAGCTAAAAACTGGAATGCGGTTGAAGCTTTCCGTACTTTTGAAGGTTCTCGTGAAAAAAGAATTGCTGCTGAAAAAGCCGCTGCTGCTGCAGAATTAGATGCAATCGCTGCTGGTTTTGAAACTACAGAAAGCGGTTTACGTTACCAGTTTATCCAAAAAGGAAACGGAAAACAAGCTGAAAAAGGTAAAAAAGTTGCTGTTCATTATAAAGGTCAATTAGTAAACGGAAAGGAATTTGACAATTCATTTAAACGCAAAGATCCAATTGAATTTACATTAGGAGTTGGACAAGTAATCGAAGGTTGGGACGAAGGAATTCAATTATTAAAAGTGGGTGATAAAGCTCGTTTTGTAATTCCATCTCATTTAGGTTATGGTTCACGTGGAGCCGGTGGAGTTATTCCTCCGAATGCTGTTTTAATTTTCGACGTTGAATTAATGGACGTAAAATAATATATTCACTAAATATTAAATGAGCTCTTCAGAAATGAAGGGCTTTTTTTTGTTAAAAAATGACACATACGTAGTCTTTAAGAAGATCAAAAAAGACGAAATATGTTAAATTTTAATATAATTAATAAATTTTAAGATTAAAAAAAACATATCGTTTTTATTAGTTTTATTATTACGAATCTTTGAATGGTCAGTTTAACGATTCTTTTTATACTTGTAAAAATTTAAAAAGATGAGTGAGTACTTACATTTAAAAGATCAAACTTCAAATCCTGGCCCAATTGGTTTATTTGGATTTGCTTTGACCACAATTTTACTAAATATTCATAATGCCGGTTTTTATCCAATCGATACCATGATTATGGGAATGGGAATTTTCTTTGGAGGAATTTCACAATTCTGCGCGGGTGTTATGGAATGGAAAAGAGGAAATCAATTTGGGAGCGTTGCATTTATGTCTTTTGGTGCTTTTTGGCTTTCTCTTGTTTTCATTTGGATAGCTACAGCGGCAGGTTTACCAAAACCTGATTCCGTTTCAATGGGCTGTTATTTAGCCATGTGGGGATTATTTGCTTTTGTGTTTTTTCTTCAAACGTTAAACGGTTTAAGGGTTGGTAAAATTTTATTCGGCTTGTTAGTAATCTTATTTGCTTTATTATCAACCTTTAATTTTACAGGAATAACTTGGATTGGTAGACTAGCAGGATTCGAAGGCATTCTATGTGGTTTTGTCGCTTTTTATGAAGGAAGCGCAATTATGATCAATCATAAATATCAAAAAAACGTATTACCAATGTAATTCTATAATTATTTTAATTTTAAAATCCTCATTAACACTAATTTTAGTTTTTTGAGGATTTTTTTAATTATTAAAATTGTATTTTTGGAAAAACTTTCAAAATGAAGAAAATAATACACTCTTTATTATTATTTCCTATCTTTTCATTTGCCCAAATTGACGTTCCCATTCACTGCGGCTATGATTTTACTTCCTATTTTGTAGTTCATCCGCATGAAGATGGAAAATCAAAAACAATTGATAATCTCAAAATCAGTATCGTAGATTTAGATGGAAATGAAGTAATAAATGAGAATAATAATTTAAGTTGGATAAATTCTGGTAAACCACTTTTATTTACTAGAAACTATAAAATAAACGAACAAAACAAACGAATTCCAATTACCGAAGAAGGAAAATGGTTTTATTATTTTGCAAATGATCATTATTTATTAACAGTTTCAAATACTTTTCCTGCAGAAAATTACAACATAAAAGTTGAGGATGTCGATGGTGAAGAAAACGGTGGGAATTTCAAAACACAATTTATTCCTTTAGCAAGTTACAATATGTACGTTTTATGTACCTCAGAAGAAAGAGCAAAAGCTATGCAATTTGGTAGAAAAGTTACAAACAAACCACTTGACATAGTTATGGAAAAAAAATAGGAAGCTTAATTAAGCTTCCTGTTTTTTTATTTTTTATCGTTAAAATACATTTCAGCGAATGTTAAATTTTTTCCATGTTCGATACGTTTATGAAATGTTTCTGGTTTAATCTCCGATGGTTTTTCAAAACCACAAGCCGAAATAAACTCACCAAAAGCCTTCATTGTATTTTTATGGAAAGTAGCAACACGAACAGATTTATCTGTAATATCCATTCCTTTATATAACAACGGATCTTGAGTAGCAATTCCAACTGGACAATGACCACTATCACATTGTAACGCTTGGATACATCCTAAAGCGAACATCATTCCACGAGCACTATAACAAGCATCTGCACCTAGTGCCATATTTTTTGCTAAATCAAAAGCTGAAATAACTTTACCAGCAGCAATAATCTTGATATTTTCTCTTATTCCGTATTCTTTTAAAGTTTTGTTTACAAAAACCAAAGCATCAGACAAAGCCATTCCCATATAGTCAATAAACTCTAAGGGAGCTGCTCCTGTTCCACCTTCAGCACCATCTACTGTAATAAAATCAGGATAGATATTATTAGATTTCATTGCTTCAACAATTTCAATGAATTCATCTTTTCGACCAATACAAATTTTAAACCCAACTGGCTTACCTCCAGAAAGATCTCTCAAACGTTGAATAAAATGAACTAATCCGTTTGCGTCAGAAAATGCGGAATGTGAAGATGGTGAATGTACAGTCGTGAATGGTTCAACATTTCTGATTTTAGACACTTCAATTGTATTTTTTTCAGCAGGTAATAATCCTCCATGTCCTGGTTTAGCTCCTTGAGAAAGTTTTAGCTCAATCATTTTAACTTCTGGATAAGCTGTTCTTTCTTTGAATAAATCTCCGTCGAATTTTCCATCTTTAGTTCTACAACCAAAATATCCTGTACCAATTTGCCAGATTAAGTCACCTCCTGATCTGTGATAATCAGAGATACCTCCTTCTCCTGTATTATGAGCAAAACCACCTAATTGAGCACCTTTGTTCAAAGCTGTAATTGCTTTTTTACTCAAAGCGCCATAACTCATCGCACTGATATTGTAAATACTTGCGCTATAAGGTTGTTTACATGAAGAATTTCCAATAGTAGTTCTAAAATTGAAATCAGTTACATGTTTAGGATAAACAGAATGTGAAGCCCACTCATAACCAATACGATTTGGATCATCTTGCATACCAAATGAAACGGTTTGTTTTTCATTTTTAGCTCTTTGATAAACAATTGAACGCTCACGTCTATTAAATGGTTTTCCATCTAACTCGCCTTCAAAGAAATATTGTCTTAGTTCTGGACGAACAGATTCTAAAATATATCTCAACCTTCCAATAATCGGATAGTTTTTTCTGATGGTATGTTTTGTTTGAAAAGCATCTGTATATGCAAGAAAAAACAAAACTAATGGCAAAATTAAAGTCAACAAATTATGACCTTTAAAAATAACCAGTCCAATTGTAACTGCTAAATAAATGATGACAACTGTCCAAATAATTTGGCGAATAACAAAACGATTTAAAAATTTTTGATGTAACATAAGTTTTCTTCTAACTTAAATTTTAAGGTTGTTGTTTTATTGTTTATACTATTTAATCTTGAAACCTGTTTTTTTTCTACACAATTTATCAAAACCGTAAATTTATCGTACTTAATTTATGATTTTTTTAAAAACAAGATAAAAAACAGATTATTTTACTAAAAAAATAGTGCCACAAAGTTAAAAAAGTTTTTATAATACACTATTTTTTTTCCATTTAATATTACAGCCCATACTAGGTTTTTGAACAGAATTTAAAGAACGATTATATAAAATTGAATCGATTGCATTTCTAAGATCATTTCCACTAGTTGGAATGTTATTTCCAGGACGAGAATCATCAATTTGACCGTGATAAATTAATTTATTTTGTTGATCATACAAATAAAAATCAGGTGTACAACTTGCGTTATATTTCTTTGCGACTTCCTGATCATAATCAATCAAATAAGGAAATTCAAAATTATGATCAAAAGCAAAATCAATCATCTTATTTGGTGCATCGTCTGGATAAGCTTCAAAGTCATTACTCGAAATTGCAGCGAATCCAATTCCTTGAACTCGATAATCATTTGCAATCATAATTAATTCATCTATAACATGATGAACATATGGACAATGATTACATATAAAGAAAATCAAAGTTCCTTTTTCTCCTTTAACATCATCAAAAGAATATTTCCGTTTAGAAGTTACATCTTCTAATACAAAATCATGCGCTTTAATTCCTAGCGGAATCATTTCAGAAAAAGCTTTACTCATATCAAACAACATTTTTATAAAATTAACGTTATTTTTCATATAATAAAAAATATCTTTAATCATTAATTAATCTAACTTCTTTTTTAATAGAGTGAAAAATGTTTTTATCTTTGATTAAAATTAAACATCTATGAATATAAAATATATTAGCGTTTTTTTACTTGGTTTTGTAGGAGTTACAGTAAATACTGTTACTCAAAGAGATACTGAATATCAGAATATCAAGATAGATGCAATTCCAATGGTAATCGTTAATGGATATATCGTTAAATATTCCGAGTTTTTAAAATTAAAAGAAGAGTATATCGACACTTATATTACTCTTGATGAAGAAGATGGCTTCTCTATTTTCGGTGAACCTGCTAAGCATGGAGTTGTCGTAATCACTTTAAAATCAAGATTTAAATCATTAAAATTCGGAGCTGGAGGTAGACAAATCGATTCAAAACAATTGAATTTGGTCTATGAAAAAGCTAAAGAAGCTGAAGCTAAAGCTGCAAGAAAAGCTGAAGCAGATCGTTTAGCTGCTGAAGCGAAAAAACTTGAAGAAAAGAAAAAAGCTGAAGAAGCAAAAAAAGCTGAAACGGAACGTTTAGCAGCGGAAGCAAAAAAAGCTGAAGAAAATAGAAAGGCTGAAATAGCTCGTTTAGAAGCAGAAGCAGAAGCAAAAAAAGAAGCAGAACGTTTAGCGGCTGAAGCAAAGAAAGCGGAGGAAGATAGAAAAGCTGAAATAAAAAAAGAAGCGGAACGTTTAGCAGCGGAAGCAAAGAAAGTCGAAGAAGACAGAAAAGCTGAAGTAAAAAAAGAAGCGGAACGTTTAGCTGCTGAGGCGAAAAAAGAAGCAGAACGTCTAGCGGCTGAAGCAAAGAAAGTTGAAGAAGATAGAAAAGCTGATGCGAAAAAAGAAGCGGATCGTCTAGCCGCAGAAGCGAAAAAAGCCGAGGAAGCTAGAAAAGCTGAATTAGCTCGTTTAGAATCTGAAGCAAAAAAAGTTGAAGATGACAGAAAAGCTGAAGCGAAAAAAGAAGCGGATCGTCTAGCCGCAGAAGCAAAGAAAGTCGAAGAAGATAGAAAAGCTGAAGCAAAAAAAGAAGCAGAACGTCTAGTAGCTGAAGCAAAGAAAGTCGAAGAAGACAGAAAAGCTGAAGCAAAAAAAGAAGCAGAACGTCTAGCGGCTGAAGCGAAAAAAGCAGAAGAAGCAAGAAAAACTGAAATTGCTCGTTTAGAAGCTGAAGCAAAGAAAGTTGAAGATAACAGAAAAGCTGAAGCGAAAAAAGAAGCGGATCGTCTAGCCGAAGAAGCGAAAAAAGCTGAGGAAGCTAGAAAAGCTGAAGTAGCTCGTTTAGAAGCTGAAGCAAAGAAAGTTGAGGATGACAGAAAAGCTGAAGCGAAAAAAGAAGCAGATCGTCTAGCAGCTGAAGCAAAAAAAGCCGAAGAAGCTAGAAAAGCTGAAGTAGCTCGTTTAGAAGCTGAAGCAAAGAAAGTTGAAGAAAACAGAAAAGCTGAAGCGAAAAAAGAAGAAGAACGTCTAGCGGTTGAAGCGAAAAAAGCCGAGGAAGCTAGAAAGGCTGAAATTGCTCGTTTAGAAGCTGAAGCAAAGAAAGTTGAAGAAGACAGAAAAGCTGAAGCAAAAAAAGAAGCAGAACGTCTAGCGGCTGAAGCGAAAAAAGCAGAAGAAGCAAGAAAAGCTGAAATTGCTCGTTTAGAAGCTGAAGCAAAAAAAGCTGAGGAAGCTAGAAAAGCTGAAGCAGACCGATTAGCAGCAGAAGCGAAAAAAGCCGAGGAAGCTAGAAAGGCTGAAATTGCTCGTTTAGAAGCTGAAGCAAAAAAAGCTGAGGAAGCTAGAAAGGCTGAAGCAGACCGATTAGCAGCTGAAGCGAAAAAAGCTGAGGAAGCTAGAAAAGCTGAAGAAGCTCGTTTAGCAGCGGAAGCGAAAAAAGTCGAGGAAGCTAGAAAAGCGGAAGCTGATCGTTTAGTAGCAGAAGCGAAAAAAGCCGAGGAAGCTAGAAAGGCTGAAGAAGCTCGTTTAGCAGCGGAGGCAAAGAAAGTCGAAGAAGCTAGAAAAGCTGAAGCGGACCGTTTAGCAGCGGAAGCGAAAAAAGCTGAGGAAGCTAGAAAGGCTGAAGAAACTCGTTTAGCAGCAGAAGCGAAAAAAGAAGCAGATCGTTTAGCTGCGGAAGCAAAAAAAGCTGAGGAAGCTAGAAAGACTGAAGAAATTCGTTTAGCAGCAGAAGCAAAAAAAGCTGAAGAAAATAGAAAAGCTGAAATTGCACGTTTAGAAGCTGAAGCAAAACAAGCTGCTGAAAACGAAAGAAAAAAAGAAAACGACATTACCTTAACAACTAATTTTGGGAATCATTTACAACGTCAATTTGTGAAATCTATAATGAATCCGAGTGTGACAAAAGTTACAGTAAATGGTAAAGTTGTAACTAAAGAAGAAGCGACAAAAATTAGTGTTTTCAAAGTGGACACATCTATTATTACCTACAATAAAGAGAAAACAGAATCTACATTAGAAATTGTTTTAACTAAATAATAAAAAAATCAAGGATCTAACCTCATCAGTTAGATCCTTGATTTTTTTTTAAGACACTGCCCAAAATTTTGTGGAAACAGAATTAAGATGGGTTTGACTGTTTTTACAGTTGAACCCTTTTCGAATAAAGCTAAAAATTGATTAAAAATCACATCCAAATTATGAATGGTTTTTGTCCATATATTTGAAATTTACACACTTTTTAGGATAGTGTCCGGTAACCCAAAAACTGGGTAAATAGAAAACAAAAGGATTTAACCTCATTGATTAAATCCTTTTGTTTTTTTGCTAAAAATGTTAAAAATTAAATACTAAATCTTTTTACGATTGTCATTAGAATCGGTATCAATTAATTTATTGTACGGATCTACACCAACTTCGATTGGTTTTTCTTTTACTTCAATCTGTATTTTATTATTGATTTTATCAATCTTATATTTCTTGATAAATAATTCATTTTCTAATTCGTATTTACCTTGTTTTTTAGGTTCTCCAAAAATTCCAATTTCAACATAATCTTGTAAAGGCAACGATTCAACTTTATTTTTACCTGTTCCATAAACTAATGTTTTTCCATTTTCATCTTTATAGATTTTCTCTCCGTCTTTACCTGAACGATATTTAGCAACATTGAAATCAATCTCAACCAAATAATTTCCGTTTGGAAGTTTTTTCGAAATCACATTATTTGCTTTGTTATTATATAAAGTGATGGTTTCAAACATATCTTTAATCAAATATTGCAACGAATCTGGCGTAGCTTTTTGAATATAACTCACAAATTCGATTGAGTTTGTGTACGGAGCTTCTTGGAAAGCAACTGCCGAAACATATTCTTTTAAAGCATCGTTAAAATTCTTTTCGCCAATATAATCGCTCATTGCATAAAGTACTAACGAACCTTTGTTATAATGAATGTATTGTTGGTTCTCGTTATACATTAAAGGATTTTCACTTTTCCATTCAAATGTTCTTCCTTGTAAATAACTATCTAAAGCATCTTTCAAAAACTTACGCATTTGACCTTTTCCATAACGTTCTTGCAAAACCATTAACGAACTATATTCCGAAACCGATTCAGACATTAAAGTTGCACCTTTAACGTTTGCGCCAATTACTTGATGCGCCCACCATTGATGTGCCATTTCGTGTGATACAACAGAGAATGGATAATCAACAGCATTTGGATCTTCTTCATCTACATCGGCGATAAAACCAATTCCTTCAGAGAAAGGCATCGTATTAGCAAAAGCTTGAGCAAATGTTCCCATGGTTCTAGGGAATTCAATTATACGTGCTTGTTTATGCTGATACGGACTAAAGTTTTCTGAATAATATTTGATAGACTTTTGCATCGCATCCATCATTCGTTCTACATTATATTCATGTCCTTTATGATAATATACTTCGAAATTGATTCCATCTTTATTTTCTTTGCGGACTTCATATCGTCCAGAATTAAATGCGTAGAAATTCAACATTTTCTGATCCATCTTGTAATGGAAATATTTACGACCATTATCTTCCCATTCTTTTTGAAGGTAACCTGGCGCAATGGCAATCTGATCTGCAGCTGTAGAAACCGTTGTTTCAAAGTTAATCCAATCGGCTTCGCTAGAAATGTAAGTGTTTGCACGAGCTTCTAAATCATCAGCTTCTGGCATACGTTCTTTATTTGGTAAACCGTATTTTTTTCGTACATCGTTATCGGCAATTTCGAATCCGTCTGAATATCCAAATGAAGGAAAAATACTGTTATTAATAAATGTTCCGTTTTCTATAATTGGAGAACGATTCGTTAAAAAGGTATTTGGTTTATTCTGAACTTTAAATTCAACGTTCATGGTTTCGCCTGGCTGTAAAGCTTGAGCTAATTTATAAATATTAAAATCGTGCAACGTATCTTTAGAAACCAACGTGTTTTCTTTACTGAACTTGATGTATTTTAAGTTTTTTCCGTAGTTGATAAATAACGAATCAATGGGTTGGTTTGATTTGTTTTGAACAACATACTTAACCGTTGCATCGTAATTATTTTCGTAAGGAAAAATGTTCATTTCAACATTTACATCTGTAATTCTAGGTTGCGCGTATTTTTCAAATTTCTTGTATTTCTTTTCGAAATCAACTTGTTGTAATTCCATTTCTTTTGCAGAATAATATGGTTCCATAATATTATTGTGCCAATAAATTGCATAACCAATTCCTACAAATCCGATTAAGAAAACCAACATTGGAATCGCTATTTTAAAATTGAAACGGCTTTTTGCAATCGATAAGCGCTCTTTAATTCCAGAAACAATTCCTCTTCTCCAAAGTAATAAAGTAATACAACTAAGAACTAAGGTAAATAAAAACCAATACGCTTTGTAAATAAAGAAAGTTCTTAAAGTGCCGAATCCATTCATATCAGAATAACTTCCGACACCACCAGAATTGAACGAAAAAATTTGCTGTTCGATACCTAATTTGTACAAGAATGGTTTTGCAATCATGAATACTAAAATCGCAAAGAAACCAGCTAAATAGTTTTTGAATAACGATTGAACAAATATCGAGAATAGAATGATGATTAGATAATCAATCAATTCAAATACAAATAATGATTGTAAATATATATCGAATTCAAAATGATAATATCCGTAATAAATCTGAACCAAAATACATGACAACATTCCTACAAAAAGTAATAGAACGGTCATTTTTATTAAGGCAATTACTTTAGATAAATACAATGCCCAATTTGGAATTGGAGTTGAATCTACTAACAAATTCATTCGAGAAGTAACTCCGTTTTGAATTAAAATTCCTGAGAATAAATAAATTAATATTGCGATGAAGAAACTAAACGTTCCTGATATTAATTCTAAAACCTTCCATGTAACTGGAAATGTTTTTGTGCCATATAATTCTTGTCCTAATGTAACTCCAGAAACCAAAACAAAAACAAGCATGATTACCACAATAGTTATAAAAATCCAGTTTTTAATGATAGAACTAAATTCAAATCTTGATAAGTTCCAAGTTGTTTTTAGATTTTGACCAAAAGAATAATTATAGTTTACTTTAGGAAGGTTCAACTTCATGATGCTTCCAAAGTTGTTTTTTACAAAACGAATTCCTTTTTTCTTTCTTGAAAATGAAATTGGCGACTGTGTAAACGAGAATGTAAAATACAATCCTACAAAAACCAGAAGTGAAAAACCAATCCAAATTAATCGATTGTAGATAATCACATCGGTAAATGGTACGTTATTTAAATTTTGTTCATCAATTGTCCAATATTTAGTTACATATTGAATAGCTTCTGAACCAAACGGATCAAGTAAAGCAGGAACAAATTTATCATCCATATCAACCGTTAGATTGCTTATTAACGCTTGAACTACAAATAAAACAAACACGAATATTACACCAACCGAAACGTTTCTTGCTAAAGTAACTAAGGCAAATAATATGGTTCCGATGAAAAAAATATTTGGAATTACAAATAAGAAATAAGATTGGAAATAAGCCCAAAAACGTATAGGTCCAACTAATTCAGGATTTGCAAATGGTAAAATAGTTGCTAAAAAGAAAGCAAAACCAATTGACATTGTTACCAGAATTGTAATTACAAATCCACTTAAAAATTTACCAGCTAAATAATCAAATTTGTTAAAAGGATACGAGAATAAAATAGTATGTACATTGTATTTAAAATCTCGGTACACTGTCGCACCAATTATTGTTGGTACAATAAAATAAACCAATTGTGACAATCCATTAATTAAAGAATTTATTGCCATTGGTGAATTTGCGTAAGTGTTCGATGCTGTTGTGACACCTAAAAAATCGAAATAGCCAACCATTCCAGCCATAACAAAAAATGATAAGGCAAAAAACAGTGCTAAATAAATATAAAAAGACCAGCTCGTGAACCATCTTTTTGTTTCAAATAAAAATATGTTCTTTAGCATTATACTCTATCTTTTTTAAGTGCAACGAAATAAACATCTTCTAATTGAGGTTTAGCTTTTGCAAACGTTTCATGAGGTTGCTCATCAGCATAAACACGAATATTCAATGTATTGTCTTGATTGTAGTTTGAAGAAATGATGTTGTAGTTACGAGCAAATTCGTCAAATTCATCACGTTCAATAATACGCATCCAAATTTTCCCTTCTAAACTTTCTTCCGCTTCTTTTGGTGTTCCACGATAAAGGATGTTTCCACCATTTAAAATGGCTAATTCATGACAAAGTTCGCGAACGTCATCAACAATATGCGTTGAGAAAATTACGGTATGATTGTTCCCGATTTCTCGAAGTACGTTTAAGAAACGATGACGTTCCGCAGGATCAAGTCCTGCAGTTGGTTCGTCAACAATAATTAATTTTGGATTGTTAAGAAGTAATTGTGCAATTCCGAAACGTTGCTTCATACCACCAGAATATCCACTAACACTTTTGTTACGAACGTCCCAAAGATTGGTAACTTCTAAAACTTCTTTTATGATTTTTTTTCTGTCTGAAGCAGAAGCAATTCCTTTAAGTTGTGCAAAATAATTTAATAATTTTTCAGCAGACATGTTTGGATAAACACCAAATTCTTGAGGTAAGTAGCCTAAAACTTTACGCAACGACATTTGGTCTTTTAACACATCAATGTCTCCAAAAGAAATGGTTCCAGAATCTGGACTTTGTAGTGTTGAAATGGTTCGCATTAATGACGATTTACCAGCTCCATTGGGACCAAGTAAACCAAACATTCCTGTTCCAATTTCTAAATTTACATTATCTAATGCCTTAACTCCGTTTTTGTAGGTTTTGCTCAAACCTTTTATCTGTAACTTCATAACTTATGATTTTTAGTTATAAGTATGTCTTTTTTGATAAATGTTACAGAAAGGTTAAAAAATAAAAAGAGAAAAGCGTAAACTTCTCTCTTTTTGATATTATTTGATAAATTCTATTTGTTTTTCTTCTTCACGATTTACGTTATCAAAGAAACCTTGTTCGTTCATCCATTCTTCGCTATAAATTTTACTCATATAACGCGATCCATGGTCAGGAAAAATAACTACGATATTACTATCAGCTTTGAATTCTCCCATTTCGTTTAATTGTTTCGCTGCTTGAAAAGCTGCTCCAGAAGTATACCCAACAAATAAACCTTCTGTTTTTGAAATCTGACGTGCTGTATGTGCAGCTTCTTCATCCGTTACTTTTACAAATTCGTCTATTGAATCAAAATCTGTAGCAGTTGGAATTAAATTTTTACCCATTCCTTCAATTCGATACGGATAAATTTCAGAAGAATCAAATTCTCTAGTTTCATGAAATTTTTTCAAAACCGATCCAAAAGCATCAACTCCAATCACTCGTATATTTGGATTCATTTCTTTTAAGAAACGAGCCGTTCCAGAAATCGTTCCACCTGTACCAGAACAAGCAATTAAATGCGTGATTTGTCCAGCAGTTTGTTTCCAAATTTCAGGTCCTGTTGTTTTGTAATGCGCATCAATATTTAATTCATTAAAATACTGATTGATGTATACCGAACCATTTGTTTCTTCATGTAAACGTTTTGCAACGCTGTAATATGACCTTGGGTCGTCTGCAGAAACATTAGCAGGACAAACATAAACTTTTGCGCCCATAGCACGTAACATGTCAATTTTATCTTTCGATGATTTTGAAGTTACTGCTAAAACACATTCGTAACCTTTGATGATGCTAACCATTGCAATACTGAAACCAGTATTACCAGAAGTTGTTTCAACAATAATGCTACCTGGTTTTAATATTCCTTTACGTTCTGCTTCTTCAATAATATGCAGAGCAATTCTGTCTTTTGATGAGTGACCTGGATTAAATGCTTCAACTTTAGCAAAAAAGTTTCCTTTTAATCCTTCAGTTACTTTTCTTAATCTAACTAATGGTGTATTTCCTATTAAATCTAAAATATCATCATGAGCTTGAATTTCTTCTTTCATAATACCATTTTTAAAGAACTACATTTTTAGTTCTCTTACAACCATACAAAATTAATAAAAAAATAAATACTATTTCGAAATTCCTTCTAAATCTAATAAAAAAGCAAATTCTTTTGCAACCTCTTTTAAAGACTCGAATCTACCTGAAGCCCCGCCATGACCTGCATCCATGTTAATATCAAACAATAATAAATTTTTATTTGTTCGAAGCGCTCTTAACTTTGCAATCCATTTTGCAGGTTCCCAATATTGTACTTGCGAATCGTGGAAACCTGTAGAAACATAAAGGTTTGGATATTCTTTAGCTTCAACATTATCATACGGAGAATATGATTTCATATAATCATAATATTCTTTTTCGTTCGGATTTCCCCATTCATCGTATTCGCCTGTTGTTAACGGAATACTATCGTCTAACATAGTAGTAACAACATCAACAAACGGAACTTGAGCAATCACTCCATTATATAATTCTGGAGCCATATTCATAACTGCACCCATCAACAATCCTCCGGCAGAACCACCTTCGGCATACAAATGTTGTGGAGAAGTATATTTCTCAGCGATTAAATATTTAGAACAATCGATAAAATCGGTAAACGTATTTTTCTTTTCTAATAATTTTCCTTCTTCATACCATTCACGACCTAAATCTTCACCGCCACGAATGTGCGCAATGACATAAATAAATCCGCGATCTAATAACGTTAAGCGAACGGTTGAAAAATAAGGTTCCATCGTTGAGCCATAAGAACCGTAAGCATATTGTAATAACGGAGCTGAACCATCTAATTTGGTATCTTTATGATAAACCATTGACATGGGTACTTCTGTTCCGTCTTCGGCAGTAGCCCAAACACGTTTTTCGATGTAATTATCTTTATTGAATTTACCTCCTAAAACTTGCTGTTCTTTTTTAACTTCTTTTTCCTTCGTTACCATATTAAAATCGATAACAGAAGAAGGTGTTGCCATAGATTGATATCCGTAACGTAAAATATCGGTATCAAAATCTACATTTGTAGTTGTATAAGCTGTATAAGTTTCGTTATCAAATGGTAAATAATACGATGCTTCTGGGTTTTTCCATGGTTGAATTTTAATGTGTGATAATCCGTTTGAACGCTCTGAAATTACCAAGAAGTTTTTGAAAATATCAATTCCTTCTATTAAAACTTCTTCGCGATGAGGAATCAAATCTTTCCAATTTTCAATAGCCGTTTTATCTTCATCGGTAATCATTACTTTAAAATTCGTTGCATCATCTGCATTTGTAGTAATGTACCAATGATTTCCGTAATGCGAAATCGAATATTCTAACTCACGCGTACGCGGTTGAAAAATTCTGAATGTACCATTTGGATTATCGGCTTCTAAAATTTGATATTCAGAAGTCAAGGTGCTTTCAGAACCTAAAATTAAATATTTCTTAGATTTAGATTTGTAAATATGCGTTGTAAATGTTTCGTCAGCTTCAGTAAAAATCAATTCATCAGCAGCTAAATCATTTCCTAAAACATGTTTAAAAATTCGGTCTGGACGCAAAGTTTGCTCATCTTTACGTGAATAGAATAAGGTTTTATTGTCATTTGCCCAAGTTGAACTTCCAGTAGTTTTTTCAATTTTCTCAGGATAAATTTCGCCTGTTTCAAGATTTTTAATCTGAATTACATATTCACGACGCGAAACGGTATCTACTCCGAAGGCTGCGTATTTATTATCGTCAGAAATATTTAAACCACCTAATTGAAAGTACGAATGTCCTTTTGCCATTTCATTACAATCAAACAAAATTTCTTCGGCAGCTTCTAAACTTCCTTTTTTACGAGCGTAAATCGGATAATCTTTTCCTTTCTCAAATCGAGTTATGTAATAATAACCGTTGTAGAAATATGGAACCGAAGAATCATCTTCTTTAATTCTCGATTTCATTTCTTCAAACAATGCTACCTGAAAATCTTTAGTATGAGAAGTCATTACTTCATAATAACTATTTTCGTCATTTAAATAATCAATAACTTCTTGGTTTTCACGTTCGTTCATCCAATAATAATTATCAATTCGGATATCGCCATGCTTTTCTAATTCTTTAGGAATAATTTTAGCAATTGGTTCTTTTATATTTTGATTCATATGATTCTTTTTTGTTCCACAAGAAGCAACAAAAATACAACAAATTAGCACGACAACGGATTGATTTTTCATTAGAAATTAGGCTTTATTATTTTCAATTTGATACATTTGTAATGTAAATATAAAATAAAAAAATAGATACTATGTTTGGAGACTTAATGGGAATGATGGGCAAAATGCAAGAAGCTCAGAAAAAAATTGAAGAAGCTAAAAAACGTTTAGATACTGTTTTAGTTGATGAAAAAAGCGCTGACGGTTTACTTGAAGTTACTTTAACTGCAAACAGAACGATTCGTTCTTTAAATATTTCTGAAGAATTAATGGAAGACAAAGAGCAATTGGAAGATTATTTAATTATGGTTTTAAATAAAGCGATTGCTAAAGCTACAAATATCAATGAAGCTGAATTGGCTGCTGCTGCAAAAGATGGAATGCCAAATATTCCAGGAATGGATTTATTTAAATAAAATGAAAAAGTTTTTATTTTTAACTGCAATCGCTTGTTCGATTATTTCGTGCGGAAAAGAAACTGGAAATTTAAATTTATCAGGTGAAATCAAAGGTTTAAAACAAGGGACAATTTATATTAAAACTGCTAAAGAATCTGGTTTAACAACTTTAGATAGTATTGTTTTTGATGGCAAATCAACTTTCAATACATCGTTGCAAATAGAAGAGCCGCAGGTTTTATATTTTAGTTTAAATCGTGGTGTCTCAAATTCGATTGATAATGATTTGATGTTTTTTGCAGAACCAGGCGAGATGAAAATCACAACATCTTTAGAGCGATTTTATGGAGATGCAAAAGTTGAAGGTTCTAAAAATCAAGAATTATTTGATAAGTATTTAGCTAGTAAACGTTTATTGTCAAATAAACAAAATGAATTGATAAAAGACCAAATATTATATTCAAAATCAGGATTTCAGAAAAAAGCTGATAGTTTGGATTTGGTCATTCAGAAAATAAGTACACGTATTTATCTTAACGCTGCTAATTTTGCACTTAAGAATAAAGATAAAGAAATTGCTCCTTATATTGCAATTACTGAGATTGCTCCTATTTCTGATAAATATTTAGACACGATTCAAAAATCACTTCCAGAAAACATTGCTAAAAGTTTATACGGAAAAGCTTTAATTGAAATGAATAAATAAATAAAAAAATCCCTGAAGAAAAACTTCAGGGATTTTTTTACGGTGCTAAACGTTCTATTTTCCAATCGAAATCGTTTAAAGTATATCTTATTCGGTCGTGTAAACGGTTGGCTCTACCTTGCCAAAATTCAATAGAAACCGGTTCTACTAAAAATCCGCCCCAATGTTCAGGTCTTGGAATTTCTTTACCTTCAAATTCTTGTTCTAAATCTTTTAAATTATTCTCTAAAAAAGATCTCGATTCAATCACTTGACTTTGCGGAGAAACTAATGCTCCAAGCTGACTTCCTACAGGTCGACTATGAAAATAATTATCTGAAACTTGTGGATCTACTTTTTTAGCAATTCCTTTTATGATTACTTGGCGCTCGATTGAAGGCCAAAAAAAAGACAAACAAATATTTGGATTTGCCAAAATAGCTTTTCCTTTTTCGGATTCGTAATTGGTGTAAAAAACAAATCCGTTTTCGTTATATTTTTTTAATAAAACCACACGAGCTTTCGGAAAACCATCTAATCCAATCGAAGAAACTGTCATGGCATTTACCTCATCAACTCCACCAAATTCTTCAACTTCATAAAACCATTTCTGAAATTGCATCATTGGATTTGAATCGATTGAAGTTTCTAACAATTCACTCTTTTCGTACGATTTTCTATAATTACCTAAATCACTCATTGTTGTTATTTATTAAATTCAAAAACTTTTCCATCATCACCTAATAGCACATTTTCAAATATGGTTTTAGCTTCTTCTTTAAACAATTTAATGTTTCCGTAACGGGTAGAATAATGTCCAAGAACCAAGGTTCCAACGTTTGCTTTCTTAGCAATTATAGCCGCTTCGATAGCCGTTGCGTGCATGGTATGTGTGGTTTTGTCTTTATCTTGTTCTAAAAAAGTAGATTCGTGGTACAAAACATCGACATTTTCTATTAAAGGAATAATCGATTCATCGTATTTCGTGTCCGAACAAAAAGCATAAGATTCTGGTGGAGTTGGATCGAAAGTTAATTTTTCATTTGGAATAACTCGTCCATCATCCAAAGTAATATCCGAACCATTTTTTATTTTCTGATAATAACATTTATCAATTTCATAATTAAAAACAGCACCTAAATTCAATTTTCGGTCACCTGGTTTTTCTTGAAATAAAAATCCGTTGGTGTACACGCGATGTTGCAACGGAATAGTTGAAACTTTTACTTTATTATCTTCATAAATCACTTGCGATTCTTTCGAAGTTAATTCGTGAAAATACAATCCGTAACCAGTAAATGAATTGGATAATCGCAATTGAAGCAAAATAACTTCTTTAATTCCTTTTGGCCCGTAAACATGTAAATCGTTCTGGCGATTTAACAACATAAACGTAGAAATCAATCCGACTAAACCATAAAAATGGTCGCCGTGAAGATGCGATATAAAAATATGATTGATTTTTGAAAACTTAATTTTGTGTTTTCGAAGTTGTACCTGAGTTCCTTCTCCACAATCTATTAAAAACATTTGATTATTGATTTCAATAATTTGTGAAGTCGGATTGGTTATGGTACGAGGTGTTGCAGAATAGCAACCTAATATGGTTAATTTCATTTAGTTTTATTTTAAACTGATGAAGATTTTCATCAATTAAAAACCTAAATCTCTTTCAATTTCTTCCATCTCTATGATATCGAAAGCTTCTTGAAGTGTAGGAACAACGATTACTTCTTCTTCATCGATTTCATTAAAATCTGCATTTTCAAAAACAATCACAAAAGATTTTTTATTGTTTTTATGTTTTGATTTTAAATCTTCGAACAAAGAAAGTTCAGTAGCATCAAACGTTTCGTTACAAACATCAATAACCAAATTGTTGTTTTGAAACGTTGCATAATTATCTTGAATCTTAGTAATTAATTCTTCAATCGATTCTTCGCTGCGTTTAATGATAACGGTATGTCCTTTTTCTTTTACTTTCATAGAGAGCCTTTTTTTATCTTCTTAAAGATACTATTTTATTTTAGATGCCAACAAATAAATTACCGCCATACGAACAGCAACACCGTTTTCTACCTGATTTAAAATAACCGATTGTTGCGAATCTGCAACATCAGAAGAAATTTCAACTCCACGATTAATCGGTCCTGGGTGCATTACGATGATCTCTTTGTTTAACGAATCTAATAATTGTTTATCTAATCCGTATTGTTGCGCGTATTCTCTAGTTGATGGGAAATAGTTTACATCTAAACGTTCGTTTTGGACACGTAACATATTTGCAACATCACACCATTCTAAAGCTTTGCGTAAATTAGGTTCGTATTTTACACCTAATTCTGTAATATATCTTGGAATTAAAGTTTTTGGACCGCAAACCATAACTTCTGCACCTTGCATTTGTAAAGCAAAAATATTTGATAAAGCTACACGCGAATGAAGAATATCACCAACAATAACAACTTTCTTACCTCCTACTTCACCTAAATGTTCGCGAATAGTAAAACTATCCAATAAACCTTGCGTTGGATGTTCGTGAGCACCATCACCTGCGTTTACGATACTTGCTTTTACATTTTTTGATAAGAAATGAGCCGCACCTGGATTGCTGTGACGCATAACGACCATATCAACTTTCATTGAAAGAATATTATTTACCGTATCGATTAAAGTTTCTCCTTTTTTCACTGACGATTGCGCAGCAGAAAAACTAATCACATCGGCAGATAATCTTTTTTGAGCTAACTCAAACGAAAGCTTTGTACGTGTACTGTTTTCAAAAAAAATGTTCGCTATCGTTACATCACGCAACGAAGGAACTTTTTTAATAGGGCGATTAATAACTTCTTTAAAATGGTCGGCTGTTTCAAATATTAAATCAATATCATTTTTATTTATGTACTTGATTCCTAACAAATGATTAACGCTTAATTCTTTCATTGGTATTGCTGGTGTTGTGTTGTTGTCCCGAATTTATTTTATTTTTCACTTTCAGATAAAAGTACTTGGTCTTCTTGCGCATCAACGCCTTTCCATTGTACTTTTACTTTATCATCATTAAAAGCATCAACTTGACGTCCTCTATAATCTGGTTGAATTGGTAAATGACGACTAAAACGTCTATCGATTAAAACCATTAATTCAACTTCATTTGGTCTTCCAAAAGATTGAATAGCTGTTAAAGCTGCGTTAATACTACGACCTGTATATAGTACGTCGTCAATAAATACCACTTTTTTATCTTCTACAAGAAAATCGATTTGTGTTTTGTTTGCCTCAATAGGTTTTTCGTTTCTACGAAAATCATCTCTAAAGAAAGTAATATCCAAGAAACCTAATTCTATATTTTGAATATGATATTCCTTTTCGATAATTTCTTTTATTCTTTCGGCTAAATATTTTCCTCTTGGTTGAATTCCAATTAAAACAGTGTTTGAAAAATCTAAATGTTTTTCAACTAATTGACAAGCCAAACGATGAAGTATGATATTAACTTCTTTTGAAGATAACAATATTTTTGGACTCATAAATGAAGTGTTGTGTTCGGGATGTAAAATTACGGTTTTACTTTTATTAATTCTCACAATTTACAAAAAAAATAAAGGCTTTGAAATTTATCAAAATTTGAAATTATTTTCTGAAAATGATATGAAAGCATTTCATTTTTTTTTCTTTTACAAAATAAATCTTTCCTGCTTTTTCATATTGATTTAAAATATTCTCTAAGCTATTTTCTAATTTAGAATTTACTTCTTTTTTATGATTAAATCTAACGTAAGAAATATCAATTGCACTTCCGTAGCTATGTGAACTATCGTTTGAAGATGCGTTAGGATTAATTTTACGTAATCTATTTTGGTCATCCTCAGTTCGAGTCATCGAAGTTACAACAAAAAAATTCTGTCCCGTTTCTTTAACAAAATCACGAGCCATATCAGATAAAACCGAATTTGCTAAAGGAATTAAATACGCATGACTGTGTGTTAAATGGTCAATTCTGTAACCGTAACCACGTTGTTTAACTTTTACTAATTTACCGCCTTTAACCAATCTATCAAGTTGTTTTTTGTTTTTAATCAAATCAACTTTATGTGACTTAGCAGCATTTAAATGCGTAACATATTCTGCAGATGGTTCTATGATGTTTCTTTTTTGAGCACTTACCATTGTAAAAGTTCCCAATAACAACAAGCTAAATATTTTTTTCATTTCAATTTTAATTCTTTACAAAAGTAAATAATTATATTATTATCACGAAAAAACATTATTATTTGATAAAAAAATATAGTTTGAAACATTTTCAAGAAAAAAAAGAACGTTAAAAGTAATTTTATTATATTCGGATTAAAATCTTTTTTAGAATTTCGCATTTCTTAACACACAACACACAATTTTATGAAATACTTTGATAGTATTATTTCTTTTTTAAACAGTATTATTTGGTCACCTCCATTTATTATTGTTTGTATTTTAATTGGTTTATACTTCACTTACAAAACAAAACTCCTTCAAATTCGGAATTTAAAAGACATGGTTCAGCTTCTCTTTAAAGAAGGTTCGAGTGACAAAGGTGTAAGTCCGTTCCAAGCATTTTCTATGGCAATTGCCGGACGAGTTGGAACCGGAAACATTGCTGGTGTTGCTACTGCAATTGCTTTTGGTGGACCCGGAGCCATTTTTTGGATGTGGGTTATTGCTTTTTTTGGAAGTGCAACTGCATACATAGAGGCTGCTTTAGGTCAGATTTATAAAGTAGAAAAAAACGGTGAATACGTTGGTGGACCTGCTTATTATATCGAGAAAGGTTTAGGTAAAAAATGGTATGCTGTTTTATTTGCCATTGTAACAATTATAAGTTGTACACTTTTTTTACCTGGAGTTCAAAGTAATAGTATTGCGAACGGTTTAGAAGGAGCTTTTAATTTTGACCATCTTTATACAGGAATTGGAGTTGCTATTGCTTTAGCGTTGATTGTTTTTGGTGGTGCTAAACGAATTGGAAAATTTGCAGAAGTAATTGTTCCTTTTATGGCTGGAGCCTATATTTTAATGGCAATCATTATAATGGTAATGAATTTCTCTAAAATTCCTGAAGTGTTTTCTTTAATTATCAGTTCAGCTTTTGGTGTTCATTCTACTTTTGGTGGAATCTTAGGTTCTGCTGTTGCTTGGGGAATTAAAAGAGGAATTTATTCAAACGAAGCCGGTCAAGGAACTGCACCACATGCTGCTGCTGCTGCTGCGACATCGCATCCTGCAAAACAAGGTTTGGTTCAAGCTTTCTCTGTATATATTGATACGTTATTTGTTTGTAGCGCAACTGCTTTTATGATTCTTTTCACAGGACAATACAACGTTTATAAAGACGAAGCAAAAAATATCAAACAAATAGAAAACTCGACTTATATAATAGAAAATCTACCAAGCGTTGAAGATGGCCCTGCATTTACTCAAGGTGCAATTTCGTATCATTTCCCAGCAATTGGAAGTGAGTTTGTTGGAATTGCGTTACTTCTTTTCGCTTTTACAACAGCGATGGCATATTATTTTATTGCTGAATCAAATTTAAAATACATTGACAAAACCAATAATAAAATTTATTTATGGATGTTACGTATTTTATTTTTAGGAAGTGTAATCATTGGCGCAGTTAATACAGGCGGAAGTAGTTGGGCAATTGGCGATATTGGTGTCGGACTTATGGCTTGGTTAAATTTAATTGCAATCTTCTTACTTAGAAAACCAGCATTATTAGCTTTGGCAGACTATCGTAAACAGAAAAAAGAAGGTAAAGACCCTAAATTTAATCCTGATGATTTAGGAATCAAAAATACAACCGAATGGAATAATAAATAACAAAATGCACTTCTATGAGAAGTGCATTTTGTTATAATATAATTTAAATCTGACGAACTAAACTAAGTTGTTTTAATTCATTGAAATCTGCTTTTATAGATTGCTGTTCTTTTTCTAAATTATTATTCAAAATTTCTTTTTTTTCTTCTGAAGATTTTATTTGTTCAAATAAAGAATCTTTATAAAAATAACTTCTTGTTTCGAAGATTTTAGATTTTTCTAAATCAAATTTTTCATCACCACTTTCATTCCAATAAATTGGTCGGTTGTATCTAAATTCTTTTCTAAAAACAAAAGACAATTTACTTTCTAACAAATAATACTCAACAACAGCCTTACCTGATTCACCATAATAAACAGCTTCAATTTTTTGCAATTGTTTGTTTGCAAAATAAAATTTAGCTTGTCCTCCTTCAGTCGAATTATAAAGTTCAACCGAATCGATTACCGTCCAATTTTTAATAGAATTAATTCTTTTAAAATTCGCTCGAATCTTTTCTATTTTATCATCAAAATCCGAAGACAGACTTGATTGATTTTCAGAAATCACTTTTGTTTCCAGACTATTAGACGTACTTGAATTACAACTAATCATTGTAAATGAAACAAAGAAAGTCAAGATGTAATAAATCTTCATGTTTTAAAATGTTATCACAACTAAAATAACAAAATATTACAAATTATTTCAAAAAATATCTTTTTTATTTAATTTTCTTAATCACCTTAACTTTATTTCCCGAAACAAAATCATCACCTTCAAAAATTACATTTTCAACATCTGGTTTCAGACTGTTACTTCCTTTTTTAATTTGAACAAAAATGCGATTTAGAATTATTTTTTTATTATCAATTTTTACCCAAACTTTTGGTTTTCCACTTCCATTCAAAAATAAATTTAGTTTGACATCTTTAGAAACCGCCAAATACATTTCAAACAGATTCGTTCCTGTTTTCTTAATATCCAATCCGTAAGCCATTTTCTTTTGAATTTCAGTTAATGATTTTCTTTTACCACCTTCGGAATAAAGAATTCGATAAGAATCAACTGGATTTTTAACATCAAAATTTGAACCGATTAATTTAGCTTCATATATGTATGTATTATGATTGTTATTATGTTGAATATAAAACAAACTGTTTTCATTTTTTTTCGGAATGGGATAATTATCTTGTCCAAAAGATGAAAAAGTCAAAGCAATATGAAACAGAAATAAAAAAAACATTTTCATATAAAGAGATTAAATATTTACCTAATATAAAACTTTACTTGTATAAAAAAAAGGGATTCAAAAAATCGAATCCCTTTTTATATCTTAAATGAAATTTATTATTTAGCTTCCATGTCAACTAAATTTGCTTCTGCAATTTTTTTGTAAGTTCCATCTACTAACTTAGCACGAATTGCTTCGAAAGATGCTAAAGTCTGATCGATATCTTCAAAAGTATGAGAAGCTGTCGGAATTACACGTAAAAGAATAATTCCTTTTGGGATAACTGGATAAACAACGATAGATAAGAAAATTCCGTAATTTTCTCTTAAATCATTTACCATAATCATTGCTTCAGGGATAGAACCTTCTAAATAAACTGGAGTTACACAAGTATTTGTATCACCAATATTAAATCCACGTTCTTTTAAACCACCTTGTAAACGATTAACATTTTCCCATAATTTATCTTTCAAACCTGGATTTGAACGTAATAAATCCAAACGTTTTAAAGCTCCTTTAACCAAAATCATTGGTAAAGCTTTGGCAAACATTTGCGAACGTAAGTTGTATTTTAAATAATCAATGATGTCTTGATCAGCAGCAATAAAAGCTCCGATTGAAGCCATAGATTTTGCAAAAGTTGAAAAGTAAACATCAATTCCATCTTGTACACCTTGCTCTTCTCCTGCTCCTGCTCCTGTTTTTCCTAAAGTTCCAAAACCATGAGCATCATCAACTAATAAACGGAAATTATATTTTTCTTTTAAAGAAACAATTTCTTTTAATTTACCTTGCTGACCACGCATTCCAAAAACACCCTCTGTAATAACTAGAATACCACCATTTTGCTCTTCAGCCATTTTGGTAGCACGTTGTAAATTCTTCTCTAAAGATTCAACATCGTTATGTTTATAAGTAAAACGTTTTCCCATGTGTAAACGAACACCGTCAATAATACATGCATGTGAATCTACATCATAAACAATAACGTCGTTTTTTGTAACTAAGGCATCAATTGTAGAAACCATTCCTTGGTAACCAAAATTCAATAAATAAGCAGCTTCTTTATGAACAAAAGCAGCTAATTCTTGCTCTAATTTTTCATGCCAATCTGTATGACCAGACATCATACGAGCTCCCATTGGGTATGCAGCCCCAAATTCTGCAGCAGCTTCAGCATCCGTTTTAAGAACTTCTGGATGTGTAGCTAATCCTAAATAATCGTTAATTGACCAGTTTAATACTTCTTTACCTTGAAAATTCATTCTAGGACCAAGTTTTCCTTCTAATTTTGGAAACACAAAATATCCTTCTGCTTGAGAAGCCCATTTTCCTAATGGACCTTTATTATCATGAATTCTTTCAAATAAATCTTTTACCATCTTAATAAGTGTTTAAAACTTAACAAATGTATGAATATTTAGGATGTAATCATAATAATTAAGATTCTAATTTTTTCAATAAAAAAAGTCTTTTTTAAAATTTAGAATATAAAAGTAACAATGGAATACACCAAAAGATAGATGATTGTTATTACTGAAATCAGAAAATCTCGTTTTGGATATTGATTCAAAACTACAGAAATATTTTTTTTGGGACGAAAGAACAACCTCAAAAGAGCTAAAACAAAAGCAACAAAAAACAAAATTGAAAATACCAAATTTGCAGCTGAATGCGAGTTTTCAAAAAGTTTATGTTTACTAAATATTTTATAAACATCTTTATTGGGCTTTTTGAAAATATATAAATCGTTATTTAAATTGGTAATTTCTAAAGTTGCAATTTCGTTTGAAGTTCTATCTTGCTTTAAGATATCAAACAGATTTCCTTCAAAGAAATCAAATTTTTGAGTGTATTTGAAAGGTAAGCTATCTTTTTTGAAATATAAATCCGTTGTAACTTCAGTTCCTATTTGAAAATTTGAATTAATTTGAATTGGAACAATTACCTTTTGTTCAATCTTATCAACCTTTGAAATTTCCCATCTCGAATGTAGCAAAACAAACTCATAGTATTGAACTCGAGGAGAATATGAATAAAAAAGAGCTAAAATTATTCCAACAAAAAAAGTCAAAACAAAAAAATCGACCACAGGAACTTTTAATCTTTTATTTTTGGATTTAGCAATAATAACTCCAATATAACAAACCAAAAAAGAATAAATAGCTATTCTGAATGTGGTAAAATAAGCAATTATTAAAAAAAATAAAGTAATAATTATTGCTATAAAAACATTATTCTTTTTCAACATTATTTTTTTTAAGGAAAGTTACAAAAAAAAAGCAACTGAAACTCAATTGCTTTTATATTTTAGTACAAACTTGGATATTTTATTGGATTTACCTCATTCATAATTGAATAGATTTTTTCAAAAACATCTTCAACAGAAGGTTTTGAGAAATAATCTCCATCCGTTCCGTATGAAGGACGATGTGCTTTGGCTGCTAAAGTTTGTGGTTCGCTATCTAAATATTTAAATCCACCTTGAACTTCGATAATTTGCTGTAATAAGTAAGCTGAAGCACCTCCAGGAACATCTTCATCAACAACTAATAAACGATTTGTTTTTTGTAATGATTTTACTGAATCGTGTTTTATATCAAAAGGTAATAAAGATTGCGCATCGATAATTTCTACATCAATACCAACTTCTAATAATTCTTTTGCAGCTTGTTCAACAATTCTGATAGTAGAACCGTAAGAAATTACTGTAATATCAGCTCCTTGCTTAATGGTTTCTACTTCACCAATTGGCGTTGTAAACTCACCTAAATTTAATGGCATCTTTTCTTTTAATCGATAACCATTTAAACATTCAATTACCAATGCTGGTTCGTCTGATTTTAATAAAGCATTATAAAAACCCGCAGCTTTAGTCATATTACGAGGAACTAAAACATGCATACCACGAATTGCATTGATGATCATTCCCATTGGAGAACCTGAATGCCAAATTCCTTCTAAACGGTGACCACGTGTACGAACAATTAATGGTGCTTTTTGACGTCCGGCAGTTCTGTATTGAAGTGTAGCCAAATCATCACTCATGATTTGAATAGCATACAATAAATAATCTAAATATTGAATTTCAGCAATTGGACGTAAACCACGCATTGCCATTCCAATTCCTTGTCCCAAAATTGAAGCTTCGCGAATTCCAGCATCAGAAATACGAGTTTCTCCAAATTTAGCTTGTAATCCTTCTAAACCTTGATTCACATCTCCGATGTTTCCTGAATCTTCACCAAAAATTAAAGTCTCTGGATAGGTTTCAAAAATCTTATCAAAATTATCTCTGATGATTAAACGTGCATCAACATCTTCAGATGAATCGTCATACAAAGGTTGTACTTGCTCAACATTCTCAACAACTAAGTTTGAAGAAGAATATAAATTTGAACTATATTTTGGTTGAATTTTATTGGTATAATTTGTAATCCAATCTGCTAAAGTTTGTTTTGTCGATTCGTTTACGATTAAACGCAAAACTTTACGAGCAGCAGATAAAATATCTTTACGAATTGGCTCTTTGATTGCATTTAACTCTGAAATAAACTTTTCGATAAATACTTTATTCGAAGATTGAGAAGCAATTGAATTTAAAACTTGAATTAATTCTTCGCGTTCAGCTTTGATTGGATCTAAGTAAGCAGACCAAGCTGCTTTTTTACCATCAAGAACTTGTTTTTTCAAATCAGCATCTAGAACATCTAATTCTTCTGTTGTCAGAATGTTATTTTCTATGATCCAATTACGGAATTGTGTTAAACAGTCAAATTCTGTTTCCCAAGCTAATCTTTCGGCAGATTTATAACGTTCGTGTGATCCAGAAGTTGAATGTCCTTGAGGCTGAGTTAATTCTTGAACATGAATCAACACAGGAACATGTTGATTTCTTGCAATCTCAGCAGCTTTAGTATATGTTTCAACTAAAGTTGGGTAATCCCATCCTTTTACTGTAAAGATTTCAAATCCGTTAGAATTTTCTGTTTTTTGAAATCCTTTTAATATTTCTGAAATACTTTCTTTTGTAGTTTGAAAACGAGCATGAACAGAAATTCCGTACATATCATCCCAAACACTCATAACCATCGGAACTTGTAAAACTCCGGCAGCATTTATAGTTTCAAAAAACAAACCTTCAGAAGTAGAAGCATTTCCGATTGTTCCCCAAGCAACTTCGTTTCCGTTTACAGTAAACAAATTATTTTTATCGCTTTGAGGAAACTCTCTAAATACTTTTGAAGCCTGAGCTAATCCTAACAAACGAGGCATTTGTCCTGCTGTTGGAGAAATATCAGCTGAAGAATTTTTTTGTTGTGTTAAGTTTTTCCAATTTCCATTTTCATCTAAACTATGCGTTGCAAAATGCCCTCCCATTTGTCTTCCGCCAGACATTGGATCTTCATTGATATCAGCATGTCCATACAAGCCAGCAAAAAATTGTTGAATATTTAGAGCACCAATTGACATCATGAAAGTTTGATCACGATAATAACCTGATCTAAAATCTCCATTTTTGAATGCTTTAGCCATAGCTAATTGAGGAATTTCCTTACCATCTCCAAAAATTCCAAATTTTGCTTTACCAGTTAAAACTTCTTTACGACCTAATAAGCTACATTCCCTACTGATACGGGCAATTTTATAATCGTTAAAAATTTCTTCTTTAAAATCTTCAAAAGTTAAAGTTTTTTTAGTTGTAGGTTGACTCATAATATATTGACAAAAATTACTGTAATTATTAAAAAAACGAATATAAAACTATAATCGCAAATTTACTAATTTCTTTATTTAGTTTTTTATTCTAAAAACGACTTTTTTTACGATGTAAATAAATTAAACTTAAAATCAAATGATTTTACTAAATATAATTTAATAAAACAAATCATTAAATAAGAATTCCTAAACACATATAAAATATTATTTAATATAAATCAATAATTATAATTCTTTTAGAAATAAAAAAAACCGCTTCATTTCTGAAACGGTTTTTGATATTATTAAGAAATTATACTATTTCTTCTTGATTTTGATTCTCTTCTTGAGCTTTTGCAAGAGCTTCTGCTCTTTCTTTTTCAGCAGATTTTTGAATTGTATCAACTAAAATTGGTGTTGAAATGAACAAAGATGAATAAGTTCCGACTCCAATACCTAACAACATAGCAAATACAAATCCACGTAATGAATCACCTCCAAAAATAAACATGACTAACAATACAACAATTACAGTTGCAGAAGTATTGAAAGTTCTAGATAAAGTTGTATTAATAGATTGATTAACTACATCAAGGAAAGTCCCTTCTGTTTTACCTTTAACATATTCACGCACACGGTCAAATACAATAACGGTATCATTCAATGAATATCCAATTACGGTTAACAAGGCAGCAACGAAAGATTGATCTACTTCCATGTTAAAAGGCGCCCATCTGTAGAAGAATGAATAAACTCCTAATACAAAAACAACATCGTGCGCAACTGCTGCAACAGCACCTAAAGAATACTGCCATTTTCTAAATGATAAAGCTAAGTAAATAAACACGATTGCTAACGAACCTACAACAGCCCAATAAGCATTTGTTTTTACATCTTTTGCAACAGTAGGTCCAACTTTAGAAGCTTGTAAAATTCCGATTGTTTTCCCTTCATTTGTATTAACAAACTGCTCATAAGTTAAATCTACAGGTAAATATTTTTTCAAGTTTGCATAAAGAACCTCATTCACTTCTTTATCAATATTCGCTCCTTCTTCTTCAACTCTGTATTTAGTTGTAATTTTGATTTGTGTATCATTTCCAAATACTTTCGCTTCTACATTGCTATCAAATGCATCAGACAAATCTCCTGAAATTAATGATGGTTCAATTGGCTTATCAAATTTCACCAAGAAAGTTCTTCCTCCAACAAAATCAGTCCCCATATTCATTCCATTAAAAATAATAGAACCAATACATAAAATCATTGTTATAGATGAAATGATATATGAAGCTTTTTTCTTTCCAACGAAATCAAAGTTCATATTTGTGAACCAATTTTTTGTAGTCTTTGTTGTAAAAGCTAAATCTCTGTTTTTTCTTACAGCACGATCCACTAACACACGAGTAATAAAAATAGCCGTAAATAGAGAAGTTGCAATACCTATTAATAAAGTTACAGCAAATCCTTTAATAGGTCCTGTTCCAAAAATCACTAATACCACACCAGTCAAAGCAGTTGTTACGTTAGCATCTACAATTGCAGACATCGCTCCATCCCAACTAAAAGCATGTTTTACCGCTTCTTCACCTGTATGTCCTTCTCGTAAAGATTCTTTTGCTCGTTCATAAATAAGAATGTTTGTATCTACCGCTGTTCCAATTGTTAGCACGATACCAGCAATTCCAGGTAATGTTAATACAACATCGAAACCTGTAAATATTGCAAACATGAATAAAATATTTACTCCTAAAGCGATAATTGAATACCAACCTGCTTTTCCGTAGAAGAATAACATCCATGCAGCGATAATCAATAAACCAGCGATTGACGACATTAAACCAGCATCGATTGCAGCTTGTCCTAATGATGGTCCAACAACTTCTGAAGAAATAATATCTGCAGAAGCAGGCAATTTACCAGCTTTTAATATGTTAGCTAAATCTTTAGTTTCAGCAACAGTAAAATCTCCAGAAATAGATGAGCTACCACCAGAAATAGCACCAGTAGTTACACCTGGAGCAGAATATACAACATTATCTAAAACGATTGCAATATTAGATCGTTGTGCATGTGCTTTACCTGTTAATTCTTCCCATGCTTTAGCACCAGAAGCATTCATTTGCATTGAAACCACAGGCTTACCAGTCATTTGGTCATAATCATCACGAGCTTGAGTAACGACATCACCTGAGATTGGAGCGACATTAGCAGCATTTCCTTTTAATGCCATTAATTGAGCTACTGACTCACCTTTTTTAACTTTTTGCCATGCAAAACGAGCATAACGATTTTGTCCTGTTAATAAAGATCGAACTTGCGGATCAGCTAAATATTCGTTAACTTTTTCAACATCTTTAGTATTAAAATAACCAATAACAGGAGAACCTTCTTGTCCAAATCCTAACATAAGATTTAATAAAGGACCTCTATCTTCAGTCTGAGTTGAAGTCGAATCTTTAGAAACACCTGTTAACAATTTATCAACATCAGAAGTTTCTTTAACAATCGCAGTCGTATCTTTTACTTGAGTTGAAGTTGTAACTTTTGTTTTTAAAACTTCATTCGCAGATAACATAAATTCAGCTAATTCCTCAACTTTATATGTTTCCCAAAACTCTAATTGCGCTGTAGATTGTAATAAATTTTTAATACGATCGATATCTTTTGCACCAGGTAATTCAACTAAGATTCTTCCAGAATCACCAACCAATTGAATTGTAGGTGAAGTTGTTCCAAATTCATCTATACGCTCACGAATAACAATATATGCACTTTCAACAGCTTCTTTAACTTTTTTCTCAAGTACGGTTTTAACTTGGGCATCAGTCATTGAAACATTCACTTCTGGTAAATTTCTATTTGAGAAAATTTCTGCAGAAGATAATTTTACAGTTCCTTTAGACTCATTTTCAAAAGCGGTGAAAAACGCATTTAAATACGTTTCATTTCCACTACGCACTTTTTCTGCATCAGCTAATGCTTTGTTGAAAACAGCATTATTTGAGTTATTTGCTAAACTTTTAAGTACGTCTTTAATTGAAATTTGCAGCATTACGTTAACACCACCTTCAAGATCAAGACCTTTTTTAACTTGTTTTGATCTTACTTCTTCAAAAGTTTGACCTAAATATACTTTTTCATTTGCAATGGAATCAAGATAGCGAGATTCTTTTGTTAAATCTCCTTTAGCGAATTCTTTCGCCTTGTTTTCATAATGATTCGTAACAAATGTAAATGAAAGCTGGTAAATACTTACCAGTGCAAAAAGAATTGCAATAAACTTAACGAGTCCTCTATTCTGCATTATTACTAAAAAAATTAATTAAATTTTATTGATTGATTAATCTAAAAAATAGTGTTTGAAGTGTACTTTTTAAAATTAACGAACAAATATATAACATCGAAAAAGATTAACCAATAAAAAAGTTGATATATAAGTTCTAATTTTAACAAATTATTTTAAGCACAAAAAAAAACAACAACCTAAAACGGTTGTTGTTTAAAATTTTATCTAAAAATAAATTACGCATCAATATTTGCATACACTGCATTTTTCTCGATAAATTCTCGACGAGGCGGAACCTCATCTCCCATTAACATTGAGAAAACACGATCCGCTTCTGCCATATTATCTATTGTAATTTGACGTAATGTTCTATGCTCAGGATTCATTGTTGTATCCCACAATTGCTCAGCATTCATTTCTCCAAGACCTTTATAACGTTGTACTGAAGCACCTTGTCCCATTTCATCTAATAAAGCAATACGTTCTTCGTCTGACCAAGCATATTGTTTCTTCGCACCTTTCTTAACTAAATATAAAGGTGGAGTTGCAATATAAACGTATCCTTTTTCAATTAAATCTCGCATATAACGGAAAAAGAATGTCAAAATTAAAGTTGCGATGTGGCTACCATCCACATCGGCATCACACATAATAACTACTTTATGGTAACGTAATTTTGATAAATTTAAAGCTTTTGAATCTTCTTCTGTACCGATTGTTACTCCTAAAGCTGTAAAAATATTACGAATCTCTTCACTTTCAAATACTTTGTGGTGCATTGCTTTTTCAACATTCAAGATTTTACCACGAAGTGGCATAATTGCTTGAAAATTACGATCACGTCCTTGTTTTGCAGTTCCACCTGCCGAATCTCCCTCGACAAAGAAAATCTCACATTTCTCAGGATTTTGCTCCGAACAATCTGAAAGTTTCCCTGGCAAACCTCCACCACTCATAACCGTTTTACGCTGTACCATTTCACGAGCTTTTTTAGCAGCGTGACGTGCTTGAGCGGCAAGTATTACCTTTTGAACAATGGTTTTAGCATCTGCAGGATTTTCTTCTAAATAATTTTCCAACATCTCAGCAACAGCTTGTGATACTGGAGAAACTACTTCTCTATTTCCTAACTTGGTTTTTGTTTGACCTTCAAACTGAGGTTCCATAACTTTAACAGAAATAATAGCTGTTAAACCTTCACGGAAATCATCACCTGAAATTTCAAATTTTAATTTTTCTAGAAGTCCAGAAGCATCGGCATATTTCTTTAATGTACGAGTTAATCCCATACGGAAACCTTGTAAATGTGTTCCTCCTTCGTGTGTATTGATATTATTTACGTAAGAATAAATATTCTCAGAATAACTATCGTTATAAATCAAAGCAACCTCAACCGGAATTTCACCTTTTTCGTTTTCCATGCTAATAACATGAGAAATAATTGGCGTTCTGTTTCCGTCAAGGAATTTGATATATTCTTTTAAACCTTCTTCTGAATGAAAAGTTTCTTTACGAACTTCACCTTTATCATCAACTTCACGCAGGTCGGTTAATGTAATGGTAATTCCTTTATTTAAGAAAGAAAGTTCGCGTAAACGAGCTGCTAAAGTATCGTAAGAATATTCTAACGTTTGTGTAAAAATAGTCGCATCTGGCTTAAAAGTAACCTTTGTACCGGTTATATTTGTTTCGCCAATTTGACGTGCCGGATACATAGCTTTACCTCTTTCATATTCTTGTTCCCAAACTTTTCCGTCACGATGAACTTCAGCACGTAAATGGTCAGATAATGCATTTACACACGAAACACCAACTCCGTGAAGTCCTCCAGAAACTTTATATGAATCTTTATCGAATTTACCTCCAGCACCAATTTTAGTCATTACAACCTCAAGTGCAGAAACGCCTTCTTTTTTATGCATATCAACTGGGATACCACGACCATTATCTTGAACAGAAATCGAATTATCTTCGTTTATGATTACTTGAATCGAATCACAATGTCCTGCTAAAGCTTCATCAATAGAGTTATCTACAACTTCATACACCAAGTGATGTAAACCTCTAACCCCCACATCACCGATGTACATTGAAGGACGCATTCTTACGTGCTCCATTCCTTCTAATGCCTGAATACTATCGGCAGAATACGAATTCTTTTTTACTTCTTCACTCATAATTTATATCAAAATATTTTTTGTCGCATTTAATACACAAATATACGAAATTTAAAGCAATTATAAAATTTTAATCGGCTTTAGGAATTCATTTATTAACATATTTATCCATATTTAATAACATTACAAAACCTGCTTAATGGTATAAGTTATGTTATTAACAACAACTTCTTCTCCGATTGATTTCCCAATTAATAAACTTCCTAATGGTGATACTTTTGATAATGAAAAAACATCTTTCCCATTTATTTTTACTTTTGGTAAAGCTGTGCTGATAAAAAACCAAAAATCATTGGCCTGAACCAAACTTCCTAAAATAATTTTATCTGATTTTTTAGAAAGATCAATTCTAGAAATTTCTATTTTTTGATTCAGATATTCTTGAATTTTAGCACTTAATTTTTCTTGTTCGATATGCATCATAGACAACGCTGTTTCGTGCTTATCACCAGCAGAACTTTTCGCATCGTTTTGTGCATCTAAAGACAAAGCTTCAATTCGGTCTTGAAATGCATCAATCTTATCTTGCAACATTTGCAAATGCAATTGTAATAATTCTTCTTTCATATATAAAAAATAAAAAACTCACCTTTCAGTGAGTTTCTTTTCAAATATAAAAAATCTTTTTAATTCTTAAAATTAAACTTATACATAGCTCCAACCAAAACTTGAGTTCCTTGTACTTTATAATTATTCCAAGATTGATATGATTGATTAAATAGGTTGTTTCCTTTGGCAAAAACTGTCCAATTGTCAGTTGCTTTGTAACCTACATTTAGATTTAAATCAGCAAAAGAATCTAACTTTACAACTGCTCTTTCTAAAGCTCCTGAACCATCAATTACATAACCCATATCTTTTCTTTGTCCAACAAAATAAACATCTAAACCACCAAACCATTGGTCTGTAAAATTAACTTTTACTTTTGCTACCAATTTAGTTTCAGGAAGATTGAAAACAGGTCCATCTTTAGCAGAATAAGAATTGAATTCTCCAGACAAATCAATAGTTGCATCGTCACTGAAATTTAAATTTAATTCTCCATAAGCATTAAAAGTTTTTACATCGTCATATGCCACACCAAATGAATTTCCGTATTGATAAACTTGGCTAGTTGATAAATTAAAAATTGGAGCCATAGCATTATTCACAAACATAGCTTTATCAACCTCAGAAATATATGATGCACGAATGTTATAAGAAATATTATGATACAACTTACCTTTTAATCCAGCATGAATATTAAACTGTTGTTGCGTTGGTTTTATTCCTAAATCTGGAGAAACAAATGGATTTTGAGAAACAAAGTTTGCATAAGTATTGTTATAAACACCACCTTCTGCACCAGCATAAGCAATAACAATATTTTTAACCAAATCATAGTTTGCTTTTACTTTTGGATAAACCACAAAATCGTCTTGTTTTTCTCCATTAGATTTTCCGCTAACATTAGCGATACCAAATCCTAACTGAACCGAATAATCATCTGAATAAAAACGAATATTAGGTTCTAACGCTAAAATAAAAGAATTGCTTTCTGTTTTAACTCCCGAATTTAATTGATCTGCAAATTGTGTATTTACATAATCTGCCTTAACATCAAGATCAACTATAGATTCTTGCAGTAGAAAATTAAACTTTGGGTTTATCAAAAAATGATTCTCTCTTGAATCAAATGCATCCCAAAAATGTTTAAACTTCATCGAACCGCCGTCAAAAACACCTATATTGCTGTTATAATTAAATCCGACATGAACATCATTATATTTTTGTCCAAAATCTCTATCATCATACTGGGCTGGAGCAAAAACAACAACATCTGAAGGTAAACCGTACCAATTAAAGTTTTGTTGCGAAACACCAAAATTCAAATTCCAATCGTTATTGGTTTTTCTTGAACCAACATTGAAATCCAAATTAGATTTTGAATAATTATCATCAACCAACACTCCATTTATACCACCTTGCGAAGAAATATGGTCTAGAAAACCTGCAACGTAAACAGCATCACCTACTTTTTCGGCAATTCCAAGTTGTCCTTGTAAAGTATTAAAATTTCCGTAACCTAAAAGTGCATAGTTATTGAAAATCGATGTCAACGTATCTTGATCAACCTCAGCTGCCTTGCCTTTTTCGGGTGCAAAAGTTGAAGCCACCGGGAACGAAAAAATCGAATATTTGATTATTTGTTTTTCATTATCTTCATCTCCAATTTGTGGCGTATCTTTAATTTTAAAAGCATCAACAACCGTTGCTTCGTAAGATTTTACAACTCTTACTTCTTCGGTATTCATATTGCTATCTTTTGGCTTTTCTTGTGCTTGCACTGACAATCCGAATAACATTGCGAATGCAGAACTTATATATAACTGTTTTTTCATTTCTAAATTCGATTATTTTACGGATGAATTACGTTTTGATTCTTCTGATTTGATATTTGTTAATTCAGTTTTTGCTTCTGTAACGATATCATGATAATCTGAGAAGTTCTTAATCACATTTTCTAAAATGTAAGTTGCTTGATAACTATCTTTTAAGCCATAAAAGTTTTTAGCCATCAAAACCAATCCTTTTGCTCCGAAATATTTATAACTCGAATAATCCTTTGTTAATTTTTGAATGGCGCTGTTAGAAGCTTCATATTTTTTATCAACATTTTTAAAATACGCATCATAATATAATGCTTCAGCAGCAATTTCTCCATTTGCAGTTGACAACAATTCTGCATATGTTTTTTTGGCTGTTGCCCAATCTTTATTTGCAATAGCTGTGCGTGCTGAAATTAATTGCGCATCTGCTTTAATTCTTTTATCAATCTTTGGATTAGTCAGTACTTTTTGTGCATAAGCTTCTGCTGATTTGACATCATCTGCCGATTCTGAATAAATCTTCATTAAATTAGCTTGTGCAAATAATTTATTTTGTTCTTTTTCTGCTTCGTTTTCTAAACGTTTTAACAACGAAACAGCTTCTGATTTTTGATTGTTTTCTAAATAATAATCAGACAAACGAACTAAAGAAACTTCTGTATATTCATTTTTAGATTTATTAACAATATTCTTATAATGCGGAATAGCTTTACTTATTTGATTGTCATTAACATATAACTCTGCTAAATTATATTCTGCTTTCAACCCATTTTTACCGTTTGGATAATTCTTTAAATAATCTTCAAAACCAGAAATGGCTTGTTTTGAATTATTCTGAAACAATTGTTTTTCTGCAGCAACATAACTATCGTTTTCTAAATCATAATTAGAAACATCAATAAAATCTAGTCCTTTAATCCAAGTTGCATATTCAGATGTATTTCCAGAATCAAGATAAATCAAACGAGCTGTTTCGACTGCTTCAACTGCCTCTGGTGTTTTTGGATAATCAGAAACTACTTTTTTGAAACGTTCTAATGCTTTTGCATTTTCTTTTTCGTTGTAATAAACCAAACCTTGTTTCAACATTGCTTTGGGTACAAATGCACTTTTGGGATATTGACTGATTAATTTATTAAACGTTGTAATTGATTCGTTAGATTTATTCAAATTAGAATACGTACTTCCTAATTCATACATCGCATCAACCACATAAGACGAATTTGGATAATTAGAAATAAAGTTATTCAACTCTTTTACTTTACTATCATTTCTATCAACAAAACCATACGAAATTGCTTTTTGGAAAACTGCGTAATCCACTTCAGAACCTTTACTTTCGATAACTTTATTGTAAGATTCCATTGCTGGCCAATACTTACCATTTACGAATTGACTGTCTGCTAAACGTAAATACGCATCATTTTTCTTATTTGGATTGTTTGAAGATTTTGCGTACGAATCAAACATCATGATTGATTCATCGTAATTTTTTAATTTGAAATTTGCATAACCTAAACTGTAATTCACATCTTTAAATTCAGGTGTAATTTCAGCATAAGGCAATTTTTTAAAACCAGAAAAAGTTGTTTTCGCATCGTTAAAACGATTTAAAGCATATTCAGATTCACCTTTCCAATATGTGGCACGAGCAACCATTTTTTTATCTTGTTGTTCGTTAATAGATTTATTGAATAAAGTTAAGGCTTCTGCGTAATTCCCTTGATTATACAATTCTAAACCACGATAAAAATTCACTTTTTGATAAGCTAATTTATGCTGTGGTGTTCTATTTTTTTCTAATAAATCTAAAGCTTCTTTGTAATTTTTTGACGAAATATAGGAATCGATTAACAAACCATTCAGTTCTTCTTTATAAGTAGAATTTGGATATTTTTCTAAAAAAGAAATAATCACAGTTGGCGTGCTTTGATACGGATTACCGATTTCATAACTTAATTTGGCATAATTCACGTTAGCATCTTCTTGAATTTTTGAATTAAAATTCATTTCAGAAGCATTTTTAAAGGCGTTCAAAGCTTGTGTTTTTTGATCTGACTTCAAATAACTTTCGCCTAAATGATAATAAGCATTTTGAGCAACAGAATCTGATCCGTTAATGATTTTATTGAATTCAGAAATCGCTTTTGTATAATCGCCTTTTTTGTAATAAACATAACCTAATTGATAAAAATCAACATTGTTCAAACGGTTATTTTTTCCGTTGTATTGCAATAAATACGGAAGAGCTTCATCATATTTCTGAAGATTGAAATAACTTTCGCCTATGATTTTAGCTAATTCAGATTTTTCTTCATCAGTTGATTTTGAAAATTGCTCTTTACCTAAACGAATAGCTTCGTCAAAATTTCCAGATTTAAAATTCATATCAGCCTTAAAATATCCCATTTTTTCGTGATATTTTTCGTTGTAAGAAACTTCGCCAAAATATTCTGAAGCAGTTTTGTAATCGTTATTCTGATACGAAATATAACCTAAATAATATTTTGCTTGATCGCCGTATTTATCAGACTTATCAACTTTTGAAAAGAATTCTTTAGCTTCTGAAAATTTATTTTCTATAAAATAGCAATATCCTTTCTGAAAGTTTAAACGATTTTTCATTTCGTCAGAAAGTACTGATTCATTTATACCTTTGGCATATTTCAAAACCTTTTTATAATCACCTTTTTTAAAGTAATAATTAGCAGCTTCAGAAAGAGCATCAACTTGTTTTGAACTCGTTGGGTAATTTAAAATAAATTCTTGTAGTTTACTTTCAGCTCCATCTTGATCTAAATTCAAAGCACAATTGGCAATATAATAAGAACAATCTGCTTGAATTTCGGAATTGAAATTCTTGGTTTTGATTTCTTCAAACAAAACTTGAGCTAAAGCATAAAGATTTTCGTTATATAGAGAAACTGCTTTATCAAACTTATAATTCTCGTTAGTATAAATTACAGATTGTTGAGCGTTTAATTGGGTCGAACCTAAGGCAAGTGACAAAAAAAATATATTATTTAATTTTCGCATTATCCGATTTTTTTAAGATTCAAATATATCAAAATATATTTTGTTTATAACTCTTATAACGCAACTTTATAAAGATATTGTATCTAAATAAATCCATTTAAAAAAAATACAACTTTTAAAACTGTAAATTTGATTAAATACAATTAACTTGCTATTTTTACATTAAAATTATTAAATATGTCCAACACCATTTTATCATTACAAAACGTTTCTATTTTTCAGGAAAAAACATCGATTTTAGCAAATATTACTCTGAATGTAAATCACGGTGAATTTATTTATTTAATCGGAAAAACAGGTTCTGGTAAAAGTAGTTTAATGAAGACGCTTTACGCGGATTTAGAACTAACTGAGGGTGAAGGAACAATTGTCGATTTTGATTTAAGAACTTTAAAAGAAAGTCAAATTCCTTTTTTAAGAAGAAAAATAGGAATTGTTTTTCAGGATTTTAAATTACTTCATGATCGTTCTATTTATAAAAACTTACTTTTCGTGTTAAAAGCAACAGGTTGGACCAATCAAAATGAGATGGATTCTCGAATTGAAGAAGTGTTAGATCGAGTTGGAATGTTAGCACACGCAAACAAAATGCCGCATCAGATTTCAGGTGGAGAACAACAACGTGTTGCTATTGCGAGAGCGTTATTGAATGATCCTGAATTAATTTTAGCCGATGAACCAACAGGAAATTTAGATCCGCAAACGAGTGTTGAAGTTATGGAAGTTCTTCAAAAAATCAACGCAAACGGAAGAACAATCATTATGGCAACTCATGATTATGCTTTATTAATGAAATATCCAGCAAAAACATTAAAATGTGAAGGCGGACAAATTTTTGAAGTTGTACAAAAAACAGTTTAATGCTCAGTATTTTAATTCCTACATTTAATTATAACACTTATCCGCTGGTAAGTGAACTTTATAATCAATGCAGACAAATTGAAAATTTAGATTTTGAGATCCTTGTAAATGATGATGCTTCAAAAGATTTTTTTGAAAATGAATCAATCAATGATTTGCCAAATTGTTTTTTTAATATTCAAAAAACAAATCAAGGTTTAAGCGCTTCACGAAATTATTTAATTTCCAAAGCGGTACATTCTTGGTGTCTTTTATTGGACGCAGATGTTTGGCCTACTTCTAAGGATTTTATCTTAAATTATATCAAGAAAATCAAACAAGAAAATCAAGCTTGTGTTGCTTTTGGTGGATTAGAATATACTAAAATAAAACCGAATGCAAATGAACTTTTAAGATGGCTTTACGGAAATAAACATGAAGCTTTATCTTTTGAAAAGCGAGTCCAAAACAGACCAAAACATTTTTTGAGTAGTAATCTTTTAGTAAGTAAATCAGTTCTTGAAAGGTTTGCTTATCCAAAAGAAATCAATACTTATGGTTATGAAGATTTGATTTTTAATCTCAAAATAATTGAAAATAAAATTCCGATTTTTCAATTAGATAATCCCGTTTTTCATGAAAAATTAGATACTTCAGAAATTTTTCTTTCTAAGTCAAAAAAAGCATTGGAAAACTTATGTAAATCAATCGATTTGAAATTACTACCAAAAGACGCAACAGGAATTTCAAAATTGTATTATCAATGCAACATATTTGGATTACGAAAAATAATCGCTTTTGTTTTTAAGCTAAATCAAAAATGGATGGAAAAAGTTTTAAAAGGAAAATACACCAACTTAACTTTATTCAATTTGTACAGATTAGGATATTTTTTTAGCATAAACAAATAGTTTTAATTAACTTAGTTTTGTATAATTCCGATTTTATGGCTTTTTTCAGTATTATCATTCCATTGTATAACAAAGAATTTTTTTTAAAAACAACCTTAAAAAGTGTTTTTGAACAAACCTTTACTGATTATGAAATTGTTATTGTAAATGATGGTTCAACTGACAAAAGTTTAGAAATTGCGAAATCGTATCAGAATGATAAAATAAAAATTTTCAATCAAAAAAATCAAGGTGTTTCTGTTGCTCGAAATTTAGGAATCGAAAAATCAACAGCAGCTTATTGTTGTTTTTTAGATGCCGATGACATTTGGAAATCGAATCATTTAGAGAGTTTATACAATTTGATTCAAAAATTTCCGGAAGCTGGTTTATATTGCAATCGTTACGAAATTCAAATCAACAAAAACAAAATCATCCCAACCGTTTTTGATTTTGAAAATTCGTTCGAAGGTTACCTTAATAATTTCTTTAAAAGCAGTCTAATCAACAGAATAGCTTTAACTTCAGCCACATGTATTTCAAAAAAAGTATATTCTGAAATTGGTGGATTTAAACCTGAAATTTCCAATGGCGAAGATTTAGATTATTGGATCCGAATTGCATTAAATTACAAAGTTGTAATTAGCAATCAGATTACGATGTTGTATAATTTTAAAAATGACAATAAAGGTTTATCCAAAATAAATATCGAGAAACACAAATTACCTGATCTTGAAAAATATCAAGTCGAAGAAAAACAAAATCCGTATTTAAAACGCTTTTTAGATTTATATAGAATTGAATATGCTTTACATTTTCATATTTGTGGCAATTCTTTCAAAATGAAATATTATTTAAAAAATGTTTCAAAAGAAAACATCCACCCAAAAACAAAACTTTTGTTTAAAACACCATCTGTTCTTTTAGAAAAAATGTTATTTACCAAACGTTATTTAAAACAATTTGGAATCGATTTTAGTGTGTATCATTAAAAGTTGAAAGCCACTTTTTTGAAATATTTTCTTTAGAAAATTGTTCAATTGAAATCAAAGTATTCGATTTACAAGCTGTGTATAATTCTTCATTTTCAATGAATAAATTCATCGCTTCAATCAATTTTTCTGTATTTTGATTTTCAACTAACAAACCGTTCATTTTGTCTTGAATAATTTCATTCGGTCCGAAATCGCAATCAAAAGAAATCACAGGAGTTTTGCAAAGTAAACTTTCGATTAAAACCATTCCTAAACCTTCGAATTTACTAGACAAAACAAAATATTTTGCATGTTTATAATAAGAATATAAATTGATTTCAAATCCTTTGAAAATAACTAAATCTTGTAAGTTCAATTTTGAAACTTGCTCTTTTAAACTTTTCAAGCGAATTCCAGAACCTAAAATCAATAACTTAATATTTTGGCTTGGCAAAATCGATTTTGAATAACAATCAATCAAAAGATCAAATTGCTTCACGTTCGATTCGTCCATTCGTCCAGCTGACATAATATAATTTTCCTTAATTTCTTTGAATTCTTTTTCGATTTTTGGAACTTCAACGTTATTATAAATCGTTTGAATTTCAATTTTTGGATAAATTCGTTTAACTTCATTTTCAATTCCTTTTGACACCGAAATAAATTTAATTTTAGAATTATTAGCCAATCTTGAATTTAAATAACTCGAAACATCAGAACTGTGAATGAAATAAAAAACGTGTTGATTTTTATAAATTTTATTGATCCAAAACGATTCAATCAAATCATTTAATCGGTAACGATGATCTAATATAAAATCAAAATTGCCAGCTTGAATATCATTATTTAATTTGAAATATTTCTTAATTTTTACAAGAAAACCATCCGAAAAATTAAAATCATAACAACGTAAATTTCCTTTAAACGGAAAATCAATTTCGTTTTCCAAAACAAATAAATCAATTTCAAAACCTAAAGCATCAAACAAAAAAGTTTGATTAGAAACAACACGTTCCAAACCACCCGATTTTAAAGTATAAACAACAATTGCGATTTTCTTTTTTTTATCCAATGAAGAAGGTTTATATTTGTTAGAGAAATTTACTTATGAACCAAAATCCACTTGTAACTGTAATCTGCACTTGTTTTAATCATCAGAATTTTGTGATTGAAACTTTGAATTCTGTATTGAATCAGCGCTATTCAAATATAGAAATAATTATTATAGATGATTGTAGTTCGGATGATTCAATTTCAGTAATTACTACTTTTTTAAAAAATCGACCTGAAATTAAATTTATCCAAAATCAAGAAAATTTAGGTAATACCAAAACTTTTAACAAAGCTGCAAAATTAGCAAATGGTACTTTTTTGGTTGATTTGGCTTGCGATGATATTTTACTTCCGAATTGTATCGAAATTCAAATAGAAAAATTTCTGAATTCTGATTTAGAAACAACAGGAATTGTTTTTGGAAATTCGGAACATATCGATGAAAACGGCAAATATATTTCTGATTATTTCGAAACAAATTCGAATAAAAAGGTAATTGACAAATCATTATTTCAAACAAATTTAAATCAGCTTTTACAAGGCGGTTTGGTTATGAACTCGGTTTCTGCAATGATAAATAAATCTATTTTTGATAAACTGAATGGTTATGACGAATCGCTTGCATTTGAAGATTTGGATTTTTGGATTCGTGTTCTTGAAAACCATCAGATTATTTTCATTGATGAAATAATCACACAAAAAAGAGATTTGAAATCATCTTTAGGAAATCAATTTTTTCAGAAAAATGAAACTGCAAATCGAATTGATTTATCAATGAATAAAATATTTTCTAAAGTTATCGATTCAAACAAAAAAAATAAGTCAGTTTTAAAAGCAGTTTTAAAAAGGATTCATTACAGCATAGATAATTCATTTAAAAACAGAAAATATAAATTTGTTTTCTTATTCGGATTTCAAAAACTAAAAGTTCATTATTACCTTTTGTTTGCTAAATAAGTTTTGAAATCGTCAAATTCACGAATATAATCCGACTCGTCAAATTCTCCTGAAGAAACAACTAAACAAACAGAACCTGAAGAAAAATTTCTAAGTTCGCGCCAAGTATCATTTCCGACATAAAGTCCAAAACTCGGATTGTTTAAAGTATATATTTTTTCTGAATTTCCATCGTTTAAAATCACATCAAAACTACCCGAAACTGCAATAATAAATTCTTGCTGATTGATATGTGCATGTCCACCACGTTCAGCGCCACTCGGTACATCGTACAAAAAATAAACACGTTTAACTGCAAATGGAATATTATCTTTTTCGATAACAGAAAGATTTCCTCTTGGGTCTTCGATTTTTGGTAATTTTAAAATTTGATTTTTCATGCATTTATTTCTTAAACTTATTTTTGATGGATGTTAAAAATTGGTTGTTTTTATTCAATTCAAAAGCACAATAAAACGAACCAATAAACATCAGAATTCCTTTAGAAATATAGCGATTTATTTCATAATACCAAAACAAAAAATCAGAACCTATCATCAAAAAAACAAACAAAAAAGAAAGAATAATATATTTTAAGCTTATGGAATTAAGGCAAAATAATTTTCGTTTAGAAACAAAATAAAGCAAGTAAAAATTAAATCCAAAATATTGAATAAACATCGCCAAACCAATTCCGATTAATCCAAAATAATGAAATAAAACAACAATTAAAATGACATTTAAAATATCGCCAATAATATTTTGATAGAAATAATTTTTAGTATCGTCAATAGCCAAAATAATATATCCAACTGGATAATTGATGGTTTTACAAAGAATTGAAATCAAACCAAAAAGTAAAATCTCACGAACAGGTAAAAAGGCATTTGAAGTTAATAACGGAATGATTAAATCGCATCCAAAATACATAATTAAAATAAGTGGCGTTGTAATTAAAATGGAAGTTTGAACTTGAATATTCACAAAAATATTTATGTCTTCTTTTCGAGCAATTTTATTTGTTAAAGTAGGAAAATAATCATTTGCCAAAGACGAAAAAATAATTCCGAAATATGAAATCAAATATAAATTAGCAGCTTCGTAAAATCCTAAATCACTTGGACTATTTTCTTTTAAAAAAAGTCGAATCAAAAAGAAACAAACCAAACCAAAAACACCATTTATTGCTAACAAACTTCCTTTTGAAAAAAGATATTTTCCTTGGCTTAAAATCTCAGTTTTAGAAACCGAAACCTGATTTAAATTTAACTTCTGCAAATAAAAAAAATACACTAAAAAAGTTACGAAACTATTAGCTATAAATGCAGGAAAAATACCGTTTATTCCCCAAAACCAATAACAAAAAATGGTTGCAATTGAAACAAAAATCACCGAATAAATTTGATATTGAACCAGTTTTTTTATTTCGTTTAATCCTTTTAAAACGATGATTGAAAAGTTAATAATCGCATACAAAACAAAATAAACAGAGAGCGCTTTAAAATGTAATGAATAAGCGGGTGAATCAAAAACCATTCGACTCAAAAAACCTGAAAAAATAAAACAAAAAAGAGCAGCCAAAATTCCGCAAAGCAACATCCAAAACGCCAAAACTTTCTGGTTCGTTTTATTCTCGCGTTCTTTAGCGATTAATTGAGTTCCGATGGTTTGAATTCCAAAAGAAGAACCTTGCGTAATTAAGTTAATCACATTATCAATTAATCCAATTAAACCAACTCCTGAAGGTCCTAAAATCACCGAAGTTATTTTTACAGAAATCACCTTACAAACCATTTGTATGGCTTGCACGCTTCCAAAAATCGAAATGGATTTAAAAATTTTATTATGTGTTTTTTTATCTGTCATTCGTGATTTTACAACCTATTTTTTCATACGATTGCTTTAATTTATTGTACCAATCTTGCCACGAATTAAACGTGTTTTCAGGGAAATTATTTTGTGAAATTATCTTTTGAATGAATGCGCTTGAAATATCGTTATCAAAATTAAAAACTTCAAATTGATTTTGAAACCAAGTTTCATTCAATATTTTATTTAAAGAGTAAACATCAAAATCTGCATCTAAATATTCTTTATTTTGTTTGGATGCTGTTGTTTTTAATGAAGTTCGAATCCATTCTTTTTTAGAATGACCTACATTTAAATCGGCATTCGGAATCTGAATTACTTGCATAATTTGCGCCAATTCATCGACTTTATTTTGCGAAGTTTCCCAAGCTTTTAAATAATATTGCTTTGAAAAAATGGCATTTGCAACGGCATAAACCTGATAATATTTTAAAAGATTTTTTTCAATCGGAATTCCTAATCGATTTAAAATCGAATCAATTTTACAAGTCTTTTTTCGGTAAATTAAGTCAAACAAAAACGAATTTCTTGTAAACAATTCAGGATTTGTTATAACCAGCGAAGTTGTTTCTTTTTCGATTTTATCCGAAATCAAAGCTTCATTTCCCATCCAAAGTAATTTTACCAATTGTAAATTAAAAATCTTCATTTGATTTTCAACATCAGTAAAATCAATTGGTTCGCAAAACCAACAATCATCCTCAATTAAAATAAAATAATCCGAACCTTTTGCAATTGTTTCTTTCCAGAATTGACTTGGAATATTTTTAGGTGGTTCTAAATCATTTTCGATAGCACAAGCTTTTTCTTGATAAAATTGTGATTTTAAGATTAGAATATCGGGATATTTTTCTTGAATTTTATTAAGATATTTCTGAGGTGTTCCATCATCCATTACAATAATTTTTCCAGAAAAATCAGAAGCGAATTTTTTAATACTCTCCAAGCATTTATCCAACAAAAACGGACGATTAAACGATTTTATATAAATATCCATTTAGTAGGAATTAATCACGTCAATAATTTTAGCAACTTCATCATTCGCAAGCATCGGATGCAACGGAATACTCACAATTTGTGTATGAATTTGTTCTGAAATTGGAAAATTCAAATGCGAAAATTCTTTCATTGCTTCTTGTTTATGTGGCGCAACCGGATAGTGAATCAACGTTTGAATTTCGTTTTCTAACATATACAATTGAAAAGCTTCTCGATTTTCAACTCGTAGAGTAAAAACATGAAATACGTGATTTTCAGTGCCGTCATAAAATGGCAAATGCACTTTCGGATTTATAATTTCTTTCAAATAACGTTTGGCAATTCCGCGACGTTTGTCGTTATCAAAATCTAAATCTTTTAATTTTATCGATAAAAATGCAGCCTGAATATCATCCAAACGAGAATTTACTCCTTTATATAAATTATAATATTTCATTTCAGAGCCGTAATTTCTCAAAGCTCTGATAATTTCGGCAAGTTCGCTATTGTTTGTAGTTATAGCTCCGGCATCACCCAAAGCTCCCAAATTTTTACCCGGATAAAAACTAAATCCAGCTGCGTCACCAATATTTCCGGCACGTTTTCTATGCGAAATAGCGCCATGAGCTTGAGCCGCATCTTCAACTAATATCAAATTCATTTCTTTAGCAAATGCAGCAATTTCTTCGGCATCGGTAATTTGTCCGTATAAATGAACCATTAAAATTCCTTTGGTATGTTGGGTTGTAGCGTTCTTAATATTTTCGATAGAAAGATTGTAGGATTCAAAATTAGTATCTACCAAAACAGGTTTTAAACCAGCATTTTCAATAGCCAAAATGCAAGCAATGTAAGTATTTGCAGAAACCAAGATTTCATCGCCAACTTGTAATTTACCTTTGATGATAAAAGCCTTGAAAATTAATATCAACGCATCTAAACCATTTCCTACTCCAATGCAATGTTTGGTTTCGCAAAATTGACTAAAATCACGTTCAAAATCAGCTAATTTTTCACCTAAAATATATCTTCCGCTATTTAAAAAACTTTGTGTAGCTTCTAAAAAAGCGGTATCGTAAGGTTTGTTTATTTTATGTAAATCTAAATATGGAATCATAAATACAAATTATCTATTTTTGAAAAACTTTGTGTTTCGAATTTATAAAATTCTTGAATTGCAGGTCGTGCGCCAAACTTTTCCTTCCAGAAAAGTAATCCTTTATTAATATTTCGACCTTGATTTTCGTTAGAAATTCCAAAATCAAAATATTTTTTTTCTGATTTAAATTTCTCAATTAAAGTCAAATGTAAAAAATCTAAAACACCTTCATTCGAAACTTCTTTATTTAAACTAATATACTGAGAATGTACAACATTTTTGGATATAAATAAGGTAGTTCCGCCAAGAATTTTACCGTCGTCTGAATATACGTTAACTTGAATGATTTCTTGAGAAAATTGATTTTTTAAATAACGAATTTCTTCAAGAGAATGAACCGGTTTTGCTTGATACGTTTTCAATAAATTTGGTTCTAAAACATCTTTCCAAAAAATCGTTAAATCATCATCAAAAATGACGTAATGTTTTTTGTTTAACGATATGTTATAATCACGTTTTACTGACTTAGAAACATGAAAATTCGCTGATAAATCGATAACTGAACAAATATCTTTTCGATAAATTTCTGCATCTAAAACAAATTGTAAATATTTAATTTCATCAGCAAACTGAGAAGTATAAAAATGAGGTAAATCTTTAATATACAAATGAGAAAAACCTTGAATATGCAAATACTCTAAAATCGATTTGAAAATTTCAAAAAAATCGGTTGAACGTAATTTTTCAGAAACAACCAATCCGCCATAAGTTAAACCTTGATGCGAATAAATATTTACATCATCAACATTTGCAGGAAGAACGGCAAGCAATTTATTTTCATCAAAAATCAAAAGAGAAAAATCATCAAATCTATCTTGATGATATTCCATAAAATTTCGATGAAACAAAAAAGTTCCGTTTTTAGCTTTGGCGATAAAACCGTTCCAAATAGGGAAAAAATCAGGTTGATATTTTTGGATTTTAAGTTTCAAAAAGTGCGATTATTAAATGGTTTTACAAATATCAAAACTAAATAACGCAAAAACAATCACATTTCATACAAAAGCATAAATATTTTTTGTTGTTGAAGTACTAAAAATCGTATATTTGCACTCATTATATACAACGTACTTATGATAAAAATAACATTACCAGACGGTTCAGTAAAAGAGTTTGCTTCAGGCACAACTCCACACGAAGTCGCTTTGAGTATAAGCGAAGGTTTAGCGAGAAATGTAATATCTGCAAGTTTTAATGGGACCACCATTGAGACGGCTACTCCTTTAACCACCGACGGTAGTTTAGTTTTATACACATGGAATGATGTTGAAGGTAAGAAAGCTTTTTGGCATTCAACTTCGCACGTAATGGCGCAAGCTTTAGAAGAAAAATTTCCTGGAATCAAGTTAACAATTGGTCCTGCGATTGAAAATGGATTTTATTACGATGTAGATTTCGGAGAACATAAATTTGGAGAAGCTGATTTTAAAGAAATCGAAAATCGTATCTTAGAAATCGCTAAAGAAAAGCACGAATTTAAAATGCGTTCTGCAACAAAAGCAGAGGCATTAGAATTATATAAAGACAACGAATATAAAACAGAATTAATTACAAATTTAGAAGACGGCACCATCACATTCTGTGACCATGCTACTTTTACTGATTTATGTCGTGGTGGTCACATTCCAAATACAGGAATCATCAAAGCAATGAAAATTCTTTCTGTTGCTGGTGCTTACTGGAGAGGTGACGAAAAAAACAAACAGTTAACACGCGTTTACGGAATTTCGTTCCCTAAACAAAAAGACTTAACTGAATATTTATTATTATTAGAAGAAGCAAAACGTCGTGACCACAGAAAACTAGGTAAAGAATTAGAACTTTTCCATTTTTCTCAACGTGTAGGACAAGGTTTACCTTTATGGTTACCAAAAGGAGCTGCTTTACGTGACCGTTTAGAGCAATTCTTAAAGAAAGCTCAGAAAAAAATGGGTTACGAACAAGTTGTAACACCACATATTGGACAAAAAGAATTATATGAAACTTCTGGTCACTATGCAAAATACGGAGCAGACAGTTTTCAACCGATTCATACACCAGCAGAAGGCGAAGAATTTTTATTAAAACCAATGAATTGCCCGCATCACTGCGAGATTTTTAATGCAAAACCTTGGTCATATAAAGATTTACCTAAACGTTATGCTGAATTCGGAACAGTTTATCGTTACGAACAATCTGGAGAATTACACGGTTTAACTCGTGTTCGCGGATTTACTCAAGATGATGCACATATTTTCTGTACACCAGACCAATTGGACACAGAGTTCAAAAAAGTAATTGACTTAGTACTTTACGTATTTGGTTCTTTAGGTTTTGAAAACTTTACAGCTCAAGTTTCTGTTCGTGATTTAAACAATCCTGACAAATATATTGGAAATGTAGAAAACTGGGAAAAAGCTGAACAAGCTATTATCAATGCGGCAAGAGACAAAGGTTTAAATTATGTTATAGAAAGTGGTGAAGCTGCCTTCTACGGACCTAAATTAGACTTTATGGTTAAAGATGCATTAGGAAGAAGTTGGCAGTTAGGAACAATTCAAGTTGATTACAATTTACCTGAACGTTTTGATTTAACTTATAAAGGTTCTGACGATAAATTACACAGACCTGTAATGATTCACCGAGCTCCTTTTGGTTCAATGGAACGTTTTATCGCCATTTTATTAGAACATACAGCAGGTAATTTCCCTTTATGGCTAATGCCTGAGCAAGTTATCATATTATCTTTAAGTGAGAAATATGAAAATTATGCAAAAAAAGTTTTAAATTTGTTAGAAAATGACGAAATTCGCGCTCTAGTTGATAACCGAAATGAGACAATCGGTAAGAAAATTAGAGAAGCTGAAGTTCAAAAATACCCATTTATGCTTATCATCGGAGAAGAAGAAGAGAAAAATGGTACAGTTTCTGTAAGAAAACACGGTGATGATGGAAAATCTAACATCACAATGAAAATTGAAGATTTTATTTCTTTTATACATGAAGAAGTAAGCAAAACAGTTCGTTCATTAGAAGTTTAACCGCTTGGTAACAAGCATAAATACATAACACCATAGCTTTAAATAGTAAAAGAGGATATACTCCTCGTGTTGAAAAGAAAGACGCGCACAGAACAAACAGCGCGATTAGAGTTCCAGAAGTTCGTCTTGTTGGAGATAATGTTGAACCAGGAGTTTTCAAAACATCTCAAGCCTTACAAATGGCTGAAGAGTTGGAATTGGATTTAGTTGAAATTTCACCTAATGCCGAACCGCCTGTTTGTAAGATTATCGATTACAAGAAGTTCCTTTATGAACAAAAGAAGCGTGATAAAATGTTGAAAGCAAAATCAACTCAAATTACTGTAAAAGAGATTCGTTTTGGACCTCAAACAGATGAGCATGATTATGAATTCAAAAAGAAAAACGCCGAAAAATTCTTAAAAGACGGAGCTAAATTAAAAGCATTTGTATTCTTTAAAGGACGTTCTATCATCTATAAAGAACAAGGTCAGATTTTGTTGTTACGTTTAGCACAAGATTTAGAAGAACTTGGAAAAGTTGAAGCTATGCCTGTTCTTGAAGGAAAAAGAATGACAATGTACATTGCTCCTAAAAAGAAAAAATAATTCATTACTTTAATAGTAATGCAAACAATAATGTTAAGTAAGATAACATAAATACCTAGGAAGACATGCCTAAAATGAAAACTAAATCTAGTGCTAAGAAACGTTTTAAAGTTACTGGCTCTGGAAAATTAAAAAGAAAGCACGCTTTTAAAAGTCACATCTTGACAAAAAAATCTAAAAAGCGTAAATTAGCTTTAACTCACTCTGCTTTAGTAAACAAAGCTGACGAGAGAAGTATCAAAGAACAATTAAGAATAATGTAATCGTTCTTTCGGTTAAAAACAATTAAAAAATAACCCTGGAGTGGGCAGATTAGAAATAATCAATAAGCAACTTAAATTATAAGTTCGCCTTACTACAAAAACATTAAAATTATGCCAAGATCAGTAAATTCAGTTGCTAAAAGAGCAAGAAGAAAAAGAATTTTGAAGCAAGCCAAAGGTTTCTTCGGAAGACGTAAAAACGTTTGGACAGTAGCTAAAAACGCGGTAGAAAAAGCAATGTCTTATGCTTACCGCGATAGAAAACAAAAGAAAAGAAATTTCCGTGCTTTATGGATTATGCGTATCAACGCTGGAGCTCGTTTACATGGAATGTCTTATTCTCAATTCATGGGGAAAGTAAAAGCTAACAACATCGAGTTAAACCGTAAAGTTTTAGCTGATTTAGCAATGAACCACCCTGAAGCTTTCACAGCTATCGTTAATAAAATTAAATAAACGTTTTGTAAAACCTGTTTATCTTACTTAATATATAGAAACCTATTCTTTTTGAATAGGTTTTTTTATTATAAATAAAACTTATAAAGCTATAAATATAATATAAAATACAACTTCTTTTAAAAAGAACTTATCTTTATATTTGTATAAATAATTGAATAGATGGAAAACTTAAAACAAATCATAGAACAAGCTTGGGAAAACCGCGCGCTTTTACAAGAAGAAACAACTCAAAACACAATCAGAGAAGTTATTGATTTAATCGACAACGGAAAATTAAGAACTGCTGAACCGATTGAAGGTGGATGGCAAATTAATGAATGGGTTAAAAAAGCAGTTGTGATGTACTTCCCTATTCAGAAAATGGAAACTTTAGAAGCTGGTATTTTTGAATATCACGATAAAATGCCTTTAAAAAGAAATTATGCAGAAAAAGGAATTCGTGTAGTTCCGAATGCCGTTGCGCGTCACGGAGCATATATTTCTTCAGGTGTAATTTTAATGCCTTCTTATGTAAATATTGGTGCTTATGTAGATGAAGGAACCATGGTTGACACTTGGGCAACTGTAGGTTCTTGTGCACAAATTGGAAAAAATGTTCACTTGTCTGGAGGTGTTGGAATTGGTGGAGTTTTAGAACCATTACAAGCTGCACCAGTTATCATTGAAGACAATGCTTTCATTGGTTCACGTTGTATCGTAGTTGAAGGTGTTCGCGTTGGTAAAGAAGCGGTTCTAGGAGCAAATGTAGTTTTAACAGCATCAACTAAAATTATCGATGTTACAGGTGATACTCCAATTGAAATGAAAGGTTACGTTCCTGAACGTTCAGTGGTAATTCCTGGTTCATACACTAAAAAATTCGCTGCCGGTGAATATCAAGTTCCTTGTGCGTTAATCATCGGACAACGAAAACCATCAACAGATTTAAAAACTTCTTTAAACGACGCGTTAAGAGAATATAACGTAGCAGTTTAATATAAATCAAAATCCATTTTAAATTTAAAATGGATTTTTTTTATTTACTTTTGGTTAAACACTTTTTTAAATACACTTTTGTGATTCAATAAAAGCCATGAACAAAACCAAAAATACACTAAACCTATTTTTTCAAAGATTTCTTTTACTCGTTATCTTTTACCAATTAATTAGAATCGGATTTTACTTTTATAATCAATTTTTTTTTCAAGAAATAAATTTAAAAATTTTCCTTGGCGGATTGATGTTCGATTTAGCAATATTAGGTTATATCAATATCTTATTTGCCATTTTACATTTAATTCCAGGGAAATTTCAACAAAATAAAAGATATCAAAATTTTCTTTTTTACAGTTTTTTCATCATTAATGGAATTTTATTAACTACCAATTTTATTGATTATGAATATTTTCGATTTATAGGAAGACGAAGTTCTTTTTCTATAATTACAGCCGATGGTATGACAAACGAAATCGGAGGTTTACTAATTTCGTACATTAAAGATTATTGGCAAATTCCAATACTGATGCTAATTTCATTATTTGCATTTTGGTTCTGCTTAAAAAAAATCAAATTTCAAAACGTAAAAACATTTTCAAAATCAGGTAATTATGTAACTTTATTATTTGTTGTTGGATTACTTTTTATATCAGGAAGAGGAATTGGCAGAAAACCAATAAGTTTAGTAGATGCAACAAATTACGGACCAATCGGAAGTTCTGCCTTAGTTTTAAACACGCCATTTTCGATTATGAAAACACTCAGCAAAAAAGAAAATCTGAAAGAAATAAAATATTTCAGTGAAGCTGAAGCTGCGTCCATATTTAATCCAATACAAACATTTACGTATCCAGAATACAATAAAAAAAATGTTGTTTTAATAATTCTAGAAAGTTTCGGAAACGAAAACATACAACGTGGACAAACTCCATTTTTAGATTCTCTAATTCAAAAAAGTTATTATTTTAAAAATGCTTTTGCAAACGGTAAGTTATCGATTGATGCGGTTCCGTCAACTATTTCGAGTATTCCTGGATTGATGAATAAAAGTATTATTTCATCAGGTTATGCATTAAATGAAGTGAACGGATTACCTAAAATTTTAAAAGAAAATGGGTATGAAACTTCGTTTTTTCATGGCGCATTTAACGGAAGTCAAAACTTTGATAAATATGCAAATGTAGCTGGCTTTGATACTTATTTTGGAAAAAATGAATATATTGGACCCGAGTCATTTGACGGAAAATGGGGTGTTTTTGATGAAGATTTCATGCAGTTTTTCGCAAAAGAATTAAACAACTTCAAACAACCTTTTTTCACAACCTTATTTACGGTTTCATCTCATGCACCGTTTACAATTCCAGAAAAATACAAAAATAAATTCCCGAAAGGAACAACTGAAATTCACGAATCTATTGCGTACACAGATTTTGCATTAAACGAATTTTTTAAAACAGCTAAAAAAATGCCTTGGTATGAAAATACTATTTTTGTGATAACTTCAGACCATACGTCATCAACTGGAAAAGAACTTGAATACAAAAACAATGTAGGTAAATTTAGAATTCCGATTTTATTTTTCGTTCCAAACGATGAAACGATGATTGCAGTCGACGAGAAAAATTTTCAACAAATTGACATTCTACCAAGCTTAATGGACTATTTACAATTGAATGCTAAAATCATATCTTACGGAAAATCTTACAAATCAAAAGATGATTTTGTTGTGAATTATTTAGATAATGTCTATAATTTAGAAATGGGCGATTATTACTTGGCTTTTGATGGAACAAAAACTTTAGGTCTCTATAATTGGAAAATTGACCCGTTGTTAAAAGATGATTTATCGGATAAAAATCCTGAAATAAAACAGAAAATGGAACGCTTTATAAAAGCTTACATTCAATCGTTTAATCATCGCGTTTCTAAAAACAAACTTACTATTCAATAGAAAAAAAAACAAAAATCCTATAAAACATTCTTTATAGGATTTTGAAATTTTCTAACGTTTTAGTTTACGTTTTAAATATTTTTTCTTGGCAATTTTTCGTTTAAATTGCTGACTCGATTGCATCAATAAATCAAACAATTTCTTTTCATTTACGTTTGATAATTCGGCGTATTTCTTAGCAATTACTTTTACCATGTGTTTAGAAATCCACATCTTTTTAAAATTATCCATTCGTTTTTCAATGGACATATTTTCAAATTTCATTCGATTTAAATCAATTAAATAAAAATCGTATTTGGAATTTTCTCGTTTTACAATCAATGTATTTCCAGGCGAATGGTCTAAAAAATTAACTTTAGCTTCGTGTAATTTAAAGGTAAACTCTGTAAATTGTTCAATAATTAAATCGCGCTCTGAAAAAAGCGGGTCATGAATTAATTCACGAAAAGTAAAATCATAGTTAATATGGTCCGAAATATAAAAACTTTCGGCAAGTAATCCATTTTTATAATCTTCAGAAAAAGCAATCGGATTTGGAGTTAAAATCTGATGTTCCAAAAGATAATTTGCATATTCAAAAGAACGTTTCGCTTTTGAAGGACGAAAAAAAGTATAAATCAAACCTTTAATAAATCCAAGCTTTGCAAAATATTTCAAGTTAACTTCCTTCTCATTCAAAAAATTTGTTTTGATACTATTACGAGCACCTTTTACCAAAAGTTTTCCTTGCGTGTGATAATTTAAAATCAATTGCTCGATTTCATTTTTTAATGGAAGATATTTTGAATTTATAATTATTTTCACTTGTAAATATATTTGGATTGAAACTATAAAAAATAGTACTTTGCACAAAGTTACGATTTAAGATGTAAGTCGGTAAAAAATGAATTCTTATTTATGAAAAAAGTTTTAATTATTCAAAACAAACGCATCGGTGATGTTTTGATAAGTTCAATTTTAGCAAACAACTTCAAGAAGCAATTTCCTGATAGCGAAATTCATTTTATGGCTTATGATTTTACAACTGGTGTTCTGATGAACAATCCGAATATAGATAAAATTATTCCGATTAAAGAAAAAGAACTAAAAAAACTTCCGAATTTATTCAAAAAGATTAAAGAAGTCAGAAACGAAAAATACGATGTAATCTTAGATCCGTATTCAAAATTTCAATCACGAATCATCTGTAAATTTTCTAATGCTAAAATCACAGTCGGTAATAACAGCCGAAAAAAACTAGGAAATTTAGGTTATTATACAAATCCGGTTACGTTATTAAAAGAAAAAACACATATTGCAGGAAAAGCAATTGAAGATCGTATTCAGTTATTAAAACAAATCGATGGGTTTACTTCGTTTGATTACGAACCGAAAATTTATTTATCAGAAGCAGAAAAAAGCGAAAAATTAATTCCTACAAACAATTCTAATAAAACAATAGTTATAGGTGTTTTAGGAAGTACGCCTCAAAAATCAATGCCGTATGAATATGTTGCTGCATTAAGTGATTTTATTGCAGAAAATTTTGATGTCAATATTCTTTTTAACTACGCGCCAAATCAAAAATCTGAAGCTTTAAAAATATATGAACTTTGTAAAAATAAAGAACACGTTATTTTTGAATTTAACGCACCAACGATTCGCGATTTTATCAAAATCATGAACGAAGCTGACGTTTTAGTTTCTAATGAAGGCGGAAGCGTACATATTGCAAAAGCTTTAAATAAACCAACTTACACGATTTTTTCACCCTATGTAAATAAAGATTTTTGGGCAAGTTTTGAAGATGGAAAATTTCATAAATCAATTCATTTATTAGAAAAACTTCCGAATTTATATAAAGAATTTTCTCATGAAGAACGCAAAGAAATCGAGAAAAATCCGCATGAGTTATATAAAAAATTAACTCCAGAAATGATTATTCCGGAGTTAAATGAATTTTTAAAAAATAATTTATAAGTTTATTTTTTTACGATACCAAAATCAGTCCAAGGTCTTTTCGAAGACCTTGTTTCTTTTCTGATATTCTGATTTTTTTCAATCGATTCTTTTGTAGCGTAACCACGTTTATGGTCTAAATGTAAACAAGTTGTCGAATATCTGATTTGTTTTGGTTTAATACCTAAATTAACTAAACGCTCACCTAATTCGCGGTCTTGTCCACCGTATTGCATGCGTTCATCAAAACCATTAATTTTTAAAATATCCGATTTCCAACCGGAAGCATTATGTCCATTCCAACTTGGATTTGTAGGAGTTAACGCATTTAAAACCGAACTTTTTACACCGTAAGCATCAATTTTATGATTCTTGAAAGACGTTTTCATTCCGTTTTTCTTCAACCAAGAAACATCAAAACATTTATCAGAATAAATATCTTCTTTATTTATTTTAATTGATAAATCCATCGGAAGTTTGTGGTATCCACCAGATAAAAAATAACCTTCTTCTCTGAATTTTATATGTTGTTCTACAAAATCTGGACGAGGAATACAATCGCCATCAGACATCATAATATAATCTGTTGTACAAGCAAGAATTGCTTTATTTAAAATTTGCGATTTCTGAAAACCATTATCTTCGTGCCAAACGTGAATAATCGGATAAAAAACTTCTTTTCGTAATTCATCAATCATATCAATCGTTTCTTGGCGAGAACCATCATCAGCAATCACCATTTCAAAATTGCGATAGGTTTGCGTGTTATAACCCCAAATTACTTTCTTTAGCCATTCGGGAGAATTATATGTCGATATAATAACTGAAATATTCTTTTGCATAATAGTGCAAAGATACGTATTTTTGATAAATCCGAACACTTAACAAATTCATAAATAATGAACAGAATTTCTGTAATCATACCAACTTATAACGAAGAAACTTACATTGAAGATGCTTTAAATTCAGTTGCATTTGCAGATGAAATCATTGTTGTAGATTCATTTAGTTCGGACCGAACAAAAGAGATTGCAGAAAGCTTTGGCTGTAAAGTGGTTCAACGAAAATTCGATAACTTTTCGGCTCAGAAAAATTTTGCGATAGAATACGCAACTGGCGATTGGATTTTATTTATTGATGGTGACGAACGTGTTTCGAAAAAATTGCAGTACGAAATTATTAAAACGATAAATAATCCGAAACATTCTGGTTACAAACTTCAGTTTCCACATTTTTATATGAATCGTTTTTTGTATCATAAAGTGGACCGCGTGGTTCGATTAGTAAAAAACGACAACGTACATTTTACGGGCGATGTTCACGAGAAACTTCACGTAAATGGAAGTATTGGAATCTTAAAAAACTTTATGATTCACTATACATATAAAGGATTATTTCATTTTTTAAGTAAGAAAGATTCGTACGCATGGTTCCAGGCTGGAGAATCTTTTAAAAAGAAAAAGAAAGTCACTTATTTTCATTTGATTTTTAAACCTTTTTACCGATTTTTTTCGGGTTATGTTTTAAAACGTGGTTTTTTAGATGGTGTTCCTGGTCTTGCTGTTGCAAGTATAAATGCCTACGGCGTTTTTTCTCGTTACGTAAAATTGATGTTACTTCAACGTAATTTAAAATAGTTTTAGTTTTCCGAATTTTAGTTTAAGCTTAAATTTAAAAAGAGAATCTTCTCCTTTGATGTCGATTCGTTGAATTTCAAATTTATCTTTAAAAGGGAATTTACTTACTCGATTTCCAATACGTAAAGCAAAATGCATTTGATTTTTTTCTAAAACTTTAAAAAAGGCTTCTTTTTCTTGGATAATTTTCTTTGGATATTTTCCGTAAGGATAAGCAATTGCTCTAAAAACATTCAGTTTATTTTCAAGAACAAACGCTTCAGACATATCAAAATCAGATTGTGCTTCTTCTAAAGAAATCTTTTCAAAATTACGATGTGCAAACGAATGATATCCTAACTCGATATTACTTGGAATTGCTTTTAATTCATCAACTGACATAATAGCTTCAGAACCCGAATTCCAATCATCAAATCCTCCTACATATTTAAAAGGAATAAAAAAAGTAGCTTTTAGTCCATATTTTTTTAATAACGGAATAGCAAATTCCATTTGATTTTTGGTAACATCATCAAAAGTCAAAATCACACTTTTTTGAGAAATTGTTTTTAAATTTTGTAATTCAGACAAATGATAAGTGTTATATTTGTTTTCAATCAAATATTTAAACTGCTCTTCTAGCCTATCTACAAAAATGTTTAATCCTTTAGATTTAGATTTTTCTGAAACAACATTATGATACATTAAAATAGGTAACGAACTCATTAAATTTTGATTTTAAATTTGAGACTAAAATAGTACATTTGTTTTATAATATTTGACAAAAAAGAAAAAAATTGACGCCAAAAATAACCGCTTTAGCTATTACATTAAACGAAGAACAAAATATTGAAAGATATATTAAAAGTTTGGATTTTGTTGATGAAATTATCATTGTCGATTCGTTCAGTACGGATAAAACCGTTGAAATTGCTAAAAGTTTACATGTAAAAGTGATTCAGAATACATTTGTTGATTTTTCTTCGCAACGCAATTTTGCAATTAATCAAGCGTCAAACGATTGGATTTTATTTTTTGATTTAGATGAATATGTTACCGATGATTTAAAAAAAGAAATCATTGAAAATGTTACCAATCCGAATGAAAAGGTTGCTTTTTTTGTCAAACGTCAATTCAACTTTTTAGGAAAAAAAATAAATTATGGAGGTTGGCAAAATGATAAAGCTGCTCGAATTTTCAATAAAAAGTTCTGTCAATTTGAAGGTTTAGTTCACGAAAATTTAAAAATAAACGGTTCGGCAGGAAAACTTAAACACAAACTAAATCATGAAAGTTATTTTACATTTGACTCATATAATGCAAAATTAAATTTATATAGTAAGTTACAAGCTGAAAAATTATACGCAAAAAAATTAAAACCAAACGCCTATCATTTTTTATTTAGACCATTTTATCGTTTTTCTTGGCAATATATTTATAGACTAGGATTTTTAGATGGTAAAGAAGGATTCATACTGTCGTATTTACACGCTTTCTCAGTATTTAAAAGATATTTACAACTTTGGATGAAATATAGAAAACTCGAATAATTAATATAATTATTCGAGTTTTTTTTATAAATATTGATCTATACCTTTTTGACAACGAATTATTTTATTCTTGATAGTTTCGTTTTGGATAGCATCGTTTCTTAAGAAATTATCCCGTGAGTTATCTTTATGATAAATATGATAAACAATACCAGCGTATCTTAACCTTTGCGCTAAAATCCCATTATTATTCATTCGAATAACTAAATCAGAATCTTCTCTACCCCAACCTTCGAATTCTTCGTTATAACCATTTACTTCAATAAAATCTTTTCGCCAAAAAGAAACATTACAACCTCGAAATTGAGTAGAATAATTAATATGTGGTTTGTAATTGTTAGCTAGAATTAAAAAATGAATTGCGCGTGTTCTTTTGGATAAATTTTTAGAGAAAAAATTAAACTTAAAAACATTTTCTTTAAAAATATAGGACAAAGCTTCCTTTTTTATAGAAACTCTGGTTCCGTATAAATATTTATTTTCTGACGAAAACTTCAAATGATCTTCGACAAAATTAGGATGCATAATACAATCTCCATCAATCTGAATTAAATAATCACATGTCGTTTTAGCAACAGCTTTATTTAATATTTTAGACTTACGAAAACCTAAATCTTCGTGCCAAATATGTTTAATCGGAATTGAAATTTCCAGAGCAAATTTTTCTATTAAATCTTTTGTATCAGAACGAGAACCATCATCTGCAATTAAAACTTCTGTTGGTAAAACGGTTTGTATTTTCAAACTATTCAAAACCAAAGTTAAAGCTTCGTTCCAATTATATGTTGAAATTAATAAGGCGACTTTCATAATTATTTAAAAAGATGTTTAAACCATTGTCCAAAATTTTTCTTAACTAACCAGAAATTAGTTTTTTTCAATTTTTCATTATCTAAAATCAACTTACGCAAATCGACAAGATTTAATGAAGCAAAATAACCTAATTTTTTCCAAGTTTTAGGATCTAGATAAAAAAAGTCTTCCATTTCTGTATAATTAGTTTCGTCAACTTTTAACCATTTTTCTAAAAAAGAATCATTGATTTCATGTTGATGTCCCCAATTTTTGAGTTTAAAACGTAATTCTTCTTCAGTACGAGCAAGACCTTCGTGCAAAACATAACTATCTAAATAAACAATTCGTTCACGTGTATTTTTTGCATATTTATAATTAGGATAATTAGTCGCAATGTAAAATTTAGTTGGATTATCTATATATAAAATACCTTTTTCTAAGTATTTATATACATTAATATGAAAAGCTGCAAATTGAATTGGATTCTTTTCTGGTGTTTTTAAAAAGTTATCGTATCTTCTAAGTTGCTGTACAAAACTTTTAAAATCAATAAAAATTTCATCAGAATCAACTTGTATCATCCAGTTACCGATTCCCATTTTCATACCTAACATATGACGCTCTCGCGTATCATTCTGAATTGCATTTAAATCGGACACATAAAAATCATCTTCGTAAATAACAATTTTGTTATCAACATCAATTTCTTTAATCCAGTCAAAAAAAGCTGGTTCAATTTCATATGTATTTCCTTTCCATGTACGACGCAGATGGTCTATTGCTAGAAAAATTGTATCAGAATCTTCATAAACGGGTGGTAAAGATTTCTTTAAAAATTCGTAGTCGTAAGAAACTAAGAATCCAGTTTGAATTTTATTCATAATTTATAAGATTAAGCAAATATATAAAAACTGAAATCATTTTTTTATAACATTGTTTTTATAATTATTTTTACAAAAAAATTAATAATGAAAATTTGTATAATTAGCTTTGATATTTGGGGTTTTGATAATTTCATAAAAAAAAACCTAGAAACACAAAACATTGAAGCCTATCACATTAGTCTATCAAAATATAAATACAAATACAAAAATCTATTTGAAAAAATTTCTAATTTCAATAATAAATTATTTTTTAATAAAAACGTAAAAAAAATAAATAGAGAAAAATTTATATTAGATACTTTAGAAAATTTAGGCAAATTTGATCAAATTTTAATAATTAACCCTGAACAAATTAGTTTAGAAACACATCAAAAAATTAAAAATTCAACTAAAAGATATATCACTTTTTTGTATGATAGCTTAGATCGAACTCCAGTATTAAATAACATCTTAGATTTATTTGACACTGTATTTTCGTTTGATGACAAAGATTGCAAAGAATTCAATTTTAAATTCATAACAAATTATATTTATCAAGACATTGAAGAAATAAAACAAACGTTTGATTTTAAAGCCTTTGCTATATATTCCGAAGACAATAGATTAAGAACACTTTATAAATTAGATGACATTTTTAAAAAATTTGATACACCTTCAAAGTTTCTTATATATACAAATAAATTAAAAAAAGTTAAAAACACTACTATTCATTTTACCAATCAAAGAATAAGTATAGATGAAGTTATGAAAGATCTAGAAAAATCTGAAATTTTTATAGATTTGATAAGAGACAACCAAACTGGATTAAGCTTTCGAGTTTTTGAAGCTCTAGCAATGCAAAGAAAATTAATTACTACAAATAAAAATATCAAACATTATGATTTTTATAATGAAAATAACATTCTTGTAGTTGACAAAGAAAATCCTGTTATTTCAGATAACTTTTTGAATGGAACTTACGAAAAAATACCTGAAAACATATTAAATAAATATACTTTAAACCATTGGACAAAAACGGTTTTTAATTTAAGTTAAAAAATGATAACAAAAATACTTTTCATATTTCACGAAGACACACGAACCGGAGCACCAAACGCTTTACTTTCTTTTTTAAATTACATTAATGAAAATCATCAGAAAGAATTCATTATTGATATTTTTGTTCTTAGATCAATTGCTAGTGAAATTGAGCCAGATTTAAAAAAAATTGCTAGAAACTTTTATACTAAAAGAAAAGACAAAAAAATAAAAACGAAAATTATTAATATTTTCAAACCTATTTCTTTACAACTTTTTGCTTTACAAAAAGCCCATAATTATGACATTGTTTACGGAAACACAATCTTAACTTTAAAGTATTTAAGTAAACTAAAACAACAATGTAAAACTGTAAAAACAATCTTACATGTACATGAAGGAAATTATTTAACTAGTCTATTTTTAAATAAAAACAGAGCTACTAAAGAATTTCAAAATATTGACCATGTAATTACTGTTACCCAAACAGCTTCAAATAATCTTGAACAAAACTACGGGGTTATAGCATCTAAGATAGCTATAATTAGTCCAGCAATTGAGCAAAATGAATATTCAGAAATAGATTCTAATTTATTAAAAGAATATTCAAATAATGATTTAATATTAGTAAATTTAGGACAACCAAGTTTAACAAAAGGTACAGATTTAATTCCGCAAATTGCAAATTATCTACGAGCTAAAAATCCGAATCTAAAATTTAAAATTTTAATTATTGGAATTACTAGCGATAATGATTTTGTAAAAGCATTGAAATTAGATATTGATAAATTAGAATTAAATTCTTATATTGAGTTAATTTCACATACCAAGACTCCGCTTGCTTATTTAAATTTCAGTAATGCCTGTTTGATAACATCTCGTGAAGAATCATTTTCATTAGTTGGTGTTCAAGCTGTAATGCTTAACAAACCTTTAGTTTTATTTAAAAATGCAATTGGATTATCTGAAATAGTAACAGAACAAGCAACTTTTACAGCAAACTATTTAGACACTTACGATTTTGCAGATAAAATTTTAGAACTATATAATTTTCCAGAAACTTTACATCAAAAAACTTCATTAAGTAAACAAATTTACGCTGAAAAATTAGCACCAAGCATTTGCAATAAAAAACATTATTTAAAACTGAAAGACTTTGTCAATCAAATTGAATAATAAATTAGATAAATTTGAGTTATACTTAATTATATACTAAAAAATTTAAAATGAAATATTTATATAATATTATTACAATATTTGTTTTAATTGGCTTCGTTTCTTGCCGAAAAGATTTCGATTTCGAAACAAGTTCAGGTACGGATTTACGTTTTTCTAGAGATACCGTTTATTTAGACACTATTTTCACAAATATTGGTTCAAGTACATATACGTTAAAAGTTTATAACTCAACAAATAAAGACATCAAAATTCCAACTTTGAAACTTGCAAAAGGCGAAAATTCTAATTTCCGTTTGATGGTAGATGGGGTCGCAGGAAAAGTTTTCAATAATGTAGAACTTCTTGCAAAAGATAGTATGTTTATTTTTGTAGAAACAACCGTTGATATACATTCACTTTCGAATCAAAAGGAATATTTATACACCGATCAAATTCAATTTACTTCAGGTACTAATTCTCAGAAAGTCGAATTAGTAACATTAGTGAAAGATGCGATTTTCTTATATCCGCAAAAATTTGCTGATGGAACAAAAGAAACACTTCCGTTAGATGGCGAAGAAATTGAAGGTTTCTTTTTAGACGAAAATGATCCTGTAAACGAAAATGAACTAATTTGGACAGACGACAAACCTTACGTTATTTACGGTTACGCTGCGGTTCCTCCGAATAAAACTTTAGAAATTGAAGCAGGAGCTCAAATTCATTTTCACGATAATTCGGGACTTTTGGTTGCTAATAACGGAAATATTAATGCAGTCGGAACGATCCAGAATCCGATTATTTTTCAAGGCGATCGTTTAGAACCTAGCTTTGAAAACACACCTGGTCAATGGGGTGCAATTTGGCTTACTGTTGGAAGTTCAGGAAATTTTGAAAACGCAATCATTAAAAACGCAACAATCGGATTACTAATTAATAAAAATCAAGGAACAGTTAACTTACATAATTTACAAGTTTATAATGCTTCTGATTTTGGAATTCTTGGTAGAGTCGGAAAAATTCGAGGAACAAATGTAGTTACAAACAATTGCGGTCAAGCCGGATTAGGTTGTACGTTTGGAGGAAATTATCATTTCATTCAATCTACTTTTGCGAATTATTGGAATAAACCAAATCAAACTTCGGTAGTTATTGATAATTACGATGGAACACCTGAATTTGCTATCGAACAAGCATTATTTCAAAATTGCATTATTTATGGCTCAAGTAGCGAGTCGTTGATTATGAACAAACAAGGTTCAAATAACAATTTCAATATTAAATTTGATAATTCTCTAATTAAGTTTACCGATTATTCCAATCAAGTTTTTGGAAATTTCCCTTATGATTTTAACAATTCAACGTATTTTAGTAATTGTTTAATTGCAAGAACTCCACAACAATATCGTCCATATTTCAAAAACACAAACAAAAACGAAATGATGATTACAGATAAGGCGGTTGATATTATAGGAATTGGAAATCTAATTTTTGCGCAACAAGTTCCTTTTGATTTATTAGGAAATAGCCGCTTATCAAGTCCAGATTTAGGAGCCTATCAGAATATTCCAGAAAGTCAATAATAATTTTTAAATTGATGAAAATTAAGTTATTTTTGTAGCTTCAAACAACACAACTAATACATACACAATGATTCATTTCTTCGTGAACCAAAAGGGCACTGTTTACAGTGTTCAAATCGAAAAAGATTTAACTACAGAAGATATTACTAAATTAAATTGGCTTTTTGGTAATGCTTCAAAAATTGAACAAACTACTTTAGAAGATTTTTACGTTGGCCCACGCGCGGCAATGATCACACCTTGGAGTACCAATGCGGTTGAAATTACGCAAAACATGGGAATTGAAGGAATTATTCGTATTGAAGAATTCGAAAAAGTTTCTTCTGATTTCATTGATTTTGATCCTATGATTTCTCAAAAGTTTGCTGCATTAACTCAAGAAATGTTTACCATTGCAATCAATGTAGAACCAATTTTAGAGATTGAAGATATTGAAGCTTACAACCAACAAGAAGGATTAGCTTTAAGTTCAGAAGAAGTTGAGTACTTAAATAACTTAGCAACAAAATTAGGTCGTAAATTAACAGATTCAGAAGTTTTTGCTTTCTCACAAGCAAACTCAGAACACTGCCGTCATAAAATCTTTAACGGAACTTTCGTTATCGATGGCGTTGAACAACCTACATCCTTATTTAAATTAATCAAGAAAACATCAGAAACAAATCCAAACGGAATTGTATCTGCATATAAAGATAACGTTGCTTTTGTAAAAGGACCAAAAGCAACACAATTTGCACCGATTTCTGCTGACAAACCAGATTTTTATGCTGAAAAAGAATTTGAATCGGTTATTTCATTAAAAGCAGAAACGCACAACTTCCCTACTACTGTTGAACCATTTTCTGGTGCTGCAACAGGTGCTGGAGGAGAAATTCGTGACCGTTTAGCTGGAGGTCAAGGTTCTTTACCTTTAGCAGGAACTGCGATTTACATGACGTCTTATTCGCGTTTAAACGAAGAACGCCCATGGGAAAAAGCCATGAATGAAAGAGATTGGTTATACCAAACGCCAATGGATATTTTAATCAAAGCATCTAACGGAGCTTCAGATTTTGGAAACAAATTTGGTCAACCGTTAATTGTTGGATCGGTATTAACTTTTGAACATGAAGAAGATGCTCGCAAAATTGGTTACGATAAAGTAATTATGCAAGCAGGTGGAATCGGATACGGAAAATTAGATCAAGCGATAAAACACAAACCAGAAGTTGGTGATAAAATTGTGATTTTAGGTGGTGAAAACTACCGTATTGGTATGGGTGGAGCTGCGGTTTCGTCTGCCGATACTGGAGCTTTTGGATCTGGAATTGAGTTAAACGCAATTCAACGTTCTAACCCTGAAATGCAAAAACGTGCGGCTAATGCGGTTCGTGGTTTAGTGGAATCTGACAACAACCCAATCGTGTCTATTCACGATCACGGTGCGGGTGGACACTTAAACTGTTTATCTGAATTGGTTGAAGAAACAGGTGGTTTAATTGATTTAGACGCTTTACCTGTTGGAGATCCAACGTTATCTGCAAAAGAAATTATTGGTAACGAATCTCAAGAACGTATGGGATTAGTTATTGGAGAAAAAGATATTGAAACGTTACAAAAAATTGCTGATCGTGAACGTGCACCAATGTACACTGTTGGAGACGTAACAGGTGATCACCGTTTTACTTTCGAATCTAAAACTACAGGTGAAAAACCAATGGATTACGCTTTAGAAGACTTCTTCGGATCGTCTCCTAAAACGGTAATGACAGATAAAAAAATTGATAGAAATTACGCTGGATTAACGTACAGCACAGAAAATATTCCTACATATTTAAACCAAATGTTACAATTAGAGGCAGTTGCATCTAAAGATTGGTTAACAAATAAAGTAGACCGTTGTGTGGGCGGACGCGTTGCAAAACAACAATGTGTTGGTCCTTTACAATTACCTTTAAACAATGTGGGTGTAATGGCTTTAGATTTTAAATCTACCGAAGGTATTGCAACTACAGTTGGACACGCTCCTATTGCAGCTTTAGTTGATCCGATTGCGGGATCTCGTAACGCAATTGCTGAAGCTTTATCAAACCTTGTTTTTGCTCCAATCAACAACGGTTTAGCTGGTGTTTCTTTATCAGCAAACTGGATGTGGGCTTGTAACAACGAAGGTGAAGATGCGCGTTTATACGAAGCGGTTAAAGGATGTTCTGACTTTGCAATTGAATTAGGAATCAATATTCCAACAGGAAAAGATTCGCTTTCAATGAAACAAAAGTATCCAAACGGTGAAAACGTAATCGCTCCTGGAACGGTTATTATTTCGGCAGCAGGAAACTGTACAGATATTAATAAAGTAGTTGAACCGGTTTTAAATAAAAATGCTGGCTCTATTTACTACATCAATTTATCTCAAGATACATTTAAATTAGGCGGATCATCTTTCGCTCAAATTTTAAATAAAATTGGAAACGAAGTTCCTACCATTAAAGACGGAGCTTACTTTAAAAAGACTTTCAATACCATTCAAGAAGCTATCAATACTAATTTAGTTGAGGCAGGTCACGATATCGGATCAGGTGGTTTAGTTACTACTTTATTAGAAATGACTTTTGCAGATGTTAATTTAGGTGCAAACTATGATTTATCTGCATTAAACGAGGCGGATACGGTTAAAGCTTTATTTAACGAAAATATTGCAGTTGTTTTACAAGCTAAAGAAGATGCCGCTTTTGAAAAAGCTTTTGCTGAAGCCGGAATTGAAGCTGTAAAAATTGGTACTGCTGTTGCTGGTAACGAAGTTACATTTAAAAACAACAACGATGTATTTACATTTAATGTAACTGAAACACGTGATACGTGGTTTAAAACGTCTTTCTTATTAGATCAAAAACAATCTAAAAACGGAATGGCGCAAGAACGTTACAACAACTATAAAAATCAGCCGTTAAACTTTACATTCCCTACTCACTTTACAGGTGTTAAACCAGTTCACAACGGAGCAAGACCAAAAGCAGCGATTATTCGTGAAAAAGGTTCGAACTCAGAGCGTGAAATGGCAAATGCAATGTATTTAGCTGGATTTGATGTTAAAGATGTGCACATGACCGATTTAATTTCTGGAAGAGAAACGTTAGAAGATATTCAGTTTATTGGAGCAGTTGGAGGATTCTCTAACTCAGACGTTTTAGGATCTGCTAAAGGTTGGGCTGGAGCTTTCTTATATAACGAAAAAGCAAAAGCTGCTTTAGAAAACTTCTACAAACGTCCGGATACCATGTCTGTTGGAATTTGTAACGGATGTCAGTTATTAATGGAGTTAGAATTAATCAACCCAGAGCATGATGTTCACGGAAAAATGATTCACAATACTTCTGGTAAACACGAATCGAACTTTGTATCTGTGAAAGTTCAAGAAAACAACTCGATCATGTTATCTACATTAGCAGGATCTACTTTAGGAGTTTGGATTTCTCACGGAGAAGGAAAATTCAACTTACCAAAAGACGAAGCTGCTTATAACATTGTTGCTAAATATGCTTACGAGCAATATCCTGCTAATCCAAACGGATCGGATTATAACACTGCCATGATGTGTGATGTAACTGGTCGCCATTTAGTAACAATGCCACACATTGAGCGTTCTACTTTCCAATGGAATTGGGCAAATTATCCAAACGGTCGTAAAGACGAAGTTACGCCTTGGTTAGAAGCTTTTGTTAACGCACGTAAATGGTGTGAAGCAAATAAAAAATAATTCATTTTATAATAAACAAAAAACTCCATCTAAATACAGGTGGAGTTTTTGTTTATTCTGTAAACAAAATCTTCATGATTTTTTCAAATTGTACATTTGGATGTATTTCAAGATCTAAATCTAAAATAGAAGAATAGGCTTTTTCACATTGTTCAAAATACTTTTTATTTAACTTTTTTAATTTCATTAAAAAATCAAATCTTTTTTCACCATAATACTCCTCTGCTTTTAATGTGAAATATAAAGATGTATAATATAATTTTAAATCGATTTTTTCAAGCATTTTATATTGATTGATTTGCTTATCTAAAACCTTTTTATAGGAAATTCCTTCTACAAATAATTTTGGATTAAATTTTAATTTAATAAATTCATCAAAAAACAATATATGTTCAATATTATTTAATAAATTATATGCAATTTGTTCTTCATATTGATTAAATTTTGTAAAATCAAAAAAAGTTACAGTATCTAACCCAAAATACCTTAGCTCCAAGTGTAGCAATTCGTGAGTAAATAATTCTTTACTTTTTCGTGTATCAACATAAATTAATGCACTATTTGAATCTGATTTAAATTCTAATTTATAATTAATAGTCTCAATAATTTGAATATCAAATTGTGAAATTAACTTATTCCAAAGTCCAATATTACGTTGATCTAGCAATTCATTAAACATAACTAACTTATTTTTTTTCTAAGTTACTACATTATTATAAAAAACTATTTTTTTAACATTTATGCTCTATCATAATTACAACTGTACTGATTTATAAAATATTCAAGAATTTGATAAATTATAAATAATCCGTTATTTATTAGTTAATTTCAAATCCTTTCAAAGAAAATCAAAATTAAAACCTTAGTTTTGCAAACTTTATAAGAAATCAAAACATGAAAAGAGTTATTGAATACAGAAAACTTATTGGAGTTGACAAAGACGTTACTTTAAAAGAGTTGAAAAACATTTACAGAAACACCATGAAGGATGCACATCCTGATAAATTTGTTGACAACGAAGCTGGAAGAATTGAAGCCGAAGAAAAAAGTAAAGCTGTAATCGAAGCTTATCATTTTTTGGTAAGTATCAATAGCGAAACACACGAAAAAAATAAGGATGCTTACGCTGAAACCATTGCTACTTCTAATATTTTAGATTTTCAGTTTGAAAAACAAGTCTTAATCATCGAACATTTAAACGGTGAAAAATACGAATATATTGGAGTTCCAAGAAACACGTATATTAAATTAGTTAACGCAGATTCGTACAATCGTTTTGCTAAAAGACATATTTATGGGAATTTTATTTTCCGTAAAGCTGGAAAAGCAACAGAAGAATAAAACATAAAATCCTCTAAAATTTAGAGGATTTTTATTTTATATGAATCTACGTTTTAATCGTATGATTTTGTATTTATAGTATTTGATTTTATCTCTTTGAGGAATGGTTACAAAAATCAGAATCGCAGTAATTAATCCAATCCAAAAATAAAAAGTAAATAATTGCTTACCAGCTAATAAACTTGCTTGTTGATAAACCAAATTCATCAAATCGTTTTGCATGAGTAATTCACTTGTATCTGAAGTATAGATTTGACTATAAGTATCCAATTTAGTTTGTACTTCATCTTGAACTAATGCTCTTGTAACATCGATGTTCGATTTTAGAGCATCAAAGTTTTTTTCTTGTAAGAAATACGTCATATTTTGAGAAATAGCAAATCCCAAATTTGTAAACCAAAAACGAGCAGCCGTTCCAACCATCGAAGCATTAGCGCCGTATTGCACAGGAACATTTCCGATGATATACATGACTAATGGAGTAAAAAGCCAACCTTGCGCAATTCCTTGAATAAATACAGTTTTACCGGCAGCAAAGGTACTTACATCGACATCGAACAAACAAGAAATTAAATAGGCATTTACGGATAACATTAAAAAACCAATCATAAAAATTAGTTTGCTTGACGTTCCTTTTATAAGTAAAACTCCTGATGAAAAAACTCCTAATAACACACCACCAACATTAATAAACTGAAAATTTACAACGTATTCCCAAGGCCATTTCCAAACCATTACCATAGTCGAATAAATACTCACATATCCAAATCGCATGATGTAAAAAATACAAAACAAAGCGACACCTATTTTGATACTTTTAAATTTTATGATGTCGAATAAAAATAATTTTCGTTTTGCATAAAATTCTTTTAAAATAAAAAGTCCTCCAGAAATTAAGAATATAAAAGTAGCATACCAAATTGCTGATGAGTGAAACCAGTTTAATCTAAATCCGTATATGATTACAAAAACACCAGAAACCAAACTAATCAGTAAAAATAAATAACTTATTAAACCCAATTGATAAAGTGGTTTTCGAGGAAAAAATCGATTGTTATTAAAAAGATACAAAGTGATGATTAGAACCAAAGTATGAAATCCTGCAACCGTTAAAAAAACTTCTTGCCATCCAAAATTACTTGTAGCAAATTTAAAAACCCAAGCAGTCAAAGGTCCTGAACTTAGCATTAATGCGTAAAGTATAAAGAAAGCAATAAATTTAGAATGTTTTGATTTTAAAGTAGCCATTATTACAGGTAAAAAAACAACGCCTTCTAAAAGTGCAAAAAAACCTTCTAATACACGTAACGGAACAATAACGACATAACTTTTAAATATCACCAATAAAAGCAATATAAAAATTGAGCAGCTTGTCATTAAAAGTATGTAACTTTTTAAAGAAAAATAAGCTAAAAAACGCGCATAAATTAATAATGTTACTACAATTGTTGCGTAACTTATTGAAAGTAAAAATTGTAAATCATTGGCATCTGAATCTAAAACTGACGCAACAAATTGTGTATTTCCGCTAAATAAACCTATTAAAAGTAAATGTGGAATTAACCCTATTATTAATAATGGTAATTTAATCCATTCCGGAACCCACTTATTATATATAGATAAATTAGCATTCATTTGATTTATTTTTTAACGTGTATCATAACATTCATTCCTGCAGCCAATTTCTCAGTTTCTTGATTTGGATTAAGTATAATTTTTGTCGGAATACGTTGTTCTATTTTGATAAAATTTCCTGTTGCATTATTTTGAGGTAACAATGAAAATTTACTTCCACTTGCTGGAGAAAAAGCTATTATTTTCCCAGTAAATTCTTTTCCTGGATAAGCATCAGCTGTAAAATATACATCAGCACCTATTTCGATATTTGAAATCTGAGTTTCTCTAAAATTAGCAGTTACCCATTTTTCATCGCTAACCACATTTACAAGCGATTGTCCTACTTTAATATATTGTCCTGGTTGAATATTCTTTTTCCCCACTACTCCATCAAACGGTGCAACGATATAAGAATAGCGAACCATTAAATCGGCAAATTTTGCTGAAGCCTTTTTAGATTTTGTTGTACTTTTTGCTGGTAAAACTTTTGCCTTTGCTTCGTTAATATTTGCATTTATGACTTTAAGCCGACTTTCTAAAGTATGTTTTTGGCTTAAAGCTGATTTGTAAGCAACTTCTGCTTTTTCAAATTGTTGTTGAGTTGCAGATTTTTCTACGACTAAGTTTTTAAAACGATTATAATCTTGTTGTGTTTGCCAAACTTCTAAATTTGCTTTTTCGATTTGCGCTTGAATTATAGCAATTTCTGAAGCTTTAGACTGCACTGCATTTTCTGTAACAGCTTCTGTAGATTGAGAAGCTTCAACTTCAGATTGCGCTTGTTCCGCAGCATAAGCATATTCTTCGGCATCAATAACAATTAAAGTATCTCCTTTTTTAACTTTTTGATATTCTTCAAAGTTTACCTCTTTAATAAATCCTGAGATTCTACTTGATAAAGGTGTAATATATTGGTCTACTTGGGCATCATTTGTAGTTTCGTATCGACTGTTGAAAACTAAATACGAAATCGCACCGATTACACCACCTGCTATTAAAATCCAAGCTATAATAAGCATAATTTTATTGAAACGAGTAGATTGATTTTTATTAGACATGTATTTGAAAATTTTTATAATGTTCCTATTATGTATTTCAATTGATAATATTTAAGTTGTTTATCAATTTTAGAAGTAATTAATTGTGATTGTGTTTCAAGTAAGGTATTATCAGCATCAATCAATTCGGTAATCAAACAAAGTTGATTTAAATATTTACTTTTTACAATTCTAAAATTCTCTTCGGCCTGAAGCACTGCTTTTTTGTAAACTTCAATTTTATCTTGTGCTTCGTTGTATTTTGAGTAAGCTCGCTTCACTTCAAAATTCACTTTTTCTTCAAGCTCTTGATGCTCTAAATACTGAGCTTCTAATTTTAAACGTTGTAATTTAACTTTTTCTCTGTTGGTATAAATGTTACTTAAATTCCATTTGATATCTATTCCGATAAAACCAATGGTATAAGCAAAATTTTCTGGTGGAAAAAACATATAATTGGGATAACTCAGTTTTGCATTTCCAACTAAATTAATGGTAGGAAAGAAATTTGCTTTTTGACCTTTAATTTCTAATTGCTTTACATCAATTTCTTTTGCTCCAATTTTCAAATCCTCATTTTCATGATGCGCTAACTTGATAATTGTTTTTAGGTCAAAAACTTCGTTCATTCCAAAAGTTAAGCCAGTAGTATCAATCTGAATTTGATAATCTTCAGGTGCAGACAAATGATATTTCACTTGTTCTTTAGCAATTTTTATATCGTTATGGATAGTAATAAATTCTAAACTATCTTGCTTTAATTGTAATTCTGACCGTAATATTTCATTATAAGTTACCACACCATTTTTTTCTAAATTAGTAATGTGTTTAAGTAAAACATTATCTTCATTAATATGGTCTTGAATGACTTTTAGATGCTCTAATAAATTATAAATTTGAAAATAATCTGATATTAATTCCATTTTAACCTGTTTCTCACTTTTTTCAATAGCAAGTTCAGAAATATCAGTTTCAACAGCAGCGATTTTTTTTTCGGTTTGTAATTTCCCTCCTTTATATAAAGGTAAAACTCCACCACCATCTAATTCATATAAAGATCGTTTTAAGAAATATTTTGTAGGTCCACCTTCAAATCCACCATTTTGATATTGGCGTAAACGCGACATTCGATTGTACATATAATGTGCTTCAAATTCTGGAAGTTGCTCATTAAAAGCAATTTTTTCTCTACTTTTAGAAATCTTATTATTAACTTTATTATATTGTATTTTTTTATTTTGATTAACACCGATTGTTATTGCATCTTTAAGTTTTAAAGCACCGGAAGGGAAATCGGTATTTTGAGAAAAAACCACTTCAGCACAAAGCATAAAACCGAGTAAAAAAATTCTGAACATATAACATCTTTAATTAAAGTACAAAATTACTCCTCGAAGTAAAGTTTTTATATTGTATAAATCGACAAAAATTTGCTCATTTACGCCATTTTGATTAAATTTGGTTATGAATGACAATTTCTTCTTTTCTATAGAAAACTGTGAATCAGAGTTTTATATTTACAACTTTACAAGTTCACAACCTAAAACAGTTGAACATCAACACGATAAAGGTCAGCTTTTATATGCAGAAGGCGGAGTACTTCATGTTTTCATAAATCAAAAACATTGGTATATTCCAGGACGATGTTTTATTTGGATTCCGCCAAACGTACCACATTACATACTTTCTCATTCTTCACACATCAAAATTTTTGGTTTGTACATGACGATTTTTGAAACAGATGATTTGCTTTATAAAACAGAAAATGTTTATATGGTTGATGATTTATTACGAGAAATGATTTGGTACACCGAAAAATGGATGGGTTGCTACGGACCTGAAAAAGCTGCCGAATATTATTTTTTGAAAGCGATTAAAACAAATTTACCAACAATGTGTAAAAATGTTTCATCTTTTCCGATTCAACATCCTTATCCAAAAGATGAACGATTGATAAAAGTGGGGCAATTTTTACGTAATAATTTAGAAAAACGATACACTTTAGAAGAAGTTGCGAAAGAATTTGGATTGAGTTCACGTACACTTTCCCGATTATTTAAAGAAGACATCGGGATGAGTTTTGTTAAATTTTATCGCGCAATACGCATATCGCAAGCTTTAGAATTGATGTCAGAAAATAAGTTGAATGTTTACGAAGTTGCCGTAAAAGTCGGATTTATTAGTCTTTCTGCTTTTAGTAATATTTTTTATCGAATCATGGGAATTCGTCCGCAAGAATATATCAATAAATTAAAGAAGAATTAAATTTATAAAGATGGCGTTACGTTTACAAAAACTCCTAACGTCGTTTTCTAAACGTCGGGCTTTATGTTTCAATCTTTTTTACACTTCGTTTCAAAAAGGATTTCCACTTCAATCCCTAACGCAACATCCAATCACAAACAAAATTTAAAATTAAATTAGCTTTTAGTAGCTAAAAAAGTAATAATTTTAAAGAAAAATAAATAATGAATCCTTCCAAGAGCAATTGGATAACCAAATATTTTTCTGAAACTGCATCATCTTTTCAAAACGAAGTAGATGAAATTGAATTGTACAAAAAAATCAGAAAATCAGGTTTCATTTATGGTTATACAACTTCGGTTCCGTTTGAAGAAATTCCACAAGAAAAATGGACCAACGAAGAAATGACCAAAATAGTTTTGATACATAGTTTATACAAAACCTTTGTTTCAACAACTCAATCATCAGATGTTGATTTATTCTTTAAAAAAATTAAAGCTTTTTACGATGTCATTTCAACATATAAAGCCAATTTATTTTTTTCTTACATTCTACCTACTTCAAACGGAATCAAACAATCGTTAGAAAAGATTATTGACCAACGTGTTCAAAATGCATCAAACATTGTAGAAAAGTCTTTTTCACATAGTTTAACCAATGCGTTACTTTTTATTGATATTGTAAGTTTTAAGCGTTATTTACATAATGAAACCGAGGTTCTAGCTTTTTTCAAACATTTAGAAGAAACATTATTGAATTTGGTTTACTTGGCTTATAACGAAAAATCTGTCAAAACCAAGTATGATGAAATCATTCAACGAATATTTGAAAATTCGCTACGTTTTTCAGCCAAGAATTTAGCTAATAAAACTTTTAATGAGATTGATTTTAATGTATTCATTACTTATTTTGGCAGAAATTATATTTTAGACATAACTAATATGGTGATGTGGCGCGATAAAATTTTAGAAGAAAACGAGCTTGAATTTCTAAAACAAGTCGGTAAAAAATTAAATCTTACAGATGAAAACATCAAGGAAAGTAGTTGTGCAATCAAACATTTTATTGAAATAAACAAACACGAAATTCCGTATTTTCAGTTTGCTCATCCAGTAAAAAAATTCTATAAACATACGTCTGCTTCTATATCTTTATTATTAGAACGAAATAAAAACATCTTAAGTAAAGAATTGAAAAACAATAAAGATTTGGTTTATTTATTAGCTAAATCGACGCACAAAAATTTAGATGAAAAAGAACGAAAACGCATCAAAAAACAATTGATTGAATTGTGTAAAACCATTCCGTCATTAACCATTTTTGTTTTACCTGGCGGAAGTTTATTGTTACCCATATTAATAAAATTAATTCCGCAAATTTTACCTTCAGCTTTTAATGAAAATTTAGACGAATAAAAAAACCTTCCAGATTTTTGGAAGGTTTTACTTTATATATTGAATTGAAAATTAATCATTCATCATTTTCAAAAATTCTTCGTTACTTGAAGATTTCTTTAATTTATCATAAATTAAATTTGTTGCTTCGACAGCATTCATATCTGCTAAATGTCTACGAACAATCCACATTCTATTTAAAGTTTCTGGGTCTTGTAGCAAGTCATCTCTACGTGTACTTGAAGAAGTTAAATCAACTGCTGGGAAAATTCTACGATTTGCAATTTTTCTATCTAACTGAAGTTCCATATTACCGGTTCCTTTAAATTCTTCAAAAATAACCTCGTCCATTTTAGACCCCGTTTCAGTTAATGCTGTTGCAATAATACTCAACGAACCGCCGTTTTCAATGTTACGTGCCGCACCAAAGAAACGTTTTGGTTTTTGTAACGCATTTGCATCAACCCCACCCGATAATACTTTACCAGAAGCCGGCTGAACAGTATTATACGCACGAGCTAAACGTGTAATCGAATCTAAAAGAATCACAACATCATGCCCGCATTCAACCAAACGTTTTGCTTTTTCAAGAACAATATTCGCAAGTTTTACGTGTTTTTCAGCAGGTTCATCAAATGTAGAAGCTACAACTTCTCCGCGAACACTGCGTTGCATATCGGTAACTTCTTCTGGACGTTCATCAATTAACAAAACAATTAAATAAACTTCTGGGTGATTTGCAGCAATTGTATTTGCAATATCTTTTAGCAACATGGTTTTACCTGTTTTAGGTTGCGCTACAATCATACCGCGTTGCCCTTTACCAATCGGTGCAAATAAGTCGATAATTCGAGTTGATAATGTGCTATTAGAATCTGCTAAATTAAATTTTTCGTTCGGAAACAATGGTGTTAAATGTTCAAATGACGTACGGTCACGTACTTCTTCTGGATTGTGTCCGTTTATTTTTGTTACTCGAACTAGCGGAAAAAACTTTTCGCCTTCTTTTGGTGGACGAACAACACCACGAACGGTATCACCGGTTTTTAAACCAAACAAACGTACTTGAGATTGTGATAAATAAATATCATCTGGAGAAGAAAAATATCCGTAATCAGATGAACGTAAGAAACCATAACCATCAGGCATCATTTCTAAAACACCTTCACTCTCGATAATTCCATCAAATTCATAATCGGCTTCCCTAAAATTAGGTTTGCGATTATTATTGTTGTTTTTGTTTTTTTGATTTGGATTATTTTGATTTGCTTTAATGTTGTTTTGATGATTAGGATGAACTGGTTTTTCAGTTTCTGTTACAACATTTTCTTCAACTTCTTTAGTTTCTGTAGGATTTGAAACCGAATCGTTGTTTGTATCTTTTGTAGGATTCGAATGCGTTCGTTGATTATTCGAATTTCTATCTTTTTTGTTATTTCTTTCGTTTTGGTTAAGATTAGTAGGCTTAGACTTAGCATTTACTTCTTTCTTAACTTTTTCTGAAACATTGTTTTCCTGTGTATTTTCTTGTTTCGTTTCTTCCGTTACAACTTCAGAAATTTGTTTATTTTCCTTAGCTTTTAAAGGTTTAACAGGAACATTTTTTTCTAGATTTTCAGTTTTTTCTAACTTTTGTGTTTCTTCTATTTTTTCAGTAGATTCTGAATTTTCAGTTATTTCAGGTGTAGAAATTCGTTTTCGCTTAGGCTTATTTTCCGAACTTTTAACATCTTGTTGAGGTTTAGATATTTCTTCGGGCTTACTTTCTTTTTCGATTTGAGCTTCTTGAAATTGCATAATGTTCGTAATAAGAACATCTTTTTTCATAGCTCGATATTTTTTAATATCTACTTGCTTTGCGATTTCTTGCAGCTCTGTAAGCTTCATATCTTTTAATAAAGAGATCTCAAACATATATGTTTAAATGTTTAATTAAGTGTAATGCTTATTTTAATAGAAAGGTTTTTTTTGAAATCTGAATCGTCGCACAATGAAGTAGTTACAACAATACTATGCAATATTACGATTTTTTTTTAATAAACAATAGGTTTTTTAAAAAAAGAAAATGTATTTTTGTATTCAAACCTATTAATAATGATTCAAAGAATACAATCCATTTATCTATTTTTAGCATTTGTTGTTTCAGGAATTTTATCTTTAGTTTTTCCTATTTGGAAAAATGCTCAAGGTGCTGATTTTTATGCGGGACAAAACACAATGTATGTAATTGGTTTTGGATTAAGTGCTGCATTAAGTGTTATTTCATTATTAGGATATAAAAAAAGACAAACGCAATTTGTTTATAACAGATTGAATATGATATTGAACTTTATATTACTAGGATTATTTGTGTATCAATCTCTAAATTTATCTGGAGAAGCTTCGGTTTCTGAGAAAGGTATTGGGATGTTTCTTCCTGTTGTTTCTATCATTTTATTAGCACTAGCTAATAAAGCCATCAAAAAGGACGAAGATCTTGTAAAATCTGCAGATCGTATACGATAAACCTGTCATCTTAGTTTATTAGTGCGTTAAAAAATCCAATCTTTTCAGATTGGATTTTTTTTATCTAATTGTTTTCCAAACTTCTAATTTATCCTGATATTTCATTGAAGCATATAATCCACTTGTTGATGGCATGATTAAAATTTCTTTGCCAAAATAATTACCTACATTTTTACGATAAAAAGTATAAGCATTCTTACTTGAAAAAACAATCTTATTTAAATTGGGATATTTAGCAAATAACTTTTCGAAATTGTTCACTTCTGGATTCACAATATTTGCATCCAAGCTTCCTTTGCGTTCGCAGGTTTGAAAAACATCCCAAAGGGCAATTTTATTTTCCTTCAAAAACAAAAGTCTTTCTGAATAAACAGCTTCATATTCTGTTTCAAAAACATCATAAATCAATTTCCAAAACTGATTTTGTTTATTTCCATAATATTCATTCGAAGCCAAAGATTTCTCACTCGGAAAAGTTCCTAAAATAAGTATTTCAGATTCTGAATCAATAAAAGGTAAAAAAGCAGCTTTCATCATAACATTCCAAATTCTTTCCTATTTCCAAAAATACATTTGTACAAAATTAAAACAAATGAAACTTTTATTTACAACACTTTTAGCATTCACCTTAGCAACTTTTACTAACGCACAAGAAATACAATTAAAACCAAACGATTCTTTAAAAACACCTGTAAAAGTAAAACATGCCGAACCTATATTTATTGATTTAATGCGTGATTTAGGCGCAAGAAAAGGCGAAGCTGAATTTAATATCGGATACGGAATTACAAATTACAAAAACAAAAAAGAACAAAGTGCTTTTATCGAGTATGAATGGGCTGCAGCAGATAGATTAGGACTTGAAGTTGAGGTTCCAGTGAGCTTTACAAAAACCGATTTAGGACAAACAATCAACAAAATTGACGGAATTAAATTAGCTACGCAATATACTTTTTTAGTTAATGAAAAACATCAAACTTCACTAGCAATCGGATATATGCATGAAATGGAATTTGTAAATCAAAGAGCATTTAAAAAAGAATCGGCTTTATTTAAAGGATTTTTAGCTACTCCGTTTTTTATAGCAGCAAAAAATTTCGATCAAATTAGTACCTTAATTTATACAGGTCCCGAATTTGAATACAACTTTAAAAATCGAAACACGCAAACCAATTGGCAGTTAAATGCGAGTGTACATTATATGGTTCCGAATTCGAGCCATTTTATTGGAATTGAAAATAATTTACGAATGGAAAAAGGCTATGTTGAATATATTATGCGACCGCAAATAAAAGTTGGCATATTACACAATTTAGCTATTGGAATAGTTTCTGGAATACCAATTAAATCAAAAGAATTTGAATTAGATTTTATGACGCGTATTATTTGGGAACCTAATTTTTAAAAATAAAACCTCCAATCTTTTCAGATTGGAGGTTTTATTTAATTTTTATAGTAGTAATAATATTGTTCTCCGCGAGTATAATTTCCAACCTGAATAATTCGAGGATAATGATCTTGATCTACAATAAACTGATGGCTTTGAAAAATAGATTGTGCACGATAATTTCCAGAACTAAAATGCACTGAGTTAATTTTCGTAAAATCAGAATATTCATTTGTAAATGTAATAGGAAACATATTCGCTATTGGATTATAAATATTCTTAATTTCTGTATGGTTATAATCAACAGCACTATAAACATATCTGTATTGATTTCGAAATGAGTCTAAATACACATCTATAAAAATATCAACGTTCGGATCTACTGGTAAAGTATAAATTTGTTTTGAATTTGTTGCGGTTTCTTGATATGGAAGTATATGAATTTTAAAGTACCCATCAAAATAATTATAAACTTCTTCACGAATTTGCTGACCTTTTTTATTAATCATTTTTCCATTTGCATATTCATAAGTTACTTCGTTAATTAACGAATTGTCATTCTGCTTTACGATTTGCTGATTTTCGTATTGATAATAAGTTGTCTGTTTATAAAAACCATCAGGATTGCCAAAATGCGTATTTGGATCACCCGAACGATAGTGAACTTCTTCAATTCGATCAACTAAATCGAATTCATTATAATAAAATTTTCTAACTGTTTTTTCGCAGCCTGAAAACGTATCGCCTTGTGTTAAATTGTTCATCTCAAACTGTGGATTCCAATTAGTATAGTTATAATATACTAAAGAGTCTAAACGTTTGATCACTGTTGGATTGGTCAAATTAGTAGTTATTCCACTTTGATTCGTATTGTCAAATTCTAAAAAAGGAATATCAGGTGCTGTTTCTACACCATTATCATCTGAACATCCAATGAAAATCAATGACAAAATTGCTAATGGTAAAATATATTTTTTCATAATAATTTTTTTTGAACATAAATATACAAAAAAATATTATTTAACTTCTTCAAAAATAACCAACACTGAATATCAATAAGTTACATTATTATGGTACAAATAAGATACAAAAAAAAGAACATATTTATTTAAGAGTCAGAATTTTACACTCAAAATAAAACAACTATTATCGCTATCCAAAGCAGTATCAATAATAATTTATAATTTACCTTTTAACTAATTATGGATACGTTTAACTATTACTAATTGCAATAAAGTCATCATACAAATATGAACATTTTTGTTTATATAAAATAAAGGTCTTTATAAGTCAATTTGTTTTATTTTACTTTCGTAAATACGAAAATACTCTTTTTTGTAATCTTTGGACAAAAAACTTCTGTCGATCACATTTTGTACTTGATTTATTTGCTTAGAGAAGTCTTTGTAAATATTATCTCTAACCGTTTCAGATAGTTCTAAACTCATTGCCAATTGATCAAAATCTGAACGTTTTATTTTTCGTTTACGACCACCCAAAGTTAAAGCCAAATCTTCTTTATCGTCAGGAAAAATCAAGTTCACATTCAACAAATCATAAGCAGGTGAAAACAAGATACCTTTATCTGTATGCATTAACGAAAAGTTTTTTAAGTGCATATCGTTATTACCTGTCAAGAAAGAAAACAAAACCAATCTAAAATATTTGATAGCATCTAACCCTGAATTGGTAGTATACTGTTTGATGATTTTCCCCACTCGTTCGTAAGAACTTTTATATTTTTGTTCGGTTAGTAATTCCGATAACTGACATAAATCTTCTACGTGAATTTTCTTACCATTCGATCGATCGAAACGCTTGGTGATATAAGCTAGTTCGCCTGTTGAAGTTCGAATTAAAGCATGTTGAGCGGTATCAATTTTAAACAACTTGGCTAAGTGCATCGTTAGATCTTCCACCTCGGGCATAAAAGAAAATTCAGCAGATTGTGGCTTTAGAATATAGTCTCCCCATAAACCAACTAAAGTTAATCGTTTGTTACCTTGATCCTCGTTTAAGCTCAATGATATTTTAGGTTGAACACCAGTTAAGGCCAATCGTTCGTTAACCGTAATTTCCGCTAATTGATTTAATTTCTCTTGATCTAATTCTAGAGTAGGAACTTGCGTTGTTTTAAAGAATTTTTTAGAACATTTCGAATGATATTCACCTGTTTCTACCGATTGATAACAAAATAAACAATTAGTCATATTTTTCCTCCTCCATAGGATATACAGATACGGCACCAATGGTATCTCTGCACAAATTGATTAGTAATTCAAAACGATCTCGAGGATTTAACTTCCAATGTTTTTCGCCTATTTCAAGTAACCAGCCTTCAGGAATTAAGCCATCAAAAAATGGAAAAAGAACCTTGCTATGATAAGGTTGTTCCGTTAGTGGTAAGGTTAAACTAATTGATTTTGAATTCGATTTTTCCAAATATTCCTGTTCGTACTGAAAAGAATATCCGTTATCGCCTTCAACTAAAACACCCGCCAATTTATCTTGAAAATATATTTTTGCTTGACGTACCATTATTCACGAGTTTTATCGATTACCCCTACTTCTTTCCCAAACAAAGCCAACACGTCATTCACTTTGTCTAAACGAAGTGTTTTCTTTCCTTGTTCTAAATCACGAACAAAACGCAAACCTACACCAGCATTTAGCGCTAAATCTTCTTGAGTTAGCTTTAATTCTTTTCGTTTTTGTTTTACAAATAATCGTAATGAATGCATAACTATACCTTTTATGGTATAAATATACTAAAAAAATTTAAAACATACCTCTTAGGGTATAAAATTTTAAAAAGATAAAAAAATATACCTTTTGAGGTATAAAAAAATATCATATTGAATTAAAGAATTAAAAATATACTTTAACTTTATGATAAACTAAATCGTATTAGCGTGATACTAAAGAAGTAAACTAATCTATTTCATAATAATCAAAACCAATGATTTGGACAGCTTCATCTATACAATCAATTGCTTCAATTTTATGAACAAATAGTACATATTCATCTGATTCTGTATCAATACATCCTATTTGTAAGCCGTAAGCTCTTAAACAATCATCGTAATCATTTAAAACATCTGCTGAAGATATGGAAGCACCTGCTCCATAAGTTTCTGAATTGGGCAAGCTTAAGGAAAGTTCAAAATGTTTTTGAACCGCATTATCAATAAAATATTCCAAATCGTTTATGTCCTGTTTCCAATCAAAAAATTTGATAAAAAACAACTGCTCTTTTTCTAAATAATCCAACACATAAATAAAGGTTGAAAAATAACGGTCGTCATCAGAGTAATCTTTTAGGCTATGAAAAAATTCTAAAAGTTGTGGTTGTAATGTTGGATGAACACAATTTGACACTAAAGTTAAATATCCCTGCTTTTCTTCTTCGGAAAGTTCGCGAAGATTTATGTTTGATGTGCTGTTATTCATAAGTAAAGTAGTATTGGTTTATAAATTAGTACTATGGTTTATACTTTTGAAATTACCTTCTGAATTAGTTCTCTGTTAGACTTACTGATACCAAAATCTTTAGATAAGTTCATCCATTTAGCAAGTGAAGAACGAGTTTGTTCAATAACATTTTCTACGAATTCTTTTGACAGTTTTGCTTCCAAACCTAATTTAATAAGGTGTTTGATACTTATATTTCGCCCTTCTCCCATGACCATGGTACTTTGTTCTCCTCCTGGACCACTAGAAAAAGTAAGATCATAAGCAGGTGACAATTTCCATTCACCAAATTCATTCATCAAAAACGTGAAATTTTTTGAGTGATCGTCTCGATTGTGAGCCATTACATTAAAAACGGCTAAACGAAACATTTTTTCTACCTCTCGAATATCTTTTGTTATCACAGCTGTCAATGATAGTAAATCTTCATAGTCAAGAGATGGAAATCTAAAATTATTATGAATCAAACCGCTAACTGTATGCATATGGAAACGTTTGTTGCCATCTCTATCAAAGCGTTTTACCGCAAAATAGCCATTCCCTTTTTGTGAAGGGAACAAATGAATGTTTGGCATTTCAATTCCAGCATCTAACGCCATTAAGCCGTACACATATTCTATTGCACCAGCATCCAATCCATCTTGCGAATTAGCAAACTTCACCATCCAATGTTCCAAACCATTTGATAATTGATCTTTTCCATGAACTATGTTTTTTCTTTCAGAATCAACACCAATCAATGCTTTTGGTCGTGCTCCAGCAGAAGATCCATTTAAAGCTAATAGTTCAGCAATCACTTCTTCTGATTCTCCTTGCAAAACTTCTTCGGTTTGTGCAGCCAAAACATCCAAATTAATCCTTTCATTATTGTCATTTAGGCTTTGATCGGGTTCATAAACTAAGGCGCCTAAACCATTTAATCCAACATATGCTAAACGATTCAGCGGAGAAATATCTGAAGGATAGACACCTTCAGAACGAAGTAAACGGTCAAAAAGTAATCTTCCCCAACCATCCGGTAAACTATCATTGAAAACTCCAGCTAAACCTTCAAAAGGATTTTTTGGAAGCTCAATTACGCCACGTTGTAAAGGAAGTTTTATAGGGGAAATTTCTAAATTAGTTTGTAAAAATGCTTCCTCGTATTCAAAATAGATCAAACTATTATGAATAGCCAAACGTCCAACTTTTTGGATTTCAGAACCAAAATCTAAACTTACTTTAATTTCTTTAGTCGTTGTTTTCATTTTCTACTTCCTCTTTTTCTACTATTTTTCTCTTCTGATTTTAGAACTTCGTCAATAGATTTAAAATGTTGCTGCTTTGGCTTTAAAGCCTCAATCATTTCATCTAAACCACCAACAACTGAAAGTATTTTTAAAAATGAATCCAAAGAAATTACCCCCTTTTGTTCAAATTTTCTTAAAGTTGACAACGGAACACCAGATCTTTCCGACAAGCCTTCTTGAGTCAGTTCCATTTGTAATCGTCGGTCACGGATGTTTTCTACGATTTTCCTCTGTACTTTGGATAAAGAAATAAATAACATTATGATGGTATTTAAGTTGATATAACAATACAACTATCATTATAGTAGTACAAATATACAAAAAATTTGGTTTAAGACATAACTTTATATTGAGCATTTATAAGAAGTTAACTATCTAAAGTTTTTTTATAAACAACATAAGTTTGTTTAATTTTTTTGATAAAGCTTTCTTTAGAAATGATCCATGCACTAACTCAAAAAAATAACTTTCCTTCAGAAGTATTAATACAAGTATATTAAGAATAGATAAAGTCTTCAATCGAAAGCTTTATCTTTTTTTCTTGAAATTCTCAACTTGTTATAATTGTGATTCGATGTATTTCATAATAACTTTTTCAAGTTGTGTTTTTTGGTTTTGGTAATTGAAATAGTAGAACGTGTTACAATTTTCGACTTTTTGTAACATGAAAAAATAACGTGTTACATTTTTTGACATTTTGTAACATGAGAAAATAACGTGTTACAATTTTGGTGTTTTTGTAACGTGCCAAATTAATTGGTTTTCATTAAATATATTATTGCCTTCTGAATGCAAACCGGCGTATATTTTAATTGTTTCTGGATCACTTGGTCATTCAATTGAAGGTTTTATTTTTTGTAAAAAATCTTCGGTTGCTTTATTTTGACCCACTTCTTTAAAAGCTTGCACAAACAAATACAACAATTCATCTTTATCTTTTTGAAAACCCCAAAAAGAAACAAAAAAGGTTTTCGACGCAGTCTAAATACGGTCTAAATCGTTTCAAAAGCTAAATTAAAAGAACTCCCTAAGGTCAAACAGCTTTTAATTTTACGCTTTTTTCGACTTTTAGACACTCGTATTTATACTGTATGTCGGGTTTTAGATTATACTGAATATACTATTAACACTTGCAATGAACTTTTCTTATTTTTTTTTACAACGATTTAGGGAATTTGGGAATGGGAATAAAAAGTTGAATGATTTAATAAAATAACTTATATTTGAATTTACAAAATTTAGGCTTATGGAAACGATACAAAAGAAGCATTTAGGACGCAACATCAGTCGCATACGTGAAATGAAGGGAATGAAACAAGAAACTTTAGCTGAACTGTTAGGTATTAGCCAACAAAAAATGTCTGTAATAGAAAACACAGCTGATTTGGATGATGTAAAACTAAATGAAGTTGCTAAAGCCTTAGAAGTACCTAGCCAAGCGATAAAAGAATATTCAGACGAACGAATGATTAATTACGTAAATAATTTCTACGATAATAGCTCATCACAAGGAAATAGTTTTAACCAAGGAATGTACGCAACCTTCAACCCGTTAGACAAGTTGGTTGAGGCGTATGATGAGAACAAGAAATTATACGAACGTTTGTTAGCTGCTGAAAAGGAAAAATTAGCTTACCTAGAGCAATTAATAAAAAAATAGCTTTGTTATTATACGGAGCTCATTTATAAAAAAATAAAAATCGACTGTTTATTAAATGAATAGTCGATTTTTTTATTTCACTTTTATGCTTTAGCTATGGAGTACCTAACCTTTAAATGGCTATACACTAAAATTTTTGAACTTAATTAAAAAAAATCTTCTGATTTAAAAATAAGGTTTGTTGCCGATAAAAAGCTCTAATACTCAATTAAAAAATTAATTTGGTTTACAATATCTTCTTGCCAAGTTTTAATATCCGTTGCTGTAGCAATTTGCATTATACTACATTCTTTTTCTGACATTTCTAAATAATTTTTTGAACTAAAGTAATTTCCTTTTTTAATTGAATGTTGATCCGAAGGATAAACAAGAGCAACTTTTTTTGCTTGGTAAAATCTATGATATACATACATTTGGCGTAAATCTTCAGGTGATGGATTATAACCATTTAGATTTTTCCATTTTGTATCCAAAACGAAACTTTCTTGAGATTCTTTACATTTTAGAATGATATCTGGTCGCATTTTTGATGAATATCCCGAAGTTGGCTTCCAAAAACTTTTTGTTACTTGTGATGTAAACAAATTTTACAATCTGTTTTATTGCAGTTATATCCGTTTTTATTAGTTTTTACATTAAATTTTCCAAGAATTTTAATACTTAACCAACAAATAACTTCTTTTGAATATTCACTTAATGCATCGTATTGGAAAAAACGGTCAAATTGACCACCTAATTCCAGTGTAAATTGACCACTAGTTTCGGATGAAACTGACCACCCAATTCCAGTTCAAATTGACCACCTAAAAAAAGACTCTTTTTTTCATGTTGTTAGCACCTAAATTCGTTTAAAAAAAACGGATTTATGGCAAACAAAATAACAGACATGAGTAAAATTAGAAAAGCAATTAAATTCCATTTAAGTGGTAAGAGCAAGCTCTTTATAAGCAATTATCTGTCGCTTTCCAGAAATACGGTAAAAAAATATATTAGTTTGTTCGATAGTTTAGCAATGAATGCAGAAGACATTGAACGCAAAACAGATTCAGAATTAGAAATCCTATTTTCTCAAAATATACTAATTACACCCAATCCTAGGTTAGAAAAACTGTATAGTTATTTTCCAAAAATGGAACGAGATCTTAAAAAGGTTGGCGTAACTGTTCAGCATTTATGGGAGAATTATTATTCAGAAAATCCTGATGGATTAAAAAGTTCTCAATTTAGACATCATTTTAATAAATGGAGTAATCGGGTGAACCCTGTTATGCATATGAATCACAAATCAGGTGATAAAATGTATGTTGATTATGCAGGAAAAACACTTTCAATCATTGATAAAGATACTGGTGAGCTAAAAGAAATCCAATTTTTTGTAGCGATATTAGGCGCTAGTCAATATACCTATGCTGAAGCCACTTTTAGCCAACAAAAAGAAGATTTTGTAACTTCTTTAGAAAATGCTATTCATTTTTTTGGTGGCACACCCGCAGCAATTGTTCCCGATAACTTAAAGGCAGCTGTTATAAAAAGTAATCGTTTTGAGCCTACAATAAATGAAACGTTGGTTGATTTTGCTGAGCATTATCAAACTACTGTTTTGCCAGCTAGAGCATATAAACCAAAGGATAAATCATTAGTTGAGGGAGCCGTAAAAATACTTTATCAAAGAATTTATGTACACTTAAAGAATCAAGATTTCTTTAGTTTAGAAGAGCTTAATGATGAAATTTGGAGATTACTCGATATTCATAACAAAAAGAAGCTTACCTCACGTCCTTACTCTAGATTAGAGTTGTTTATCGAAGATGAACAAAAAGAATTAGCTCCTTTGCCACAAAATCGTTTTGAAATTAAACATCAGTCTTTTGCTACAGTGATGCAAAACGGACATGTACTTTTAAGTGCAGATAAAAACTATTACAGTGTTCCTTATCAATATTTACGAAAAAAAGTCAAATTACTTTATAGCAAAACAACCGTTGAAATTTATTATAAATATAATCGTATTGCAACGCACCCAAGACATTACAAACCTTATGTTTATACAACTCATGCAGAACATATGGCTAGTTCTCATCAATTTGTGGCAGATTGGAGTGCTTCCAAATTTATAGATTGGGCAAGCAGTATAGATTCTATTATTGCTGAATTGATTATTAAGATTATTGACAGTAAAAATCATCCCGAACAAGCTTATAAATCGTGTATGGGCATTTTATCTTTCGAAAAAAAGGTAGGTAAATACAGATTAATTAATGCTTGTAAACGTGCTTTAGACTATAAAATTTACAATTATAAAGCCATACATAACATTTTAGAAAATAATTTAGACAGCATTGACTCTGAATCAGAATTTGATCTAGAACTACCCAAACACAATAATATCCGAGGGAAAAACTATTATAAATAACATAAAATCAATATAAATATGAATGAAGCAACAGTTATCAAACTGAACCAAATGAATTTAAAAGGTATGTGTAATGCCTTTAAATCAACTATTGAAAACGGTAATGTAGATCGTTATACTATTGATCAGATGGTATCCATACTTGTTGATGCCGAATGGGATGACCGCCACAATAGACGTATCGAAAGAAGTATTAAAAACGCAAAATTTCATTACAAAGCTAATATTGAAAGTTTAAATTTTGATTCTTCTAGAAGTCTTGACAGAACTCAAATTTTACGTTTAGCTGATTGTGAATTTGTAAACAAAAATCAAAATGTATTAATAACAGGAAGTACAGGTGTGGGTAAAAGTTATTTAGGAACAGCCTTAGGTTATCAAGCTTGTATTGAAGGCTATAAAGTAAGTTACTTTAATACTTCAAAGTTATTTGCTAAACTAAAAATGGCAAAAGCAGATGGATCTTATTTAAAAGAATTAGCTAAATTAGAACGACAAGATGTAATTATATTAGATGATTTTGGACTTCAAGCATTAGATAGTCAAAACAGAATTACGCTATTAGAAATAATCGAAGACAGACATAATAACGGTTCTATAATCGTTACATCACAAATCCCTGTGCAAGGATGGTACGATATCATTGGTGAAAAAACAATAGCAGATGCCATTTTAGATCGACTTATTCATAACGCACATAGAATTGAATTACAAGGTGAATCAATGCGTAAAAAAAGAAGCAAAAACAACGAATAATTTTTGACTATATTTGAATAAATCTTAACAACAGAAAAAAGTAGTTTTTTAGTAAAATTTTAGGTGATCAATTTACATTGGAATTACATGGTCATTTTGAATTGGAATTAACTGCTCACTTTAAATTGGAATTGGGTGGTCAATATCACTGGAATTTGCACCCTATACACTTTTAAACATTGCAAATAGGCGTGTATGTTTTACTGACTATCAATTAATGCTTGATGAAGTATTTTGGGTTTGATAACCTTATGTAATTACTAAATAAATTTATAATTTTTCTATTGAAATAAATTTATAATTTTTCTATTGAAATAAATTTATAATTTTTCTATTGAAATTACTTTCCATTTATCTCCTTTAAAAATAGCAGTAGCACTGATATTACAATCATTATAAATTTTGTGTTTTTCCAATAAATATTTTGGCACATAATAATCTCCAATAAATCCAAAATCAGGAAATTCAATCATATCATTCTCATCATCAGAATCATAATAATCATATTCATTTTTATATTTTACGGATAATAGGCCTGAGACCTCTCTTTTTAAATTCGGATTTTTTTCCGAAGAATTCTTTATATCTAATACGTTTAGTCTAAATTTATTACTCTTATCTTTCTTTTTCGAATAAATTATTTCAATAAAATCACCTTCATTAGGTCGTAGGGGTGTCGCATCAAATTTTATAATACCTTCTGTATTTCTATCAACAATAAAATGAAACAACTGCTTTTCATTGTTTACTCCATCAACAAGAGCGATAGATTTATTAAAATGATTAATCGCTAAACTCTTCTCTATTTTTTTAATTTCCCTTAACTCTGATCGTTTTTCTCCTTTTATAATTTTATTGAATCTCTTAGCTGTGATAAAATCACCGATTTGAAAATTGTCATTTGATTGAGGAAAAAATATTTCTACATTATCGTAAGTAATAGCGTGTACAATTTGTTTTTCCTTGTTAATATATTCAACATAGGCAAAAGTATCTTCTAATATCTCGTAGGAATGTTTACTTGATGATTTAATAACCAAAGGAATATATTTAACTTCTTCTATTATTTTTTTAGGTTGCCAAGAATATGTATTCTCTACCTCTTTTTTTATTATTTGTTGATGCAATTTGAAATTAAAAACCTGACCTAGATTTGCATTTTTTAAAATGTTGAAACGACTTTTACTTAAAACAAATTCAATTTTATCTCCATTAATGAAAAGCATTTTATCTTTGCCTTTGTCATTTTTCCATTGATCAACTAAAACAACTTCATACCATTCAAAATCAGCATACGTAAAATCTTCTGCTATTGGGATATAGCTTGCATAAATTTTAAAATTGTTTGTCAGATTAGTTTCAATAACAGCAATGCTATTTATTAAACTGAAATACTCTTCCTTAACACTTTTACCATTTTTCTCTCTAGAAGTTTTATAAGTATTTAATTCTACAATTGCATTTTCTGGAAGATTTTCATAGACGAAAAGTTTAGCTAACTGTAAGCGAATTTCTCCTAAAAAATCTTCATTTTTCTCTAATGATGCAGCTTTTGCTAATAATCCAATTTTTAATTTATTATCGTTTTCAACACATTTTGCTAATTCGCTCCAGATATAATAGCTATTAGCCAATTCAAGAACCAGTTTTTTATAAATAGAAATTGCTTCTTCAAACTGCTTACTTTTTATATGAATTAATGCTTTTTCTCTTAAAATCCATTCATCATCTGGAAAAAGCTTAATTGCTTTATGATATGCAGGAATTATCCAATTAAGATTTTGCTCATTATTTTGTTTTTTAATGCATTCAAAAGATTTTTTTAGTGCTTTAATCGCTAATGGTTTATAAGTAAACTCTTCTTTTTTCGTTTCTTTCCAATCCTCATCACGTAATTTTTCTGGATTCCATTGTTTAAAAAACTCAAAAAAGCGCCACTCCTCATTTTCTTTCATAAATCTTTCTGCTAGATTTAAAATTTCAGAGTGCCATTTAGAAGAATCATAAGACGCATATTTTGTGATATATTCATTAAATAAAGACCATAATTGGTTAAACCTATTTTCTTTATTCAAATTCATCAACTTCCAAAAATATGGTTCTCTGAAAAAATCAAGAATTTTGTTATTGTCCAACTTAATTGAATCAAATAAAAAATTCAAATCAATTTCAGCTTTGGAATTTATAAACTCTCTACATATACGAGAAATAAGTGACGGAATTTTGTTACCATCTTTATCGCCATCTTTTAAATCTTCAGGTCTTAAATTTGAAGGATCCCATAATTTGAAAAAATTAAAGAATTTAAAATCAGTATTCGATTTAGAAAAATTAAGAGCAAAATTTAAAATCATAGAATGTAACATCGAAGGTCTTTCATTCTTAAGATTCATATAATCTCTTAAAAAAGTTCTGACTTGTACTGAATTTAATTGATTTATATCTGACTTTAAATACCTATAAATAATCCAGCCATAAGCTTCGTGATGTACTTCTTCTAATTTATTCTGTATTATTAAGTTTTGAAAAATTTGAATTGCTTCAGAATGATTTTCCTTTTTACTTAAATCTTCTGCCTTTTGAATTACACTATAATTACTATCAATTTTAGGACGTAACAGATTAATTTGTGAATATATAATCAGAAAATCTTTCGATATACCATTCTGCAGATTGGAAATCATCTTCATCCTCTGGAAAATATATTTCTCCTGAATAATCTTTAAAATCAAAAATAATCAAGCCATTCGTATAATATAGTAATGCATCTGCCTGAAACTTATAAAATAGATCGTTGGAAGGATTTCCGATTAAAATTCCCTCGAAATTATATTTATCAAATACACTTTGAATGATTTTAACAATTCTTCTGAACTGTTCATTCTCGTGCGTATTTTCGGTTTTATTATTTAGAATTTGTAGCATTTGGTTGGTATGGTTATAAATATCAATTAGTGTAGAGCTTATTACTAAAACTATTAATTACACATCCAATATCACTTTCTGTAACAATGTTTGTGAATCGGTATAGAATGGTACATCTGTTTTCGTAAAAACAGTTGGTGGTAATGTTCCAAATTCGGACATATTTGTCATAGGCACCAAAACGATTTTAGCACCGTTCTCTGATAAACTTGACACACGATCAGCAAAATTATTGGCTCTTTCAATTGCTCCACCAATTGAAATATTACCTAAAACAGCTAATCCCCCTTTTAAGTTTTTCTTATATAATGCTGAAATAATGGCCACATAAACGGCAGCACCAATACCATCCGTTACATTAGAACCCAAAATTGTAGAAACTTGTAAGTTAATGTCAAAATTACTTAAAGAATGACGCTCATTCAAAATTGATTTTTCGTTCGCTTTTAGGTAATTGTACGTATTCTTAATATTCTCTTTTACGGCTTGGTTCGATGTACCTGTTATATTTAATTTACCATTCCCAGCAATTGCAACTACTTCTATTTTAACTACAGCATTGGTTTCGCCATCGTTGGTAGCAGTATAACATGTACCTGGAGCTAATGGATTTGCTTCAATTAAAGACGATCCTTTTTCCTCTGGTAAACCGACAAAAACTTCTTCTTGTGTTTCTTTGTCAATGTATGAGAAATTGGTATCCCAGAATTCCATCCCCCCAATACGTTTTAATTGTTCTTTTACACGACGACGCATTTCCATCGCAATGGTTAAGTATTTACGGATATCTTCTTTGGTGTATTCTCCGTGTGGGTGTAAAAGTTTTACAAACCCTGAAACAATACGACGAACCGATTTGGCGTCACGCTGTTTTAAATGATTCCCTAATGCAAAATATTGATCTAAGGCATCTGTGAATGTTATTTTACGCTGTGATTTTAGTAATTCTGAAAAGAAGTCTGTACTAAAGCCATAATGCTTCGTAAAATTTGATGGACTAAATTTGACAATTTCCCACCCTGGTAAAAATAAGTTAATACGATCTAAGAAGGCTGTATCTTCATTGACCTCATCTGATAAGGGACTGAATAAATGAGAAGTTTGCAAAACCGTTTCTACAGGTTGATTGATGTTTCCGTTTAAGATAATCGAAGCAGAACCTGAAATTTCACCATTCTTTGCACGAGAGAATGATCCTGATTCCATGTAATCTTTCATTAATGGAATAGCATCTCTATCTTTAAAAAGCTTATCGGTACTTTCGTCAAAACAAATCGCATCCCAAAGTCCTACAGCACCTACACGTCCTGAAGCATTGTTAACGAATAATTGAGCAACAGTACCTTGACCGCCTGAAACTAAAATCGCATATGGTGTGATTTCTTTGTAGATGTATGATTTACCTGATGAACGAGGTCCTAATTCTACAATATTGAAATTCTTTTCAACCAATGGAATTAAACGACACAATAATAAATCTTGCATACGCTCGTCCATTCCTTCGCTTTCTGGCTCGTATCCCGCACTGCGTAATAATAATTTTTTCCAGTCTGCAGTTTCGAAATTCTTACGTTTATCTACGATCGATGAATTGTCAAAAGACGATAATTGTATGGGGGTAATTTTACTTACTACGAAAGGAAAAACTTTTGAACCAATTGTAATTAAAGGATCATATTCTACGTCTATAATCGCCCAAATACCCCCTAATAAAATCTTTTCGTGCTGTTTTACCAAATCACTACTAATGTTAGCATTTTTAATGTTTGAATTGACTAATGTAGCCCAATAGGTATCTCTCGTTGCATCTAATTCTACGGAAATTTTATCGATAATTTTGTATCGTCCTTTCTCTCTAATCTTTGATTGAATTAAAGAACTCTCTTCAGGATTTACATAGTGATCGCGCAAGATAGTACGAACATTTTCTAAACCTTCTTTTATTTTCTCTTCATCATCTGTACTGCAACTATTGGCTAATAAGTATTCTAAAACAAAGGCAGGTACATTTGCACCTCCTTTTACAATACCTACTAAATCTTTTTTTACCACGAAACCTCTAAAGTTATCGATGGCCTGTGTATCTAAATTATCTAATTGAATCATTATTTTAGCTTTAGAAATTAAAATAATCCTCCCATATCTCGGGCAGTCGATTTGTTCACAACAACTTGGTCTATTTTTTCTTTTGTAGTGGCATCCTCTACCAATACCACAATCTGTTGATGACCTTCGAATCCAAATTCTTTATCCCATTGTTGATTTTTCTGAATAGTGATGACTTCTACTGTTTGTAATGGAATGTTATTATGGTATAAGGTAATATTTAGGGTACGTTGGCTATCAAAAAGCGAATCTTCACTTACTTGAGTTTCTAATTTAATTTTAAAATATTCACCTGATACCTCTGTTAATTGGTTTTTATTTGAAATAAATACCTGTAATGCAGGTTGTGCATTCCCTTTACGTTTGAACATAAAATTTGGAATGATGACCTCTTGTGGTGCAAATCCTCCATGCGCAAACCCATACACTCCTGGTGTACGGAACGGACGATCGGATTGTGCTACATTGATGTACTGGTATTGCTCATACTTTTTAGGAATGCTCCATAAAATATCCGTATGTTGTTTTTCTACCGAGCGAATGTAACGTTCACTTTTACTGTGATTTCCGTCGATAGATACTTCTAACTTATCGGCGTCTGATAATAAACCTGTTAATACAAATCCATGATCGGTTACTAAATGTACTTCCTCGTATCCCGCACGTAAAAGTTCCTCAATTTTTTTGATTAATACCTTTTCGAACTCAGCGAATAATTTAATAGCATCCAACTGTAATTTTTCACCTGCGCTGTCAATATCCTTGTAGGTTAAAACTAGAATAGGATCTTGTGTTGTTGCATTGGTATCGACTAATTTCTTGAATGCGATATCTTTCCCTGTACGTTTAAGCAACTCCTTTTCACGATCGCTTTGTTTGGCTAAGACCTGCTGATCTCCCACATATAAAGCTGACATATTATGCTCGGTTTCTGATGGTAAATCGGCTAACATCACTTGCTTATGTACTTCATAGGTTTTATCAATGGCATTGGCCACCGCTTCTGCAATTTCCCAACGAACACCATCGCCTACAATAACCGCCAATTTCTTGGTTGAATTTTTAATCAAATCAACCAAATATCCTTGTTGATTGCTTTGGTAATCGTCTTTGTAGGTGAACCATTTATCAATCAATTCTTGGTTGATGCTTTGATAGTATTCTTGTATCGGTTTTAAAATACTTTCTTCGTTTAAAAACTCCTGATACAAGTTACGAATCGCACGATCCAATGCTTGATATTCGGTGGTGTAATATGCTACAACCTCTTTTAAACTGAATAGCTTAGATATTTTTGAAGGATCAAAACTTAAAACGACACTAATATCTTTCCACCACATTGGTACCAACGGATTACGATGGTTTCCGATTCTTTTCTTAATGGTACTGTGGTATTTTGTTTTAAATGCCACATTATGCAAATTCGACACCACATCCACTAATTGTTTGCGGTCTATTTCCTCAAAACAATGGTTGCTTTCTACTTCCCAATGGTTGAAGCCCTGTGGTATCGTAAAATGCTTTACGTATTGTTTCAATACAGCTATGTATTGGTTACTGTCTAACCAGTTGGTGTACCAAACTTTATCTTCAGTAGCTTTGTTCTGCACGATGTTGTGCAACATTTGCTCGACCACTTCTTGTACGAGTACCTTCAATGGTTTATCTGAAACGGGTTGAGCAACAAAAGCAAATAATTTCTGACGAACGTACTGAATAACTTCATCTGCTTGTTGCTGTTCCCAAGCGTCTGGGTTGGCTATAAACGGCAATATTTCTTGTTCCAAATTAACGACATCAGCTAAGCCTTGAATGACGGCTTTCCACCATTTGATGTCTTTGCCTACGCTGGCTTTAGCAGCAGTTAGCAGTTCTTCTTTGGTTAATTGAATTTGTAAACCGGTTTCTTTAAAGAGTTTTTGACGTAACCATTCCTCGGTGTTAGAAAAATCTAAAACACCGTGTGTTTCGGTATAATCATACAAAAAGCTCAATTGCTTCTTCGGTCTTTGGGAGTAGATGATGGTCTCTACTTTTTGGGCTTTCTCGATGTCAACACGCAAAAACAATTCTTCTTTTACCCGTTGCCATTCTTCTGGCAAGCTATGATTTAATTGGTGCAACTGATAGCCTGCTTGTTGCCAAGCAGGAACTAATTGTGTTAATTGGCCTTCTGGATCTAGTACCACGACCAACTGTCTGCGGCTCAACTGATGTTGAAGCTCTTGTTGTATCCATTGATCTACCATTATTAGTTAGCTTTAAGAAATTTTGTCAATTGAGTTTCATTTAGAACGTCAATTTTTAACATTCCTTTTTTCTGAAGAGGTGCAATATTTATAGCTACACCATTTTCTAAAATAGGATTGTAATTTTCTGCAATCAATTCGTCTAATTTGGCTTCGAAAGCATCAAGTTCGCTTTCTTGATCAAAGATTAATTCTTTTTCTGCTTGTGCAGCTGCTGATTCAGCATCTCGTAAATCCGATTTGCGCAATCCGAGTTGCTCTCTGCGTTTGGCTACATAAACCGATTTTAGTTTGAAAATACTGTCGCGGTTCCATTGGTAAATAGAAGTATACACCTCAAACGCTTTGTACTTGCCTGAAGACAGATGCCAAATGAATGGACAAGATGGCATTCTTTTGAATAATTTCAATCTATTACATAAATCATTATAATAATTACCACTATGTATGTAATTTTCTAAATTATCTCCGAAAAAATTATCCAACTCAGCAATTTGTGCAGCTGTAAAGCCTTGCTCGTGTAAGTGTGCTACTAAACGATCTAACAAACGTGTTTCTAACGCTTGTTGGTACAATGGAATGATCCCATCATCGTCTTGTGCCAATAAAGTGCGGATATGATCGGTTACAAACTCTAAAGCAATTTCTTTAACTTTATTCATAGGTAACACATTGGCTTCTTTAAACCAATACCATAAGTTAATTGGATGAATATTGAATTTAATACAAATATCTTCCAGCTCTTTATCAAAATCTACCACATTACTAATTCTTTGAATTAAATGTTCAGTTATCGATATACTGTCTGTGGTATCAAGTTGTTTAAGCTTATCAATAACATGAACATCTAACTTTGGAAAATAATTTACAAATTCCTTCATAGCATTTGTTGAAATTTGTAAAGAATTAATTATTTCTCCTTTCGATAATAAATATTTATAACTATCGACTTCATTCAAATTATAATAATTTAAACAAATTTCATTTATTATACTTTCATTTATTAGAATCAAAATAGAGTCATAAAATTGATTAATTAAAAATATTTTAATACTTTCTTTTATAAATATATTATCATTATTTATAGGATTAGTAGTGTAAATTCTTTCAATTAAAGAGAATTGACATAATTTCTGTTTTAATTCAATATTTTTTCTAGATAAATTGATGATATTTTCTTTATCATAATTATTTAAGTTTATAAATGGCATTCTTTTTAAATCTCCTGCCTGTTTATTTACCGTAGGATTTAAACAATCAAGTATATATAAATTAATATTACAATTTAAAAAGCCCAACAGTAATAACATGTCATCTTCATTATTAACAAAGCCATTCATTGAACCATTATCAACAAATTCTTCTTTATATTTGATTCTAAATGAAGCACCTTTTGAAGATTGTCTCCCAGAAGAAACTCCATATAGAGATTGCCTAGAAAATTCACTTTTATTTAAATTAATATTATTTGGAACTACTAACCATTTATTGCCATACCACTTATTATAATCTCCACCTTTTAAATAATTTTTATAACTAGATAAATCAGCTAATTCCCAATGAAAATATATTTTTTGAGTTGTTGGCAACTGTACTCCAACAGCAATAGAATTTACATTTTTTTGTAAATTATTTTCTACAAAAATATTCCTAAGATCATTAGATATCCAATATATAAAAGGAGATGATTCTATTCTATTAAAATCCTTTTGATCTACTAGAAAAACATGCTTTTTATCTATTTTTCCTATCAATAGTTTTTCATATAAATCGTAAAAAATATCATTTTTATTAGAGTGATTTTTATATTCTTTTAAATCAATAAATATTGAATGATAATTAGATTTCAATTTTGATAAAATGTACATACAAGCGTCTACCTGGACATCTGCATTATGAAATATACCTCCCAAGCCTAACTCAACAAAGAAATCAATAGAAGTTTTATCTAAAATATATTGACGTACATCTTCAAATGTTTTGATGTACATAAATGTTGGAGGGTGTACCATTGCCACATTACCATCTTCTGTGGTTAGCTCATAACAACGTTTAATAAACGTTGCGTATAAATTGGTATGAAACTTATAGGGTTTCTTGTAGTACTTTTCTACAAATTCTTTTAATTCAGGTCCAAAATCTGCCGAATCTGTGTACGGTGGGTTTGCTACCGCTACATCATATTTGTTGGTTAAAACATCTAAATAGGTTACCGCACTGGATGCTTGCACCTGCATAAAATTGTGCGCCCCTGTAGATGCATAATTGGTTACCGCTTTGTATAAATCGTTGATAAAAGATTGACGGAAAGAAAGGTAGGTTTCATTTTCGGCAGAAGTAAATAAAGTGACTTCTGATCGCTCGAAAGTAGATAAATGTTGCTCTACGATTTCTTCAATACGGATTAAGGCCCCAAACTTGTGTGCTTGTTGCAAATCGTCCCAAATGCTGATGATTACTCTTTCTACGGCTTGTTCAGCGCTCGTTTTCTTCTCGTCTGAAGGGAAGAAAATATGTTTGACCTCTTCGTATACGGGCAATACAAAATCTGAACTCACTAAATTGAAATGGTCAATTTTGATGTTACGTTTTTTACGTCTTGCTTTAATGTACAAGCCTAATTGTGCAATTTGCGCTGCACGGTTGTCTAAATCGACCCCGTGTAAGTTGTGTTCTAAGATTAATTTCGGGATGTCGCGTTCTTCGTAATCAGCTCCATAATTATCAATCTGATCTTGGTACAAATCGTAAAACACATCGAAGGCATACAATAAGAAATTTCCCGATCCCATTGCAGGATCAATTAATTTGATTTCGTGTAAGGACTTTGGTTCACGCACACGTTCAGTAGGCGCATTGGCAATCGCATATTTGTTTTTGATGTCCGAATGCGGATACATCTCCAAATACTGTTTCCCTAAACTGTTATCGACTAAGAATTTCACCACCCATTTTGGGGTATATACCTGTGACTGAATGGAAACCTTGTCGTATTCTGTTTTCGCTTTTGAATCTTTGTGAGCTACTTTCTTGTAGTTGTTGTAGCTTTCGTACAACCAACCTAAGACATCATCTGATTTCCAAATATCAGGATCGATGTCTTTTTCGTCTGCTTCTACCGCATTAAAGGCATCGATGATTTCTTTTAGTTCGATGGCTGTCGGCAACAAATGGTAGTAATGCGAAAGACTGTACAAAGGTAAATTCTCTGACAAATTTTGGAATTCGTATTGGATAAAATCTACCAATCCTTCTTGGTCCTCGTTTCGTTTCTCTGGGAATTGCTCCAAAAAAGCAGAATGTGCAAACGAACGATTTCCATTTTCTGGACGTTGGGTGATGGTTTCAGGAATTAAAGTATGTGCTTCTGACACTTTTATAGCTGCAATACGATTGAATAAGGTGAACGTTAATTCGTCTACCAACTTTTCGTATGCTTTTTCATTGGTTCCCGTTTCTTCTTTCAACGATTGGAACACTTCAAGTAAACGTTCCTTTTCTTTTTGTTGTTCTGCCGATAGATTTACTTCAACAGTATTTATAGCAATGCCTAAGCGGCCCAATCTGTTTTCTACAGCAGATTGAACTGTTTGGCGTATATGATTGGTATGATCCGATAGTTTCATTAATTCAAGTGTTTTGGTGGTATTATATTAGTTTTCGAACTCAATCTCATCATCTGGTTTCGCATTGGCTACTTTCTGTAATTCTTTGGTCAACCATTCTTTGTAAGCGATTACCGTTAAGTTTTTGGCTGGAAGTTGTGCTTTGATCTTACGAATGACAGGTCTAGCAGGTTCTTGTGCTACTCCCGAAGGTATTTCAGACTGTATTTCACCCTCTGTTGTTGATGAAGGTGTAGATTCTGGAACTACAGTAACAATAGATGCTTTTTGAATGTCTAAATCCACATCTATTTGATTGATTAAAGCCGTCGCTGTCGCATATTCAGAATACGAGAATCCCGATTTCTTATTGACGATCGAAAACTCTAAATCCAACTCCGTAACCGCACGTTGCGCTGCAAACTGTAAATGCTGTTTTACTTTTTGTAAAATCCCCGCATTTTGATTGTTTGGCAAGGCTTCAATATCTAATTTAATGGCTTCTGCTTTGGTTTGTAGTTTCCTGAACTCAACCGAATACTGGTCTATTAAGGCTTTAAATTTCGCATGGTATTTATCCTTAATTTCCTGCGCCAATTGTTGTAACTGTGGAAATGCCTTCGTAATATCGGTTTTAAGTAAAGCATCATATTCTTCCATTTTATCAGTAATAGATTCATCCAAAGCATTGGCTTTATTTAAATCTGTTTTTACCTCGTGAATATATGTTGCCCAATTTTGTAGTTTACTCAAATTGTTTTTGACAAACTTTTCCATCTTATCCACCTTAAGAATAGCGCTTTCTAACTCTTCTTTTTGGGCGATAAAATCGTTGGCACGACTGATGTAATTATCAGAAGTTACATTACTTGTAAACGCATTGATGTAATCTTTGTATTCTTTCGCTTTTGGAAAATACACCGCAAAATCCTTAACGTTATCTGTCAAGTTTTGCATTTTATTGATGTAAATTTTCGCTAAATCTTTAATGGCCGTAGCCAATTGAAAATCGTTGGTATTATAATCTATTTTATATCCTTCTTGCTTTTGAATAACGTATTCTAACTCATTATTCAAGAAGAATTCTACAATTTGCTTTTTCTGATGTGCTGTTAACGATTGCGTATTGGCTTTGAAAGACGCTTTCTTAAATTCATTGGCTTTTGAGAAAACATCTAATGCACCTTTATCTGTAACCGCATAAATTGGATTGGTTTGCGTAGGCGTTTTTACGGCCAAACGACCAGCGCGTAACAAAGCAGCTAAAGTTACTAGAATGGTACCGTAAGCGTATCCTGTTGGAGCGCCAGCTAATTTAGCTTCGATGTCTGTCCCTGCTACAAACGAATTGCGAATAATGTGAGTTACTTCTTCTACCACACTTAAATTCTCACCCACAAAGTTGCCGTTCGCATCGAAAAATGCAAACTCTTTGCTGTTGAATAAAGTTTGTAATCGACTTGGGCTTTGTTCTTTAATAACCTGTACCGCAACCGCTTCTGGCATCTGACTTTGTAAACGCTTGTTGTACACGTTCGAGACCATTTTCTTCTGTAAGTTTTGCACTTCCGAAACGTAATTGCTGTCGTTTAAAATCGACGTATTGAAACAATAAATCAACGTTGAAGAAGCTAAGGCTTTATCAATCGCATTTTTTAAAGTGTGCTCCTTGTCTTCTTTATTGCGTAATAAATTTTGAACCACTTTCCCTTCATCAGAACCTTTGTTCGGGTACTTTTGCTCCACTTGCTCAATACGAATAATGCCATCAATCAGTTTATCAATCTCAATAAAATGATCATTTTCTGGATATAAAACCGCTAATCCTTTGTGCTCGTCGTATTGGCTTTTCAATTGATTAATTTCAGCTACACGATTTTCTGACATCGTATATAAGCTTTTTACCTGAATAGCCAATTCTTTTACATTGGAATTCAACAAATCATCCTTATCGTCTGATTGTACATTAAAGTTGAATTTTATACCATCCGTGACACTTCCCAATTGCTGAATTAAAGATGATTTTTTATAGTAATCAATTAAACGCCCTTTCTTTAAATAACCTTGTACCGCATAGCTGTTCATTTCATCCAAAATTTTCTGCTCTACGTCAGAGGTAATTTTGAATGCATTATCACTTTCGATAACAATTTTAGCATCCACTAATATTTGTAAAGCTTCCTTAATTTCATTTTGTTTTTTGATGACATCATCTGCATTATTGAAGTAAGCTTTAGCAATATTTAAAATAGAGGTCTTTACGACTTCTGATTCACTTAAAAAGTTGATCGTTTCTAATAATTTACGACCATTGATCGTATTATTTTCTAATACTTTTTCGGCTGCGCTGTAACGACTAGATAAACGAATATCGGGTTGGTTATTCGCTTCACGAGCAATTTGCCATCCTGTTACCGTGTTATACAATTCATCTTCTTTTACTAATTTTCTTACGATATCAAAAGTGGTAATGATCATCCCACGAGCCGCCACTTTAGTAGACGCATAACCTTTGGTACCAAATAAGAAGTTTTGTAATAGACTGAATTGATTTTCGTAAAATGGATAATATGATGTGTATGATTCTACTGTTGCTGTATTCGAAATACCGTAGCCATTTAAATTAGAATGGTCTCCAATTTTACCTGAGTTTGATTGGTAATAATCATTTAATAATTTGACGCCTTCCGTTGTTTTCTTAAGAATTCGGCTTTTGATAATGGTATCTACCTCTGTTGCTTCTAAGTGAATTTTTTCCACAAAACGGTCGGTAACTTTTACCAATGAAGCTTTAGAAATGCTGGCATTTGAGATGACATCATCTAATTTTTCTTGCGCAATAGCGATAGTCCAAACCTTTCCACCCAGCGTATTTAATGCTTCAGATACTCCTTCTAAATCCAGTAAAGTAATTTTACGTTGATTAATAGCTTCCGAAGTTTCATCAAACATAAATACAATGGATGTATCCGTTTTAATTTGAATATACGACTTTAATTCACGAGCTAAATCAGCTGGTGAAAATACATCAATAGCAGAACGTATAGAAACCAATAGTTGATCGTATTCTTTTTCAGAAAGACCAGAATTTATATGAATGTCTTTACACGCTGTAAAATAGGTACGCATATTCCCTTTCAACTCTGCCCAATCTTTACCAATTATTTCTTTTACATATGCATAAATATCGGTCTTTCCTGCCGCAATCATCGAATTGAATAGCATATAGCCATACTCATCTAGTGGTAAGTTTATTGTCTTTAAGAAGTTCTTGAATAATGTATAACTAAGCCCCTTAGAAGTGTCTTGTTTAGCAATATCCAAAAAAACCACGAGATTGTGGTATCGATCTAATTTTGCAATCTTATTTTTGAAGAACATTTCGTCTTCAATCCCCGTAAAACGATTCAATAATCGTTCACGCGAAGGAGTTCCATTAATGTTTTGATTAGCTAATAAATACCCAATCATTTTAGCGAAATACGATTTACCTGATCCATAGAAACCTGAGATCCAAACTCCAGTTTCAACGGCATTGGAAGTAAATTTATCCAAGAATTGCTCAAAATCTTTCGCTAAACCATCGGTTACGATATAATCTTCAATCTCTTTTTGGATTTCGTTTTCTGAAATATCTTCAATATTGATTACATTCTTAATATCTACATTTAAGTCGATAGATAGTAAATCTTTTATCTTCATATGAAATGGCCTATATAATTTTGCATCTGTATTCGGATGCAATTCTTGTATTTAAATATTCTAATTGGTTGTTTTGATTGTATTCTGCTGGATATAAGAATACAGCAGGTAAAGCAGCATCCATAATGGTTTTACTTTCCATTAAAGACAGCATATCAAAATGTGTCGCATAGATAACACCAGTATTGATGATGACTGGAATTTTATTAACTTGGAATACTTGATCTAATTTATCTATAATCAAGTGAAACAAGTCTGGTTGCGCATCTAAGTCGTTCTTGAATATACGATCCAACGAAGCTTGTAGATGTTTTAAATAGAACTCAACATCTTCTTTGTTTTTCTCCACAAATTCCACTAAAACTTGGTTCAAATCAATGATTTGATATTTTGATGCTTCTAATTGATGTAACTCTGAAATGAAATTAATTTCTTCTGAAGGCTTACAAACCAATAAAATAGAGTTCCCCCCATTAGCTTGTAATTTAATTTCAGAATCATTGGACGATACTAAGCGTTCTAATTCTAAAATTGCATTATGAGGATTTAAGTGTTTCATAAAGTTTATCGTAGTTAATCATTGGTTTTATTTTTAAATTATCTCCGTTGTATTGTACTTCGACATAACGGATCAGTTGTTTTTCCAACACTTTTTGAAGGAAAAACTCGTTTTCATAAAATGAATATTTAATCCATTCGGAATGAATCTTATTCGAATTTTCTTCTGCTATAGACAAAAAATAAATGAATACTAGAAATTCTTCAGATGATAGATTCTTGTAGATAATTTCTTTCTTTTGAACCCCCTTTAGAAGTCCAAACTTCTTGAGAAGCGTTAGATACTTTGAAGCCGTTGTCGTTATAGTAGAATCTGACCAATTGCCTAATTTTTCATTCGTTTTTTGCAGATCTTTTAGACAAATTTCAACTTCTTCTTTTTTGATGATTCGTCTCCCAGAATAATAAACAGGAAAAAACACTTGGTTATTTAGATGTCTAAATAATTCATTATTGAAGGAAAATAGAAGAAATAATAAATAACTATTATCTTCTATAGACTGTTTTTCTATGAATGGAAGTATTAATTGATTCAAGTTTTCATTCGAAGACGTGAACGATTCTGTGATGGCTTTTTTAAATCGATTAACCGACTTAAGTGTTCTTATATCAGAATATTCTACATGGCTTTTATCCTGTAATTCAGTCTTTATCAAAAAAGTTTTGATCAGATTGAATTCAGGTAAACCACCAATGATATTTATATTTGAATTAATTTGCATTTTAAATAAAAGATACTCGTAAATATACAATATCAAATTATATAAAAACATATAAAAATGGTGAATTGTAGTAAATTTTGAGTAAGATTTCTTACCAAAGAAAAGTACTTTGTTAATTTAATAAGAAATAGTCATTTTGAATATTCCTGATTTGTACAAATACTATCAAAAAGGAATTGATTCAAATTTTGGAAGAAAAAATAAAGGCATATTTACCTTTATGATATTCAGTTGAATCGAGACCTTTTTAATAAACTAGTTGAGATTATACAGTCGACTTAAAATTAGTAAAGCCTCCGAAGTTGGAGGCTTTATTTAATATGTTTGAATTAGAACTTCGGAAGGAATATGTAATTTTTGAGTTAAAGTGCGGATCATTTCTAGGGATAATTTTCGCTTTCTATTTAAAATTTCACTTGCTCTACTTTTTAATCCAATCATTTCTGCTAAATCATTTTGTGTGTAGCCCATTTGTTCCATTCTAAATTTAATTGCTTCAATTGGATCTGGTAAATCCATTGGGTAATGTTCTTTTTCATATTTTTCAATCAATATTCCCAAAATCTCCAATTCATCACTTTCTTCCGTTCCAGGAAGTGCGTCAAAAATCACCTCTAGTCTTTCTAAAGCTGTTTCGTAATCTTGTTCTGATTTTATAGGTTTCAATTTCATAATTTAAATGGTATTGGCATTAATTTTATCATATTCTGCGTGGGTTCCTATAAAACGAATCCACATCATTTGATGCATGAAGTTTATTTTGACAATTAATCGGTAATGATTTCCCTTAATATTAAAACATATTCTATTATCTTCTAAAATACATGCGCTTGGATACTCGGTCTTTATCTCATTACTATTTTTCCAAGTTGCTTTTTCTGCCTCTTGATACCAAGCTTTTAATTGCTGTTCACTATCTGCATGTTTTGTCCAAAAAACACGTAATGTTTTTATTGCTATAACTCTCAATTAAAATATTTTATACAAATTTACAAATTATTTCCCGATTCGGGAACTTTTTTTTTCAAAACTCTTTTGTCGAACTACTTCTGATGAAAAAGAAAGTATACTTATTTATATTAGTAATAGCTACCCGTCTTGCAGAATCTGAATACCGAAATGAGGATTAAAACTTTTGATTTTTTTTAGGATAGTTTTCATTTTTCTACTAAATAATATTCAGCTTTCATTCGAGGGGGCATAATGAATTGCATGCTGTCTTGCTAGCCTACCTGCACATCATCTTGTCGGTGATCCTGTTAGCCTTCTTGATATCTGCCTCGAAAAAATTTACAAATGACCGTTATTTCAATCAAAAACATCTATTTTGTATGAAATAACGAACATTTTAATCTTAGTTATTAAATTACATTTGGATAAAAATTTATCTATCACTCGTTAAACTTCTACGCTGTATTAGTTCACAAGCTTCAAGTAGTTTATGATATTCAAGTACTTATACACTGCAATCAAAGTCTTTTCGATACGTATCATCGGCCATTGTGGCTAATATTAGATTAAGAAATGATTTACTGACGTTCTCAAAAGTATGTTTTTTAAAAATGTTTTCAAAAACTAGATATGGATTTTCAATCTCCTTTTTATCTAAATATTTCACTTCTTGCAACTGTTTCTCGGAGACCTGATGTTTGCAAAGATTCCTTATTTTAAATTCCTCTGGATTTTGAAAAATTTTGTATGTAATTTTTATAATAGATTGAAAAACAATTGCATCATAGATCACCTCTGAAACTCTTTTTTTATCATACATTACATGACTTAAGGAATACAAGCAATAATTATTTAATTGTTGATGAAAATAACCCATATTTGCTTGTTCCTTTAATAAAACTAAAAGTTCATACGGGCATTCTACCTTATCTTCCGTCCAGTAATATGATTCTAAAGTTAACTCACACATCTTCATCATAAATTTCACGATTAAAAATTAACCAACATGCATCTAACAACCTATTGATGTTGATAAATGAAATACAAATATCTTCTGATGGACAACTGCCATAACTACCTAAAGTATGCTCCATAATATCTTCTAAATCTAATTCAATTTGTGAAAAGCTTTGTTCATTAAAAACATGTTTAATAATCAGGTATGGATTTAAGTATTGCTCATAGGTTAAACCAGATGCATAGACTAAATACTTTGAATGTAACACATCATTAGATTCACTTTTACGTTCATTTTTATCAATATTTTTTAAAATTTTAAAACTTGCTCGAATCAAAAAAAAATAATGCTTTTTTTCATAATTAGTTAGATTTAATATTTCCAAATTCAACTAAAAAACTTTAACAAAAAAAAGCTCCTATTTAGGAGCTTGATCAATGGTGTATTGAAATGTTGATTTTTTATTAATAACCTGAACTACGAAAATTTATTTTACCGGATATCTTCTTTTATTTTCCGATTTAACTTTAATTTTGAAATTATATATGTGGTAAATAATTGTTCTATTTTCAACACCTTTAATCAAATGTGGTTGACTATGAAAAGGTAAAGATTTTGAATTGGTTCTGTTTTCTATAAGAGATAAAGGATCAATATACGGGCATATTTTATTTTCATAATGAAAGATAGTTTTAATACCTTCTTGATTATATTTTAGTTTTTTTTCATAGTAAAAATCTATTAATTTTGATAAACTAATTTTTTCGGTTATAATATCTAAATCAAATAAATCTTTTAAAGCATATCTATTAGCTAAAGATTCAACTTTAAAAACCCCTACATCTTTGACAGAAGCCATTCTAATACCGTCTACTGTTTCTATTGGATCAATAAGTTTAAATGCCTGTATACACTCAACCTTTATTTCAAAATCATCAAATTTTAAAGTAAACCTCAAAAAAACGAGTTCATCAGATTTTTCAGTAGGATATTGTAAATAAAAAAGTGAATTCGGAAATGAGCTTCTAATTTCTTCTTCAATTTTTTTGAAACATTCAATTCCAATAAGATCTTCACAAAATAAATCAATATCGTTGGAATCTCTATGACTTAGTCTAATCGATAAACTAGTACCACCTGCTAAATAAAAAGATTGCAATCTATCTAAAGATTGCAATCTTTTTATTATTGTTATAATTCTTTCATCAACCATTTAATTATGAAGAGTACTTACTATTGAAAGTTATATCATATTTTTGAGATAAAAGAGAACAAATTTCATCACTTATTCTATCAGTTGATTCTACTACTGCAGATATAATTTTTTTAACGCTGAATTTTTTTTCTAATACTTTAATATTATTATCAAAATACGCTTTATTTGTAAACATAAGTATTCGAGAAATAATAATTTTATAATCTCTATTTAGTGATATTTTTTTAATATCCATATCCCAAAAAATAACCGTTGGAATACTTTGTAAATCCAATGATACTATTTTCATAATTTTTTTATTATTAATTTCTTACAACAAATATATCTTACAAATATATAAATTAAAGAAGACAAAAAAAAAAGAAAAACCCTATAATGTTCTACTATCTAAATTAATACAAAACCCTAGCCCCAAAAAAAACAAAGAAAAGCTAATTTTATTTGATATAAAAATTTACTGTTCATTCGTTAAACATCGTTGCTGTATAAGTTCACAAGCTTCAAGTAGTTTATGATAGTCAAGTACTGATACACTGCAATCAAAGTCTTTTCCGTACGTATCATCAGCCATCGTGGCTAATACTAGATTAAGAAATGATTTACTGAACTTTTCAAAACTATAGTTGATAAAAATGCTTTCAAAAACCAGATATGGATTTTCAATCTCTTTTTTATCTAAAAATTTCTCTTCTCGCAACCGTTTTTCGGAGACCTGATGTTTGCAAAGATTTCTTTTTTTAAATTCCTCTGGATTTTGAAAAATTTTGTATCCAATTTTTATAATAGATTGAAAAACAATTGCATCATAGATAACCTCTGAAACTCTTTTTTTATCATACATTACATGACTTAAGGAATACAAGCAATAATTATTTAATTGTTTATGAAAATAACCCATATTAGCTTGTTCCTTTAGTAAAACTAAAAGTTCATACGGGCATTCTACCTTATCTTCGGTCCAGTAATATGATTCTAAAGTTAACTCACACGTCTTCATCATAAATTTCACGATTAAAAATTAACCAACAAGCGTCTAACAATCTATTGATGTTGATAAATGAAATACAAATATCTTCTGATGGACAACTTGAAGCATTTCCTAAGGCATGCTCCATGATATCTTGTATATCAAACTCTATTTGTGAAAGCGTTTGTTCTTTAAAAACCTCCTTAAATATCAAGTATGGATTTAGATATTGTTCATAGGTTAATCCTGATGCATAAACTAAATACTTCGAATGTAACACATCATTAGTTTCACGTATACGTTCATATTTATCAATATTCTTTAAAATTTTAAAACTTGCTCGAATCAACGATTTCAACATATTAAAAATTTCTAACGATTCCATTGGACTTGTATAGATTTCAAATTTTTTATCGAATGCATATTTTAACAATTGATTGAAATTCGTTTTAAAATTTGTTAGCGATTGAAATTCAAAAATAGCTTGAATTAATTCATAGGGATTTTTAATTTTCCTATTACACCAAGACTCTGCTTTTAAGGATAATTTTTCTTTTTTCATGATTTCTAATTTTTAAATTAAACTTCTGATTAAACATTTATAAATTTTGTAGTTGAAGAAATTAACTTATCAATTATTGAAAACGTATCATTATCAAAGATTAACTGATTATGATCATTTATTGCAGATTGTATGGTTTGTATTAATTGAATTAATTGATTATTTTCTTGAGTTGTAAATTCAATAAAAACGTTTGGGTTTGCGAAAATTACTAAGTCAAAAAGCGTTTGTAAATTAGTTGTTTGAGGTTTAATAATCACCTGTGAGAAGACAAATAACTGTAATTGTTTTGCCAAAATGTCTGCTAGAACCTTACTAGAAATATATTTTACAGTGGTTTTATTTTCGAATATTGGTTTGATTTCGTTATTATAAGTATCTATATTTTGGTTTAGTAAAAAAAATAGATCGTCAAAATATGAAATCTTACGGTTAAACCAATGCATTTTAGGGTAATAGTCCGAACTGTAAATTTTATTCTTGGATTTCATTGTCTTTTTAAAGAAACATTGGTATTCATAAAGTTCATTTTGAATTTGATAACGTGTATAGCAAATGGAGGTTATACGAACATTTTCAATTGGATTTTGTTCTATGTGTTGCAAATAGGTTTTTAAATGTTTTGTTGCTTTATGTTTTAATACCACAAATACATAAAAATGTTCATGCTTTTGATTACTATCAAAAGTTGTGATTTGGTGGAATAGAAATAATTCTTCCACCTCATCAAACTTTTTTAAATGATCTAAAGCTTTATGATTCATTAATTCGTGATCGTAAAGACCAAAATTTTGAACTTTTTGCAATGATTTGTTTCTATCTGAATCATTAATGTAAATCGCATAAGTTTTATTGATCAGTATAAAGAACTGTTTTTGAATCTTTTGTAAGCTTTTTCCAAAATCGTCGTAATAGCCCGAATCATCATCATTAGTTATGTAATCGATTAAAAAGTAGGCTTCTTCGTTTTTTTTAACCAGTAGTTTTTTTACTTCTGGAATAAAAAGCTCTAAAATCAACAAACGTTGGGTAATTGTTTTACTTTCAAATGAAGTTCCGAAAAACATGAGTTCTAAATAAGTAATATCATTCGCAAATGCTTTTATCATGAATTGCCAAGCACCTTGTAGCCTTTCTTTTATAAATTGATCACTTATTTTTTTCAACATCAGGTATTTTTCTTCATAACTACTAAGTAACTTTTTTAAATCACTTTGACCTAAATATGTACTTAAACTTATTTCTTCAGTACTGTACAAGCAATTGTCAAAACTTAGCAAATGAGCGAGTATGAAATCGTTAAAAATCTCAGAATATTCAAAGTCTTTCTTATCAAGAAAGACCATTAAAATATGACTTTCATTTAAAACAGTATTTTGGAAATCGACAGAAAATGAATTTTCAATTTCTTTTTTATCTTTCACTTTTAACCATAAAATGTGATACTCCGTACGAGCAGTTTTATCATACCAAATGGCTTGAATTTCTTTAGTACGAATACTTTTTTCTAATTTACAGTTCAATTCATCTGGTAAACGAACTGTTTTACTGAATTCTTTTTCTTGAATGTTCATAATACTATATTTTTAATTGTTCGTAATCTGTAATTCATTAAACAGCTTTTGACAAAGACCTAAAGTTTTTGCACAAGCTAATTGATCAATATTTTGTTCTTTTGGATCGATATTAGGAAGGAAATCTATCGGCATACTCAACAAATGAAGTATGGTTTGAACTTCAATAGAATCGATACATTTATTGTAAATTTCAGGTAACAGCGCTTGGAATAATTGCATCAAATATCTGCAACTGTACATAGCAGGAATGTATTGTAGTTTTTGATATAAAAGTCCAAGTATTAACTGTTGTAATATATTTTTAAGAAGTAAAATATGTCCACTTTGGTATACTAAATCTTGCTTTTGAAAAGCAGTAAACCAAGGTGAAATATAGGCTAAGCGTTCTGTCCAATACTTTTCTTGTAATTGTTTTGAATTAGTAGTTTCAACAAGCTTTTTATTTATAACTAAGTTGTTTTTCAAATACAAAACATTTTGAAGTACTATGAATTTATTAAAAAAGAGTTGGTATTTATTTTCGTTTTTTTGAAGCCACTCCAACGTATGAATTAAACAAAACACTTCTACCTTCCCTTTGAAATGATTAGAGACCTTTTGAACAAGCACATCGTGTTGTTGGATGCGAAGTGTTGGCGAAATTAAAAGCAGATTGAATTTATACGTATCGTTACTGTTTGGGTTAATTAAACTTTTGGTACTTAATAAATAAATCGCATCTATTTTATAGGCACCGAGCAGAAAAGCAACTAGCTGTTTTAATAGTGTTTTTTCATTTGAACGATCTGAAAGTTGTGCATCGATTCGTTTGGTGTAAAAAATATTCGATTGTTTAAATGCATGGGTTAGGATTTCTAATGCGCTATTCTTGGTTTTATCGAAAATACTTTTGGGAGTTTCTCCCATTATAGATTGCGATTGATCGATAAATAAACCCTCCTTCATTTTAGAGATTTTATACACTATTTTTGAAAACTCAGGATAATATGCATCTATAAATACAGTAAATTCTTGCTCGTTATATTTGTGGTGTATGGAATTTGGAAGCAACATATTTTTTAACAAGTCGAAATAGTAAGCAAAGACTTCAAGCAATGCTAAATGAGCTGCTTCGTAAAGTTGCTGTTTGACTAATGGCGTTACGAATATGGAAATTGCCTCATGTACTTTATTCTCAACCTCCTTACTGTAATTTCGATAATGACTTATTGCCTTTTGTTTATCTGTACAGTAAAAATTTTGAAATAAACTGTTCCATCTCTTTAAATGATTGCTGTAAATAACAAAACAAGGCTGTAAATTCAATTGCAGATAACTAAAATGGAAATGCGAATCGTTTGCTGAAACTTTATGATAATTAATAGATATCAAAGTATCATACTTTTCCAAAGCATTTAAAGTATCTATTTGATGTTGTAACTTACAAACCACAGCCTCATAGTTTTGCTTATCTACTACTAAGCTGAGTACTTTTAGCTTACTGTTAACCACAGGTGTATAAAACACTAACATTAGTTCATTACTACAAACAGCATTGTATATAAAATTTTGAACATCTAAAGTCAAGTCTTCTGGTAGATTTAATGCATTTAAATTTTTCATAATCAACGATTTAAAAATGAATACATCAAAATTGATTGATTATAACTGGGTATCGAACCATAAAATGAGGTAACATACCATGATTAGGTGGTAAAAAACATTTTGTAGGGAAATGGGGAGTTGGGAAAAGGAATAAAAAAATTGAATGATTTAAGAAAAAAACTTATATTTGAATTTATAAAAATTTAGGCTTATGGAAACGACACAAAAGAAGCATTTAGGACGCAACATCAGTCGCATACGAGAAATGAAGGGAATGAAACAAGAAACTTTAGCTGAACTATTAGGTATTAGCCAACAAAAAATGTCGATACTTGAAAATACAGCTGATTTGGAAGATGCGAAACTAGATATTATTGCTAAAGCCCTTGAAGTGCCTACCCAAGCTATAAAAGAATATTCGGATGAAAAGATGTTGAATATAATAACTAACAATACTTTTAACAGTAATGATTCATCAACTCTGAATGCAATAAACGTGATGCCTACCTTCAATCCTTTAGACAAGTTGGTTGAGGCATATGATGAAAATAAGAAATTATACGAGCGTTTGTTAGCTGCTGAAAAGGAAAAATTAGCTTATGTAGAGCAACTATTAAAAAAATAGATTTTTGTTTCAAAATCACACTAAATTATAAAAGTAAAAAAATCGGCTATTTATTAAATTAATAGTCGATTTTTCTATTTTTATACATTTTTATAGAAAATACAGTTCATGCACTATCTATGCCTTTGCTATGGAGTATCTACGGAGCATCTATATGGTTGGTATTTAGAAAAATTTTCGGTGACCCGTCTTAAAATAACTATACCTATTTTTAATTAAATCCTGTTATAGTTATACATTATTAGTCTTAATCCTAAACTTACTAAACAAGAGAGTTTTGATAATTAAACTCTCTTGTTTAGTATTCTGATAGAATGATTTTCGTCATAAGTACTTTAATAATTCAGAAACTAATTTAAAAACTGTAGTAGTTGATTCCTCAATTGAGGGATTAAGATGATTAAAAGAATTATAATTCCGTTTAGCTCGTTCTATAGCAAGTAATTTTCTTTCTTTTCCTGTTTTCTCATCTATACCATCTAATATTTCAAAAAAATCCTCTGTTATTATTTTACTTTTTAATCCGTCATATTTTAGTTTGTATGGTTTTATTAACTGATTAAGTTTATCATTATAAAGGTTTCTGTTCATACCTCCACCTTGATGATCATTAAAATGTAGTATTAACCAGTATTCAAAAGCTTGGTTCGAATAAGCAACACCAAAACCATAACTTTCTGCAAGAATAATAGCATTATCAAAATCCGTATTACTAAAATCATCTTTATCAAAAACGCACCAAACTTGTTCATATTTGCCATCATCTGCAATTTGCTTTGCTCTATTTACAAGAGAAATAGTATTATAACCTTCTCCCACTGGTTTAATTGTAGCTGAAGACAACCTAAATTGTGTAAAATAAGATGGTTCTGTATTTTTACCTTCACAAACGATTAATATGGTTGGTTTTTCAGATAGAACAGGTTCTGGTCTTTCAAAGCTTATCCCTTTTCTTCTATTAGCTTTTAACAGCTCTTTATGCCTTATCTTGTCTGCATTTTGTTCGGCTCTTTTATCTTTCATTCTCATACTCTGGCAAGATATTATTAAGATTATCAAAAAGACCTAAAAAAGGAACTGCACCGTACTTCCCTTTAATATAATTTTCTTCAAATGATTCTGACTTTCTTACTTCATCTGATTTAAAATCAGCTAAAGAATATAGCTTAGCCTCTCCAAACTTATTTTTATCAGTGAACCAAATTTGATCACGTCTAAAAAGACCAGAACTTAATAAATTAGTATCGTGAGTGTTGAAAATTAATTGTGCATTTTTTTTATTTAATTCTTTAGAATTAAATATTGAAACAATTTTGCAGACTAAATTAGGGTGAAGCTTTGAGTCTAATTCGTCAACAATTAGAGTATACCCATTTTCAATAACATCCAAAATAGGTCCTGTTAGTGCAAAAAACTTTCTTGTACCTGATGATTCATCATCATCTAATGAAAAGTTAATAATATCAATTTCCTTTTTATTCGCGTCAAATTTTTTGTGCAATGTTAGAATATCTGAAAGGAATTCTCTTTTTTCATCTTTTACCTCTTTAATTATTCTTTCCTTTAATTCTTTTGGCATGTCTTTAGGAAGGTCTTCTATATCAATTTTTTCAAGTTTAATATCTTGAATTCCTAAATCTGCAGCTTTTAATAAATTCAAAATATTTGCTTTTTGATTTGGATCATCAGCTCTACTTAACGTAAACCCTCTATAACCGGATTCATTAAGACCTGAGATAGTCTTTAGTTTTTTAAACCAATCAATCACTTCATTTGAAATTAGATCATTAAATTGTGCTGCAACAGATAATAATAAAGCATTATCTCTAACCAACCCTTCTTTAATTACTGCTTTACCTTTTGTGAAATTTCTAGTATGTGTTTCAAAGTTGTCACCATCTCTATAAAAAAGTTCAATCTCTTTAGTTTTGGGTTTGTAATAAAGCCATTCAGAAATAACGTTAGTTTTATCAACTTCAAATCCATATCGAAACATTACATTGTTATGTGTGAAAACAACTTCAAATTCAGATGGTGAGTTTTCAGTTTCACTACTTAATTTGAAAGGTTCCACATCAATTTCATCACCTTTCTGACTATCTTTTGAACTCGATATAACAAAATATTTCATAAAACCCAAAGCTTCAAAAAACTTACTTTTTCCACTTGCATTTGCACCATAAACAACAGCACTTTTAAGTAGTCTTAAGTTAACATTCTTATCGTTATAAATGTTATCCGACTCACGAGTAACCTTATCATAGTTTGATGCAACAAGACTTAAAGATGCTTTTTCTTTGAATGTTTTAAAATTTTTTACTGTAAAATATAGAAGCATAATAAACGTCTTTTTTGAAATTATTAAGCGAATATACACTTTATTTTACAAGAAATTATAAATTGATAGTTAAATTTAATTTAATAGAATTCATGTGAACACCTTGTTGATTTTATAAATTTATAGAAACATTACGTCAAATTATTTTTTATGTGACATCTACCTGTAAAATCACGCCTAAAACTTATATAAAAATACAATTTGAATTTAATATTCTTTCAAAATAATAAATATTAAAGCCTTCTTGTTACTTTTTGTTTATTTTCTATTAGCGTATTTGAATTATCAACTGTAAAAGTCTTTATAATCTTATTTTCAGTTGCACTTAAAACACTAAGTTTATCTTTATGTTCTTGAATAGTTTTAATGAATACCTTTCCATAATCTGGAATACTTGAACGGTTTATTTTTATTTTCAACTTAGGTTTAATAGCGGCTTGTTGTTCTTTTAATAGCTTCTTGTTGTCAGCTAGAATTTTTTCTCTTCCAAAAAGTAGCGGAACTTTTTCAGGTTCTTGCTGTATTAAATCATTGTATTGATGTGTTTTGAATTCAAAATCTTTGATTGCCCCAAAAACATAGGTTTCTGCACTTTTTCTAAACTGTATTAATGGCTTATTTGAAATACGGTAGCCTTTGTAAAACAAATTTTCATCTTCTAATTTAATCTCATTTTTTTGGAAATACAGCTTAAAATCAGGAGTAGGTTTACCGTTTTCATAATCGTTTACAATTGCTTTTAAAGCATTTTGAATATTCTTGTAAAAGGCATTTAATGAAGTAATATGTTTTTTTAGCTCTAAAATCTGGTTATCTTTTATGGCTTTTATAATATCTTTTGCCTTGATGCCAATCTGACTTCCTTTGTATGCTTGTTGATTGTATCGAAATGAAACCCCACTTAATCCGTTTATATTGAAAGTCGTTTTACATTCAATTCCTTTTTTTGAAAGTTCGGGTTCTAACTTTTCAACCGTTTTTAAATATGATAAAACATGTATCAATTCATCATAAACAAACTGCTTTGTATCTGAAATATTAGATGCTTTGTCTAAAAAAACTTTATTTTTAGGCATTTCTTTTTTAGTAAAACGATATCCTTTTTCAGATTCCGAATCGTAAATAATCGTTCTTCCAGGTGTGTAACGAAGATTCAGTTGTTTTTCAACTTTATCGCAAGCAACTTGCAATCGATTTTTGATATAACTGGTATCTAAATTTTTAGATTCAATATCCACTTTATTAATGATCCAGTGATAATGTTCAACATCCGTATCGTTATGTTTTACCAAAAGGTATTGATTCTTTTCTCGATCAAACTTAATTTCTTGTAACGCAAGATGCATTGCTTTTAAGCTTTTATCTATTCCTAAATTTTCATCTTTATGAAAACTAAAAGCAATATGGAGAACTGGTCTTGAGCTTTTAGCATTGGAATCAGCGATAAAACGCATTTGCTTTGCCATTTCAGTCGATGTTCCCCAAACGTTATTTTGTTCGATTAAAATTGGCTTTTGCTGCAACGGCAAATCTTTTTCATGTTCTTTTAGAACATAAGAAATTGCACCTTTAAATCCTGTTCCTGTATTTGAGAATGCAATCATGGATCGAATGTTTTATTGATTTTTTGTAATAGCTCCATGATAATTGGAAGCTCTTTTTTTTGATGTGCATATCTAGTTAATTGATTTAGATTGTTTGCCAACCCAATCAAAGTTTTTCGGTTTAAAACAAATTCCGAAATTTCGTTAGTTGACTTTGCCCATGCGTGCCCTTTTAATAAAAATTGACGGGCTAAGTCGGAAATACTTAAACCATACTTTTCTGCATTTTTTTGAATCTGTTTCTTTTCTAAAGCAGTGACTCTAATCACAATCATTTGATCTCTTGTAATCTCTTTTTTATTCATTTCTAAAGTTTTAAAAAATTAGCGAAGCGTGAAGATTTTTCGCTCCGCAGGACAAGGGTCGGAAATAGGATATGCAATTAGTGAAACGATTTGTATATACATTTCAGCCCCTTGCTCTTACGAAACGTGTTTATAAGCTTATATTCTTTAATTGATAATTTCTTGAATAGAAATTCAATTTGGTCTTCTCTTAGCAGGTGGTAAAACACTGAAAATTTTAATATTTCGTAATATTCACAAATAGCAATAGTTTATCTTCTACGTTTAAAATCACGTATTTTTTGGGGTGGTTTTTCTGGTTCTTTTCGAAAATGGAGTTCATTCCTTTTCTTTATTTTCTCCATTAAATATTCATTTAAATCCTTATGATTTTTATATAGATTAGAATAATCTTTGGCATTAGGAAAAGATTTTAAAATTGTGTTTTTACAATTTAGTCCAGCTCGATCGTTATCTAAAAACAAGTTGATTTCTGAATAGTTTTTTAAATGAGTTTTAGTTTTATCTAAAAGCGCAATTGAATTCATAACTAGCAAATCTCCTTTATAGATCTTCTGCATTTCTATAAATGATAGTGCGTCTATAAAACCTTCAAATACCACAACTTTTTTGTTATCATCTATTGGATTAAAATTAATTATAGAAATATCTTTTTTCTGAAGGGAACCTTTGTAAAAAGTATTTCTTAATTCCCAACCTTTAGAAATATTTTCAAAACCGATAGCATACAGATTTTTATCATTAATCGCAAAATGTATTTCTTTTATAAAAGGATATACTGTAGAAGACAACCCTCTTTCAAATAAATAATTTTTGAGATTTTCGTTTTGAAGTTCAATCACTTTTTTGATCTGATAATTTGGTATTGCATTTCTTAACTGCATATTAATCTGCGGTTGAAAAGAAGAAAAATTTTGTTTCTGTGCCCATTCCAAAACTTCCTTTAATGAAGTGTTTGAATATTTCAACATAAAATCGGTATTATTTCCGCCAATACCCTCAGAAAAAAGATACCAGAGATTTAATTTTTTATCAAGTTTGAAAGAGGCTTGTGTTTCTGTTCCGAAAGGATTAAGAAACCAAGCTTCTTTCTCATTTTGTTTAGTTGGAAGGTGTCCGAGTTTTTGAAGGACTTCTTCCAACGGAATTGTATTAAATTGTTTACAGTTCATTTGGTTAATGTTTAATTGTTGGTATCCTTTTTTTATTTTTCCTTACCTAATTACCTATTTACTTATTTTCAATATTTAAAAAGCAAATAGTAGGAATTACCTATACTTACCTACTTACCCTAATTTTACTATTTTAGGTAAATAGGTAACTATTGAACTATTTAATTACCTTACTAATCCATTGATTAATAAACATTAAAGGATTATAGGTAACTAGGTAAATTACTTTTCTGTAATTTTTCTTTTGATGAGATATCCATACACCTGAAGTTTGGAATGTTTTATCCTTTGATATTTTAAACTGGTGAGTGCCTTACCAATTTTTATATTATTCAGTCGTAATCCTAATTCATTGTTTATGGTAAGCATAATATCGGTTGGAGTTAGAAATTCTTCGATATTTTCAGATTTTTCGAAATGAGCCGAAATAAGTTCTTGTTCCATAGAAACTTGAGCATATTTCTCATTTCGTTTTTCATTCTCGGAGATATCTTTAGCAGTTAATTCGGGATTATAATTTTTTCTAACAAACGCATTATAATAAGCTTGTGCCCAAATTTTATCAATATCTATTTCTTTAGAATATTTAAAATCAAAAGAATATACTTCAAAAATCAACCAACGAATACTTCCTGTTTCATCTGTAAGAAAGTCGGTACGGTTGGTAGAACCAACAAATGAGCAAATTCTTTCCAAAAACTCAGCTTTACGTGCATAAGGCAATCTAATATTTGCACTGCTTTTTGAAATGAACGATTTTAATGTATTTACATCAGATTTTGATAAAACCGCCAACTCATCGAGATTACAAATCAAATTCTTACAAATAGAAATGATACCATCTTTATCTATCGAAATATTTTCGGTGTAATAATTCTCTAATTTTGGTGGAATTAAAAACCGAAGAAATGAAGATTTACCAGAGTTTTGATGAGAAGCCAATACCAAAGATTGTTTATTGACGTACCCTTTGGTTAAGGAACACAAAACCGCTCTTGTTAACCATTTTTCAAAATGATAATGAAATGCTTCATCGTCATTTGTTCGAAGGTATGAGCTAAGCTGAAGGATATAATCTTTACCGTCCCATTTATCTAAATTTTCAAAATATTCACAAATAGGATTATACTGATTGATTAAATGGCTTCTTACCAAAATTTCCAACTTATTCATATTGATTTCAATTCCAGATTGAGCCAATTCTATAAGCAATGAATTGATGTTTAAAACTGTCCAATTCTTGTTGTTTTCTTTCAACTGAATTTCTAATTCTAAAGCGATCGTATTTAATCTAATGTTATACTTCTTATTAAGATAATTTATCGCTTTGTCGTAAATGGTTTTTGATGGTGTATCTGGCTTATATAAGTTGTCATCTTCTTTCATAACCCTATTATTTTTTTCGGTTATGATTATATTTAAATGACTCTAGTTCGATTTCTTGTACGGTTTTCTTTCTTCCTTTAGAAATCCAATCTAGAAGTTCATCTTCAAAAAAATACAGTTTTTTCCCATTCTTGTAACAAGGAATTTTTCTTTGTCTAACAAGCGTGTAAATCGTTGGCTTTGCTTTTCCAATTATCTGGCTTGCTTCTTCTATACCGATTGGAACTCGTTTTTCTTTAGATTGAGGTCGTTGCGTATTCTGAACAATAGATTTAATTTCAGCAATTTCATTAGCTAGGTGTGCTACTGCTTTAGGTAGATTTTCAAAAGAGATTTCATTTTCATCCATAACTATCATTTTTAATTGTTATGGTGCAAATAAAAAAAGTGTTTTCGCTGTGTACGACGCCACAACAAAAACACTTAAAAAACACTGTTTTTTCTAATCCTTATTAATTAGAAACACGAAAGATCATCATTGATCTTAATAATACCTTTTTGATCATCGTCTTTGAGATGCGTTTTGATACTATTAACTTCAACATCTTTCAATGATTCTGAAAAAGTTATTTTTAAAAATTCTGCAACTTTATCTTGTTTACTTACTTTAAAATAATTCCAGATATTCCAACCAAAATGGTACAAATCAAGCGTTGATAAATCTTTAACTATAATGGGCTTTAAGTTTTCAAAATCTAGCTGTTCAACATATATTGTTACGTTGTTACACAGTTGCATCAAATCTTCATCTGAAGTATATAAAGCAAATTGCTCATGTACGTAGCGAGTAACGGTTTCAATTTTATTCTGCTTTTGATTTATGATAAGATTTTGCTGTTGTTTTCTAATATTTTTAATATTAATATCTGGAATATTCTCTTTTACAAATTCGGGTTCAACAACTACATCGCGCTTTTCATCTGTTAATTTTAGATTACCCTCTTCTGAAATTTGATCTGTAGCTGATTCAGTTGCTTTATTTTTAAACAAGAATTTTAATAAACGAACAACTAATTCATTCAGAAATAAACTTAAAATTGCAAATAACAAAATTCCAAAACCGATAGAAATCCAAAAGAACACGTTAGCAGTGTACGCATCAGCACCTTTTTCTATTAAAATCAATCTTCCAGCTATACCAATCAAAACACAAACCAAAAAAACCGACAGGTACATCACAATATATTCAAAGTATTTTATTTTCATTGCGGTTTGATTTTTAGTGATTCTAATTGGATTGCTTCTGATGCTTTGTTTTTCTTCTCATCTACCACTTTTGCGTATATTTGAGTCGTCTTAACGTTGGTATGTCCCAACATTTTACTAACGGTATAAATATCTGTTCCGTTTGACAATTGCAGTGTTGCAAAAGTATGTCGGAAGCAATGAAACGTTATATTTTTCTTAATATTTGCAGCTTCAATCCATTTTTTAAGAGGTCGTGATATCCAAGAAGGATCTGTTAAATCTTCAAAAATGAGTTGTTCAGGAAGTCGTGGCTCTCCACAAAGTTGAAAAGCCTGCTGAGAAATAGGCATATACTCTACACTCCCTGTTTTTTTCTGTGTAAAATGTAATTTAACAGAACCATCTTCTATACTGATTTCTTTCCAACGGAGTTTCTGAATATCAGAATGTCTTAGACCTGTAAGTGCTGAGAAAAGTGCCGCTCTTTTTAACACTTCTTTTTCGCAAGGGGTTTCTGCTAATATATTCAACTCTTCCATGGTCAAATATTCTCGTCTTGAATCTTGCTCAGGAATACCTTTGACTTTTGAAGCAATATCAACAGTTAAATATCCATCAATATAAGCTTGTTTCAATGCAGCTTTAAAAATAGAGAAATAAGTCGAGGCTGTATTTTGAGAAATGGTACCCTTTCTGTTTCCAGCGTAGGGAGCCGATAATAAAAAGCGTTTAAAATCTTCAGCCGTTCTATTATCTATTTGAGAAAACATTAGCGTATCTCCAACGTAGCTTTTTAAAAATTCTTTCGTTCTCTCCCAATTGATTTGAATAGATTTTGAACTACCCGAGTGTCTTTTCGAAGCTGCTTTACTTATGTAAGTGATAAAATTTTCTTGTCCTCTTTCTTTTTGCTCGACCAATAAATTTTCGTTTTTACTATACAAATCAATATTATCATATTCTTTTTGACGAAGTTTTCGAATTCCATCAGCATACAACATGATTTCGCGGTCACTCTCACTTTTACAAACTATAATTCCGTTATCATTGCGTTTAGGTTTATAGTTTTTTGTACCATTTGAGTCAATACGAGTAATTTTATTTTTATCCCATTCAACGGTAGTCACTACCCGATTCAAATATTCACGGATTCTTTGAGGAGTTTTTTTACCAGGATCGTGGACTGGATAACTCTCTATGTAAACATACCATTCTTTACGGTCTTCTGCTTTTCGAAGCCGTACAGTTACTTTCGTATTTGATAATTGTCTCATCTAAAATTATTTCCGTTATACAAATTCTCAATTTCTATTTTTGGAGCATATACAAATTTACCAATTTGTCTTGTTGGGATTGAATACTGCCTGATATGCTTGTAAACAGTACTTTCAGAGAGTTGAAATTTTTTTGCTATTTCACCAATAGAATAACAATCTTCTTTTTCAAGACTATACAATTTTTTCTTTGGTTTTTGTTCAACCTCGTTTCGAAACTGGCTAGTAGGAAACATATCTTCCATAATCTTACGATCAATTCTTACAAGTCGAGTTCCCAAATTAATAGCTGGAATTTTTCCTTGACGAATGAGACGATAAATAGTTGTTTTAGCAATACCAAAAAGCACTGTTGCTTCTGAAACAGAAATAAATAACCGATTATCTGGTATATCATTTAATGTTTTTTTGAACTTTTCCTCTTTTTTAAGTTTAGCCATCTTCAATTTATACCCTTTTTTACTGCATTTTTCAGAGCAATAAACAGAAGCTATTCTTTTAGGTGCAAATTGTTCGTTACAAACGATACATTGTTTATTTATTAGTTTCATCCCCCTTTTTTATCAATTAAGGTATCATAAGTATACATAAGAGCCTTTTCATCTCCTTTTATGTTCCGGTACAAATATGGTACAAATATATGATAAAAAACGATTAAAATAACACAAATTCAAAATGAGATAAAAAAGAAAAACCGCTGTAAATATTTAATTTACAGCGGTTTAACACCTGTTATTAAGTGATATTAATCACCAATTATTTTACTTCTTCGTATTCTACATCTTGCGTTGCATCACCTGCTTCTCCACCTTGATTTGGTTGAGCTTGTTGTGCTCCTGCTTGATCTTGTGCTTTATACATTTCTTCAGAAGCTGCTTTCCAAGCTTCGTTGATTTTATCTAAAGCTGGTTGAATTGTAGCGATATCTTTAGATTCAAATGCTTTTTTCAATTCTTCTAAGGCTGCTTCGATATTTGATTTATTAGCTGCAGATAATTTATCTCCGTACTCAGCCAATTGCTTTTCTGTTTGGAAAATCATTCCGTCTGCTTCGTTAATTTTCTCAGCAGTTTCTTTAGCTTTTTGATCTGCTTCAGCATTTGCAGCAGCTTCTTGTCTCATTCTTTCGATTTCTTCTTGAGTTAATCCAGAAGAAGCTTCGATACGAATATCGTGTGTTTTACCTGTTCCTTTATCTGTAGCAGAAACTTTGATGATACCATTAGCATCAATATCAAAAGTTACTTCGATTTGAGGAATTCCTCTTTGTGCTGGTGGTAAACCGTCTAAGTGGAAACGACCAATTGTTTTGTTATCGTTAGCCATCGGACGCTCACCTTGTAACACGTGAATTTCAACTGATGGTTGATTATCTACTGCTGTAGAGAATACTTGCGATTTTTTTGTAGGAATTGTAGTATTCGACTCGATTAATTTAGTGAATACACCTCCCATTGTTTCGATACCTAAAGAAAGTGGTGTAACATCTAATAACAATACGTCTTTTACATCACCTGTTAAAACTCCACCTTGAATTGCAGCTCCAATAGCAACAACCTCATCTGGGTTAACTCCTTTAGATGGTTTTTTACCAAAGAATTGTTCAACTTTATCTTGAATTACAGGAATACGAGTTGAACCTCCAACTAAGATTACCTCATCGATATCAGATTTAGATAAACCTGCATCTTTTAAAGCTTTCTCACATGGTAACATTGAACGTCTTACTAAATCGTCTGCTAATTGCTCAAATTTAGCACGAGTTAAAGTTTGTACTAAGTGTTTAGGTCCTGAAGCTGTAGCTGTAACGTATGGTAAATTGATTTCTGTTTGAGTAGAAGAAGATAATTCAATCTTAGCTTTTTCAGCAGCTTCTTTCAAACGTTGTAAAGCCATTGGGTCTTTACGTAAATCAACACCTTCAGCAGCATTAAATTCATTTGCTAACCAATCGATAATCACTTGGTCAAAATCGTCTCCACCTAAGTGTGTATCTCCGTTTGTAGATAATACTTCAAAAACTCCGTCTCCTAATTCTAAGATTGAGATATCAAAAGTACCTCCACCTAAATCGTAAACAGCAATTTTTTGGTCTTTACCCATTTTATCTAAACCGTAAGCTAAAGCAGCAGCTGTAGGCTCGTTAATGATACGACGAACTTTTAAACCTGCAATTTCTCCAGCTTCTTTTGTAGCTTGACGTTGTGCATCATTAAAGTATGCTGGTACTGTAATAACTGCTTCTGTAACTGATTGACCTAAATAATCTTCAGCTGTTTTTTTCATTTTTTGAAGCGTCATTGCAGATAATTCCTGAGCTGTATATAAACGTCCATCGATATCAACACGTGGTGTGTCATTATCACCTTTAACTACTGTATAAGGTACGTTTTTAATTTCGTTTACAACCTCAGTATATTTTTCTCCCATAAAACGTTTTATAGAAGCGATAGTTTTAGTTGGATTTGTAACCGCCTGACGTTTTGCTGGATCTCCAACTTTGATTTCTCCACCTTCTACGAATGCAATCACAGATGGAGTTGTTCTTTTTCCTTCTGCATTAGGGATAACTACTGGCTCATTTCCTTCCATTACAGAAACACATGAATTCGTTGTACCTAAGTCAATTCCAATTATTTTACTCATCTTTATATATGTTATATTTTGTTACTAATTAATTTATTTCTGTGAATCAATCACGCTTGGTAATAGTCAATGATTGTGCCATTTGAAAAAACTACATCAAATGTCAGAAAAGAATAAAATATCTAAAATTTAAAATGTCAAACTGACAGATTAATTAATAAAAATATAGTAAAATGGCATTTTAACCCTTACACAAAATGTCAGTCAAAAAAAGTGAAAATTAAATTTTGATGTATTGTAAGTGATGAATATTTAATTATCTTCGTTTTTTTATACCTAGATTATTAAATATGGAATGTATTTCTGTTTTCGACATGTTGAAAATTGGTGTTGGACCTTCAAGTTCACACACATTAGGACCTTGGCGCGCAGCCGAACAATTTCTGAAAGAATTGAAAGATGCCGAATTATTTAATGATGTAACCAAAGTTACTATTGACTTATATGGTTCATTATCTTTAACAGGAATCGGTCATGCCACAGATTTGGCAGTTATGTTAGGTTTAAGTGGTGCCGACCCAGAATATGTACCTGTAGATGACATTAGCGGAATTATCGATACCATTAAAACTACAAATACTTTGATTTTAGCTGGATTGAAAGGTATTCCGTTCAACCCAAGTAACGATATTATTTTTAATAAAGATTTTCTTCCGTTTCACGCTAACGGATTAAAATTCACTGCATATTTAGAAAAAGAAATTTTTGAATCGACTTTTTATTCGATTGGTGGAGGATTTGTTGTTAAAGAAGAAACTTCAGAGAACAAAGAAAATGACGAAATCAAAGCTACCTTCCCATTTCCGATTGACAAAGCAACTGAATTGCTAGAATTTTGTATTCAAGAAAATAAATCGATTTCGGAAATTGTTTACGAAAACGAAAAATCGTTACGTACAGAAGAAGAAATACACCACGAATTACTTCGCGTTTGGAATACGATGTTAGAATGTATGTACATTGGTTGCCACACCGAAGGAACTTTACCTGGAGGTTTAAACGTAAGACGTCGCGCATTTGATATGCACCAAAAGTTAAAAGGTGATTTACCGTATTCAAATCCGCAGGAATGGTTGCAAACCATTCGTAAAACCAAAGTATATTTCCGTCAGATTTTAAAATGGGTTAGCTGTTTCGCCTTAGCTGTTAACGAAGTAAATGCCGCTTTAGGTCGTGTAGTTACGGCTCCGACCAACGGAAGTTCTGGAGTAATTCCGGCTGTTTTAATGTATTATATGGTTATTGAAAACCACAAAGCTTCCGAGAAAGAAATCAAACAATTTTTAATGGTTGCAGGCGAAATTGGAAGTATCTTTAAAAAAGGAGCAACTATTTCTGCAGCCATGGGTGGTTGCCAGGCAGAAATTGGTGTATCATCTGCAATGGCTGCTGCGGCACTTTGCGAAGTGATGGGCGGAACGCCAGAACAAGTTTTAATGGCTGCCGAAATTGCTATGGAACATCATTTAGGATTAACTTGTGACCCAATTGGTGGTTTGGTACAAATTCCGTGTATCGAACGTAATACGATGGGAGCTATTAAAGCCATAAACGCTGCGGAGTTGGCTTTAGATACCGACCCTAAAAATGCTAAAGTTCCGTTAGATAAAGTGGTAAATACCATGTGGCAAACTGCTAAAGATATGAATAATAAATACAAAGAAACATCTGAAGGTGGTTTGGCAATTGCTGTAAATATGGCTGATTGTTAAAATAAAATAAAGAACCCAATATAATTTGAGGTTCTTTTTTTCATAAAAAAAATTAGTATTGTCCAAAGTGACTAATAAATAGTAGTTTACAAGAGAGGGACACTCTATCGGTAACGATTTAGTAATGGTGCTTATTGCACTTGTTTTCATTCGTTTACCTCGTAAATCAATACTGCAAATATAAAAAAATAAAGGGTAAAGTACATTGGTGCTTTACTCTTTTTCATTAGTGCTAATATAAAAATCTTTGAAAAAAATTCCCACACTGTGGGGAACCTGTGAGATTTTTTTCAAGTTTATTCCCAAATTTTGGCATATCAACAACAGTTGCAACTCCGAAACAAATAGTGAGAAACTCTAAAAGACTATGCTATGGAAATCGTGTTGAGTAAATTATTGACGCAAATTCGGCATCAGGAAGATAAACTTTCTTCTCAAATGATGCAAACTACGGAAGAGGCTTACCAAATGACCTTGTTCTTGAAGGAAATGCTGTGTACCATAAAAGCAAAAGTTTTGCAGGATGGGTTTACAAATGAGCAGCAAGAAATTGACTTTTTCAAGAACATTAAGCCACAAATCTTAGGAAAGCTCATTTACTATAACAAAGTCTTCCGCATCGAAACTACCTGCCCTGTGAGCAATGGCAAAATACATCAAAGCTATTATGAGAACCTATTAAAAACCCTCAAATCAGAATACAAAGAAAGCATTTGCAATGAGGATTTTTACAGGTACTATCGGACTGGCAGGATAGACCGTGACCATAGTTATTTCAGGCTCGGACAAGTCAATTACCACGATGGATTAAAGAGTGGCGTATTTGAAATTGACCTTAGTTTTTCTACATATTATGATAACAAAATAGCCCATATTATAGCGAATGAATTACTTTATACTTATATGCTTACTAAAATTAACCCCGAAGACAATCCTAATACAATTTTATTGAATGGAGATGCAAACAAGGATATTTCGTGGACAAATTCTCAAAATGCACTTATCGAACTGATATACGCTCTTTATGCTTCAAATTCCATTGCACACGGAAAAATCGGCATCCGAAAATTAGCATTGATTTTTCAAGTGCTATTCCGAACTCCCTTAAACGACATACATCACTCTTTCCACCGAATGAAGACAAGGGCAGGTTCTCGGACGGCATTTTTAGACCAGCTCAAAATATCCCTCGAAGAATATATGGATAAAGACCTTTAGCTACATTAAAACGGTATGTTCAGAGCAGTACACAAAATGTACTGCTTTTTCTTTGCCCATATCTGCCAATTGGCAAATGTCGGCAAAACTGCATTACAAAATATCCCTAATGCCTCCAAACCCTTAATAAACAAGGGTTTTCCCTAATTGTAAAAATTTTCAAAAAACCGCCAAACCAATTGGCAAGGCTTGGCAGACAAACGCTGCCACCTTTAACAACTTTGCATAGTGAACTTTAAAAAGCTGTGCAATGAAAATAATAACCATTGAAGAAGAAGTGTGGCAACAGCTAAACAGCCGTATTAATGCCATTGCCGATTATCTGAAAAGATTGGACGACACCAACTATGATGACCTGTGGCTCAATAACCACGAGGTATGCCAATACCTGCACATCAGCGAAAAGACTTTGTGGCGTATGCGCACCAAAGGCGAGATTGCTTATTCAAAAATCTACGGTCAATATTTCTACACCATAGGTACAATTAAGGATATGCTCAATGCCAATGCCATACAGAGCAGTGATGAATTTGTGCAGGAGCTTATGGCAAAAGGCAAAAGCTATATCGAAAAAGGCAGAAAGCTAAAGACAGACAAAAAATAGGTATGAACCCTTAAAGTATATTCCTATGAATATTGATAGAATGGAATTTTTGGCGTGGATGGAACGCTTGATGGGTCGCCTTGATATGCTGGGCGACAATATAAGTGAACTGCAAAAGAAGCGCAATAGTATAGATGGTGAGGAATTGCTCGATAACCAGGATTTGCTACAAATGCTAAAAATCAGTAATCGTTCACTGCAACGGTATCGCTCCATCGGGAAGCTACCCTATTATACCATAAGCGGAAAATTGTATTACAAGCTATCTGATGTACATCAGTTCATTAGAGAGAGCTTTAACCCACCCTCAAAATGAACGCCAATGAAAGACAAAGACTGCCTTTAAGTGCCACTTCGGGCAATACTGCCAATGCTTATTTTACATTCGGCTATGAACTTTAAAATTTTCAGAATATGAGCGAAGAAACCACAAACAAACAGGAAATGCCCGAACAGTTATCAGACATATTGTTGGTGCTGGATAAAGAAAAAATGAAAATCCAAGCCGTAAAGAGTATTGACGAGAACGGGAAAATGGAGACCGTTGAACCAACAAAGAAAAACCAAAACCAGTTTATGCGTGTGGATAAAAGCGGCGATTTCTTTTCCAACTTCTTCTCTAATTTTTTCAGCCAGTTAAAGAACCCTACCAATTTTTCATTCTTCAAAGTGCCTGCACCTGTTGCAATTGAAAAAGCACAGGAAATGCAAAAGCAAGTAGATAAACCAACTCCCGAAGGCGAAAAAGTGATGAAAGAACACGAAGTAAAAAAAGAACCACAACAGGATAAGAAACAAGAAAATCAAAATAATATGGCAACAACACAAACAACACCGGAAGCCAGCGAGTACCGCTACAAGCCGGATCAGATTGATTGGGACACAATGAAAAACCTCGGATTAAGCAAGGAATACCTTGAAAAAAGAAACCTGCTTGACCCTTTGTTACGAGGTTATAAAACCAATGAACTTTTGCCGATAGGCGTTAATTTCGGAGGTTCTGTTCTTCGCACAGATGCCCGATTGTCTTTACAGCAAGCCGAAGATGGAAATGTTATCGTAGCAATACACGGTATCAAAAAAGAACCAAACCTGCATTTTGAGTTTTTCGGACACAAGTTTACCGATGAGGACAAAAAGAACCTGCTCGAAACAGGTAATATGGGGCGTGTGGTAAACCTGACCAATTCCAAAACGGGCGAACTGATGCCGTCCATTATCAGCATAGACCGACTAACCAATGATGTGATAGCCTTACGGACGGATTTCATAAAAATTCCCGATGAAATTAAAGGCGTAAAACTGAATGATGAGCAAAAGCAAACTTTAATGGAGGGTAAACCGCTAAAGTTAGACGGTATGATTTCCACGAAAGGAACGGAGTTCTCGGCAACAGTACAGTTCAATGCTGATAAGCGTTATGTGGAATTCCTTTTTGATCGCAATAATTCCAACAGACAAAGCCAAAACAACGGTCAAAACCAAAACAACCAACAAAACAACCAACAAAACAATCAGCAAAACCAGCCACAGGAAGCTCCAAAAACATTCAGAGGCAAAGAACTGACCGATGAGCAACATAAGGATTTCAAAGCCGGACAAACGGTTTATATGGCAGGGCTGGTTGATAAGAAAGGACAAACGTACAATGGCTATATCACTTTCAACAAAGATACAGGAAAAACAGGCTTTGAGTTTCCTAATCAATATAAAGAAAGGGTAAAACCCACCGAAGCCCATAAAACGCAAACTGCCGTCAATTCGGAGGGCAAGACCAACGAAGCAACTAAAAACATCAATGAGCCTTTGAAGTCGGGGCAACAAAGACCGAAAAACAAACAACAGCAGGAACAACAGGAAAAGCCGAAAGCTCCTGCAAAATCCAAAGGCGTAAAAAGGTAATCAAGTATGAAAACAATCATTGCAGAAAAACCAAGCGTAGCAAGAGAAATAGCCGGACTTGTGGGAGCATCCGATAAAAAGGACGGCTACCTGACAGGTAACGGCTATTTTGTTACGTGGGCATTCGGTCATTTAATAGGATTGGGAATGCCCGAAGATTACGGGATTTCGGGATTTGACAAAACAGCTTTGCCGATACTTGCCCAAGCCATTTTTATTGACCGTCCGAAAGGTTAAAAAAGACAAAGGTTATACCGCCGATACAGGTGCATTAAAGCAACTGAAAGTCATCGAACAACTTTTTAACCGTAGCAACAGCATTGTTGTAGCCACCGATGCAGGTCGTGAGGGCGAATTGATATTTCGCTATATCTACGAATATCTCAAATGTAATAAGCCCTTTGAACGCCTTTGGATAAGCTCGCTTACCGAAAAAGCCATTAAACAAGGCTTTGACAATCTAAAAGACGGAAAAGAATTTGACGGATTATACCAATCGGCACAAGGCAGAAGCCGTGCCGATTGGCTCGTGGGCATCAATGCTACACAGGCATTGAGCATAGCGGCAGGCAATGGCATCTATTCACTCGGAAGAGTGCAAACGCCTACATTGGCTTTGATATGCAAACGCTATCTGGAAAACAAGAATTTCTCAATAAAGAAATATTGGCAGATACAGCTATCGCACAATAAAGAGTTGATAGATTTTAAAAGTCTTTCCAAAACCAAATGGGAAGACCAAAAACTTGCCGATGATACACTGAAATCCATTCAGCGAACTGAAACGGCAACAGTTACATCAGTAGAAACTAAAAGCGTAACGGAGCAACCACCTTTGCTGTTTGACCTTACAGGACTACAAAAAGAAGCTAATAAAAAACTCAACCTTTCTGCCGAAGAAACACTCAATATTGCCCAAAGCCTCTACGAAAAGAAGTTTATCACTTACCCACGTACCGGGAGCAAATATATTCCCGAAGATATGTGGGCAGAAATTCCCCACCTCGTAAGGGCTTTGCAGGACAGAGAACCCTGCAAGCAAGCCGTAGCTAAACTGAAATGGGGACGGTTCAATAAACGCATCGTAAACGACCTGCGTGTAACCGATCATCACGGATTATTGATTACTGATAAAATCCCGTCAGCCTTGAACGCAAAGGAAAACTCTGTCTATGATATGATTGCCTTTCGATTGCTCGAAGCCCTTTCACAAGCCTGTATCAAGGAGATAACTGATGTAGGTTTACAAGCGTTGCATTATGATTTTATGGCAAAGGGTTGTAAGGTTATAGAAGCAGGCTGGCGTTCCATCAAAGGTAGTTTTTCAGATGATAATACCGAACCTGTACAGGATTTGCCCGAACTAAAAAAAGGCGATGAACTAAAAATAAAAGAAGCCTCCATTTTGGAAAAGAAAACCAAACCACCAGGGCTTTATACCGAAGCAGGACTTTTGTCGGCTATGGAAAGTGCCGGAAAAGAAATCGAAAATGAAGATGAACGCAAGGCTTTACAAAACATCGGCATTGGCACTCCAGCTACAAGAGCTTCAATCATCGAAACCCTGTTTACCCGCAATTACATCCAAAGGGAAAAGAAATCCTTAATCCCCACCGAAAAGGGATTGCAGGTATATGGGTTAGTTAAAGACCGAAAAATTGCAGACGTGGCAATGACCGCCGAATGGGAACTTGTTTTGCAGAAAATCGAAAATAACGAAGTGGATGCAGGAGCATTTCAAAAGGAAATGGAAACTTATGCTACATCTATTACCAATGAATTGTTGCAAACTTCCATTGCCCAAAACAACCTGCCTAAATTGGCTTGCCCGAAATGCAAAAGCCAGCAACTCATTATCCGTGATAAAATCGTGAAGTGTCCTGATGAGGTTTGTAATTGGGTGCAGTTCCGCAATGTGTGTGGCGTACAAATCGGCATAGCTGATATTGAAAATCTTGTCAATAAAAAGAAAACTTCACTTATTAAAGGGATGAAAAGTAAGGCAGGAAAGAAATTCGATGCGTATATCGTATTAAAAGAGGATTGTACAACCTCTTTTGAGTTTGATAAAAATAAAAGCTACAAAAAGTAATGGAAAATAAGCCTACGATTAGCACAATGGAAATCAGAAATCTGATTTATTCCATACGTGGCAAGCAAGTGATGCTGGATAGCGACCTCGCTTCCTTATACCAGGTGGAAACAAAAAACCTCAACAAAGCCGTAAAAAGAAATATAGACAGGTTTCCTGCTTCTTTCTGCTTTCAACTGACCGAAGAGGAAATTGAAAACTTGAGGTTCCAAATTGGAACCTCAAGTTTAAGCTACGGCGGAAGACGATATTTACCCTATGTTTTTACTGAACAAGGGGTCGCAATGGCTTCTGCCATACTCCGTTCAGATATTGCGGTTAAAGTCAGTGTTGAAATTATGGAAGCCTTTGTAGAAATGCGGAGAATGCTTATCAGTAACGCTTCTATGTTTCATCGTTTGGATAAAATTGAGTTAAAGCAATTAGAAGCCGACCGAAAATTTGAAGAAATTTTTAAGGCTCTGGAAAGTGATAAGCTCCATAGCGAAAAAGGGATTTTCTACAACGGGCAGGTATTTGATGCTTATGCCTTTGTTTCCGATATTATCCAAAATGCAAAAGCCTCCATTATTCTTCTGGATAATTATGTGGACGATACAGTGCTTACTTTGTTGGGTAAACGGAATAATGATGTTACTGCAACCATCTACACCAAAAATATCAGCAATCAGTTAAGATTGGATCTGCAACGATACAACAGCCAATATTCTTCAATTGAAATCGAGATTTTCTCCGATACTCACGATCGATTTTTGATTATTGACGGTACGGAGCTTTACCATATTGGAGCATCTCTCAAAGATCTGGGCAAGAAATGGTTTGCCTTTTCGAGAATGGATATTGAGGTCGGCAGGATGTTACAAATCTTAAATAAATAACAACCGCTATAACGTTCAGTTTAATACTTATTCTATATGTCTAAATTCAAACGGTATTTCTAAACTGTCTCCAGAAACTAAAGCATTTATTTTGTCTCCGTTTTTCCAATATTTTATCAATTTTGGGAAATCCGACGTGTCGTTTTTGAATTCAAATTTGTCTTCTTTTATTTCCGACATTTCAAATTTTATAAAATCTTTTTCTTCGGGGGTTTTAACAAATAAATCCCACTTTCCATCGGTTTCAACAATTTTCATTATCTCTTGGCTTATCGTGTCATTGTTTTGAATGGTAAATCCAATTCCACTGTATTCCGAATCATTGATTTTCTTCCAATTTTCAAAAGTAGTTTTGTCTTTTTCTTCATTTGTCCGTTGCCATTTGCCTAACAACCAATCAAAATTTTCTACTTTTTTATTCTTTGTTTCCGTGTTTTCACTTTGTTTGGTATTGCACATTGTAAAAGCAAAGGCAATAAACGTAATAACTGAAAATTTCAATATTGTTTTCATTTTATAATCGGATTAGTTAGTTTTCTAATAAGTATTCTTTTCTGATTTTTTGGTTCATCGTATTCATAACCGAAATGAATAAATCATCGGATTCTTTAGGATTGATTTCTTTAAGAATTCTAGCTTTTACCAAAGAAAAATAAATGTGTTCGTTTGGCAATTCTTTTTCGATTTCTGAAAGAATTGCCAAAGCGTTTTCCGTTTTACCAATCTTGCTCAAACAAAAACAATAGTTCAGTTTTACAATAGGCGATTGCGAAACTTTTTGCATCATTTCGTATAATTTTACAATGTCAATCCAATCGTTTTGAGTTAATTTACTTATGGACATATACTTGCTAATGATGACCGCTTCCAGATAAAACTTGCTTACTTTTTTCGGTTTCTTGAGATAATGAAACCCTAAATTGAGCAATTCTTTATTCCATTTTGCACGATTTTGATTGAAAAAAGAAATGAGCTTACCGTTGTCAATTTTAGCAGGAATTCTTGCAATATGAAAGCAAAAAAGAGCCATTAAGTCGCTCGTTGAGTCGGATTGATATTGGTTGAACAAAAGTTTTGTCAAAGCAAATGCTTCCAAGCATAAATCTTCATTCATAATATTTTCCGTCTTTTCACTAAAAGAATCGAAACCTATATTGAAAACAGCATAAAAGATTTCTTCTGCAATGGAGATGGCTTGTTGATTAGCTGTAATTGAGTTTAGGTCAATTTCATTACCTTTAAACTCAAGCTGAATATTTTTCTTTGTCCGGTTTATGCTTTTGTAAATTGCTTCCTGATTGATTAAAGTACTGTCGCTTATTTCAGTGATGCTTAAACCAAAAACATTCTTTAGAGCAAAAAGTATTTTGGCTTGATGTGAAACACTTTGCAAAGTAGAAATGAAGATAATCGTTTGAAGCCGTAAATCCGTTTCATTGCTGATTGACGAAGTATCTTCAATCTGTTCTACCGAAAAATTATTGTTTTCTTTTTGTCTTTTAATTTGGTTAAATACGTCATTACGAGCCACAATGAAAAGCCAGTTTTCTTTATTATTTGGAACGTCCTTTTCCTTCCAAATTTTTAAGGATTTCAAAAATGAATTTTGAATAGCATCCTCAATTTCAGAAACGTAATCCGTGCCAAATTGGTTTAATAATCCCGAAAATAGCTTTCCATATATTGCTCTGTAATTTGTCTCTTCTGTGGGAGGTAAATTACTGCTCATAATCTTCCATTTCCATTATTGGACGGATTTCGGTAGTTCCACCATAAAGGTGCGTAGGACATTCTTTAGCTAATTCTACAATCGTTTCTAAATCGTCTGCTTGCAATAAGTAATAATCACCAATAATTTCTTTGGATTCCAAATAAGGACCGTCTTTAACGACACAATCTTTCCCTGTAATGAGAATACCTTTTTCGTGCAGTCCGTCTCCAGAAATCAAATGTCCTGCTTCGGCTAATTTGTTAGCCCAATTCATATGAGCATTAGCCAATTCTTCCATATCTTTTGGGGATAACTCGTTTAGTTTTTCAATGTCTTCGTGAAGTAATAATAAGAATTGTTTCATCGTAAATTGTTTTAAAATTTCAGTAAAGACATTTTAGTGTTTTCGTTTTGGACATTTTTTAGCATTTTTTTTTTCAGAGGTCGTTTTTGATAAGCTTACACACAATCTTCAAATTCATCCATACTACTTTTGTCTTTACCTGAATAAAATTCATAATTACAAAATTACAAATTAAACCTCTCACTATTGATTCCCTTACGCCAAACCCTGCCATGTCGTATTTCTGGTTACGACTGTAAGAGCTATTGAGCACCAGCTTTCCCGAAAAAGAACACGACCGGTTCCTGATTATTGATAATACAGAACTCTACCATATAGGTGCATCACTCAAAGATTTAGGTAAAAAATGGTTTGCCTTTTCGAGAATGGATATTGAGGTTGGCAGGATGCTACAATTGTTGAATAGATAAAACTAAAAATTTATTTATATTGTGTAATAGTTCTAAAACTTAGGAGTTTTCTCTTGGTGTCGTTATTTTTTTTGACGTGGCATTCTGAGGAACCGATACTTCCGTGGTGTGTCTTTTTTTAACTGAAAGCTTCAGTGTTCTAAACAAATATTCACTTTTTCAGTTGTTCTATTCTTTATTCTTTTTGGGTAAGTTTTTTATATCTGACAAAATCAAAAATAAAGTCTTTCAAAAATTGCTGAAAGGCTTTTTATGCTGAAAATTCGATTCTAACCAATTCTATCTAGCAATCGTTTTAAGTCTGTTGTAATACTTAATTCATCAAACAGCTTTTTTGATAAGCTTAATGAATTTTGAAAAGCTGTATTTAAATTGTCAGTGTCCAAATCAGATGTTGTCAATCTAAACTCTGAATACCAATCTTTATCAATATCCTTCTCTAAACTTTTTGTCGGACTTTCCCAATGATGGGGTTGATTTGTTGCTATTCGGATTAACCAAAGTAAATACTTTTGTACAGTTGACAGACTGTATGAAGCGTGAGCGTATTCCTGTCTTTTAATCAAATTGTTTGTTGTCAATAATACGTTTATTAGTGATTGACTTAAAAATAAGATATTCTCATTTGTAATTCTGTTAGGCAATTTTATTTCAATTTGATTAAGTGTTTCAGTCAAAAAACCGTCCTTGTCAATTAAGTTCATTTGGTCAAAATCACTGAACGCTACAAAACCCTCCCAAGATTTTATTACGTCAATCTCGTTTACTGTTAAAAAATGAAATTCGCCTCTAATCAGGTTCTCAAAAATTGCAACTTCACTGCCATGTTCATTTGTAAAATATAACGCTGTCGGATAAATCTGATTTACCCATTTTTCGGCAGAAAAATTTTCTTTGCTTTTTAGAAAGATATAAAATTCGATGTCAGAATATTGGTCGCCTTCATTTTTAGTAAACGAACCATACATTAAAACTGCGGAAACATTTCCGTCTTGTTGAGCTATTGATTTAGCTTTGTTAATCATTTGTAACTGTATCATTTGAAATAAGTTTAAAAGTTAATAATAAGAATTTGCCTCACTTGACTGTAAGTGAAGATAAAATTCTGTTTCATCCATTTAGACAGTTACTTATAGCTTCATTGTAATATATATCTTAATCTTTGGTAAGAAACAAATTTATAAAAAGTATCTTTTAGGTGCAAAACATTGTTTTAGTGTCATCTCTTATTCCGCACACAAAACTAGACCGAATATTTGACGACGGAAAACGAAATATCGCCTCTCAAAGCCGAACTCTGCCACTTCTTCGCAGGTGCTTATCTAGTGTTCCAATAAGTTATTGACGGCAGTGCTGAAAAATTGTGCATACAAGTTTAAACCAAATTATAAGGGAAAAAATTGACTTAGTGCAATTCGTAGAAATTCCTTTTACCAATTTTAATTTTAGTTGTTGCTTTTAGTTCAATATTTGTGTATGGTTCTGTCATTTTTTCGTTGTTGATTTGTACGGCTCCACTTTCAATCAATCTTCTTATAGCCGATTTTGTCTGTTCGCTTTTCAATTGTACACACAAATCTACCAAAGTAGTACTTCCGTTTTCCGATTGTAATGATTGAATGGAAACAGGAACAAATACTTTTTCTTCAAAGTTTTTGTTTTGAAATTGATTGGTAAAAAAATCTTCTGCGTGTTGTGATTCATTAGCACTATGGTATTGGGTAATGATGTTTTTAGCAATGATTTTTTTGATATTCATCGGGTTTTCTCCGTTTGTTAATCTTTCTTGGAGAGCGTGTTTTTCTTTGATTGAAAAATCAGTTGCCAAATCCAAAAACTCATTAATCAAACTGTCTGGAACAGACATTGTTTTTCCAAACATTTCGTTGGGTTCGTCTGTTAATCCGATAATATTATTAAGCGATTTACTCATTTTTTCCTTTCCGTCCAGTCCTTTGAGTAAGGGCATACACATTACAATTTGAGGGTTCATTTCAAAAGTTTCCTGTAATTGTCTTCCCATTGTACAGTTGAAAAGTTGGTCAGTTCCACCCATTTCAATATCTGCCTTGATTTTTACCGAATCAAAACCTTGTAAAATAGGGTAAAGTAATTCATGCATTGCTATTGGTGTGTTTTCTGCAAAACGCTTGTTGAAGTCGTTTCGGTGCATCAGTTGGGCGACCGTAACTTTTGACAAAATCTGGATGACATCAGAAAATGAAAGTTGATCTAACCAATCAGAATTGAAAACAATATTTGCTTTATCCACATCAATGATCTGTGATAACTGATTGAGGTAAGTTTGGGCATTGTGTTGTACTTCTTCTACAGATAATGGTTTTCTGCTTTTATTTTTGCCTGTAGGATCTCCAATTCGTGCAGTGAAACTACCGACTAAGATCACAATTTGGTGCCCCAAATCCTGAAATTGTTTCAGCTTTTTCAATACAACTGCGTGTCCCAAATGCAAATCGGGGGCAGTCGGGTCAAACCCCAGCTTGATAATCAGTTTTCGGTTTTCTTTTCTTGCTTGTTCTAATTTTTCTTCTAATCCATTTTCGGGAAGAATGATTTCTACGTTTTCTTTTAGTTTTTTAATCGTTTCCATTTTTTTGAAAATAAAAAAGCCCGAGCTTATGCTCGGGCTTTTAGGTTATGTTATTAAAATCGTTTACTTTATTGATTCATTTTGAAATAGACACAGCCTTTCCGAGCAGATATTATTTCATAATAATTGCTGAAAAAAGGAAGGCGTAATATATTGTCTAAATGTTTCATTCTGAGGCAAATTTAGCTTTTATTGTTTAAATATGCAAATAAAACCTATTGTCCGAATTACGATATGTTTCATTGTTACTTTTATTTAGTAAAAATTTCTCTCTAGTCGTTAGAGGGTACGTGTGTTTATAATTACGTCAAATACTGCCTTTCAAAGCCATACCCTGCCACATTTTTAAAGGCTCTTATCAACTGCTGTAATTTTAAATCTAAACAAAATTATAGTATGGATGCACAATTATTATTAAACGTAAGCTTTCCCGAAAAGCGAACGATCATATGCTATCCGGTGCCTATTGCCGTTTTTTAATCATTGACGAGATGGAACTTAACTATATTGGAGCATCACTCAAAGATGTGGGTAAAAAATGGTTTGCCTTTTCGAGAATGGATATGAGGTTAGTAGAATGATTCAAATTTTAAATAATCAAACGTGAGATTAACCATAAAGATATTATTGACAAGTCGGTTTGATCAGCTTTAAAGTTATTCCGATCTGCCCTAAATGATAAACGTCGTGTTGAATCAATCCTTCAAGAATCGTTCTGTTGGTGAACTTGCTGTTTTGGCAGTATTGGTTTAGAAACGCATCGTTCTGATCTTCCAGAAATTCTATCAGTTCGGCAGAAATTCTATAAAAATCTTCTCTGACCGCTTTCCAGCCAACTTCTTTCAACAGAGAATTTGGCTTCCAGTTTTCGGGGCTTTCATAGGTCAGTGTTGCCGGATTGCCGTTTAATTTCTTTATGTTTTCTTCTTTCCAAACAGTCAAATGAGAAACAAGCTCCGCTACGCTGTGGATCTCAGGCAGCGGTTTTTGAAAAGCAGCGTCATCTGACAGGTTGCAGATCCTATTGTCAAAGTTAACGTCTAACCAGTTTTCCTGATTGATTATTGCGATTTGTCTATCGATTATTTCCTTGAGTTCTGGATTATTCATTGCCGGATGCTAAAATTTCATTAGATTGTTTAACTACGGAGAGGTAAATATCAACCTCTGCATTTTCCCAGTTATGGCTCTTTTCACCATAAACCTCAAAGTCAAAACCATATTTTCGCTTAAGGTCTGAACTCCATATCTTCTCCCAAACTTCCGTAACGCAGCCAGTCATTTGACCTTTGGCGGTTTCCTTATGATAGGTTTGTTCTGGAATGATCAATTCATCTAAATTTTGAGGTACGTTGGTCTCGTCTTCCACCTTACAACCGATGAAATAAGAAAACAAGCCATCTGCATCGCTTTCGTAATCAAAATACACGGCATACACCTCATCTGAAATTTTATTCGGAATCTGCTCTGTAATTTTCTCAACTTCAAATTTTTCCCATAATCTGCCGCAATCCTTCCCTGATTGTCCGTTTTCGTTTTTCGTTTTTCCTGGTAGCTTAAGTCCGATAAGTTTAAATGATTTCATCTTATAGCTGTTTTCTTATTGTCGTAAAATTACAAATTTATTCCTCTTGTATTTTGATTTAATAAGCCAAATTCTACCTCTCAAAGCCAAACCCTGCCACATCTTCAAAGGCGCTCATCTACTGCTGTAATTTTAGGTTTCAAGTAAAATTCTAAAACAATAATGTATGGATACACAGCAAAAAGACCTATCGTATTTCAGGTTACGACTGCAAGAATTATTAAATGCCAGCTTTCCCGAAAAAGCAAACGACCAAAAATTTATAGAGCAACGTTCCTCATGGGCTACCAATGCCTACGAGGGTGCTTTTCGTTCGGGAAATACTATTGAGCAATGCAACGAAATAGCCAATTACATACTTTTTGAGGGTTTGCATTTCTCCAAATTCGATACCGTTTTTCAGGTGGTATGCAATGAGTTTGATACCATAATGGCAGATGAGGAATTGAGACCGTTTGCTCTTAAAATGTTTCCTGTTTGCGAGCCTGTTTTCTCCGGCTATGAACTAACCGATGATTTCGCATACGGATATGAGTTTGATTTACTCTATACCGAAATAGCAGGAACCATCGCAATATGGATACAGGAAAATGGGCTTCAGTAAGAAGCAACATCTCCAACTGAATATTGATGCCCTACGAATTGCTTTTAAACTGGAAAAGGAGAAACGACAAGCCACCGTAGGCGAAAGACTGCTAATGATGCAATACAGCGGATTTGGGGGCCTTAAATTCGTGTTGAACCCCATAGCGAACGAAATAGACATCAATCATTGGAGAAAAACAGAACACGACCTTTTCCCGATTACGCAGGAACTCCACCAACTACTCAAAGGAAATTCAGAAGACGAAAAGCAATACCGCAGGTACGTGGACAGTATGAAAAGCTCCGTACTGACGGCTTTTTATACACCACCACAGGTCATAGATGCGATTTCCGCAACCTTGCGTGAAAGCGGTGTGAATATTGATAAATTCCTCGAACCCTCCGCAGGTATCGGCTCATTCGTACAATCTTTTTCAGAAAACCAAAAAAGTGTTACCGCTTATGAAAAGGATCTGCTGACAGGCAAAATTTTAAAACAGCTTTATCCCGAAAGCAATATCCGTGTGAGTGGCTTTGAGGAAATTCCCGAAAAAGAACAAAACAATTATGATGTAATCGCAAGCAATATCCCTTTCGGAGATACTTCGGTATTCGACCTTTCCTACTCCCGAAGCAAAGACGGTGCAAAAGTACAAGCAGCCCGAAGCATACACAATTACTTTTTCCTGAAAGGTACTGATATGCTACGTGAGGGCGGTTTATTGGCTTACATTACCTCGCAGGGCATTCTCAACAGCCCAAAGAACGAACCGATACGCAGGGCATTGATGCACGATAATAATTTGGTTTCGGTTGTCCGCTTGCCCAACAACCTGTTTACAGAATATGCAGGTACAGAAGTCGGAAGTGATTTGATTATCCTGCAAAAGAATACGGCTAAACAAAACTTGACCGAAACGGAAGAACTGTTTTGTCAAAGCAAGCAAACTGAATACAATACTCCGGGCAATGCGCTCTTTCAGGACAGCACAAGGATTTTGCATACCGACCGTAAATTAGACACCGACCCTTACGGGCAACCTGCACTTATTTATACACACAAAGACGGTATTGAGGGAATTGCTAAAGACCTCAAACAAATGCTTTCAGAAGATTTTGGCGAGCATCTGAATTTGAATTTATACAAAGGCGAACGGAACGATGAGCCTGTTATACAAATTCCGATTAAACCAACGGTTACACCTCGGGTTATCGAACCTGTAACCATTCAACCGGAAATACAATCTTTATCTTTTCCTATAATCAATCGGGAAAGTCCGCAGGAATCAAAGCAACTAAGCATTTTCGACTTGTTTGAAAATGCGAACGAACCTGTAATGGTTGTTTCTCCGCCCAAAAGAATGATGCAAGTTAAAAGGCAAAGCACCAACAAAAGCAGCCGTGCAATAGGTCGCCAACCTGACCTGTTCAGTAGTGCGATGCAGCAACCTTATACGGCCCCTGTTACTAATAGAGCCACCAATGGAAATATATCTACTAATGGCAAAAAACAGGAAGTTATCGGCGACCTGTTTTCACAAATAAACGGGAATGGCCAAGCTGCTCAACCAGCCATTCCCGACACCATTCCTGAACCTGCTCCTTATAGTGGCGAACTGCAATCGTACCACCGTAATGATTGCCTTGTTGTGGATAATGGTTGGGTCGGTCATCTGCAAGATGTAGATACATCACACGGTACGGCAGTTTTCCATCCTTTGCAGTTACCGACCTTACAAAAAGCAAGAGCCGAAGCGTACATTGCTGTACGTGATGTTTACCAAGACCTTTACAATAAAGAGGCAAAGTTTCAGACAGAATACAAGGAAGAACGGGATACTCTGAACCGTCTCTACGATGCCTTTACCAAACGTTACAGCAACCTCAATAGTGCTGATAATATCAAGCTCATCAAAACGGATAGTTCCGGTAAGGAAATACCTTATCTGGAGCGTGTCGTTGGTGGCGTGATACACAAAGCGGATATATTCATCCGTCCGGTAAGTTTCTCCACCTCAATAATAGCAACGGACAATCCCGAAGAAGCGTTAGCGGCTTCGCTGAACAAATATGGAAGCGTGGATTTGGACTATATGTCCGAAATCAGCGGTATGACCGATGATGCTTTGAAAGAAGCCTTACACGGTCGTATCTATTACAATCCTCTGCAAAAAGAATATGAAATATCCGAACGCTGGATTGCAGGAAACGTAGTAGAGAAAGTCCAAGAGGTACAGAACTACATTGAAAACAATCCCAATGATACCGAAGCCAAAACAAGCCTTACCGTTTTGGAAGAAGCCCGACCAAGACGAATTGAGTTTGAGGAACTCGATTTTAATTTAGGTGAACGCTGGATACCCACTGGCATTTATGCCCGCTTTGCTTCACATCTTTTTGATACAGACGTTCTCGTTCATTACTCTGAAAGCTCCGATGACTTTTCAGTAAAGTGCGACCGTAAGAATTTGCATATATGGGAAAAATACGCTGTTAAAGCCGAAAGCCGAACGTTTGACGGGATTGCTCTGCTCAAACACGCCCTCGTCAATACTACGCCGGACATTACCAAAAAAATTACGGTTGGCGACCAAGAGGTCAAAGTGCGGGATATGGAAGCCATACAAATGGCGAATACCAAGATTGATGCAATCCGAACCGCCTTTACAGACTGGCTTCATGCCCAAAATGATGAATTTAAGACAAGACTTACCGACAAATACAACGACACGTTTAACTGCTTTGTCCGTCCGAATTACGACGGAACTCACCAGAGCTTTCCCGGTTTAGACCGCAAAGCACTCGGAATTGAAGATTTGTATTCCAGCCAAAAGGACACCGTTTGGATGATAAAGCTGAACAACGGTGCTATCTGCGACCACGAAGTAGGTGCAGGAAAAACGTTGGTTATGTGTACTGCTGCACAGGAAATGAAGCGTTTGTGCTTAGCCCATAAACCGATGATTATTGGTCTGAAAAGCAATGTTCACGAAATTGCCGAAGCGTACCGCACTGCTTACCCACACGCTAAAATCCTATTTCCGGGCAAAGAAGATTTTACGCCCCAAAAACGCCTGAGGATTTTTGGCGACATTAAAAACAACGATTGGGATTGTGTGATACTGACACACGACCAATTCGGAATGATACCGCAATCGCCCGAAATTCAAAAAGAAATACTCCAAATAGAATTAGACAGCGTAGAGCGTAACCTTGATGCCCTGCAATCGCAAGGCAAGGAAGTTACCAGAGGGATGCTTGCCGGAGTAATCAAACGGAAAGAAAATCTCGAAGTAAAACTCAAAACCCTGCAACACGATATTGAAAATCGTAAAGATGATGTGGTGGATTTTAAGATGATGGGCATTGACCATTTGTTCGTTGATGAAAGCCACCAATTCAAAAACCTGATGTTCAACACAAGGCATTCAAGAGTTGCAGGATTGGGTAATGTGGATGGTAGCCAAAAGGCAATCAACCTACTATTTGCCATTCGTACCATTCAGGAACGCACCAATGCAGATATGGGAGCAACGTTTCTTTCGGGAACTACCATCAGTAATTCGTTAACCGAACTGTACTTACTATTCAAATACCTCAGACCAAGAGCAATGGAAAAACAGGGCATTCATTCCTTTGATGCCTGGGCTGCTATTTACGCAAGGAAAACGACCGATTATGAATTTTCGGTTGCCAACAATATTGTTGCAAAAGAACGTTTCCGCTATTTTATCAAAGTACCAGAGTTGGCACAATTCTATTCTGAAATCACGGATTACCGGACAGCAAAAGATATAGGCATTGACCGTCCCGAAAAGAACGAGGTACTGTATAACATACCGCCTACTCCCGACCAGGAAGATTTTATCCAAAAACTGATGGAATTTGCCAAATCCGGAAATGCCTCTTTATTGGGAAGATCACCATTATCTCCGTCAGAAGAAAAGGCAAAGATGCTCATCGCTACCGACTATGCCCGCAAGATGTCTTTGGATATGCGTATGGTAAGCGGTACGTATGATGACCACCCCGACAATAAAGCTTCGCATTGTGCAGCCAACATTGCTAAATATTACAACCAATATAATGCACAGAAAGGAACGCAGTTCGTTTTTTCCGATTTGGGAACCTACAAGCCAGGCGAATGGAATGTGTACTCAGAAATCAAACGCAAGCTTGTGGAAGACCACGTTATTCCGGCTCATGAAGTCCGCTTTATACAAGAAGCCAAAAATGATAAGCAACGTAAGGAGCTTATCAAAGGGATGAACGAAGGCAAAATCCGTGTACTGTTCGGTTCAACCAGTATGTTGGGTACAGGTGTGAATGCACAGAAAAGAGCCGTTGCCGTTCATCATCTGGACACACCGTGGCGACCGAGCGACCTTGCTCAAAGGGATGGCAGAGCTGTTCGTAAAGGCAATGAAATTGCCAAGTTCTTTGCAGAGAACAAAGTAGATGTGATTATCTATGCTGTGGAAAAATCACTGGATAGCTACAAGTTCAACCTACTATACAACAAACAGCTTTTCATAGACCAATTAAAAAATAACAATCTCGGCAAACGCACTATTGACGAGGGCAGTATGGACGAAAAATCAGGTATGAACTTTTCGGAATATGTGGCTATCCTGTCAGGAAATACAGACCTGTTGGATAAAGCCAAACTGGAAAAGCAGATTGCCGGATTGGAAAGCGAAAAGCAGGCTTTCAATCGTTCTAAATTCAGTGCCAAGTATAAGCTGGAAGACTATTCGACAGAACTCGACAAAGCCAAATCGCGCTTTGATCGCATGAGCCTCGACTGGGATAATTTGCAGCAACGCATACAAAAACGTTCTGACGGTAGTATCGAGAACCCTGTGCTGTTGGATGGCTTACCGCCCAATGCAGATATAAAACAAATTGGTACAAAGCTCAACCAGCTTGCAGACAAAGCCCGCACCGGAGGTCAGTATGAAGAAATCGGTACATTGTACAGATTTATGTTGTTGGTCAAAACCGAAATATCCGAAAAAGAGAGCGTGGATATACGGGTAAACCGCTTTTTAGTGCAGGGCGAGGGCAATATCAAATATACCTACAACAACGGTGTCATCGCTAAGGATGAGAAGCTGGCGGTTATGAACTTCCTTAATGCACTGGAGAAACTACCTGGCTATATTGATCAGGAGCAAAAGAAAATTACTGAAATCCAAAAAGATTTACCTGTTCTTCAGGAAGTGGTAAACGGCACGTGGTCTAAGGAAAACCGATTGAGTGAACTCAAAACGGAACTTGCATCCGTAGAACGAAAGATACAGTTATCCATCACTCCGGAAACGAAAGAAGAACCTGCGGAGCAAACCGAAAAGCAGAAAGAAACCCCAAAGGCTTCTGAAAGTATTGTACTCACTAATCGTATTCAAATATCACGAGGGGTGTTATAAGAATGCTATTATATTTCGTCCTCTTCGTCCATTTTTTTTAGCAGACTTTCTTTAAGGCTGTCAAGGAATTTGGTACGGTTTATTTTTCGGGCTTTCAGTTCCATAAATGTATGATAGAAATCGCCTAAACTAATATTAAATGTACTTTCAAAGGTTTTGGCGATGACTATTATATCTGCATTGCCAAATGCACCTTGCGAATGCAGGGCGTAAATCAATTCGGTTAAGGCAGTTTTGCTTTCTGTCCAATTTAATGAGGATTTACCGGATGATTTCTTATTATTGTTGTTATTCAGTTGGTCCTCAATATAGACTTGTATCAGATCGTTGGCGATAATCTTTGCTGCTTTAAAGTCGTGAGAAGTAGAAAATCTATGATCGGTTTCAAAATAAACCGTATCTAAACTTAATTTTATATTGTGTTTCCCGCGAACAAACAGCTTTTCATCAATAAATGAATTGTTTGTTCGGTAATATTTATAAAATTCGAGATTGTTATCAAAATATCTTTTGAGCTTTCTCAATTCTTCGTTGAGATACTTCCTAATTGCCTTTGTTCCATTAGGCTTTTTCATCTCTATTTTATAGATTGCATTGTAGTAAATAAGCCTTGCTACAATGACAGGTTTCTGATACTTGAAAAAGTGAATTTCTTCTTCAATATTTTTAAAACCTCTTTCCAGAACATGCTCTTTTACATCAGACAAACATTGGATAATAAACTGAATTATCTCTTCTATTCTATGTAATGAGCCATCACATTCAATTTCCAATTCATTTATTACTTTTTCAAGTCTATTTAATGTTTCATTATACAGTTTTTCCATTCAATTAATATCAAATTTGTAGATGCAAATACCATAATGAAGACCACAAAAGGATAAACTTATAGATAGGTGCTTTGCATGTCCATTTTCAGATTTTTTTAATATTGTATATTTTTTAATCAGTTGCCAAAATAGAGGAAGTTTCAGTTCCGTGTCAAACAAACCTCTAAACTGATAGTGCAGAGTGGTTTAGTTTCTCCATAAACTATCATTCATCAAGCAAAGCTTTCAATTTTACATTTTGATAGTCGTAAATGCCCGCTTTAATGTTGGAAATACCACCATAGAGTAAGTATAAATCTTTCACACCATATTCTTTCAATCGTTTAGCGTATACGAACAATTCGCCGTCGTTCATCATCATATCATAAATAATAATCTTTTTTCCTCGGTAATGGGCTATTTTCTCCTCGTTCAATGTGGCAAATGGAATGTTTATAGCATTTTTTAGTTTCCCAATATTTTTCCAGAGAGCTTTGTCTGTGCCGTTAAATTCAGCTTCACTTCTAATGTCTATAATAACTGAATTGCTAGTTTGGTCGGTCATTTTCAGTAATTCTTTAGGCAGAATAAATTGATATTTCGTTTTTAAAAAATCCCTTTCATTGTTTGCCGTGGAACCAATTATATTGCTGAGCCCAAAAAGTAAAACACTAACATCGTAGCCTTGTTCAATTAAATAATTCGCTGCAACCGGACTTTGCTCTCCTTCATTATCGAAAAGATAAATACTCTTGTTTTTATCCAATAATTTTAAGTTATCTTTTAATTTATCGTAAGGTATGTGAAGAGCAGATTTGATGTTTCCAAATGAATTTTTACGTTCCTCTTTGGCTATTCCTAAGTATAAGCTATCCGGTCTAATATCGATTATTTGGTATTTTTCATTGTGGAGTGCTTTAATGAAATCCGTGGGGGTGACAAGTTTGTATTTTAAATTATTGGTGTAATATTTAGTCTTATAAGGCATTTCCTTTTCGGAAAGCGTGTTGAAATACGATAAACCGCCATTGATATTTACTACATTCTCGAAGCCCTTATCTGCAAGCTGTTTGGCTAACACTCTTGATCTCTTGCTATGGCTGCAATAAAGGTAGATGGTATCATTTTTATGCTTTAAATATTCAGGATAGTATTTTTCAAAATCGGCAAAATCGGTTTCTATTGCTCCTTTTATTTTTCCTTGATTATATTGTGGCGACTTGCCATTATCGTTTCTTTCGCCGTCAGACCTGATGTCATAATACACCAATTTTGGATTGTTCTCTAACTTTCTAAAAAAGTCTGTCCACGAAATTGTTTGATAGCGAACATTATCCGACTTGAAATCTTGTGCATCAACGGAAAGGCTTAAAAGAGATAATGCGATTGTAATTATATACTTATTCATTTTTGATTCTTTGTAAAATTTATTTCTTTTAGAATAACAAGAAGCTCAGGAAGCCACCGATGCTGTTTTCATTATGTTTTTCCGGACCGTAATAATCGATATTGGTACCCACACCAAAAGTTATTTCTTTATAACTTAAACCAGCACGCCCCATTACATAGCTTCTGGTTTGCATATCGATTACGGTGCTGTATTCATACAAAGCTTGAATTCTTGAATAAAAACGCCAATTATCATTAATTTTCGGTTTATATTCCACTAAAAACATTCCTTCTATATTGGTGTCTTTAGAAAAATCTATTCTGGAATTTGCCACAAATAACCAGGTGGGATTGGCTTTTGAATAAATTAACCCGGCTATTGGTCTCATTCCTTTCACAGGCGTAACGTGGAAACCACCGGCAACTTTTAAGCCTTTCACGATTTCATAAGTAAGGCTGGCTTGTGTCATGTAATCGTTGATTTGATCATTATCCCATTCTCCCACCAAAGAGGTTACGCTAAAAAAACCGAGTTTAGGAATGCTGTTAATTTTTTTATCAATAATCATTTGAAAAGCCACACCTCTGTTACTGAACAATAGCTCTGTATTTATCGGAGGATTTACAACTGGAATTTTGGGGTTTTCCTGTGCTATAGCGTTTCTGCCTATTATGGAGAAGAGTATGATAAATACACCCTTTATTAATGTTATCTTTTTCATTTTTACTCTATATTATTGTATAAATACTCTCATAGTATAAATAATACCAATGTTAATGATTTTTATTCTTTTGTAATTTCAGAAGCTGACTTTTAATATTAATGACCTGTAAAATCTGGATCACTCAATGTTTTCATAAATGAAATAAGATGTTCTTTTTCCTGTTCGGTAAGTGGTATTCTGTTGCCATTATTTTTGAAAATTGGGTCTAAGTTATCTGCGTTTAAAACTCCGTTATCGAAATAATCCAGTACATCTTTTAGAGTTGCAAACTGACCGAAACTTCCATAGGGTGCGGTGTATTCGACATTGCGTAATGACGGTACACGAAAGCTCATATAATCGTTCATATCTCCGGTAACTCTTGCCCGTCCTGCTTCGTTAGAATCTGGATTTACAGGAAAGCCGATATTTCGAAAAGTTTGATCGGAAAAGAGTTCTGTGCTGTGACAACTGGCACATTTTTGCTGAAAAACCTGATAGCCTTGTATTTCGTTTTCGGTAAATGTTGCTTCATTTCGTTTTAATTTATCGTATTTACTATTGACTGAAATCAATGTGTATTCATATTGGGCAATGCTTCTGTAAATTCGTTCGGGTGTGATGTTTTCATCACCGAATGTTTTCTGAAAAAGCTCCCTATAAGATGCATCGTTTTGGATTTTTCCGATAACTTCCAAAATGGAAGAATCCATTTCTTCGTGAGTGATAATCGGAACAATCGGTTGATTTTCTAAACTCAATTTACTTCCGTCCCAGTTATAAAACCTCATAAATGCAAGATTTTGAATAGGAGGTGTATTACGAAGTCCAATTCTTCCTTCAATTCCGATTGCCTGTGCATTATTATCTGCAAAAGCACTTGACTGAATGTGGCAGCTGGCACACGAAATAGTATTATCCGCACTGAAGCGTTTTTCGTGAAATAGTTTTTCTCCTAATTCTACTCCATATTTTGTTGGTTTGTTTGTATAAAACGAATTGTTTAATTCCGGAAAACCACCAGGAATATTTAGTGACAACTCGGGATTATCATAAAATACTGGTTCATAGTCATCATTGCTACAAGATGCAAACAAAAATAAAAGAAGTAAAACTTTCAGAAAAACTTTCATTTTCTATGAATTATTTTTATGTGGTAGAGCCGTCCATAATCAGATGGCTCTTGTACGTATGAATTAGTTTTCTACGTTAAGAACAGAGAACATTCCTTTGTTATCTGTTGTGCCGTTTCCTCCTATATTATCAACAAATTTTACCATTTGAAGGGCTGTATGAATATTAGGGGTTGCATTGTCTCCCATACCTGTTCCGGTTGAAAGTGTAATGGTATTAGAAGCACCACTTAATAATTTATCAAAATCTGCTTTGATATTGATTTTAGGTGCTTTGTTTCCTACAACAGCATTTACAGGCAAGTCTAACACAATGTTTCTGTACGCATCAACTCCTTGTGTATATGTTGATTCATCGCCATTTGTTCCTTCAACCGTACTACCCGTATGGATAGACATTTCTTTATTATCGGTATCATAAAAACCTTCGATTTTGGTGAAGCGATATCCCGTTCCCCATTCCCACATCATTTCTGTATCATTTGCTCCTGCTGTAGCATAGAAGTTCGGAAACCTTACCTGATCTAAAGTATTCAAATCACTTCTTACCCCCAATCCGAATTTTATTTGTTTATATTCTCCTGTTGGAATATTACTCATAACGTAATTTAACGAAGCTGTTTTTGATTGATCAATAACCATAGCTCCTTTATCCAAATCATTTACGTTATAAGGTACTTCGGTGCCATCGGCTTTTACCAAACGAATATTACTGATTACATACTTCAATTCCGAAAAACGATGAACTTGTCCTGCATCTGATGTATTTTCGGTTTCAGACAAAACAATTTCGGTATCACCAAAAGTGTTTTTAAATTCTAATTTTACATTGTTTGCAACAGGCGTGTCATCATCACTGCTACATGATACAAATGCTACCGAAGCAGCTACCAATAAAAGGTTTCTTTTTAGATTTCTCATTGTTTAAAAAATTTAGTTATTAAAAAATTATTGTTTTACTATTTTCATTATTATCTGATTGCTTGCTGATTTTATATTTAGAATATAATTGCCTCGTGGAAATTCAGACGCATCAATAGAGGTGTTTTTCATATTGATTTTTTTATTCAATACTTGCTGCCCTAATAAATTGAAGATTTCAATTCCTGAAATTTCTTGTTCAGAAGAAATGTTTAAAATATCTTTTACAGGATTTGGATAAATTTTCAGGTTAGATAAATCAAAATCATTTACAGACAAAGGTTGTAAGTGAACCATTACAGCCAAATATTCTTCACTTTCACAGTCATCAATGGTTTGTGTAGCATAATATGTTACCATATTTTCTAATTCCGTATCCATATCAAGAGGTTGTGTTAATTCTTCATCTGCATACCACGTTATGTTTTCCCCTGTAATTTCGATGTCGGCAAGAGTAGAACCTTCAGGAAGATTAGGATGGATTTCCCCTGTAGGAGCAGGAGTTTCACAAGGTTCTGTAGGGTCTAAAAAATTAATTTTTTTCACACTGTTCTGGCCATAATTGGCAACATATAAATTCTGATTCGCATCCAAAAATATTCCTGTTGGTTGTATAAGTTCTTCAGAGTCAATTGGTATTACGTATCCTAAAAACTCTCCGTTTTCCCATAAAGTAATTCCCCACATTGAATTTGCGAAATCAGAAACCAAAATTTTTCCATCATCTAATACCCATATTCCACTAGGATTAGTCATATTGCCTGCTGATCCTCCTGCTACTACAATTCCTTCGCTTGCACCGGGTACCCATTTAGTTACTCTCGCATTGTTATATTCGGTTACATATATATTATCTTCATCATCTACATATATTGCACCATTAAGAGTAGGGGTTCCCAATTGGTTTAAATTAGATCCAGAATCATTACCTCCTGCAACAATAACACCTTCTGTATTTCCTATTGTCCATTTCAGAATTCTCGAATTTCCAGAATCCACAATAAATAAATCATTCCCTTTTTTGAAAATTCCTCCCTGCCAGTTTAATTGGTGTAATCCAGATCCGACTCCGTTACCTCCGGCAACTGTAATTCCTTCTGTAGCTCCTTCTGGCCACATTTGAACTCTGTTGTTTCCTGCATCTGAAATAAATAAGGTGTTGTTTTCGTCAATTAAAACTGAAGTTGGTAAAAATAAGCCATCAGCAGCAGCACTGTTTCCTATACCGCCTGCTATTGTAATCCCTTCAGTTGCTCCGGGTGTCCATTTTTGAATCCTGTTATTTCCTAAATCAGGAACGAAAACGTTACCCTGATTGTCAACGGTAACACTCATCAATTGAGCAAGCTGATTTGCATCACTTCCATAATCGTTTCCTCCCGCTACTATAGTCCCAGGGATTTGCCATTGTTGAGCAAATAAAGTATTGCTAAAAAGTAGTATTAAAACAGATATTTTTAATGTGTTTTTCATGTTGAACATTTTTTAATTGCTATTAATTTCAGAAGCTTTATAAGTGTTTCCGTCCAATAAAACTTCAATTGTTTGTTTTAGTTCTTCTTTTGATTTTTGGGTTTTGTCGAAAGAAATGTAAGCCACCTTTGTTTCAAAATCTACTTTGGCAGAATCAACTCCTTTTGTATTAGACAATTTCTTTTCTATCATTTTGGCACAACCTAATGCACAGGTCATTCCGTCTATTTCAAAATTTACTTCTGTTAAATTTTCGGGTAAAATGGCTACTTCTTTTGTTTCTGTTGGTTGCGTTTCTTCTTTTTGTGTTTCTCCTTTACAGGAAACAATAAGAAACATCGCTAATAAGCCTAATAATTTGATATACTGTTTCATTTTCTTTTGTTTAAAAATTAATTTTTAAAGACGTAAAAATATTGCGTCCCATTCTTAGAATATTTCCCCAATCAGCATAGGTGCTGTAGTATTCATTCAATATGTTTTCAGCCCCTACCTGAATAGTTGTTCTGAAATTATTGATATAAAAAGTATAATCAGCAGACAGATTCCAAACTGTATAAGAAAGTGTTTTGTCTTCTCCGTATTCAGGACTGTAATTTATCTGTTTTAAATCTCCGTTTACAGATGTCTGAAACCCGAAATCCTTGTAGTGATACTGAAGTGAAGTCTGATAACTTAATGGACGGATAAAAGGAAGGTTTCCTTCATTATTGTCTTTACCACGAGCGTAGGTCAATGTTCCTTTCCAATGCAGATGTTCTATAATATCGTATTTAGCATTAAGAGAAAAATTAAACAAAGTTGCATAGTCTAACGAAGTATAACCTTTGACTCCAACCGACTGATAATTCATCGGGCTTCCCATACTTAAAATTCTTCCGATAATGTAGTTCTCAATATGAAAATAATTGGCTTTTGCCTGAAGACTAAACTTCTCATTCTTGAAACCTGCACTTGCATTGATTTCATACGAAATTTCATTTTTCAAATCAGGATTTCCGATGTAATCGTAACGGTCAAAACTGTTGTAGATATAATATCCGTAACCTTCCGAAACAGATGGTGCACGATGACCATATCCGCCTCCGACAGAAAAATTAAATTGTTTGACATTTACATTGTAACCTGCATACAAACTTGGCAAAAATCTTGTTTTTTCCTGTGATGCTCCCGGATGAAAAATCCAGTTGAAATCCACATATTTGGAATGGTTGTAATTCAGACCAAAAGAGCCTCCGAAATTTACCTGACTATTTTCTGTAACCTCTAAAGAATTATTTACCGAAAGTCCTGCATATTGGGTAGTAACCCAAGGCCAACTATAGGCAAACATTGTTCTTTCGCTTCTGTCCTGCGGATACATTCGCATTTCTGCAATTGATAAATTATCATACGCATTCAGTTGTACTTCAGAAGAATAATTGCCTTTCTTTAAGTTGATTTTAGAAACCAATCCGTAGGTGGTACTCCAACCGGGCATATCCATATGAACCAGATTTTCAGGTCGGGTGGTATCATCCATATAATGTTCAATCGCATTGAAATAGATTTTTGAATCCCAAACCCGTACCAATCCTTCTTCAAATAGTTGCTTATAAGCAACCGAAGTAATCAAAGCCCTTGAAAGCCATAAATCCATCGGAAGTGCAGGATATCCCACATCTTTTGCCATATCAAAAATAGCATCCACTCGTAACGAAGATAAATCACTTGTTTTATAAGCCAATCCTAATGAACTATTGAATTTCTTGAATTGTGAGTTATTGACTTCGTTGTTATTTCCGTCAGAATAATTTTCGGCTTTTCGATACGAAATACTTCCGTCTGCCACGAACTTGTTACTGGCAAAAGAGATATTTCCGAGGTTGAAAAACTGCTTGTTGTTAAACTCAAAACCTGACTGGTAAGCACCTTTCCATTCTTGTTTTTCACTGAATGAAGTGTTTTTTCTTTTCAAATCGATACTTCCTGCAACTGTTGAACCGTGCATACCACCTTCCTGACCTGATTTAATGTCGATTGTAGAGAGATTATTACTTTCCACATACGAAGTAATTGGATCCATTTTGTCGGTACAAGCTCCGAAAACGTGCATTCCGTCAATAGTAACGGTTGAGCGTTCCGTACTCATATTATTCAACAATGGTTCCCACGCATAAGCTCCACGCTTAATGAAACTTATCTGGTCAGAAGAAGCCAGATACTCATCAATCGTAACTGCCATTTTCATTTCGGTTTCGATTTTCTTTTTAACAACCACATCTATTTTAATTTCTTCTAATTGTGTTGCCAGTGTATCATTCTCAATATTTTGAGCGTTGGCAAATATTCCCACAAAACACATTATAATTGTAATATATCTCATAGCATCAGAATAAGATATTAATATGAAGTTCGCTTTTTGCTCCTTCGATTCCCGGTGTAAAATCGGTTGGTACTTCGGTTCCTTTAATGAGCTCTCCGTTTTGATTCAACATCATAAAATTCAAAGTCCAATTTCCCGTCATTGTATAATTAACCACTCCGTAATACAATCCGTCTGCCTGTTGAATCAAATCAACATTGTTAGGTGAAGAATGGTTTCCCATAGATGGTTCAGGCATTCTCGGGTCTAAAAGCAAGGTGTAATTTTGTACTTCGGAATACGAAAACTGTGATGGGTCGGGAAAAGCTCCTGCCGGTTCAGTAGGTTGGTTGTATTTGTAAATCCCTGCCACCAGTTCGTTTTCGGCAACCTTTGGTTTTTGAGGAGCAACCAATGCAATAAAATATTGTTCTGAATCATTTCCTGTAAACGAAGTCATATTCAGATTCATATTGGTTTGATTCTCAACATTAACAAACTGGTTAACCGTATGTATTTGATTATTGTCTGTAAAACTGATATACAAGTCCCAGTTTTCCATCGGGTTGCTTATACTTGTAAAGACTACATATCCCGAATAAAACTGTTCTTCAGAATTATAAACCAAATGATACCTGTGCGGACACGAAGTTTTATTGTTATCAGTATTGGAAAGTATCGGCAAAAAAGTAACATCCGAATTATTCAAAGCCTGATTGGTTTGGATATTGGTAATGGTTAAACGAATTTCATTATATCCTTTATAAAAAGTTCCGTTTAAAGCTTCAATACTTATTTTATAGCCATTTGTATTGAACGATACGGCTTCTTCAAACTCAAAGTATTCCGTAACATCCCGATTGATTTCAGCTTCAAAATCCGTTTTATCAAGGGTACAAGCGGTTGTAACTACAAGCAATGTTGCAATCACCAAAAGATTAAAAAATTTCATTTGTAATGAGTGTTTAATTAAAAACTATTGTGTATCAACAGGAATTATATGAAATTACTAAACTATATCATTGTAATGCTATGTTGATAAAATAATGATCAGTGTCCATTCCTGAATATTTACCATAATCAGTTTTAGATATTGAAGAAATCAATACCTAATAAAAACACTATTTTAAAATTAAACGATTGGAGGTCTGAATATGGAATTTGTCTCTAAATGATAATAAGACAAGTTATAATTTGAAGTTATTTTTGATTTGTGTAGGTAGAAGAGCGGTTTGAAACCAAGATTCTCTTGTATTTCTTGATAGAATGCAATACTTGTTTCTACCGAAAAGTGTTTTTTATCTTGACTATTTTCAGAAGTGTCAGATGCTTTTGCCAATTCTTTTTTCAAATGACATTTTCCGTTACATTCCAATTCGGGTTTATCTCTATTTACACAAAGCTCATTTTTAATATAGTCATAAAAGACCACATATTCCACAATCGGAAGTATTGGTTTAAAGAACATAAACAGTGCTAATATAACTATAAATTTTTTCACTGAAGTAGTTTAATTTAGGATAAAGGTAGTTAATACACTTACAACTACTTTTTTTCATAGTGCAAAATTCATTCTTTAAATTTTAATAGCCAAATTTTGGATTGATTACATAATTAAATGGATTGATTAAATAAATAAAAGCTAAAATAAGTTATGATTTTGAGGCAAAAATAAGCTGATTGCGGAATAAATGGTAACTTTGAATAATAAATTGTTTATGTTAAAATTAGTTTCATACAATGCAAAGCACTACAAAACTTTAAATTATAAGTTACCTCTCGCACATGCTAAATTCACTTCAACTATTGATCAATGTAAAAAAGATAAGGTCTTTTCGGATTCTCAAAAATCGGTTATAACTATAATCTATAATGAAGAACCCATCGGGTTTTTTATTCTTGATAGAGGAGTTGCAAAAACTAAACTCACGGACAACAAATATGCAATTTTACTTCGGTCTTTTTCTATAAATCCTATTTATCAGGGGAAAGGATTAGGTAAGAAAGCCGTATTGTTAATTACAGATTTATTGAGAAAAAAATACCCTGACATAAATGAAATAGTATTATCTGTAAACGTTATGAATATCAATGCGTATAATACTTATTTGAATGCAGGTTTTGTGGATACTCAAAAATATATAGAAGGTATTTTAGGGAAACAACATGTTTTATATAAGGAGATTAAGTAATATAAAAAGAAATACTCCAAGCATTATTGGTATAGAGCATTTCTAATAAAAAACAAACGTCTTGGTGCTTGGTAAAAAAGCATATTACTTTATTCAAGCACTGAACCCGCTTTTTTGCCAACCGCCTGTTGGCGGTTCGTTGCTTTTCTTTTGGTTTACATTCTGTCAAAAATTTGTCTCGGTATTCGTTTTAAAATTGTTCCAATAAATTTCCAGCGTTTGGTTATGTAAACAATTTTCTTTTTCCTTTTTATTGCGTCAAAAATTTGACTCGTTGCTTTATCTACTGATGCAACCCAAAATTTTCCTTCACCTTTTGCCATTGCAGTATCCACAAATCCTGGTCGAATATCTGTTACAACGATTTGGGTTTTTAATTTGGTTGCTTTTTGTCGAAGTCCTTCTAAATAATTTATTTGATATGCTTTGGTTGCATTGTATGCAGGTGCAATTCTACTTCCACGAAGTCCGCCAACTGAACTGATTGCGACTAAATGTCCAGCCTTTTGATTTTCAAAATAATTGAACGCCCAATTCGCAATGCAAGTAAAACCTGTTACATTCGTTTCAATTGTCCGCTTTTCAATTTCATAGTCAAGTTTTTCGTTTAAGTCGCCTGTTCCCGAACTTATTATTAGTAAGTCAAGTCCACCAAGTTTCTTTGTCAAATCTTCTAAATTTTCAACTATTTTATTAGTGTCTGTTATGTCAAAAGTTTTAGGGTAAAATAGGTTTGGTTTTTGAGATTTCAATTCGTTAAGCAATTCTTTTCGTCTACCTGTAATTCCAACAATATAGTTTTCGTCTGCCAATCTTTGGGCAAGTCCTTTTCCAATTCCTGATGTCGCGCCGATAATTATTACTTTTTTCATTTTAAACTGTCTATCGTTTTGTTTTTTCGTGTCGCTCTGCAATGACGGCTAACATGTAATTTATGGTAATACAACAGTTACTTTTTACGACATAAAGTAACTTAACTTATAGCCAGTTTTTTAATTATAAAAGGAGTGCTTAATGACGATTACACTCCTTTTTTTATACCAATGATTAAGAACTTATGGAGCAGTAGTACTTTTTAACTAATAAAGTCCTTTAATAAATTGATAATTTTCTTCTAATTCATTTTTCTGTTGGTTCAGTTCTTTATTTTTGCTTATCCTTAAAGCCAACATATTAATGTCAATAAGGTATTTTATTGCTGTGAAAAATAATATAATCATTATTATTACAAGAAATGTTACCATAGTTTACGATTCGTTAATTGTTAATATATATTCTGTTAAAGTATTCATGTCTTCATCGGATATTTGTGGAAATCCCGGCATTTGAGGAGCATTTGGACGCTTTTTACCCGGTACTTTAATCCATTTAATTAAATCCTGCTTATTATCTTTATAAATAGAAGCCATTTCCGTTACCGGAGGTCCTATAAACTGGTCTTTGTCTTTATGACATGCGGCACAATTCTGGTTAAATACTTTTTTTCCTTTATCAGCCAAGGAAAGATCTGCTGAATTTTCTGCGGCTTGTTGTTGCTTACTTTTAACAATAGCTTCTTTTTTTATTTTTTCAAATTCTTCCGTTCTTAATTTAACCAGTTTTTGATGTGGCTCCAGTGCATTGGCTCTGTAAATCTGTCTTCCTGAACCCATAAAAACAACCGTAATTGTCATCAGGATAACTACTTTATAAAAGTTCTTTCCGATATTTTCTTTGGAAGTCTGTAATCCTTTCCACATCATCCACATCGCAGGAAGTGCCATTGCAACTCCTGTAAATATTACAAGGATTAAATTCCAGCCTATTCCCTTGGTAGGAAGTGTAAGCAATACTACTGGTCCGATAAGCATTTGGCAGATTGAAGCGATAAGAGCCAAAGAATATCCTTTTCTCTGAATATCATATCTTGTGAATCCGGGAAGTAATTTTTCGAAGTCATAATTCTTACGGCTCATATACCAGAATAAAAACAACCCTGTAACTGCCAATGAAGCAAAAAGAAAATGAAAATACCTTGGGAAAACATTTGGTAAGGTCATAGCACTTAAAAAACCTTTAACTGCACCCCATTTTTCGGGAAACATCATTAAGTTGATGTTTGTTAGGAAAATAAACGGAATAAAAAGTAATATGACCGTTGCTATGCCTAAAATAGAGATATGTACCGCCTTATTATTCTCAAAAACTTTCCACGTATATTTGTGTAGGTAGGTAAGTAAAAAGGCAATGGTAACCAACGGAATCACAGCTATCCAGACCAATCCTGTCAAAGCATTTGCAGAATAAAAATAAACGGTATATAGCACATTGATACTTAAAAGAGGAGCTACTCCAAGCACAACAGCAATACTTTTGTTTACTGTAATGGTGCTTGCAATTTCTTTTGCCAACAAGTCGTATTTCTTGTCTTTCAATCCTTTTATTTGTGACCAAAGTGTGAGTAATGTTCCTCCAAGCATCAGGTTGACAAAAACCAAATGTGCCAAAAAAGAAATCACCAAAATAATAATCAAAAGCCATTCGGGTAGAGGTAATGGTAAAGGAATATCTTTAGGAACAGGTGTTGGTATGTTTGTCTGTAAGCTAATCAATAAACTATTTATCATCTTCATTATTGTTTGTTTTATTTTGTTTGTTAATTACTGCCTTAACCGTATAGTCTGAATTGATCATTACACCTTCGGTTTGAGCACCTTCTATGGCTTCGCCTGAATCCTGTAGATGCCTGATGTAAATTGCCAAAGCTTCTGCTTCTGCTTCATTCCCGGGGAATGGGGGCATGTAATTTCGTCCTGTATGCATATTGGGCATATATGCTGTCATCATATTGATACTCAACGTATCTTTTGTCCCCAACATTCGTTCAAATACATCAACAACACTATTTACACCTTGTCCAGTATGACAGCGGCTACATGCCATCATAAATACATTTTTTCCAGCTTCGAGCTTGTTGTCTTCTGTAATTTCAGTAACTGAGGTATAGGTAGCATATTTCAAAATACCATCTTGTTGGTACACCGGATAATCTTCTTCAAGCAAAAGGTTTGAATACATGTACTGACCAATTACATAGGGCTTTCGGACAAATTCCCGAACTCTTTCAAAAAATCCTAAAAAGGCAAAGACAAAAAGTACAGGAGCAACAAGCATATACGGACGTATTACTCTTGCCTTGAATAAACCAACAACAGCTATCACAACTGATAAACTAACTCCTCCAATGATGAAATATTTAAGTAAATCATAATATTGTGCAAAATCCATAGTTCCTACAGCTGTACTCATATTGGCGGTCATACCCTCTGGTATAGCTTTGTAATAAACTATTGCTCCAAAAAGTGTAAACGGAGCCCATAGAATGATCCATTTCGAAATTGCTTTTACCGCATATTTACGTATTTCTGTTCCATACATAGTAAATACAGTAATTAGAAGCATTCCAAACATACCTGCCATCAGCATTGCCATAGGTGTTCGGAAAGCCAATTGTGGCAAATAAAGTGGATTCGTAAAACCGTTAATAAGGTTCGGATTGCTATGCCAGTTTCCAGGATCCATCATAAAACCAAGAATAGCAACAATAATAACCATCGTAATCCAGGAAGCCAAGCTTAAAAACCAGCCAAACCGAATATGACGGATTTTTGCTCTAAGCGACTTATTGCTGTTTTTCCAAGTAAGAAAATAAATCATTATCAGAATAACTTCGGTCACAAATACAGTCCATTCTGTAAACCAAGCCCAATAAAAAACGCGTATTAAAGCTCCGATTGATGTAGGACTTATCAATGATGCCGAAAACCATATTCCAACTCCGGTTAGTGCTCCTATGGTAGTGGTAATGATAAAAGCGACTTTCATCATTTTATACACTTTTTCATCCCATTCTAAATCTGTAATTTGATCTGTTCCACTTCGTTTAAGACCTTTTTGTTCCAACCAGGTTACTAATGGAATGAAACCGACTGCCAAACCGTGATTTATAATCACATGAAGAGTTGCAATTCCTGCAATAAGCATCCGATTGTTGAGCCAATCAAGATGAAACATAGGAAAATCCATAATTATTATTGTTTATTATTGTATTGGCAAATTTCCGGTATTGTGGAATATAAGCATAGAAATAAAAAAGCAGATTGTTTAACTAAACAATACTGCTTCTTTAAGAAAAAAGGATTTATTTTTATTTTTTATACATCCTTAATTTCTGTTTTCAATTCAGTTATTCATAAATTACTTATTCATTCCGCTTTTTTCTATATTGCTCAGGAGTTAAATTGGTTATTTTTTTGAATAAAGTAACGAAATAAGAAGGATGCTCAAACCCTAATTCGTTAGCAATTTCGTTAATGGTATAATTAGTGTAATGTAATAACCTTTGTGCCTCTAATATTATTTGTTTTCGTATTAAATCTCCCGAAGTTAGTCCAAGAGTTGTTTTACAGATTTTGTTCAGGTAATTAGTACTAATATTAAGCATCTTCGCGTAATCAGAAGGCATTTTCGACATTTTAAAATTCTTTTCTATTAACTTTTGGAATTTCTGTACCTTTTCCTTTGTTGGAGTGTTTTCATTCATAATTCTTAATGGAGTATGAATACGCTGGGCTTCTATCAAAAGAATGTTAAGAAATGAACGAAGAACTTTCTTCGAAGCTTTCTTTTTGCTATTGAACTCCTCATACATACAAGATGTTAAAAAGTTTATATAAGAAAGTTTATTTGTCGTTATCCTTATTAGAATTTCTGAAGTCTCATTGAAAAAGGTAAATTGATTTAAAATATTGTTGTTATATCTTAACGAAAAGAAATCTTCTGTAAAACAAATCATTTTTCCTTTCGCTTCTTTTTTTAAATAAATTTCGGTAATACAATTTGGCTTGATAATAATTATTTGACTGTTGTCAATACGGCTTCTATTTTGATCAATAATAATTTCTCCATTCCCGTTTTCAATAATAAATAAAGTGTAGAACGTATTTTCATGTGGAAACTCCAAATGTGGAAAATTTATTAATAATCCATCAATAGAACTCATCCAAAAATCATTACTATTAAATAAACCCATATTGCAAACCGGTACTTTGGTAGTTTGCATAATTATTTGTTGTTAGATTAAAAAACTTAAAATCATTTTTTGCTAATTCTTTTGTACACAGACCATCATCCTCTATATTCTTAAAGGATGATATAATTGAGTAAAAAGTTAGATATAGTTTTTTAAATTAACTCAGGCGGCTGAAAAACTGAAGAAATCATATTGGATACGAGAAATTCAGAACTATATTCAGGATAAATTAAGTGAACTACAGTCAAAGTTTCCAAGGTATATTGGTAGATAATTTGGCAAAACAATGGTTGTACTTCTTGCACTTTTATATTAGGAATTTGCTTTTCTTTTTCCGAGTCAGCTGAAAGTTCTTTCTGAAGATAACACTTACCATTACAAACAGGAATTAAATCAAATCTGTTTACACATATATTCTTTGCTATATAGTCTTGATTAATATAAAATGAAGTAATAATCCAAATACTTGATGTATTTTGGTACAGAAAGGATAAAAGTAATATGAACAATATACTTTTTCTCATCTATTTTGATTCTTCATTCAGCAAAATTACAATTTCTTTTATTAATCTGTCAACATCAACACTATTGGTTCCGTCATAAACACCTCGTATATGGCGATTTTTATCAACTAAAATAAATCCTCCACTATGAGCATATCCTCCCGGAGCATCCAAATCCTCATAAGCTTGAGTAAAATAGCTATTTTCGGCAATACTAAAAATGTCTTTCTGTTCTCCCCATAAAAAATGCCATTTTTCAGGGTTCACTTCTAAATTTTCAGAATAAGCTTTCAGTACAGGAATGGTGTCATTTTCAGGATCAACAGTATGTGAAACAAATAATACATTTTCGTTGTCTTTAAAAGCATCATAAACTCTTTTGAGTTCCATATTCATAACCGGACAGATTGTAGGGCATCTTAAAAAAATGAAATCGGCTATATATATTTTATTCTTAAATGTTTCGTTGGTCACAACCAAACTATCCTGATTTAAAAAGGAAAAGTCCTGTATGGTATGTTGCATTTCAACTTTATTTACCACACTCGGATTACCTAAATAAGGTAACTTTTCTGATTTTTCAGAACAGCTGGTAACAATACAAAAGAGGATTAGAAAAATAAGTTGCTTCATAATCCACAAAGATACCTAAAAAATGAATAAACGTGACCAATTTTTTCATTTAAGCTGATCGATTCTTTAAGGTGTCTAGGTCAAAAGGTGCTGAGATCTCAACAAAACAGACGGACTTACTATATCATACAGCTATAAAATGATAAATACAAGCCCTATTATGCATAATTATATACAAAAACGCAAGACGGAAAATCTTCCGCCTCGTTTTTAATTTGAAAGTACGATGTTTCGTAAATCATCCTCTCACCGTAATGTAAAATATTTATTTGCGGGAGATAGCTCTTAGAGAATAATAGTGAAGTGGAATTATCCTTTATGCGGAAAGATAATCTTCGGTACTTTTTATCTCCGCATAGAAAAATTCTAATGCCGCTAAAAATGCATGGTGCACGTCATCAGCTTTTACAGTTTTACCGTTAATTTCTAAATCTCTTGATGCACAAGCATCGCCAATTACAGTACATTTATATCCAAAATCAAATGCCGCTCTTGTGGTGGCGTCTATGCACATGTGTGTCATCATCCCTGTAATAACGACTTCGGTTACGTCATTTTCTTTTAAATATTCAAAAAGACCTGTATCTCTAAAACTGTTTGGATAATACTTTTGAAAAACTTTTTCTCCTTCAAGTGGTTTCACATTTTCGTGAATTTCTACACCAGGTGTTCCTTCTACAAAAACTGGTAATGCCGCTGGATTAGCCGATATGTGCTGAATGTGTGCAATGGGTAAATTATTTTTTCTAAAATATTCCAATACCTTACCCGCATTTAAACTTGCTTCTATTGGGTTTACTAATTCAAGTGCGCCATTTTCAAAATAATCATTTTGAATGTCGATGATAATCAATGCTTGTTTGCTCATAACTTTAATATTATTTATTTTTTAGCAAAATTAGCACACATCACGATGAGCTAGTCTACCAAATTATTAGGAAATGCTACCATTTTGATAATCTGCTAGAAATTCGGTAGTCGTCATTCCTGTTTGACTTTTAAAAAAACGCATCAAATGATTGGGTTCGGAAAAGTTGAGTTTATGAGCAATTTCAGAAACAGTCATTTCAGAATGAATGAGGTAATCTTTGATTTGCACCAGCAATCTTTGCTTCAGCAAATGAGTTGCCGTTACATTGAATTGGTCTTTTACAGATTTGTTTAGGGTTATACGACTAATGCCCATTAAGTCTGTATAATCGCTGATTCGTTGTTTGTTTTCTATATTTGTTTCAATCAGTTTTTTAAACTGGAAGGCATAATTGGTACCTTGATTTCTTAATGATAATTGATGCTTTTCCGCGTACACTCTGTTCAATTTTTGTAAAAGATAATAGATTAGGGAACGGATGATATGCACACTATCTATTCTGGTTTTCCGTAATTCTGCTTTGATCTCGGATAACAAAACACAATACATATCAATGTTTTCTTTCTCAACCCGCATATTTAAAGGAAATTCTAACTGATAAAAATAAGATAAACGGTAGGTAAAAAGTTTATCAGAGAAAAATTCATTTAGAAAATCTTCTTTCAAAGCCAAAACCGTAAAATCAAAATCTTCCGCATCAAGATTCCATTGGCGTTTTTGAAAAGGGGAAATAAAAATAATACTGTTATCCTCAACATTTATTTTTTGATAGTTGAGCGTAAGTTGACCACTACCTTTCTTGAAAAAAATGATTTCAAAATAATCTGTATTAAACAATTTATGATTAAGGTATGCCTCACCAATTTCATCAGAAGGAAGTACGTTAAGCAGAAAATCTACCCCGCATTCTGTCTTGTTAAATTTTATTGTTTTCAACTATTTCTTTCTTTGATTATTAAAACGAAACCCTAAATTACGCTTTTTTATTTGTCAGTCTCATTCTGTATTTTTCTTTTAATAAACCAGCGTATTATACCCTTTATCATTCAGTTCAAACATATATATCAACGCATTTGGAGTGATGATAATTCGTTTGTCGAGTTTTGATTTGTCAACTTTCAGAATATCTAAGGCATACTCGCAAATTACCAATTGTGCGCCTGACTTTTCTGCTCTGTCAATCAATTCTATAAGTTCTTTATTTTCTACGATTTCTTTAGCCAATATACCAACTATCACAATTTCAAAGGTCAATCCATTTTCTTTTAGCTTTAGTGATTCTACAGTTTCTACGGTGGTATTAAAACGCTTAACATCTGCAATCATTACTGCCAATTTCTTGTTAGAACCTTTGTATTCTACTTTATTTCCAAAAGTTTGGCTTTGCGCATTGCTGTAATTTGAAGTGAAAATTAGAGCTGTTACTAAAATTAACGTTGATAAAAAATTTGTTTTCATTATATAATATTTTAGTTTAATTAAAAAATAAACGCTCAAAACGAGAACTCATAAGATTGATTTTGAGCGTTCTTGAAAAATAACGGATACCTAGAGCCTATTCTTATTCTAATCTTTTAGAAGTTGATTGATTTCCTCATAGAAAGAATCTTTGCTATAATCTGCCATTCCTGCGTGATGCATTCTTATTTTTCCTGTTTTGTCCAAAACTACGGTTGTTGGAAGTGAACCGCTGAAATATTCATTGGGAATATTTCCATTTGGAACTAAAAATGGAATAGTAAATTTTTCTTTCTCAAGGTATAGTTTTCCGGCTTGTGGTTCATCATCTAAATTTATCGTGAGAAAAACGAGCTCATCATTTCCCTCATATTTTTCGTAAAATTTCTGAATCGACGGAAATTCTGCCCTGCAAGGCGGACACCAAGATGCCCAGAAATTAATAAAAACCACTTTGCCTTTCAGTTCAGAAACATTGATTAATTGTCCGCTTTCATCTTTTACGCTGAAACTTTCAGTGATGGTTGCTATATTTTCATCGGCAGGTTTTTCAACATTTTTCTCTTCAATTTTTGAATTAAGTAAACCTGTTGAAATAATCTGTCTCATCAACCACGCTTTTGCGTCTGGGCTTACCAATAACAAAACGAATATTGCGAATAAAAGTGTTAGGCTCCAGTTTTTTTTGAGCCATATTTTGAATTTTTCCATTTTTTTCTTTTAAATTATCTTATTAATTTTTGATAACACTTATCTTTTCTTGCCATTTTACACCGCTAATATCCAGCAATTCTAAGGTGTATTTTCCTTCTAAAGTTGTAAAAATAGTTTCCTTAAAATTTAATGATGCTTTTGCACCCAAAGGCAATATCAAACTGTATTTTCCGGGTTTTACCTTAGCTACATAATCATTTTTAATGTGCGCAGAAGTCAATTGTGAAAGTTGCGTTTGCGTTTGTTCAAAAACCGTATTTCCATTTTCATCCATCAATTTTATGCCTATCAAAAACGAGCCATATACATCGGAACCCTCATCTCTGAAAACGATAAAAGACAACGTATCATTCTGAATTTTTGCATTGCTAATACTTACGTGCGGACGAACGGAGAGGTTGTGCAAAGTTCCATAAACGCCACCGTGAAAATATTGATTGGTAAATAATGTCAAACCAAAAATAAAAATCGCACCCACCAAGACCGTTTTGTTCAGTACTTTTTCTGTTAATGGCAACATTTCAGAACCTAGAAATTGAAACCATTTTGTGCTCGCAAATGATTTGTTTTTTCGAATAAAATATTCGTCAAAAGAATATTTTCCGCCACCTGAAAGGAAAATGGTAAACCCAGAAGCAACACCCAAAACGCCAATTTGCCACTCGTCTAAACAGGTCGTTCCGAGCCAGCCGGAACCCAATAAAATTCCTAGTGCCAAACTGAAAACGCCAATGCTCATCAATCTGGTAAAAACGCCGAGTATAAATAAAAGTCCTACAATTCCCTCTATAATTGTGAAGGAAATCATTGCCCACCAAAGACTTTCAGGGTTGGAAACAAGGTGTTCGATAATGGGTTTTATGCCCAAAGCATTGGGTAAAAAGTGATTGAACTTTTCACCGATATATCCTGCCTCATCAGGATTGAGTTTGTTCTCTAAAATTAATCTTCTCCAAAACGCGGAAAAGTAGGTCCAGCCGGCCACCCAGCGCAATGCCGTGGTAAACATTCCGGCATACGAATATGTTTGATTGTTCATTGTTTTGAATTAAAATTTGATAAAATAAAATGCATAAAGCTTCAATAAAAAGATATTGAAGTGGCTAAATTTTAATCAAAAAATCAAATCAAATATTGCTCGTGAAGAATATAAATGGGAATCGATGCAGTAAATTCAACATCTGCAAAAGGCGAAAAAATGAAGTATGAAACTTCAGATGAATATTGAATACTTCCAGATTTATAATTAAATTTCTGTACCTCTTTTTTCTTACAAGAAACCGAATTATTGTTGCTTTCTGTCTTTGAAAAACTCGAACAAACGACAGATTTATTGGGCTTTTCTGCCTGTCCCAAATCTGAAACAGGGATATTTAAAACTTCTTTAAAATCTTTTTTCACAGCACAAGGAAGACTCACCATAAAAGTCATCAAAATGACGATAACTTTTGTAAAAAATGGTCTGATGCTGATTTTCATTTTAGATGTTTTGTTTTTTAAACTTTACAAAAGTAATTAATTTGTTTTGAAGGAGGTTTTGATGAGGTTGATTAATATTTAATGTGGCAACTTCCCCGTAAGCAAACCATAAGCCCAAGTACCTGCAATGGCAGTTAATAACGTTATTGCTGATGTTCTATTAAAACTTCTAACACGTATATTCTCATTTGTTTTCGTTAATCAATCTTTCTAGTTCATTTACAGAAAATACGCCAGATTGTCGCCAGCGGATTTCTCCGTTTTTAAATATGATCAGTGTAGGTATGCCTCGAACCTGATACGCTGCCGCCGCCTGCGGGTTCTTGTCCACATCAATTTTAATGATGCTTGCCTTATTGCCTATACGCTGTTTTAATTCTTCCAGAATGGGCGACATCATTTTGCAAGGACCACACCATTCGGCAAAGAAATCTACCAATACAGGTTTGTCGCTGTTAATTATTTCTTGAAACGTCATATTGCTTTTTGTCTTTTTTAAATATTGATAAGAGAAGCCCACCCATAACCGAACCGTAGATAGTACTGTTTATAGGGTTAGAAGTAATGGCACAACTGCCCGTACTGCATCCGATAAATTTCCAATAGAAATAGCCTGCGACTGCACCAATAGCTATACCCAATATTGTATACAAATGTTTCTTACCGTATTTCTTCATAAGTTGTTTCATCTAGTTTTTTAGTACTTCTTGAAATAGGGGTATTGCAGCCTGATACACCACAGCAACCGATATTCATCAAAGGCATCAATGAGAACAGACTTCCCATAGCCACCAGTAACCACTGCTGCTCCATGATTCCCTGCACAATAATAAAAATGCCCAATGCCAATCGTAGCAACCGCATGTAATTCCAATTTCTCAAATATCTATTCATTTTCTTATGTGTTTTGATTAACTGCTTTAATTTACGTTGTGACACGTAACAGCTTTGATGGTCAAATGAAAAGCGTTATGCGCTAAAATGCTTTTGTACTGCTGTTCTGGTTTTTAAACAGATATCTCCGGTATTTTCGCTACTATGCGAATTCCTAATGCGGATTCCAAAAGTGTAAAGTCCACATATCCGGCTCTTTCGAACAGTTTTTCCCAGCCATGTTTGCTTCCTCCAGAATGTGGTGTGAAGGAACAGACCAACTTTGATCCCGGCAGCAGTACACGTTTGAGCTCGATTAATCCATTCAACGGTTCATTCCAAAAATGCATATTATCCATCGCGATTGCACCATTAAAATAATCATCATCAAAAGGTAGATTTTCTACGGTTCCCTTTATAAGAGTGATTTTTCCTGAAACTATAGAATCTTTGTTACGTTCACTGGCAAGCCGATGCATTAGTTCGGAAGGATCAATTCCTACAATAGTACCTTGCGATACCGTTTTTGCCAAAGTTTCTAAACCTATTCCGGGTCCAAATCCTATTTCAATAACACGATCTTTTTGCCCAAGACCAAGAAATGGGATCGCTTCACGAGCCATCGCATCACCTAAATCTACCATCATCTTGGCTCCCTTTTCGCCCGATTTACCTTCTGGAACAACAAACATTCGGTACATATCTAACATTGTTTTGTTGATTTTTAGAAAGAAGAGTATTTGTGACTTATAAAGTTAATCACACTTACCATCAACCGTACAACTATTTCCTTCTGTAATTTCTAATATAGCTTCAGGATTAGACTTTCTCCATTCGACAAAAGACTTGCTCAAAGTTTCTAAAAAAGCTTCTGCTGGTTGAGCTCCAGAAACTGCGTATTTTCTATCGAAAACAAAAAATGGAACGCCCGTAACTCCTATATTTTGGGCTTCCTGGATATCCTGAGCTATTTCATACTTGTATTTTTCATCCTCTAAATTGGCTTTGATTTCGCTTTCGTCCAAACCAAAATCTTTACCCAATTGAACTAAGGTCTCTGTATCAGCAATATTTTTTCCTTCAATAAAAAATGCTTTGAATAATCGTTCTTCAGCTTCGCTGCCCAGATTTTTTAACTTTGCAAACTGTATCAATTGATGGGCTTTTAGCGAATTGACAATTATTGATTGATCTAAATGATAATCTAGTCCTACCTGCGTTGCCATTTGTGTTACATTGGACAACATTCCCTGGACTTGCTCTACAGCCATTCCTTTTCGTTTCACCAAATAATCGGTATAGCTTTCCGTAGCAACTTCGGGAATTGCAGGATCCAATTGAAAACTTTTCCAGATTACTTCAATGTTCTTCTTATCTGCAAATTGTTCTAAAGCCGTTTCAAAATTTCTTTTTCCGATGTAACAAAACGGACAAATTACATCACTCCAGATTTCTATTTTCATTTAAGGGATTTTTTAATTATTTCAAATAGGTTAGCTCTATAACAAGTTAAACTTTTGGTTATAACTGTTTTTATGATACCAAAGTAGCTTCTAAACTAATTTCAACATTAAGGGCATTACCCACAGGACACATTTCTTTGGCTTTCAAGGCAAAATTTTGGAACTGTTCCTTTGTTATATCAGCGATCTTAGCTTGTACGGTCAAAATTGATTTTGTAATTACATTGTTGTTCAGCGCTAATGAGACGGTTGTTTCAATTTGATTATCAGCAGAAAACCCGTTTTCTGATAGAATGTAACTCAACGTCATTGTATAACAGGCAGCGTGAGCGGAAGCCAGTAATTGTTCCGGATTTGTAAAACTTTCATTGTATTTAGCAAATGAAGGTTTGAAAGTTGTATTATTTATTGCAGAATCATTTACATTAAACTGTCCTTTTCCTTCTTTAAAACTTCCTTGCCAGACGGCTTTAATCTTTGTTTCCATAAACTTAATTTTACTAAAATTTTATAGTACAAAGTTACCGGCTCTTAAAATTTCACACAATGGATATAGAACTCATTGTATAGGACATTTTGCCCAATGCTTATTTTGGTTTGTTATTATCGGTTTTGGTTCTTATAAGTGAACCTTAAAGCTCTTGGCAGTCAAAGCCATTGTCTTTCAATATTTTAATTGTCGGTTGAGCAATTTCGCTTAAGCTATCTATGCGCAAAATATTGTCGCAGTCTTCAAGGTCAAAATTCCATTTTGTAATTTCGAGATGTGTGTCAAGAAGTGGTTTAAGTGTTTCTATTTCTTTCTCATTTGTCACATTCGTTTTAAATACCGAAATCATTTGCCACCTTTTTGTTCGATTACAATTTTTTCAAGATCAGACCAAGCTCCACCATTAAAAACATTTTTATATCCTTTTTCCTTTAAAAGCGTCTCCACTTTTACACTTCTCAAACCATGAGAACAAGTAGTGATGTAGGTTTTATTGGTGTCAAGTTCAAGGTATCTTTCCCGAATTGTTCCTAGTGGGATATTTATCGAACCATCAATATGACCTGTTTTATACTCGTATTCGGTTCGAACATCTAAAATTATTGCTCCATTTTCTATCTTTTCGGAAAGTCCGTTGTCAAGTTTCACAAAGCGATAGGTGCGGTAAGAAATATAGATTAAAAGAATTGCACCCAAAATAATGTATATCGTTTTCATAGTTTGTTTAAAATTTTATGGTCAATGTAAAACGTTCCGAATGGAATAAAACAAGCCAAAATAATTTTCCAGGTCGTGGTTTTAAATTTCCAATTCTGCTCTACAGCTACACTTAAAGTATTGAAGAGGAATAGTAAAAATATAGCTCCGTGAATTGGTCCAAGAATCTTTGAAAAAGCTGGATTGTCAAAATAATGTTTCATCGGTGACGCAATAAAAATGAGCACCAGTAAGGAAACTCCTTCAAAAAAACCAATAATGCGTAATCTTCCGATTTTTGTTTTGAATAAATGTATCATACTATCTAAAATAAGGTCTGTTTGCTAAGGGTGAAAATGGCCACGGAATGGCGATGAAAATGATAATGAGGGAAACCGAAAACCAAACCAACATTGTTTTGAATTTTTCTTTGTCAGTTGTTTTTCTTTTTGATAATGCAGAACCGATGGTTATTAAAATGATTGCAGCTAGCATTAAAATTAGGTGAAGTAAGCCAAAAAAAAACAAGGTCTAAATTTTGGATGGCTTCATTGAAGTTTTGCCAAAAGTATTTGATTATCGGACTTTGGGTGTACAATATAATCCCAATTAGAAGCTGAATGTGTGCTATTGTAGCTGTCCAATGCCGGACGGCATTATCTGTTTTGGAAAATTGGGCGTTCGAAGAATAACCTCTGTATGCCCGATAAATTGCGTAAACTATACTTGCTAAAACAAGCCAACGCATGATGGAATGGTAAAAGGTAAGTGTTTGAAACATCGTAAATTTTATTTAACGATGCAAAGATATTAAAAACATACTAAGTAGTATGTTTTTATGTAAAATATTTTATCCTAAGCTATTTAGATAAATTTTTAGCTCTTTTAGGTACGAATGGTAACAGTCAGTATTATTATAAACCTTACCAAAATTTCTGATTCCCCAATATCCCGACATAATAAAATAGGCTACCTGCTGCGGATTTACACTATCTCTTACCGTTCCATTTTCTTTGGCGATTTTTATACTATTTTCTATTGTTTGTTGCCATTCTAAAGTAAGTTCAGCCAGAGCTTTTCCAAATTCAATATTCCAGGGAGTCATTTCCTGTGTTAAATTTCCTGCCGGACAACCATACTCTAGCTTTAGAAACGGATTTTCAAGAAGTAATGCTTTCGTCATATCGTAAATTTCCTTGATTGGATTTTTAGCATTTTGCAATGGTTTAATGAAATCATTTTTCATTGTCGGTTTCAAAATTTCATTAATTATTGCCAAACCCATTTCATCTTTGGTCTTGAAATGATAGTAAAATGCACCTTTTGTAACTTTGGTTGTAGCAATAATTTCATCAATACTTGTCGTTTGATAGCCTTTGGTATAAATCAATTCAAATGCTTTTTGAAGAATTGTATTCCGTGTTGTGGATGCTTTTGTCATAAAAGGTACTAATTAGTATGAAATACGAAGTACGCACAATTTTATTAGTTTGGCAAGCTTTGAAAACAACTATCGAATTTTTTTGGAGTTTTTTAAGAGCTCACTACCCGTCTCTTGGTAGTCTATGTTTATCTCAGAGTTCTATTTTCCTCTCTCTAATTTTCGTTTGCTGTTTTTCTAAATTCAATTGGAGATTTTCCAGTTTGTATTCTAAAAAAACGCACAAAATAAGATTGGTCTTCATAACCAAGTTGGGCAGCAATTTCCTTTATAGTGAGGTCGGTATTGACAAGCAATTTCTTTGCCTGAAGTATAATCCTGTTTTTGATAATGGTATTAGGCGATGTTCCTTTTTCATCTACAATTTTTCTGTACAAAGTTTTGGGACTGATATAAAGTAGTTCCGCATATTGTGCAACACCATGATATCGATAATAATTTTCTTCAACCAAATGGCTGAATTTTCGCGTTACCGCATCCTCTATTGTTCCCAATCCTTTTTGTTCAGGCGACCTAGCAAGCCACGCTCTACTTGCTGTGATGATCAACTCTTTCAATTTTGTTCTTGTCATTTCTTCTGTCCAGTAATCATCTTTATTCAATTCCTCCTTTATCTCGTCAGCAATCCTGCTGAACGATCTATTTTCGTTATCAGTTAATGTAATGTACGGTGTTTCAAAAACATTGTTGAACAGAATTCCGTCACAAGTCAGCTCTTTGTCGTGGAAGGCAATACAGTAAAACTCGGGATTGAAATAAATCAGTGCCCCTTTACTATTATCCTCAACTTGGAAATGTTGTCCCACACTAAAAAAAAATAAAGTATCCTGTTCTGTTTTATACTCAACAAAATCAGTAATTACGGAACTTCCCGCTTGTGCGTAAAGAACGATGTAGCAGTCGTTCGATTTTCGGCATGGCAGCGAAAAACCATCCGCAGGACTAGTGGTGTCAAAATCTAAATAACCGATTTTCTTGCTTCCAAATGATTTTAAAATTTCCATAAATAGATACTAATATTATTTCGATTGAGATATACAAAAATACTTTATTTGCCACTAATGGCTCGTTCGGTTCATAGATAAAAAAAGGACGGTAAAGCTTTAAAACCCACCGTCCTTTTTCAAATTTTAAAAGGATTTACTTTCCCCAAAACTCGTCTTCAGCAGATTGGTCTTCAGAAAACAACCAAACCTGTACAATTTTTTCATCCACCACTTCAAACAGATCAACACCATTCATATCCACTGTTCTTTCTCCAATTTTACCGCTAAAACGTGTTGGAAATGAAACTAAATTCCCGTTAGTCATCAAAGCACCAGTAGGATTGATAACCAATGAACCTTGTGTGGCTCCCATCATATCGCCAAGCATTTTGCCAATGGCTTCAAGTCCTTCTTTAGTTCCGGCAAACTGATGATTTCCTGGTTGGTGCCATTTTGCGTCTGGACTAAAATGTGAAAAGGCGGTAGGAATGTCTCCTTGCGAAAGGGCTACTGAATAAGCTGTTACTACTTCTATTGCTGTCATAATATTTGGTTTTAAAATTTCTAATTATTAATACTTTTTTTATTTTCCGAAAAATTCATCATCTACTGACTGGTCATCTGAGAATGTCCAAACGTGAATGATTTTCCCATCTTTTACTTCGAAAAGATCAAGACCGCCCAGATCCATAATTTTAGTTTCTGTTTTAGCGGTAAACCAAACGGGAACTGCTATCAGATTTCCACTTTCCAACATTGCTCCATTTGGTCTAACCTGCATATTTCCAGATGTATGTCTCATTATACCTTGAAACATTTCGATAATTTCATTGAGATTATTCTTCAATCCTGCAAACTGATTGTCTCCCGGCTGACACCACTTGGTGTCTGGAGTAAATGATGAAAGTGCTTTTTCTAATTCACCTTTGCCTAATGCCTCAAAGTATGAGGCAACAACTTCTTTCGCTTTCATATATAGTTTGTTTATTTGATAAAATAATTTTTATTCTCTTTTGCCCATTCCGCTAAAGAAGTCATTTTTACAGGAAGCGTTTCCAGTATTTCGTTCATTTGAGGATTGAATTTTGAAGGATATTCCGATGCGTTTTGAAGCATTTCGTAATAAGCTGCAACGCTGTTTGCTCCTGCTTCACCCACCATTGGTTTTAATATATCGCCAAATTCTTTCGGCTTCTGCGGATAATAAACGATTTCTTCGCCTGTACCTTTAGAAAACGCTGTAGCCAAATCATTGCCTTTTAAATTTTCTAACCCGCTGATCTTAAAACTATCTGCTTTTAAATTTTCATTATAAATAGCTTCAACCACAAAAGCACTCACATCTCTGGAAGCTATCCAACCAATGGGCATGGCCTCTGGCGTAGGATAAGCTAATTTTTTCTCATTTGTTATGAAAGGGGCACAAAATGGTCCCATCATATTTTCCATATAGATAGTTGGTTCGATGATTACATAATCCACACCGCTATTTTTTAAATAATCCAGAACGTCCAATTTCACATCATCTACCGGAGAACCTATTTTTTGAGTTTCTAACCAGCCACTTGTATTCCAAACAATTTTTTTTACGCCATTTGCTTTTGCTGCGTCAATTACATTTTTGGAATATTGAAAACCATCAGAAGGATTGGGAAGCGATACAGGTATCATAAACGCTATAGCATCAACACCTTTAGTGATTTCATTAATTTTATCGGCATCAGCTAAATTTGCCAAAACCGGCGTTGCTCCTGCCTGAGTCAACTTTTCAAAACTATTTTCTGAGCTTGTCGCAGCAATTACTTCTGCACCCTTTTTCTTTGCTTCGCCTATCACGTTGAATTGTTGCGAGCCCGTAGCTCCAAATACTAATATTCTCATTTTTCTATTTTTATGTTTAATTATTAAAATGTGTATGATTGTCCATCTTCAGGAACGTTCACTTTATCGGTTATTCCTTTTCCGGAAAGAAAATCTTTTAATTCTTTTCGTGTAAGCGTATTGTGGTTTACACCTTCCATGTGACTTACAACAATTGTGGCATTCGGAATCGCCTTATGGACTTCGTTAATGTCATTTTTATTCATAATGACCTGTCCACCGAAAGCAAATTGGTTGTCGCCACCGTTTAATACAATTATTTCTGGTTGGTGTTTATCAAGGGCTTCTTGGACGCCTTCGTACCAAACGGTATCGGCGGCTATGTACAAGGTTTTTTCTGTTGGGTGTTTTAGTACTAAGCCGCAAACACATCCTGCAATTTTCAAAATATAGCCCTTCCCGTGTTGGGCTTTTGTTCTGCTCAGCCTTATATCTCCAAATGAAGAATTTTCACCAAGAACTTCAACATTAGAAAAACCTGATTTTTCTATTTTCAATTTATCGCTGTGATCCTGAACAAATATTTTAATTCCTTTAGGCAAAATACGAACAGCTTCTTTATCCCAATGGTCTGGATGCAGGTGGCTCACAAACACAAAGTCTACATCTTTGATGATTTCTTCTTTAGCAAAAGGTAAATCGTTTAAAGGGTTCTTTTTGAAAGTCCAATTTTTAGCCGGAATAAACGCAGGCAATGTTCCTTTACTAGATAACATTGGGTCAATTAAGATTTTCTTTCCTGCATATTCGACAATTAGCGTGGCATTTCGTATTTGTTGAATTTTCATTTATTCTATTTTTAAACTTGTACAAAGTTAAACTATTACTTACCTTTGTACAAGTACTTACAATGTGGTTAGGTACTTACCAAACGGTTAGAATTATTGAATATCAATGGAAAAAAACTTAAAAATAAATCCGGCTTGCGATGAGAGATGTCCGGTAAGAGCATCTTTAACTTTGTTAAGCGGTAAATGGACATTAATGATATTGTTCCAAATTAACGAAAATACGGTGCGATATGGCGAGTTGAAAAGAGCGGTTGTAGGCATCAGTGAAAAAATGCTGATACAAGAATTGAATATGCTTGTAGAACATAAGCTCGTCACCAAAAAAGTCTATCCCCAAATTCCTCCTAAAGTGGAATATCAGTTGACAGAATTGGGATTGAAAACTTTACCAATCGTAGATAAGCTGGCTGAGTTCGGGCTGGAAAATTTAGTTTAACAATGCGTTAAAACTAACGTTGTCGTTCAAGTAAATTATTCCGAATTAGCACGAAAGGAATCTTCTAATAATCATTATTTTCTTTTAGAAGTTCAATAATAACGTGTCGAATTGTATTTTTCTACCCGCACAACGGGTATTAATATTTTGGAAAATTATGATATTACATTGAATACTGTTTCCTAATTTTAGAATATTAATCACTGTTAACTACAGGATTTTCTTCCTGTCAAATGTTTAGACGAATTTTATCATGTAACAAAATGGATTGTACATTACCCAACTATAGTATAAATTTCAGGGATGAATTTTCATTGATTACAGGTGAAGAATTGGAGCAATTTATGAAGTTAGATTCAGATGCTCATACCCATAATTTTTATATCTTGAGCTTTTTGTATGAGGGTTATGTGAGTCATCTTTCTGACTTTGAAAATAAAGATCTCTCAGGCCCAGCTGTATTAATGTTAGATGTTGATCAGGTACACACGCATCCTGACATGAGCAATTGCAAAATAGTATCAATCGCATTCTCTAGTCATTTTATTGCCGATCAGACTAATCAATTTCTTCAAAAAGTAAGTCTGTTGTTTTCACGGCCGTTCATTCAAATTTCTTATGAAAAACTTCAAGAATTGGATAATATCATCAAAATTATTTCTATAGAAGTTGATAAAGTGGATGCTAATGAGGAATTGATTAAAGCCCTGTTGAATGTTTTGATCGTCCAATGTTACGGACTTTCGGTAAAGTATCCAGTTAAAGATCAGAATGTTCTAGGAATCTATGATAGTTTCAAAGCCCTGCTAAAACAAAATTACCATAAACAACATCAGGTAAAATTCTATGCAGATCAGCTTAATGTTACTACGCGTACATTAAATCAACGTGTCAGAAAATCAACCTTTAAAACACCTAAGCAACTTATTGATGCGCATTTATTACTTGAAGCAAAAAGACTCCTGTACTGGTCAAAAGCTCCGGCAAAGGAAGTAGCATGGAAGTTGGGATTTGAAACGGATAGTTATTTTAACCGCTTTTTTAAGAAATATACCGGTGAAACTCCGAAGGAATTTCACAGAAAACAGTTTCACGGTAAAATAGAATAACTGCTGACAAGTTATATTTGTCAACAGTTACTTCAGTTGTTATTTCGGTATTATTTTTTAGGTAAAAACTCCATAGTATTATAACGATCATAAACCATTCCGAGTGCGATATCGTCAGCAATTTCTTTACCGTTTATCAATTCAATAGCTTGAAGTGCTACATCCATACCAGAAGTGACACCTGCGCCAGTTAAAAACTTGCCATCCACTACAAATCGAGTTTTTTCCTGGACTTTTATTTTAGGATGCGATCTCAGCTCATCAATTGACCAGTGATGCGTAGTTGCAGAGCGCCCATCAAGCAGACCCGTATTTGCCAATATAAGCCCACCAGTACAGACAGACATTGTCATTTGAGTTTTTTCATTCTGTGAGACAATCCAATTCATCATTTTTTTATCTGCGGAAATCGTTTTGACAATTTCAGGAGATGTTCCGGGGATGACCAATATATCTGATTGTGGCGCATCGTATATGCTGTATTTAGAAACTAGATTTACCGTTCCACCGTCCATGATTATATTTTTATTGGCTGTTGCCGATACGGTGTAAATATTATAGTTGCCATTCCAGTTATTTGCCTTTACAAAAACATCAATAGGACCACCCGTATCGACAATCTCTACGCCATCATAAACTAAAACTCCGATATTGATCTTGCGATCAGTAGGGAAATTGAACGTGCTTTTTGCGCTTTCCTGTGCATTACTATTTAAAGAGCAAACTAAAAGAGGAAGAGTCAGTAAAGAAAATTTTATGAATTTCATCTGAAAATAAATTATGTTAAAATTATGTGTTATAGGTGCTATATCTTATGCCGGCTAAGCTATCTTAACACCGATACAAATGTAGTTATGGGTATATTAATAAAAATTACACTTTTGAGCGCTTTAATTACACTTTAAGGTTCCGTTTATTCAAACATTTTATTTTGACAATTCAAATAATCAATAACATACCAAGACATGGTTTTATCTCAATTTTATTTTCAGAATAAGGATATACGCGCTACAGGATAACCGGTTGCTTAACACTCTTTCGTGTTCATCCTGTTCAATATTGGATTAAAGCAGAGGAACGCTCTGTAAGTGTAAATTCCAGGTGAGCTGTATTTAGAATATGTCTTTAAATTAGTTACCCCTGTACTAAATGTTGTAGATTAGGGTCATTCTTGATACGTTCCATTTCGCTTTCAACAATTTTCACAATGTCTAACTTTATCTGACGGTAATTGCTTTCAATTTGCTGTTTCATCTTATCTTCTCCGTGTTCATCAACAAAGGATAAAATCTCTGGTATCTTCTGATAGGCTTTGGTTTCGGACGCTACCTTTTCATTATCTACTACGATTTCTGCGTGAAAGATTTTTTGCTCAATTCGTTCATCGAAGTTATCCGATACGGAACCTACAAACATACCCTGGGTCAATGTAGAAATTTTGGATGCAGGGATAAGGCTGTCCAATTGTGTTGAAATGGAAGTTGATGTGCAAATTCCAGTGATATTGACCACCCAATTCCAATTTAAAGTGAGCAGTTAATTCCAATTCAAAATGACCATGTAATTCCAATGTAAATTGATCACCTAAAATTTTACTAAAAAACTACTTTTTTCTGTTGTTAAGATTTATTCAAATATAGTCAAAAATTATTCGTTGTTTTTGCTTCTTTTTTTACGCATTGATTCACCTTGTAATTCAATTCTATGTGCGTTATGAATAAGTCGATCTAAAATGGCATCTGCTATTGTTTTTTCACCAATGATATCGTACCATCCTTGCACAGGGATTTGTGATGTAACGATTATAGAACCGTTATTATGTCTGTCTTCGATTATTTCTAATAGCGTAATTCTGTTTTGACTATCTAATGCTTGAAGTCCAAAATCATCTAATATAATTACATCTTGTCGTTCTAATTTAGCTAATTCTTTTAAATAAGATCCATCTGCTTTTGCCATTTTTAGTTTAGCAAATAACTTTGAAGTATTAAAGTAACTTACTTTATAGCCTTCAATACAAGCTTGATAACCTAAGGCTGTTCCTAAATAACTTTTACCCACACCTGTACTTCCTGTTATTAATACATTTTGATTTTTGTTTACAAATTCACAATCAGCTAAACGTAAAATTTGAGTTCTGTCAAGACTTCTAGAAGAATCAAAATTTAAACTTTCAATATTAGCTTTGTAATGAAATTTTGCGTTTTTAATACTTCTTTCGATACGTCTATTGTGGCGGTCATCCCATTCGGCATCAACAAGTATGGATACCATCTGATCAATAGTATAACGATCTACATTACCGTTTTCAATAGTTGATTTAAAGGCATTACACATACCTTTTAAATTCATTTGGTTCAGTTTGATAACTGTTGCTTCATTCATATTTATATTGATTTTATGTTATTTATAATAGTTTTTCCCTCGGATATTATTGTGTTTGGGTAGTTCTAGATCAAATTCTGATTCAGAGTCAATGCTGTCTAAATTATTTTCTAAAATGTTATGTATGGCTTTATAATTGTAAATTTTATAGTCTAAAGCACGTTTACAAGCATTAATTAATCTGTATTTACCTACCTTTTTTTCGAAAGATAAAATGCCCATACACGATTTATAAGCTTGTTCGGGATGATTTTTACTGTCAATAATCTTAATAATCAATTCAGCAATAATAGAATCTATACTGCTTGCCCAATCTATAAATTTGGAAGCACTCCAATCTGCCACAAATTGATGAGAACTAGCCATATGTTCTGCATGAGTTGTATAAACATAAGGTTTGTAATGTCTTGGGTGCGTTGCAATACGATTATATTTATAATAAATTTCAACGGTTGTTTTGCTATAAAGTAATTTGACTTTTTTTCGTAAATATTGATAAGGAACACTGTAATAGTTTTTATCTGCACTTAAAAGTACATGTCCGTTTTGCATCACTGTAGCAAAAGACTGATGTTTAATTTCAAAACGATTTTGTGGCAAAGGAGCTAATTCTTTTTGTTCATCTTCGATAAACAACTCTAATCTAGAGTAAGGACGTGAGGTAAGCTTCTTTTTGTTATGAATATCGAGTAATCTCCAAATTTCATCATTAAGCTCTTCTAAACTAAAGAAATCTTGATTCTTTAAGTGTACATAAATTCTTTGATAAAGTATTTTTACGGCTCCCTCAACTAATGATTTATCCTTTGGTTTATATGCTCTAGCTGGCAAAACAGTAGTTTGATAATGCTCAGCAAAATCAACCAACGTTTCATTTATTGTAGGCTCAAAACGATTACTTTTTATAACAGCTGCCTTTAAGTTATCGGGAACAATTGCTGCGGGTGTGCCACCAAAAAAATGAATAGCATTTTCTAAAGAAGTTACAAAATCTTCTTTTTGTTGGCTAAAAGTGGCTTCAGCATAGGTATATTGACTAGCGCCTAATATCGCTACAAAAAATTGGATTTCTTTTAGCTCACCAGTATCTTTATCAATGATTGAAAGTGTTTTTCCTGCATAATCAACATACATTTTATCACCTGATTTGTGATTCATATGCATAACAGGGTTCACCCGATTACTCCATTTATTAAAATGATGTCTAAATTGAGAACTTTTTAATCCATCAGGATTTTCTGAATAATAATTCTCCCATAAATGCTGAACAGTTACGCCAACCTTTTTAAGATCTCGTTCCATTTTTGGAAAATAACTATACAGTTTTTCTAACCTAGGATTGGGTGTAATTAGTATATTTTGAGAAAATAGGATTTCTAATTCTGAATCTGTTTTGCGTTCAATGTCTTCTGCATTCATTGCTAAACTATCGAACAAACTAATATATTTTTTTACCGTATTTCTGGAAAGCGACAGATAATTGCTTATAAAGAGCTTGCTCTTACCACTTAAATGGAATTTAATTGCTTTTCTAATTTTACTCATGTCTGTTATTTTGTTTGCCATAAATCCGTTTTTTTTAAACGAATTTAGGTGCTAACAACATGAAAAAAAGAGTCTTTTTTTAGGTGGTCAATTTGAACTGGAATTGGGTGGTCAGTTTCATCCGAAACTAGTGGTCAATTTACACTGGAATTAGGTGGTCAATTTGACCGTTTTTTCCACATCAATAGTAATACGTGCCATAATCGGGGCATTACCGTTCTTTTTCGGCTCGTTCTTTTTCAAGTAGAAAAGTAGCTTGAACGTGGATTTTTTTGTCTGCTGCATAACTCAAATGTTTAATGTTTAATGTTTAAAATTAAATTACATTGAGTTACAAGGGAATATGAAAAACAACGCAAAACACTGAAATATAACCTGTTACACCTTTAATTACCTTTGCTAATCGGTAACGAATTAGTAACCTATCTTTGTATTTTTAAGACCAAAACCTATCAGACACCGGGTTCCAAACCAAGACTACTGTTTTATAAAGCATTGTATATAAACGGTTTTAACCGTTTTGCTTATTTTTGCTTTCTACTAATCTTTTTTATTTAAAAATAGTTTTACGATAGTTTATTCCCCAATTTGCAATTTCATCAATAATAGGTTCTAAAGTTTTTCCGTAAGTTGTTATTTGATATTCTACAGTAATTGGTTTGGTATTTAAAACTGTTCGAGTTATTAAATGATTCATCTCTAAATCTTGTAATTCTTTTGACAGCATTTTCGAACCAATTCCGTCAACTTCTCTTAACAACGCCATAAACCCAAGCTTTTCATTTAAAAGCAACGTCCCAATGATATGAAATTTCCATTTCCCTGATAATATTTCCATGGTATCTTTTATTGCAGTAATTTTAACTTTACAACGTTCGCTTTTATTTTCAGTCTGATTCGTTTCTTCCATAATAATAAAAAATTCATTTTTAAATCTGAATCAAAATTACGCAAGAAAATAGTCTTATCAAAAAAAGTATAGTTTCCAAAAGGAAACCAATAGAATTTTTAAACTAAGTTTTTATTAATTTTGGGAACTAACAATTTAAGATTATTAATTCTTACTAAATAAATTTAAAAATGAAAAAAGTTTCAATTCTAGCATTTGCAGTAGGTGCATTATTGGTTTCTTGCCAAAAATCAGCAGGTGATAAAACAACAACAACTTCAGAACAAGAAGTTGCAGTACAAACAGGAGCAACATATACAGTTGAAAAAGCATCAAGTACTTTAACTTGGAAAGGTTATCACAAAGGTGGATTTGACCCAAGATTTGGTACTTTACAAACAGAAGGAACATTATCTGTAGCTAACGACGAAATCACTGGAGGTTCTTTTGTTATTGATATTAATTCATTAGCAACAGATGAAAAATCTGTAGATCCAGCAAAATCAGGTGGAAAAACTGCGGCTGATTTAGATGGGCATTTGAAAAATGCTGATTTCTTTGAATCAGAAAAATATCCAACAGCTAAATTCGAAATCACTGCTGTTTCAGCTTTTGATTCAACAAAAGACAAAAGTGTTATTGAAGGAGCAACTAATATTGTTAGTGGTAACTTGACAATCAAAGATAAAACGGTTAATGTTACATTTCCAGCAAAAGTTACAATTGCAGGCGAAACCGTTAATTTACAATCGCAGTTTACTATCAACAGACAAGATTGGGGATTAACTTATGGAACTGAAGGTGACCCTAAAGATTGGATGATTTCACAAGAAGTTGATATCACTCTTGATATCAATGCTAAAAAATAACACACAAAAAAAACACATAAGCAATTTCGTTTATGTGTTTTTTGTTTTATTTCTTTGCATTCAACAAATGTTTATATTCATAGCCATTTTCTTTTAAAATATGCGCAAAAGTTGGAACGTGCCCTTCTCCAACTACAAAAACTATTTTAGATTCTGGGTAATTTAATAGGTTTTCAATCATTATTTTTTCACGTAAAGTATTTACAAGAAAATTTCTAATTCGTTTATCTACTTTGCCACATTTATATTTTTGATTGAAATTGGTTTCAAAATCACAAGGGTTTAATTCAACCTCTCCAAATTGTTCTTCATATTTTTGAACCAGTTCTTTAATTGTTGCATCGTTTCGAAAATCTCCTTTCTTGATGCCAATATCGGACTTTTCTTGATAAACAAAACCTTTAAAATTCTTTTTTTCTTTATCTGGATTTGATTGATACAATGCATCATTGGATAGTTTCCTGAATTTTCTCAAAAACAAATCGTCATTCAAGGTATCGTTTTCACTTTTAATTTTTACTCCCTCATAAAAAACAACAAATCCTTCATTTCTTAGCGAATCTACCTTATGTTTAATTTTATCATAAAAAGATTGCTCGCCAACGTGTGTCATGCCTAACATAACAATTTCTCTGTTTTTTTCGGTAGAAACTAATATCGATGGTCTAAAAATTTTATTGTGATTTTTTACAAACATTTTCGATACAAACTGTGCATTACTTGTAAATCCTGTTAAGAATAGCAGTAAAAAGAAGATTATTTTTTCCATTATAATATATTAAATAGTAGTAAAAAAACACATAAACAATTTCGTTTATGTGTTTTTTATTTTATAATAGTTATTAATCTGTTTTGGGTTTCTGTAAATATTTTTTATACAACAAAAAACTATTTAAAATAAACACAAAGGCTAAAAGTAAAGTATTTATATTAAAATTATCCGTTGTAAACGACACAACAATAAAAAAAATTGCTGCAATAGATGATACAAAAACAGAAACTTTCTTCCAAACTAAATTAGGTTTAAAGTAACTTAATACAGAAAATAATACTACTATAATAATAATTGGCAAAAAAATGTTTATCATAATTAAAAAAATTAACAATATTCAGATATACACAATGCTAAGGCTGCTGCAAAAGCCGGAGGAAATTCTATAGTAGTAGCTGCAACAACCCCACAAGCATAAAATTTCCAATTGTTACAGTCAATTTTAGGTACCTCAATTGCTGATGAATATAAAATACTATTTAATTCTACATCACTTAAATTTTTATGAATCATTACACAATCAATACATTCTAACTTACTAAAATATTTCACTCTCAATTTACTAGCTAACTCTTTTGACTCTGTATATAAAGCTTTATATTGATTTCCATCTTTACCTAAACTTTTATAAAAAAAATCATCTCCTTGATAATTTACTGTATCGTATTGAAAATTATTATTCACTAAAATATTAGCCATTTGAACAACATTATCATTTAATTTAACCCAATCCGTGTCAACTTTTATTTTTTCAGAAACTTCTGCAAATTGAGTTTCATCAACAAGAGTTTCACGTTTTTGAACATTTGAAGTATTATCGTTTTGTACATCTCCATCATTACTACAAGCGTATAATCCCAAAGATAATACAGTTACTCCTAAAATACTTAATGCTAATTTTTTTAATCTTTTCATAATTTTAAAATTTATGCAGTTTTTTTATTTTTTAAACTGCGGTTTATAATAATTATACAGGTTACCCGCTGTATTCGGGATTGTATTTTGTTTCATAAAACCAGCATTCGCGACTACTGGTTTCCGAAACAAAATTTAATACGGTTTATTCACATATTTAAAAATGTAAGGCTACAGCACCAGCATACAAAACAGCTTCTGTAAAACTAAATTGCGCTCCGTATGCAAATGCAATAGTTCTATCGTGTCCTAATTTATCATCTCCCTTATTGTCTGTACTTAATGCGAACATGGTATTCAAAATACTTTGCTCTGTTGGGTTTAGCTTTTGAAAAACAGAAGCATCGTAAGAACCTTCTTTTAACAATTGTTTCATTAGCATTTTAGCGTCAGAAGAATAATCGAATTCAGAAATAATCATTTCATCTGTTTGTAATAGCTTCTGCAATACTTCATAATCAATCATTTTATAAGATTCATTTAAACCCATTTCATGCAAAGTTGTATTCACATATTTTTCATACAACATTACATTATCATGATATGGTAATGATTTATGGTATTCAAAACCTTCAATTATCCATTGGTAAGTTTCGTAATTATAATTGGTTGTAATATAAGAACGTTGTAATGCATTATTAGTTTTTTGTTGTGCGTCAGTAAAAAACTCATTGTCTGTATCGCACGAGCTGCATAAACCTAAAATTGCTACAGCTATTAAAAAATTTCTTTTCATTGTTTCGGATTTTTTAATGGTGCTGCCCGGGTAGCTTTTGTTTCCTTGCAAATATGAAAGGGTTTTGAAAAAACAAAGGGAAGAATCGTCAATTTTTAAAAAATTGATTTTTTAGGAACGGAAAAATTATCAATGGAACGGAATAATCGTCAATTTCAAAAAGATAAACTACTAAAAACAAAACACTTAACCACATAAAAACAAAATGAATTATTTTTAGTAATTTTGTAAAAAATCAATCCAAACCATGCCATCCACCTATTTAAAAAATCATATTTCAATACTATTATTGACAATTTTTCTGTTGCCTTTAACTAGTTTTAGCCAAAAAACCTCTGACACATACGAAAGCCTTTGGAAAGTAATTGAAAACGACACCACAACCAAACCTATCAAACTGATTTATTTAGATAGTTATATAGCAAAAGCACAAAAAGAAAATAATACTTTAAAGCACTATAAAGGGCTTGAAAAAAAATCGTTTGTCGTTTCTTATACAGAAGCATTGGAGTTAATAGAAGAAATGCAACCGCTGCTTTATAAAATTAATAACGATAGTTTAACAGGTGATTTCATAAACAGAAATGTTGTTTTACATTATAAAAATCGTCATTTTAACCAAGCTTTACAATATGCAATAGCATCAGAAAATTATAATGAAGAACATAAAAATTTTTATAATTTAAATCTTGTAAAAAGAAACATTGGTAATATCTATTACCACACACGCCATTACCAAAAAGCGGTAAGCTATTTTAGTCAAGCTAAAAATTATTACAAAGGCATTAACGATTATAACCATAGCCGTGCTTATTTAAGTACTTTATACAGCTTGGGTAAAACATATACGCAATTACAAAGTACAGATTCGTTACAAAATACAATTGTAGAAATTGAGCAAAACGTACACCTTTTAAACGCAAAACATAAAGAAACAGAAAACGGATACTTAAATTATTTAAAAGGTTGTTTGGCTTTTTTAGAAAACAACACGGCTGATGCTGCAACTTTTTTTAAAAATGCTTTACCTATTGTTACAGCAAATGAAGATTTTACAAACGAGCATGTTATATATTTGTATTTAGGTAAAATAGCTTGGCTAAACGACGATAAAGTAACTGCTGTAACTTACTTTTCTAAGGTTGATGATTTATTTAAAGAAAAACAGTTTTTAAATTATGAACTGCGAGAAGCTTATGATTATTTAATTTCTTTTTATAAAGAAACCAACCAAACGCAATTGCAATTACAAGCTACAGAAAATGTAATTGCCTTAAATAAACAATTTGAAGAAGAACAACTTAAGCTTTCGAACACGTTACATACCGAACTAGAAACTAAAAAGTTAGAAAACGAACGATCGGTTTTGAATATAAGTAACAAACAATATGGTTTTGGATTGGTAGTTTTAGGAATACTTATATTACTTCTTTTGATTTATGTTATTTGGCAGGATAACGAAAAAAAGAAGTTGAAAATAAAATTTACAGCTTTAATAGAAAAGGTAAAAACAGATAAAATTGTTTTAGAAAAAGCACGAATTGAAGAAGAACAAAAATTAGAAAAGGAACAGATTAATTCAGTAATCAATGAAAATAAGGTTGCTAATTTAAATGTTGAAAAATCATTTTCTTTAACAGAAAAAAAGCTTTTAAAACAATTGGAACGTTTTGAAAACGAAAAACAATTTTTAAAGCCTATAAAACTAGATGAATTAGCTCAAGATCTTGGTACAAACAGAAGTACCTTATCTACACTACTTAACAAAGAAAAAGGCAGTTTTAATACTTACATCAATGAACTACGTATTAATGAAGTACTAAAAGACTTAACCGAAAATAGCGACTTACGAAAATTAAGCATTCAAGAAATAGCAGAAAATTATGGTTTTGCAAATCCAAAATCGTTTACACAACAATTTAAAGCACAAACCAGTTTAACACCAAGTTACTTCATTGAACAATTAGAATTACAAGATTTAAATTAGAAATTGAGTTTAATATTTCTGTTAAAAAAACAAAGTTCATATAAAATAATTAACTTAGCCATTCGTTTTAAATTTAAAGATAAAATGTCTGTTGCAAAATAGTGACAACCAAGTCGCTTATTGACAGGAACAATAAATACAAAGAAACGTCTGAAGGTGGTTTGGCAATCGCTGTAAATATGGCTGATTGTTAATTGACTCTTTTTATATAATCAAAAAACACATAAGCAATATCGTTTATGTGTTTTTTGTTTTATTACATCATTATTTTTTAATAATCTTCTTGGAAAAATTTCCTTGAGATGAATCAATATTTAATAAATAAACTCCTGACGCTATTCCCTCAATATTCAAAATAGAATTAGTGTCAAATGTTAGTATTTTTTTTCCAGCGATTGAAAAAAGTGAAATTTCAATAATTTGAATTTCAGTTTCGTCTAAATCTAAATTCAAAATACCGGTTGTTGGATTTGGATAAACTTTAAAATTAATTTTATTTTGATTTAAATTAGACAAAGTGCAATTTTCAGAAAACGAATAATTAAACAACTCCGAAGTATTTGAACTTGGTCCTTGAATTTGCCAATTTTCATAAATCCCATCACTATTAGTTGCTTGTTGCGCATTATCTACTTCTATACATACGGTAACATTACTTGTAAGTGGAAAAAGCCAATCCATTCCCTTTTCTAAAACAAGGTTGTTTTGTGTATTATTTCTAAGATTAATGTAAGAAATGTGATTATTATATAAATTTACTGAATAAATCAACGGATTATTACTTAAATCTAGAGAATCAAAAGAATTACCAAGAGTATCTAAACCATAATTACTAAAATTAACTGTTTTAAGTAAAACATTTGAAGACAAATCAACACTCTCTAAATAGCAATTAATTAATGATAAATGCTGTAAATTAACTAAAGTTCCAAGATTAATTCCTGAAGTAGTTAAATTAGCATTTTCTATAGATAGTGTTTGTAAATTAACAAAAGCTTCTAAACCAGTTAAATCATTTATATAGAATACAGGCCCTGAAGTTAAATTTAATGAAAGTTCTGTTACAGCCAAGGCATCAGAAGTTAGTATTTGTCCGTTTACCAAACCATCACTATCAATACCTTGATTAACTAATATTTGCTCAAAAGCTTGGTTAGCTACGGCAGTGTTTTGTGCTCTTCCTTGATAGAAAAACGCAAAAACAAAAAATATAATAATTTTTTTCATAAGTAATTCATTTAACAATCACAATATTAACAATTAAACAACTAAATAAAGCAATAGTTTTCATTAATTTCAAAAAAAGTCAATAATATAAGCTAGAAACTAACATTAATATTTCTGTTAAAAAAAACAAAGTTCATAGAAAATAATTAACTTAGCCATTCGTTTTTAAATTTAAAGATAAAATGTCTGTTGCAAAAAAGGATTACAAAATAGTGACAACCAAGTCACTTATTGATATGAAAGCAAACGGAGAGAAAATCTCTATGCTAACTGCTTACGATTATACTATGGCTAAAATTGTTGATTCTGCCGGAGTTGACGTAATTTTAGTTGGAGATTCAGCAAGTAACGTAATGGCTGGTCACGAAACCACTTTACCAATCACTTTAGACCAAATGATTTATCATGCATCTTGTGTTGTTCGCGGTGTTGAACGCGCCTTAGTTGTCGTTGATTTACCTTTCGGAACCTATCAGTCAGATTCTAAAAAAGCATTAGAGTCTGCTATTCGTGTGATGAAAGAAAGCGGCGCACATGCTTTAAAATTAGAAGGTGGAAAAGAAATTAAAGACGGAATAAAAAAGATATTAGGAGCTGGTGTTCCGGTTATGGGACATTTAGGATTAACGCCACAATCTATTTATAAATTCGGAACTTATACCGTTCGTGCTAAAGAAGATGCAGAAGCTGCTAAATTAATTGAAGATGCCAAAATGTTAGAAAAAATTGGATGTTTTGCAATTGTTTTAGAAAAAATCCCTGCAAAATTAGCTACGCAAGTTGCCGAAGCTGTTTCGATACCGATTATTGGAATTGGAGCTGGTTCTGGTGTTGACGGTCAAGTTCTTGTTGTTCATGATATGATTGGAATGACTCATGAATTTAGTCCAAAATTCTTAAGAAGATATATGAATTTATATGAAGACATGTCAAAAGCGATAGGTCAATATGTAGAAGATGTAAAATCTAAAGACTTCCCTAACGAAAAAGAACAATATTAATTGTATTTTTGCATAAATTAAAAACCATCATTCGTGATGGTTTTTTTATAGAAATTAACTAATGAAAATACTTTCAAGTAAAGATAATTTACAAGTTATTTACGAAGACAATCACATTATTGTGGTAAACAAACGCGTGGGCGATATCGTTCAAGGTGATCAAACTGGTGATAAACCTTTAAGTGATATTGTAAAAGAATATATAAAAGTAAAATACAACAAACCAGGAGCTGTTTATTTAGGCGTTGTTCATCGCTTAGACAGACCAACTTCTGGATTGGTATTGTTTGCTAAAACATCTAAAGCATTAACGCGTTTAAACGAAGCTTTCAAGAACAGAGAAACTCAAAAAACGTATTGGGCAGTTATTAAAGGAAACCCGCCAAAAATAACCGAAACTTTAGTACATTATTTGGTTAGAAATCCAAAAAACAACACATCAAAAGCGCATACAAAAGAGATTAAAGACAGTAAAAAATCAAGTTTAACTTACACTCTTTTTTGTAAACTTAAAAACTATGCCGCTTTAGAAATCGATTTACATACCGGTCGTCATCACCAAATCAGAAGTCAACTTGCTGCTATTGGATGTCCGATTAAAGGCGATCTGAAATATGGTTTTGATCGAAGTAATCCAGATGGTGGCATTCATCTTCATGCCAGAAAACTAACTTTAGAGCATCCGGTAACTAAAGAAAAAATGTCATTCGTTGCACCTACTCCAAACGAAGTAATTTGGAATGATATTTCGAAATAATACAAAAACTCCGATTTAATAATCGGAGTTTTTGTTTTTTATAATCTGTTATTTGTATAAAAAATAAGTAATTTCAACAATATAATTTTGTCCTTCAATTTCACCTTTTTCATTAAGCTTTAATGTCAATTCTCCATTTTCAAGAGCATAAGTAAAATTTTGTGGTTCGCCAGAAATATTTATGGTCATTGTTGAACCAGAAATAGTATAAGTTCCTGTTCCTTCATTTACTTGACCTGTTGAAAATTGTTTCTGGTACAGGGTGACAACATTACCTTCTTTAAATTCAAAATATAAATCTAATTCATTTGTAATATCACCCGTTTCATCTTGCATAACATTTCCGTCTACAGTAACCTTTACAGCTACTTTTTCAGCAATCCACCTTCCCAAAAGTGGGTCTTGTTGAATTTGTACTGAATTGTTATTATCGTCAGAAGAACAAGAAACAAAAATTGATGTTGTGGCAATTAGTGCTAAAAAAATTAAGGTTGTAAGAAACTTTTTCATTGGTTATAGGTTTAAAATTATTTTTACAAATATTAAACGTTAACCTATCAAAAAATTGTAAAATTGGGACAATTCAGAAAATTAACTCGATACGTATTTTAATCCAACAATTGAAGCAATCAAAGTGGTAATAAAAAATATACGTAAAAAACTAGCAGGTTCTTTAAAAACGAGAATTCCAACTAAAACGGTTCCCACAGCGCCGATTCCGGTCCAAATTGCGTAAGCTGTTCCGAGAGGTAAAGTTTGTGTTGCTTTGATTAAAAGTGTCATACTTACAAATAATGCAACTAAGAAACCTGAGTACCAAAAATACATTTCGTTTCCTGTTGATTCTTTAGCTTTTCCTAAGCAAAAGGCAAAAGCTACTTCAAATAATCCTGCGATGATTAAAATAATCCAATTCATTGTTAAATATTTTTAGCAAATTTCTGACTAAAAAGCATCTAATAATTTAACAAATGATAAAAAATATTATTCTTTTTCGGCTCTGATTCTACTTAAACTAACCTGAGTAATTCCTAAATACGAAGCAATATAGCCCAACTGAACGCGTTGAATCAAATTTGGATTCTTTTTTAAAAGTTCGTGATAACGTTCTTTAGCCGATTTAAATTGATGAAAAATTAAACGTTCTTCGGTAAAGATTAATTCTTGTTCGGCAAACTTTCTTCCCCAATTTGCGATATGAATATCTTCGTCAAAAAAATTTCGCAATTTATTTGAATTTAATTTATAAAATTCTCCATCTTCTAAAAGTTCAATATCTTCATATCCCGGTAAGTCAGATACATAGCTTCGCATCGAAATCACAACAAAACCTTCGGAGCCAAACCAAAAAGTAACATCGTTTTCAGGATTTTGAGTAAACGCTCGAACCATTCCTTTTTTTATGAAATAAATATCATTTTCGATTCGATTCGCTTTTAAAAGCAAATGTCCTTTTGGAAAATGAATCTCTTCTATTTCATTTAAAAGCTTATTTTTAGACGATTGCGGTAACTTATATATCGCATCTAAAATGGAATTGATTTGCATAGTTTTTTTCTATAAATAAAAAATTAATTTTCGGCTAATGTTTTTAATTCATTATTCATTAAAACAAAACCTTTTTCGGTTGCTGATAAATCTATAAAAGGCAATAAAATTCCAGTAAATTTTTCAGAATGTACAAAAGTAGTACTTCCGTCATTATTAGATATTAATTCAAAAAAATGTTCACCATCGAAAAGTCCTGAAAATAAAAACTTACCTTTCCATGAAAATTTTTTATTTGGAATTTCATCTATAATTGATGGACTAAAAAGCATCATTTTTTTATTTGGAGGCTGAATTCTAACTTCTAATTTATTGTTCTAACTTCTAATTTATTGTTCTCACTTCTTTGTATGTGTTTTATAAACGAATTCCATTTCGGATATTCATTAAAATTCATTAAAATATGCCATACTTTTTCGATATTACAATTAATTATTACTTCAGTTTTAATTTGTTTCATAAGACTTATAATTTATTTATAACAAATATCTAAAAAGTAAAAATGTTGGCTCTTGACATTTATCAAGAAATTAAGAACCGAGTTTTTTTCTTATTCTACTAAAAGTTTCAGGAGTCATTCCAAGCATCGAAGCAAGATATTGTAATGGAACTAAATTAAACAATTCTTTATTTTGAGCAAAAAAGAAATGGTACCTTTCTTCTGCAGACATTGAAAGATGACTAAAAATTCTATCTTCGAGTGTTGTAAAACAATTTACTAAAAATCTTTTTTCAAGTTCATTCCACTTAGGAATTACTTGCGAAACTTGATTGTAATTTTCTTTATTTATTGATAAAATTTCAAGATTCGTTAATGTTTGAAAATTCCATCGAGCAGGAGTTTCATTAATAAAGCTAGTTAAATCTGTAACAAAATATCCTGGAGTTGCAATCCATTGCGTAATTTCTCTCTTTTCAGAATAAACAAACACACGCAACAAACCTGATTTAATGAAAAACAATTCATCACATCTTATTCCAGTTTTTAATAAAAATTCTTCTTTATTAAATTTCTTTAAATGAAACAATGAACTAATGTTTTTTAAATCATCTGATTCTATAATTCCCAATTGATTTCTAATTGCTTGCTCAAATTCAAACATTTGTATTCATTTTTTAAATATTAAACTGTATATAAAATAAAAAAACGTTCATAAATAATACGAACGTTTGTGTACAAAATAAAACAATAATTAATTATAAAACTATGCTACGATATATTTTTCGAATATCTTTCTAGCTTTCTTTTCGGTTACTTCTTTTTTAAATTCTTTTTCAGATTCGATATAAAAAATAGGTGCTTTTTTGCATAAACCTTGACATTTCATTTTCTGAAAAACCACTTTTTCTTCTAATCCTGATTCTGAAATCAACGATTTAAAACAAGATTTTGCATCATCATTATATCGACAACATTTTTTTCCGTCGCAGAAATAAACTACATTGCAAGCAGATTTACACTTACCCATTTTTTATTAAATTTATTTGGAACAAATATAAATAATTATTTTTATTTGTTCTAAATAAAAAACGTTAATATATCTTAAAATGAAAAAAATAGTTGGTTATGTTTTTGCGATTGTATTACTTCAATTGTTTTTGTACTTTTTAAAGTTTTTCCCTTATACGATTGAAAAATATTACAGCTCAAATTTCTACTTAGCACTACAAACTATATTAACCTATTTTACCAAATGGACAAAGGTTTCTATTGGAGACGTGCTTTATATAATTGTAGTTGTTGCGATTATTATAAAAATCGTTCAGATTATTAGAAAAAAAGAACTTGTTTTAAAAAAGCTAACCGTTTATGTGTTAAAAACTACTTTCCAATTTTTACTTTTTTTTCAGATTTTTTGGGGATTGAATAATTTTCGAGTTCCTGTTCATACAAAATTAGGAATTGCGAACAATTACGAATTAGAAGAATTGTACGATTTTACGCAACAATTAATCGAAACTACAAATAATTTACAAATCGAAATAACACAGAACGATTCAGCAAAAGTTGCGTTTAAAAAAGATTTAAAGGCATTTAATTTAGCTGCTAGGAATGGTTATAAAGAATTGCAAAGTCAGTTTGAAATGGCTTATGTTATACACAGCGATGTAAAAAAATCATTATTTGCTCCATTTTTAACAGGCGGAGGTTTTAGCGGTTATTTAAATCCATTCACGCACGAAGCTCAGGTAAATTATGAAATTCCGGTTATTGGAATGCCTGTTACTGTTGCACATGAAATTGCGCATCAAAAAGGAATTGCAACAGAAAGCGAAGCTAATTTTTTTGGTTTCTTAACCATGAATAGTCAAGATGAAATAAATTATAGATATGCCGCAAATTTATATGCTTTGAAATATTGTTTGAAGGAAGTCCGTATAAACGATGAAGAGAAATTTTTGCATTTCTACAACCAATTAAATTTCGGAATTCAAGAAAATATCTTGGATAGCGAAAAATTTTGGCAAGAAAACAAAAACTTCTCTTCAAATATTTTAAAAAATGTATATGGTAATTTTTTAAAAATGAATAATCAGAAAGACGGAATACGTTCGTACAACAGATTCGTAGATTTACTGATTAACTACAATAAAAAATATCCATTATCGAATTAATTTCCGTTTTCGATTCCTTTTTTCTTACGATACGGACGTACAATAATACGAGATTCTCTATCGAATACGAAATAATTATAAACCCAGCTCCAGAAAACTAACATTCTGTTTTTGAAACCGATTAATGATATTAGGTGAATAAACATCCAAACGAACCAAGCAAAAACACCGTTAAAATGGAATTTAGGTAAATCAACAACAGCTTTGTTTCTACCAATTGTTGCCATCGAACCTTTATCGTTGTATACAAATTTCTTTAATGACTGTTTTTTAGCTAAACGTTCTAAATTTTCGGCTAATAATTCACCTTGTTGAATAGCTGGTTGTGCCATCATCGGGTGACCAAATTTGTATTTTTCACCGTACATCGCAGCAACGTCACCGATTGCGAATACGTCTTCAAATCCTTCAACTTGATTGAAATCATTTACACGAATACGTGAAGCTCTATCAACAGCTTCACTAACACCATCTACTGCGGCACCTTTAACTCCAGCAGACCAAATTACAGCTTGTGAATGAAATTCTAAATCACCTGCAGTTGTAACAACGTTTCCATCATAATTGGTTACACGAACATCTAAATGAATAGAAACTCCTAAGTTTTTAAGGAATTTAGCAGCTGCTTTAGATGATTTTTCGCTCATGGCATCTAACACACGATTAGCACCTTGAACTAAGTTGATTTCCATCATAGATAAATCTAAATCTGGATAATCTTTAGGAAGAACCGCTTTTTTCATCTCTGCTAAAGCACCAGCAAGTTCAACACCTGTAGGTCCTGCTCCAACGATAACGAAATTCATTAAAGATCTGCGTTCTTTTTCGTCGTTGGTTTGTAAAGCTAATTCAAAATTTTCTAATATTAAACTACGAATATCCAAAGCTTCAGGAATGGTTTTCATAACCATACTGTTCTTTTCGATTTCTTTATTACCAAAATAATTATTTGTTGAACCAGTTGCGATTACTAAATAATCATAATAAATAGTTCCGATATCTGAAATTACTTTTTTACCAACCGTATCAACTCTTTCCACATTTGCCATACGGAAAAAAGTCTCTTTGTGTTCTTGAACCACTTTACGAATTGGGTAAGCAATTGTTCCAGCTTCTAATCCACCAGTTGCAACCTGATACATTAAAGGTTGAAAGTTGTGATAATTGTGTTTATCTAACAATACGACTTGGAAATTTCTATTTTTAAGCTGTTTAGCGATAGAAAGTCCTCCGAAACCACCTCCGATTATTACGACTCTAGGATTACTAGAATCTGGAATATTCATCATAATATTTTGATCTTTTTTGTACTTTGCAAAATTACGAATATATTAGTATAAAAAATGTATTTTTCCAATCTTAACAAGCTTTTACAATTTTCTTAAAATTTTAAAAAAAAAATGTAACATAAATAAATTTTAGTCTACTTATACTTCATGAATCCAAAATTAGAAAGCGAATTTGTCGGTCTTTTAGAAAAAAATCAGAATATAATCCACAAAATATGTAGGTTATATACTTCTGATGCTGATTCTCATAAAGATTTATTTCAAGAAATTTCCATACAATTATGGAAAGCTTTTCCTAATTTTCGTGGTGAATCAAAATTTTCTACATGGGCATATCGGGTTGCATTAAATACAGCAATTTCTCTTTATCGAAAAAGCACAAGAACTATTGATACAAATGATATAGAATTAAGCATTCATCGGATAAAATACGAAGAATATAATGATGAAGAAGAAGAACAAGTTAAACTGTTATATGAAGCAGTAAAGCAATTAAACGACATCGAGAAAGCTTTGGTTTACATGTATTTGGAAGATAAAGATTATACCGAAATCGCCGAAACTTTAGGTATAAGCGAAGTGAACGCCCGAGTTAAAATGAATAGAATCAAAACAAAATTAAAAAAAATTGTAAATCCTTAGAATGCATATGGACGAGTTAGATTTACTTAAAAAACACTGGAAAAAAGAAACGGATTTACCTAAAATTTCAAAAGATGAAATTGGTAAAATCATACATAAAAAATCTTCATCTGTTGTAAAATGGATTTTTATAATAAGTATTATTGAATTATTACTAGGAATTATTTTATCCTTTTTTATCAATTCTGATGATAAAAGCACTGCAGATTTAATTGATAAAAACGCATTTTTAAGTTTTATTGATAAGTTTTCTTATGCACTATATATTGTGATAATTTATTTTATTTATAAATTTTACACAATGTATAAAAAGATTTCTGTTGAAGACAATACAACTAAACTAACAGAAAATATCATGCAAACCAGAAAAGTTGTTCGCCATTACATGCTTTTTAATGTAATTACTTTTTTTGTGATGTGCGTTTCAGTAAGTTGGGTGGTTATTCAAAATCAAGTTTACAATCAAGGTTTTAGTCAACATCATGTTTCTACAATACAATTTGTAATTATTTACGGCATCATGTTTTTTATAATTGCGATTATGACTGTAATCTTTTGGTTTGTATATAAATTAATCTATGGATTCTTTTTACGAAAACTTAAACGAAATTATGACGAATTAAAGAAAAATGAAGCATAAAAAAAGAGAAGCATAAAAAAATGCTTCTCTTTTTTAATTAACTCGTTCAATTTTAGCTCCTAAAGCTTTTAAACGAATATCAATATCTTCATAACCACGATCAATTTGATCTATATTTTGAATAATACTCGTTCCTTTTGCAGAAAGTGCTGCTATTAATAAAGAAATTCCGGCACGAATATCTGGTGAAGTCATCTTGGTAGCTTTTAATTGTGATTTAAAATCATGTCCAATAATGACAGCTCTGTGAGGATCACATAATATGATTTTTGCTCCCATGTCAATTAATTTATCAACGAAGAACAAACGACTTTCAAACATTTTTTGATGAATTAAAACTTCTCCCCTTGCTTGAGTTGCTACAACTAAAATAATACTTAAAAGATCTGGAGTTAATCCAGGCCAAGGAGCATCTGCCATGGTCAAAATAGAACCATCGATATAATTTTGAATCTCATATCCGTTTGTATGAGCAGGAATGTAAATATCATCATTTTTCTTTTCGATAGTAATTCCTAATTTTCCAAAAGCTGTTGGAATAATTCCTAAAGAATTCCAAGAAACATTTTTAATGGTAATTTCACTTCTAGTCATTGCTGCCAATCCAATCCAAGAACCAATTTCAATCATATCTGGAAGAATTCGATGAGCACAGCCATGTAATTCTTTAACTCCATTAATCACTAATAAATTGGAACCAATTCCTGAAATATTAGCTCCCATAGCAACTAGCATATCACACAATTGTTGAATGTAAGGTTCACAAGCTGCATTATAAATTGTTGTAGTTCCTTCTGCTAAAACGGCAGCCATTAAAATATTTGCCGTTCCGGTAACTGAAGCTTCATCAAGTAACATGTAAGCACCTTTTAAACCATTTGGAGCTTCAACGCCATAGAAATATTCTTCTCGGTTATATCTAAAAGTAGCACCTAAGTTTATAAAACCATCAAAATGTGTATCTAATCTTCTACGTCCAATTTTATCACCTCCAGGCTTCGGAATATATCCTTGTCCAAAACGTGCCAATAAAGGTCCTACAATCATGATTGAGCCTCTCAAAGATTTACCTTCTTCTCTAAAAGCATCAGATTTTAAATAATCTAAATCGACGTTATCTGCTTGAAAAGTATAAGTATTTCTATCTAACTTTTCAATTTTAACGCCTAAATTACCTAATAAAGTAATCAATTTATTAACATCGATAATGTCTGGAATATTTGATATTGTAACTTTTTCTGATGTCAATAAAACAGCACATAAAACTTGTAATGCTTCATTTTTGGCTCCTTGTGGTTGAACCTCTCCTTGTAAAGGAATTCCTCCTTCTATTTTAAATGTACCCATTTAACGATTATCCTTTTCTTGTATTTTGATTATTGTTATTCTGACCGTTGTTTGGCTTAACAAAACGTTTTTGTTTTCCGTTATTATTATTGTTATGCGAGTGGTTTTTATTATTTGAACTAAAATTACTTTTGTTCGTTTGTTTTTTATTTACACGAATTAAATCTGAAGAATTTGATAAATTTTCAGTAGATTTTGCTAAATCAATTGCTCCGTTAGAAAGATCGTATAAATGATCAAAAATAACCTCATCAGCAACCGTTTCTTTATTCCAACTCAAATAGCTTTTCTTCATGTGATTTGCAATAACAATAATCAATGCATCTCGCATTTCACCAGGTTCCCAGCTCAATGCTTTATTGATCATATAAGTTATGTTATTTCCATAAAAACGATATTTAGGAAAATTTTGCGGATATGATAATTCAGCAGGTTTTATTGAAATTGAATCTTCATTTGGAGTTGGATATGGAGAATCAACATCTAATTTGAATTTAGACATTTTAAACAATTGATCCCAAAGCTTATGTTGAAAATCAGGAACATCACGTAAGTGCGGGTTCATACTTCCCATAATATCAATGACATAATTTGCTGCTTTATTACGAGTTTCTTTATCTTCAATTTTAGTAATTTGATCAATTAATTTATGCAAATGACGACCGTATTCTGGTAATATTAAATCAGGTCGACTTGCATTATATTCCAATTCTTGAATGGCTTCTTTTGGATTAAATTTCATAAAAAAATGAGGTTTATAAAGATATAATTCCTTCAATAGAAGAAACTTCTTTATATTTTTCAATAATTAAATCAGCATTTGGCATTACAACATTAACAGAAACACTTGTGTATTTTCCGGTTTTAGATTGATTTGTTGTAATCACTGCCCCTAAAGCATTAAAAGTATTATCAATAAATTTGACATTCTCTTCAGTAGCTGGAACAATAAATTTATATAAATATTCTAAAGGCCAATTTTCTGTAGTGTTTTCTAGTTCTTGTTTTAGTCTTACATAAAACTCTTCTGTCTTCTGATCCATATGACTTATATATTATAATTACAAATATACGCAGGAATTTATAATTTAATTGAAATCTAAAGTTAAAACATTTTTCGCAAACAATATAATTGTTTTAACTTTGCATTTTTATTTTAAAAAGTGAGCAAACAAATTATATTACTTATCGGCGGACCAGGTTCGGGTAAAACTACCATCATCGATGGGTTATCAGAACGCGGTTATATTTGTTATCCTGAAATTTCAAGAGAAGTAACTCTAGAAGCTAAGAAAAAAGGAATTGATCAATTATTTTTAAAAGAACCTCTTTTATTTAGTGAATTACTTCTTGAAGGTAGAATAAAACAATTTAATAATGCATTAAATGAAACTTCCGATATTGTATTCATTGACAGAGGAATTCCGGATGTTCTAGCTTACATGCATTACATTGGAGATTCATATCCTTCTGAATTTCACGAAGCTTGCAAAACTCATATTTATACAAAAATTTTTATTTTACCACCTTGGGAAGATATTTTCATAAGTGATAATGAACGTTATGAAAATTTTGGTCAAGCGCAACTTATCCACGATCATTTAATCGAAACCTATGAAAGCTATGGATACACTTTAAATGAAGTTCCGAAAGCAGATTTAGATACAAGAATAGAATATATTCTAGGTCAGTTGTAATTCGATCTAATTTTTACTAATTTTAGTAAACTTTAATAGCTACATCTTGTTTGAAGCACAACATTTATTAAAAAAATATTGGGATTATGATTCTTTCAGATCTCCACAAGAAGCAATTATCAAATCCGTTTTAGATAAGAAAGATACTTTTGCACTTTTACCAACAGGCGGTGGAAAAAGTATTTGTTTCCAAATTCCAGCTTTACTTTTTGAAGGAATTTGCTTAGTGGTTTCACCATTAATCGCTTTAATGGATGATCAAGTAAACAATCTAAAACAACGTGGAATTAAAGCAACATCTCTTGCTGGAAGTTTATCAACCGAAGAAATTTCAAACATTTTAGATAATTGCCAATTCGGAAATTTTAAATTTCTTTACCTTTCACCAGAACGCTTAAAACAGGATTGGATTTTTGAACGGATTACCAACCTTCCTGTAGATTTAATTGCGATAGACGAAGCGCATTGTGTTTCACAATGGGGACATGACTTTCGTCCCTCTTACCTAGAAATAGGTAATTTAAAAGATTATTTTCCTAAAACACCTTTTATTGCTTTAACAGCTTCTGCAAATGAAAGAGTCAAAACAGATATTATTGAAAATTTACGTTTAAATAATCCTCAAATTTTCAAAAAAAGTTTCAAGCGCAAAGAAATAGCTTACGGAGTTTATATCTCAGATAATTCAGAATCTTTGTTGCATCGTATTCTAATCAAACAGCCTGACACAGCAATCGTTTATGTTCGAAATAGACGCATGACCGTTGAAATTTCTAACATTTTAAAAAACTTTGGAATTAAAGCAGATTATTTTCATGGTGGATTAAATTCAAAAGAAAAAAAACAAAAATTAGAAAAATGGCTTGATGAAGAAGTTCAAGTAATGGTTTCTACGAATGCTTTTGGAATGGGAATTGACAAAGGAAATGTAAAAAACGTCATTCATTTACAAATTCCTGAAAATATTGAAAGTTATTATCAAGAAGCCGGTAGAGCTGGTAGAAATGGTGAGAAAGCATTCGCAACTGTTCTAATAAGTCAATCAAATATTGAAAAATATAAATTGCAATTTTATGATGGAATTATTGACAAAGATTTTTTAGTTCTTGTTTATAAAAAATTCGTTAATTATAATCAAATTGCATATGGCGAAGGTTTTGAACAAATCATTGATTTCAATTTGAAAACCTTTTGCGAAAAATTTAAACTTCCTGTAAACAAAACCTATCAGGCTTTTTTATTTTTGGATAGACAAGGAATCATTACCTTATCTCAGAATTTTTCATACAAAACTTACATTCATTTTGTTGTTTCAAATGATGAAATCTTGAATTACATGCATTTGAATCCTTTTGAAGAAAAACTTTTTATTCATATTATTCATAATTACAGAGGAACAAACGAAATTGAAACCAATATTGATTTAAGAGCGATTTCTAAAAAAATTAATATCCCAGAATTAAAAATTATTGAAATCATAAATTCTTGGCAAAACAAGGGACTTTGTACTTTTTCAAATTTAGACAATGACACGACAATTGTTTTAAATGAAATTCGCGAAGATGAAATAACGATAAATCGTGCGATAAAACATCTGAAACAACAAAACAAAATCAAACTTCAGCAATTCGATGCTATGGTTGACTATATCGAAAATCAAGATATTTGTAAAAGCAGATTAATCTTAGAATATTTTGATGAATCATTAGCTGAAGATTGCAAAATTTGTTCGGTTTGCACATCAAAAAGAAAAGAAAAGCAAGTCTTTTTTTCAAAAGAAAATTTCAAAATAAAAATTTTAGACCTTTTAAAAGACAACGAAATAGATTCATTAGAAATTCAAAATCACACGAAATTAACATCTGATTTATTAATAGAAATTTTAAATGAATTAATTGACGAGGAAAAAATAACATATAACAACATCAAATATAAATTAAAATAAATGGAAAAATTACGAATCGTTTTTATGGGCACTCCTGATTTTGCAGTTGGAATCTTAGATGCCATTTATAAAAATAATTACGAAATAGTTGGAGTAATTACTGCACCAGATAAACCAGCCGGACGAGGACAAAAACTTTCTGTTTCTGCGGTTAAAGAATATGCTTTGGCAAACAATTTACATTTATTACAACCAACAAATTTAAAATCTGAAGTTTTTTTAGAAGAACTAAAAGCACTAAAAGCCAACCTGCAAGTAGTTGTTGCTTTTAGAATGTTACCAGAAGTTGTTTGGAAAATGCCAACTCTAGGAACATTTAATTTACATGCTTCGCTTCTACCAGATTATCGAGGAGCGGCACCTATTAATTGGGCAATTATCAATGGAGAAACAAAAACTGGAGTTTCTACATTTTTTATCGATGAAAAAATTGACACTGGAGCAATCATTTTGAAAAAAGAAACAGACATTTTATCAAAAGAAACTGCTGGTGAATTACATGACAAATTGATGCATTTAGGTTGCGAAGCAGTTATCGAAACTTTAAAATTGATTGAAGAAAAAAACGTTGTAACAGAAATTCAACCTGAAAAAGAAGAAAAAACAGCTTATAAACTGAATAAAGACAATTGCAAAATCAATTGGAATCAAGAATCTGAGCTTATTTTTAACCATATTAGAGGTTTACATCCATATCCAACAGCTTGGACATTTTTCAATGACGAAGGCAAAGAATGGAATGTAAAAATCTATGATACTGAAGTAATTTTAGAAAAACATCATTTAAAACCTGGTACAATTATTAGTGACAAAAAGAACTTAAAAATCGCTACAACCGACGGTTTCATTGACGTTATCAGTTTACAATTTCCTGGAAAAAAGAAAATGAACATTAAAGATTTATTAAACGGTATTAGTTTCACAACTGCAGCATTTTGCAATTAAAAAAGTAGAAAAGCACTTCCTCCTTTTAAATAAAACATAAAAAAGTAAAATATTTTCATTTTTTTTAGATAAAAACTTGCATAATAACATATAACTTTTAAATTTGTAATAGTTAATTATTTATTTAACCAATAAAAAAAAAGATTATATGAACAAAACTGATTTAATTGATGCAATTGCAGCAGATGCAGGTATCACAAAAGTAGCAGCTAAAAGCGCATTAGAGACATTCTTAAAAAACGTATCTGAAACTTTGAAAAAAGGAGATAAAGTTGCATTAGTAGGATTTGGATCTTGGTCAGTATCTAAAAGAGAAGCAAGAGAAGGAAGAAACCCTCAAACAGGAAAAGCAATTGCAATTGCTGCAAAAAATGTAGTAAAATTCAAAGCTGGCGCAGATTTAGAAGCTTCAGTTAATACTGCACCTGCTAAGAAGAAAAAATAAATCTTTTTAGACATTAAAAAATAACCATCCGATTTCGGGTGGTTTTTTTTTAATAGAAAAAACAAAGCATTTTTTTATTATTTTTAGTATAAAAAAATAGTTATGAATATTAGCAAAATAAAAATCGGTAACCTTGTAATTGCTGATGCAAATATTTTGAATGATTTGAATTTTAATCGAGCTGTCATTTTATTGTCAGAATATAACTCGAATGGAAGTTTAGGCTTTATTTTAAACAAAAAATTAAACATTAAACTAAAAGATGTCATTCTTAACACAGATTGCAATTTCAGTATTTACTATGGTGGACCTGTTGAACCTGAAAACTTATACTTTATACATAATAAGCCCGAACTTATACCAAACAGTATTGAAATCGCTGATGGAATTTTTTGGGGAGGAGATTTCAATAAAATTATTGAATCTATAAATAATAAACTTTTAAAAAAATCAGATATTCGTTTCTTTTTAGGTTATACGGGTTGGGACTTTGAACAATTGGACAACGAAATCGCAACTAATTCATGGCTAATCAAAAATAATATTTTTGCAAGTAATATATTAAAAAAAGTTCCTTCCAATTTATGGAAAGAACTTATGATGACTTTTGGAAATAACCAAATTATTTGGTGTAATGCGCCTGAAGATCCAGTTTTAAATTAAGCTAATCTAATTTTCGCATTTAATTTTACTAATAATTTATTTGCTATTTCGTTAGTGTATTCTTTCTTTTTATATTTAGAAACAGATTGTATTCCTGAAATTATATTAGTTAAAAATATTTCATCTGCTTTTTGCAGTTCAAAAGGTGAAACAGAAACTTCTTCTAATTCAAATTCTTCAGATTTTGAAATCAATTCTATGATTTGTTTTCTGATAATTCCATTTACACAACCATCTGAAATCGGTGGCGTTTTGATTGTTTTCCCGTTTATTATAAAAATATTAGAATTTATAGCTTCGACAATATTTTTTTCGTTGTTGATTAATAAACAATTTTGGTATTGATTTTCATTTGCGAAAATTGAAGCCGTAACGTTTATTAATTTATTAGTCGTTTTTAATGAAGACAACAATTGCTTGGTTACATAAAAATCTTTGTAAATTTCAATTTCATAATCTTTTATATCATTAATATAAGTTCCGTTTTCTAATGGAGAAACTTGAATTAAAAATTTTGTCAAATTATTATTAAGTGGTAAATACAATCCTTCAGAATCTCTAAAAAATGTAATTCGAACACGATAAGAAATTGCATTTTTATCGAAATTAGAAATAGTTTTCATTATTTGTTCTTCCATGTATTCCATTGTAAAATTCATTGGAATTTCCATTCTAAGAACACGCATTGAAGCCATTAATCTAAAATAATGATCTTCTAAAAATAATATTTTATTATCTAAAACTTTTAAAGTTTCGAAAACAGCGTCACCAAATAAAAAACCTCTATTATTTTCAATACTTTGATTCGAATTTTGAACCAAATCTCCGTTAAAATTTATCATAAAAAAACTCTGTAAAAAATACAGAGCAAATATAGTATTATATTTATTTATGCAGACCCTAAAACCTTTTTTAAATCTGAAATTTGCTTTTCCCAAAGCAATGAATGACCATCAATATCGTCTTCTTCTGCAAAATCTGTTATAACTAAAATAACATCTTTAGTTAGTTCATCTTTTACAATTTTTAATTCAAAATAGTATTCGGTTTCACTACCATTATCGTCTAACCATCTGAACTTAATTTTTTCATCTGTTTTCTTGTTAGATAACTTGGCTTTTTCGATTGTTTCGTCCCATTCAAAATCAAAAAACTCACCTCTTGAATTCACATTATCTGCAAACCATTCTGATAATCCAGAAGGACTTGAAATGTATTGATACAACAATTGAGGAGAAGAATTGATTGAAAATTCTAATTCTAATTTTACTTTCATCACATATTTTTCGGAAATATATAAAAAATAAATAAACAAAAAAATTATTAGCTATTTATTTTAAATCAATATGTATTTCTTTGTAAAAAAACACGCTAAAACAAACTATTCTTTAGAAAATAAATCTAATTAGTCAAGGTATTCGTCTTCATCTTCTTCGTTTGAAAACCAGTACGAGTCCATCATCGTTTTATCTACAAATGGATCTAATTTTTCATAATCATCATTTGCTAAATACACACGTTGTGTTTTTCCAATACTTTCAGATAAACGATATAATTTTGGCTCAAGACGTACGCGTAATAAATCGTCAAGCGTATCAATCACAAACATTTTTAATTGATTTACATCGAATCCAGCAGAACCGAACATCAAATTCAATCGTTCTGGCGTACCAATCAAAACATCTATACCAACAGAAATATTGTTTTTATCTTCATCTAAATTTGTTTTCTCGTGAACACCAAAAAAACGTAAAGTTGTGTATTTACCATAAGTTTCAAATTTTTCTAACATTCGTAAAACTTCAGGTTTATCTTTAACAACAATCAATGCTCTTGGAGATTGCATAAATTCCTTTTCTAAACGCTGTATAGTATTTATCACAATAATATCTTCACGTTCACTTGCGTCGTCGCAAAGAATAACTACATCGTTTCCGCTTTTAATCGTTCCAAAAGATTCTTTCAGTATTTTGGTTGGTTCGGTTAATCCAGCATTAATTAAACCTTCTTTTAAATCTTCGTTTATTTTTTTTAATTTCATTTTATTTAGATGCAAACATTTGAACATCGGCTTTAGAAATTTCTTTTCCGCCTAATATTATTAATCTTTCAACTACGTTTCTTAATTCACGGATATTTCCTGTCCAATCGTATTCTTGAAGTAATTCAATAGCTTCTTTAGAAAACAATTTAGGAGCAGTTCCGTTTTCTTCAGCAATTTTATTGGTAAAATGCTCAATCAACATGGGAATATCCGATCTGCGATCGTTTAACCCAGGAACTTTGATTAAAATTACTGCCAATCGATGGTATAAATCTTCACGGAAACGACCTTCTTCAATTTCTTTACGCAAATCTTTATTCGTTGCAGCAATCACACGAACATCGACTTTAATATCTTTATCTGCTCCAACACGCGTAATTACATTTTCTTGTAAAGCACGCAAAACCTTAGCTTGAGCAGGTAAACTCATATCTCCAATTTCATCTAAGAAAATAGTTCCCTTGTTTGCTGCCTCAAATTTTCCTGCGCGGTCTTTAACTGCAGAAGTAAAAGCACCTTTTACATGTCCAAATAATTCACTTTCGATAAGTTCTGAAGGAATTGCTGCGCAGTTAACCTCAATCAAAGAAAAATCGGCACGTGGACTTTTTTCATGCAAATTATGAGCGACTAATTCTTTACCTGTTCCGTTTGGACCAGTAATTAAAACACGAGCATCGGTTTGCGCAACTTTATCAATCATTTCTTTGATTTGAATTATAGCTTCGCTCTCGCCTATCATTTGATAATTTTTGCTCACTTTCTTTTTTAATCGTGTGTTTTCAACTACCAATGTTTTTTTATCTAAGGCATTTCGAACCGTATTTAATAAACGATTTAAATCCGGTGGTTTTGAAATATAATCAAAAGCTCCCAAACGCATTGTATTTACGGCAGTTTCTAAATCTCCATGCCCAGAAATCATTACAAACGGAATTTCGGGTTTGATTTTCTTTGCTTCTTGCAAAACTTCTTCGCCATCCATTTTAGGCATTTTGATGTCGCAAATAACCAAATCAAAATCTTCTGATTTAATTTTTTCTAAACCTTGAAATCCATCTTCAGCTTCAAACACTTGATATTGTTCGTTTTCTTCTGATAAAATTTTTGATAATACTCTGCGAATTGCAGCTTCATCTTCAATTATTAATATTTTAGACATAAATCTAATATTTTATCCATTTAAGTAATTCTTTCCAAGTTGGTTTTTTACCGTGCATTAAAATTCCAACACGATAAATCTTTGCAGCAAACCAAACAATTCCTATAAAGGTAGCAAATAATAAAACAATTGAAATAATTATTTGTTCTATCGGAACTCCAAAAGGAATACGCATTAACATTACAATTGGCGATGTTAATGGAATCATAGAAAAAACAGTTGCAACGGTTCCGTGTGGCTCATTCATAACTGTAAAAAAACCGATATAAACAGCTAACATCAATGGTGCAATTATCGGAAATAAAAATTGTTGCGTATCTGTTTCGTTATCCACCGCTGCGCCAATGGCTGCGTAAAGTGAACTGTATAGAAAATATCCTCCGATAAAATAAATCAAAAAGAAAAATATTAAACTACCAATTGGCAACATAGCAATTTCTTTTAGATACAATTGAATCGTTGAAACTACATCTGGACTTAGTTGTGCAACCATATCCATTGAAGGTGACGAGGTATTTAATCCAAAAACTGTGTTTGCAATTAACATAAGAATTCCGCCAACGATAGCCCAAATTGAGAATTGTAAAATTCCAGCTAAAGTGGTTCCGATAATTTTACCCATCATCAAGTAAATCGGTTTAACCGAAGAAATAATAATTTCGATGATTCGGTTTGTTTTTTCTTCGATAACGCTACGCATGACCATGTTTCCGTAAATGATGATGAACATCATAATCAAATATCCGAAAATAGCACCAATGGCAATTTTAATTTCATTTAAACCTTTAACCGTTTCTTCGCCCGAAGCTTTTACCAAATGAACCGAAATATCTGCTTGCGCTTCGTCAATTTTTAATGTATCAATTCCGCTATTGGTCAAATTTAATCGAGTGATTTTTTTTGCCATAGTTTTCTCTAAATCAGAAACAAATTGCATACTTGGACTTTCGTCAGAAACGTATTGAATTGCTTTTTCGTAATCTTTTAAATCATCAACTTTAGGAATAAATAAAATTCCTTCATAAGCTTTTAATGAAACGCTGTCTTTTAAAACTTTTTCGTCAATTAAAGAAACATCGGTGTATTTAAATAAATCGTTTGATTTAAATTCTTGAAAGAAAATACCAGATTCATCATGAATTCCGATATGTTTAGTTTCTGAACGTAAAGTGCTTAAATATCCAACTAAAACAGCAAAAGCAACAAATAATAATGGACTAACAAATGTCATTATTATGAATGATTTATTACGAACTTTCGAAATAAATTCTCTTTTTATAATTAATGATAAAACTCCCATTATTTTGAACTTACTGTTTGAATAAAAATATCATTTATGCTCGGAATATTTTCTGTAAAATGAGTGATTTGTCCATTTTGAATTAAGATTTCCATCAAATCATTTGCTGTTTTAGAACCCAAATTTACGTTTAATTGCAACTCGTTATTTAAACTTTTAAAGTTCGTTTCTTCAAAATCAAATTGAGAAGCTAAAATAGATTTAAACCTTTCTGATTCATTAGCTTGAATTCCAACTTGATAGGTATTTGTTCTAAAATCCTTTTTAACATCAACAACTTTGCCGTCAATCAATTTATTAGATTTATGAATTAAAGCAATTTCATCGCACATTTCTTCAACACTTTCCATACGATGTGTCGAAAAAATAATGGTACTTCCTTTTTTCTTTAGTTCTAGAATTTCATCTTTGATAATATTTGCATTTACAGGGTCAAATCCAGAAAAAGGTTCATCAAAAATCAATAATTTAGGCTGATGCAAAACCGTTACTACAAATTGAATTTTTTGCGCCATTCCTTTTGATAACTCTTGAATTTTTTTTCCCCACCAATCAGAAATTTCTAATTTATCGAACCAATATTTTAATTGTTTTTCTGCTTCAGATTTTGATAAGCCTTTTAATTGAGCCAGATAAAGTGCTTGTTCACCTACTTTCATACTTTTATATAAACCGCGTTCTTCGGGCATATAACCAATATGTTTAACATGATGTTGACTTAACTTTTCACCATCTAAATATATAGTTCCTGAATCAGGAAAAGTAATCTGATTGATAATTCGGATAAGTGATGTTTTACCAGCACCGTTTGGACCTAATAATCCAAAAATACTACCTTGAGGTATATTTAGAGAAACGTTATTTAAAGCGACCTTTTCTCCGTATTTTTTTATAACATTTTGAACTTCAAGAATGTTTTTCATTATCATTTATATTAATAAATATCGAATACAAAAATAGATTATTTTGAGGTTACTCCCTAATTTAGATAGGGGTAAAAAAAACCCAACCTCATTTTTGCAAATGAGGTTGGGAAAAATTGCTATGAAAAAGAAAATCCACCGTTTTATAAGTGTGCCCAAATGTATATAATTAAATTTAATTATGAAAACATTTCTTTAACTTTTTCAAAAAAAGATTTATCTGATTTTTGAGGATTCGGAACAAAGTTCTCATCCTGTTGCATATTCTCAAAAAATTGGCGTTGTTCTTTAGATAATTTCTTTGGCGTCCAAACATTTACGTGAATTAAAAAATCGCCAGTACCATAACCTTGAATACTTGGTAAACCTTTTCCTTTTAAACGTAAAATTTTTCCAGACTGAATTCCTTCTTCTATTTTTATACGAACTTTACCATTTACAGTTTCAATTTCTTTAGAACCACCTAAAGCAGCTTCAGAAAAACTAATATATAAATCGTAATGAATGTTTTCGCCCTCACGTTTCAAAGTTTCATGTTCTAGTTCTTCTATAACCACAATTAAATCTCCTGGTAAAGAATTTGCACCTGGAGCTTCGTTACCTTTATTAGAAACTTTTAATTGAATACCATCTGTAACTCCAGCTGGAATTTTAATAGAAACCGTTTCTTCATTTAAAATTAAACCATCGTTATCAGCACCTGCAGGTTTATGGTCTAAAATTTGACCTGAACCTCCACAACTTCCACAAGGCGCAGCTGTTTGCATACGGCCTAAAATCGTATTTTGAATTTTAGTTACTTGCCCAGTACCGTTACAAGTTGAACAAGTTTTATAAGTAACACCTTCAGCTTTTACCTTACGTTTAACTTTGACTTTTTTCTCGACACCATTTGCGATATCTTCTAAAGTTAATTTAACTTTAATTCGAAGGCTTGTTCCTTTTGCACGTCTTGGACCGCCACCGCCGCCAAAACCGCCGAAACCACCGAAACCACCACCAAAAATATCTCCAAATTGACTAAAGATATCTTCCATGTTATTGAAACCGCCGCCAAAGCCTCCGCCTCCGCCAGGTCCATCAAAAGCAGCATGACCATATTGATCGTATTTTGCTTTTTTATCAGCGTCACTTAGAACTTCGTAAGCTTCTGCAGCTTCTTTAAATTTCTCTTCAGCTTCTTTATCACCTGGATTTTTATCAGGGTGAAACTCAATTGCTTTTTTTCGATAGGCTTTTTTAATTGCTGAAGCATCAGCACTTTTATCAATACCTAATATTTCGTAATAATCTCTTTTCATTTTACTTGCTAATAATTTATCGATTATTGACCGATAACAACTTTAGGGAAACGAATAATTTTATCTCCTAATTTATATCCCTTTTCAATTACATCAACCACTTTACCTTTAAAATCATCACCTGCAGGAATTTGTGTAATAGCTTCTGCGATATCAGCATTAAATAAATCTCCTTTTTCGATTTTAACAAGCTCCATTCCTTTTGAAGACAAAATGTCATTAAATTTATTTGAAATTAAATTGAAACCTGTCAGATATTCTTTAACTTCAGATTGTTCAACTTGAGCTAATGCGCGATCAAAATCATCTAATACTGGTAATAAAGCTACTAAAACGCCTTCACTTGCAGTAGTAAGCATTTCTAATTTTTCGCGAGATGTTCTTCTTTTATAGTTTTCAAACTCTGCGAATAATCTTAAAAACTTATCTTTTTCTTTAGCTAAATCTTCATTTAACTGCTCTTCTACAGTAAGTTCTGTAGTTTGAGTTTCTTCTGTAGCATTGATTTCGTTTTCGATATTTTCTAAATTATCTGTATTTTCCGTATTCATTATTTTCAAATTTAATTAGACTATACTTTGCAAATTGTTTGCCATTGATACATTTCAGTCAAAATGTCATTTCCTTTTTCATTTCCTTAACCTAGATTAAGAAATAAGATAAATAACCAAACTTTCAGTTTTATTTAAGAAAAATAAACATTTTTTATGTTAAATTTGTTCTCATAAAAATAAATCAAAATTAAATATGAAAAAAAATGTATTAGCAGTAATTGCTTTGGCTGCCTTATCTTTTACAGCATGTAAAAAAGAAAACACAACAGTTGAAACAACAACTCCAACAGAAGTAACTCCAGAATCAACTGAAGGAACTAAATATAACGTAGCCACAGACAAATCAAAAATCGATTGGACTGGTGGAAAAGTATCAGGAGACAAACACACTGGAACATTAGCTCTAAAAGAAGGAAATGTTGCTGTTAAAGACGGTAAAGTTACTGGAGGAAATTTCGTAATTGATATGAATTCTATCTCTGTTACTGATATCGCAGATGCTGATAAAAAAGCAATGCTAGAAGGTCACTTAAAAGGAACCAGCGCAGATAATTCTGATCATTTCTTTAATACAGGAAAATATCCAGTTGGAACATTTGTTTTAACAAGCGTTACTGAAGAAAACGGTACTCAAATGGTTGAGGGTAATTTAACATTAAAAGAAGTTACAAATTCTGTAAAATTCCCGGCTACAATTACTGTAACTGATACTGATGTAACAATTGTTACCGATAACTTTGAAATTGACAGAACTAAATGGGGTGTAAACTTCAATTCTGGTTCAATTGTAAAAGATTTAGCTGGAGACAAAGTAATCAATGATAATATCATTTTAAAATTAAACGTTGCCGCAACTAAATAATTTTAAAAACAACCGATTTTACAAAGCGTTTTCGTTCATTCGAAAGCGCTTTTCTTTTTAGGGCAAATCCTTCCACTCCGTTACAGGTCGGGCTGTCCGCACTCGCTTTTTACAAATCAAAAATTTGCAAAAGAGCTCAAACAAAACTTCCATCCCTTTTGCAAAACGGACTTGTTGAAAACATAATAGCATCTGTTATAAATTTAAATATATAATTTTACTTATTTACTATATAATATTTTAATTTATTCTAGAATAAAGTATAAACTACAGGCTTCCAGTAAAAAAAAAGCGTATAAGTCGTCTAAATCCAACTTAAGATTGTATGATGAGCTAGTATTATGTTATTTTTAGTACATTTATCAGTGTGGATCAGCTGGCGGAGCTAACTATAAAGCCGTATTCTTATGTTGGAAACAACCCAATTATGTTTACTGATCCTACGGGGATGAGTAGAGCTGGTGGTGGTGATGGATGGTGGAAGTCTATTAAACGTAATTTTTCTTTATCAAAAATAAAATCTGATATAAAAAGAATAAATCAAAATACTTGCTATAAACATTTTGCAGATTGGATGTCAAAACATAACCCTTTTAATAAACAGGATAAACCACAAAATAAAATTAGAAGCACCCAGGAAATTGGTATATCTGCAAGGTCCAAAAACGGAGGTAATGAAAATCCAAGAACCACTGGAAAATACAAAGATAAATTGAGAAAAACTGAATTAGGTTCATTTAATGCAGATTATGCACTTGGTACAGGCAGTACCTTTGGAGGGCCTTATACTAGTAATAATTATAGTACTTTTAAAGGAATTATAGGAGCTTTAAAAAATGTGAGCTCTGGTTGGGGACTTGGGGAAACCGGAGGTGAATCGACTGTTGAATCTGCTCAAGATGTCTATAAGCATACAATGAGGGTAATTAAAACTTATGAGATATTTGCAAGTGATGGAACTATAGATTCTATAAAGACTGAATATAAGAATATTGAATTAGAAGCTAAAACTCAAGAAGAATTAAAAATGAAAATTGATTCGGCAGATTATGATAACAAAGTTGAAATACAAAGAAGAGATGCGTGGTTACAATAAAATATATAAATATATGTTTTTTTTTACTGTAGCTATTATGTTTATATCCTGTGACAAAATGGATAAAGAGGAGAGGTATGATGAAAATGGTAATCCTAAATATCTATTGTATATGCAGAAAGATGATACAATTAAATTTTTTGAAAGTTTTGATGATGGAAGATTTCTATATAGAAACAATGAAAAAGATACATCTTCTCAAGATACATTAAGGGAGTACTATAAAAATGGTAATAAAATGTTTGAATTAGTAGAAATGGGTAATATAAGCCATATAACTAATTTTTTTATAAATGGTAAAAAAAGAAGTGAAGGTTTTTTGTTTAACAAAAAAAATATCGGTTGGTGGAATTATTATGATAATAATAAGCTTATTAAACGAATTTATTTTGCTCAGGTCGATAATAATTTATTAATGCCGCAATTACAATTTTTTGATAGTAATGGACAGTTAAATAAAAATAAAAGTGACTTTATTGATATTTTGATTCCAGATACTCTTTATAAAGGTAGAAGTACAGGTACTATATCATATAAAAATAAAATAGAAAATAGTGAACAAAGAATTGGTATTGGATATAATGTTGAGTCAGACTATAATAACCTTAAAAATGTACGTGTTGATACATTTTATAACCCTAAGAACGATGGTTTTTTTGGAGTTGAATTTAATAATTTGGGAAAACAAAAAATAAGAGGATTTATCTATGAACGTAAGTTAGATGTATTGAACGAAACTAATGCTAATATTCGTATAACAAATATTTATTTTGAAAAAGACTTTTATATTATTCCACGACCTGATTCTATTCCTAAAGATAAAATAATTCGCTATGACAATTTACAGCGCTAGTTCGAAAGGGTCATACAGGTAACACATCAAAAGTAGTGTTATCACTGCAAACACTTAGTAATACAACATTTTTTAAGGTTTATAAGACCAAACCAAAAAGTAAGCTGACCGTAAAAAGTCAGCTCTTTTTTTATAAAACAGGTACTGCTGTTGTGCTTAAATAGTTTAATAACTCAAAATTTAGTAAACAAAAAGTCCTTCACTATTCAGTAAAGAACTTCTAAAAAAAAGCGGATCGACCGAAGGGACACGCTGCTCATATAACAAAAAAAGTCCCTTACTTTTCAGTAAAGGACTTTCAAAAAAAAGGCAGCGACATACTCTCCCACATTAAAATGCAGTACCATCTGCGCAATCGGGCTTAACTTCTCTGTTCGAAATGGGAAGAGGTGAGCCCCGACGCAATAACCACCTTAAATCGGTTTGCTAGGTTTCTCTAACAATATTTTGTTAACATATTTCCGATACTTTTCATTTTTTTTCGTAGAGGATTCTTTCTTTAGTCTTCATACTTAATACTCAAATCTTAATACTATACTTTATAAGCAACTCCTTAGAGCACATAAGCTTACGGGCTATTAGTACTACTCGACTATGACATTACTGCCTTTACATCTGTAGCCTATCAACGTAGTCATCTTCTACGACCCTTTAAAGAAATCTCATCTTGTGGTGGGTTTCGCGCTTATATGCTTTCAGCGCTTATCCCTTCCCAACGTAGCTACTCAGCGATGCACCTGGCGGCACAACTGATACACCAGAGGTTAGTCCAATTCGGTCCTCTCGTACTAGAATCAGATCCACTCAAATTTCTAACGCCCACAGTAGATAGAGACCGAACTGTCTCACGACGTTCTGAACCCAGCTCGCGTGCCACTTTAATGGGCGAACAGCCCAACCCTTGGGACCTTCTCCAGCCCCAGGATGTGACGAGCCGACATCGAGGTGCCAAACCCCCCCGTCGATATGAGCTCTTGGGGGAGATCAGCCTGTTATCCCCGGCGTACCTTTTATCCTTTGAGCGATGGCCCTTCCATACGGAACCACCGGATCACTATGCTCTACTTTCGTACCTGATCGACCTGTATGTCTCTCAGTCAAGCTCCCTTATACCATTGCACTCTACGCACGGTTACCAAGCGTGCTGAGGGAACCTTTAGAAGCCTCCGTTACTCTTTTGGAGGCGACCACCCCAGTCAAACTACCCACCAAGCAATGTCCTCATGTATCACGAGTTAGATCTCAAATAAGCAAAGGGTGGTATTTCAACAATGACTAACCTACGCCTGGCGACGCAGGATCGAAGTCTCCCACCTATCCTACACATCACTTATCCAAGAACAATACTAAGCTATAGTAAAGGTGCACAGGGTCTTTTCGTCCCACTGCGGGTAATCGGCATCTTCACCGATACTACAATTTCACCGAGCTCATGGCTGAGACAGTGTCCAGATCGTTACACCATTCGTGCAGGTCGGAACTTACCCGACAAGGAATTTCGCTACCTTAGGACCGTTATAGTTACGGCCGCCGTTTACTGGGGCTTCAATTCAATGCTTCTCCGAAGATAACATCTCCTCTTAACCTTCCAGCACCGGGCAGGTGTCAGGCCCTATACTTCATCTTACGATTTGGCAGAGCCCTGTGTTTTTGATAAACAGTCGCCTGGACCTTTTCACTGCGGCCAGCATTGCTGCTGGCGACCTTTCTCCCGAAGTTACAGGTCTATTTTGCCTAATTCCTTAGCCATGAATCTCTCGAGCACCTTAGGATTCTCTCCTCGACTACCTGTGTCGGTTTACGGTACGGGTTGTTATAATCTAGGTTTAGAAACTTTTCTTGGAAGCCCTTAGGCACACTATCTAATTGCCCGAAGGCGCTCAGTACTATCGTATTTCCCCATCCTTAACGCATTTTACTATTAAAGATATAGGTAGGTACTTCAACGAACTATTCCGTCAGTTCGCGGTGCTTTCATCACTCCGTCATTCCATCACAACTATAACAAGTACGGGAATATTAACCCGTTGGCCATCGACGTCCCCCTTCGGGTGTGCCTTAGGTCCCGACTAACCCTAAGCTGATTAGCATAGCTCAGGAAACCTTAGTCTTTCGGTGTGCGGGTTTCTCGCCCGCATTATCGTTACTTATGCCTACATTTTCTTTTCTAAACAGTCCAGCAATAGTCGCCTATCACCTTCTACCCAGTTTAGAATGCTCCCCTACCACTTGACAACTAAATGTCAAATCCATAGCTTCGGTAGTATACTTATGCCCGATTATTATCCATGCTCGTTCGCTCGACTAGTGAGCTGTTACGCACTCTTTAAATGAATGGCTGCTTCCAAGCCAACATCCTAGCTGTCTATGCAAACAAACCGCGTTTTTTCAACTTAGCATACATTTGGGGACCTTAGCTGATGGTCTGGGTTCTTTCCCTCTCGGACATGGACCTTAGCACCCATGCCCTCACTGCTTATAAGCATTTATTAGCATTCGGAGTTTGTCAGGAATTGGTAGGTGGTGAAACCCCCGCATCCAATCAGTAGCTCTACCTCTAATAAACTCTATAAGCGCTGCACCTAAATGCATTTCGGGGAGTACGAGCTATTTCCGAGTTTGATTGGCCTTTCACCCCTACCCACAGATCATCCCAAGACTTTTCAACGTCAACGGGTTCGGTCCTCCACGGTGTGTTACCACAGCTTCAACCTGTCCATGGGTAGATCACACGGTTTCGCGTCTACCATTACTGACTCATGCGCCCTATTCAGACTCGCTTTCGCTTCGGATCCGTGACTGAATCACTTATCCTCGCCAGCAACGGTAACTCGTAGGCTCATTATGCAAAAGGCACGCCGTCACCCAACGAATGGGCTCCGACCGCTTGTAAGCGTATGGTTTCAGGTTCTATTTCACTCCGTTATTCACGGTTCTTTTCACCTTTCCCTCACGGTACTGGTTCACTATCGGTCTCTCAGGAGTATTTAGCCTTAGCGGATGGTCCCGCCAGTTTCAATCAAGGTTTCACGTGCCCCGACCTACTCAGGATACCACTATCTAATACATCGCTTACCTATACGGGACTATCACCCTCTACGGTTAACCTTTCCAGGTTATTCTAATTCGCTTTGCTTAAAATATCGTGGTCCTACAACCCCAATATTGCCGAAACAACATTGGTTTGGGCTAATCCGCGTTCGCTCGCCACTACTTACGGAATCACTTTTGTTTTCTTCTCCTCCGCCTACTTAGATGTTTCAGTTCAGCGGGTTTGCTCATCTATCGATGTACTATGTCTTCAACATAGTGGGTTGCCCCATTCGGATATCTACGGATCTATTCGTGTGTGCCAATCCCCGTAGCTTTTCGCAGCTTATCACGTCCTTCTTCGCCTCTGAGAGCCTAGGCATTCCCCATACGCCCTTATTTTGCTTATTGTGCTCTATTTCAGTCTTCAAGTTGAAAGTCTTAAGGTCTAAAGTCAGAAGACTTTTAACTTTTTGACTTTCGTCTTTCGACTAATTTTGTGCTTATATTATTTCTAATATTTTTCTACTTTTTAATTTGTATCTCAATATGTCAATGAACTTTTATTAGTATTAAGATTTTTGTATAAAGCATTAAGACTTGATCTTAATTCTTGATACTATCATCTTGATACCATCTGGTGGAGAATATCGGAGTCGAACCGATGACCTCCTGCGTGCAAGGCAGGCGCTCTAGCCAGCTGAGCTAATCCCCCAATTTTTATTAATTGTGAATTACGAATTACGAATGTTATAATTCATAACCTCTCAACTTCTAAAATTTCCTTTGTAATAAAATACTTTTAATTCGTAATTTCTAATTCGTAATTAAAATTGTAGTCCCGGGCAGACTCGAACTGCCGACCCCTACATTATCAGTGTAGTACTCTAACCAGCTGAGCTACGAGACTCTGTATTTTATTTTTTTTTGAATCAACAGTAAAGAGTAAGAGACTTGAACCATCTCTAGAAAGGAGGTGTTCCAGCCGCACCTTCCGGTACGGCTACCTTGTTACGACTTAGCCCTAGTTACCAGTTTTACCCTAGGCAGCTCCTTGCGGTCACCGACTTCAGGCACCCCCAGCTTCCATGGCTTGACGGGCGGTGTGTACAAGGCCCGGGAACGTATTCACCGGATCATGGCTGATATCCGATTACTAGCGATTCCAGCTTCATGGAGTCGAGTTGCAGACTCCAATCCGAACTGTGACCGGCTTTATAGATTCGCTCCTGGTCACCCAGTGGCTGCTCTCTGTACCGGCCATTGTAGCACGTGTGTGGCCCAGGACGTAAGGGCCGTGATGATTTGACGTCATCCCCACCTTCCTCACAGTTTACACTGGCAGTCTTGCTAGAGTTCCCGACATGACTCGCTGGCAACTAACAACAGGGGTTGCGCTCGTTATAGGACTTAACCTGACACCTCACGGCACGAGCTGACGACAACCATGCAGCACCTTGTAAATTGTCCGAAGAAATATCTGTTTCCAAATACGTCAATCTACATTTAAGCCCTGGTAAGGTTCCTCGCGTATCATCGAATTAAACCACATGCTCCACCGCTTGTGCGGGCCCCCGTCAATTCCTTTGAGTTTCAAACTTGCGTTCGTACTCCCCAGGTGGGATACTTATCACTTTCGCTTAGTCACTCAGCCTTGCAGCCAAACAACTAGTATCCATCGTTTACGGCGTGGACTACCAGGGTATCTAATCCTGTTCGCTACCCACGCTTTCGTCCATCAGCGTCAATTGTTTGTTAGTAACCTGCCTTCGCAATTGGTATTCCATGTAATATCTAAGCATTTCACCGCTACACTACATATTCTAGTTACTTCACAAAAATTCAAGCTCTACAGTATCAATGGCAATTTTACAGTTAAGCTGCAAACTTTCACCACTGACTTATAAAGCCGCCTACGGACCCTTTAAACCCAATGATTCCGGATAACGCTTGGATCCTCCGTATTACCGCGGCTGCTGGCACGGAGTTAGCCGATCCTTATTCTTACAGTACCGTCAATATACCACACGTGGTACTTTTTCTTCCTGTACAAAAGCAGTTTACAATCCATAGGACCGTCATCCTGCACGCGGCATGGCTGGTTCAGAGTTGCCTCCATTGACCAATATTCCTCACTGCTGCCTCCCGTAGGAGTCTGGTCCGTGTCTCAGTACCAGTGTGGGGGATCTCCCTCTCAGGACCCCTACCCATCATCGTCTTGGTAAGCCGTTACCTTACCAACTAACTAATGGGACGCATGCTCATCTTTTACCAATAAATCTTTAATTACAAATCGATGCCAATTCGTAATACCATAAGGTATTAATCCAAATTTCTCTGGGCTATCCCTTAGTAAAAGGTAGATTGCATACGCGTTACGCACCCGTGCGCCGGTCTCAACATCCGAAGATGCCTACCCCTCGACTTGCATGTGTTAGGCCTGCCGCTAGCGTTCATCCTGAGCCAGGATCAAACTCTTCATCGTATAATTTTTAATATTTTTTGATGTTCGTTCAAGATCATCTTTTATCTCTAAAAGATTAATCTTACTCTTTAATTCTCTGTTAATCCAATATGTCTATGAACTTATTTTCTCTTTGTTCGCTCATCTTCTAAGCGGTTGCAAAAGTAGAAACTCTTTTTGAATCTCGCAAATTTATTTTATAAATATTTTTGAAAGATTTCTGAGTATTTGTGGGCGATGAGGGATTCGAACCCCCGACCCCCTCGGTGTAAACGAGGTGCTCTGAACCAACTGAGCTAATCGCCCGATAAAAAAGTCTCAACTTTCATTGAGACTTTCAAAAAAAAGGCAGCGACATACTCTCCCACATTAAAATGCAGTACCATCTGCGCAATCGGGCTTAACTTCTCTGTTCGAAATGGGAAGAGGTGAGCCCCGACGCAATAACCACCTTAAATCGGTTTGCTAGGTTTCTCTAACAATATTTTGTTAACATATTTCCGATACTTTTCATTTTTTTTCGTAGAGGATTCTTTCTTTAGTCTTCATACTTAATACTCAAATCTTAATACTATACTTTATAAGCAACTCCTTAGAGCACATAAGCTTACGGGCTATTAGTACTACTCGACTATGACATTACTGCCTTTACATCTGTAGCCTATCAACGTAGTCATCTTCTACGACCCTTTAAAGAAATCTCATCTTGTGGTGGGTTTCGCGCTTATATGCTTTCAGCGCTTATCCCTTCCCAACGTAGCTACTCAGCGATGCACCTGGCGGCACAACTGATACACCAGAGGTTAGTCCAATTCGGTCCTCTCGTACTAGAATCAGATCCACTCAAATTTCTAACGCCCACAGTAGATAGAGACCGAACTGTCTCACGACGTTCTGAACCCAGCTCGCGTGCCACTTTAATGGGCGAACAGCCCAACCCTTGGGACCTTCTCCAGCCCCAGGATGTGACGAGCCGACATCGAGGTGCCAAACCCCCCCGTCGATATGAGCTCTTGGGGGAGATCAGCCTGTTATCCCCGGCGTACCTTTTATCCTTTGAGCGATGGCCCTTCCATACGGAACCACCGGATCACTATGCTCTACTTTCGTACCTGATCGACCTGTATGTCTCTCAGTCAAGCTCCCTTATACCATTGCACTCTACGCACGGTTACCAAGCGTGCTGAGGGAACCTTTAGAAGCCTCCGTTACTCTTTTGGAGGCGACCACCCCAGTCAAACTACCCACCAAGCAATGTCCTCATGTATCACGAGTTAGATCTCAAATAAGCAAAGGGTGGTATTTCAACAATGACTAACCTACGCCTGGCGACGCAGGATCGAAGTCTCCCACCTATCCTACACATCACTTATCCAAGAACAATACTAAGCTATAGTAAAGGTGCACAGGGTCTTTTCGTCCCACTGCGGGTAATCGGCATCTTCACCGATACTACAATTTCACCGAGCTCATGGCTGAGACAGTGTCCAGATCGTTACACCATTCGTGCAGGTCGGAACTTACCCGACAAGGAATTTCGCTACCTTAGGACCGTTATAGTTACGGCCGCCGTTTACTGGGGCTTCAATTCAATGCTTCTCCGAAGATAACATCTCCTCTTAACCTTCCAGCACCGGGCAGGTGTCAGGCCCTATACTTCATCTTACGATTTGGCAGAGCCCTGTGTTTTTGATAAACAGTCGCCTGGACCTTTTCACTGCGGCCAGCATTGCTGCTGGCGACCTTTCTCCCGAAGTTACAGGTCTATTTTGCCTAATTCCTTAGCCATGAATCTCTCGAGCACCTTAGGATTCTCTCCTCGACTACCTGTGTCGGTTTACGGTACGGGTTGTTATAATCTAGGTTTAGAAACTTTTCTTGGAAGCCCTTAGGCACACTATCTAATTGCCCGAAGGCGCTCAGTACTATCGTATTTCCCCATCCTTAACGCATTTTACTATTAAAGATATAGGTAGGTACTTCAACGAACTATTCCGTCAGTTCGCGGTGCTTTCATCACTCCGTCATTCCATCACAACTATAACAAGTACGGGAATATTAACCCGTTGGCCATCGACGTCCCCCTTCGGGTGTGCCTTAGGTCCCGACTAACCCTAAGCTGATTAGCATAGCTCAGGAAACCTTAGTCTTTCGGTGTGCGGGTTTCTCGCCCGCATTATCGTTACTTATGCCTACATTTTCTTTTCTAAACAGTCCAGCAATAGTCGCCTATCACCTTCTACCCAGTTTAGAATGCTCCCCTACCACTTGACAACTAAATGTCAAATCCATAGCTTCGGTAGTATACTTATGCCCGATTATTATCCATGCTCGTTCGCTCGACTAGTGAGCTGTTACGCACTCTTTAAATGAATGGCTGCTTCCAAGCCAACATCCTAGCTGTCTATGCAAACAAACCGCGTTTTTTCAACTTAGCATACATTTGGGGACCTTAGCTGATGGTCTGGGTTCTTTCCCTCTCGGACATGGACCTTAGCACCCATGCCCTCACTGCTTATAAGCATTTATTAGCATTCGGAGTTTGTCAGGAATTGGTAGGTGGTGAAACCCCCGCATCCAATCAGTAGCTCTACCTCTAATAAACTCTATAAGCGCTGCACCTAAATGCATTTCGGGGAGTACGAGCTATTTCCGAGTTTGATTGGCCTTTCACCCCTACCCACAGATCATCCCAAGACTTTTCAACGTCAACGGGTTCGGTCCTCCACGGTGTGTTACCACAGCTTCAACCTGTCCATGGGTAGATCACACGGTTTCGCGTCTACCATTACTGACTCATGCGCCCTATTCAGACTCGCTTTCGCTTCGGATCCGTGACTGAATCACTTATCCTCGCCAGCAACGGTAACTCGTAGGCTCATTATGCAAAAGGCACGCCGTCACCCAACGAATGGGCTCCGACCGCTTGTAAGCGTATGGTTTCAGGTTCTATTTCACTCCGTTATTCACGGTTCTTTTCACCTTTCCCTCACGGTACTGGTTCACTATCGGTCTCTCAGGAGTATTTAGCCTTAGCGGATGGTCCCGCCAGTTTCAATCAAGGTTTCACGTGCCCCGACCTACTCAGGATACCACTATCTAATACATCGCTTACCTATACGGGACTATCACCCTCTACGGTTAACCTTTCCAGGTTATTCTAATTCGCTTTGCTTAAAATATCGTGGTCCTACAACCCCAATATTGCCGAAACAACATTGGTTTGGGCTAATCCGCGTTCGCTCGCCACTACTTACGGAATCACTTTTGTTTTCTTCTCCTCCGCCTACTTAGATGTTTCAGTTCAGCGGGTTTGCTCATCTATCGATGTACTATGTCTTCAACATAGTGGGTTGCCCCATTCGGATATCTACGGATCTATTCGTGTGTGCCAATCCCCGTAGCTTTTCGCAGCTTATCACGTCCTTCTTCGCCTCTGAGAGCCTAGGCATTCCCCATACGCCCTTATTTTGCTTATTGTGCTCTATTTCAGTCTTCAAGTTGAAAGTCTTAAGGTCTAAAGTCAGAAGACTTTTAACTTTTTGACTTTCGTCTTTCGACTAATTTTGTGCTTATATTATTTCTAATATTTTTCTACTTTTTAATTTGTATCTCAATATGTCAATGAACTTTTATTAGTATTAAGATTTTTGTATAAAGCATTAAGACTTGATCTTAATTCTTGATACTATCATCTTGATACCATCTGGTGGAGAATATCGGAGTCGAACCGATGACCTCCTGCGTGCAAGGCAGGCGCTCTAGCCAGCTGAGCTAATCCCCCAATTTTTATTAATTGTGAATTACGAATTACGAATGTTATAATTCATAACCTCTCAACTTCTAAAATTTCCTTTGTAATAAAATACTTTTAATTCGTAATTTCTAATTCGTAATTAAAATTGTAGTCCCGGGCAGACTCGAACTGCCGACCCCTACATTATCAGTGTAGTACTCTAACCAGCTGAGCTACGAGACTCTGTATTTTATTTTTTTTTGAATCAACAGTAAAGAGTAAGAGACTTGAACCATCTCTAGAAAGGAGGTGTTCCAGCCGCACCTTCCGGTACGGCTACCTTGTTACGACTTAGCCCTAGTTACCAGTTTTACCCTAGGCAGCTCCTTGCGGTCACCGACTTCAGGCACCCCCAGCTTCCATGGCTTGACGGGCGGTGTGTACAAGGCCCGGGAACGTATTCACCGGATCATGGCTGATATCCGATTACTAGCGATTCCAGCTTCATGGAGTCGAGTTGCAGACTCCAATCCGAACTGTGACCGGCTTTATAGATTCGCTCCTGGTCACCCAGTGGCTGCTCTCTGTACCGGCCATTGTAGCACGTGTGTGGCCCAGGACGTAAGGGCCGTGATGATTTGACGTCATCCCCACCTTCCTCACAGTTTACACTGGCAGTCTTGCTAGAGTTCCCGACATGACTCGCTGGCAACTAACAACAGGGGTTGCGCTCGTTATAGGACTTAACCTGACACCTCACGGCACGAGCTGACGACAACCATGCAGCACCTTGTAAATTGTCCGAAGAAATATCTGTTTCCAAATACGTCAATCTACATTTAAGCCCTGGTAAGGTTCCTCGCGTATCATCGAATTAAACCACATGCTCCACCGCTTGTGCGGGCCCCCGTCAATTCCTTTGAGTTTCAAACTTGCGTTCGTACTCCCCAGGTGGGATACTTATCACTTTCGCTTAGTCACTCAGCCTTGCAGCCAAACAACTAGTATCCATCGTTTACGGCGTGGACTACCAGGGTATCTAATCCTGTTCGCTACCCACGCTTTCGTCCATCAGCGTCAATTGTTTGTTAGTAACCTGCCTTCGCAATTGGTATTCCATGTAATATCTAAGCATTTCACCGCTACACTACATATTCTAGTTACTTCACAAAAATTCAAGCTCTACAGTATCAATGGCAATTTTACAGTTAAGCTGCAAACTTTCACCACTGACTTATAAAGCCGCCTACGGACCCTTTAAACCCAATGATTCCGGATAACGCTTGGATCCTCCGTATTACCGCGGCTGCTGGCACGGAGTTAGCCGATCCTTATTCTTACAGTACCGTCAATATACCACACGTGGTACTTTTTCTTCCTGTACAAAAGCAGTTTACAATCCATAGGACCGTCATCCTGCACGCGGCATGGCTGGTTCAGAGTTGCCTCCATTGACCAATATTCCTCACTGCTGCCTCCCGTAGGAGTCTGGTCCGTGTCTCAGTACCAGTGTGGGGGATCTCCCTCTCAGGACCCCTACCCATCATCGTCTTGGTAAGCCGTTACCTTACCAACTAACTAATGGGACGCATGCTCATCTTTTACCAATAAATCTTTAATTACAAATCGATGCCAATTCGTAATACCATAAGGTATTAATCCAAATTTCTCTGGGCTATCCCTTAGTAAAAGGTAGATTGCATACGCGTTACGCACCCGTGCGCCGGTCTCAACATCCGAAGATGCCTACCCCTCGACTTGCATGTGTTAGGCCTGCCGCTAGCGTTCATCCTGAGCCAGGATCAAACTCTTCATCGTATAATTTTTAATATTTTTTGATGTTCGTTCAAGATCATCTTTTATCTCTAAAAGATTAATCTTACTCTTTAATTCTCTGTTAATCCAATATGTCTATGAACTTATTTTCTCTTTGTTCGCTCATCTTCTAAGCGGTTGCAAAAGTAGAAACTCTTTTTGAATCTCGCAAATTTATTTTGATAATATTTTTGAAAGATTTTCAACATTTAAAGAACTTTTGCGCCGCTTCTTGTTTCAGAATCGGATTGCAAAAGTACAACCTTTAACCCTTATCTTCCAAATTTATTTTTGTTAATTTTTAAATTTGTTTTTCGTGATTTGAATGAACTTCTGTTTTTCAACGGTGCAAATATACCGCCTTCTTTCTATGCCAAACAAGCTTTTTGAAAGTTATTTTTTGATTATTTTTTAGTTAACTGGAATTGAAACATTTAAAATTAAAAATTCAATAATTTGGAGATTTGGAAATTAAAATTAGTAATGAGTCTAGTGATTTGAGTATTGAGAAAGATTTCTCCTAACATCGGAATAACAAATAAACTTTTGAATCACCACAGATATACGGATGAGTTTTGAAAATATTAAAAATCGATTAAGTCAAAATATTGAATACTCTTGAATTATGAAACTATCACATTTCGAGTTAATTAAAAATAGTATTTAAAATCAGAATTCAAAAACTATTTCAAATATTAATTTAAGTCGTTCAAATATTTACTGATTGTATTCAAATATTAAAAAATAAATAAATAAGATAAATTACTAAGTATGTTTACAATACTAAATAAAAATAATCAAACTACTTGGACATAGAAATTATTAGAAAGAATACAAAAAAAACAACCAATGTAGTTTTACAATCTGTAATCAATGCAAAATATAAATTCCAATCAACCTTATTCAACACAAAAAAAAATTATTGATACTTCCGACTCCACATTCTCAGACGGAATTACCTATATCAATACCGAACAATGGGCTTTTGCTTATCTTGTTTTTTCTAAAATTTACAAAATATCTAAAAACAAAACTATTTCTTTAAGTTATAATATGGCGCTTTGTCATTTTACAGCTCAAGAATATTCCAAAGCTTTTCAGTTATTATCCGAAACTCTTACGCAATTAAGTTCGCCTTCATCAGGCAGTTTTACAAACGAAGTTGCAGCTCCAGCTAATTTATTAACAATAGAATACGAAACCAATGCGCATCGTTTAGCTTTTGCAGAAACGATAACTCATTTGCATCAAAACCTAATAAAGCTTCGTGTTAGAAGATTGTTGGTAGATGTACATTTTGCCCTCGAAAAATGGGAGGAAGTAATTCGCTTAGCGGCATTGCCAGATATGGATAAATGCCAAAATGTAAAAATAGCGCTTGAAAAATCAATCCAAAATCAAAATAAATAATATAAGTATGACAGATAATAATTTGCATTCAATAACTAAGTTATACAACGAAGGAGCAACTTTAGAACAGATTAATGAAAAATATTTATCATTTGTTGCCGACGTACCTGAAAATGAACAAATAAATGTATGGAAATCTGTATGTGGTTTTGCTAACCCTTCTATGCTAGATTATTTATTGTCTCTAGGTTGGCGAGCGGCGGGAACAGAAGATCAAGACGGTAATTCTTTATTACATTTATTGGCTACGCCTGTTCGTAATGCGACTTATGCTGTTTTGGACGACAATATTTATACATGTGCTCAAAAATTATTAGCAGCAAAAGTAAGTCCATTGCGTAAAAATAAAAATGGAGAAACAGCTATTATGTTAGCAGCCGAATTGGGTTACGCCAAAATGCTTCAAGCTTATACAGAAGCAAATGCTAAAATTGATTTTCTAGATAGAAATGGAAATACGCTTTTACATATCATAGCGCAATATTCTTCACAAGCCATATTTCAATTAACTTCTGCTGTCGAAAATTTAGTCAATTTCAAAAATAGCCGCTCCAACAATCCAGAAAGTCCGATGTATGCTCAGCGCATTGCGGAGTTAGAGGCGAAACAGCATCAAAAGAAAGCTAGGTTTGGCGAGTATATTCATTTTGCAATTTTGGGATTGGCTGTAGGATTAGATCCAACGGTAAAAAATAATGAAAGAGAATCTGCCATTGATGTTGCAATAAGATTTAAATCTAAAGCCGTGGGTGCAATTTTGAATGGAGCAGATGCAACAGACTCAAATTCATTTCCGATGTATATGGCGGCTGGCGGAATGAATCTACATCAAGCTTGTATTCATAAAGATGTAGAAGCTGTAAATGCTTTAATCGAACTTGGAACAAATTTAAACGAAGCTTACGATAAAGAAGACGACCGATATAATGGAATGACGCCTTTAACTATTGCTATGATAATGCATAGTGTAGAAATTACTGAAGCATTACTAAAGCACGGTGCTGACGCAAAATTACTAGATAGCAAATCATGGCATCCATTCAGATATTTATATGCTACATATTCTGGTATGAACACAAATTCCGATGAATTTAAAAATAAGATTTTTCACAAAATTTTGAAAGCTTACCTAGATGCAGGATTTGAAATAGATTCTTTACTTGACGATGACGAAAATACTTTATTAATTCTTTCGGCTAAAAGCTCCGAATTACTCCAACTTTATAATGGAGAATCAATTGCAACTGTGTTAATTGATGAATTAATTTATTCAGGAGCCGAAGTAAACAAAACTAATCGCGAAGGCGTTTCTGCATTGATGTACATCTGTCAGACAGATGCCAGAAGAGGTGAGAAAAACCTACTTACGCTGCTTGAGCAAGGCGCATCAACAGAATTACGAGATAAAAACGGAAAAACAGTATTAATGTACGCAGTTAATAACCACAATCACGCTGTAGCGCAGACCTACTGCGAATTACTAGCTGAATTTGGCAATTTATTAATTGATGCTGCCGATAATGTACAAAAAACTGCTTTAGATTATGCTGCAGAAAAAAACAACGAAGCGCTTGTTGCTTGGTTGGTGGGTAAAATGTAATAATATTAATAAATCATAATAAAAAAGAACTAAAATGGATACTATATTTTTAAATGCTTGTAAAAATAATCAAAAAGCAATTGTACAAACTTTGCTAAAAAAAGGCGGAATAAACCTCGATAAACGCGATGCAATGGGCAATACTGCTTTATTTTATGCTTGTCAGAAAGGCGCTAGAGATATTGTGAAAATACTGGTTGAATCAGGCGCTGATATTAATTTAGCTAATAATCACAGTACAACGCCTTTGCACATGCTTTCACAAAGTGGTAACAAAGAAATTGTTGCTTTATTAATAGATAGCGGAGCTGATATTAATGCGACTGATAAAGAAGGCAAAACGGCTCTAATTTATTCTTTAGCAGAAGGCAGAACGGAATTTACAAAGTATTTACTTTCTAAAGGAGCCGATAAATCAATTAAAGACAATGATGGTTATAGCGCACTAGATTACGCAACGAGCCGTGGTTTGCGCGATACAATTGCAGTATTAGTAGGCGATACAGAAGAAAAAAGTAGTTCAGGAAATACGCCTTTGCATCAAGCTGTTTGGAATAACGAAGCTGAAGTAGTTACAGAATTATTAAAAGTTGCAACCATTAATGTAAATACATTAAACGATCAAGGCGATAGCGCTTTAGTTTTGGCTTGTATGCAAAACAACCTAAGAGTTGCGCAACAATTGGTAAACGCAAATGCTGACTTGCATTTAAAACGCTTAGACGGAAATTCTATTCTACATTATAGCTGCGGCAGAGGAAACAAAGAAATGGTAAAACTTTTTGTGGAAAAAGGAATGGATGTAAATACGAAAAACAACGATGGAGAAACGCCTTTAATTGTAGCTGCCATTTGCGGATTTAACGAAATTTCTGGATTTCTGGTTGAAAATGGTGCCAATGTAAACGAAAAAGACAATGATGAACATTCAGCTTTACATTATGCAACTGAAAAAGGCTTCAACGAAATTGTAGAGCAATTGCTGATGGCTGGCGCAGATTCGTAACAAAAACTAAAATTTCAAATTCAAATATTTAAATAACCTTATCGAATATTTATCAAAGCAAAGCAAATATTCATTAATTAAATTTAGTAATGCTAATTAGGGTAAATTTACATGAGTTTAAAAATAAAAAAATTGCGAAAGAGAACCTAACCAATCCACTTTAATACCAAACTGATTGTTCATTTATAACCAAAACTGTTTTATTTTAATCTTATTTTCATTGAATTGAAATATTTAAACTCAGTATATGTTTTTTGATTTCTTTAAAAACATCTTTACTTATTAAGAGATAAATAAAGCATCGAAACGGACAATCAGTTTTTTTATTCAAAAACTAACTAAAAATAATTAAAAACTATGAAAACAAAAATCAAATTCATTTCGGCATTTTGCTTTATACTTGGAATGGCACTAACATCATGTAGTTCTGGTGTTGAATATTCGATTGATAATCCAACAGACCAAGCCATCAAAATTACAATTGATGAAAACGAAGCAATTACAATAGAACCGAAAACTCTGAAAACTATCGAAGGAAAATTAGAAAAAGGCAAACATAGCATGCAAGTTGAAGGTGGTGAAAAAATAGATTTTAATCTAGAAGATGATAAAGTTATGCTAAATCCGACGCTTTCTAGTTACATTAGACTTAAGCAAGAATACGGAATGGGATTTCAATCGACCTTAAAAGACACAACCATTATTATAAATAATGAAAAATATACAGCTCCAATTATAAACGTTTCTAAAGACCCAGTAATTAAATTATCTGATATTAACTTTTCGGTTAACGAACCTTATCCAGATGAAGTTGAAACGTATTCAAACGGAACTGTTGTAAAAATAAAATTATTTCGTGAAGGTGATTTTGTAAAATATTACGACGAAAATTAAAATACACTTATGAAAAACGATAACCAAGTTTTATAACACTTATCAAGTTTATCTTTTTAAGTGTTTTTTTGTTTTAAAACTTCAAGGTAATCTATATATTCGAATTCATCTTGCGTTAGGGATTGAAGCGGTATCCTTTTTTTAGAATAATAATTGTTAATGAATATAAAAGCAGAAGATTCCTCCTGTCATCGGAATGACAATTAAAAATTATAAAAAAGATTTAGCGTAAAGCCCGACCAAGCGATTTATTCTTTGTGTGAATTTACTCCTAATATAATGAGCGCGGGAACGCCCAAAACAAAAACTTTTAATATCGTTTATTTTCATAGCTTTGCTTTATCTTTAGAACATCACTTTTTATGGAAGAAACAGAAAGCAAACAAATTTTAGACCGTTTAAACGAACCTCAAATTCTAATTACCATTCTTTATTTGATTGCAATTGCAATAGGAATGATTTTTAATTATGCAAAATATATTATTTTCGGCATCAATATTTTTGATTATTGCGACTTAACCGATTTTATTTTATTTCCGTTTAGCGATGTAAATGTTCTTTTATTAACACTATTAATCACTTGCATTTATTTTGTGATGTTTTATATCGATTTAAAACTACGCGATATTTTTCCGAACTTATTTGAGAACAAACACATCAGCAAAAGTCAATACAAAGTATTTAGTCTTTTATTAAGCTGTTTGCTTTTTATATGTTTTATTTTTCTAGTTTCTGAAAAGTATAACGAACGTTTTTACAAAAACATTTCTAAAGCAGATAACATTACCATTTACACTCGAGATGGAGATTTTAAAGGAAAATATGTTGGAAAAACCAGTGATGTTTTGTTTATGTTTCAGGATAACGAATTGAAAATCTTTCCAATAACTTCAAACATCAACTACTATCAAATTGATGATTTAAACTAATTTTTAAAAAAAAATAGTTTAAAGATTAACATAACCTAAAAGCTTATTCGAATTTATTACATAACTTTGTAGGACGTTTATTAAACAAATAAAGAAATGCAAAACATTCCTAGTGTTGACTTGCGTGATTTCCTATCGGACGACCCGGTACGTAAACAAAAATTTGTAAATGAAATCGGAAAAGCCTACGAAGAAATTGGTTTCGTAGCATTAAAAGGTCATTTTTTAAGTGACAAATTGGTTGAGAATTTATATACAGAAGTACGTGATTTCTTTAACCTTCCTTTAGAAACTAAAGCCAAATACGAAATCCCTGGAATTGGAGGACAAAGAGGTTATGTATCTTTTGGAAAAGAATCTGCAAAAGGTCGCAAAACAGGTGACTTGAAAGAATTTTGGCATTTTGGACAATATGTTGAAAATGACCCAAAACTAGAAGCTGAATATCCAGCAAACGTAACAGTAAATGAACTTGCTAATTTTAATAGCACAGGTAAAGAAACTTACCAAATGTTAGAAAAAACTGGCGTTTACGTTTTAAGAGCTTTGGCTTTATTTTTAGGTTTAGATGAGTTTTATTTTGACAAATTCGTTAAAAACGGAAACTCTATTTTAAGACCTATTCATTACCCTCCTATTTTAGATGAACCTAAGGACGCAGTTCGCGCTGCAGCTCACGGAGACATTAATTTGATTACTTTATTGATGGGAGCTCAAGGAAAAGGATTACAAGTTCAGAATCACGAAGGTGTTTGGATTGATGCAATTGCAAATGATGATGAATTGGTAATTAATGTTGGCGATATGTTATCGCGCCACACAAACAACCGCTTAAAATCTACGATTCACCAAGTAGTTAATCCGCCTAGAGAATTATGGGCAACTTCTCGTTACTCAGTTCCGTTCTTTATGCACCCAGTTAGCGAAATGCCTTTGAATTGTTTAGAAAATTGTATCGACGAGAACAATCCAAAACAATTTGAAGACATCACTGCCGGTGAGTTCTTAACTGAACGTTTAATTGAACTTGGTTTAATTAAAAAATAAAACAAAAAAGACAAGATTTTTCAATCTTGTCTTTTTTTATACCTTATATATTATTGCACTTTTGATTCCATCATATCTAAAAGTTTCGAATACTTATCCAATTCCATAATCAAATCATCAGATTCTGAATTATCTAAAATTACGTTGATTAATTCGCGAGCTGCAAATATTTTATTTGTCACATTTTCAAACTTTTTTTCTCCAACACAATCAATAACTTCTTGAGTTAATTGATGAAGCAACATTTTCTGAACTTCCATAAACATTATTTAAAAGCGCAAATTTAAACTTATTAATAGAATACGTATCTTTGATAATATATTTATTTTTAATTATGGCAAAAAAAGGAAATAGCTTATCAGATTTAGGCGGATTTGTTTTTTCTACAAATAAAGATTTTGAATTTGATTCCAATGAAGAAATCACAGAAACATTAGCTCCAAACAAGCAACAACTTGAAGCGCATTTAGATAAAAAAAATAGAGCTGGAAAAGTAGCAACCGTTATTGTTGGTTTTATTGGTTTAGATGAAGATTTAAAAGCTTTAGGTAAAGAGCTTAAAACCCTTTGTGGAGTTGGAGGTTCTGTAAAGGATGGAGAAATAATTATACAAGGAAATTTTAGAGATAAGATCATGGAATATCTTATCAAAAAAGGATATAAAGTAAAACGCGTAGGAAGTTAATTATGGAAAAGATAAAAGAATCGGAATTAATCATTAATCCGGACGGAAGTGTTTATCACTTAAACGTTAGACCACAAGATATTGCTAACGATATTATTTTTGTTGGCGACCAATTTAGAGTTGAAGCAATTACAAAGTATTTTGACTCTATTGAATTCTCGACTCAAAAAAGAGAATTTAAAACTCAAACTGGTACTTACAAAGGCAAAAAGATTTCTGTTATTTCTACCGGAATCGGTCCAGATAATATCGATATCGTGATGAACGAATTGGATGCATTAGTAAATATTGATTTTGAAACCAGAACCAACAAATCGGAACTTACACATTTAAACATTGTTCGAGTTGGAACTTCAGGTTCGTTACAAGCTGATATTCCAGTTGATTCTATTTTGATGTCAACACACGGAATCGGAACTGACAACATGTTACGCAGTTATGCAATCGATGGAATTACTGAAACGGAAATCGAAAATGCATTTATTGAGCATACAAATTGGGATATGACTAAAGGTCGTCCGTATATCATCGAAGCGAGTTCTAAATTGATAGAAAAATTTGCATCTTCAGAAATGCATCAAGGAATTACGGTCACTGCCGGAGGTTTTTATGGTGCTCAAGGTCGCGTGATTCGTATTCCAATTCAGGATACTGAACTGAATTCAAAAATTGATTCGTTCAAGTTCAACTCATTAAGAGCTACGAATTTAGAAATGGAAACTGCAGCGATTTATGGCTTATCAAAGTTATTAAGTCATCACTCACTTTCGCTTAATGCAATCATCGCAAATCGTGCAAACGGAACTTTTAGTGAAGATCCATATGCGGCAGTTGAAAAATTAATTCAATACACTCTAGAAAAAATTACTCAATAGTCTTTTTATATAGTGTTTAATTTTCAGAAAATAAATAATATCTTAAAATATTAAACAATTTTTCAATAAAGTTAAACATTTCAAAAAAGAATACAAACATCCAACATCTTTATTACATATTTATTATTTTTACGATTCGAAAATTGATAACCATGACGAACGAATTAGAATTAAACAGAATTCTTTTTAAAGATTACGAAAGTAAAATTATGTCAGCTGCAGAAGCTGCACTTTTAATTGATAATAATAGCGTAGTTGGATCTAGTGGATTCACAAAAGCTGGAGATAGTAAATCGGTTTTACCTGCATTTGCAAAAAGAGCAGAAACAGAAGATGTTGCCATTACATTGATCACAGGAGCATCTTTAGGTTATACTACTGATTCTGATTTAGCAAACAACAATGCTTTAATTAGAAGAATGCCTTTTATGGCTGACCCAGCTTTACGTAAAAGCATCAATGAATACAAAGTAAAATACATTGACCAACATTTAAGTGAAACTATTGAGCAATTAATTTGTGGTCACATTGCACCAATTGATACTGCAATTATCGAAGCTTCATCTATTGATGAAAATGGAAATATCATTCCTACGACTTCAATCGGAAATTCGGCTTTCTTTGCATCTCAAGCAAAAAAAATCATCATCGAAATCAACACTAAAATTCCTGTAACTTTTAGAGGAATTCACGATAGTATTGTACCTAAATCTTATCCAGATAGAGACGTCATCAACATTCAAACTGTTTCTGATCGTATCGGAACAGAATTCATTACTATTGATCCAGCAAAAGTAGTTGGAATTGTATTCACGGATATTACAGATCAACCAGCTGTAATTTCTGAACCAGATGATAAAACTTCAGCAATTTCTAAACACTTATTAAATTTCTTTGAAAAAGAAGTTGAGAAAGGAAAATTAACTTATGCTTTATTACCATTACAAGCAGGTATTGGAAAAGTTGCTAATGCTGTTTTAACTGGATTTGTAGGATCTAAATTCAAAAACTTGACGATGTATTCTGAAGTACTACAAGATTCTACTTTTGAATTATTCGATTCAGGAAATATGGATTTCGCTTCAGGTTCTTCAATCACTGTTTCTGAAGGTTGCTACGAAAACGTGTTAAAAAACTTTGATAAATATAAAAACAAATTAATTCTTCGTCCACAAAATATTTCTAACGCTCCAGAAGTTTTGAGAAGATTAGGAATCATCGGAATTAACACGGCTATTGAATTTGATATTTACGGAAACGTAAACTCTACTCACATTAGCGGTACTAAAATGATGAACGGAATTGGTGGTTCTGGAGATTTTGCAAGAAATGCTTATTTAAGTATTTTCGTTTGTCAGGCTGCATCAAAAGAAAACAAAATTTCGCATGTTTTACCAATGGTTTCTCACGTAGATCATACAGAACACGATGTTGATATTTTAGTTACTGATCAAGGTTTAGCAGATTTAAGAGGATTATGTCCACGTGAACGTGCAGAAGTAATCATTGAAAATTGTGTACATCCAGAATTCCGCGAAGAAATTCGTGAGTATTTTGAAAGAGCTAAAGAAACAGTTGGCGGTCATACACCACATATTTTATCAGAAGCTTTCAAATTCCACACACGTTTAAAAGAAACTGGTTCAATGCAAAAATAATCTTTGCATAAAAATATAAAATTCTTACTACAGAATTTATTATCTTTAATAATCAAGCATTTAAGATAATAGATTCTGTAGTTTTTTTATGGCTATCATTTAAATCTTAAATAAATACCAAACACTTTTAAAATTGAATGATATGAGAATTACTTTTTTTAGAACGTTGTTTTTTTTCGGATTACTGATTTTAAGTTCTTGTGCTTCGAAAATTATAATTCCTGTTGAAAATTCAGCTAAAGCCGATATTGCAATTACAGCTCCATCTAAAGCTGTTTTATTTGTTGAAAAAAAATCTAATAACGATACGGAACAAAGACAAATTCACAAATATATTTCGAACGAAATTTACAATACATTTGGAGGTGCAACAGACAGAATGTTTGTATCAAGTACAAATGCAGAAAGCTTAAAATTCACAACTACTGATGGAAAAAGTTGGTTTATCGATGTAAATAAATTAGAACATCCGTTTGCGATGGTCGTCTTTGATAATCATAAACCTTTTATCGAATACAATCCAGAAAAATACATGCAAATTGTTACTTCTAAATTTGAAAAAGAGATTAATGATGCAACTCCGCTTCCCAAAAAAGTAGCACAAAAATCAAAACCTAAAGAAACTTCTGGTTCTGCAATTGATTCGATTTTAAATATCAAATTCAATCCTGATAAAAAATATGCGGAATTGGTAATTAAAAATTCGAATAATATTTATTATCCGTTACCACCATTTGAAGAGGATGCAAAACCCCAAGGACTTTATAAAATTACATCATATGCAAATTCTAAAAAAGAAAATGAAAATTACACTTCATTTATTACTTATGATAATAACAACAGAATCATAAATTACAGATGGAACAATAAAGAATACGATTCAGAAACGAAATATCATTTAAACAAATTGGGTTTGCTAGATTCGATTGTAGGTACATCCAACACAAATGAACCTGATAAATTTTATTTTAAATATCTTCCGGATCGATTTATTTGTTATTCAAAATCATATAATTTTAGAAATGAGTTTATTTTTAACGAAAAGAATCAAGTTATTGAACAGAAATCTTATATTGATAATAACGAGTTAAGGTCAATAAATTATTATATTTATGATGACCTTGGAAGGGTTTTAGAAGAAACGGAATATGAATTTGACGAACAAAAATTATACAAAACCATTAAGTATACTTATATTTCACCAAAAAGCAATTCTTTTAAATCCATGATTTATTATGATAATGAATACATCAAGAATTTTGAGATACTTCAAGAAAAAAATAAAAACATCTTAACTTCCAAAAATTATGTAGACGGAAAATTAAACGCAAAAATTATTTATGATTTAGATAAAAATGGCGTAGGAAAATCGTACAATGAAGATGGCGAAGGCAATATTACCTCGGTAGAATTTTTCGAATTAATTAAAAAATAAAAACTCGGCATAAGCCGAGTTTCATATTTTTATTTCTTTTCAATTTCCTTTAAAGATTCCATCTTTTTATTTGCTAAGAAACCTTTGATATCTTCAAAATGTTCAATCACGCGTTTGTTGGTAAACTCAAAAACTTTTTCTGCTAAACCATCTAAGAAATCACGGTCGTGCGAAACTAAAATCACAGTTCCTTCAAATTCTTTTAACGCGTCTTTAATAATATCTTTGGTTTTCATATCTAAATGGTTCGTTGGCTCATCCAGAATCAAAACATTGAAAGGTTCTAATAATAATTTAATCATTGCCAAACGTGTTTTCTCACCACCCGAAAGTACTTTTACTTTCTTATCAATATCATCGCCAGAAAACATAAATGCTCCCAAAATATTTTTAATTTGCGTACGAATATCTCCTTCTGCAATGCGGTCAATCGTTTCGAAAATAGTTACATTTTCATCTAACAACGATGCTTGATTTTGAGCGAAATATCCAATTTTTGCATTATGTCCGATTTCTAATTTTCCTTGAAATTCTAATTCGTTCATAATCGCTTTAATCATCGTAGATTTTCCTTCACCGTTTTTACCAACTAAAGCTACTTTTTGTCCACGTTCGATAACCATATTGGCATCTTTAAAAACTACATAATCGTCGTAATTTTTAGACAAACCTTCAACAATTACTGGATATTGACCTGAACGAGCTGCTGGTGGAAATTTTAAACGTAATGCAGAAGTATCTACTTCATCGACTTCGACTAAAACCAATTTCTCTAACATACGAACACGAGATTGCACTTGTTCTGTTTTTGAGAAAGTTCCACGGAAACGTTCAATAAAAGCTTTATTTTCAGCAATAAATTTTTGTTGTTCTTCGTATGCTTTTTGCTGATGAATACGACGGTCTTTACGCAATTCTAAATAATCAGAATATTTAGCTTTGTAATCATAAATACGTCCCATTGTAACTTCGATTGTACGATTTGTAATGTTATCAACAAAAGCGCGGTCGTGCGAAATTACCATTACTGCTTTTGCAGAATTCACCAAAAAATCTTCTAACCATTGAATCGATTCAATATCCAAGTGATTCGTTGGCTCATCTAATAAAATTAAATCAGGTTTACGTAAAAGAATTTTAGCCAATTCGATACGCATTCGCCATCCACCTGAAAACTCAGATGTTGAACGGTCTAAATCTTCTTGAGCAAAACCCATTCCTTTTAAAACTTTTTCAACTTCTGCTTCGTAGTTAACTTCTTCGATTGAATAAAATTTTTCGCTTAATTCAGAAACGCGTTCGATAAGTTTCATATAATCATCCGATTCGTAATCGGTACGAACCGTTAATTGCTCATTTATATCTTCGATTTCATTTTTCATTGAGAAGATTTCAGCGAAAGCTTTCGAAGCTTCTTCACGAACCGTTGCATCATCAGAAGTTAACAAATGTTGCGGAAGATAAGCGATAACAGCATCTTTTGGAGCAGAAATAGAACCTGTAGAAGGTTTGCTAACTCCGGCAACAATTTTTAGTAAAGTAGATTTTCCGGCACCATTTTTACCCATTAATGCAATCTTATCATTTTCGTTAATGGCAAAGTTAATTCCACTAAATAAAGTTGTTCCGCCAAATTGAACGGAAATGTCGTTTACGGTTATCATCTTAAGTAAAATTTTTGCAAATATACATTTTCACAGTTTATCAAGGAACGAGATTTGGGAAATTAATTTGGAAATATTATTTCAACACTGAATATTTAATTGTTTTTTTTAAGTTATATTTAATTAAAATATCCTCAATTATATCGAAAAACCATTTTGGAGCAAATGGACTTATAATTATTTCCTCTATTAATTCGTTAATATCAACTTTTAGATATTTACCATTTACATTCAATTCACAATTCCAATTATGAAAATAACCATCATCCATAGTAACTTGATGTATTAATCTTATTTCTTGTTCGTAAGAATACGCAATATTTTTATGAATAATAGGATAATTTAAATTACCAGTTGGAATAATATCTATTTCGTGATTTATATATTTAATTTCGCTCAAACTAATAATTTCATCTGAATTTTCAAATGCTTTTATTAATCTTTCTACATTAGATTTTATCATAATTCCCTGTTCTAAATTTGAATAAATTTTCCATAAAGCATATGATTCTGATATTGATTTATTCCAACAAGAAATACAATTAATTTGTTTGAATTTTTCAGATAAATTTATCCGTTCGTTTAAATAATCATTTAATTTTATTTCATCAACATTTTCATCAGGAGGTAAATGGTTTAAAATCGATAAATACCAATCTTTAAATTGTTCTTTACTGTTTTTTGGAAAAGTTCCTTCTAATTTATCTTCTAACTTATCCAAACGACAAAAAAATATAGATTCCGTCTGAATTAATGATAAAAATTTAGATAAATCAACATACTTAGAAATTGAATAATTCATCTGTGGATAAAAAACAGGTGCAGAATTATCATTAGGCTTATCTATAGGCATACTATTTTATTTAGAATTAAGAATTAAATATAATATTAAAAAAATATTAAATAAAAAAATCCCAAAGCTTTCACTTCGGGATTTGATATATTATGCATCTCTGTTTACATCGAATGTTTCTAAGTAATGTGCAACTCTTTGTACAAATTGTCCTCCTAATGAACCATCAACTACACGGTGATCGTATGAGTGAGATAAGAACATTTTTTGACGGATTCCGATAAAGTCACCTTCTGGAGTTTCAATAACTGCAGGTACTTTACGAATCGCACCTAAAGCTAAGATTCCAACTTGTGGTTGATTGATAATTGGTGTTCCAAAAACAGAACCAAAAGTACCAACATTAGTAACAGTGTAAGTTCCACCTTGTGTATCGTCTGGTTTTAATTTACCCATTCTTGCACGGTTTGCTAAATCGTTAACCGCTTTAGCCATACCAACTAAGTTTAATTGGTCAGCATTTTTAATCACAGGAACAATTAAGTTACCGTTTGGTAAAGCAGCAGCCATTCCTAAATTGATGTTTTTACGTTTGATGATGTAATCGCCATCAACAGAAATATTCATCATTGGGAAATCTTTCAGTGCTTTTGCAACCGCTTCCATGAAAATTGGCGTGAAAGTTAATTTCTCTCCGTCACGTTTTTCATAGATACCTTTCATTTTGTTTCTCCATTTCACGATGTTTGTAACGTCAACTTCGATGAAAGATTGAACGTGAGCAGCCGTCTGAACCGACTGAACCATGTGATGTGAAATGATTTTACGCATACGGTCCATCTCGATAATCTCGTCTTGACCGTTTACTGAAACTGGAGCTGCTTTTGTAGCCGTTTGTGCAGCAACAGCTGGCGCAGGTGCAGCAGCTTGTTTTACTGGAGCAGCGGCAGCAGGCTGATTTCCTCTATTTTTAACGTAATCTAAAATATCTGTTTTAGTGATTCTTCCGTCTTTTCCTGTTCCGTTCATAGCTTCTAATTCAGCCATAGAAACACCTTCTTCTTTAGCGATATTTTTCACTAATGGAGAAAAGAATTTATCAGACGAAGAAAAATCTTGAGTTGTAACTTCTTTAGCAACTTCAACAGTTTTTTCAACTTGAGCAGCAGCAGCTTCAACTTTGGCAGCAGGTGCAGCAGCTACATCTCCACCTTCTGTTTCAATAATAGCAATTGTTTGACCTACTTGAACCACATCGTCAACACTGAAAAGTACTTCAACGATTGTTCCTGAAACTTCAGAAGGAACTTCGCTATCTACCTTATCGGTAGCAATTTCAACAACTGTTTCGTCTTGCTCAACAGTATCTCCAACGTTTTTAACCCAATTTGTAATCGTTGCTTCTGCAACACTTTCACCCATTTTAGGTAATTTCAATTCAAACCTTGCCATATATTTAATCAAAAGTTGTGTTTAATGAATAGTTTTACAAATTTAATATTATTTTCGGTTTTTTCTAACAAAATTGAAAATTTCACATTATTTCAATGATAAAACTTCTCCTCTATCATTTTTATCATTACTTCCTAAAAAATATTCAGAATTTATAGGTTTTATCTTGAATGTAAAGCCGTAATTCTTGAATCGTTGTAATAATTTTATGTAATCTTGATGAGAAAAATAAGTAGAATCGTACAATATCTCTATTTTATTCTCTTTATTTTTTTCTAAATAAGAATTTAATTCTTCAATTTCAGACAATTCAATAATCGAAATATCATTATGCTGTTTAGATAAATTTGACTTTTTAGAAAAATGCACATATTCAGTTGGATTGTTTTTTTCTTTAACTACTTCAGATTTTTTCTTGAAAGCGAAAATGGTAATTCCAACATTCATCATCACATCAAAAACAAACGAAGACGTAAAATGCTTACGATAAAAAAACTGCATCGCTTCTTTAAAACGTTTCATATAAGTTCCGTCTTTTAAAGTACTTTCACCTTTGAAATGAATACACGAAACTTCAGAAAAATAGTAATTCTTTTTACCTTCTTTCAAACTTAAATACGATAAATCGATATCGTCCGAATACATAAAACAGCCTTCATCAAATCCACCAACTTTTAGATACAATTCGCGTTCTAAAAACATAAATGCACCAACTAAAATATCTACATTTCCGTTTTCATCTTCGGAAAGATGTTGGGCATAATATTGATTAAAAAGTTTTGATTTTGGAAAGAATTTATAAAGTCCTAAAACTTTTGTAAAAGCAACCCAAGGCGTCGGAATTCCACGTTTACTTTCGGGAAGAAATTGACCTGAACCATCAATTAGTTTACATCCTAAAATTCCGAAATCAGGTAGTTTTTTGATATGATTTAAAATCGAGGTAAATGTATTTTCAGACACAATCGTATCTGGATTTAAAATACAAAGATATTTTCCTTTAGCAATTCCAACGCCTTGGTTATTTCCTTTTGGAAAACCGGCATTGTAATCATTAAATATATAAGGAATATTTGGAAAAATATCTTGCATCATTTCCTTTGAACCGTCAGTTGAATTATTATCGACAACGATAATCTCTGCCTCGATATTTTCAATGGCTTTTTGGACACTTTTGATACAAGCTTCTAAAAAATACTTGACGTTGTAATTTAAAATGATAACCGATAATTGCATAAAACAAATATAATTTTAAAAATATAGAAAGCATAAAAAAAGTCCGAAACTTTCGCTTCGGACTTTGATTTTATAATGATTTAGAATTAGTCGTTTTTAAAACGTTTTCTATCTGTTTCGTTTAAATAAATTTTACGTAAACGTAAAGATTTTGGAGTTACTTCAACGTACTCATCTTTTTGGATGTACTCTAAAGCTTCTTCTAATGAGAATTTGATTGCAGGAATAATTCTTGCTTTATCATCTGCTCCTGACGAACGAACGTTAGATAACTTTTTAGTTTTAGTTACGTTAACTGTCATATCATCTTGACGAGAATTTTCTCCAATAACTTGTCCTTCGTAAATATCTTCGTTAGGGTCAACAAAGAATTTACCACGGTCTTGTAATTTATCGATAGAATAAGGAATAGCTTTTCCGTTTTCCATAGAAATTAACGAACCGTTGTTACGTCCAGCGATTTCACCTTTGTATGGTTGATATTCTAAGAAACGGTGTGCCATAATTGCCTCACCTGCTGTTGCAGTTAATAATTGGTTACGCAAACCGATGATTCCACGAGATGGGATGATAAATTTAATAATCATACGCTCACCTTTTGGTTCCATTGATAACATTTCTCCTTTACGTAATGTTACGAATTCAACCGCACGACCTGATAAATTTTCAGGAATATCGATTGTTAATTCCTCAATTGGTTCACATTTTTTACCATCAATTTCTTTGATGATAACTTGTGGTTGACCAATTTGTAATTCGTAACCTTCACGACGCATTGTTTCAATTAATACTGATAAGTGAAGTACACCACGACCGAATACCATGAATTTATCTGCAGAATCAGTTTCGTTAACACGTAATGCTAAGTTTTTTTCTAATTCTTTCGTTAAACGGTCTTTAATGTGACGAGAAGTTACAAATTTACCTTCTTTACCAAAGAAAGGCGAATCGTTAATTGTAAACAACATACTCATTGTTGGCTCATCAATTGAGATGGTTTTTAATCCTTCTGGATTTTCAAAATCAGCAATACAATCTCCAATTTCGAAACCTTCAATACCAACAACTGCACAAATATCACCCGCACGAACAGATTCTACTTTCTTTCTACCTAAACCTTCGAATGTAAATAATTCTTTGATTCTAGATTTAACGATTGAACCGTCGCGTTTAACCAATGAAACTTGCATTCCTTCTTTTAAAGTTCCACGGTGTAAACGACCAATTGCGATACGACCTGTGAATGAAGAGAAATCTAAAGATGTGATTAACATTTGAGGAGTTCCTTCTAATTCTTCTGCAGCTGGAATATGATTGATAACCATTTCTAATAACGGCTCCATAGAATCAGTTTGAACTTTCCAATCATCAGACATCCAGTTGTTTTTAGCAGAACCATAAACCGCAGGGAAATCTAATTGCCATTCTTCAGCACCTAATTCGAACATTAAATCGAAAACTTTTTCGTGAACTTCTTCAGGAGTACAGTTTTCTTTATCAACTTTATTAATAACCACACAAGGTTTTAATCCTAATTCGATAGCTTTTTGTAACACGAAACGCGTTTGTGGCATTGGTCCTTCAAAAGCATCAACGATAAGTAAAACCCCATCAGCCATATTTAACACACGTTCAACTTCTCCACCAAAATCGGCGTGACCAGGAGTATCAATAATGTTAATTTTAGTTCCTTTATATTGAACAGAAACGTTTTTAGATACGATAGTAATCCCTCTTTCTCTTTCAATATCGTTATTATCAAGAATTAAATCTCCAGTATTTTCGTTCTCTCTAAATAATTGACAGTGATACATAATTTTGTCAACCATAGTTGTTTTACCGTGGTCAACGTGTGCAATAATTGCGATGTTTCTAATTTGGGTCATAAAAATTAATTATCAAATATTGTAATCTATATTCCTTTTGATAAGGAACAAGAAAAGCTCTCGTTAAATTGAGAGCTTAAAATTATTGTATTTTATAAACTTTCTGCAGATTAAAGTGCAGAAACATGTTTAGTTAACTTAGATTTTAAGTTAGAAGCTTTGTTATCATGAATGATATTCTTCTTAGCTAATTTATCAATCATTGAAGTTACAACAACTAATTTTGCAGTAGCTTCAGCTTTATCTTCGATTAAACGTAAAGCTTTGATTGCGTTACGAGTTGTTTTGTGTTGGTATTTATTTAACACTCTTTTTTTCTCGTTACTTCTAATTCTCTTTAATGCTGACTTGTGATTTGCCATTTTTTCTTAATTTAATTGTAAAGTTATCATATAAACTATTAGGTAAAAAATAAAAACCTCCCACAATCATCTTTTTTATAAAATTAGATACAATAAAAAAGAGTCACTTTGGTTTTAACTAATAAAACAAATTTTCGAGACACAAAGATTTGTTTTATAAAACTTATTTACAACTAATTTGTAGTCCGTAGGGGAATCGAACCCCTGTTACCAGGATGAAAACCTGGCGTCCTAACCCCTAGACGAACGGACCATCAATTTTATAAAGGATTGATAGAAACCTTTTGTAGTCCGTAGGGGAATCGAACCCCTGTTACCAGGATGAAAACCTGGCGTCCTAACCCCTAGACGAACGGACCATCAATTTTATAAAGGATTGATAGAAACCTTTTGTAGTCCGTAGGGGAATCGAACCCCTGTTACCAGGATGAAAACCTGGCGTCCTAACCCCTAGACGAACGGACCATCAATTTTATAAAGGATTGATAGAAACCTTTTGTAGTCCGTAGGGGAATCGAACCCCTGTTACCAGGATGAAAACCTGGCGTCCTAACCCCTAGACGAACGGACCATCAATTTTATAAAGGATTGATAGAAACCTTTTGTAGTCCGTAGGGGAATCGAACCCCTGTTACCAGGATGAAAACCTGGCGTCCTAACCCCTAGACGAACGGACCATCAATTTTATAAAGGATTGATAGAAACCTTTTGTAGTCCGTAGGGGAATCGAACCCCTGTTACCAGGATGAAAACCTGGCGTCCTAACCCCTAGACGAACGGACCATTTGCTTTTTATTTGCGGTTGCAAAAGTACAAAACTTTTTAAAACCTGCAAATTTATTTTTTATTTTTTTCAGTCTTTAAAAGAACTTTCTGCTGTTATGCGAGTGCAAATATCATAATATTATTTGAATTCGCAAACCTTTTTTTTTCTTTAACACAATAAATCCACTAACTGGTTTCATTACCAAAAACTTAGAAATAAAAAAAATCGGTTCATGAGATTCACAAACCGATTTTAAAACTTTCATTTAGTATGCTTTTGCAAATAAAACGCGCCCTTCAGAAGGTTGTCCTGTTAAAACACAACTTCCCTTTTCTTCTTTTCTATCTAAAGGAATACAACGAATAGTCGCCTTTGTTAAATCTTTAATTTTATCTTCTGTTTCAGCAGTTCCATCCCAATGCGCCAACACAAAACCTCCTTTAGTTTCTAAAACATCTTTAAACTCCTCAAATGAGTTCACTTCCGTTATATAACTATCTCTAAAAGCAAGTGATTTTTGAAACATTTCTTTCTGAATTGTTTCTAACAAATCAACAAGATACATTTCTATTCCATCTTTAGAAACAACTTCTTTTGTTAACGTATCACGACGTGCCACTTCATAAGTTCCATTTTCCAAATCTTTTGGACCAACAGCTAAACGAATCGGCACTCCTTTTAATTCGTGTTCATTAAATTTAAACCCAGGCTTTAAATTCGTTCTATCGTCAAATTTTACACTCACATTTAATTTACGTAATTTCTTAACTAATTCATTTACTTGTTCAGAAATCTCAGCTAATTGTTCATCTGTTTTATGAATAGGAACAATAACCACTTGAATTGGCGCCAAATTTGGAGGCAAAACCAATCCATTATCATCTGAATGCGTCATAATCAAAGCTCCCATCAAGCGAGTTGAAACTCCCCAAGATGTACCCCAAACATGCTCTAATTTCCCTTCTTGGTTAGCAAACTTTACATCAAAAGCTTTTGCGAAATTTTGACCTAAGAAATGAGAAGTTCCTGCTTGTAAAGCTTTACCATCCTGCATTAACGCCTCGATAGTATAAGTTTCATCAGCTCCTGCAAAACGTTCCGTTTCAGTTTTCGCACCTTTAACCACAGGAATAGCCATAAAATCCTGAACAAAATCAGTATAAACCTGATGCATTTGCTGTGCTTCAGCTAATGCTTCTTCACGAGTCGCATGCGCCGTATGCCCTTCTTGCCATAAAAATTCAGCTGTACGTAAAAACAAACGCGTACGCATTTCCCAACGAACCACATTAGCCCATTGATTAATTAACAATGGTAAATCTCTATACGAATTCACCCATTTTTTATATGTTGACCAAATAATCGCTTCGGAAGTCGGACGTACAATCAACTCTTCTTCTAATTTAGCATTTGGGTCTACAATTAATTTTCCTTTATTATTTTCGTCATTTTTTAAACGATAATGCGTTACAATTGCACATTCTTTCGCAAAACCTTCTGCGTTTTTTTCTTCAGCTTCAAACATACTTTTGGGTACAAAAAGCGGGAAATAGGCGTTCTGATGTCCTGTCTCTTTAAACATTTTATCTAATTGCGCTTGCATTTTTTCCCAAATTGCATAGCCGTACGGTTTAATCACCATACATCCCCTAACTCCTGAGTTTTCAGCTAAATCGGCTTTAACGACTAATTCATTATACCATTTAGAATAATCCTCTGATCTTTTTGTGATGTTCTTGCTCATTTTTAATATTTTGGTATAAAATTTGTTTTAAAAATATTAACTTTATATTTTATACAAAACTAACTATTTTTGTATTGTTCAACAATAAAAACTGCATCTAATGAGAACATATTTTAAAAATATTAATTTAATGACCTATTTAGGTCTAATAGCAACCATTGGATTAACAACAGTTTCTTGTACTTCTTTAAATTCAAATTATTACGACGTCGATGGAATTTATAATACAAGAAAAATAAAAGCACCTGTGACACACAATGAAACAGCATATTATGAAGAATATTTCAATGAACAAAAGGACGTTTCGTACGAAACTTTTACAGATATAGATAGCTATTCTTCATATTCTAATGGCTCGTACCCTGGTTGGGGCGAAAACAATACCACAACAAATATTTATATTGATAACGCGTTTGGATATCCGTATTGGGGATGGAATAACTATTACCCAACTTACGGCTGGAGTCTTGGCTTTGGTTTCAACAATTATTGGGGATGGAATTACGGATTCGGATACGGCGGATATTACGGTTGGGGCAACCCATATTACGGTGGTGGATGGGGTTATCCTTATTACGGTAATGGATGGGGCTACCCATATTATGGTTATAACACAAGAAATATTTCTCGCACAAGTAACACAAGAACAATTTCTTCGAACTATAGAAACAACAACATAAGTCCAACAAGAAGTAGTCGTGTTGCAATTGAAAATTCACGTACAAACGCAACTCGTATCAGTAACATTTCTAATACAAGAAGAGAAACTTCAAACGTAAGACCTACAGATGTCAGAAATACATCTACAAGAACTAACACAGTTAGACCAAATACTAGAGAAACAAATTACAATACACCTTCAAGAAACACAACAATTAATAGCTCTCCATCTAGAACTAGTATGCCAGCAACAAGATCAGGCGGTTCAAGTATGGGAGGAAGTCGTTCAAGTTCAGGAGGAAGAAGATAAATTTATAGATTATGAAAAAATATATAATTTTTGCAGGAGCATTATTTATAGCTCCACAAATTTGGTCACAAGAATTAGAACCAACGGATGCTATTCAATTTGGAAGTAATCAATTAAATGGATCAGCAAGATACAATGCAATGGGTGGCGCCTTCGGTGCAATTGGTGGAGATGTTTCCGCAATACAAGATAACGCCGCAGGTTCTGCTGTTTTTAATTACAATAACATTTCATTCGGAGCAAACATTAGCGGAAGAAAAAACAATGCTTCTTTTCTAAACTACAATGCAACAGAAAAAAACACAGCTTTAGATTTTTCACACTTCGGAGCCGTTTTTGTAATTGATGGAAAAGAAGACAGTAAAATAAAAAATTACAATTTTGGCTTAATCATAAACAATCAAGCAACCTACGATAACAACTATCGTATTCAAGGAATAAATAATCAGTCTATCGGAAATTATTTTTTACGACATGCTAATTTTGGAGATAATGGGTCACCAATTCCATTAGATTTAGTACAAACAAGACAAGGCGAAACCATTGGCGATTTATACAATTATTTAAATTCTGTTCCCAATGGATTTCCTGCGCAACAAGCTATGTTAGGCTATCAAGGTTATATATTAAACAACGAACCAAACGGCAGCTATTCGCTAAATGTTGCTCCTGGAAAATATTATCAAGAAACCTTAATGAGTACTTCAGGATTTAATAGTAAGTTGACCGGAAACTTTGGTTTAAACATAGACAATAAATATTATTTAGGAGCTAATTTAAATGTAAGTTTTATTGACTTTAATAAATCCATTTCAACCTTTGAAGAAAATACAGCATCTGTAACCAATGGAGTTGGAACCATTCTATTTGACAATAATATTTATACTTATGGTAGCGGATTTTCGTTCAATATTGGAGGTATCGCAAAAATAACAGAAAATGCTCGAGTTGGTTTAAGCTATGAATCTCCAACTTGGTACGGTTTAAATGACGAAAGTCAACAACGTTTACAAACATATAATTACGAAAATGGCGTTCGCAGTATGTATGATGTTAATCCAAATTTAGTAACTTTATTTGATAGATATCGTATTAAAACACCATCTGTTTTCGGAGCAAGTTTTGCATACATTTTTGGAAAATCAGGTATAATCAGTGTTGATTATAAAATCAAAGATTTCAGTACAACCAAATATTCAAGCGATACATCAAATTTCAATGATTTAAATAATTATTACAGTAACAATTTAAAATCAAGCTCTGAAGTTAGAATCGGTGGAGAATATAGAATTAGCCAAGTTAGTTTAAGAGCAGGTTATCGATACGTTCAAAGTCCTTATAAACAAACAAATATAATTGGCGACGTCAATTCTGTTTCTGGAGGTATAGGCTACAGCTTCGGTTCAGCTCGCTTAGATTTTGGATATTCTTTCACACATCAACCAATAAGTATGAATGTTATAAGTTCTGGACTAAACGATTATGCCTCAGTTAAAACAAAACATAACAATTTCTCTTTAACTTATTCATTCAGTTTTTAGTAGATAAATAAAATCCTTTCAATTATTTAAGAAAGGATTTTTTTATTGTAATTTTGCAGAAAATTTGTTTTTATGAAATTAATTAAAATTGCGCTTGCTACGCTAACATTATTAACCACTTACCAAAATTCAGCACAAGAAATAACTCCAAAATATACCGCTTCAAACAAAGGAAAATTTTATATTTATTGGGGAGGAAACAGAGGTTTTTATTCAGGTTCAGACATCCGTTTTCAAGGAGCTGATTACGACTTCACCTTACATAATGCAACAGCACATGACAAACCTAAAGGCTGGCACATCGATTATATCAATCCAACAAAAATAACCATACCACAAACAAACGCAAGAATTGGATATTTCATTTCTGACCATTATAATGTTTCTCTTGGACTTGACCATATGAAATATGTAATGACGCAAAATCAAGAAGTAAGTTACGATGGATATTATCCAAATCCAGGTTCTTATGGGGAAACTCTTCCGAACGGAAATATTTTACTAACAGAAGAATTTGCTACTTTTGAACACACTGACGGATTAAATTACATCAATGCTGAAATCAATCGTGTGGATGACATTTCAAAATTTGTTCAAATAAGAGATACTGATAAAATTCAACTAAACACAACTGTAGGTTTAGGCACTGGAGTTATTTACCCAAAAACTAACGCTCAAATGTTTGGAAGACAACGTTATGATGACTTTAAAGTTTCAGGTTTTGGATTTTCTGCAAAAGCAGGTTTAAACTTAACTTTCTTCAAACATTATTTTATTCAATACGAAGCAAAAGTAGGTTACATAGATATTACAAACGCAAGAATTTCTCATAACACATCAGATAAAGCTTCGCATCATTTTACATTTTTTGAAAGTATAATTGCAGTTGGAGGAATCTTCAGATTATAAACTAATCAGAAAAAATAGCTTAATCCATAAATAATCAGTAATTTCGCAGTCCAATTTTTTTTAGAAATGAGAACTAAATCTGTAAAGAAAAATAAAATCAATGTAATTACGCTGGGATGCTCTAAAAACATTTACGATAGTGAAGTTTTAATGGGACAACTTAAAGCTAGCGGAAAAGAAGTAACACACGAAGCTGTTAAAGATGAAGGTAACATTATTGTAATCAATACTTGTGGTTTTATCAATAATGCTAAAGCCGAATCTGTAAACACTATTTTAGAGTACGTTGAGAAAAAAGAACAAGGCCTAGTTGACAAAGTTTTTGTTACAGGTTGTTTATCTGAAAGATACAGACCCGATTTGGAAGCAGAAATTCCAAACGTAGATCAATATTTCGGAACTACAGATTTACCTCTTTTACTAAAAGCTTTAGGAGCAGATTACAAGCACGAATTATTAGGAGAACGTTTAACAACAACTCCGAAAAATTACGCTTATCTAAAAATAGCCGAAGGTTGTGACAGGCCATGCTCTTTCTGTGCAATTCCGATTATGCGCGGAAAGCACGTTTCGCAACCAATCGAAAAATTAGTCAAAGAAGCAGAAGGATTAGCTAAAGACGGGGTAAAAGAATTAATTTTAATCGCTCAAGATTTAACGTATTACGGTTTAGATTTATACAAAAAACGCAATCTTGCTGAGTTACTAGAAAACTTAGTTAAAATTGAAGGAATTGAATGGATTCGTTTGCATTACGCCTTCCCTACCGGTTTTCCGATGGACGTTTTAGAATTAATGCGAAACGAACCTAAAATTTGTAATTATTTAGACATTCCATTGCAACACATTTCAGACAATATTTTGAAATCGATGCGTCGTGGAACAACTCAAGAAAAAACAACTAAACTATTAAAAGAATTCAGAGAAACTGTCCCTGGAATGACAATCAGAACAACTCTTATCGTTGGATATCCAGGAGAAACTGAAGAAGACTTTAAAATCTTAAAAGATTGGGTCCAAGAAATGAAATTTGAACGTTTAGGATGTTTCCCATATTCTCACGAAGAAAATACGCACGCTTATTTACTTGAAGATGATGTTCCAGACGAAGTAAAACAACAACGCGCTGAAGAAATCATGGAATTACAATCGCAAATTTCTTGGGATTTAAATCAAGAAAAAATCGGTAAAATATTCAAATGCATCATCGACCGTAAAGAAGGAAATCATTTCATTGGAAGAACTGAATTTGATAGCCCAGATGTAGATAACGAAGTTTTAATTGATGCAACCAAACACTACGTTAAAGTAGGTGAATTTGTAAATATTATGATTGACGAAGCTACAGAATTTGATTTATACGGTACACCCGTTACAAAATAATATACCTAACCGAAAGTAGTACTTTCGGTTTTTTTATGACTCAATTATGGCAAATATCATCTTACTTTTTTTGTGTTTAATCATCGGAATATTAATCCAAAGAATTAAAGCTTTTCCTAAAAATACTTCGGCTGTACTAAACCAATACATTTTATTCATTGCATTACCAGCAATGGCATTACATTATTTACCAAAAGTTCAATTAAGCTTAGATTTACTTTTACCTGCTTCAATTGCTTGGTTATCTTTTGGATTAGCTTTTATTTTATTTAATATTTTAGGCAAAATATTTGGATGGTCAAAAAAATTAATTGGATGCTTAATTTTAACCGCTGGATTAGGAAACACTTCTTTTGTTGGAATTCCAATCATTCAAGCTTTATTTGGCGATGAAGGATTAGAAACATTAATCATTGTTGATTTACCAGGAACATTTGTTGTTTTCTCGACTTTAGGAATCATTACAGCAACATTATATTCGAATCAGAAAAAATCAAATGACGGTTCAATTTTAAAAAAGATGTTATCATTTCCCCCTTTAATTGCATTTTTAGTAGGAATTAGTTTAGCCATTTTTAAAATAGATTTTCCTGAAGCACTTTCAACTGTATTTAAACAATTAGCCATAACAATATCACCTATTGCATTAATATCAGTAGGATTTCAATTACGATTTAAAACCTATAGTAAACATTTTAAATTTTTAGCTTTGGGATTATTTTTCCAATTGATACTATTTCCAGCTATTATTTTCGGGATATTTTATGGAATCCTAAACCAAACTGATTTAGTAGCCAAAGTTTGTATTATTGAATCCGCTATGGCTCCAATGATTACAGCAGCAATTTTATCCAATGCAAACGGATTAAAACCCGAATTAAGTAACATGATGGTTGGTTACGGAATTCCGATTTCGTTTATTACGATTGGTATTTGGTATGTGATCATTGAACATATTTTTATATAAAAACAAAAGCTCAGTTAAACTGAGCTTTTACATCATATATTTCATTAAAATACCTTGTAATTCGTATTGTGTTTTACTTAATTCAAGTAAAGTTTGTTCGTCAATTAATTCAGACTTTTCTTTTAACTTAATCCCGAGTGGTGATTTATAAAATTCGATTAGTTTTAAAACTTCGTCTTGAGAAAAAGAAGAAGCGTAAGCATCAATTTGCTTTTTAATGATTTTATCTAAATAATTTTGAACATCTTTTTTGAAACTATCTTGATCATCTTCAGATAAATTATCTGCTAGCTGATTGATAATTACACTATATTTATCAGAAAAACCACTTACTTCTAATAATTTTTTTACATCTTGTTTATTAGCTTGGGCCGAAATTAAAGTTGGCGTAAAGATAAAAAAGAACAATACCAAAAGCTTTTTCATAAATATTTTTTCTGTAAAATTACAATATTTTAAGGAATATCCAAATATTTATGAGTTTGTAATGAAATTCTCCATTTAGGATTATTTTTCACATAATCTATAATAAACGGCAACATCTCTTCACTTTTACTCCATTCAGGCTGTAAAAACAAAACCGCTTTATCATTTACTTTCGAAGCTTGTTCTTCAGCAAATTTAAAATCGTTATGATTATAAATAATAACTTTTAATTCGTGAGCAGCATCATACACACTTTGCGTAGGTAATTTCGTTTTTTTAGGTGAAAGACAAATCCAATCCCAAGAACCCGATAATTCATAAGCTCCCGAAGTTTCCATATTGGTTTGAATTCCTTCCGATTGTAAAGATTCAGTTAATTTATTTAAATTCCACATCAAAGGTTCGCCACCAGTAATAACAGCTAACTTTCCATTTAATTTAGCATTAGTAACGATCGTTTCTACAGAAGTTAATGGATGTAAATTTTCATCCCAACTTTCTTTTACATCACACCAATGGCATCCTACGTCGCAACCTCCTAGCCTAATAAAATAAGCTGCTGTTCCTGTATAATTACCTTCACCTTGAATGGTATAAAACTCTTCCATTAAAGGTAAATATGTTCCGTTTTCTAAATTCAATTTTGTTTCTAAAGTTTGCATTCTAAATAAATTAGACCACAAAGATACAATCAAAAAATTGATTACTAAAAAATAAAAAGGCCAACCTAAGTTGACCTTTATAATATTATTTTTTATTTAACTTTTTTAAAGCGTTTAAAGAATATTCATGATTTGAATCTAATTCTAATACTTTATTAAAAGCTTTAGTTGCTTTAGCTTTATCAGTTTTCATGTTTTGAACACCAATAAACATATAAGATTCCACTAAAGCATCTTTTAATTCTGGATCATTAAACATTTTTTTGTTTGCAACAGCTTCTGTAAAAGCTACATAATTTTTTTCCATAGCTACTTTTGAAGCATCGGTATCAATAAAACGATATGCTCTTGCATTCATAAATAAAGCTTCGTGTGTTGTTGGCGAAACTCGAATTGCTTCATTAAAAGCTTCAGTTGCTCTTTGCAATTGATTATCAAACATTGGTTTTTCATTTGTCAGAAACAAACAATTACCTTTATAATAAGTATCATAAACATAATTTGGACTTTCTGTATTTAGAGTTCCTAAATCAAACAAATAATAAGCTTGTTCGTAATTTCCTTTTTTAAATAAATCTAAAGCATAAGCATTCATTTCTTCTGCTAAAGAATTATCAATACTAATACCTTTTTTGACATTAGCTAATCCATTTTCATATCCACTTTTCTCAAAAGTTCCATCTTTAGTTTTCGATTGAGCAATTTCTGCTAAACCTAAGTATAAATAGTCAATTCCTTTGAATGACTCTTTATTCTCTACAACATCAAAATATTTATTGATGAATGTAATTGCATCTTCATTATTACCTTTTTCATATGCAGAAATTGCAGCATATTTATAAATCGGGAAGTTTTCTCCTCTTGATTTCCAACGTGCTTTTGAAAATTCGTCTAGAGAATCGAAGTCTTTGATTTTAATTAAAAAATCAGCATAGTTATTATCCGAATCAACAGATTCACCAATCAGTTTATGGTATTTAGAATAAGCTGCAGAAGCATTAGCTATTTTATTTGAATCTTTCTCTTCTTTATTCCATAAATAATTCGTAAAAGCTAATTCTTTGTAAGCAGGTTCAAAATCAGGATAATCTTTGACTACATCATTTAATTTTTGAACGGCAGTTGCATAATCTTTATTATAGGTTGAAATTGTAGCTATTTTCATTAAAGCCAAAGGAGACTTTGGATTTACAGCTAAAGCTTCTCTGTATTTTGACAATGCCAATTTTGATGATTTATCTGCAAGGTAAATATCACCTAACATTACAATAGCTTCAACATTATTAGGTTTTGCTTTGATTGCTTTGTTTGCGAATTCTGTTGCTCTAGTAATATCAGGAGTATTTGCATCTAAACAAGCTTGAGAAATTAATAAGTAAGTAGAAATATCATCTCTCTTAATATTTGCTTGTGCACCATTAAATTTTGATCTAGCTTCTTTTTCTTTTCCAGAATTTAAAGCTAATTGACCTAAACCAATATTGTTTATGGCAGCATTTTTAGCGGCACGCAATCCATTCTTAAAATAAAAAGTTGCTGAATCAGCATTATTTTGTAATAAATGAATTTTTCCTAAATTATAATAATTAGCTCCTTGGTTAGGTTCTGTTTTTAATAATTTGTATAATTCAATCTTAGCTACATCATATTTCCCAAACTTAATTGCCTTTTCGACATCAACAGAAGTTTGCGCATTTGACGAAGCTATTACTGCAAATAATAAACTTAAAGTAATAGTTTTATTCATACTTATAGAAATTTAATTTTCGTTTATAATAATTTCTCTTGTTGGCTGTTTGTAAGGAAAAAGTCCAGACTTAAGAACAATTCGTTGTCCTCGATCACTCGCTGCGAAAGATGAAACTCCTTTACCTAAACCTGAAACACCTTGAGCTTCGATAACGTATAATTCTCTAATCAAAGGATAAGAACCATCAGCAATTGTGGATTGTGAAGGACGATAATATTTGTTATCTGATTCATTTAAAACCGACATCGATTTTAAATTTTGTTTCAAATTAGCAATTTCTTGATTAGGTTGCAACAACCAATTGATTCCCACAATTCCAATTGCTTTATTATTTTTAGAAGTGTACTCAACTACTTCCTTGGTATCTTTTGCAAAATAAACATTATCTCCAAATTCAGAAACACCAGCTTTATTTTTAAAATACTGACTTAAACTTGAATTAATATTATCAAAAACAATTACATGATCAGCTTGTGACTTTGGATTTTTAATTAAATCTACGATTGTTTTAACATCAATTAATGAATCACTGCTTGACTTTGCATTAACAAAAATGATAGCATCTTTAGCAAAAGGAGTTTGATTTACATTCTTTTTTCCTTCGAAATGTTTCAATTCCTTTTCATTTAACTTACGAGGCAAAACAGCAATCTTTACAGAATCTTGTAACATATAATTTACAATTTCATTTTCAGTCTTCGGAATAATATTAATTGTTGCCTTATCGTAGGTATTCATAAACACTTTATTGATGTCGTCAAAAATAGGCACAATAGATTCTTCAACGAAAACCGAAGTTGTACCTGTTGCATATGTCTCCTCAACAACTTGATTTTCTGACTCTTTTTTACAACAAATCAATAAACCAGTAAAGGCAAAAAAACCAATACCTAACAAATATTTTTTCATAAAGATAAATCTAAATAAACTAAAAGCGAAATTTACAATTAATAGTTGATAAATCTAATAAAAATAAATTAAAAATTAGAACATAATATGAATTATATGCCTTTTAATAACTAACAGCACCATAATTTTCAATATAAACTCAGAATAAAAAACAAAACTGTCTAAAACAAAAAAAAAGGAGCGCTACTCCTTTTTAATTATTCTAAAAAAACGAATTATACTATACACTATAAGTAATACTCCGAACAAAACACGATTTGTATAAGGAATATCAAAAGGTAAATTCTCAACTAGGATAAATAAACACCCCAAAACAAAATATAAGAAAAGAAAAACAATTCCTAAAATAAAGAAAAATCGCTGATTTAGCGATTTTTCTTTAAAAGTATTTATAAACTTTTTCATCATTAGTTTGAAACTCTAACAGTAATTGGAAGGTTAAAACTTGAACGTACTGGTTTTCCGTTTTGCATTCCAGGTTTCCATTTAGGCATTGATTTCAAAACTCTGATTGCTTCTTTACCTGCACCATATTGATCGTTAACAATTTGGATATCAGTAAAAGAACCATCTTTTTCAACAACGAATTTTAAAACAACTTTAAACTGATTTACGTTTGAACCAACTTCAGGTGAATTGAATTTTCTCATGAATTGTTGATAAAACTTCTGCATTCCATCTACAGGCTCAGCTTTATTTTGAAAAAGGTTGTGAATTTTGTTATCATCATCTGAAAAAGTATTCCCTTTACCAGAACCTTGAGAACCTTTATCTGCATCACCAGTTTTACTACCATCCGATTTAAAATCTCCATCTGCTGAACCTTTTTTATTATCAGCACCAGAAGTAGTTTTATCGTCAAACTCATCCTGAGCAGCCATCTTTTGTTCTTTAACCTCATTATCCTTTTTGATAACAGTTTCGGTTAATGCTTTTTCATCTTGAACAGATTTAGAAGCGTCTGCTGGTTTTTCTTCAGGTGGAGGAGGTGGTAATTCTTCCTTAATTTCCTCAACTTCTGGTTCTGGATCAGGCAATTCAGGAAGTTCTACTTCAACCACTTCAATTTGATCGGTATCAGCACCTCTCGAAGAAGAGCCTAAAAAAACGGCATCGTAGATGGTTTTACTAGCAAAACCTAAAGCAATAACTCCCATACCAAATAACAAGGCAATAAAAGTATTTTTTGTGCTTTCTTCACGAAGCTTGTAAGCTCCGTAGGCTTTGTTTCGTCCCTCAAATACAATATTCGTCCAATCTTTACCGAAAACATTCATATTTGCCATATTCTTATTTTTTAAAATGCATTACTGCATGATTTCTTTTTCCGCGTCAGTCATATCATTGATTGCATACAATTTAACTCCTGTAATAGCCATTTCATCTAAAATATCTATCATGTTTGTATAAGTTGCATCATCTGTTGATTTAATCAAAACCAACAATCCTTCTTTATCAACGAATCCTTGAGCCTTTAGATTAGACATTTTTTGTAAAATAACTTGTCTAATACCATCTTTACCATAAGTTGAATCCGTTGGACCAATTCCTTGATAAGGATCATCAAACATTCCCATATAATATTTTAAAGAATTATCTTTTCCTATTAAAATAGTCATCGTTTTCGATTCTTTTGCTGGAATTTTTTCATTTTCTTCCTGTCTAGACTTATCAGGCATCGTCAATTCCATTGACTGAGGTTTTGATAATGACGTCGTAAGCATGAAGAAAGTAATCAATAAGAAAGCTAAATCTACCATCGCAGTTAAATCTACTCCAGCATTTTGTTTTTTACTTCTTACTTTTTTACCGCCTTTTCCGCCACCATTATCTGTATTTAATTCTGCCATTTCTTAAATTTTAATTTATTAGAAGTCTGAATCTCTTAAACCTGTAACTAAGTAAAAACGATTTTGTCTTTGCTTTTGTAGGATTTGAACTACCTCATTTACAGTACCGAATTTTTCTTCAGCATTTCCTTTAATAGCAACCTTAACGAAATCTTCTTTTCTTTTCCAGGTAGATTCTCTTGAATGCTTCACCCATGCAGAAAGTTGATTGTTTAAAGAATCTTTATAAGGAATTCCTTTTAAATGATTCTCTGGTTTCATTAATTCGCCAACTGGTTTAGCTAACAATTGTTTTAACTCTCTAATATCAACACCAAAGTTTTCCATTGTTGTAAATTTTTCAATTTCTTCTTTAGTAAACTCAATGTTATATTCTTTTCCCATTCTTTCAAGCACATCGATTTTATCATCTTTACCAGATAAACCAAAATATACTTTTTCTTCATCAACTGTTAATGTAACAATGTCAGTAGTAGGAATTTTTGTTTCTTTAGTAGAATTAGGAAGATCAACAGGATGAACCTCTGGAGTTTTAGCTGTTGAAGTTAAAACAAAGAATGTTAGCAACAAGAACGACACGTCACACATCGCGGTCATATCAATTCTTGTACTTGATTTTTTCATTTTTGCCATATTCTTTACTTTTAACCAATATTAAATATTGGATTGATTAAACTACTAATTAACGGTTGTTTCTTCTGTAAGATTGCGTAATAGCAAATCCAGCTTCGTCAATGAAATGAGTTAATTTATCAATTTTAGTAGTAAATGCATTATAGAAAATAATTGCTAAAGTAGAAGTACCAATACCTGTAGCAGTATTCATTAACGCTTCAGAAATACCAGTTGCTAATGCAGATGAATCAGGAGAACCAGAAGTTGATAAAGCCGAGAATGCTTTAATCATCCCTGTTACTGTTCCTAATAAACCAATTAACGTACCTGTAGAAACTAATGTTGCTAATACAATCATATTTTTCTCTAACATTGGCATTTCTAATACTGTAGCTTCTTCAATTTCTTTTTGAATTGTCTCTGTTGCTTTGTCAGCATCAAAACCTTCAGCTTTAACTTCTTTAAATTTAACTAAGGCAGATTTTACAACGTTTGCAACTGAACCTTTTTGTGTATCACATAATTCGATAGCTTCATTGATTTGATTCGAAGCAACTAAAGTTTGAATTTTTCCAACAAATGCTTTGTTGTCACCGCTTCCACCAGCTTTAGTAATAACGATAAATCTTTCGATTCCAAATACTACTGTTGTTGTTAATAAACCAATTAATACAGCAATAACGTAACCTCCTTTGTACATCATTCCCATTAAGTTTCCTGGTAATGGATCTAATTGATTGTTACCTTCTACGAAGTTACTTCCAGCTCCTAATACAAATGCCCACATGATGTATCCGAAACCTAAACATATAATTACAGCGATAGCTGCAAAAATGTTAGATAATCCTGAACTAGACGCTTGTTTTTCAACTGATTCATTTGCTAAGTTTGTCATCTTTTTAAAATTTAATGTTTACTCAATTATTATTATTCAATTTTTATTCCTGCTTGTTTGTTGATATGTTTTAATCAGGAGAACGCAAATTTAGTTTTTTAGATGAAATAAAAAAATAAAAATAACCATTTCAATTACTCATTTAACACAATTAACTTATTCTCAAACTTTTTTTTACATTCGCTTAATTTACAAAAAAATTCTCAACAATATAAAAGGTTAATTATCAATACTGAAACAAAAACACCTTTCTTTAAAATATTTAATTTATTTACAATTATTTAAACATCGAATTTTAAAATTAATTCATCAAAATAAACAATTTATAAATCAAGTAGTTAAATATTTAATCTCTTTAAAAATAAATTTTTCTAGAGAGTCAAAAGGGATTTACAACAAAACTTCTTTAGAATTATTCAAAATTACTAAAAAATATATTACCAACTAACGTGTTAACAAAGCTTTAATTATTTAAAGAAGACATTACTATACAGACGAATCAATAAAAAATTTATTTTAAATTTATTAATTTATCAGCAACTAACCTCAAAAAACAGTTAAGATAAAAATTTATTAACATATAGAAAACCAAAGAATTACACAAAAAACTCAGGTTAAATATTAATGTCGATTCTAAAAAAATGTAAAAAAATGATTTAAAAAAAAGAAGGTAACTAACAATTCAATTCTTTAAATAAACATTTAACACTTTTTAACCTCTTGCTTTACACATTAGCTAATATATAACGTACTACAACTAAATCTTATTATGTGAATATTGTTTTTTTTTTATTTAAAAAATTATTTTGAAATAAAATCTTTAGGTATAAAAATTGCTGTTTCATCGTCAAAAAAAACTATTTTTACTACTTAATATGAATAGCATGAGTAAATTTTCGAACATCAAATATTGGCTAATGACCAAATCTTTTGGAATGATAGTTAACGGAATTTCTTTATTCAATCCAGAAAAAGCTGGAAAAATTGCTTATAAAATATTTTCAAATCCTAGAGAAGGCAAATTAAATGCTTTTTCAGATTTTCTTCAAAATTCACAACATACTACTCTTATATATAAAGAGCATCAAATACAAACTTATCATTGGCAAGGAAACAAAGAAACCGTTTTATTAATTCATGGTTGGGAAAGTAACTCAAGCCGTTGGCAAGGAATGATTCAATATTTAAAAAAGAAAAAATATAACATTGTTAGTTTAGATGCGCCTGGTCAAGGTATGAGTTCAGGTAAAGAATTCAATGCCGTTTTATATGCAGAATTTATTAACGAAGTTTGCCAAAAATACAAACCAACCTTTTTAATTGGACATTCACTTGGCGGAATGACCATGTTTTATGCACAATCAAAATATCAATTTCCGTTTGTGAAAAAGATTATTGGTTTAGGTAGTCCGAATATTTTTCATCGCATCACCAGAAATTACAAAAGTTTACTTTCATTAAATAACAGAACCTATCGTTCATATTTAAATATTTTTGTAAAGAAATTTAATATTGACACTACATATTTCAATTCTGAAATTTTTGTAGAAAAGATAAATAAACCTTTATTAATTATTCATGATAAAGATGATGCCATCGTTCCATATAACGATGCTGTTCAAATTGTAAATAAAAATCCGCATGTAAAATTTATAAGTACCGAAAACTTAGGTCATGCGTTGGTTCATAATCAAGTTTATAAACAGGCAGTTTCTTTTTTAGAAAGTGAATAATCTGTATAAAAAGTGTAATTTTGCAATATGGAAGAACAATTAACAAGATTAAACAAATTTTTATCAGAAGCCGGCTTTTGCTCGCGTCGTGAGGCAGATAAATTGATTGATGAAGGCAGAGTTACCATAAATGGTATTGTACCAGAGATGGGAACCAAAGTCGCACCAACAGATGAAGTTTGTGTTGACGGCAAATCAATCAATGCAAATCTTGACGAGCCAATTTATTTAGCTTTTAATAAACCTGTAGGAATTGAATGCACTACAAATCAAGAAGTGAGAAATAACATTGTGGATTACATCAATTATCCGAAACGTATTTTTCCTGTCGGAAGATTAGATAAAGATTCGGAAGGACTTATTATAATGACTAACGATGGCGATATTGTAAACAAAATTTTACGCGCAAGAAACAATCACGAGAAAGAATATATAGTAACGGTTGATAAACCAATTACCGACCGATTTATCACGCGAATGGGAAATGGTGTTCCGATTTTGGATACGATTACTAAAAAATGTCGTGTAGAAAAAATCAGTCGAACTGTTTTCAGAATTTTTTTAACTCAAGGTTTAAACAGACAAATTCGTAGAATGACTGAATATTTAGGTTATGAAGTTGTTGCTTTAAAACGCGTTAAAATTATAAATATTTCTTTAGATGTTGCTGTTGGAAAATACAGAGAAATTACCTCAGCCGAAATGAATGAACTAAATCGATTAATTGGCGATTCTAGTAAAACAGAAGAAGCTAGTTTACCTAAAGCTCCATTGAGAGCTAGTCGTGTTACACCACCGCCAACTCGTGATAAATCTTCGAACAGAAATAGAACTGAGTTGAGAAACGAACGTCCAATCAGAAACGAAAGAAAATCTACGGAAAACGAAAGACCTTTACGAAACGAACGTAGAACTCCAAGAAAATAAAACGAAAATCCGAGACATTGCTCGGATTTTTTTATGGATTTAAATCTACGGTTTGATAATACAATTGAGAAGATAAAAATGATTTTTCTTTTTGTCTATTCACTCTATTAATTAAATATTCGGGAATTTCTAAATTTTTCGTTTTGTAATATTCAAGCAATTCTTTTTCGTTTCCATCCAAATCATATTCTAAATATTCAAAATCGGTTTCACTTAAAGTTAAATTATAATAGGTGATGAAACTTCCCCAATTAAAAAGAGAACAAAAAACCAAAGTGTAGAAAAATCCCCAAGTCATTTTATCAACCAAATAAAAATTCGTTTTTTGATTTTGGATTTTCTTAAAAGTAAAATGCAATCCATAAAAACAAAGAATCAAAAACATATAAACACCCAATCTTTTGTAAGTCAATCCAAGATTGGTTACGTAAATTGTATTTTGATAAACCGCAGAAGCTACCAAAACTGCATTTAAAATCACCCAACATTTTGCACCAAGTACCAAGTATTTATTATTCTGAATAAAGTTTAAAGCATCTTTAAAGAAAAATAAAATCACCAACATCGCTAAAACAATCGAACCGATAATCGAATAGATTTGTTCGTGAATTCTATTGCTAAAATCTCCTAGATTTATCGCAGGATTTTGAATATGTTCAACATTAAAAACTACGATAAAAAACAGCAACATCAAGTTTAAACAAAATAAGGTGATGATGCCGCTTCGCATTTCGAACTCTAAAGGAAGAAAATCGAAAGTTGGTTTTTGATTCTTTTTTGCATCTTCAGTAAAATTTGTTTTTAACGAACGGTTTAAGGTTACAAAAACTTCATAAATTTTGGCATTCCAAAAAACAAACGAAATATAAAATCCAAAAATCGTCACGAAAATGATAAAGAAATTAATATCCAATTCAAAACGTTGATACCAAGCTAATAAAGTGTCGCTTGTAGAAACGTACAAAGCAAAGAAAACACCCAAAATTAAAAATGGTAAAACAACGTACGAGAAGATTTTCATAAACAGTTTTTCTTTATCTGATTTTTTAGTTTCAAACCAAGTATTGAATTGAAAAAACTGAACCACATAAGCAAACCAGTTCGAAGCAAAAATTATGGATTGCATGATTAATCTCAACTTTTGATTTTCGCAATATAATCGAAATACGAATGAAGAAACCATTACTGCCAAAAAAGTCACAAAACTAGCTAGCCATGCATTTGATAACGAACACAGTAAAACGGTTGTAGCTAAAAATAACGCTCGCTTATCTTTTAGCATTTCGGGTTTTTGAACAAAATTGAAAACCATTAAAAAGATAGCAAAAATCGATAGATTTAAACCTAAATCTTGATTGTAAAAAAGCACCACAAAAACCAATGTGCTTAAGAAAATTAATAGATGTTTTTTCATAATTATTTATTTAAAAGTACTTTGTGTTTCAAAGTTTAAAAGTAAAAAAATAAGACAATTTATTGCCTCATCATTTTTTCAAGAAAATTTAAATGCTCTTGAAATGCACGTTTTCCAATTTCTGTTATTTTGTAAGAAGTTCGCGGTTTTTTCCCAACAAACTCTTTTTTAATTTCGATATATTGATTTTTTTCGAGCGCAGCCGAATGACTTGCCAAATTTCCGTCTGTAACTTGAAGCAGATTTTTCATTTCTGTAAAATCAACCCATTCGTTTACCATTAGAACCGACATCATTCCAAGTCGAACACGACTTTCAAACTCTTTATTTAAACCACTGATAATACTCATTATTTGTATTTTCTGTACAAAATGATTCCGTAAATGATGTGAAGAAAACCAAATCCGATGGTCCAAAACAACAAACCTTTTCCAATCCAAAATAAAGAAATACATCCTAAAAGTATTTCTAGCATACCTAAATATTTAATATCTGAAAACACATATTTTTCAGCATTTAAAAGGGCAAGCCCATAAAATATTAAAGTAGTTCCGGCAATTAAACCAAAAAATTCATACTTAATTAAAGCCAAACAAAAAACGCCTCCAACTAACAAAGGAATTGAAAGTTGAATCATGGTTTTTTTGGTAGTTGAAGTCCAAACAGCTAAACCTAATTTTTTACTTTTTCTTATCGTAAAAAAAGAACCAAAAAATAAAGCTACAATTAAAGTTATTAAAGCAACAATTATTAATTCGCAAACGGTTTGATGATTGTAATACCCATTAGTTATACCTCCGGATTTTTCAATAATTTGATTTGCAAAAAAAGCACCAATAACACCCGTCACTCCTGCTCCAATTCCGGATAAACCACTTAAAGATACAAAACGCGATGAACGTTCCATCATGGAGCGAATGTGAGCTAAATCATCAGAAAATTTTTCGTTCATAAGAATCTACTTTGAATTACAAAGTTATTTGTTTTTATTTAATATCAAAATAAAAAATAAAAAAAAGGACAAATTGATTTTTGTCCTTTTGAAAACATTGAATTAATAAAAAATTATGATTTATGCTTGCGATACGAAAAATAAAAAATAACTGGTAAAACAGTAAATGAAAGAATCAAACAAATTAATAATCCGCCAACAATCATAATAGCTAATGGTTTTTGAATTTCAGAACCCATACTCGTCGAAAGTGCTGCAGGTAATAATCCCATTGAACCCATCAAAGCAATCATAACTATGGAACGAATTCGAGAACTTACACCTTTTTCAATAGCTTGTTTTAGAGAAGATTTTTTTAGATATTCTTTCATCACAGCAATCAAAATAATTGCATTAATGGTATTTACTCCAAAAAGTATGATTAACCCGATTCCTGCAGAAATACCAAAAACGGTTCCTGTCATCCAAAGTGATAAAAATCCGCCAATAAAAGCAAAAGGAATAGTTATCGAAGCAATTGCAGTATCTTTCATATTACCAAAATTACTATACAACAATAATAAAATCAGAACCAAAGAAATTGGAATTACAGTCATTAATTGATTTGTTGCACGCTCTTTACTTTCAAATTCACCAGCCCATTCTAAATAATTTTCTTTTGGAAGTTTAACTTCTTTTGCAACAACTTCTTTAGCTTCAGCAATTGTACTTCCTAAATCACGACCTTCGATACTAAAACCAACTCCGATGTAACGACTATTTCCTTCGCGATAAATAAAAGCTGGTCCTGTTTGATATCCGATGGTTGCTATTTCTTGTAAAGGAATATTTTGACCATTACTTGTTGGAATCAAAATGTTTTTAATCTTATCTGGTGTATTTCGGTAGGATTCTTGAAAACGTAACACAACATCAAATTGTCGGTCATTCTCATAAAACTTTGTTGCGGCTTGCCCACCAATTGTCATTGCGATTACAGCTTGGACATCGGCAGTTTGAATTCCGTATTTAGCCATTTTAGAATCGTGCAATTGAATGCGTAATTCGGGTAAACCAATATTTTTATAAACATTAATATCTGTAATTCCTTCAACTTTTTTTATTGATTGAGCAACGTCATTTGCATAAGATTCTAAATCATATAAATCATCTCCAAAAATTTTGATAACTAACGAACTTTTAACTCCGGCAACATATTCTTCTACATTATCTTGAATGGGTTGACTAAATCCAAAATTGATTCCTGGATAATGATTTAATTGCGTTCGAAGCTCTTGAATAATTTCTTCTTTTGATACCGCGCGATTCCAATCTTTCTCATCCTTTAATTGTACATTAAATTCGATATTAAAAAAACCTGTTGGATCGGTACCGTCATTTGGACGACCAGTTTGAGTCAAAATAAAATCAATTTCTTTACAATTATCAACCATGATTTTTTTCATTTCTTTGGTCAATTTTGTTGATTCTTGCAAACTAATACTATTTGGTAAAGTAGCTCGAATATAAATCGCCCCTTCGTTTAATTGTGGTAAAAACTCAGAACCATAATTAGAAAATTTAAAGGTACACAATGCTAACAAACCTATAAAAAATGCAACTGTAACTTTTTTATACTTAAAAGCTTTTTGAAACATTCCGTAAATCGTTTTATGAAAAAAACGTGAAATAAAATTTTCTTTCTCTTCAATATTCTTTGTGAACAACAATTTACACATAGCAGGTACATAGGTCAAACTTAAAATAAGCGAACCCAAAAGTGCATATCCTAAAGTAAATGCTAAAGGCGTAAACATTTTACCTTCGACTTTCTGAAAAGAAAAAATTGGTAACAGTGCAACAATTAAAATAATTAATGCAAAGAATATATAAGAAGCAACACTTCCGGCACTTTTTTTAATCGTTCCTAATTTGCTCATTTTGGCAAATCGTTCTGGACCAACTTTATGCTGAAGCGTGGCTAAAGAAACAAAAACGGTTTCGACAATTACCAAAGTTCCTTCAAGTAAAAGACCAAAATCTAAAGCTCCCATCGAAATTAAATTAGCTGGTAAACCTTGAATTTTGAGCATAATAATCGCAAATAAAAACGAAAGCGGAATTACCGAAGCAACAATTACTGTCGATTTCCAATTGTATAAGAAAACAAATACAATTAAAGAAACTAACAAAACGCCTTCAACTATATTTTTAGAAACCGTATTTACTGTATTGTTCACTAATTTAGTTCGGTCCACAACCGTTTCTATCTGAACATTTTCAGGAAGTGTTCGTTCATTAAGCTCTGTTATTTTTTCTTTTAACCTATCGATAACTTCAGAAGGATTTTCTCCGCGAAGCATAATCACAATTCCTTCAACCAAATCATCATGTTCATTGTAACCGACCTGACCTAAACGCGGTTTACTAGAAATAGCAACATTCGCTACATTTTTTATTAAAATTGGAGTTGAACCATTTAACTTAATTGTTATATTTTCGATATCCTCGATTTTATCTAACAAACCAACTCCGCGAACTACGTATGCTTGGTCACCTTGTTGAATAACATCTCCACCAACATTGATGTTAGATTTAGAAACAGCTTCATAAACATCTAAAGGTGATAAGTCAAAATTTTTAAGTTCGGTTGGATTAATTTGAATTTCAAATATCTTTTCTTCTCCACCAAAACTAATCACATCGGCAACTCCAGGAACACCAAGTAATTCACGTTCAATTATCCAATCTTGAATAGCAGTAACTTCTTTAATCGATAAATCACTTTTAATTACATATCTAAAAATCTCTCCTGTTGCCCCCGAAGGTGGTTCAACTGAAACTTCAGCGTTTTCAGGCAAACTAATTCCGTTTAATTTATTTGAAACATATTGTTGCGCATAAAAATCATCTACACCGTCTTCGAACTGAACAGTAACAACAGATAATCCAAAAAGTGACACTGAACGAATGTTAGATTTTTTAGGAATGGCATTCATTTCTTTAGAGATAGGTAACGTAATCATCTTCTCCATTTCTTCGGCGCTACGTCCTGGCCATTGCGTAATGATTCGGGCTCTGGTATTTGTTACATCCGGAAATGCTTCAATAGGTGTGTGTTTTAAAGCGTAAATTCCACCAAATAATAAACCTAAGGTCAAAAACATCACCAATGAAGTATTTTTCAATGAAAACGTAACTATTGCTTGTACAAACTTCTTCATTGATTATGGTTTTAATTGTTCAAAAATTAATAATGCATTTGTTGTTACGATTTTTTCGTTAGCATCGAATTTTTCTTTGATATAAGTAAACTCTTCATTTTGAGCAAAAGAATTGATTTTACGAATTTCTAATTCGCAATCGTTTTTATAAACCACAACATATTCTTTATTATTATTAAAAACTTTTGCTTTATTTGGAATAGCGAAAGCAACTTCATTACTCAAATTTTTATCAATAATAATATCTGCTCCAAGTCCTGGCATTAAATTTAATTCCTGATTTTCTAAAACAACTCTTGCTTTTAAAACGTGTTCGTTATCATCAAAAACATTATATATTTTATCTATTTTACCTTGATATAAATCATCAGGATAAGCAACAGTTCTAACTTTAACCGCATCGCCAACTTTTATGTATCTTAAATTACTTGCATAAATATTAACCATTACCCAAACTTGCTTTAGATTTGAAATTGCAAATAAAGGTTCGCTATCTGAAGTCAAGGTTTGACCTTTACTGATATTTTTTTGAATAATGTAACCGTTTTTGGGAGCAACAATCTGAAAGATACCATTACCAATTGCTTTGTATAAATTCAAATTTTCTTGAATTCGATTTTTATCCAATCGAGCTTGAGAAAGTTCATGTTCCGTTTCTAACAATTCGGGAGCTGCAAGTAATCCGTCCTGTAACATTTCTTGTTGCGATTTTTTCTTTTGCTCTAAAAAAACAATTTGACTTTGTAATGCTTTTTGTTGTTGAATTAGTTCTTGAATTTGAAATGATTTTACAGTTGCTAAAACCTGACCTTGCTTCACATAATCGCCTAATTCAAAAGAAACATTTTCAACAAAACCTTCTAAAAGGCTTTTAAAAGCAACCAAATCATTTTCGTTATATTCAATTTTACCAGAAAATGTCATTTGTTCTTGAACAGGTTGTTCAGAAACTTCAGTGATTTGAGTAGTTTTTTTTAATTGTTCATTTAAACAAAATTTCTGAGAATCTGAATCGCTTACAGTCATTTGTTCATTTGTGTTTTTCGCACACGAAAACAAGGTCATAAAAAAACCTGTAACTAAAATATATCGACTTATTTTTTTCATATCTAAAAATCTTTTCCTGCTAAATATTGTAACTGTTCGTAATTTGTGAAATATTGATTTACCCAATGATTATAAGCCTTTTGAGACTCTAAATGTGCTTGAGTAAAATCTATAAATTCCATTAAAGTGATGTGTTTATTTTGTAAATGTTTGTAATAATTTTGAAGTAAATCAGACGCATTTTCTTGACTAAAATCGTTACGTTGCTTCATTAACTTTTCAAATTGAAACAACTGAGTAATGGCAAAATTAGAATCGTTTTCAATTTGACGTTCAATGGCATTTCTTTCTACTTTTTGCATTTCGATATTGCTTTTGGCAGCAGAAATATTTCCTTTGTTTCTATTAAAAACGGGCAAATCAAAACGAACACCAACACCAACAAAATCACGCATAATATTACCTCCACGGTCATAATTTACTTGCAGATTTAAATCAGGAATACGTTGCGCTTCTTCTAAATCTAATTGCTTTTTAGCCAAATCAATTTGGTTGTTTTGAAGCATTAAAGAAATGTTGTTTTGTTGCGTTGTTTCAGAAAAATTTAATGGGATTTTTTGAGACAAATCTGTAGGAATAATCGGAAAAACAATTTGCTCTAATTTTAAATTCGGAATTTGAGTTAATTGCTGCAACCTCAATAAATGTTCAGCCTGTTCTTGAAGTAATTCGGCGTTTTCAGATTGTAAATTCAAGAAAGCAGTTTGAACGCGATAAGCATCAGCTTGAGAAATATTTTTCAGATTTGCTTGTCGTGCGTATTGTTCATTTAATTGCTGATAAAGTTGCACTAAAGCTTCTGTTTGTTGACGCGTTTCACTGATTCGAAACAAATTCCAATACGTTAATCGAAGCTCTTTTTTAAGTTCACGAAGTAATTCTTCGAACTCAAAATTCACTTGTTTAATTTCGTTTTCTTTAACCGCAACTCGTTTTTTTCGTTTGCCTGCTGTTTCAATTAACTGTTCCAATTCAAGAGAAATTTGTTGCGTTTGTCCATATTTACCAAACAAATAAGGAAGTTGTTCAGCCGAACCGTTTTTCCATAAATTCACTTCACTAATTGCTAACGATGGATTTGGAAGCAGTTTTTCTTGAATAAGCAAAGCTTCAGTTTCAGAAATCTGATATTTTTTAGCGATTAAGCTTAAATTATTTTGTAAAAAATAAGTTTCAATTTCTTGCAAATTAAAATTCTGTGCTTGCGATGGTAAAACACAAAAACAAGAAATTACTAGGGTTGATAAGATATTCATTTTCACTTTCAAATCATTTGATTCAAAAGTAAAAGTTGAAAATTAAGGTAAATTTTAAGTTAGATTAGAATTCGATTAGAATTATTAATCATTTTTAGGAAAAGAAAGTTTGGCAATTGTACCTTTTGGTTGATTATTTTTCAATTGTAATTGGATATTATGCAACGTAAAAATAATGTTTGCCATTGATAAACCGATTCCTTTTCCAGTATAATACTGTGTATTTTGACCACGGAAAAAGTTAGCTGTTATATTTGGAACATCTTCAAGTGGAATGCCGATTCCGGTATCAAAAACAGAAATTTCTAAATGATTATTCTTATCTTCAAAAAGAATTTTAATCGGTTGATTGTCTGAATATTTTATTGCATTTTCAATGATATTATTCAATGCTAATTGAAGAAGCTGTGGATTACCGTTTATGATTAAAAAATCAGAATTCTTAACCAAAATATTTACTTCGATTTGAGCATTATGATACAGAATCATTTGTTCAATAACTTGCCAAATAATTTCATCAATATGAATTTTAGTAAATTCGAATTTGGTTTTCGCGCCTGAAAGCAACATCATATTATCCAACGTTTCTTCTAAATCAACAACATATTGATTCAATTGATTTAAAACTTGTTGGTATTCTTCTTTTGTACGGTCTTTGTTGTGCGTTACTTCCAAAGTTAATAACAACGCGGTAATTGGAGTGCGAAGTTCGTGCGAAACGTAATCGATAAAATTCTTTTGAATTATAAAAGTTTTGTCTATTCGCTCCATAAAATGATTGTAACTTTTAACTAAATCTTGAATTTCTGTATAAGAATCTTTGGTTTGCAAAGGTTTAGAAAAATTGACATTATCGCGTTCTTTAATTTGGTCGATAATATTTGTCAAAGGTTGAAAAGCAAATTTTCCTAATAAGTTCGAAAAAATATAAACCATCACAATTCCGACAAGAAAAACAATGGTCAAAATTTGTAATAAAGTTAAAAGTTGTTGATTAAATTCTGATTTAGATTCACGAGTAATGACCACAAAATCACCTTCGTTATCCTTATAAAATAATCCATTGTAAAAAAAATCTTTTGTAATGTAATTGCTTTCGTGTTGCGAGCGAACTTTATTTAAAAAATTTGTAGAAATATCTGTTGACGCATTCATTTCTCCGCGAACCAAAATATTTTTGTCATTAAAAACGGCAATATTTGAACGCGAAATCGATTTTCTTAATTGGTCAATAACGGTTTCACGTTCTACAACGCCCGTTTCATCTGCTTCTAAATAATAAATGGCAGCTAATAAAGTTTTATTTTTTAGTGAAAGTAATTCATTATGTTCCATCTTTTTATAAAATGAAAAATAAATAGCGGCAGAAGCAACCAAAATTACAATCGAAAAAACTGTAACAGAATAAAAAGATAAACGATGTTTTAGATTCATAACCTTTTACTTAAACATATATCCGACCCCTTTTACTGTATAAATAAATTTATAATCTTTCATTTCTAATTTATTACGCAAATAAGAAATGTAAACATCAACAACATTGGTATGATTATTAAAATTGATGCCCCAAACGGCATTTAATATTTGAATTCGAGAAACTGTTTTATTCTGATTTTCAATTAAATAAATCAACAATTTATATTCTCTTGGAGAAAGTTCAACTTCAACATCATTCAGAAATACTTTGTATTGATTTAAATCGATTTTCAGCGCATTAAAAATCAGAATTTTAGAAATTTCATCTTCTTGTTTATAATTTAATCTTCGAGTTAAAGCTTTGATTCTAGATAATAATTCATCAAAATGAAAAGGTTTTGTAATATAATCATCTGCTCCATAATCTAAAGCCGATACTTTATCTTGAATGCTATTTAATGCGCTCAACATCAAAATTGGAACAAATATTTTTTTAAATCGTAAGGTTTGAACCAACTGAATACCATCAATTCCAGGAAGCATAATATCGCAAATTATCAAATCCCATTGAATAGATAAAAAATCTTGTAAAACGTCTTCTGCCGATTTACATAAAGTAACCAAATATCCGTTTTCTTCTAATCCTTTAATAAGAAAATCACTGATTCGTTTATCGTCTTCAACAACAAGTATTTGCATATTTTATTGATTTAAAAACAAATATAACAAATTCAGAAATTGATTTTCAGAATTAAAGTCAATTCTAATTGAATTCTAATTTTGAAATCGACTTAAATAATTTCCATTTTCTTCATAATAAAAGTGGCATTTTTGTTTTGACAAACACCATCTTTAAGCTTGTAATCAAAATGTAATTCGTTGTTAATGATTTCAACTTCAAAACATTTATTGTGCATCGATTGCGGATATTTATTAGTGGTTTCGCAAACTTCTAAATCGTGCGTTGCTATCATTCCTAAAACATTTAAATGATGTAGTTTTTCAATAACACCAACAGTTCCCGACTTTTTATCGTCTGAATTTGTTCCTTTTAAAATCTCGTCAAGTAAAACAAAAATTTGCTGTTTTTCGGCTTCGGTTACAATTTGCTTCAATCGTTTTACCTCAGCAAAAAAGAACGATTCGCTATCTGAAAGTGAATCTGTCAATCGCATAGAAACCCAAAGTGGTAACGGAAAAACTTGTGCTGTCTTACAATCGATTGGTGCACCAACATAACTCAAAACTAAATTAATTCCAACGGTTCGTAAAAAAGTACTTTTACCACTCATGTTACTTCCGGTTAAAATCACAAATTGTTTGTTGGTAAAATCTATCGAATTTCGAACACGTTTTTCTTTAGATAACAAAGGATGTCCTAAATTTTCAAAATGAATTTTATCTGAAGTAACTTCCGGATATGAATATTCTTTATTGTTATAAGCAAAATTGGCCAAACTATTTAATGCTTCTATTTGTCCGATAATTTCAATCCAATCCCACAGAAAAACCAAATGTTGCTGCTTCCAATTTTGTAGTTTTTTATAAACCCAAAAATGATATTGAAAAGTTCCGTTAAAGGCAATGAAAATAAAAAGATTTGCAACGGTATTTAATTTTTCGAAAATATTAGAAAGCTCATTTAATGCTTGATTTGCGTTTGATTTATCGCTTTTTAATTTATTCTGAATTTGTTTTAAATATTCGGATTCGAAATTAGTTTCATTAAAAAAACGAATCATTTTTGCGTATTGTTGCAAACTCGTTGCAATTTTATCGGCTTTTCCAATCTCTTGAAAAATATATTTTGTAAAAGCACCAACAGCAAATAAATTCAACGAAAAGAAAAACAAACTTAACTTTCCTGCAGCAGAATGAACTTCTAAAAACGAAGCGATTAACGACAAAACAAACAAGCTGGGTAATGCAATTGCTAAAATTGTAAATATTTTATTTGGTTTTTCGTTTCCAGATTTCGTCCAACTTTTTATTGCCGTTGTTTCTTTATCTGAAGTATTTGCAATGGCTGCTAAAGTCTGAAAATGCTGACGAAATTCAATATTATCAGCTAATTCTTGAATTGCTTTTTGTTTTAACGAAATTTTTTCTTGAGTAGGAATTTCCTGTAAACTATTTGCTAATGTATTTTTGCCTAAAGATGTTCCGGTACGATTCAAAAATTGAAAAATAGAATTGCGTCCAAACAAATCTAAATCGTACGAAAAAGCATGTTGCGGATTTAAAAATTCTTTTCCTTCATCAAAATGAAATTGACCATTTAAAAAAGAAACTTCGTCGTCGTTAATTTTTTTTAAGGTTTGATGATAAATAACTTGGTCTTGCTTTTTTGAATGAAAATTTACCACAATCAAAAAAACAATAAACAATCCTAAAGCATAATATCCGTAAATACCATCGCGATTAAAAAGCATCAAATAAAAACAATAAATTGCGACCAGTAATAAAACCAAACGCAACCAGCTTAACATGGCTTTTTGTTTATTTAATTTATTTAGAATTTCTTTTTGCTGCGCTATAATTTGCTGATACATTCTCCTAGATTTTTTATCCTTTAAAAATACATAGAATTAAGCATATAATTCAAATATCTTTTGGATTTGTTGGTTTAGCTTTTCTGTTGTTTCGTTTAGATTTATGAAAAACGGTATTTGCCAAAGTTGCGATTTTATGGCTTGTTTATTTTCTGGATTTGTCCAAGTTGGATATAATCTAAATCCGCGCTTTCCTTCTTTTTCTGTTGACAAAACACCGTTTGTTGCCAAAATAGATTTCGGAAAAATAAAAAATCCTTTGTTATTATTATCTTCAACTTCTATCAAATAAAAATTAAAATCATCTGATAATTCAAAAGGAACGGTTTTTCTGTCGGCATCTCTTTTCCAAACTGCTACAAAACAACCTATTTTTTTGGGAGTGATTTTGGCTTTTCGATATAAAAACAACATCGAACTGATTTTAAAACTACATCCTAAATAATCTAAACTATCCGCATCAGAAACAACGTTACTTGACTTTTCGTTTAAATGATTCTCTAATTTTGATATTAAATTTGACATCTGATTTTTATTTGATTTCAAAGATATTGCAAATAAAAAAACCATCTCAAAATGAAATGGTTTAAATTTTTTTAATATTATTTCTTTATGATTTTATGAGATTGTTCTGCTTGATTTGATTTCATTTTTAAAATATACATACCACTATTTAAAAAAGAAATATCTATTGGATTATCACTTTGATAATTAGTTGTTGAAAAAACTTGTCTGCCAAGCGTATCGTAAATAGCTATGTTATTTGTAGAAAACTCATCCGAAAAACTAATAAATATTTCATTGTTCGCTGGATTAGGATATACCTTCATCGGAATTGCATCTACTTTATTAGTTGATAATAAATAATTATCCAAATACTGTAAAGCAGCTTGCATATTTGGAATTGGTCCGATATTTTCTGTAGTATTTCCTCCTTGCGCAATTCCAGTTTCTTTTAAAATAGTTCGAGCTTCATTGGGTGTTAATATTCGATTTGTTGCTTTTGCACGTGAAACCAAAGCAATTACACAACTTGCTACAATTGGAGTTGCAGAACTCGTACCATTAAATTGCGTATAAGATTGATTTGAATCATTACCTAAAAGAGCATAATCGCCATAACCTGAAGTAACAACATCAAATCCCCAACCTTGTAAATCTACACGTTGTCCGTAAGTACTAAAATACAAACGTTCGTGTAAAGTATTAGGTGAACCCGCACCAACAATAACAGCACCTGAATTTCCACGATTCATATAACTTTGATAACCAATTAAATCTAAATTTTGGTTACCGTTTCCAGCAGCAGCAACTACATGAATTCCGGCATCTGTCATAGCTTTAGTTAAATCCCAAATTGAATTTTCATATTCAGCAACAACATATTTATGGTCTTCATTTGTATAATTAAATCCATAAGTTTGCATTTCAAATATTACAACATCACCTGCTAACGAAGCTTGTAAAGATGCATTAACTGCACTAACTCTACTGTATCCTGAAGTTGTATATTCTGGAAAAACTTTAAATTCAGAAATCCCATGTTGCATTCCAGTAATTCCATAAGTTCCATTATGTGCAGCAACTACACCTGCAGTAGCTGTACCATGGTCTAACCAAGACGAATCAACTAATGCGTTTATGGGATTTGCATTTGAAAATTTTGGCGCAGATAATTCTTCGTGAGTTATAGACATTCCATATTCAACATCACGAACACGTACATTCTGACCCAAAACACCTTGATTCCAGGCATATTGCATATTTACTCCTGGATTTGTTTGAATATAAACTTGCTGTTGTACGTAATTTGGAGTTACAGGAGGAATATCTACTGACGGAGGAACAATTGGAGTTTGGTTATTTAATTCGACATAACGAACAAATTTAAAAGCTTCTAATTTTTGTGCATATTGATAAAGTATATCATTTGGCAATTCTGTTTCAAGTAAATAAAATCCTTTTAAAACAGTGACCGAAGCATCTGAATTTGAATATTTAATTGCATCTTGTCGAAGTTGATTGAAATGGATTTCATCCCAAGTAAAAGCTTCTTTAAATTCTAAATTATTTTCAGAAACGAAGTTTTGAAATTCTGGATTTTTATTAAATTGATAAGTAATAACATCATCAATTTGTTCAGAATTATCAAATGAAATAAGGAGTTGATGTTTAGAATCATCGGTTAAACGAAATTGCCCTTTGCGTTCTTGTGCAATCGTTTTAAAACCTAAAACTAGTAACAAAACAACAAGTAGTTTTTTTTTCATTTGTAAGTGTTTTTTTTGTATTAATTAGAATCCTAAAGTAAAAAAATAAATTTATTATTTTTAACAAAAACACAAACTATTTTAAAACATTAATTCTAAAACTCACATCGTCTATAGGATAATCTTCGTTATTAACAGCTACTTTACTAATTTTTAATAAAACTTCCAAACCTTCTATAACTTCACCAAAAACGGTATAATCATAATCTAAACGTGGTAAACCGCCTTGAGTTAAATATGTTTGAATTTGTTGTTCGGTAAATTTTATATTTTTTTGATGTTCTATTTTTTCTAAATCAGTAATATTTACAGGTTTACCAACTACAAAATAAATTTGATTTAAAAATGACGCTTTATCCACATTTTCATCTCTTCCGGCACCTAAAGCACCCAATTTATGAAATGCTCGTTCATCAAACTCTGGCAATAATCTTAATCTACTTTCTAAAGGTAAATTAGTTTCACGCTCGGCAATATCATTATCATGTTCACCACCTTGAACAACAAAGTTTTCGATTATACGATTAAAAAAAGCTTCTTGATAAACCTCATCTTTAATTGCATCTAAAATTAAATCGCGATGTTTGGGTGTAAAATCATACAAAACCACTTTGAAATTTCCGTAAGATGTTTTGAAGAGCAATTGATTGGTTTGAGCCACCGAGAACAATGAAAGTAGGAAACAAATTCCTACTAAAAGTTTATTTTTCATAAAAATTAATTCTGATTTCAATTTACAAAAAAAACCACCTCGGACTGAGATGGTTTTAATTATAAAATCGAAAATTATTTATTTGCGCTACGCTCTCTCGCTATTAAAGTGTTTTTCATTAACATAGCAATGGTCATTGGTCCTACTCCACCTGGAACTGGTGTAATCCAAGATGCTTTTTCTGCTACTTCGTCAAAAGCAACATCACCTTTAATTACATAACCTTTTGGATGGTTTTCGTCAGTAACGCGTGTAATTCCAACGTCAACAATTACAGCTCCGTCTTTAATCATATTTGCTTTTAAGAATTCTGGAACACCTAAAGCTGTGATAACGATATCTGCTTCTCGTGTAATCTCTTCGATGTTTTGAGTTGCCGAATGCGTTAACGTTACGGTTGCATTTCCTGGATAAGCTTTACGACTCATCAATAAACTCATTGGTTTTCCAACGATATTAGAACGACCAATTACAACAACTTTTTTACCTTTTGTTTCGATTTTGTTACGCTCTAATAATTGTAAAATTCCGAAAGGCGTTGCAGGAATAAAAGATTCTAATTCCAAAGCCATTCTTCCGAAGTTTTCTGGATGGAAACCATCAACATCTTTATCTGGATTTACAGCATTTAAAACTTTTTGCTCATCAATGTGTTTTGGCAATGGCAATTGAACAATAAATCCGTCGATATCGTCATTGTTATTCAATTCATCAATTTTAGCCAATAATTCCTCTTCAGTTGTTTCAACTGGCATAGAAACCAAAGTTGAATCGAAACCTACTTTTTCACAAGCTTTCACTTTACTTCCAACGTAAGTTAAACTTGCACCATTACTTCCTACCAAAATAGCAGCTAAGTGCGGTACTTTTTCACCACGTTCTTTCATTTTTGCTACATCAATAGCAATCTCATTTTTGATTTCTTCCGAAACTTTTTTTCCGTCTAGTAGTTGCATTCTTAATTGTGTTGTTGTTGTTTTTATATAAATGTAAAGGATTAAACTTCAATGAAATTTAATCCCTTAATATTTTTTAGCGCATTCCGTTCATTCCGCCCATCATTCGCATTAGGTTTTTACCTTTTGCACCTTGCATCATCTTCATCATTTTGCTCATTTGGTCGAACTGTTTAAGCAATTGATTTACTTGATTGATATCCGTTCCAGAACCTTTTGCTACACGTAATTTACGTTTGGCATCTAATAATGTAGGTTTTGCTCTTTCAGCCGGAGTCATCGAATGTATGATAGCTTCGATATGTTTAAAAGCGTCGTCTTCAATTTCAACATCTTTTAATGCTTTTCCAACACCAGGAATCATCCCAACAAGATCTTTCATCGATCCCATTTTTTTCACTTGTTGAATTTGCGATAAGAAATCGTCAAAACCAAATTCGTTTTTAGCAATTTTCTTTTGAAGCTTTCGAGCTTCTTCTTCGTCGTATTGTTCTTGAGCACGTTCTACTAACGAGATAACGTCACCCATTCCTAAAATACGATCTGCCATACGATCTGGATAGAATACATCAATCGCATCCATCTTCTCGCCTGTTCCAATAAATTTAATCGGTTTGTTTACGATTGATTTAATAGAAATAGCAGCTCCACCACGAGTATCACCATCTAATTTTGTAAGAATAACTCCATCAAAATCCAAACGGTCGTTGAAAGCTTTAGCAGTATTAACCGCATCTTGACCTGTCATGGCATCAACAACAAACAACGTTTCTTGTGGTTTGATTGCTGCATGAACGTTTGCAATCTCGTTCATCATTTCTTCATCGATAGCTAAACGACCAGCCGTATCGACAATAACAACGTTGAATCCGTTTTGCTTTGCGTAAGCAATTGCATTGGCAGCAATTGAAACTGCATTTTTATTATCTGGTTCAGAATAAACTTCTACACCAATTTGGTCTCCAACTACGTGTAACTGATTAATCGCAGCCGGACGATAAATATCACAGGCAACCAATAAAGGTTTCTTGTTTTTCTTTGTTTTAAGGAAGTTTGCTAATTTACCAGAGAACGTTGTTTTACCCGAACCTTGTAAACCAGACATCAAAATAACCGACGGATTACCAGACAAGTTTACACCAGCAGCATCTCCACCCATTAATTCTGTTAATTCATCTTTAACGATTTTAACCATTAATTGCCCTGGCTGTAACGTAGTTAATACGTCTTGACCAATTGCTTTTTCTTTTACACGAGTGGTAAAATCTTTCGCAATTTTAAAGTTAACATCGGCATCTAATAAGGCACGACGCACTTCTTTTAAAGTATCGGCAACATTTACCTCAGTAATTTTACCGTGACCTTTTAATATATGTAGAGCTTTATCTAGTTTATCACTTAAATTATCGAACATACAGTTATCTTTTTAAACTAAGCTGCAAATATATAAAATTATAGCCGAAGTGTCAAATGCTTATGTAAGATTAAATTTGCATTTGTGATTTAAATTCAATAAAAAAGCTATTCCGTTAAATTAGAAATAGCTCTTTTGATTTTATTTTAGATTTCGATTACAAAATCTGATTTTGGATTACGGACTTTTTTCATCGATCTTAACCAATCGATTTGTTCGTCTGAATATCCGACATACATTAACGAAACGCTTTTTAAGCCTAATGAACTTAAATTTAAAACTTCGTCAACCACTGCATTATTAAAACCTTCAACTGGTGTTGAACCAATTTTAAGTTCGGCAGCTTGTGCCAAAGCCATTCCTAAAGCAATATAAGTTTGACGTGCAATATGTGCATGATTTTCTTCGGCTGTTTGATTCAAATAAATTTCTTTTAATTTATCTGTGTAACTATCAAATCGTCCACGTGGCAAACCACGTTCATCTGTCGTTAAATCATAAATATCATCGATACGTTTTTCTGTATAACGGTCCCAAGCTGCAAAAATCAAAACATGAGAACAATCTCGCATACATTCAGGATTCAACGCACCTTGAACCAATTTTTCTTTTACATCTTGATTTTGAACCACAATAACTTTAAAAGGTTGTAATCCGGATGAAGTCGGAGCTAAACGAGCTGCTTCTACAATTTTGTTGATATTTTCTTGACTTACTTTTTTTGTTGGGTCGTAAGCTTTAACCGCATATCTCCAATTTAAATTTTCAATTAAACTCATAATTAGTCGTTATTTGAAACTGTTAATTTAATTTCGATATTTCCGCGAGTTGCATTTGAATATGGACAAACTGCGTGCGCTTTTTCTGTTAAAGTTTGCGCTTCTTCAATTGTAACACCAGGAATATTTGCATGTAATTCTGCGGCCAAACCAAATCCACCAGCTTCATTTTGACCGATTGCAACATTGGCTGTTACAGAAGTCATCCCAGTTTTAATTTTCTCCATTTTGATAATCATGTTCAAAGCGCTATCAAAACAAGCGGCGTAACCGCCAGCGAAAAGCATTTCTGGATTTAAAAAGTCGTCGTTTAAACCACCTAACCCTTTAGGCATTTTTACTTCAATATTTAAAACTCCGTTTTCTGAAACTACTTTCCCGTTTCTTCCTCCTGTTGCAGTTGCTGCAGTTGTATATAATGTTTTCATTTTATATGGTATTTAAAATTTTATTTATAATAATTTTTAACTGTTCGATTTCAATTGTAGACAATTGCACTTTTTCCATTAATTGAACTGGAATACAAGCTGCATCTGTTTTTAAAGCATTTCCTTTTTCAGTTAAACTAACTTCGACAATACGTTCGTCGTGTTTACATCTTTCGCGTTTAACTATTTCTTTTATTTCTAAACGTTTTAGTAAAGGCGTTAAAGTTCCGCTGTCTAAATGTAATTTTTCACCAATCGCTTTGACACTAAATTTTTGATGTTCCCATAAAACCAACATTACTAAATATTGTGGATAGGTTAAATCTAACTTTTCTAATAAAGGTCGGTATTGATTTGTGATTTCTTTAGACAATGCATAAATCGGAAAACACAATTGGTTTGATATTTTTAAATAATCTTCCATGGTATTTATTTATACTACAAATGTAGATTACAAAATTAAATTGAGTGCAATTTAATTTTACAAAAGTTTGTTAATTTTCACATATAAAAAAACCACTCGTATTTGAGTGGTTAAATTAGAACTCTAAAACTGAAAATAAATAAACGGTTGCGGACCTTCTTGTGCGGTGGCAAAAACCAACCAATAAACCAAAGCTAGAATAATTGCTTTCCCAACAAGAGGCATCACAATAAATATGTTTTGCACTTTCTTCATCCAAGCTTCAGGAATAAAATGCCAAACCAATCCGAATAACATCACCAAAAATACATTGGTATAACCTTGATAAATAATATACCATTGATTGAAATCAAAAGTTAGATTTCCAATATTATTAATCACATCTAAAGCGGTAGGAAAATCTTTTGCTCTAAAAAATATCCAACAAAACGTTACAAAATGAAACGTTAGAATAACAGCAAATACATCCCAAATACTTTTGAAAAAGGATTTTTTACCATTATCTGGAAAGTATTCCATAAACAATTTATGCACTGCTAAAGCGCCTCCGTGTAAGGCTCCCCAAACAATAAAACGTAAACTTGCGCCGTGCCATAATCCGCCAAGTAACATTGTGGTCATTAAATTAACATCGGTGTACATCGTTTTCTTCTTGTCTTTTGAAAATAAAAACGAAAAAACAAACACTAAAAACGAAGCCGAAGCAATAATTAGTGGAACGTAAGAGGTTGGATACATATAAACTCCCCAAACAAACAAAGCAATGAAAAACAAAGCAGGAAACAAAAATCCTGCAAAGGTTCCTTTACGGTTTCCTCCTACCGAAATGTATAAGAAATCTTTTAACCAAGTAGATAACGAAATGTGCCAACGACGCCAAAATTCGGTAATTGATTTGGATTGATACGGCGTTCTGAAATTGGTTGGAAGTTTAAATCCTAACAACAAAGCAATACCAATTGCCATATCTGAATATCCCGAAAAATCGCAATAAATTTGAATCGCGTATCCGTAAGTTGCCATTAAATTTTCAAACGAAGTATACGCATTTGGCAAATCGTACACGCGGTCAACAAAATTTGACGAAATATAATCTGAAATAACAACCTTCTTAATTAATCCACCGATAATTAAAAGCATTCCGTAATTCATATCTTCTTTTGTGATTTTTAAATCTGAATAAATTTGAGAAAGAAAATCTTTAGCACGAACAATCGGACCTGCAACTAACTGCGGAAAAAACGAAATAAAAAATAAATAATCGATGTAATTTTTTGTCGGTTTGATTTCTTTACGATAAATCTCAATCACATAACTAATCGATTGAAACGTAAAAAACGAAATCCCGACAGGCAAACCAATTTTCTGAAATTCGATATACGATTCGCTAACCGAATTAATCGAATCGATAAAGAAATTCATGTACTTAAAATAAGCCAGCAAACCTAAGTTCACCATCACGCTAAGTGAAACAATGAACTTTTTGGTCATTTCAGACTTCGAGTAATACATACGTTTGGTTACGATATAATCAAACAACGACGAAGCTAAAATTAAAATCAGAAAAGGTCCGCTAGATAAATAATAGAAAAAACACGAAAAACAAATCACATAAAGTAACCGCGGATAAAATGTTTTACGCAATGAAATGTAAATGGCGTAGAACACCAAAAACATAGCAAAGAAACGCGCCGTGTTAAACAACATCGGTTCTTCTGGCTTAAATGTAAACCAAGAACCGACAGTTTCGGCATTGAAAAATTCCAATTGTGGAATGATGTGTTGGTCAAACCAATTTTTCATAAAGTAAAAAACTACTTGTTAGATATATAATTTTGGTACGCGTTTAAAAGTGCATCTGCTAACATTTGCCCTTGTGCTTCATATCCTGTTTTGGTATAATGAACCTCATCTTTGGCTAAGAAGTTTTTTTGTTTGTTTTGTTTCACCCCGTTTTCTGCACCAAAAGCTTGGTATAAATCAAATACGGCGATGTTTTTATTGGTATTTGCAAAGTCGATGATTCCTTTTGCATATTCGGAAATGTAGGTATTTTCATATCTTTTATGTAAAGTCGATGGCGGTGAAGTGGTAACTAAAATAGCCGCATTTGGATTTGTTTTTTTCATTTTAGATACAAAAACTCCCAAATTTGCGATGTAATCTGAAGCAGCTAATCGGTCAAAAGATTCGTTTGTTCCTAAACTTACGATGATTAAGTTAGGTTCTAAAACTTGCATCTGCTCAAAAAACAAATCAAATTGATTGTAATCTGAAAGCTTTGCGCCGTTCACTCCTATTCCGCTAAAAGTAATTCCAGGTTGATTATTTTCTAAAAGTAAGCCACTTAACTTATAATCTGATTTAGATTCATCGGCAATCAAATAAAATTCGTCAATTACTTTTGAAGAATGATAAACGACCGATTGATTACTTTGTGCTAATGCAACCAAATCAAAATTTGACTTACTAACTTCGCTTTCAATTTGCTTTTCTTCACCAACTTTTAAATTTTTTCCGATTGCTAAATTATTCGATTTTAAACCGTTGTGTTTTTTGATAAAATCAACAGAAACTCCATATTTTCTTGAAATACTTGAAAGCGTTTCTCCTTTTTTAACTTTATGATTTTTAGCTTTTATCGTTTGCTTTTCTAAAGCAATTTTAGTTCCGTTACTCAAACCAATATTAAAAAATGGGATATTATTCGGTGTGATGATTTTAATTGTATTTGCAAAATCTTGTTCTTCTTTAATATCGACTTCGATAACTGCATTTTTATTATTTGTTGAAATGGTGTAACCCGAAATTCCGATGGGATTTTCATCTACCGGACGCACATTTCGACTTGAACTAAAAGCAGCGTTCGATTTAAAATTCACTTTCGACGTTCCGTTTGTTTTAACCAATCGATGCGGAAAAACAAATCCCAAACCGCCATTCCCGAATTTTTGTTGAAAAACATCTTTAATGATATTGGTGGAAAAATCGGCTTGAATGTGCGAATCTCCAACCTGAACCATTCGGATTTTTCCTTGCTTTGTGGTTTCTAAATCTTGTAATTGTTTAAAAAACGGAGTTAAAACTTCGGGATTTAAAATTGTAATCGTTGATGAAATAGAATCTGAAACTGGTTCAGAAACAACATTATTTTCTGACGATTGAGCAAAAATAGTTTTGCCAAACAATAAAAAAATCAAGCCGATATAGAACGTTTTCTTCATTTTAAAAGTGATTTTAATTATTGTTTTGTAGTTGTTTGTTTGGTAAAATCATCATAACCAAACATGATTTTCTGATAGATTAAATCCGATACAAATTTTGAACCTCTAAAGTTTAAATGCGTATAATCTTTATTGGCTTTTGACGGTTCTTCTTCAACCCATTTAACCATCGAACCTTCGCCGCCCATCAATTGAAATAAATTCACAAAACTTACGTTTGCTTGTTTTGCATAATTTAATTGCGATTTTACCAACGGAATTACAGCCGAATCGGTTTTCATTTGCGTATCATATTTGGTCGATTTATCGGCAATCGAAACAATTAAAATAGGAACATTGGGCATCGCTTTTTGAATATGTTCAATAACTGCTTTCATCTTTTTCTCGTACCAACTGTAATTTTTGGTTCCGTAACCTAGAACATTTGTTCCGTATTGAAGTACAATTAAATCGTAATTTAAATCTTGATTAAAACTTGATAAAACTTCTGATTTTATGTTTGTAATTGGCAATCCCGAATTTCCACGATTCGAAAAATTATCTACATAAACTCCAGAATTACCAGAAAAATCAACTCCGTAAAACGGGATATTTCCGGCATTTTTAAATTCGATTTTTAGCTTTTTACTCGTATTTCCTAAAGCAATTTTATTAACTAATTGATTCGGGCGTAAATTTTGATAAACCGTATCTTTATTTCTAATAATCGCAATTTGACCATTTGACACATCGGATTTACCGTAAAAAAGAATCGGGTTATTTAAATCTGATAAATGATTTACTTTGGAAGCTTCTAAACTCAACCAATTGGTTGCAGCTGTATCTTTCGGAAAGAAAACGTTTCCGCTAATTCCGAAAGCTGAAGCTAAGTTTTTAGTATTTACAAATGAATACGATTTCCATTTTGGCGAAAACTGATGTTTGATTGTTCCGCGTGAAGCTGCTGATTCTGAAGTTATGTTTACAAATCCAACACCTTCACCACCAAAACGGTCTTGAAAATTCGCTCTAAAATCTTTTACAATCATATCGCCATCATTCATCGAATCACCAAAAAAAGCAATTCGAATTTTTCCTTTTCCATTTGTTTCTAACTCTTGTAATTTTTCGAAAAATGGAATTAAATGTTGGTATCCGACATAATCAGATTCATGGAAATCGAATGTTTCTAACGAATCATTAATTCCACTATCTTCAGTTATTTGAGCATCTTCTGCAAGCGCTTCGAGCATTAAACTATCAACAACAATGTTTTTCATATTGGCATCGACCACAGGAAAAAGCTTGGTTGGCAAAAAAGGTTTAATAAAAACAAAAGCAACTACAGATAAAACCATAATTGCGTATGTTTGAATAAAATAATTTTTATTTTGATTCACTTCTTTATATAAATAAAAATCCGAAAATTACATTCTATTCGGAACCTCTATTCCAAGTAATTGGAAAGCATTCTTTACAGTTTGTGCTACTTTATTTGATAATTGAACTCTGAAAATTTTCTTGGTTTCATCCTCTTCTCCAAGAATGGAAACCGATTGGTAAAATGAATTATATTCTTTAACCAAATCGTAGGTGTAATTTGCAATCAACGCAGGTGAGAACGCTTTAGCTGCTTGCTGAATTACTTCAGGGAATTGCGCAACGATTTTCAATAATTCTTTTTCTTTTTCATGTAATTCTGTAACCTCAACATTTACGTTGTAATCAAAATCTGCTTTACGTAAAATCGATTGAATACGTGCATACGTATATTGAATAAACGGACCTGTGTTCCCAGCAAAATCAACAGATTCTTTCGGGTCAAATAAAATACGTTTTTTAGGGTCAACTTTTAAAATGTAATATTTTAAAGCACCTAAACCAATAATACGATACAATTCTTCTTTTTCGGTTTCTGAATAACCTTCTAATTTACCTAATTCTTCAGAAATTTCGCGAGCTGTTTTTGTCATATCCGCCATTAAATCATCGGCATCTACAACAGTTCCTTCACGAGATTTCATTTTTCCTGATGGTAAATCAACCATTCCGTAAGATAAATGGAATAAGTTCTCTGCCCAATCAAATCCTAATTTCTTTAAAATTAAGAACAATACTTTAAAGTGGTAATCTTGTTCATTTCCAACCGTATAAACCATTCCGTCAACATCAGGAAAATCTTTTACACGTTGAATCGCTGTTCCGATATCTTGCGTAATATAAACCGAAGTTCCGTCAGAACGAAGTACTAATTTCTCATCTAATCCATCTGAAGTTAAATCAATCCAAACCGAACCATCTTCTTTTTTATAGAAAACACCTTTTGCTAGACCTTCTTCAACAACATCTTTTCCTAATAAATAGGTATTGCTTTCGTAATAATTACAGTCAAAATCAACACCAATATTTTTGTAAGAAACATCGAAACCTTTGTAAACCCAACCATTCATCATCTTCCAAAGTGAAACTACTTTTTCATCGCCAGCTTCCCATTTACGTAACATTTCTTGAGCTTCTTGCATTGCCGAAGTACTATTACGAGCAATTTCATTTACATCAGCTTGATTTTTTTCGATTTTAGAAGCAAGAACTAAAACTGGTTTTAAAAGTTCATCTATAATTTTAAATGATTTGCTTTTAAGATAATCATCTGATTGTGCTTTTCTAAAATCTGAAAACGCAGAAGAAATTAATTTTTTATCGGCAATAGCAACTTTTAATTTATCAGATAAATCAACATTTTCCTTATCTAAAATATTAAAATCAATTTTTTCTAATTCCGAATTATAAAAACCTTCGTTTTGTTTTATCTCTGAAATAAGTTCTTTTAATTTCTCTTTTTTATTTGTTTTATCTAACGAAAAATCACCACTTAAAAAACTCTCAAAAATTGGCTTTGCTTGAGAACGTAATTCATTTTCGAATTTCACATAATAATTACCAACTAACTTATCGCCTTTTAAACCTGTAGATTCAGGAGTTTCTCCGTTTCCGAATTTTTCCCAAGCCAACATCGATTTGCAAATATGAATTCCACGGTCGTTGATTACCTGCGTTTTATAAACTTTTTTTCCTGCAGCTTTGATAATTTGCGCTACCGAATAACCTAAAAGCACATTACGAACGTGTCCCAAATGCAAGGGTTTATTTGTGTTTGGCGAAGCATATTCGACCATAACCGCATTTCCGTTTGCATCTGGTTGTACATAACCAAATATTTCGTTTGCTTTTATCTCAGAGAATTGATTTACATAAAAAGTATCTGTAATTACAATATTTAAAAAACCTGCAACTACACTAAATTTAGAAACATCAGCAACATTTTCAACTAAATAATTCCCGATTTTATTTCCGATTTCAACCGGATTTCCTTTGATTAACTTCAATAACGGAAAAATTACTACAGTAACATCTCCTTCAAAATCTTTACGAGTTGCCTGAAATTCAACTTTTTCAAGTGAAACATCAAACAAACTTTGAACCGCTTGTTGTATATATGGAGTTAAAATATTTTGTAAAGACATAATTTTAATTTTAAGAATGCAAAGATACTATTTTACAACATAAATAGAAACGATTTTAAAGCAAGTTAAATATACAAAATAAAGTTTTTAAAAAATAATTACTTTTTAATGTAACAAAAAATAAAATACTGCTACTAATTCTAAAAATTGCATAAACTACGTTTTGTTATCTTGTTATACAAAGTAGCTTGCAATACAAACAAAAAAATAAAAAAATTATGAAAACAAAACTACTTATAATTGGATCGTTAATGTATTCAAGTTTTATGTTCTCGCAAAATACTGGAACCATTTCTGGAACTTTGAAAGATCAAAAAAGTAAAGAAGCCATTCCGTATGCAAGTATTGCTATTAAAATGGGAGATGAAATTATCACAGGAGATATTTCTGACGAAAAAGGAAGTTTTACAATCAAGAACATTCCGTTAAATCAAGTCGAAGTCAACATCGAATACATTGGTTTTATTACGTATTCGAATACAGTTACTTTAAGTAATGATTCTAAAAAAATTGATTTAGGCGAAATTTTATTAGTTGCTGACGAAGAAATGCTCGAAGGAATTGTTATCGACGCAGAACGTTCGGTTACCGAACAATTAGTTGACAGAAAAGTGATTCATGTCGGAAAAGATTTATCAACTGCTGGTGCAACTGCTTCGGAAATTATGAATAATATTCCGTCTTTAAATGTGGACCAAGATGGAAATATTTCGATGAGAGGAAACGAAAACGTTCGCGTTTTAGTCGACGGAAAGCCTACACAAATGGACCCAAAAACCTTATTAAAACAAATTCCATCAAACTCTATTGATAAAATTGAATTGATTACAAATCCGTCTGCAAAATACAATCCAGAAGGAATGTCGGGAATGATTAATATCGTTTTAAAGAAAAACATGCAAGATGGTTTTAACGGAAGTTACAACGGAAACATCACTTTTGCAAAGGTCCCAAAATTTAATCAAGGAATCGATTTAAACCTAAGAAAAGGAAAAGTAAACGTATTTGGAAATTACAATTACAATGACAGTAAAACATATAATTGGGGAGAAATCACACAATTAGATGACAACAGCCAACAATTATTTGACATCGTAAACAAAAATAAAACTCATACTTTTAAAGTTGGATTTGATGTTTATGCTAACGATAAAAACACCTTCTCTTTTTACACCAATCAAACCTATTCTGACGGAATTGGAACGGTAGATAATACTATTTTATATCCGACTGCAAGTACGTTTTATCAAACCGACCAATATAAAGGAGATGATAAAACACAAATTTATAACGCAGCTTGGAAAAAATTATTCGCAAAACAAGGTCAAGTTTTAGATGTTGAAGTGAATTACAATACTACAAAACAAAATCAAGCAGGGAATTTTGATATTACCAATCAAAACTCATTTAGTTATAACGACAACAGCGATGTAAAAGTTAATGCAGTTCAAGCAAATTTAGATTATGTGCATCCGATTGGTGACAAATCAAAACTAGAAGTTGGTGCTGAATATCGCGAAACAAATATTGACAATACCTACACAACTACAAACATCATCGCAAACAACACCGATTTTACATATGATGTAAGTATCGCTTCGGCTTATGCAACCTTCGGAACAAAATATGAAAAATGGGGTTATCAATTGGGAGCGCGTTTAGAAAAATATGACGTAAATGCGAATTATACAATTGCAAATGTAAAAGACAAATTTGATGATGATTATCTAACTGTTTATCCATCTGCGTTTTTGAGTTATACACCAACACAAACCGATTTTTTCCAATTAAGCGCAAGTCGTAGAGTTGACCGTCCAAATGTTTGGCAAACACGTCCGATTCGTGATTACAGTACACCAAGAGTTATTCAGGTTGGAAATCCAGAATTAAAACCTCAATTCACCAATTCTATCGAATTTAATTATACAAAAGTTTTAGGTGTTAAAGGAAGTGTTACAGCTGGAGCTTATTACCGAATCATTGACGACCCGATTCAAAGAACATTTTTCTTAGATACTTCAACTCCTGAAGCGATTGCAGAAAATAAAATGATTATGAGTTATGGTAACTTTGACCAATCAACAGCTTACGGTGGAGAAATTTCTGCGAATTACAAAATCACAAAATGGTGGGATATTCAGCCAAGTGTTGAATATTATTTTGGAACTCAAAAAGGAATTGTTTCTGTTTTAGACCAAAGTACAGGACAAGCCATTTTCGAAAACAGAGAAGTTGATAACGGCGTATTTAACGCAAGAATGAATAACAATTTTAAAATTACACAGAATTTAAGAGCTTCTTTATTCGGATTTTACCGTGGAGATTCTAAAGGAATTAACGCAGAAATGAAAGAAATGTATAAAATCGATGCTGGATTACGTTATGCGTTCTGGGAAAATACAGGAAGTTTAAGCATTCGATTTAATGATATTTTCAACACGATGAAAGCTGGATTTATTGGAGATTCGCCTTACCGTCAAAAAGGAGAGTTTACTTGGGAAAGTCAATCGTTGTTTGTTGGATTCAATTACATGTTCGGAACTGGAAAAGGAAAAGCTTCACAACGTAAATACAGAGACAATAATGAAGTACAAAAATCAGGAGGTTTCTTTTAATATTTTGAATTAGTTATCTGATATTAAAAATCATCCAAAATCAAATGAGTTCGCCAAAAGCGAACTCATTTTTTTATCGAATTTTAAAATTCTATCTTACTTATCAAACATTAAATCTTTTACTTTCTCTTTATTTATTTTTACTTTTTTCACATCGAACATCGTACCGAAAACACGGTCCCAAAACGTGTTACTTACACCAAAGCCAAGTTCCTCATCTTTATAATGATGCAAATGATGATTATCCCAAAGTGGTTTCATAAATTTAAAAGGTGGTGCCATCGCATGAATCAAATAATGCATAGATGCATATAAAAGATAACCAATCATAAATCCAGGAAAAAAAGCAAACACATAATTACCTAAGATTAAATATTGAATTCCGAATAGTAAAGTTGCCAAAATTAAACTTGGAATTGGCGGCATAAACAAACGTTGTTTGTCTCTAGGAAAATGATGGTGATTGCCGTGAAAAATATAAACAATACGTTCGAGCTTTGAACTTTCGGTTACATAATGAAAAATATAACGATGCGCTAAGTATTCAAAGAAAGTCCAAAAAAATAACGCTCCGATAAAAATACCGAATATTTGCAAAAAAGAAAATCCTACAGTTGTATATGCATAATACAAACTGTAGGATAATATTGGAATGTACATCCCCCAAATTACTGCAGGATGTCCTTTTGTTAAACTTTCTAAAAACTTATTTTCAAAAATCTGAGCTTGACCTTTATTATTAATTTTATCGAATTTCATATTTCGTAAGTTTATTTTTCTAAAATTAAGAAAAAACACTTACAAAATCAAAAACTTTTGTTAAAAATTACCAACGAATAATAGCACTTGCCCAAGTAAATCCGCTACCAAATGCAGCTAAAACAACTAAATCACCTTCTTTGATTTTACCTTGTTCCCAAGCTTCAGTTAAAGCAATTGGAATAGAAGCCGCTGTTGTGTTTCCGTATTTCTGAATGTTGTTATAAACTTGGTCGTCTGTCAATTTAAATTTATTTTGAATAAATTGTGAGATTCTCAAATTCGCTTGATGCGGAACCAACATATTAATATCAGAAACTTGCAAATTATTTGCTTGTAAACCTTCGTTAATTACTTCACTAAAACGAACCACAGCATTTTTGAAAACAAACTGTCCATTCATATAAGGATAATACGATTCGTCGTCTGGATTATCGTCTTTTAAGATATCAGTAACCCAACGTTTTCCCATACCTGGCGCAATTAAAGCTAACTCCTCAGCGTGTTCACCTTCTGAATGCAAATGTGTTGATAAAACTCCTTTCGTTGTATCTTCTTCTCTTGATAAGATTGCAGCTCCTGCTCCATCTCCAAAAATTACAGAAACACCACGTCCTCGAGTTGTCATATCCAAACCTTTAGAATGAACTTCTGAACCAATGATTAAGATATTTTTATACATTCCAGTTTTGATGTATTGGTCAGCAATAGACAACGCGTAAATAAAACCAGAACATTGGTTGCGAATATCTAAAGCTCCAACGGTACGTAAACCTAATTCTTTCTGAATCATTACACCTGGTCCTGGGAAATAATAGTCTGGACTTAAAGTTGCAAAAACAACAAAATCGATATCTTGAGGGTCAATTTTAGCACGTTCAATCGCAACCTTAGCTGCTTTGATACCCATTCCAGAAGTTGTATCTTCTTCTAAAGCTACATGTCTTCTTTCTTGAATTCCTGTACGTTCTTGAATCCATTCATCGTTGGTATCCATTAACTTTGACAAATCATCATTAGTTACAATATTCTCAGGAACATAATATCCTAATCCAGTAATTTTTGAATGAAACATGGAATATATTTTTTAATTAATTTTCAAAATTTTTAGTTTGCAAATTTACTATAAAAACTTATTAGCACAACACTTATATCCAAAGGTTTAACATTTTTCAGTACCCTTTTTTAAAAATTTCGTAAATAGATGTTGATTACTTGCCTTTTTATTGATAATCAACTAATTTAGCAAAATTACTGTTAACTAAGAACTAAATGAATAAATATTTTAAAACATTAATCGCCCTAATGATTGGAACATCAACTATGCTTGGACAAGAAAATGTTACATACCAAAAACCATCAAAAGAAATTTTACAACTAGCCGATTTTGAAAGAGCTCCGTCGGTATCGATGGATTCGAAAAAAGAATTGATGTTGTTAACCTATCGTAATACCTATAAAAATTTAAACGATTTAAATCAGGACGAATTACGTTTAGGAGGTTTAAGAATTAATCCGAATACAAATATTAGCAGCACGGCTACTTTTATCAATAACATTAAATTAAAAAAGGTTACTGATAAAAACGAAACACAAGTTAAAGGTTTACCTGCAAATGCAAATATCAGCAATTTAAATTGGTCACCAGACGAAACTAGAATTGCCTTTACAAACACAACCAATTCAGGTAATGAATTATGGATTTTAGATATTAAAACGGCAACTGCTACAAAATTAACCGATGCTGTTTTGAATGCGAATTTAGGAAATCCGATTACTTGGTTTAAAGACAATCAAAATTTATTGATTAAGGTTTTACCTGCAAATCGTCCGGCTTTGATTGACCCTGCAAAAGATATTCCGAACGGACCAATTGTTTCTGTCAGTCAAGCTGGAACCGTTTCTCAAAACAGAACATATCAAGATTTATTGAAAAATAAAACAGATGAAACAAATTTCGAAAACATTGTTACGTCTGAATTATATAAAATCGATTTAAATGGAAACAAAAAGCTTTTCAAATCGGGTGATTTATTTGTTGGTGAAACTTTTTCTCCAGACGGAAATTACATCATGTTAACCGTTTTAGAAAAACCGTTTTCATACATCGTTCCATTAAACCGTTTTCCGATGAAAACAATTGTTTACGATGCAAACGGAAAAGAAGTTAAAGTCGTAAACGAATCGCCAATTAACGAAGTGATGCCGAAAGGTTTTATGGCTGTTAAAACTGGGAAACGAAATTTATCTTGGAGAGCTGACCAACCAGCTTCGTTATTTTTTGTTGAAGCTTTAGATGAAGGTGACCCAGCAAACAAAGTTGAATTTAGAGATGAGTTATTCACTTGGGCTGCTCCGTTTACAAGCAATCCAGAATCGTTAACTAAAACACCGCAACGTTTTGCAGGAATTTCTTGGGGAGACGACGAAAATGCAATTATTTACGACCAATGGTACGACACCAGAAATGAAAAAACCTATTTATTTAATCCAAAAACAAAAGGCGCATTAAAAACAATTTGGGATAGAAACTCACAAGATATTTATTCTGACCCAGGAGATTTTCAGACTACAAAAAATCAATTTGGAAGACATACTTTACAAATCGAAAACAACCAATTGGTTTTGGTTGGTGAGGGTCATACAGCAAACGGACAATTTCCGTTCATCGATGTTTTAGATTTAAAAACATTAAAAACAAAACGTTTATATCAATCGAATTATACTGATAAAATCGAATCAATTTCTTCAATTGTTGATTTCGGAAAAGGAAATGTTTTAGTGAATATTCAATCTAAAAACGATTATCCGAATTATTATTTCAGAAACATCAAAAAGAAGAACGATGTAAAACAAATTACATTCAACGAAAATCCGTTCGAAAGTATTAAAGATGTTCATAAAGAAGTTATCAAATATAAACGTAAAGACGGTGTTGAACTTTCGGGAACTTTATATTTACCAGCAAATTACGACCGAAAAAACAAAACAGAAAAACTTCCGTTATTAATTTGGGCGTATCCTGCAGAATATAAAGATAAAAACAGTGCTGGCCAAAGTGCAGCAAATCCAAACGAATTTACGTTTCCATATTACGGTTCATTCGTTTATTGGGCAGCTAAAGGTTATGCGGTTTTAGACGATGCTGCTTTCCCGATTATTGGTGAAGGAGAAACAGAACCAAACGATACATTTATTGAGCAATTAGTTGATAATGCAGCAGCAGCGATTGATGCAGTTGATAAATTAGGTTATATAGACAGAACTAAAGTCGGCGTTGGAGGACATTCATACGGTGCATTTATGACAGCGAATTTACTTTCACATTCAGATTTATTTGCTTGTGGAATTGCAAGAAGTGGTGCTTACAACAGAACGTTAACTCCGTTTGGTTTCCAGCGTGAACAACGTAATTACTGGGAAGTTCCAGAAGTTTACAATACGATGTCTCCATTTATGAACGCTGAGAAAATGAAAACTCCAATGTTATTGGTTCATGGAGAAGCTGATAATAATCCCGGTACATTTACATTACAAACCGAGCGTTATTTCCAAGCTTTAAAAGGATTAGGCGCTCCGGTTCGTATGGTTTTACTTCCAAAAGAAAGTCATAGTTATGTTGCTAAAGAAAACATTCTTCATTTACTTTGGGAACAAGAACAATTCTTAGACGAACATTTAAAGAATAAAAAATAAATTCAAATTAAGAATCGACCAATTAGTCGGTTCTTTTTTTACATCTTAGCTTTTATTTCTAAAAAAATGTACATTTGCTCGATAAATCAAGAAATTTAAAACAAGATTATGAAAAAAATTTTATTCAGCTTTTTAGCACTTTCTACTTTAGCAATCGCCTCTTGCTCTAGTGATGACAATGCTACAACAGAACCCAAAACTGAAGTTACAACTTCTCAGATGTTAGTTGGTAAATGGAATATGGTTACAGAAATTTTTATTTATCAAGGTGAAACAGAAACAGAAGATTTAAAAATAGAAAATTGCAATTATGATTTTTTTGATTTTAAATCAAACGGAACTAAGGATGAAGTTTATCATTCAGAAGATGGAAATTGTACTGAAGAAAACTTTGTTGGTACTTGGACATATAATCAAACTGACAACACAATCTCAACAATTGATACCGAAGATAATTACAAAATGATTTATAAAATTATCGAAATATCTTCAAATTCAATGAAACTTAGATTGCTAAATGACGATGGAGTTGTTATACCAGATGAAGTTGAAATTTATTCGATATTAGAAAAATAAAAAAATATTCCAAAAAAGAGCTTGATTAATTTGAGCTCTTTTTTTTATCTTTATAAAAACCAAATACTTATATAATTGAAAATTACAAAAGCTATTTTAAGAATCATTGTTTTAACCTCCATCATTTTATTGATACTTTCGGTTGACCCATTAATCGATTGGTTGTATCAATTTAAATTCAATACAAAAATACTTCCAAATAATCCGGCTGCTGATTTTAATTTATATTACGATGCAGCTAGAATTTCAACTGACAAAAAAGTTTTATATGCTGATTTTGGTTTTATAAGTTTCATGCTTTTGATGTTTCTTAATTCGCAAGAAAAATTATTCAATCTAAAAAAAGCCTCTCAAAATCCACCACGAAACGAACTGTTTAAAATTTTCGTTATTAGATTATTCGTGTACTTCTCCATCTTAGCAGGCATATTTTTCACTTATGTTGTATTTGAAGATGTATTTGAGAAGTTTGACACATCAAGCAATGTATTTGTATCAAGTGTTATTTTATTGATTGTAAACCTAGTTATAATTGCGCCATATATCATCTCGATTGGAATTTATGATGGTTTTGACATATTAACTTTTATCAAATTTTCTTTAACCATTACAGTTATTTTAGGAATTTGCATGTCTATTGGAATAAGTGGATATTTTGGAGGAGCAATTGCAGCATCAGTAGGTAGTTTAAGTACAGGAAAAAAAATAGCTTCCGACTTTAAAAAATTTGATGCGTTTTTTGGAATTCAAGGAAAAAATATTTTCGAAATGTTTCGTTAAATTAAATCATTCAAATACCTACATTAACACGACTTTTCTCATCATATTCTTTATCTGAAAAAACAAAAAGCTCTAAATCTTGAAACTTAATTTTTAAAAGAAATCCATTTCCTTTAAAATAACATTTCTCAACTTTTGCTTCAAAACCTTCTTCCATAATTTTAATTTGATGAGGTCTCAAATATAAAATTGAACCATCATTTTTTCCAAAATAACAAGCAGGAATCAAATTAATATCTCCGGTTAATCGAGCAACATATTCGATTTTTGGAAAATTATAAATCTGGTTTGGAATATCTTTTTCAATAAGTTTTCCATCTTGCATTACTACAATCTCATCCGAAAACATTAAAGCTTCATCTGGCGTATGCGAAGTAAACAAAACGGTTATTCCTTTTTCCTTACAATATTCAAATAGATGTCGACTAATTCTATTTTTTTGATATGAATCTATATGACTAAAAGGTTCATCAAGCAAAAGCACTTCAGGTTCTAAAGCAAGAACACGAGCCAAAGCCACACGTTGCATTTGTCCGCCACTCAATAACTTAGCTTTAGTATTAGCAAAATCTGTCATTTCTACTAATTCTAAAAGTTCGTTTATTCTTTCTGATTTTTCTTTTAAATAAAAATTTGAAAGAAAACGACCAACATTTTCAGATACAGAAACAAATGGCATTAAATCAAAATCTTGAGCCAAATATTTCATATAATCGATTCCTGGAACCAAGTGAAACTTAGGTCCTAAAATTTGATTTTTATTCCAAAACATTTTTCCTGAATCAGCATCCAAAAGACCATAAATCAATTTTAATAAAGTCGATTTACCTGAACCGCTTGCACCTATAATCGAAATAATTTGACCTTTTACTACAGAAAAGCTAACGTTATTTACAACAGAATCATTTTCATACGAAAATGATATTTGATTAATTTCTAACATAAAACAAAAAAGAAAAGCGACTAAAAAGTCGCTTTGAATTATTTACTTGCCAAATAACGTTCGGCATCTAAAGCAGCAATACAACCAGAACCTGCAGCGGTAATTGCTTGGCGATAATCTTTATCTTGAACATCTCCACAAGCAAAAACCCCCGGAAGATTCGTTTTAGAAGTTTTTCCTTCAGTTAATAAATAACCTGTTTCATCCATATTTAATTGACCAATAAAAATATCTGTATTTGGTTTATGACCAATAGCAACGAATACACCAGTTGCAGCGATTTCTTGTTTTTCTCCAGAAACTCTATTAACCACTCGAACACCAGAAACCAATTGTCCATCACCTAAAACTTCGTCAATTTCGGTATTCATTAAAATTTCGATATTCGCAGTATTACGAACACGTTCTTCCATAATTTTAGAAGCACGGAACTTTTCTGAACGAACTAACATCGTAACTTTATTACATAAATGTGATAAATAATGTGCTTCTTCACATGCAGAATCTCCTGCTCCAACAATAATTACATCTTGTTTTCTATAAAAGAATCCATCACAAACCGCACAAGCAGATACACCACCACCCATTTGTAAATAATGTTGTTCTGAAGGTAAACCTAAATATTTTGCAGTTGCACCAGTAGAAATAATTACCGTTTGTGCGTGAATTTCAATGGTATCGTTAATCCATACTTTTTTTACATCCCCAGATAAATCAACTTTCGTAGCCCAACCATCACGAACATCCGTTCCGAAACGTTTAGCTTGCGCTTGCAATTGGTTCATCATTTCTGGGCCAGTAACGCCATCAGGATAACCAGGGAAATTTTCCACTTCATTTGTAGTTGTTAATTGACCACCAGGTTGCATTCCTTGATACATAACCGGATTCATATTTGCGCGAGCAGCATAGATTGCAGCCGTATATCCTGCCGGACCTGATCCAATAATCAAGCATTTAATATTTTCTATATTTTGTGACATTATTTAATGTTTTGTATAAACTTTGTTTCTAACAAAAATAGCTATTTAATTAGAAAATCAAACCTTTTTATCTATATTTTGTATCAATTAAAAGATTGAAAAAAATTATCCTTAAACATATTCAATTTTTAAGATTCTGAAAATCTATGTTTTAAAAAAATGTTTCAAAAAAAGATTTAATTTTTCTTGCAGATATAAATTTTTGACTTAAATTTGCACTCGTAATAATGAAGCTTTCGGGGTGTAGCGTAGCCCGGTTATCGCGCCTGCTTTGGGAGCAGGAGGTCGCAGGTTCGAATCCTGCCACCCCGACAAATTACTTCTTATTACAAAAACAGATAACCACTTCGGGGTGTAGCGTAGCCCGGTTATCGCGCCTGCTTTGGGAGCAGGAGGTCGCAGGTTCGAATCCTGCCACCCCGACAAAACAAAAAGCTTCAAGTTTACTTGAAGCTTTTTGTTTTATTAGGTTGACTGAACAAATTTACCTTTATGAATTAACTTTTTGATAGGTGATATTCTCGCAACAGCTTCAGCACTACAACTTGCATCCACAAAAACCAAATTGGCAACATCATATTTTTTAGGCCATTGTTGTTCGCCCAAATCATTTAATGGTAATTTATTTGCTGTTGCAATTTTTAAACATCTAGACAATCCAAATTCTGAATTATAACCGTAAAGTTGCGCCATTAAATTAGCCTTTTGTAACATACTACCTGTTCCGAAAGAATCCCAGTGATCTGTAATACTATCATTCCCTGAGTAAACAGTAACTCCATGTTTATATAAAGTTGGTATTGGCATAGTTATTCCTCCAAAAGGAATTGTAGAAATAATTCCGACTCCTGCATTTGCTAATTCATCTGCGATTTTTTCTTGTTGTAAATTGTCGAGAGCAGCCAATATAAAACAATGACTCAAAAAAGTTTTTCCTTTTAATGTTGGATTTTCATTCACCTTTTTGATGATATATTCAACCGTATCTAAACCATATTTATTCATTTCATGTAAATGCATATCGATTCCTTTGTTATGATCCAAAGCCAACTGAACAGTAAAATCAATTGTTTTTTCAATAGAACCATCTAATGTGTAAGGATCAACTCCTCCAATAAAATCTATATCGGATTTCGCAGCTTCTTTTAAAAGAGCAACAGAATCTGTATAATAAACACCATGTTGAGGAAAAGCGACCAATTCTGCTTCAAAATCATTTTTACGATTTTCTAAAACTTTTTGAATTTCATGTAAACGATCTAATTTAGAAGTGGGTTCAATATTTATATGACTTCGTGTAAATGAAGCGCCATTTGTTTGCAATAAATCAATAATTTTATTTGCTCTAAAAGTAGTTTCTGTAGCGATTTTAGGAAGTAACTCTTTCTCAAATTCAATCATACCTTTAACTCCTTTAACATTTGTATTTTTAGCTTTCCAAGGTCCACCAAAATACGTTTTATCTAAATGAATATGCATATCTTTAAATGATGGCAACATTAACAAACCTTGCATATCAATAGCATTTGCATCATTTGGTTGATTTTTTTCGATTGCAGAAATTTTTCCATCTGAAATTGAAATAGTAAACAAATCCGTTTTTGTTGCTTCGACTTGGCCTTTTTCATTAAACTCAAAACCTATCTCAAGTAATACATTTTTTATTTTAAAATTTGATTCATTCATATTTTCTAATCGCTTTTTTTTATCAAAATTCAAGGTCTTTTGATTTGACATCATTCCTTCAACCAAACCAATTCCCAAAACTCCTAATCCTGATTTTTTCAAAAAATCTTTCCTTGTCATGTTCATTATCTACAAAATTAATATGATTTTCAAAAATAGAACTAAAAACCAACGATTTAGCTATAAAAATCATCTCAATATTTAGAAATATTATCACTTTTTATCAATTAATTATAAAATTTACAATGTTAGAAATAAAATTCACAATGTAATTTTATAATTTTTAGTTGAATTTTGAATTATATGAACAAAGAAGTTATTTACGAAAACAATTAATGAAAATTTATCAGTGTTTTTCAAGTGTTGGTTTTTTTTTCAATTTCCATTTAGATAGTTTAATTGAAGATTAAATCATTTTACCTTCAAATAAAAGTCAAAAATTTATTTGAAACAATAAAATGGGTTAATTCAAATTGGTGAAATTAACCCATTTTTCTTATTTTTATAAAAAATAAAATTATGCCTTTTTCAAATCTTGATTTTCCTAATATTGGTATTGAAGCATTTATTGCTCAAAAAACTGCAGGAAATGACACACTCTTATATAATATTCTTGAAGGCGAAAATCATATTGAAAAACCACACAAACACGATTTTTTTATTATCATTCTTTTTGAAAAAGCAGTTGGTGAGCACGAAATTGATTTCATAAATTATCCAATAGAAGACAAACAAATTCATCTTTTATTTCCTGACCAAGTTCATAAATGGAATATTCAGAAGAATTCAAAAGGTTATCAATTGATGATAAATCGTGTATTTTTTGAACATTTAATTCCTTATTTTAGATTTTCCGCAATCAACTACATCAATCATCCAGCTATCTCAATTTCAAACAAAAATTTTGAATTATTAAAATATGAATTCAATCAAATTCGAAGAGAAATTGAATCTAAAAATTATTTACAAGAATTGATTTTTGCTAGAGCTTCAGTAATTGCAACCATCATTAGCACCGAAATTGAAAATAACATTCAAGAAACTAAAGTATTTCAATCTAATCCGAGATTAGTTAAATTTCAAGATTTAATCGAACAATATTATAAAAAAGAAAAAACAGTAGCTTTTTACGCATCAAAATTACATGTAACTGGAAATTATCTTAACATTCTTAGTAAAAAGCATTTAAATTTATCTGCTATTGAACTGATTCAAAATAGAGTCATTTTAGAAGCAAAAAGACTATTGCAATCAACAAACGAAACCGTAAAAGAAATCGCTTTTGAATTGGGATTTGCAGATCATGCTTATTTTTCAAATTTCTTTAAGAATAAAACACAATTAACACCTACTCAATTTAGAGAAAAATAAAAGCTTCAAGTTTCCTTGAAGCTTTTATTTTTATAACTTATAATTTAAATGCAAACTAAATCGATAATCTGATTTTACTTTACCTCCAGTTAAGTTTTGAGAAATGGGTAACATTCCGTTAAGACCAAAACCAAATTTTTTAAATCCAATTTCAAATCCAATTTTACCAAACAGCGCATCTCCTTTAGTGTCCTTTAAATCTTCGTCGAATTGTTTATTAGTTTGAAAAACTTCGCCTGAAACTCCAAGTTGTGGAACCAGAACTACTTCGTCAATTTTGGTATTATAAAAAAGAACCGAATTATAATTAAACTGATTTCCAAACTGATATTGGTCTTTATTTTCTGTTTTTATATTATAAGAAACCGATGAATTCCAACCTAAACTTTCACGAATCAAAGTATATTCTGCGTGTAACAAAACATCCCAACTTCCCGTTCCAACTTGAAAACTAGGATTCACAGTTCCGTTCATCATCGAATTATATTTTCCGGTTGGAGCTTTTACGCCGGTTCCAATTTCAAGATTTTGAGCCCAAACCGCGTTTTCAGAAACCTTATTTAACAAGGTGTAAAATCCGACTACAGAAACATCTCCTAAACCAGAAATGGACTGGGCTCCTAAAGTTTTTTCATTGTTATGAAATTGAAATGGAACAATTGCAGAAATCTGAAATTTGTCAGAAACTGAAAACTTGGTCCATAATTGAACGGTATTAAAATTCTCTTTAATCCAAGGCGAATCGTTATATAAACCATCTTTACTTGTATATTGCTGATAAAAATAACGAATACCTACAAAATTCTTATTCAACAAAGAACTAAATCCAAGCGATCCGCCACTTGTTGAACATCCACAGGCATCGCAATCTTCATCAAAAAAAGGATGCGCAAAAATTGGCATTCCAATTAAAAGGAACACTATTAAATATATTTTTTTCATATTAATTTTTAAATTGAGAATTGGTTATAAAATCATCGTCTGTCAAGGTTTTTAAAAAGGCAATTAACTGTTGCTTTTCTTCTGACGACAAAGAAATTCCTAATTGATTTTGATTTTTTAAAATCGGATCCAAAGTTTTAGAATCAATCATTCCGTTTGAATAAAAATTCAAAACAGATTCTAACGATCCAAATCTTCCATCGTGCATGTACGGTGCCGTTAACGCAACATTTCGTAAACTAGGCACTTTGAATTTATATCGATCAGAAATATCGCCAGAAACTTCTTCCCTACCTAAATCATTCAACAGCGGATTTGGAGGTAATCCATTATTTCGAAATGAATTGTCAGTAAACAAATCAGATATATGGCAACTTGCACATTTATTTCTAAAAATTTGCAATCCTGCTTTTTCTTCAGAAGTTAATGTTCCACCAACTTCATTTCGAATGTATTTATCGTATTTTGAATTTGCAGAAATCATCACAGTCATAAACTGAGCCAAAGCTTTTAACATGTTTTGACTCGATATTTTCTGATTTGGAAATGCCAACTCAAACAAACGAATGTATTTGGGATCCGTTTCAATTTTTGATATGATGGACGGTAAGGTTTCGTTCATTTCCAATTCGTTATGAATCGGAACAATCGGAACCATTTCTAAATTATTCGAAGCACCATCATAAAAATATTCCGAAACAAATGCTAGATTTTGAATAGCAGGCGTATTTCTTTTACCAATTTTATCGTCAACACCGTGACTTAAATCATGTCCGTGATGCGTAAATGCAGAAGCTTGTTCGTGACAAAACGCACAAGAAACTTGATTATTTGACGACAATCTTCCGTCGTAAAATAAAGTTCGTCCTAATTCAATTCCTTTTGTTGTTAACGGATTATTCGAATACAAATATTTCAATTCAGGAAAATTTGAAGGAATTGTTAATTGATATGCTTCATTAACCTCATCAATATCCTGATAATCAGAGTCGTTTGGATTACATGAAAATAGCAATCCGAAGCTCATTAATAAAAAGATTTTTTTCATTTTCGAAAAGAAATTTTAATGAGATTCACCCGAATTATGAACGTGATCTACCGTAAACATTTCAGTTGCATTTTGATGAATTTTTGGAGACAAATTCGCATTCACCATAATAGAAGCCGTTGTTCCAGCAGGATTCAGATTTTCTGATAATTTGATTTTATTTGTACCATCTAAAATCTTATTGGCATCAACTAAAAAATGAATACTTGGTCTCATATTTTCGCGAACACGAGCCGAATTAGGTAACGATAAAGTAATTTCTTTGTAATTATCTAATGCAGTTCCGTGACTACCAACATGAACCGAAAAATTTGGAGTTCCTTCGACTTCATTTGATCGGAAAACACCTTCCATATTAATAAACTTATAACCTGTAATCCAAGCCCAAGTCATTTCATGTTGCGCTGCTAAATCCCAAAATTCTTGTTGATCGTTTTCGCCAGTTAGGTACTTTTCTTGGTCAACGCCAATTCCAAAAGTTATAGAAGTATAATTTGCGGCAGGCACATTTTCTAAATCAATCGTTAATTGATTGGCACCAGAATCAATAATAAAATACGATTCGTTTTTAGGATACGTAAATGTTTCACCTTTATCATTGATCAATCGGATGTTACTTATGATGTAACTAAATCTAGAAATCTGAAGCGATTCGTTATTCGAATTTGTATAAAACGAGGTTTCCAAAAGTAATTTATCACCATTAAAAGTGTGGTCAAAAAACAATTGAACATTTCCTTTTTCATTTGTAGCAATCGAATCATCGTTCGAATTACAAGTCACAAGTAAGCTTACCATCAAAATTGACAGTATTTTAAAAATATTTTTCATTTGATTTTAATTAATTATTTATCAACAATAGTTGTTTTGTCGGAAGTCATCCAACTAACAAAGAATAGAAAATCTTAAGCATACTTACTGCTTTCACATCAAATGATTGATGTAAAATGAGATTTTCAATAAAATAAATAATTAATGGGAGGTTGAAAGATTAGTGAATGAAAGCTTGAAACGTACAAATCTTCTGAGGTTACAATTTGTTCACTTTCAATCACTGTTGAACCGCTAGAAAGTTCAAAAGCATAAAGCGCTTCACAAAAAATTACATTTTCAAAAACAGGAAATTTATAATCTTTTCCTTCTTTTTGATTTTCTGAAGAAGCTTTAGCCAGTTCTTTCATTAAATGACATTTCCCGTTACATTTTAAATCGGGCTTGTCACGATTCACACAAAGCTCATTAACAATATAATCATATTGAATAATGTAAGAAGCCAACGGAAAGACGGGCTTAAACATATAGAGCATTATGAAAATTAGCATTAATTTCTTCATGCTGCAAAATTAATCCACAGGTTAATAGTTTCCTAGAAATAAGCATAAAAAAAACAAAAAATTTATTCATTATCAAATGATTAAAAGTATCAGATAAAAACATAACTTTATGAATTATAATTGATTTGATTAAATGATATATTAAGCTTAAAATTATTATTTTTGTGGAAAATAAAATCAATATGTTAGTTATAGGAATTGCTGGAGGTACAGGAAGTGGAAAAACAACTGTAGTTCATCAAATTATGAGTGAATTACCAGAAACAGAAGTAGGTATTATCTCACAAGATTCATATTATAAACAAAACGACCACTTAAGTTTTGAAGAAAGAGCGTTAATAAACTTTGATCATCCAAGAGCGATAGATTTTGAACTTTTAACACAGCACATCAAAGAACTAAAAGAAGGAAAAAACATCAACCAACCGGTTTATTCGTTTGTGCATCACAACAGAACAGATGATTATGTATTAACGCATCCGAGAAAAGTAATGATTGTTGAAGGAATTTTGATTCTTACAAATCCTGAGTTACGTGATTTATTTGATATTAAAATATATGTTCATGCCGATTCGGATGAGCGATTAATTCGTCGTTTGAAACGTGATATTGCAGAACGAGGCAGAGATATGAACGAAGTTTTATCTCGTTATCAAACAACATTAAAACCAATGCACGAGCAATTTATTGAACCAACAAAAGCACATGCAGATATCATTATTCCGAATGATACATACAACACGGTAGCAATTGATATTGTTCGAACTGTAATCAACGAAAAAATTTCTTAATTTGTACAAATGAAAATAATAACCAAAATAACAGCTAAATATCCTTTTTTAAAATGGATAACCAATCGTTTCGTTCTGGTTACGGTTTTCTTTGTTACATGGTTATTTTTTTTCGACACCTATGCTTTTTTTGACCATTTAAAAATAAATGAAGAAATTCAAAAGCTAGAAGAAAACCGAGATTATTATAAAGATGAAATTCTAAAAGATGAGCAAACCATTAAGAAGCTACATCGAATGGAAGAAGTGGAAAAATACGCTCGCGAAAAATATTATATGAAGCGCGAAAATGAAGATATTTATATCATTGATATCGAAAATGAAAACGCATCAGAATCTGATTCAAAAAATTAAATTACATGACTAATAATTTATTTAATGAATTTGAGAAAATCACTTCGAAACAGTGGAAAAATCAAATTCAATACGAATTAAAAGGCGCCGATTATAACGAAACCTTAATTTGGGAAAGTTTAGAAGGAATTAAAGTAAAACCTTTTTATCATTCCGATGAAGATGCGGTTACAAATGCCGTTGAAACATCTGCAAGCAACTTTAAAATTGTTCAAGAAATTTTTGTTCACGACCTTGAAAAGTCAATTCACCGTGCAAATGATGTTTTAAACCGTGGTGCAGAAAGCATCCGTTTTATCATAGATAACGAAAATATTGATGTTTCTTCTTTATTAAACGAAATCAAAACAGATGTAAATTCGGTTTATATTCAATTAAATTTTTTATCAAAAACTTTTGTTGAAAAGATAAATACAGAAGCAGGTAAATTAGCTTTTGAGATTTTTGTTTTAGTTGACCCAATTCATCAATTAGGAAAAGACGGTAACTGGTTTACCAACTTAAATACAGATTTTGAAGCTTACAACAACATTGTAAATACTTGTAAAAACATCAATTTTGTAACCGTAAACGCACAGCTTTATCAAAACGCTGGTGCAAATATGGTACAACAATTAGCTTACACTTTAGCACATACCAACGAATATTTAAATCGAGTTCCAAACTTTGAAGGAACCATTACCATTCAGATTGCCGTTGGCACAAACTACTTTTTTGAGATTGCTAAACTGAGAGCTTTACGCTTACTTTTCGAAACTTTAGTAAACGCTTACAATCCAAATATTACCTTACACATTTTAGCAACTCCTACAAAACGTAACAAAACCATTTACGATTACAACGTAAATATGTTACGTACAACAACCGAATGTATGAGTGCGATTTTAGGTGGAGCTGATGCGGTTGAAAACTTAAATTACGATGCTTTATTCCATAAATCTAACGAATTTGGATCTCGTATTTCAAGAAATCAATTATTGGTTTTAAAGAACGAAAGTTATTTAGATAAAGTAAACAATCCGGCTGACGGAACGTATTATATCGAAAACTTAACGCAACAATTAGCAGAAAAAGCTTTGACCTTATTTAAAGACATTGAAGCAAATGGTGGATTGATTACGCAATTAATCGAAGGAACTATCCAACGTAAAATTGCGGAAGCTGCGGCTAAAGAACAAGTTTTATTTGACGAAGGTAAAGAAGTGCTTTTAGGAACAAACAAATATCCAAACGCGCAAGACAAAATGGCTCATGATTTAGAATTATTCCCTTTTGTAAAACAAAATCCTCGTAAAACCTTAATAAGTCCAATCATCGAAAAACGTTTAGCTGAAACTTTAGAGCAACAACGTTTAGAAGAAGAAAAAAACGCTAACGCGTAATTGATTATGAGAAAAAACGTTCAAAATATACAATTACCGAAAAACAAAAATATCCAAGCTGCAAACGAAAATATGTTTGAAACAGCTGAAGGTATTTCGGTTAAGAAAACCTACCAATTAGCGGATATTGAAAACGCTGAACAAATTGGTTTCGGAGCTGGTTTTGCTCCTAATTTAAGAGGCCCGTATGCAACGATGTACGTTCGCAGACCTTGGACCATTCGTCAATACGCAGGGTTTTCAACAGCTGAAGAGTCAAACGCTTTTTACCGTAGAAACTTAGCTGCTGGACAAAAAGGACTTTCAGTTGCGTTTGACTTAGCTACACACCGCGGATACGATTCAGATCACGAACGCGTAGTTGGTGATGTTGGTAAAGCTGGTGTTGCGATTGATTCTGTTGAAGATATGAAAATCTTATTTGATCAAATTCCTTTAGATCAAATGTCAGTATCTATGACAATGAACGGAGCGGTTCTTCCAATTTTAGCCTTCTATATTGTAGCTGCAAAAGAGCAAGGTGTTGATGAAAAATTACTTTCAGGAACCATCCAAAACGATATTTTAAAAGAGTTCATGGTGCGTAATACGTATATTTATCCACCTACTCCTTCCATGAAAATCATCGCGGATATCTTTGATTATACGAGTAAGAAAATGCCAAAATTCAACTCGATTTCAATCTCAGGATATCACATGCAAGAAGCTGGAGCAACTGCAGATATTGAGTTAGCTTATACTTTGGCAGATGGTTTAGAATACATTCGTACTGGTTTAGCTGCAGGTATGAAAATCGATGACTTCGCTCCTCGCCTTTCGTTCTTCTGGGCAATTGGTATGAATCATTTTATGGAAATTGCAAAAATGCGTGCGGCTCGTATGATTTGGGCAAAGTTATTAAAACAATTCAATCCAGAATCAGAAAAATCGTTAGCCTTACGTACGCACTGTCAAACTTCAGGTTGGAGTTTGACTGAGCAAGACCCATTTAATAACGTAGCTCGTACAGCTATCGAAGCTGCAGCAGCAGCATTTGGTGGAACACAATCGTTACATACCAATGCATTAGACGAAGCGATTGCTTTACCTACAGATTTCTCGGCACGTATTGCGCGTAACACACAAATCTACTTACAAGAAGAAACTAAGATTTGTAAAACGGTTGATCCTTGGGCAGGAAGTTATTATGTAGAAAGCTTAACTTCTGAAATCGCTGATAAAGCTTGGAAGTTAATCGAGGAAGTTGAATCATACGGAGGAATGACTAAAGCGATTGAAGCGGGAATTCCGAAAATGCGTATCGAAGAAGCGTCTGCTCGTAAACAAGCGCGTATCGACTCTGGTCAGGATATTATTGTTGGTGTAAACCAATACCGTTTAGAAAAAGAAGATCCGTTACAAATTTTAGAAGTTGATAACCAAGTGGTACGTCAACAACAAATAGAACGTTTAAATTCTATTAAAGCAACTCGTGATAACGCAAAAGTACAAGCTTGTTTAGCTGCTTTAACTGAAACTGCAAAAACTGGTGAAGGAAACTTATTAGCTTTAGCTGTTGAAGCTGCAGAAGCTAGAGCGACTTTAGGAGAAATTTCTGATGCTTTAGAAGAAGTTTTTGGACGTTACAAAGCACAAATCAGAACCATTAGTGGTGTTTATAATAAAGAGATGAAAACAAATGAAAGTTTTGAAAAAGCAAAACAATTAGCTGATGCATTTGCAAAACAAGAAGGCCGTCGCCCACGTATTATGATTGCGAAAATGGGACAAGACGGTCACGACCGAGGTGCAAAAGTAGTTGCTACAGGTTATGCCGATGTTGGTTTCGATGTGGACATGGGACCTTTATTCCAAACGCCTGCCGAAGCTGCAAAACAAGCCGTTGAAAACGATGTACATGTTTTAGGAGTTTCTTCTTTAGCTGCAGGACACAAAACTTTAGTTCCGCAAGTAATTGAAGAATTAAAGAAATACGGTCGTGAAGATATTATGGTTATTGTTGGAGGCGTTATTCCTGCACAAGATTACCAATATTTATTCGATGCTGGAGCAGTTGCCGTTTTCGGTCCTGGTACCAAAATCGCAGATGCTGCCATTACCATTTTAAATGTTTTATCTGATAATGAATAAACGAAAAGTCCTGATTTTTTTCAGGACTTTTTTTATCTTTAATAAAAAATGGAAAAAATATTCAAGATTGAACTTCATAAAAAAATCATTACGCTTCTTACATTATTCATTTTTATTATAGTCATTAGTCTATCTTGTGCTGCTACTTTATATTTTGGTTTAGCGGTTCAAAAATATTTACTATTTTTCAGTATCGTATTGTTGATATTATGGGGATATTTAATGTATTCATTCGTAAAAACATTACTTAATTTCAACAAGGTTTATTATTTGAAATTAGTCGAAAATGGATTTTCGTATTTACATATTCCCAAATACAGTGGTAGATCAAGAACTTTATTGATTGAAGTTATAGAATCAATTTATGTAAAACCAAAATATTTCACTATTTCCTTTTTATATATCGATTCCTTTCGGGTTTCTCACAAAAATAAATATGAAATCGAAATAATATACGAGAACAATCGAATTGAAAGATTACCCTTAATTTTTAGTGAAGAAAACGCAAAAAATGCGGTTTTGCTATTAAAAAACTGGTTAATGAATTATAAGAAAAGTTAATCACCTCAACTATTTTCCTAAAAGAAAATAAAATTTATTTCTAATAAAAAAAGGTGCTCCATAGAACACCTTTTCAACAAACAAAAAATAACCAATCTATTTATATTTAGACTACTTTACTAATTCAAATTTAAATACTGGATAACCACGTAATCCAGCATCGTTTGTCAATGCTAAGAAGCGTAATTTGTAAACATTGTTTTGTGCATCTTTTATAACATAGAAACGGTCGTCTTTGATACTTGGACTAGAAGATGGACCTCCACCATTTCTCCACGTATCTCCAATCACACGTTGATCAGAAGTAGATGTAGCAAATTTTGATTCATCAACACTTGTAATTGAAAAAGCAGCGTAATCAGAATCTAAAGTTTCAGCTGATGACTCAACTAAATAAACTTTTGTTCCGCCCATCATATTCGAAGTGATAAAATCTGCAAAGTAATATGTGATTTGACTTCCAGGTTGTCCGTAGTAGTTTGTAAAACCAGTAAATGATAAATCCCAATTTGATTTTTTAGGTTGAACACTTGCTTTTTGACCATTTTTTAAATTCAAATACACAAAATTATAACTTGCATCTTTTGAAATGGTTACGGTTTGGTGCGTTGTAGCATTTAAATCGGCATATTGAACTTTATAATCACTTCCGCTTCTAGTAATTCTTATTTTTTTCCATCCACGAGCATTACCATCTAAAGCAACAGAACCTGTATCTGGAGTTGATGTTCCAACTTCGAATCCCATATTTACAAGGTAAACCTTATTATCTGCATCTGTAGCAGAAATTGCTTTTATAGCTGTTCCTTCACCTGAAGCTGATCCTGTTAAAATACCGGTTGGATTATCAACATAACCCGCAGTTGCTAATGTTGTATAACCAACAGCAACCGTTGGATCTTCAACCTGAACTTCATCAATATTTGTAGTATTTAATTGCATAACAGCCATTTTCACTGAACCGTTTATGACAACATTAAAATCATTTCCTGTTGAAAAACCTAAATCCCAAGTATCTCTTTGAACTCCAGTTTGTGTATTTTCACTTAAATCAACAAAAACTTGATTTGGCTCGTTTGGTCCTCCAACATTTGGTACCATTGTAGCGGATGTTACAGGCTCTTTGATGATAGGTTCATCTGTATTTGATGATGAATCGTCTGATGAACAAGAAGTCGCAACAAAAGAAATCATTGCTAATAAGTAAACTACTTTTTTCATTTTATTTGATTTTTAGATTATATGTTAGTTTTAAAAAATAACTGGTTCCGTAAGCCATCATTACTTGTGAATCAACTGTGTGTCCGGCACCTTCATTAACACGAGTTTGATTTAAACTTCCAACATTAAAAAGATTACGAGCTCCAATAGTTGCTTCTAATTGCTTGTCAAAGAAAGTTTTTCGTACCGAAATATCTAACCAATTGTAAGCATCTAAACTTGATAAAACATATTCGTTTGAGCCAACAATCCATTGAGGGGATTTGGATATGTATTTATAATAAACAGCAAAAGTTAACTGAGGATTTTCCAAAAAATACGAAGCATTTGCTTGTAATGAATAGGTAAATAAAAATTTATCCGAAGTAGAATATTCAAGATTATCTATCTTTTGAGAAAGCCAAGAAAACGAACCTCCTAAATTAAAATTGAAGTTATCCCATTGGAAATTATTCGAAGTTACTATATTGAAATTTTTATATTTACTGATGTTGATGTATTCATATTTTGGAGTTGCGCCTTCAAAACGAGTCAATGCACTTGTAATACGATCTTTAATTTCGATAAATCCAAATTGAATTTGATTACTTAAAGCCATATCTGAAGATTTAAAATATGTTGTCTTCTTTAAACTCGTTTGTAAAGATGAACTGCGTTCTGGAATTAAATTTTCGTTGCCTACAAAATAGTGCCCATCAAAAACCATTTTACTATAAAGTTCATTAAAATTTGGCGTTCTGTAAGATTTCCCAAAAGAAGTCCTCGATTCTAAACCATCCGAAATTTTATAAAGTAATCCTAATGAATAGGCGTTTTGATTATCAAACAAAGATTGAAATGAATATCTAAAGCCAGGTTTAAAAGTAAATTTAGAATTTATTTTTACATCAGATGAGGCATAAAAATCAAGATTGTCAATATTTTTACTCACTGATTTGGTACCACTACCTTCTTCATCAACTATAGAAAAACCTTTATTATTTGTCCATTCATATTCAATTGTTGGATTAAAAATATTCGATTTAAAAAGATTAGTTAACGTCCCGATAGAATACCAAACATCCATCGATTGGTCTTTATATCTGTTATTATTGGTTTCTGAATGATGCGTGATGTTATTCCTAAAAGTTTCGATTTCTCTTTTTTGCGATTGATTAGAAAGTGAAATATTATAATTCATTCCGTTCGAAAAACTCCCAATAGCATTTAAATGTTGTGCAAAACGATTCGTGAAATAACGTTCATCATTTCCGTATTTATATTCACCAATATTTTCATTATAACCAGAATCTACCGCTGAATCAAAAAATTTAACTTGGTCGTTCAAATATTCAAATCGATAAAAAATCCTAAAATTATTTTTATTATAATTGATTACTGCATTGGTTTGGATTTGGTCTTTAGGAAGCCATTTATATCCGCGTTTACCATTATTTATGTTATGATTTTCACCTAGTAAATCTCCTTTAAATCCTTGAAAATCGTTCTTCAATCCAGAAACACCAACAAACCAATGGTCATTAATTTTGTGCTTTACATTCAGCATTTGAATGTGTCTTCCTTCAGAAAAAGGTTTGTATTCTTTTCCAATTGTTTCTTCTTGAACACCAGCAGAAATATCCCATTTAGTTTGAATATTTTTCTTGGTAATGATATTTAAAATTCCACTTACAGCATTTGCACCATGAGTAACTCCCATCGAGCCTTCGACAATTTCGATACGTTCAATATCGTTTATATTGATTTGAGATAAATCAATGTTATTACCAAAACCTTCTTCACTCACCGCAGGGATGTTGTCGATAAGAATTTTAAAATAACTCGCATCTAAACCAAACATTGAGATTTTAGATTTTCCAGAGCTACTACTTGGATTAACATTAATATTCATATATTGATTTAATACATCACCCAGATTAACGGCTCCTAAATTTTTGATATCCTCAGAGCTAATTACTTTGACATTATTTACCGAGTTTTTTATAGACTGTGAATCTGCATCTGAATAAATAACTAATTCAGACAAAGTTTCACTTTTCGCAAATCTCAAAGTGTCAGTTTGTGCATTAGTAATCAAAGCACTAAAAGTTAAGAATGATAATATGATGTATTTATTTTTCATTATTTTGATTGATTCTAAATAATTTCAACATGACAAATGTAATATCTTATTTTTATTTATTCTAAATAAATTTTATTTTTTAAAAAATTATTTTAGTTTTGTGCTGTTAATTATTCTTAATCAGATTAAATAAGTATTATGAAAAAATACATCACCGTATTGGCAGTTGCAGTAGCATTAATGGCTTGCAACAAAAAAGAAACTACAAACACAACAACAGATGTAGTTGAAAATCAAAAAGAACAAAATCAGAAAATGGTTTCGTTAAACGGAGCTGTTACAGAAACTTTAGCTGCTCTTGGAGCAACGGACCAAATTGTAGGAGTTGATGTTACCTCAACTTATCCTGAAGATTTAAAATCGAAAACAACTGATTTAGGTCACGTAAGAAGCATAACGGCAGAAAGCATTTTAAGTTTAAAACCTACTGTTGTTTTTGCAACTTCAAAAGATATCAATCCAACGTTGAATGAACAATTAAAAAAAGCTGGTGTAGAATTGGTTGTAATTGACCAAGAATACTCAGTTGATGGAACTAAAAAATTAATTACTGAAGTAGCAAATCAATTAAACAAACAAGATTATCAGCCTTTAATTCACAATATCGATAATCAATTAAAAGCTGTAAAACCGTTTGAAAAGAAACCTAAAGTATTATTCATTTATGCGCGTGGAGCAGGAAACTTAATGGTTGCAGGTAAAGAAACGCCTTTACATAATATGATTGAATTAGCTGGTGCAGAAAATGCAGCGGCTACTTTAACAGATTTTAAACCGTTAACTCCAGAAGCTTTACTAACAAATAATCCCGATGTAATTTTAATGTTTGATAGTGGTTTACAAAGTTTAGGTGGCGCAGAAGGATTGTTAAAAGTAGAAGGAATTGCGGCTACAAATGCAGCAAAAAATAATAAAATCATCACTATGGATGGACAATTATTATCAGGATTTGGACCTCGTTTAGGAGAAGCTGTTGTAGAATTAAATACTAAATTAAATAAATAATGAGCAAAATTGCGGTTTACAAATATGGCTTTCTAGGATTACTTGTAATCGCGATTATTAGTGCTTTATATTTGGGTGCTTATGATTTTTCGGATTCAGTTCCAGGAATCTTAAGCACTTATTTTCAAACGCAAGAACATTCGTCTGATTCGTACGTTTTAATTGAATTACGAATTCCAAGAATATTAATGGCAATCTTTACGGGTGCAGGTTTAGCCATTTGCGGAACAAGTTTACAAGGACTTTTCAAAAATCCGTTAGCTTCTCCTGATTTAATCGGAATCACTTCTGGAGCCGTACTTTTTGCAGCAGTTACCATAGTTTTAGGTTCTGCATTTATGCATCATTTACCACCATTTTTCAGATATGCACTTTTAAGTATTATGGCTTTTATAGGTTCATTACTTACCATGATTTTTGTTTACAGAATGGCAACTACAAACGGTAAAACAAATATTTTAATTCTATTGCTTTCTGGTGTTGCAATTACGGCATTAACTGGAGCTGTAACCGGTTTTTTAACTTATTTATCTACCGAAGAAGAATTGAGAAATTTAACTTTTTGGTCGTTAGGTAGTTTAGCTGGAGCGAATTGGTGGAAAGTTTGTATTGTTGGGATTTTTGTAACCATCGGAAGTTTGATTCTACTTAAAAAAGGAAAAACATTAAATGCTTTAATGCTTGGCGAAAAAGAAGCAGCTCATTTAGGTTTTGATATTGAAAAAAACAAACGTCAAATTATTGTGATTGTTGCTTTTATGGTTGGTAGTATTGTCGCATTCAATGGAACAATTGCTTTTATTGGTTTGGTAATTCCATATATTTTACGATTTATTTTTAAATCAAATTACAATATTTTATTGCCTTTATCTATGATTTTAGGAGCAGTTGTTTTATTAATTGCCGACACCATTAGCAGAATCATTGTGTCTCCTGCCGAATTACCAATCGGAATATTAACAGCATTGATGGGCGCGCCAGTTTTTATATCGATTTTAATCAACTACAAAAGAAAAATGTAATGTTACAAATTCATCAACTTCAATATAAAGCAAAACAACGTTGGTTACTTCAAAACATTGATTTAGATATAAAATCAGGCGAATTAATTGCGATTGTTGGTCCAAACGGAGCAGGAAAATCAACTTTATTAAGTAGCATTGCAAACGAATTAAATTACGAAGCAGCAAGTTATCAATTCAAAAATGAAGCAATTTCATCATACTGTAAAAAAAAATTACCGCAACACAGAGCTAAATTTTCGCAACATCAATCGTCAGAAATTCAATTAAAGATTGACGAAATTGTTTTAATGGGACGTTATCCGTATTTTACAAACGAACCAGAAAAATCAGATTGGGAAATTGTAAATTTATGGATGCAAAAAACACAAACCAATCATTTAACGGATCGCGATTACGAACATTTATCTGGCGGAGAAAAACAACGTTTGCATATTGCCCGAATATTTGCGCAACTTGAAAACGATATCGAACAAAAGTTGGTTTTATTAGATGAACCTTTGAATAATTTAGATGTTTCGCATCAGTTTAAAACCTTACATTTAATAAAAGAATTTACAAATAAAAATAATGCAGCTTTAGTTGTTTTACACGATTTAAACATCGCTGCCCAATTTGCAGACCGATTGTTGTTGATGAACAATGGAAAAATTGAGATTTTTGATAAGCCAGAAAACGTATTAACCCAAGAACGAATAGCTAATGTGTATCAATATCCTTGCACATTAACAAAACATCCAATAACAGAACAACCGATTATTTTATTCGGATAAAAATTAAAAATATGAATGCAACTCAAGATTTAAAAACACAATGGGAAACTTTAAAAGCTTCTCAACCTCATTTAAGAATTCGTAATGCAGCAGAAAAATTAGGCGTTAGCGAAATGGAACTTTTAGCAACTAAAATTGGCGATGGCGTTACGCGTTTAGAACCAAATTTTAAAGATATTTTGGCTGAAATTGAATCGTTAGGAAAAGTTATGGCTTTAACTCGCAACAACGAATGCGTTCATGAACGTAAAGGAACGTATTTAAATGGTGATTTTTCTTCGCCTCACGCAAGTTTATTTGTTGGTGAAGATATCGATTTGAGAATTTTCTTGATGCATTGGAAAAAAGCTTTTGCTGTAGCTGAAGAAAATGCTCGTGGAATTTCGAAAAGTTTACAATTCTTTGGAAAAGACGGAGAAGCTATTCACAAAATATTTTTAACGCCAGATAGTAATGAGGCTGCTTTTGAGGTTTTAGTAAATAAATTCAAAAGTGAAAACCAAGAACCGTCAGAAACAACGGAAGCTTACGTAAATACTACTGAAGAAAAACCGGATATCGAAATTGATGTAAAAGGATTTCAGCAAGCGTGGTTAGACTTAAAAGATACACACGATTTCTTTTCGATGTTACGTAAATTTGGAGTTACGAGAACACAAGCTTTACGCTTAGCTCCGTCAACATATCATGCTCAAGAAATTTCTAAAGATGGCATTGTAACCATGTTAGAAACGGCAGCCAAAGAGAAAACTCCGATTATGGTTTTTACAGGAAACAAAGGAAATATTCAAATTCACACCGGACCAATTCGCAAAACCATGTGGCACGAAAACTGGTACAACATTATGGACCCAGATTTTAATATGCATTTAGATATGAGTAAAATTACGCAAACTTGGGTGGTTCGTAAACCTACCGAAGATGGTGTAGTTACAGCTATTGAAGTATTTAACGAAGCTGGTGATATTATTGTTCAATTTTTCGGAAAACGTAAACCTGGGATTCCTGAATTGGAAATTTGGAGAGAAACAGTTGAAAAATTAGCTTAATATTTTGACATAAAGAAGTCGATTTCAAAACAGAAATCGACTTCTTTTATTAATTAAAGTGAACCAGCAATATGTGTGTTTAGAATTTCATTTTTAGATAAATTGAGTTCAATCCATACATTACAATTCCCGCCATCCTTCATTCTTATTGGAGAAAATTTAAAAAAATTCTCATTAAAAATGTCATTACAAAATAAATCTACATCAACTAATATTTCATTTTTAGAATTTAAAAAAGAAGAAACTTGAAATATATAATCGGAATAATCTCTTAATTTGGCATTAGTATTTATTTCATTTCTAATTAGTTTATCAATTTGTAATAAATCTTTGGTAGTTAGTTCATAATATCGAAGCTCAATATGGTTATCAATATATGGGAAAACAGCATAATTAGGAAACTGAGAATAATCAATTGTTTGAGATTGATTCAATTTTGATTTGATAATTTCTAATTTATTTACTTGCTCATCTTGAAAAAATTCAATAAATCCATCCTTTAAAATTGCTTTTTCGGCCCAGAAAAAATGGTTCTTGGAATCGAAATAAATGGTGTCGTTTTTAATTTTAACTTTACCTGAAAGTGAATCTTTCTTAATTGGGTCATCAAACACTTTATCATAAACTTTTAACTCAAAAGTGCTGTCGCTTTTGATTAATATCCATTTACGATAATCTCCAAGATTTGAAGAAGTAAATTCAGCCTCTAATAAATTTTCTTTTTCTCTTTTACAAGAAATAAAAAACAAGGAAAGGAATATAATTAAGATAAAACTTTTCATTTCTATTTTTTAAAAATCTAAATATATCAAATGAAAAGATACAAAAAATTAAAATACAAAAACGCTCAACTTTTCGGTTGAGCGTTTTGTTTATATAATACTTCCTATGTAATTATCGTTTGTAATGGTTCGCCAAACTTCTACATTGTTAATCCATTTGTTTTTGTAAGGCAAACTTTTACAATTAAGCTGAAGTAAATCAATTTCGTTTATTTCAGTTAAATGTGCATTATCTTCCCAATAATAACCATAAACAATGCGTTGTTTTGTATCTTCTGGAAATAAAGCAACGGTATGTTTTGTACGACCTTTTATTTCTTCTGATTTTAAAATTTCGATTTTTTCTTTTTTGAAATTCGTTTTGGCAACTATTAGATAATTTTCATCTCCAATTTTACTTGCTGGCTGCATTGCTTTTAGAAAAAAATCGGTATAAATTTTATCGCCAATATATTTGGTTCGAATATCAAATTCAAAATCATAAAGTTCGTTTATATCTTCAGGAAGTTTAAAATCATCTGAAGCCGCAAAACAAATCGTAGTTACAAATCTGTAAAAGGTATATTCAACACGAATAATTTGTTGCTGAACAATCTTCTCTCCTATTGTAAAACTCGTTTTGGAAACTTCTTTAATTTCTCCTGTGATAACCATATTTTGCTTTTATTTAAATGCGAAAATACAATTTATTTTACAATAAGCTTTTGTGTTTTTACTTTATCATTTGAAGTTACTTTTACTAAGTAAACGCCACTTTGAAAAGTAACTGGAATTGTTGTTGTTTGATAAAATTTATGTTCTGCAACTTTTTGTCCAATCATATTATAAATGGCAACTTGAGCATCGTTTTCTAAACCTGAAATTGTAAATTCATTTTCTGTTGGATTTGGATACATTACAAAATTTACACCAGTAAAATCTTCATTTGAAAGTACACCATTCCAAACTTGTCCGGCATTTTCACCCCAAATATAACTTGCTAAAGCTGGCATATCGATAAACGGATTACGATTATATTGCCACGTTTGGATGTAATTATTTCGGTTCATTTCAAAATCATCGGCAGGGTCTAATGTGTTCCAAGCCAATAAAGTTGCCAAATCTCCCATTTGATACATCGTTGCATCAGCTGGATTTCCGTTCACTAAATCTAATTGATTGTAACGAATTGCCATATAAAATAATGCACGTGCAACATCTCCTTTCCAACTGTTTTGACTTCCAGATGGTCCGTTATAATCATCTAAACCATAATCTTTATTTCCACGAGAACTGTTAACGTTACCAGCTTCGGCACGTAAATGATGTGCATCAGAATGTCCTGCAAATAAATCATCAGCATTGGTTGGTTCCCAAATATCAATTCCATCAGCTTCGGTTGAAGTTCCGTTAGCAAATCCACCACGAGATTGTGGATAAATATGTTCACGATTCCAATAACCTGTAGTTACGCTTCCTAATTGATATAGATTTTTTGCACGAGGTGTTTCTGAATACAACAACCAAACTTCATTACTATTTAATGGATTTTGGTCTGCAATTTTTAAGATTTCAACGATATCGCCATACGAATGTTTTCGAACTAAAGTTGGATCTGCAATAATATTTTGAATAGCTTGTTTCAATTCAGCTCCAGCTAAACCATTTAAAGAATTGTAATAATCTGGTGCATAAGTTGGTGTAACTTGACCATAAGTCGGATTTAAAGGTGTTCCAAAATTAGAAACTGTAAAATCTGAATCGATTATATTAATAAAAATAAAATCGTTCATACGAACAAATCCAGATGGTAAATTTCCAAACTTAATACGTAAAGCTTCGTCACCTTCTGCTAAACCGTCAGCCAAGATTTCAATATTTTTAATCACCGATGTCTGTCCAGCAGGAATAGTAACATTTAAATCGGCAACGTAATCATCTGCATTAAAATTACCATTTATCAAACTATATGTAAAGTTCAAATCGGCAGTAACAGGTTGTTGTGTTGTAAATGTAATAGGTAAAATTGTACCTTCATTTTTATCTGCTGTATCGACAGTAATTGTAACTCCATTAAAAACAATTCCAGTTCCATCATTTAAAACGCCAGGAGTTGGAGTTCCAGCACTGTAACTTCCATCGTTGTTTCTGCGTATTGAATGTGCTGTTTGTTGCCCAGATTGATTTTCGTAAGCGTACGTTGTAATTCCTAAAGCTGCTAAAAGCTCAGTTGGTTGAGTTGCCGTATTTCCATGTCCAATTCCATGAATTAAATTGGTTGGAGAAGCAGGTGTAAATTCTTGATAATCTAAAATGCTTCCTTGATAAATGGCTACAGCATCAGGACCATTTTGAATCGTTGAATTTGGAATAATATAACTTGGAGTTGGAGAAACTCCGCTATTTCCGATAACAACCAATCCATTTGCATCAGTTGTAAGTCCAGTTAAATCAACAGAATAATAAACTTTTAATGCAGTAGAACCAGAAGTATTTCCGTTAAAAAAAGCCAATACATAACCATCTAACGAAGTAAAAGGTTGTTGCGATTTAATTTCAACAAATTCAAGTAAATCGGTACTTGGCGTATCCGAATCGATTTCGTTAATAACAAATTGTTGTGCGTTTACAGATAAACCAAAAAGTAAACCTGAAAGTGAAAGTAGTTTTTTAAACATTTTTATTATATTTATGACAAAGATACGTTTTAATAAACGCTTTTTTTACACAAACAGTTAACTCACTACATTTTAACAATTTAATAATATTTAAAATGACCAAATATTTTATAGCTTTATCAACTCTGCTTTTTTTTTCGTGTAAAAATGATAAAACCGAAAATCAGCAAATTGAAATAGGTAAATACGAACAAGTTTTCGAAAATTTTCAGAAAAAAAATGACACTCTTTATGTGGTAAATTTTTGGGCGACATGGTGTGCTCCATGTGTTGAAGAAATGCCTCATTTTACAAAAGCAAATGAAACTTTCAAAAATCAAAAATTTAAAATGATTTTAATTTCATTAGACCGTTCAAAAGATTTTGAATCAAAAATGAAACCTTTCATTTCTGAAAATAATATTGTTGCAGATACTTATTTATTAGATGATAATACGCGAATGAATAATTGGATTCCGATAATTAACAAACAATGGGATGGACAAATTCCAGCAACAGCTTTTTATAAAAATGGTGAACAAATTGGTTTTGTTCCGAATACATTGAATTACGAAACACTTGAAAAAATAATTAAACAAAATTTATAATATGAAAAAACTTTTAATATTGTTATTAGTTGTTATGAGTTTTATTTCTTGCAAAAAAGAAGATAAAACTACTGAACAAAACACGACAAACGATTCGATTCAAAAAACTGAAACTACTGTAACTGAAAAAACTGGTTATAAAATTGGAGATGAAGCAATAGATTTCTCATTAAAAAACATTGATGACCAAATGGTTTCGCTTGCAAATTATCCAGATGCAAAAGGTTTTATTGTGATTTTCACATGTAATCACTGTCCGTATGCAGTTGCATATGAAGATAGAATTGTTGCTTTGAATAATAAATATGCTTCTTTGGGTTATCCTGTAATTGCTATAAATCCGAACGACCCAACGGTTCAACCTGAAGATAGTTTTGAAGCGATGAAAGTTCGTGCAAAAGAAAAAGGATTTACTTTTCCTTATTTGTTTGATGAAGGACAAAAAGTTTATCCGATTTACGGAGCAACAAAAACGCCTCATGTTTTTATTTTAAACAAAGAAAATGATAAAAATATCGTGAAATATATTGGTACGATTGATAACAATTATGAAGATGCCAACGCGGTTACCGAAAAATATGTTGAGGCAGCTGTAGATGCTTTATTATCAGGAAAAGAAATTCAACAACCAACAACCGTTGCAGTTGGATGCACAATAAAAACGAAATAAAAAATTGTAAAAAAGCCGTTTCAAAATAAGTGAAACGGCTTTTTTTATAATTAAATTTATAAATCTTTTTTTGCGAACTTCTTTTTCGAAATGTAAAAAGGAACAAAAAACCATAGACATAATAAGACAAACGAAATCAACAATCCGACCGAAGTACCTAATAAATTTTTAAAAATAGCTCCTGTGTAACCCATCATTGCTGAAACTTCTAATTGCATTAAAATTTGAATTCGAGCAAGGTCAATCGGATTTAATGTTGTAATGCCAACTATTGTTTTTTCTATCGGATAATCTGAAAATTGGAATAACAAGAATAAAATAATTCCATCGAATAATATCGCAAAATAAAGCCATATCATTATTGATAATCCGATTCCTTTGGTTTTATCTCTTGTTAAAATTGAACATAAACAGGCCAATGAAACAAAAATAATGGTTATGAGTAATCCCATCAAAATCATCATAAATCCGATGGAATCAAAAGAATAAACCAGTAACGAAATTCCAGAACCTAACAAAAAAGCCAGACATAAACTTAATGAAAGACCTGAAAAAATTCCAATCCAAATTTTCTCTCTTTTAACAGGTTGACTTAAAATCATCTCGATAAACTCTGAGCTGTTATAAATATAAATGGTTGAAAATAAGATTGAAACTAACGGAACGGTAAAAAGTATTACGTTTAAAACAGTCAGAATTCCTTTGGAGGCGTTACCTTCTAAAGCAAAAGAACTCCAAGATAAAATGGCTAAAATTATCGTATAAGCTATTACGATTTTACTTTTAAGAATATCTAAAAAAATAATTTTTATAATCTTATTCATGCGATTTAAAATTTGAAGTTGACTTTAAAATTTGGGCTATTGCTTTGGATATTTTATCTTCTTGAGTTTCGCTTTTTAGCAATTGAACAGATTTGTGAAATTGAATACAACCGTCTTGCATAAAAACAATTTCGCTAACTAAATCATCTAATTCGCTTAACAGATGTGAGGTGATTAAAATCAATTTTCCTTTAGCTTTTTCTTTCAAAATTTTTTCTTTCAAAATTTCAGAAGCAATCGGGTCTAAACCTGCAGTTGGTTCATCTAAAATTAAAACTTCCGGATTAAACATAAAAGCAAGTGAAGCGCTAACTTTTTGGGTTGTTCCTCCAGAAAGTGTACTCATTTTTTTATCAATAATTTCAGCTATTTTGAAAGATTCATAAAGCTCTAAATCTAAATTGGAATTTTGGCGAATTTCTTTAACCATTTCAAAAATTTGACCAACCTTCATATTATCGGGATAACGACCAATCTGAGGCATATATCCGATATTATTTCTGTATTCAAACTTATTTAAAATGGAATGTCCGTCAAAATTTATCGAACCATTATCGGGAATTACCATTCCAAGAATTGATTTAATAAGTGTTGTTTTACCACAACCGTTTGGTCCAATTAAAGCAATACATTCGCCTTTTTTAGTAAATAAATTTACCTCATTTAATACATTTAGCTTTCCGAATTTTTTATTTAAGTTTTGTATTTCTATCATAATTTTAAAGGCTGCATTAATGGAGATTCATCTTTAAGGTAATCAGGTGTAATACTTGGCAAAACTCTTTCAGATTTATCAAGTAATGTAATCATAAAACTTCGGTATAAAAGCATTGCAGATTCGTTTCGTTCAACCAAAACAGAGAACAAACTCAACGGATGATAAGGCACATCACCTAAACCATTTTTATCTAAATCGTATCCTTCGTATTTATCCCAATAATTTTGATTTAATGATTTTACTTTAAGTTTACCATTGGTTGTAATATCAAAGGTATTTCCTAAAAAATTATTTTTACTTATAACGATATCTGCACTACTTGCGTTAATCTTTAATGCCCATCCGTTTTTCAGGAATTTGTTTTCAAAAATTTCAACTCGATTAGCGCCATCACCATAAATTCCGATGGTATTTTCAGTGAAAACATTTCGAATAATTTTACTGTCATCAATTTCTTTTAGAAGTACGCCATAAGCTGCGCCACCCCAACTTTTTTTGAAAACATTTTCTGTCATTTCTACGCGTTTACTGTACATAACGGCAACACCAGCTTCGTTTTTATCAAAAATATTTTTAGTAAAAACATTATCATGAGAAAACATAAAATGCAAGCCGTATCTTTTATTTTCGATACATTTATTGTTATTTATTTTAGACTTTTCTACAAACTCTAAATAAATAGCATCTCTATGACCATGAATACTATTATCTTCGATGGTTAGGTGTTTTGATTTCCAAATATGGATGCCATTCGCAGAAGGTTTTCCTGTGATTTGTCCAGAAATCAACTCATTTTTAAGATATGAAACGTAGTTGCTGTTTATGGTATGAATTCCAAAAAAATTATTATTAAATTTGCAATTTTCTATGATTACATGATTGGAATTTTTGATTTTTAGCGCAGCAATATCTTTGAAACTCGAACTACCAGAATTTGAAAAAGTAATATTTTTAACCATTACATTATCATGTTCAATCACTAAAATTTCATATTTATTTTCGCCATCAATTACAGGAAAGTTTTCTCCTACTAACGTAACCGATTTATTCAAAATTAAAGAACCTTCGCAATAAAGACCTTCTTTTATAAGAATGGTATCTCCGTCTGATGCAAGTTCAAATGCTTTTTTTAAAGTTTTTTCAGGATTATTAGGTTCGACAATTATTGTTTTAGCAAATGAATTTTGTACACATAAGAACAATACGAGAATACATAGTTTTACTTGAAATAATCTTGCCATAATAATAGAGTTCCTGAATGTTCATTATATTGAATTTGACGATTTTCAATACTACTAAAAGCAGCAGTATTTGAACCCATTGGACTTTTAAGTTCAGGATTAGCTAATAGAAAGCTTTTATCCGCTTCGATTAATTGCTTCGTTTGATGAAAGTCTACCAACCAAAGTGAAAATATTTGTTCTGAATTTACGGTTTCATTTTCAATGAAAGCTTTCATGCAATACATATCATCGAACTTATAAATTTTTCCTTTTTTAGTAACCAATTCTGCACCGTAACGTTCATCACTAATTTTCATTAAACAATGATTACAACTGTCAACACCAAAATTAATGGGTTGAGGTTCTTTACTACATGAAATCATAAGTGTGGTTAGCAATAGAATAATTATTAAAGTGCATTGTTTCATATTTTATTTTTTTTAAATTTTGTTTCGAAAATTAATACTAATGAAGAAAAAAATGCGGCAGCTAACATCAACCATCCACCTATTGCTGGAATAGAATAAGCTCCGAAATTTAATAATTGTTTAAATCCGACTAAAGGTGGTTGATACGTCATTCCTGGTACTTGAATAGGTGCTTTCGGGTCAAGATTATGTCCGTAGTCATACAGCCATAAATAAAAATCAATGATTGCAGCAACTCCAAATAGCACAAAAATAATCAACCAAATTATAAACCATTTTCGTTTATTTAAAACTGCTGAAATGATTCCTAATATACCAATGAATCCAATAATATAAGGTAAAACTGTAAATTCGATAAAATCATTTTCATGCAACTCTCGCATTCCAATGTAATGATTTAAACCATTAATTATCTGTACATCACCACTTAGCTTACTTGCATGAATATACAATTCTAATCCTTCAGGATATTGAGGCGCACTTAATTGAATTTGCCAAATCGGAAAAAATAGAGCAGCTAGTAAAAGAAGTCCAGCAAATGCAACGAGAAAACGTGATAATGTTAACATTTTATTTTTAGAAACTGTCATAACGAATTGGTTTGTATTTAAAGAGTTGCTTCAAACTAAGAAGCAACTCTTGTATTTAAAATTTAATTTTTGGGAGCTTTATCACCTGTTCCAAAACGTAGCGGTGTATTACTACCTGCTGGTGACACTCGTATATAACCTTGCATTTCTTGATGTAATGCACTACAAAAATCTGTACAATACATTGGAATAATGCCGACTTTAGTTGGAATCCATTTCAATGTACGAGTTTCACCTGGTAAAATAAGAACTTCAGAATTATTATTTCCTAAGATTGCAAAACCATGAGGTAAATCCCAATCTTGTTCTAAATTAGTAATGTGAAAATAAACTTCGTCGCCTAATTTTATTCCTTCGATATTATCAGGTGTAATATGCGTACGAATTAATGTCATATAAACATCTACACGATTTCCATTTCGTTCTACACGAGAATCGTTTTCGTTTTTAACAACATATTTATGTTTATTTTGATTGATATCATAAATACGTTTTTGCTTTTCAATTAGTAATGACGCCGGAATTATTTGCGCATAGTGAGGTTCACCAATTGTTGGGAAATCTAACAGCAATTCCATTTTTTCTCCAGATATATCAAATAATTGAGCACTTTGTGTTAATTCTGGACCTGTTGGTAAATAACGGTCTTTAGTAATTTTATTCCAAGCAACTAAATATTTACCGTAAGGTTTTTTAGTATCTCCACCCGGAACCGTTAAGTGACCAGTTGAATAATAAGTAGGTTGTCTATCCAAAACTTTTAAAGTTTTTACATCCCATTTCACAACTTCAGAAGATACAAAGAACGAAGTATAAGCATTTCCTTTGTCATCGAATTCAGTATGTAAAGGTCCCAAACCTGGTTTCTCAACTTCACCATGTAAAACGGCGTCGTAATTTAAAACTGGAATCCCATCAAAATCACCATCAAATTTTTTATCATCGATAGCTTTTAACATTTTTGTAAAAGAGAAAACTGGAATTAATGACGCCAACTTTCCACTTCCTACAATGTATTCTCCGGTTGGATCCACGTCAGCTCCGTGCGGCGATTTTGGACAAGGAATATAATAAGCAACATCATTTAAATCTTTAATATCTAGTACAAGTACTTCTTCAATAATTTCAGAAGTTGCAGAATGTGTATCATGGTCGTAAACGTTATGAGCAAATTTTGATTTTACTTTTCGTCCTTTACCTGATTTTGCTAATTCTTCGATTTTTTTCCAGTTTAAAGCCAAGATAAAATCTTTATCGTTTTGAGAAGCATTTACTTCTAAAAGTGTATGCGCTTTTTCTGTATTGTAAGTCGAGAAGAAGAACCATCCACTACTTGGTCCTTTTCCTGTGTGACTTAAATCATAATTAACAGGCGGTGTTTTTAACTGAAACTCAATATTCATTCTTCCCGATTCTGGATTAACTTTAATAAAAGATAAAGCTCCACTAAAATTTTCAGCATAACTGCTAATCGGAATATCAACATTTTCATCTGCAAACGGAACACTAAAACGGGTACCTGCAACCACATATTCGGTATTATCAGTAATAAAAGGAGAAGAGTGATTACCAGCTGAATTCGGAATTTCAATAATTTCGGCAGTTGTAAATGTGGTTAGATCAAGTCGAGCGATACGAGGCGTATTATTTTCGTTTGCAAACAACCATCTTCCATCGTATTCACCATTTGTTTGAGAAATAGCTAAGTGATGTTGATCACCCCAAGGAACAAAACCGTGCGAAGTATTTAACATAGGTTTCGTGTCTTCGCCATAACCATATCCAGTTTCTGGATCTTGAGAAAAGACAGGTAAAACTTTTAATAATCGTCCTGAAGGAAGTCCATAAACAGAAATTTGTCCACTAAAACCACCCGAAGTAAACGAATAAAATTCATCATGTTCTCCAGGAGCAACATAAACTTTTTGAGCGGCATCGCCACTTACAGCATCAGAAGCAGATTTTGGTTTACAAGCTGCGAAAAAAACCAATCCTAAGAAGGTAATTACTGTGTTTTTTAATATTTTTTTCATGATTTATACTTTTATTGAACACCATCATTTTTCCTCATATATTCAAGAATTTGTCTAGCCTCATCGTCCGTTACATTTTGATTTGGCATTCGCACTAAACAAATCTCTAATTGCGATTGTAATGCAGGATCTTTATCAATCATCGGATCCGGATTTGTTATAAAGTTCATAATCCATTCAGGTGCTCTACGTTTAGTAACGCCAGCCCACCCTGGACCAACAAGTTTTTCATCAGTTAATTTATGACATGAAGTGCATTTTGTACTTGAAATTGCTTCACCACTTTTAGCCATTTCATGATCTAAATTCGCAGCTAATTCAACTTTATCAAACTTACCTTCACCCAAAACAGGATCGTAATCACTTTTTACTTCTGTACTTTCAGATGCTGAAGTTTTACTAAAATCACTTGTCGAATTGTCTTTTTTTCCACAAGATATCATAAATAAAACAAGACCAATTAATAAGATATTCATTTTCATAATTATTCATTTTTATTAAACATTAGGTTATTTTAACAGTACTAACTTACGTCGAATAAACTCGACTAGTTATGATTACAATCATAAAAACTAAAAAAAACAAGAGTTAAATTTGTGATTTGAAACAAAATAAAATTAACAAAAATAACGACACAAATAACAATTAAAACATAATAAAACAAATTTTAAACAAAAATAAACTAAAAATCATGGAAATATCAGAAAAAACAACCGTAGGAGAAATCGTAGCTTTTAACTTTAAAACAGCTGCATTATTTCAAAAATTAAATATTGATTTTTGTTGTAAAGGAAATCGATTTTTAAAAGAGGTTTGCATAGAAAATAATTTAGATGAAACAACAGTAACGAATGCTTTAGGTAAAATTATGTCTGAAGAAGATTCAAATGCGGATTTCAAAAACTGGGAAGTTGATACACTTATCGATTATATCGAAAAAACACATCATAAATATGTCGAAGAAAAATCTCTGGTTTTGATAGAATTATTAAATAAATTATGCAAAGTTCATGGAAATAAACATCCCGAATTATTTGAAATCAAAAATCTATTTATAGAATCGGCTCAAGAATTGGCTGTTCATATGAAAAAAGAAGAATTAATACTTTTTCCATTTATCAACAAAATGATTAATCATAAACGAAACAATCAAAATTTAGAAAAACCACATTTTGGAACGGTTGATAATCCGATTGCGATGATGATGAATGAACATGAAAATGAAGGTGAACGCTTTAGAAAAATTGCGCTATTAACCCATAATTACACGCCACCTGCAGATGCCTGTACAACTTATAAAATAGTGTATAAAATGTTAGAAGATTTTGAAAATGATTTACATAAGCACATTCATTTAGAAAATAATATTTTATTTCTAGAAGCAAAAAAACTAGAACAAATTTTTAATTAAATTGAAATAAGTAACATAAAATCAATTCTTTCTAAAATATTTTGAATAATTATTTTTTGTAATTTTAATAAAAAAAATGAAACCTCAAGTTGAAATTGACTTATTAATTGAATTTGGAGCTTTTTTCAAAGAATATGAAATTGGAGAAACTATTTTCTGTGAAGATGATTTGGCTAGGTTTTATTATCAGATTGTTGAAGGTGGTGTAAAAATGATTAACATCAATGAAGACGGAAAAGAATACATTCAAGGTTATTTCTGTGAAGGGCAAAGTTTTGGTGAACCACCTTTAATTATCGAGGAAAAATATCCAGCAACAGCAGTTGCATTAAAAAAAACGAAAATAATTAAAATATCAAAAATTAATTTTTTCAGTTTATTAGAGCAATTTCCAGTTATTCAATCCGATTTTTTAAAATTGCTTGCAAGACGTATCTACAATAAAGCAAATACATCTAAAGACATTATAAATCAGAAACCTGAATTTAGAATAATAGCTTTTTTAGATACTTGTAAAACAAGACAAGAAAAAGAACAAATCAAATATACAAGACAAGAAATCGCAAATTTTACAGGATTAAGAGTTGAAACAGTAATCCGAGCTCTTTCTAAAATGAAGCAAAAGAAAAAGGTTGAAATTATAAATCACAAAATTTATTATTGATGAAAATAGGTTTTTGGCTAAAATTCTCGGTATTAAATCTTTTTATCGTCGCATTACTTGGCTTGTATTTGCGTTTAAAAATGGCTTATGAATTACCACTAGAACAAAAGAATGTTTTACACGCACATTCTCATTTTGCATTTATAGGTTGGATTAGCCAAACTTTAATGGTCTTATTGATAAATTACATTAAAGATAAAAATGATATTGCTTTAAATAAATATGTCTCTATTTTGATAGCCAATATGATTTGTTCTTATGCAATTCTTTTTACTTTTCTATTCAAAGGCTATTTTAGTTTATCAATTTTATTTTTAACCATATCCATTGTAATTGGTTATGTTTTTTTGATTTATTTTTATAAAGACACTAAAAATTTAGACCATGAAAATTCTTTAAAATGGTTTTATGGTGCTTTAATTTTTAATTTCATCTCGAGTTTAGGAACTTTCTTTTTAGGTTACACCATGGCTGCAGATAAAATAAATTTAGATTTATATTCTTCTTCCATTTATTTTTATTTACATTTTCAGTATAACGGATGGTTTATTTTTGGTTGTATAGGCTTATTCTTATCGCTATTTAATCTAAAGCTAAACACAACAAAATCAGTAAATAAATTATTTTACTTAATGTTTATTTCGACATTAATCACTTATGGATTATCGATTTTATGGCTTGATATCCCAAAAATAATTTATGCAGTCATTGCATTTTTTGGGGTTTTTCAATTTTTAATTTGGTTAAAAATGCAAAAAATTATTTTAGTCAATTATAAAAATGAATTAAAAAGTCAACCCAAATATTTACAATTTATACTAATCGTTATAAGTCTTTGTTTAAATATTAAATTTTTATTACAAGCTCTTTTATCCATCCCAAGTTTTGCAGAAATGGCTTATCAAAACCGACCTTTTATTATAGCTTTTTTACACTTGGTTTTATTAGGAGTTGTTTCATTATTTCTGTTATATTTTATTTTTAAACAACAAATTATAACAGCAAGTAAAACGACAAAATATGCTTTATCGACAGTAACTGTAAGTATTATTTTAAATGAAATTTTTTTAGTCACTCAAGGATTGGGACCATTTATACAAATCCATTTTTCTTACGTTAATAAAATACTTTTGGTAATTGCAGCTTTATTAGTCATAAGTATCGGCTGGCTTTATTTATCAACACTAAAAAGAAAAGCAACCTAAAAAAGGTTGCTTTTTCTATTTTAATTTTGATAATATCATGGTTTCAATTTCTTCTGAATCCCAAATATTTTCGATATCTTCTAAAGACATAATTTCGTCCATAATTCCTTTTTGTTGATCACCAATCGCTAAAGCATCAACATACGGATTTAAACTAAACGTAACTCTATCGTACAAAGGCAACCATTTATTTGGATATTTCTCGGTAAACTTAGCTTCGATTTTCTTTTGAAGTAAAAACTTTTCATCTGCTGTATTTGTTCCCATTTCGATGAAATTTCTAAAAGATAATTCGGCAATTGCATCAGCATTTGGTTTACGAACTTTTTGATATTCTTCAAAAATCGTTTCCCAATCATTTCCATGTTTTTCCATTTGACGATACATTTCTGAAATATCTTCAAAACCAGCATTCATTCCTTGACCATAAAACGGAACAATTGCATGAGCCGCATCGCCAAGCAATGCAACTTTATCTTTGTACGTCCAAGGATAACATTGCATGGTAACCAATGAACTGGTTGGATTTTTAAAATAATCTGCAACCAAATCTGGAATTAATTCTTTGGTATCTGGGAAATTAGTCAAGAAAAAATCAGTTACTTTTTCTTCAGTATTTATGGCTTCGAACGAATTTTCTCCTTCAAATGGCATAAACAACGTACAGGTAAAACTTCCGTCTTCGTTAGCTAAAGCAATCAACATAAATTCGCTTCGCGGCCAAATATGAAATGAGTTTGGGTCAATTTTATGAGTTCCGTCTTCGTTTGCCGGAATGCATAATTCTTTATAACCTAATTTTAAAAAAATCTGGCTATAATCAAAACGATTTTGACGTTGCATACGATGTCTAACACGAGAGAAAGCTCCGTCGGTTCCAAAAACTTTATCGAATTTTAAATCCTCCCAATCGCCTCTTTCCGTTTCACCAATATGAATTATTGCTTCTTCAAGATTAACATCCCAAATTTTTTGTTCAAAATGAAATTGAATTCCTTTTTCTTCAGCAATATCAATCATCAAACGATTTAATCCACCACGAGAAACTGAATAAATACTTTCGCCTTTCATTCCGTATTTCTGAAAAGCAAGTGTTCCGTCCTTTTTGTGAATGGCACGTTTATCCATCGGAATGGCAATTTCTCTGATTTGATCTCCAATCTGAACATCGTCAAGAGATTTCCAACCGCGAGTTGAAATCGCTAAATTTATTGATCTTCCTGAAAATTTTATTTTTCTGATATCGGCGCTTCGGTCAAAAACATGAACATCATGACCTGCTTTTTTTAAGTAAATAGCTAATAACGTACCTACTAAACCTGCTCCGATTACTGCTATTTTTTGAGAATCTTGTTTCATTTCTGAAGTTTCCTTGTTTTATAAAAAAACAAAAAATTATTAATGCCTAAAAGTACAAATTTAATATTAAGTAGAACAATAAATTATACTATGAATAGCTCTAAATTCTATAAAATATGTTTTTTAGACTTTATATTTTTTATTTCGTTGCATTATATGCAAAAAAAATCCCCTAATCGGGGATTTCATATTTTTAGAAAGTAATTCTATTACCTACATTTAATTTGTTGTTTTTAGCAAAAACGCCACACATATGGAAAAGTAATCTGGCACCAACATTTCCGTCCCAATCATCATCACCTGGAGCCACCTCAACTAAATCCATTCCGATGATATTTTTGTTTGAAACCGCTAACTGATTTAATAAATAAGTCGCTTGTTCGTAAGATAATCCTCCCGGAACTGGCGTTCCTGTATTTGGACAATACCAACGATATAGTGCATCAATATCAAAACTAACACAAACGTTTTCTGGTAATTCATTGATGATTTCATCGCATTGTTGCTTCCAAGTTTTCCCTTCGAATTGCGCTGTTTTTAAATCAGCATCTGTATGAACAATTACTTTGTTTGATGATTTTACAACCTCAACTTCTTGCTCGCAGAAATCGCGAATTCCAACTTGAACAATTTTAGAGACTTCAGTTAATTGAATGGCATTATACATAATTGATGCGTGAGAATAAGTAAAACCTTCGTAAGCTTTTCTCAAATCCATGTGCGCATCGAAATGTAAAATTCCGAAATCTTTATTATTTTCAGCTAAAGCTTGATAATATCCAAGTGGTGTTGAATGATCTCCACCTAATAAAATCACACGTTTACCTTTATTTTGCCAATGTAAAACTTTAGCTTTCACTTCTTCGTTTAGCGTTTTACAAGCTTTGTTGATTTTATCTAAATCTGATTGTAATGTAGGAAATGTTTCGATGTCTTCACCGTTTTCTAAAGCTTCGATAATTGGTTGTGCTAAACCTTTATATTTTTCACTTAATGTCGCCCAAGATTCTGGAGCTTCATCTACAAACATTCCTAATTTCCATAATTCTGGAAATTCTTGATGTAATAAATCTATTTGAAAAGAAGCATTAAAAATAGCTTCTGGTCCTTCTGATGCTCCTGCACCATAACTTACTGTAACTTCCCAAGGAACTGGGACAATGATGATTTCACTTTCTTCTGCAGTGAATGGTAAACCATAAATATTAGCATCTGCTAAACCTGGTTGTGAAGGATCGAAGTTATCAATCTTTGACTGTTTTGTTGACATTTTAATTTCAGTAATTTTTTACAAATGTATCATTTTTGTTTGAATACCTAGAAATAATTAGTTAACAAAAAAAAGCTAGCATTAGTGCTAGCTTTTTTTACTATTTAAATTGATTTTTTTTTACAAAATAGCTAAAATTTCGATTTATTTATATTTAAGAGTTTGTAAAAACAAAAAAGCAAACTTAATCAACCCTATTTTATATATTGATCAAAATCAACTATTTAACTCGTTATATTTATTTTTAGTTTAATGAAATAAGTTTTTTATGTAATTTTAACAAAAAAGAATATGTTCAAATCTATTAATAAAAAGTTTATTTCTAAGCTTTGAAAAAGGCTTTATGCAACTAAATGAATTATTAAATTTAATCGACAAAATTGAAAAAATACACAGCGACAAGTAATTTGACTTGAATTAAGTTTCTCTTAAATGATAATCTAAATTATCATTTGTCATTTTATTTATGTTTAACTTTAGTATTAAAAAAGAATTTCTAATCGCTATCCTAATTTTTATTTTAATTATATTGATAAGTTTCCACCTCTCCATTAGAAACAGATTTAATTGGAAAACCTAAATCGTTATATTCATACTGGTAGAATTTTACTCCATCATTTTCATTAGTTAATTTAATTATGTTATTTTTAGACGCAATAATAATTTTATTAAATGCATCAGGAAAAGATGCGTATATAGGATTTTTTTTATCATCGTATTCATAATTACTTAAGAAAATTTCTCCTGTTCCAGTAATAGTTATTGTTTCAGAAACTAAATTTCCATTTACATAAGTATATTCTTCGATACTTGTTTCTTTTCTTGGGGCATTTCCTTCTTTTGTATATCTAATAGTTTTAACAAGAAAGCCTGATGAGTCATAAAAAAAATCATTACTTCGTTGAAAATAATCTCCTAAAGAAACAGATTGAGAAATTAAATTTCCAGAATATATATAATTTTCACCAATTCCAAGACCATTCGATATTCCTAACATTGATACTATTTTATTTCCTTCGTAGGTATATTTCATGTTGAAATTATCTTGTTTGTTTGTGGTTATTTCTGTTATAAAACCATAGTTGTTATAGCTATAAATTCTTTCTTCTCCATCTTTTTGAGTAGATTTTAATTTACCTGTTAAATCTGTAATCAAATTACTATCTTCATCATTTGATGAACAAGAAAATATTGCAATTGATAAAAACAGTAGTAAAAGATTTTTTTTCATGTGAATGTTTTTCAATAATTATATTTTAGATCAAGAACTTCAATAAAAAGAACAAAAAGCTAGTTACTGTTCATTAAGTTAAAATCATTTGAAAGCTTATACAAATGTAGTCAATCAATTTGAAAGTTTAAACAATAAAAAAGTCAGCTTTTTATGCTGACTTTTGAATTTATTTTAAAGGAGAATATGATTGTAATTCCCATTTCGGATCATTCAAATCGATATAATAGTAATTGATAGCATCCTTCGAATCAAATTCACCATTTTTGTTTATATCTTCAATGGATCTAAAATACAAACGATTATTTTCTAAAACCACATTCCAATCTAATAATTCTTGAAATTCTGGAGTTAATTTAGTAAAGTTTGTTCCGTTTGCATTGGAGATATACAATGCTTTGATATCGTTTGAATCGTAATTTCCATCTCGATTAGTATCTTTATCGACCAAGGAATAAATCAATAATTTTTTACCTGTTTTCAACGCAAACTCATCAAGAAACGTAATGCTCTGAATTTGCATTTTGTTTTCTGTCAAAGGTTTTAAATCTAACGAATCTTTATGCTGAAACATCACATTAGACATATAACCTGTGATTTCTGGCGAACTATAATTTGAAACCTTGTAACTTACATGTTTGGTTTTTGACGAACCGTATTTCGAATTTCCAGTACTGTAAACGCGAACGTCTCCAACAGGATGCAACATATAATCTGCTCCCTTTAGTAAAATTGGTAAATCTGCAATTTTTATTTCTGTAGAATCAATTTTCTGAAAATCGACATTATCTTTTTCTTCTGGATAGATAACTTTTGGAGTTTCTTCTTCGTTCTTACAAGAAACTAAAGCAACTCCAATCAACAGCAATGCGAAAATATTTTTTGAAAACATACTCTGTTTTATTTATCATCAAATATAAAAAGATTTAGAGTAAAGTCAATTACATTCTCATATTTAATTTTACATTAATCATTCTTTGCGTCATATAATTTGGCATTCCGTACATATACTTAGAATATGCGTCACGAACCCAAGTTTTTGTAATTGCGTTTTGATTATTGAACAAATTATAAATTTCAAATCCTAAAGAAACTTCATCAAATCCTTTTAACCATTTTTTATTAGAATTTGTTCCTTCATCTTTGAATACATAAGTGAAACCAGCGTCAACACGTCTATAATCTTTCAATCTTGATTGGTACATATATGGATCCGCATATGTAGGCGAACCACCTGGTAGACCTGTATTATAAACTAAATTTAAATACAATTTAAGGTTTGGAATTGCTGGCATATAATCCTGAAATAACAACCCAAATTTCAAGCGTTGATCTGTTGGTCTAGCAATATAACCACGGTCGTTGTAATTTTCTTCTGTTTTTAGATAACCGAATGAAAGCCAAGATTCTGAACCAGGAACCAATTCGCCATGTAAACGAAAATCTGCACCATAAACATAAGCGGTTCCTAAATTATCCGCCATGTATCGAATTCGAACATTTTCTAATGTGTAAATATTGACATTGGTCAAATTCTTATAATACAATTCAGAAGTTAATTTGAAAGGAATGTCGTCAATTTTAAAACTAAAATCGTTTCCTAAAACAAAATGTGTTGATTGTTGCGCTTTTAAATCAGCATTTATCGTTCCGTCCATAGCACGTAATTCGCGATAATTTGGTGGTTGATGATACATACCAACAGCAAAACGAAACAACATATCTGTATTCCAGTTTGGTTTTATTGTAAACTGTGCACGCGGACTAATTGTAGCCTGCGTTTTATTGGTTTCTCCGTTATCATCAACATTCCATAACTGAGTGCGAACTCCAGCATTTAACCAAACTTGATGTTCACCTATTTGAGTTAATTTTGACCATTGTGCAAAAGCATTAAAACGATTTATTTTAACGTAATTTGTTGCTCTAACACTTTGATACGGTTCTAATGGATAAACATCAGGCGAATAAGGTTGATTGTTTTTGAAATCTAAAATTGGTGCAGCTAAAGAAAAACCTGCTGAATCAATTACTTCCCACTCCAATAAACGGTCTCGAATATCTTCAGATACATAACGAATTCCCCATTCGATTTTATTTTCATTTACATTATGTTGTCCTTTAATTTCGGCACTTGCGATTAAAGCATCATAATCATTTCGCCCGTGATTCAATTGAGTTCCTAAACCACGCGTATATTTTATTTCGTCAAAAGTATCAGAACCAATATTCCGATCTACTTCTGCCAAATTATATGAAGCTAAAATATCGTAATATTCACTTTCTTTGGTATGATATGCAGAAGCTATAAACTTATAAATTGAATTTTCGTTTGGTTTAAAAGCTGCTTTAAAAGCTCCAAAATAGGTTTGATATTTATCTAACTCTTGTCCTTCGTATTTGATTAATAAGGTAACTGGGTTATCAATTGTACCAAAATTAGTAACTCGGGTTTCTGGCTCAATATGATAAACATTTGATGAAATACTTCCCAAGAAACTCAATTGCCATTTTGACGAAGCATTAAAATTTACAAGCGTTTGAAAATCTACATAACGAGGATCATATTGTGCTTTTGTATCTTGCGTATTAACAAGTAAGGCATTATTTCTATAGCGAATTCCAGAAATATTACTCCATTTTTGATTATTAGAAACCAAATCAACTGTAGCACTTCCGCCCATCAAACTTGCTTCTAACTGAGCTTTAAACTTGGTTGGATTTCTGTACGTAATATCTAAAACAGACGAAAGCTTATCGCCATATTTTGCTTGAAATCCTCCAGCAGAAAAATCGACATTAGAAACCATTGCCGTATTCGTAAAACTCAAACCTTCTTGTTGACCTGAACGAATCAAAAACGGACGATAAACTTCAATCTCATTTACATAAACCAAATTTTCATCATAATTTCCTCCGCGAACTGCATAAGATGTACTCAGCTCGTTATTTGAATATACACCAGGTAAGGTTTTCAAAATATTTTCAACACCCGCATTTGCACCAGGAATCAAACGAATAACTCTTGGCGAAATAACCGTTAAACCTTGAACATTTTCTTTGGTATTTTTATCAATAACCAGTTCTGCTAATTGTTCTGATTTTTGATTGAAGCGAATATTCAATTCTTTATCTTCATTGGTTTGCAAATATTGACTTAGAATAACCGTTTGATAACCTAAATGCGTATAATAAATTTTAATTTCTTGATTTGCTGGAACCAACAATTCATAAAATCCATTTTGATTAGTTACTGTAGATTCATTCCCTACATTAATGGAAACGTCAGAAACCAATTCGTTATTTACATTAAGAACCAACCCTTTAATTTTTGCAGTCTGAGCAAAAGACACCAATCCGAATAAAAGAATTGATAAGGTATAAATTGATTTTATCTTCAAAACTTGAGTTTATTTTATTTCATTTGAAAGTTGGTTTCAAAAGTACTATTATTTCCGACTTGATCGGTAACCGAAATCAATACTTTATTCAAACCTTTTTTGGCAATTCCATCTTTTAATTGATGTGTGATTTTTTTATCTTTATATTCGTATTCAAACAAAGCCCATTGATCATTTACATAACCGTTTATTTCTTTAATTCCAGATAAACTATCTTCAACTTCAAAAACGAGAACGTCATTTTCTGTAAGATTATTGCCTTCTGTAAAATTAAAAGATTTGATTGAAGCAGCTTCTAAATCTTCAAAAATTTTATATGTTCCTAAGCTTTTTGTTCGAATACTTAGTTTATTATCTTTTTTCCAAGTGTGAAAATAAGAAATTGAATTTCCGTTTACAAGACCTATAAAAGCTTTTTCTGGATTTATATCCGAATTTAATAAATCAAACTGAACCGTTATACTTTTGTCTAGCGGAATTAAATCGCGATGTATTTTAATCTCATTTTCTGTAAAAACGATTTCGAGTTCACAATCTTCATAAAAAGTCAAGGCTGGCCATTCAATTGTTCCATTGCTTTCTGACAAAATATAATCTCGTTTGGAATCAATTCGTTTTAAATTTTGAATTGGATTTGAAACTAATTGGGCTTGGTCATCACTAAAAGTAATCGGAACATTAATTTCTGTTTTATTATTATGAAAATCTGAAATTACAATTTTATAGTTGTATGAGTCATATTCTTCGATACTAATTTTTCCGTTATTCTTAATCGACTTAATTAAATTCAAATCAAAATTTGTACTCTTAAAAAGTTTTTGAACGCGATCTTTGGTTAAACCTAAACGTTCATAATCGATAACTAAATTAATTTTACGAGTTTCATCAAAACTAAATCGGTCAAAAATCATTTCGTATGTTTTTGATCCATTCAAATACGTTTCGATTTTATAAACACCGTTTTTTGAATAACGGTTATTCATAACATCATAGGAATTTATACCAAAACCAATCGTTCCTTTGGCTTTTACTTTTTCTGAAATGTAAACTCCGTCGCTTTGTTTGTTTAAACTCAAAATCAAGGGAACATTTTCACCGTTTGTAACTGCATCTGTCGAAACTGGATAAACGACCAATGCATTAATTATGGGTTTTTCAACATCAGAAATCAAATAACCAATACCAAACAAAAACGGATTTATAATTTCTTCGCTTTGCGTATCACGAATTTCATAATGTAAATGCGGTCCACCAGAACTTCCAGTATTTCCGACATATCCAATAATATCACCTTTTTTAACTAGCAATTCATGCTTTAACGGAAACATTTCAAGAGCATATTTTTTTTCTTTATATTGACTTGCTTTTACATAATCACGAATTCCTCCATAATAATCATTTAAATGCGCATAAACAGAAGTAAATCCATTTGGATGTTTGATATAAACAACTTTACCATATCCTTTTTCATTTATTTGAATGCGCACAACTTCTCCATCAGCCACCGCAAAAACAGGTTCTCCAATTTTTCGATTACTACTAAAATCAATTCCTGAATGAAAATGATTATATCGCAATTCACCAAAACTACCAGTTACATTCATATCAATTCCAAGTGGTTTACCAAAATAATCTTGCGGATAATCTTGAGAATAGATAAAATTGGAAAAGAGAAGAAATGCTGTTATAAAATTCTTCATATTTGCACGAGAAAACAATTTAAAATTCATTTTTCACACTTAAAGTTACAATTTTATTTAAAAATAAATTATAATTTACATTATTATTATTTTTTATTAGCAACCTATTTTTTTTTTCAATAAAAAAACTAACTTTGTAATTGTAATGATTTTTTGCACTATGAGTGAACTTAATATTTTAATAAATACTATTGAAGCTAGATTAGAGGCACTTATAAATAAAATCGATATTTTAGAGCGAGAGAAGATTGAATTAGAAAAGAGATTAGCTTTAGAATTTGAAGAGAAAAAAGTAATTAATGAAAATCTAAATCAATTAAAATTGAATTACGATTCGTTAAAATTAGCAAATTCATTACTTGGCAGTGAAGAACATAAAAGAGAAACAAAACTCAAAATAAATTCATTAATCCGTGAGATTGATCATTGTATTTCTCAACTTTCAAAATAAAAACTATGGAAGAGAAATTAAAAATAAAAATTTCAATTGCAGATAGAGTTTATCCATTAACGGTAGAATCTAACTTGGAAGAAGGTTTAAGATCCGCTTCTAAAAAAATTGAAAACATGATCAAACTATATGAAGAAAATTATGCCGTACGCGACAAACAAGATGTTTTAGCAATGTGTGCACTTCAATTTGCTTCAGCACAAGAAAATCAAAAGATTCATAGTACAGAAGAGTACGAAGATGCTATATTGAGATTGAAAAAGATTAATGAAAAAATAGATTTTGTTTTGAACAAAAATATTTAAAATTATAATTTCTTAATTCGCTTAAGAACTTACAATACTGCCTACATTAGAAACGTTTTGATAAACTCAACGCCAACAAATTAAAATGAACGAAACTTTGCTACTAAAGCACGCTACCTCGAGTAGATCCTTGAACAGCAGGATAGTTCAAAACTTGTTTTTAAGAGTTTATACAACTCACCTAATGTAGGCTTTTTTTTAACTATCAAACATATTATGGATACAGTAATATTTATTATCATTAGTGTTATTGCTGGAGCAGGAATAGGATTTGCAATTGCAAAATATCTAGAAAAAAACAACGCTTCTTCAATATTAAAAAACGCACAAAACGAATCGAAAACTATTCTTAAAGATGCGCGTATAGAAGCAGAATCTATCAAAAAAGAAAAAATTCTTCAGGCAAAAGAAAAATTCATTGAACTTAAAGCTGAACACGAACAAGTAATTTTATCTCGCGATAAGAAAATAGCTGAGGTAGAAAAAAGAACTCGCGATAAAGAATCTCAAATCTCAAGTGAATTAGCAAAAGCGAAAAAAGCTGCCGAAGAAAGCGAGAAAAAAATCAGTGAATACGAAACAAAACTTGAAATTGTTGAAACCAAATCTGAAGAAGTAGAAAAAATGCATAAGATTCAAGTTGAAAAACTGGAATTAATTGCTGGACTATCTGCTGAAGAAGCAAAAAATCAATTGGTAGAAAGTTTAAAAGCTGAAGCAAAAACATCTGCAATGTCGCACATTCAAGACACTATTGAAGAAGCGAAAATGCAAGCGCAGCAAGAAGCTAAAAAAATCATCATCAACACCATTCAGCGTGTAGGAACAGAAGAAGCCATTGAGAACTGTGTTTCTGTTTTTAATATCGAATCAGACGATGTAAAAGGTAGAATCATTGGTCGTGAAGGAAGAAATATTCGTGCTTTAGAAGCTGCAACTGGAGTTGAAATCATTGTTGATGATACACCAGAAGCTATTATTCTTTCTTGTTTTGACCCCGTTCGAAGAGAAATTGCACGTTTAGCACTTCACCGTTTGGTTACCGACGGACGTATTCACCCAGCTAGAATAGAAGAAGTAGTTGCAAAAACAGCTAAACAAATAGACGAAGAGATTATTGAAACTGGTAAACGAACGGTAATTGATTTAGGCATTCATGGATTACATCCTGAATTAATCAAAACAATTGGACGTATGAAATACCGTTCTTCATACGGACAAAACTTACTTCACCACTCAAGAGAAGTTGCAAAACTTTGTGGAATTATGGCTGCTGAACTAGGATTGAATGTAAAACTTGCAAAACGCGCTGGATTATTACATGATATCGGAAAAGTACCAGATACTGAAAGTGATTTACCACACGCACTTTTAGGAATGCAATGGGCAGAGAAATATGGTGAAAAACCTGAAGTTTGTAACGCAATTGGAGCCCACCATGACGAAATAGAAATGACTTCATTGATTTCTCCAATCATACAAGTTTGTGATGCAATTTCTGGAGCAAGACCTGGAGCAAGAAGACAAGTATTAGATTCTTACATCCAACGTTTAAAAGACCTTGAAGGAATAGCTCACGGATTCGGAGGTGTTAAAAATGCTTACGCGATTCAAGCTGGTAGAGAACTTCGAGTAATCGTAGATTGTGAAAAAGTAACAGATGAAATGGCAGCAAATCTTTCTTTTGAAATTTCGCAAAAAATTCAAACTGAAATGACTTATCCAGGACAAGTAAAAATTACTGTCATCAGAGAAACCAGAGCTGTTAACATAGCTAAATAAAAAAATAGTTCGATTAAAAATCGAACTATTTTTTTTTATTCAAATCAGACCAAGGATGATGCTGATCAATTACTTCTTTTAATCTCGAACGATCAACGTGCATATAAATTTCTGTAGTAGTAATCGATTCATGTCCGAGCATTGCTTGAATAGAACGTAAATCTGCGCCATTTTCAAGAAGATGGGTTGCAAATGAATGTCTAAATGTATGCGGACTAACTTTTTTTTGAATATTTGATAAGCTTGCCAAATCTTTAACTATAGTAAAAATCATTGCACGGGTTAATTGTTTACCCCTACGATTCAAAAATAAAACATCTTCATCTTTTGAATCAATCTTTAAATGATTACGAATTTCGTCTTTATAAATACAAATCCATTTTATGGTTTGATTGGCAATCGGAATAAACCTTTGCTTACTTCCTTTTCCTGTAACACGAATAAAACCTTCTTCAAAAAACAAATCTGAAATTTTTAAATCAACCAATTCACTAACACGCAAACCACATCCATAAAGAGTTTCTAAGATCGCTTTATTTCGATTTCCTTCATCTGTACTTAAATTGATATTAGAAATCATCTTATCGATTTCTTCAATAGCTAAAAAATCAGGCACTTTACGACCTTGCTTAGGAATATCAATAAACAAAACCGGATTTTGGCTGATGTATTTTTCCAACACTAAAAAATCATAAAAACCTTTTAATCCAGAAATAATTCTCGATTGTGTTGAAGGAGCAATAAATTCAGAAATTGAATAAATAAATTCTCGTACATCACTCTCATTAACTTGTAAAAAATCGATTTGTTTGTGTTGAAATTTTAAAAAATTCTGAAATTTATAAACATCAAAAAGATAGCTCGATATGGTATTTTGAGCCATTGAGCGTTCAAGTTTTAAATAATTTTTATAAAGTTTAATGTATTTCTCCAATTTTTCAAAAATAAATAAGCCACCAAAAACGGTGGCTTAAATTTACTATTTTTTTGTTGAATTAGAATTTATATCCTACACCAACTTGAATAACTCCATTATTAACAGATTTACCTTCGTTTTCATTCCAAACATCTGTTAAACCAAAATTGTAACGAGCATTGGCAAAGAATCCATTTGCTAAATCGTAAGCAACACCTGCACCAATACCAAAATCAAATGAATTTGTAAAATCTTTCATATCTGTTTTTTCTGTTTCAGAAACACCTAAAGCACTTCCTTCTGATTTAATTTCAGATTTAACTAAAAAACTAAATTGTGGCCCTGCTTCAACAGAAAAACCTTCAGCAATATAATATTTCGCCAAAATTGGAATACTAATATAATCTAATTTAAAAGTTTCTTTGTAATCAACAGTTAGACCAGAAAAAGTTTCTGAATATTTAGACTTAGCACCCTGAGCAGAATACATTAACTCTGGTTGTACAGAAAATTTGTCAGAAAATTTAATTTCTGCAACTCCACCAACATAAAAACCTGTTAGCATTTTAGAACTTTCAGTATTAGAAAGATTTGCAAAATTGACCCCTGCTTTAGGACCGTATTTCACCTCTTGTTGTGCGTTAGCACTAAATCCGATTGCGATAAACGCAGCGATAGTAAAAATTTTCTGATTCTCCGCAAACACACCTAATATTTTTAGTATATTAGCGCTCAAAAAGCAGGGATTATGAACATATTCAGTTTTACGGCTCATTTCGGTTCGGAGGAAGATTGTCGTTTGCATTTCAAGGAGCAGCGTGATAAGGAAGGGGTTGTCTGCAAGCGATGCGGGGGCACTTCCCATTATTGGTTACAGGGTAAATGGAGTTATGAATGCAAAGGTTGCCGTTTCCGCACCTCGTTGCGCAGCGGTACGATCATGGAGAGCTCCAAGCTGCCGTTTCTGGTGTGGTACAAAACGATGTTCCTGATGAGTTGCACAAAAAAGGGATTCTCCACCAACGAACTCCAGAAGCAATTAGGATTGAAGCGTTACGAACCGGTATGGGCGATGGTACACAAACTCCGCAGGGCGATGGGCAACCGGGATGCAAGGTATACACTGGAAGGGATGATAGAACTGGATGAGGGTTACTTTTCGGTGGCCAGTAAGGAAATCGAGCGAGGCAAGGGTACACGTGGCCGGGGAGCCGAGGGAAAGCAGAACGTTGCGGTGATGGCCGAAAGCACCCCGTTGGAAGATATCGAAACGGGCAAAAAGGAGAAGCATGTGCGTTATTTCAAGGCCAGGGTACTGGATAGCCATCAAAGTGAAGGAATCAACGGCGTGGTCAGGGACTGCATGGAGGATGATGCCATCGTATTTTCGGACAAAAGCACTTCTTACGTTGACATCTCCGATCTGGTGGAATTGCACGTCACCGAGAAATCAGACGCCAAAACCACCAAGGAAACACTCAAATGGGTGCATATCGCAATCAGTAATGCAAAACGGACATTGCTGGGCAACTACCATAAAATCAAAAGGAAATACTTACAGTTGTATCTCAACGAGTTTATTTACAAATTAAACAGACGGTATTTTGGAGACAAACTCTTTGACAGACTAGTAATTGCGAATATAACAGGTGCATAAACGGATAATCAGAAAAAATTTTTTTCATAAATGAATTATATTAAGTTTAACTTTATTTAACAAAATTTGTGCCAAAAAAAATTTAAAAACGATAACCTACAGAAAATTGAATTAAAGTGTTTTTTGCTTCCTTAAATTCCAATTCGCTGTTTAATTTATTTATCTCGTTTATAACAAATTCTGGACTTCCTTCTGGAATTAAGATTTTAGAATACTTATTATCTGCCTTATAAACATCTTTCAAACCAAGATAATATCTCCCAGAAACAAAAATTCCATTTTCAAAATTATACGAAAGCCCAAAAGAAACTCCGTAATCAACTTTGTCGTAATATTTTTTATAATCAGAACTAATATAACCATTTACATCTAATTCACGTTCAATTTCCGAAGAAAAATTCATAAAATACTGACGAGATTCATAAAATTTATATAAATCATAAGAACCGCTTGCTCCCATTAAAAAACCAATCTGTGGACCAACTTCAACAGCAATATTATCCTTTATATAATACTTAATCATAATCGGAACGTTCAAGTAATGTAATGAAACGTCTTCTAATTTATTTTTACCAATGACTTTATTTGTTATTTCATCACGTACTTCAAACTCTTTACCTTTGTATCCTTGATTCGAGTAAAGTAATTCTATCTGCAAAGCCACTTTTTTATAATAACTCAGCGGCATCTCTACGAAACCACCAACATGAAATGCAGGTTTCATTTCTTGTGTATTTTTACCAGCTGATAAATTACTCAGATTTAATCCTCCTTTAACACCAGTTACTGTAGGATTTTTAGGATTTGACTGCGCATTCACATTAAAACCAATCATACCTAAAAAAAATAACAAAAGTATTTTTACATTCATAAGCTATTTAGTTAAATTAATATTTTTATTGACAACAATGATACAAAAAAAAATTAAATTAACTAAAAAAGCCCTTCTGTAATAAGAAGGGCTTTTAAAATTATTGTAACAAATTAGAATTTGAACGTTAAACCAAACGTTGCAGCATCAAAAAAGTTATTGAAATTATTAATATTCATATTAAAATCGTTTTGCGCTTTTCCACCTTTTGGTTTAGTAGTAGTATAATCAACTAAATTTGCGAAAGCGAAATTAATAGCGATTTTTGGAGTAACAAAATAGTTCACACCTAAATCTAATCCAGCATTAACACCAGATCCTTTAGCTTCTAATTTTGGAGCATTAGCTAATTCAAGTGTATTTTTAGAATTTGCAAAACCAACATTAGCTTGTCCGTAGAATTTAAAACGTTGTCCTAATTCTAAGAAATAATAACGACCGAATACACCTACATTAAATGCATTTGTTTTATTAATGTTAGTTGTTCCTGAATAATTATCAATTTTAGTAGTTGATAAATCAAAATAAAGACCAGCAGCAAATTTATCGCTAATGAAATATCCAACTTGAGGAGTAAAATTAAAAGCGTTTTCTTTTATTTCAAGAGCTTTATTGTCTTTAGTTGAGTAACGAATACTTCCTTCTAACATAATGTCTCCTTGGTTGAAACCGTAACCTTCTTGAGCTTGCGCAGTATAACCTAAAGCCACAACTGCCAATGATAATAAAATCTTTTTCATATTTTTATATTTATTATTACGAGACAAAATTAATCAAATATTCCCTTACGTCAAAATTAAATTATACAAATTTTAACATAAAAATCAAATTTTAACAAAACTGATTAACAAATAAAATTATCAAAAACACAAATAATTAACATATAATATTTAACCACTATTTTTACTAACTACTAAAAATCAACATCTTATAAAAAAAACAACAGATAAATAATTTAAAAAAATTTACATTAATTTAACTTAATAACAATACATAAAACAAAATCAATTTTAATCGAATTGTTAAATCATATTTTTATTCTTTCATAAATCAAAAATTAATTTTTATCTTTATTATATAAACTTTCTAGAATGAAAATCATCATCATTAACGGTCCAAATCTTAATTTACTAGGTAAGAGAGAGCCAAATATTTATGGCAATGAAACTTTTGAAAATCATTTTACTTCCTTAAAAAAACAATTTAACAATATTGATTTAGTTTATTTTCAAAGCAATATTGAAGGAGAATTGATTGATAAAATTCAAGAAGTCGGTTTTGAATTTGATGGAATTATTTTAAATGCTGGTGCTTATACACATACTTCTATTGCTATCGCAGATGCCATTTCGAGTATAACAACACCTGTTATTGAAGTTCATATTTCAAATACTTTTGCTAGAGAATCCTTTAGACACAAGTCTTACCTTTCAAATGTTTGTAAAGGTATTATTGTTGGTTTTGGTTTAAAGTCTTACAATCTTGCATTGCAATCTTTGTTATAAAAAAAGGTTCAATTTTTTCAAATTGAACCTTTTTCTTTAAAAATATTTTATCCCAAGAAAGCTTTCATCATCCAGATATCTTTTTCTTGTTCGACAATTAAATCACTCATCATCGATGTTGTTCCTTCATCATTAATAGAAGAAGCTGTTTCTAAAATTTCTCTTTCAATAACTAGCAACTTAGACAACGAGTCAATAATTAATTCAACAGCTTTTTCATCTGCAGAAATATTTTTTCCAACAATTAATTTATTACGTTGCATATAATCATCAAAAGTATGCAAAGGAACACCACCTAAAGTTAAAACACGTTCTGCAATACCATCAATGCGCAATTGAGCGTTATTGTATAATTCTTCAAATTTTACATGTAAATCAAAAAAACGTTTCCCTCTGATATTCCAATGTAAACCTCTTAACGATTGATAATAAATTTGAAAATTCGCTAATAAAGTATTTAATGAGTTAATATTTTCTTCTGTTTCTTTTATTGGTAAGCCTAAAATGTTCATAAGTCTAAAAATTTAATTCTTTTTTATATACTCAAATTTACAAATAAATACGCGATATTTGTATAAATAAAATTGATAATTATTATTTAACTATAGACAAATTCTTTTACAAATGACTATTACGCAATTAAATTATGTATTAGCAGTTGCCGAACATCAAAACTTTACATTAGCCGCAGAAAAATGCTTTGTTACGCAACCAACCTTAAGCATGCAAATTCAGAAACTAGAAGAAGAATTAGATGTTAAAATTTTTGATCGAAATAAAAAACCCATTCAATTAACTGAAGTTGGGAAACAAATTGTTATTCAAGCTAAAAACATAGTCAATGAATCAGACCGAATCAAAGACATTGTTGACCAACAAAAGGGTTTTATTGGTGGTGAGTTTAAATTAGGAATAATTCCGACGGTTACTCCAACAATTTTACCTATGTTTTTAACGAATTTCATTAATAAATACCCAAAAGTAAATCTTATTATTGAAGAGTATAATACTGAAGAGATTATTTACAAACTAAAAAACGGACAACTTGATGCTGCTATTGCGGCGACTCCTTTATTAGAACAAGATATTAAAGAAATTGTATTGTATTACGAGCCTTTTGTTGGCTACATTCCGGAAGCTTACCGAAATGAAAAAACTGAAATGGATCCTGAAGATTTAGATATTAATGACATTTTACTTTTAAAAGACGGACATTGTTTTAGAAATGGAATTTTAAATATTTGTAAAAGTTCAAAAACGGATCCAAACAGAAAATTTGAATTGACAAGTGGAAGTTTTGAAACCTTAATAAAATTATCAAACGAAGGTTTAGGTGTTACTTTATTGCCATATCTTCATTCACTAAATTTAAATGAAGTTGATAAAAAAAATATCATTCCGTTTAAAGATCCAAAACCTTCAAGAGAAGTTAGTTTGATTTATTTTAAAAGCGAATTAAAATCTCATATTATTGAGGCTTTAAGAAATGTAATTTCTGGAGTTGTTAGAGGAGCAATTACTTTTCAGGACGTAAAAATCATAAGTCCTAAACTAAAAAAATAAGCTACTGGTAAGTAGCTTATTTTTAATTATAAATTTGATTAATAAGAAAAATCTAATTCTTGAGAATTTAATTCAGGTTTGTTTTGTATAAAATCCTTCAACCATAAATTAAGTTTTTCTAAATCATAAGGTAATAGTTTTTTTCTAGCTTTAATTAATTCTTTTTTAAATAGTTCCTTATCGAAACTTACGCTAGTTAAAACTTTAATTGCATAATTCAAGGGATCTACGACATTCATATTTAATCTATTTTTTATAAATATAGTATTTATTTAAATACACTAATTAAAAAAAACATAAAAAAATTAAAAATTCACAAGTTAAATTAAAATAGCTCGAGTCATCTCTCGCTTACCCGGAGGCCCTTCAAGTTTTTCGATTTTAAAGCCTAAACTTTTTAATATTCTATTTACCTGACCTTTGCAAGCGTAAGTAACTAAAACACCATTTGGCTTCATGGCTTTCTTAACTTTAATAAAAATTTCTTCTGACCATAATTCGGGCTGATATTGAAAACCAAAAGCATCAAAATAAACCAAGTCAAATTGATTTTCATAATTAATATTTTCGAACATTAATTGTCTTTTTATCAAACAAAAGTTGGACGATACAGCATTTTCATCTTCCCAATCTATTTGATGAATCTTAGAAAATTTTGATTCAAAACTAGAATCAAAAAAACGTTTATAGTTCAAACTATTCCATTCTTCATTATTTAAGGGAAATCCTTCAACACCTGTATAAACAACTTTTTGTTGATTTTTTTCTGATTCAATCAAAGTCATAAAGCAATTTAGACCAGTTCCGAAACCAATTTCGAGAATTTGAATAGTTTCTAATTTTTTTTGAAAAACAAAACGCAACCCGTTTTCGATATAAACGTGTTGCGCTTCTTGTATTGCTCCATGAATGGAATGAAAACTTTCACCCCACGCTTCGATTAGAATCGTATTTGAACCATCTTCTGTTTCAATTACTTTTCTTTTCATTTATTTGATAAATAATTTTTTAATTCTCGGAACTGGACCGCCACATTTTTTGGCATGACAAGCTAAACATGATTCAACCATTTCATTGAATTTTTCTTGAGCTACATCAGGATTATCATAAATTGCTTTTTGGGCAATGATATATTTAGTAGCTTGTTCTTGATAAAAGGTATCGTTATCAGATGGATCAGTCATCATTGCTGTATGAATATTTTCAAATTTCTCAGGAAATTGACCTAAGCTATCTTTGTCAATAATTCGTGAACGCAACTGTTGATTGTAGGCATACATTTGCTCCATCAATAATGCCAATTCAGACATTTCGTACATCTGAAATTTAGATTTTTTTTCAACAGTATCATTATTTACAGTCTTTAAATCTTCTGAATTCTTTTTCTGACAAGAAAACAGTAGAACAGACGCAAATAATAAAATTAAAACCTTATTCATTATTTTTTATCAGCTATTAAAACTCCATCAGCAATAAAACTTAAAGTTCTCTTTGGCTCAACAATACTATCAATCGCTTGTTGAGATTCACCTTTATCTTTTGCGTAATGTTTTAATTCATCTACCGAAACTTCAGTCACAAAAGCTTTACCTTCAACAATTGCATAATGTTGTTCTGCTCCTTCTTTTGGAACAAAAAATTCATAACCTCTAAATTTAACAAATGCATCTTTTTCATTTCCTAAATCCAAAGTCATCCAACAACCTTTTTTAGCACAAGTCGCATTAATTTCTGATCCGAATTTTAAGTTTAAAGTATCTCCAGGTTTTAGAGTTTCATATTTTGCTACCATTTCTTCTTTAGACAATACATTTTCTGCCGAAATTGAATCGCCAAAAACAGTATAACTTACTTCCTCAACAACCTCATCTTTAACAGGTTCCTTTTTATCAGCACAAGCAACTAAAAAAGAAATTCCGATAGTTAATAAAAATATTTTTTTCATGATTTTAAAATTTATCCTCGGCAAATATACATTATTTCAATTGTTTTAACATAGATTATCAGCTAATAAATTGCATTAATTAAATAATTATCAGCTAATTAATTAAATATAAATAAATTACCCAAACAGAGAATTACATTTAAATTATTCAAAAAAAAAGAGTTTACAAGTATTATTTTTGCTAATTTTGTAAAACTATCGTTTGACAAAACAACATAACTTATTATAAAATATTAAAAAATGGAGATAGATATCTTAAAAGACTTCTCTTTTACGCCCGTAGAAAAATCTAAAATTGACACCTTTGACTTTGAAAATGTTCAATTTGGCGCAAAGTTCACTGACCACATGTTGATTTGTGAATACAAGAACAATGCTTGGCAACAAGTTGAAATCAAACCTTATGCACCGATTCAATTAGATCCTTCTGCTCGTGTTTTTCATTACGGACAGGCAATTTTTGAAGGTATGAAAGCCTACAAAGACGTGAATGATGACATCTGGTTATTTAGACCAGAAGAAAATTTTAAACGTTTTAACAAATCTGCAGTTCGTTTAGCAATGCCAGAAATTGACGAAACGCGTTTCATTGATGGATTAAAATCGTTAATTAATATCGAAAAAGAATGGGTTCGTAAAGGTTTGGGTAATTCATTATATATCCGTCCATTTATGATTGCAACTGAAAGTGGAGTTATTGCTTCGCCTTCAAATGAATTTTTATTCTGCATTTTATTATCACCTGCAAAATCTTACTACGCTGGTAAAATTAAAGTTCAAATTGCTGAATATTACAGTAGAGCTGCAAACGGAGGAATTGGTGCTGCTAAAGCTGCAGGAAACTATTCTGCACAATTCTACCCAACTAAATTAGCTCAAGAAGCTGGATTTAATCAAATTATCTGGACAGATTCAACACATACAAAATTAGAAGAATCTGGAACCATGAATGTATTCTTTAGAATCAACGATACTATTTATACAGCTCCAACTTCTGATAGAATTTTAGATGGTGTAACTCGTAAAAGTTTGATTGACTTAGCAAAAAAAGAAGGCTACAACATTGAAGTTCGCCCTGTTTTAGTAGAAGAAATCGTTGAAGCTGCTGAAAACGGAACTTTAAAAGAAATATTCGGAGCTGGAACTGCTGCAGTTATCAACCAAATCGAAGCTTTCTCATATAAAGATAAGATTTACGAATTACCTAACATGGATGAAGTTGGTTCTTATGCTTTAGATTTGAAAGAAAAACTAACAAAAATTCAAAATAAACTTGCAGACGATTCTTTCGGATGGACAGTTAAGATATAATACTAAAGAGGTTTGCATTGCAAGCCTTTTTTTATTGTACTTTATAACGTAAATTTGTAAGCTAAACACATGCATATGTTTTCATCAGGACAAATTTATTTCGGAATTATATTCGCAATCGTTTTCATTGCTGTAATGATTTACACTTACAGAAAAGATTTACGTTTACATAAAACTTATTACAAAGGTAGCAGTTGGATTTTTCTTGGATTTTTAGGTTTCATTGGATTATTATTTATAATAAAGCTTTGGTTAAAAGAATAATTTCTATTTTTGAATTAAAAAAGATAAATTAATTAGCTATGAAAATCTTAAAGTACATTTTCTTTTTTATTGTTTTGACTGTTATTGCACTCACCGTTTTTATTGCAACCCAAAACAGCAATTACACTATTTCAAAAGAAAAAGAAATTAATCTACCAAAACAAACTATTTTTAATTATTTAAACGACTTAAAAAATTATGAACAATGGCAAGTTTTCAATGAGGAAACAACTACTTTTACTTTGGACTCTATTACCAAAGGAAAAGACGCCGAAATTCATTGGAAAAATAGTTCTATTAAAAATCTAAATGTGTATCCAAACGATAGTTTGATTCAAAATCTAAACCAAAACGAAATTGAATCAAAATTAAAATGGTCGTTAAAATCAACAAAAAAAGGAACTTTAGTTACTTTGAACATTGAAGGTCAAATGGATTTTATGACGAAATTTAAAGCTTTATTTCAAGGTGGAATCGAAAAAATTAACGGACCAATTTTTGAAAAAATCTTAAATAACATCAACCATCATATCATTGAAGAATACACAAAATTCAGTATTAAAAACGAAGGAATTGTACTGATCAACGAAACCTTTTTTATCAAACAAATGATCAGATGTACGGCCGAAAACTTAGGCGAACAAATTTTTCAAACGATGAAAAATATGAAAGTTTTTTGCAAAGAAAATGATTTAAAAATTAATGGAAATCCATTCACTGTTTTCGAAAGTATTGATTTTAGTTCTGGATTGATAAACTATGCGGTTTGCCTTCCAATAACTACAGAAATTTTCACCAACGATGCAAGTGATATTTCTGGTGGAAAGTCTGAAAGTTTTTATGCTTTTAAAACAATTCTTACTGGAGATTATTCGCATAGTGATAAAGCTTGGAGCGAAAACAAAAAAGGCATTACAGACAATAAATTAACGCTTAAAAATAGTAGTAAACCAATTTCTATTTACAAAAAATCCATCTTAGATTCAAACCGACCTTCAGAATGGATTACTGAAATTTTAACTCCAGTTAACGAAACTGTGATTTACATTCCAGAGGCTTCAAATGACAGTATAGCTTCAGCTCAATAAAATAAAAAAGCAACTTTGTTCTCTATGAATAAAGTTGCTTTTTTAATGCTATTTCAAAAACAATAAAGCCAATCAATCGACTGGCTTTATTTGTTATTAAGCTTCTTGAGAAACTTCTTCAGTATTTTGAACCGGTAAGTCAGCTTTCATTAAAAATGAAACAACATCCGAATTTATACTATTCATTGTTAACTTAAATAAGTTAAATGCTTCGAACTTGTAAATCAACAATGGATCTTTTTGTTCGTGAACAGCTAACTGCACTGACTGCTTTAATTCATCCATTTTACGTAAATGTTTTTTCCAAGCTTCGTCAACAATAGCTAATGTAATATTCTTTTCAAAATCAGTAATCAATGATTTACCTTCTGTTTGATAAGCTTTTTCTAAATTAGTTACAACATTGATACTTTTAATTCCATCTGTAAACGGCACAACCATTCTTTCGAATTGATTTGCATTATTTTCATAAACATTGGTAATTACTTTAAGAGCTTCAGTTGCACTATTTTTACATTTTTCGTCGTATTTTTTAAATACAAATTCATATAACTTATCAGTTAATTCAACTTCTGAAGTTTTAGCAAATTGATCTGCTGTAAACGGTGATTGAATTCCAAAATGTTTAATTAAAGAATATTCAAAGTTTTTGAAATCATTTCCAACTTTGTTTCCTTCAACTATAAAATCGCACACATCAAAAATCATATTAGCAATATCAATTTTTAAGCGATCGCCGTGTAAAGCATGACGTCTTCTTTTGTAAACAACTTCACGTTGTGCATTCATAACATCATCATATTCTAATAAACGTTTACGAACACCAAAGTTATTTTCTTCGACGCGTTTTTGCGCTCTTTCAATAGATTTTGTCATCCAAGAATGTTGAATTACCTCACCTTCTTTTAGGCCCATGCTGTCCATGATTTTGGCTACTTTTTCAGAACCAAACAAACGCATTAAACTATCTTCTAAAGAAACATAGAACTGAGATGAACCAACATCACCTTGACGACCAGCACGTCCACGCAACTGACGGTCTACACGACGAGAATCGTGTCGCTCAGTTCCGATAATTGCTAAACCTCCAGCTTGTTTAACTTCATCTGTAAGTTTAATATCCGTACCACGCCCCGCCATATTTGTTGCAATTGTAACAATTCCAGGTTTACCTGCTTCTTCAACAATTTGTGCTTCTTGTTTATGTAATTTAGCATTTAATACGTTGTGCTGAACACCGCGCATTTTTAACATACGGCTTAATAATTCAGAATTTTCTACTGATGTTGTACCAATTAAAACAGGACGTCCTGCTTTTGATAATTCAGTTACATCTTCGATCACCGCATTGAATTTTTCACGAATTGAACGGAAAATTAAATCTTCTTTATCATGACGAGCAATTGGACGGTTAGTTGGAATTTCAACAACATCTAATTTATAAATTTCCCATAACTCAGCTGCTTCAGTGATAGCAGTACCAGTCATACCTGCTAACTTACTATACATTCTAAAGTAATTTTGTAAAGTAACTGTTGCAAAAGTTTGAGTAGCTGCTTCAATTTTTACATTTTCTTTCGCTTCGATTGCTTGGTGTAAACCATCTGAGTAACGACGACCGTCCATAATACGTCCTGTTTGCTCATCAACAATCATAATTTTATTATCTACAATTACATATTCAGAATCTTTTTCGAATAAAGAGTAAGCTTTTAATAATTGTGTTAATGTATGAATACGCTCAGATTTTATACCAAAATCTTGGAATAATTTTTCTTTGCGCTCTGTCATCTCATCAGGAGAAATTTTCATTTTATCGATTGCTGCTATTTCAGAACCGATATCTGGTAAAATAAAGAAATGATCATCCATACCTTGAGAAAGGTATTTGATTCCATTATCTGTTAATTCAACCTGATTGTTTTTTTCGTTAATCACGAAATATAAAGCTTCATCAACTTTTGGCATTTCGCGATTGTTATCTTGCATGAAATGATTCTCTGTTTTCTGAAGAATTTGTTTAACTCCTTCTTCAGACAAGAATTTAATTAAAGCTTTATTTTTTGGTAAGGCACGATAAGCTCTTAATAAATTGAATCCTCCTTTTTTAGTATCACCTGCTTTGATCAATTTCTTAGCTTCTGTCAAAAACGTATTTGACAATTGACGTTGAACAGCAACTAAGTTATCAACCATTGGTTTCAATTCTAAAAACTCATGACGATCTCCTTGTGGAACTGGTCCAGAAATAATTAACGGCGTACGAGCATCATCAACTAAAACTGAATCGACCTCATCGACAATTGCAAAATTGTGTTTACGTTGAACTAATTCTTCTGGCGAATGCACCATATTATCACGTAAATAATCAAAACCAAATTCATTATTTGTACCATAAGTAATATCTGCTTGGTAAGCTGCTCTACGTTGTGGCGAGTTTGGTTGGTGATTATCTATACAATCAACAGTTAACCCGTGGAATTCAAATAATGGAGCGTTCCAAATACTATCACGTTTTGCTAAATAATCATTTACAGTAACTACATGAACACCATTTCCTGCTAGCGCATTTAAGTAAATTGGTAATGTAGAAACCAAAGTCTTACCCTCTCCTGTTTGCATTTCTGCAATTTTACCTTGGTGAATTACAGTTCCTCCAATCATTTGCACGTCGTAATGAACCATATTCCAAGTTAGCATTTTACCGGCAACTTCCCATGTGCTGTTCCAGATTGCTTTGTCACCATCAATTACAACATTGGCTTTTCTTTGCGAGAACTCAATATCTTTTTCAGTAACAGAAACTACTAATTCTGGGTTTGTAGAAAAACGACGAGCCGTTTCTTTCACTACTGCAAAAGCTTCTGGTAAAATAGTTAACAATGTTTTTTCTGACAATTCGTAAGCTTCTTTTTCAAGTGTATCAATAGAAGCATAAAGTGTTTCTCTTTTATCGATGTCAGAAGTTTTTTCTAACTCTTCTCGATATGATGCAATTTTAGCATCTTGATCAGCTCTTGCTTGTTTAATCTTATCTTGAAAATAAACTGTTTTTGCACGCAATTCGTCATGAGAAAGTGTTTCATAAGACAATTGGTACGAATTGATTTTTTCAACTATAGGTCTAATTGCTTTGACATCTTTTTGAGATTTGTCACCCACAAAAGCCTTTAGGATACTATTTATGATACTCATAAATACATTTTTTTTAAATAATTAAAAATCCGTTATATATAAACAAAAAAGCCTCGCTGTAAAGGAGACTTTTTCTTATATTTCTTTACTAATATTCATCCTCATTCCAAAGATAATCTTCGTCTGATGGATAATCAGGCCAAATTTCTTCCATTGATTCATAGATTTCTCCTTCGTCTTCAATAGATTGTAAATTCTCTACAACTTCTAAAGGTGCACCAGTTCTGATAGCATAATCAATCAATTCATCTTTAGTTGCTGGCCAAGGTGCATCACTTAGATATGATGCTAATTCTAATGTCCAATACATCTCTACTTTATTTATATTTTAATGCAAAAATAATTTTTTAACTTAGATTTCCAAGTTTTTTTTTACAATATTAAATGAAATTTAAGAACGCCTTAACAAATTGGGTTATTCAGTCTTTTTAGGAATCCATTTTACCTCATCTGCCTTCAAGTCAAAAGACAACTTTCGTGCCAATACAAAAAGGTAGTCAGAAAGACGGTTTAGATACTTCAAGACCATCAAATCTGTCGGTTCCATGTCATTCAATTCAGTTGCTAAACGTTCAGCTCTACGACAAACACATCTTGCAATATGACAATATGACACCGTTGTATGGCCACCTGGTAAAACAAAATGCGTCATTGGTGGCAACCCTGCTTCCATAGCATCAATTTCGTTCTCTAATTGAGCCACCTCTTCTTCAGAAATCTTTGGAATATTCAATCTTTCTTTTCCATTTTTCAAGATTGCTTTTTCTGGATCTGTAGCTAAAATTGCACCAACAGTAAATAATTTATCCTGAATATCAATTAAAACCTCTTTATATCGCAAGTTAATTTCTTGATCACGAATCAAACCGATATATGAATTCAATTCGTCTACAGTTCCGTAACTATCAATTCGTAAATGATATTTTGGAACACGCGTTCCACCAAACAAAGCAGTCGTTCCTTTGTCACCTGTTTTTGTATAAACTTTCATATTTATTTGATTCGATTATCACTTTCAACAACACCATCACGCAAACGAATAATTCGATGCGCATGAGCTGCAATATCTTCTTCGTGAGTTACTAAAATAACAGTATTTCCTTTGGCGTGAATTTCATTAAAAAGTGCCATAATTTCAATTGATGTCTTGCTATCTAAATTCCCAGTAGGTTCATCTGCCAAAATTATGGAAGGATGATTTACTAAAGCCCTCGCAACTGCTACACGCTGACGTTGCCCGCCCGAGAGCTGATTTGGATGGTGATCCATACGATCTGCCAAACCTACTTGCTCTAAAACTTCAGCTGCTCGTTTGTTTCTTTCCGATTTAGATTTTCCAGCATAAATCATTGGTAATGCGACATTATCTAACGCAGTAGTTCTCGGAATCAAATTAAATGTCTGAAAAACAAACCCGATTTCTTTGTTACGAACTTCAGCCAAGCTTTTCTCATCCATTTTACTTACATCCTTACCATTTAAAGTATAATGTCCAGATGTTGGTGTATCTAAACAACCCAAAATGTTCATCAATGTCGATTTCCCAGAACCTGAAGGCCCCATTAAAGCAACATACTCTCCTTTTTGAATCTCTAGATTTACACCTTTAAGAACATAAACCACTTCATTTCCTAAAGCAAAATTGCGCTTAATATCTTTAATTTTAATAATAAGGTCTTTCATAACCATTTTTATTTAATTAGTAGCAATATTCTCTTTATTGTTACAACCTTAAGAAAAAGTTTTGCTTTAATTGTTCTGTTCGTTTTGAAACTAAACTTCCTACATAAAAATCTACTAAAACAACAACATTTTCATTCGTTTGCATTTTTTTCTGAAGTCGAGAATCATACTTTTGATTACATACTAACAACAATTGTTTTGAATTCATGACATCAATAATTTCATCAACACAATCATTATAATTATTTTTCACAATTATTAAGTCTGCCTGAGAAATTGTTTCAGTCAAACATTCTTTGTATTCAGAAAATTCATTTTGCAATTCGGATGTAATATAAATTTTATTTGGCTCAAAATAATCTATCGATTTTAAAACCCAATTTACTTGTTTATTTCCAGACAGGTTTCTTGTTTCGTACAAACCTTTTGTCAAATAATTATACACAAATGGCGAATGCAATCCATGCTGATTAGATGACTTCAACCAAAATTTTAGATAACTAAACATTTTATATTTAATTTTCATTAAATTAAACAAAGATAAGAATATGAAAAAACATTGTACTTCATTTATTTAAAAAAGTCAATATGAATTAAAAACGAGATAGTTAGAAATTGAATTAAAAAAAGTTGATTTTTTTTAACTCTTTTACTTGCGAGAGTTTAAAAACGTGAGTATATTTGCACCGTTGAAAAACAAAACAAATGGCCTCGTGGCGCAACTGAATAGCGCACTTGATTACGGCTCAAGAGGTTACTGGTTTGAATCCAGTCGAGGTCACAAATTTGTTTTAAGAAAAAAAGGCCTCGTGGCGCAACTGAATAGCGCACTTGATTACGGCTCAAGAGGTTACTGGTTTGAATCCAGTCGAGGTCACTATTTTTTTTTCTAAAACATTTTTTTTATTTCTCAACGGCCTCGTGGCGCAACTGAATAGCGCACTTGATTACGGCTCAAGAGGTTACTGGTTTGAATCCAGTCGAGGTCACAAAAAAGCTATCGAATTCGATAGCTTTTTTCATTTAAATTGTTTTTTTGACAAAACTACAGAACCGCTTTATCAAAATGAAATGGTAAAATATTTCCAACCGAACTTGATTCTATCACCTCACCAACTCCACCCATACAAAATAATTTTATAGGATTTTCTTGTTTCACTTCATATTCAAATAAAGATTGACGACAAGAACCACACGGTGGAATAGGTCCGTTTGTAATTTTCAAATCCGAACAAGCAGAAATAGCAATTGCTAAAATTTTTTGATCTGGAAAATTTGCCCCTGCATAAAAAATAGCTGTCCGCTCAGCGCATAAACCAGATGGATAAGCTGCATTTTCTTGATTAGAACCTGTAACAACTTGACCATTTTCTAATAAAATTGCAGCACCAACTCTAAATTTTGAATATGGTGCATATGCCTTTTTTCGAATTTCAACAGCTTCTGTCATCAAATCTCGAAAAACTACATCCAGTTCATCAATTGAAGCATATACTTTAAAGTTTACATCTATTTTAATTTCTTTCATATAAAAAGTATTGAGGTAAAAAAATCCAAACTTGAAATAAGTTTGGATTTTATATCTTTTAAAAACTAAATATTATTTAACACTATTTTTCCCAAAATTAAAAGTTAAAGAAAATCTCAATGAATTTTCTAACGGATTCTGAGCAGCTCCAGTCGCAAACAAATACGAAACATCAATATTTACAATATTATATCTAAAGCCAGCACCTAAAGTAGCATATTGACGAGCTCCTTTCATTTCACTTTCATGGAAATAACCTAAACGAAAAGCAAATGAATCTTGATACCAATATTCACCACCTAGAGCCCAAGTAAATTCTTTCATTTCTTCGCTAAATCCACCTGGCGCATCACCAAATGAACTAAACATACCGCCAAACCAGCCTTTTTCATTATATTCATTTCGATGAAAATTTGTTGGCTCATTTGCATCTTGAACCCCATTATTATTAGCATCAATATAAGTTGGATACTGATGTGAAGGAACCATCAATTTAGTAACTTCACCGTAAGCTGAAATTTTATTATATTGATCTAAAATAAAATCATAACCAGCTCCTAATCTAAGATTCGTAGGTAAAAAGTTCTCAGATTGTATATCATCAGTATATTTGATTTTCGGACCAATATTTTGAATAGCAAAACCAGCTCTTAAACGACCATCAAAATTATTATTTCTCATCACTTCTGACTGATAATATCCAGCTATATCAACAGCAACAGCACTTGCTGACCCAGATTCATTTCCAGTAGGAATTTTTAAATTAGAATTGATATAACGTAATGTTACAGCTCCAGAAAAAGTTTCAGATAATTTTAAAGAACCAGACACATCAAGAGCCAACTCATTAGGTGAAACTTTAACTACATTAGAACCGAATGATTCCATTAAGTCAATATCTCCCAAACCAAAATAACGAAAACTTCCAGCAAAAGCCATACGATCATTTACTTTATTAAAATAGTTTAACTGCGCCAGAGAAATATCACTAGCAACACTTGCCATATAAGGTGTGTAACTAATAGCAAAACCTTGTTGCTTTTCAGAAAACGCATATTTAGCAGCATTGTGCTGTTGAGAAAATGCATCTGGACTTGTAGCAACTCCCATATCCCCCATACCCGCCGAACGCGCGTCAGCATTTATCAATAAAAAAGGCACTCCAGTTGTTATTACAGGATTATATAAATCTGGCAATGGAATTTCTTGTTGAGCATACACTCCTTGTCCTAAAATCGCACAAAAAGATAATATAGATATTTTTCTCATTCGTTCATTAAGTTAATTATACAAATATAATACAATCCTTATAAAATGACAAGCTTTTCGATTTTCTCTGCTTGCTGTCCTGTGATTGTAGATTTCACTTTAAGTTTATAAATATAAACACCTTTTCCAATTCGGTCACCAAAATCATCTTTTCCATCCCAAGTTATATCACGTGATAAAAAACCGTCGGAAGTAATGATTTGATTTATTGTTTTTACTATTTTTCCTGTTACTGTTAAAATTTGAACTTGGACTTGTAAAGGTTCTGCCGGTCTATTGTGTTGAAACCAAAATTCTGTGTAATTCACAAATGGATTTGGATAATTTAAAACACGGTCAATTTCTAAACTTTCATTTCCAGCAACAACAAATTCTAGATCTCCTGTTGCTAAATTATTGTAAACATCCCAAGCTTTGACTGTTAAAGTATGAACACCTTTTTCTAAATTTGTAAAAGGAAATTTAATTATACCTTTTCTAAAGTTATTCGATTCGGTTTCATAATAATCATTCAAAACAAAAGGCTCATTTTCGTTTCCATCAAGGATAGCAACCATGTCATGACCAATTCCACTTGCTGTATTCATTCCATTATCATCTTCTAAATTAACCAACAATAAAGGAGACGCATTTGTAATTCCACCAGAAATAAATGATTCGTCATTCATATACATCTGCAAAACTGGCGGATTATTGTCTTGAGCTGCATTTTCATTTACTCCACCAACTCTAATCACCTTATTATCACCTGTATAATCATCTAAAATCGTCCCATTTTTTAATGCGTAGAAACTCGCCTTACCTTCTCCAAGAGGAATTCGAATATCTTTTGGCACTACAAATTCTATTTCAAATTTTCCGTTTTCTACAGAAGCATTTCCTCTAAAAATAGTTTCACCTAAAGTTTTAAAATCCATAAAATTTAAATGACCATCGTTCCCTAACGTTCTGCGTTCAATATCTTTATCAAAAATTTGAACAGCCAAATCTCCTGTAAAATTAGTTAACAAATTTCCATTTTCGTCTGTTACTTCCCCTTTTAACTTTATTAAATCCAAAGCTCGCAAAGCAGGAGCTGTTGAAGAAATTGGAACTTCATTAATATGAGTCAATTCAACTTTAGGTTTTGGAATTGCCAATTTAAGAGCAGGATCACCTATACAGAAAACAACAGCCTTATCTGAATTTGCAAATTGATTTTTTGTTACACGTAATGCTTCACCAATAGAGGGATAATCATTAGAACTGTAACTAAATAAAATCTCGGACAATTTCTCAGTAAAACTATTCGCATTTAGAATTGTAATTTTACGAGTTGTTGCAATTAAACCAATTGCGCCACCATCTGGTTTTAAAAACAAACGTTCCCCTCCAGACAAATCATTCGGATTATCAAATCGCGTATATTCACAAGTAATGATTGCAAAGAGCGGAAGCCTATCTCCGTTTCTCAAACCATCAATATCAAAAGTTTCTAACAAACGTTCTTGAGCCAAGCCATACTCTCCTCCATGCCCTAGATAATTCACCATTAAGGCACCATTATTTATAGCTTGTATAAAATCAGCTTTTGCTTTAGGATAACGAGGACCTCCGGGAGTTATTTCTTGCACATAAGCATCTGTATAAATTTTAGTGACATTAAAAAAAGGTTTATAGGTCTCAAGCGTTTCAATCATTTCATTCAACGTTTCTTGAAGTACATAATCCCCAACATTATCAACATCATCTGCTAAAGCAATGTAATTATTTTTCCACCGTCCTGTATTATCTACTTTATTATAGTTAATAATTTTATCAATTGTTTGATTTGCTTGTTGCGTATTTCCAACTGTCATTCGCCCAACTGCAATATCCAATCCTGAATAATCTCCTCTTCCTATATACCCCTCATCATCATCCATCATAACAAAAAAATCATCGGTAACAAATGAAATAAGAGTGTGAAAATTTTCAATTCCTTGTTCATAAAGACTCAAAAAATAAAATGAAGGCACTTTATTTTCGTTGGACAATTCATTTACATAATCGTTATTAGTATCTCCAAACATATTCAAATATTTGACTCTTCTATTTGGATCTGGTGCATTCATATATACATAACGAACAAAATTTCTGATAGCCGCAACATCTTGTTGCCCTGAAGAAAACTCCTCGTAAATTGTATTGACAGTTACAACTTTTGTATTTAGATTTGAATTTGTTTTATGAAATTGAGCCAAACGTTCAGCTGAAGCACGTAAATCAGGTGATGTAATAATTAAGTAATCAACATCTCCATCAGCAAAAATTGTTCCTTTTAAATTTTGATTAGCAACCCTAGGATTACTAATTGGGATTGGACTATAATAATTAGCTGGCACAACTGCTTGATATTCTTTAACCTCACCTAAAAATGCTCTAAATGAAAATGCGTTCGATGAGTTTGAAGCTACATTTCTAACATTTTGATGATCCGATACATCCCAAACATTTGTTATACCACTTGCATTTGAGAAATTATATGAACCAATACCTATTTGAGAAGCCGCATCATTAACTCTAAAACCAAATTGCTTACCATAACCTTCTAATCGTTTTTTATAATCTAAAGCAATATAATCTAGGTATCCAGTAGCAGATGGCACTCCTCCATTATTATAAGTTACTCCTACAACTGCAGTATTTCCTGCTATATTTACAGTACTATTTAAAAAATTTTCATACCCATAATAATCAGAAGAAGTTGCAAGTAAACTTACAATTCCAGCATTTTGATTATTAACTGTAAATGTAAAATTCGATGCGCTTGGTGAACTCGCAGCAACAACAGAAGTTAACAAAACAGGTTCAGCATTTACAATACCCGGTAATTCAAAAGTGAAATTTTGTTGATTATTCACATTAAAAACCTCTCCAAACCATTTACGGCTTAAATTACCAATTGTCACTTTATTTTTCTCATGAAACACGCGTTCATCGAAAGTTGTATAGGTCATAGACACATTCCCTGAAGGTTGAGAAACATTTGAAATACGCTTCCCTTGATCACCTCCGTATGTAATGTAGTAATACGCATTTTCGTCATATACATTAATATGAGAAAGATTTACCTCATCCCAACCATAAATTCCTTTTCCATAAAAAAGAATAAAATCTGAATCATTGAACTGACCATCTCCTTCTCCTTCAACTTGAATAGCAATTTCTGGGAGATCGTAATATAAATTATCTCCATTTTTCAGAGGTAGTGGTTTACCGCCGTGACTATAAATTTTGATTGTTCTTGGATCAACTGATGCTGGAATCCCTAATTGTAATAAAAAGTTTTTATCCAATTTATAAACTCCGTTTTGGTCAATTTTGAATTTAAACCAATCACCTGTTGCCAAAACCGAATTAGCTGTGGCGATATCACGTCTTGCAGTATTGCCATAATTTGGACGATTTTGATAAGAATAATCAAATGAAACAATTTTCTTATAAGAATTCCCAGATTTCACAATAGGATTAAGTACTAATAAAACATTATTTTGTCCATCAGAACTTGAATTTTGAACAGAAAATTTAATCTCAGAAGAAATCTGCTCTTTCGCAATATCTTTATATTTATTCAAATCGATATTTTCGTAAACAACATTAGATATTTTAAATGATTTTTCATCAACAGGTTGACTTACTTTAATCAATTCAGAATATTTTATTTCTTTAGTAGCGACATTATAATAATAATTTTCTACTTGAAACTGAGGAGCAGCATTAGACGATTTCGATTTTAAATTAATTTCATTATTCCACTTTAAAGTCGATTTTCCACTTTGAGCGAAACCCAAAAAGGACAAAAAAAGCGAAGTAACTAATAATATTTTTCTCATATTTCAATGAATATATTAATTCATAAACATTTTTTACAGACCAAAAAAGACTCTATCCTGCCTTAATCAGTTCCTATATAACTAACTTATAAAAGTAAATATAAATTTCTAATTTAAATCAAAAAGAAGAAATTTAGTTTTTTTTAACACAAAGAATACATTTATAAAAAAAACATTCCTATATTTATCAACTCAAAAAATTAATAATACAATAAACAAACGTATTGATTCATCTTATTATTATTTAAAATAATAACTTTTTATAAATAATTTTAATTTAGATATTGCTAATCAAACGTTAATTATTATATTGCAACGAAATTTATTACCTACTTTTAATGATGAAGATTAATAAACTTATGACATTACAACTGATTGCAGCTATGTTTGCTTCAGTGAGTTTAACTAGTTGTAGCAACAACAGTACCGTAGGAAACTCTTCAGCTACTGGCTGGAAGATTAATGGAAAAAAAGACGGTTTCCAATACAACACAAACTATAATGGTCAACAAACACCTTATGGCATGGTTGAGATTGAGGGTGGAACTTTTACTATGGGAAGACTACAAGAAGACGTAATGGGAGAATGGAACAATGCTTCTACTCAACAATATGTTCAGTCTTTTTATATGGATGAAACCGAAGTAACCAATATGATGTACACAGAGTACTTATATTGGATTAAGCAAGTTTATCCAACTTCTGAGCCACAATATCGCGGTATTTACCAATCGGCATTACCAGATACATTAGTTTGGAGAAATAAGTTAGGTTTTACTGAAACTCTAACCAACACTTACTTGAGACATCCTGCTTATGCAGATTATCCGGTTGTTGGTGTTTCTTGGATTCAGGCAAATGATTTTTCTAAATGGAGAACGGATCGAGTTAATGAGTTCGCTTTAGAAAAAGCTGGTTATCTTAAGAAAAATGCTAAGACTAAAGAAGCGTACGGAGAGCAAGTTTTCACAACTGACGCTTATTTAAACGCTCCGAGTAAATCATATGGTGGTAATGAAGAAATCGTTTATAAAGGTGTAAGAAACAAAGCCAAAGATGGTCAGAAAAACGTTTATGCAACACAATCTTTTGGATTGTTTAGTGCAGAATACCGTTTACCAACTGAAGCTGAGTGGGAATATGCTGCAGGCGCAAGACGCGACGATAGAGAATACAACAACGTTAAAGGTAGAAAAAAATATCCTTGGGGATCTGAAGACACAAGAACATCTGCAAGAAAAACTAAAGGTGATCATTTAGCTAATTACAAACAAAACCGTGGTGATTACGGTGGAATTGCAGGTTGGAAAACTGACCAAGGCGGTTACACTTCACCTGTTAAAGCTTTTCCTCCTAACGATTGGGGACTATATGACATGGCTGGTAACGTTGCTGAATGGGTTGCTGACGTTTATCGTCCGATGGTAAATTCTGAAGAGAATGACATCAACTATTTCCGCGGAAATGTTTACACGAAAAACGTAATTGGACCTGATGGAACTGTACAAATTGTTCAAACAAATATTGTTTACGATACTTTACCTAACGGAAAATTACGTCCAAGAACATTACCTGGTCAAATCGAAAAAACTGTAGTTAGTGAAAGTGATACTTTCTTAAGAACGAACTTTAACAGCGATAACGATATAGCTTACAAAGACGGAAATTACAACGCTCCTCAAAACACATTCTCTTACGATCAAAATGGAAATGTAATTGGAGAATACGATGCAGTTTCTAAAACATCTTTAATAAGTGATCAATCTCGTGTTTACAAAGGTGGATCTTGGAAAGATAGAGCTTACTGGTTAGATCCTGCAACAAGAAGATACATGGATCAATTTGTAGCAACAGATTTCATCGGGTTCCGTAATGCAATGTCAAAAATTGGCGGAACAAACAAAAAGAAAAAACCTCGCGGTTAATAAAATAATATTTTCAAAAAAGCCCTAATTATTTAGGGCTTTTTTTTATTTTTGAATCATGAGAATTGAAGAATTATACCAATGCTTTTTAGAATGTAACGGTGTTAGCACAGACACTAGAAACATTCAAGAAAATACTCTTTTCGTTGCTTTGAAAGGAGAAAACTTTGACGCAAACACATTCGCTAAAGACGCTTTAAACAATGGAGCTAGATATGTTATTTTAGATAATAAAACCTATTATACTGAAACAGACAAAATGCTTCTTGTCGAAGATAGTTTACATGCTTTACAATTACTTGCAAATTACCACAGAAAGCAATTAGGTTTACCAATTATAGCTTTAACAGGAAGCAATGGCAAAACTACTTCTAAAGAATTAATTCACAGTGTACTTTCAAAAAAATACAATACAAAAGCTACAATTGGAAATCTTAATAATCATATTGGTGTACCACTTACACTACTTTCATTCGATGAAAATACCGACTTAGGTATTGTTGAAATGGGTGCTAATCATCAAAAAGAAATCGAATTACTTTGCAAAATTGCTGAACCTGACTTTGGTTATATAACCAATTTTGGAAGGGCTCACCTAGAAGGATTTGGAGGAGTTGAAGGTGTTATCGCAGGAAAAAGTGAAATGTATACTTATCTAGAAAACAGTCACAAAATGGCATTTATCAATCTTGATGATCCAATTCAAGTTGATAAAACAATGCATCTACCAATTTATAGTTTTTCATTTAATGACCTTGTTGCAGATGTTTGTTTTACAAATACACAAGCTCAACCAATGGCAACTTTGACAATTAACGAAACAATCATCAAATCTAATTTAACTGGAACTTATAATTTAACCAACATTGCAATTGCAGCAACCATAGGTAATTATTTTAATGTAAGTGACCAAGAAACAAAAGAAGCAATTGAATCTTATTTTCCATCTAACAATCGTTCGCAATGGATAGAAAAAGATTCAAACAAAATCTTACTTGATGCTTATAATGCAAATCCGAGTAGTATGACTGTGGCAATCGAAAATTTTGCTCAACTAAATGAAAACAACAAAGTTTTATTTTTGGGCGATATGTTTGAACTTGGAAATGAAAGCAAATCAGAACATAAAAAAATCATTGAATTAGCACAAAATTTAGACTTAAAAACTTATTTCATAGGTAAGCATTTTTTCGAAAATAAAAACGACAAATCAGCGTTTTTTGAAAATTTTGAAGCTTTAGAAAACTACCTAATAAGTCAGTCAATCGCTAATGAAACTATACTTATTAAAGGTTCTAGAGGCATGGAATTAGAACGAATATTAAATTTAATTTAAATTCAAAAAAATAGTATCTTTAATCAAAAATAGGTACTGTGAGAAAAAATTTATTTTATTTAATAATCACCTCATTATTAATCTCTTTTGGATGTTTTGCCCAACAAGACATCCAAATAGATTCAAACTACATAAAACTTCAAAACGAATTAAAAGAGTTCAAAAAACTCAGAACTCAAGATTCGTTACGTGTTGAAATTCTTACTAAAGAAATCAAATCAATACTTACTACCGAAGAAGAAGTACAAAATTCAAAACCAACAACTGATTCTACTGAAATCAAAAAAAGATTAGCAGAAATCGAACGCGTAAAAGCGATAACACAAGGTGCGCCAGTTGTTTTAAATAATGACACTTTATTTAAAATATTTTCGCGAGTTGGGCAATATTCTGCAACCGAAAGAGCAACTTCAGCACTAAAGAAAATTGAAGAAATATATGAATCTCCATTTTTTTATAAAGATTCACTTAAAGTTGAAAACAATTTCAATACCGAAATTATAACTTATAACGGAAAAATAATTTTAGGAATTAACGAAATTGATGCACTTTGGGAAGGCGTTACTGCAAATGAACTTGCTACAAAATTCAAAGACATCATTGCTGAAAAAGTTGAACAACAACGCGAACAAAATAGCTTTAAATTCATTTTGATTCGTATTGGTGAATTTTTATTGATTGTAATTGCCTTTGGCTTTGTTCTAAAAATGATTTATAAATTAGTAAACAAAGGTCGAGATAAAATAACAACCAATGATAATCTTCTAGAAAATGGACTTTCAATAAAAAAACATCAAATATTCAAAAAGCAACAATTAATATCTTTTATCAATAAGATTTTCTTTGCTCTAAAAATTATAATTTTTATTATCCTTTTATTTTCAACACTTCCAATTGCATTAAAAATATTTCCTGCAACAACAGGATGGGCAAATGAGATACAACAGATGATTTTAGACCCAATAAAATCATTAATTGATTCAATAATAGCTTATTTTCCAAAACTTATCAAAATAATTTTCATCATCATATTAGGAAATTATCTTTTGAAATTAATGAGATATTTTGCTTTGGAAATCGGAAAAGGTTCAATCAAAATTAATGGTTTTTATAAAGAATGGTCAAAACCTACCTATCTAATATTGAAATTCATAACCTTGGTATTTTTACTGATAATTATTTTTCCATATTTACCAGGTGCAGAAACAAAATCATTTCAAGGTATTTCGGTCTTCTTAGGTATTTTGATTTCAATAGGCTCTTCATCGGCAATTTCAAATGCTGTTGCCGGAATTGTTATCACATACATGCGTCCGTTTCAATTAAAAGATTGGATAAAAGTCGGAAACATTACCGGAATTGTAATTGAAAAAAATGCTTTAGTTACGCGTTTGAAAACAATAAATAACGAAGATATTACCATTCCTAATTCGACCATTTTAACTGGTGCAACCGTAAATTATTCATCAATTGGTAAAGAAAACGGACTAACAATCTCAACAATAATAAACGTTCGATATTTATATGACGAAGACTTAATTACAAAAACATTAATTGAAGCTGCTTACAAAACAAATGGAATCACAAGAAAAATTCCTGCTTATGTTTTTCAGATGAGTTTGAATGATAATAATGCCACTTATGAAATCAATGCGATAACTTTTGAACCAGATAAAATGTATCAAATAAAATCTGATTTAATCAAAAACATACATAATACATTTAAAGAGAATGACATTTCTCTAAAATCCGTTCAGTTTGTTGATATTATAGAAAACAAATAAATCATAGTAAACCAAAATTATTAAGCAAAAAATTAGCAATAAATTTTAGATAGCTTAATTTATTTAGAATTATCTAAAAAAAAGTTAACTAATTAAATTCGGTATTCGAATAGCTAATAAATCAGTAAATTGCAGAAGATTTAAATTATACAATTGTGACGCATAAACAACGAACCAGTTTAATACGTAGAGAAATTTCTGAATCTTATGCAAATTTAAAATTACGCTACCCGATTCTTAAAGAACAAAATGCCATAGGTTTTGCTATCTTTTTCTTAGCTGCCGGCTTATCACTTCTGATGGGATATTTATGGTATGTGGATATTGTACCTGCTTGGATTTTAATCTTAGTAAATGCATTTTTATTTGGCGTTTTACATGAATTGGAACACGATTTAATTCATTATATGTATTTCAAAGAAAATAAATTTGTTCACAACATAATGTTATTTGGTGTTTGGATTTTACGACCGTTAACACTAAATCCGTGGTTCAGAAGAACTTTGCATTATCATCATCATCGTTTCTCTGGAACTTTGCATGACATCGAAGAACGCGGCGTTACCAATGGTGAAAAATGGAGTTTGAAACGTTTGCTTTTTACACCTGATTTAGTTGTAGGGAATTTATTACGTCTTTATAGTTTATTTGGCGATATCAAAAGAGAAGTAAAAAACGGTAACCTGAAATACGAAACGGCACATAAAATCAAATTGTATGGTTTTTTAGGATTGATTCCGCTAACCATCATTTCTCATGTCATTTTATATATTTTTACAGCTGATTTATTGGTGCAATTTTTAAACGCTAATTTTGCGACTCAAATTGTATTTCCTGAATTTTTAACTTCGATTATAGATTATACAAATCCGTTGATTTATATTATTCTTTTACCGAATTTATTACGTCAGTTCTGTTTACACTTCATCACTTCAAACTTACATTATTTTGGAGATGTTGAAAAAGGAAACGTAATTGAACAAACGCAAGTTTTAAACGTTTGGTGGACTTTTCCATTTCAATTGTTTTGTTTTTTCTTTGGTTGGACGCATGCGATTCACCATTTTGTAGTAAACGAAACGTTTTACATCAGGCACATTGCTCGTAAAAAAGCACACGAAGTCATGAAAGCCAACGGTATTCGTTTTAACGATTTAGGAACTTTTAAAAGAGCTAATAGATACCACGAAATAAAATCATAGAAAAATCCCTCAAACGTTTTGTTTGAGGGATTTTTATGATTTTTAAAACTATTTCACCAACAAAATAACATAAGTAGTAATTAGCAATACATTTTTATCACAATAATCATCAACAACAAAAGATACATTTATTTCTTTTCGATTAATTTGATAATCATTTTCAAAGCGAGATAAAACGTATTCTGAACGTTGCTCGGTAATTTTAGGATTTGATTGCAACTCAAAATCACAATACGAAACTTCTAAACAAACAGTAAATTTATCTAAAAGTTGTTTTTCAGAAAATGCTTTACCCCAAAAATCAATACTTCTTTGAGAATCATATGTTGGCATTATTTTGTCTGCCTCAAAATAAATTCGATAAAAATTATCAACGGAAATTTCGATTTGTTTAGATTGAGTAAATGAACAAAATGGCAACAAAAATAGGCTGAAGACAATCAATTTTCTATTTATTAATTCCATGCTGAACGGAAATTTACTTGAAACTCATTCTGAATTAAATCAAGAATTTCTTCATATATTTTAAATTCTTCCAATTGAGCAAAATTTTCAACATTCGCTTCAAAATTTGAAAAGGAGAGATTATTCTCTAAACTATTCTCTTTTACATATAAATAAATCTTATTGTAATGAAGATCCTGATAGTTATTTACTTTTTCTTTTATAAAAATTTCAGAATCATTTGGCAAAGAAAATACATTTTTAGATTTTAATAAATTCCAAAATATATCACCACAACTTAAATCAGATGACAAATCATTTTTTTTATTTAAATTAAATTTAAGTTCAGTAACTATTAATCCATCCCCAGCGTGATAAAAATAATATTTCCCCTTCCATTGATTACTTTCATAAAATAAATATAATATTTTTTCGGAATAATCAGGATGGTTAATTCTAACTAAAAGTTCTTTTTCTTGTTTTAGTGTCTTGTTTTCTTTTAAACTTCTAAACTCTTCAATAAAATTATTATTTGTTTGAGAATAACACAAAAAAGTCAAATTCATAAATATAAATAAGTACAATATCTTCATCTGTAATTTAAATTTCTTTCTTAAAAATATAATTTGTAACATCAAAAATTACTATTTGAATTTCTTCGCTATCTGTATATTTTAACCAATATGAACCTATTAGATTAGTTACATAAGGTTTACCTGAATAATAATTACGTGGTTGTTCTTCATAATAACATTCTAACCAATTTTCGAATTTAATGTCAGTTTTTTCTACATACATTTCACCTTTGTTCTCATGTAATAATTCTCCATCTTTTTCAGAATAAATGCATTGTTGAAATGTAAAATCATCATAAATTTCTAAAGTATGATAAAGTCCACTACCTAATTCATAAACATAAATTCCTGGTAGATGAGCATTTGAATCTCGAAGCTTTAAATTGCATGAAACAAAGAAAACAAACAAAAGTGATAACAACAGATATTTCATAAAAATGATTTATTTATAAATATACAAATATTATCACTACAGCAAAACCTTGCAAAAGGGATGGTAGTTATGTTTGAGCTCTTTTGCAAATTTTTAATTTGTGAAAAGCGAGTGCGGACAGCCCGACCTGAAACGCAGTGGAAGGATTGCCCTAAAAAGAAAAAAGTTTTGAAACCGAGGCTTCAAAACTCTTTATATTTAAAATGAAATTGGTTTATAAAACACCAACTTCTTTCATACAAGCAACCATGCTTTGGTACGTTCTTTCGATGTTTTCGTCAAGTCCGATTGAAATACGAACCAAACCTTCAGATAAGCCCATTTCTTTTTGCTCATCCATCGGAATTTCTGAACTTGTAGATGAACCTGGCGCGCTGAATAATGTTTTGTAGAAACCTAAACTTACAGCTAAATATCCTAAGTTACGCTCTTGCATTAATTCCATTAAAGCATTTGCTTTTTCTAAAGAACCTGCATCGATAGTAATCATTCCACCAAATCCATAATGTTCATTGTACATGGTTTTAAACAACGAATGACTTGGGTGTGAAGGTAAACCTGGATAAACCGTTTTAATACCTAATTCTTCAAAGCGACCAGCTAAATACAATCCGTTGAACGAATGTTGTTTCATACGAATGTGTAACGTACGTAAGTTTTTAAGTATGCTCGATGCACGTAAGCTATCCATCGTTGCACCCAACAACATACATGAACCTGAATTTACATCTTTTAACGCATTGATAAAATCGCGCGTTCCGCAAATAACACCTCCAACTGTATCGCTACTTCCGTTGATGTATTTGGTTAAACTGTGAATGGTAACATCGGCACCTAATAAACTTGGCGTGATAGAAAGTGGTGAAAACGTATTATCAACCACAACTTTGATTCCGCGTTCATGTGCGATTTCAGATATTTTTCTTACGTCTGCAACTTCTAATAATGGATTAGAAACTGTTTCTAAATAAATGATTTTAGTATTTTCTGTAATTGCATTTAAAATCACATCAATTTTAGTAATATCAACAAAAGTAGTTGCGATTCCGAATTGAGGTGCGTAATTTTTTAAGAATGCGTAAGTTCCACCGTAAATTGTTCTACTAGAAACAACATGGTCACCATTTTTACAAAATTGCATAATTACGGCTGTAATAGCTCCCATTCCAGAAGCGGTTACATGAGCAGCCTCTGTATTTTCCATTGCTGCTAAAGCTTCAGAAAGATACAAATTACTCGGTGAAGAATGGCGCGAATATAAATAACATCCGTCTGTATTACCTTCAAAAGTATCGAACATAGTCTTTGCCGATAAGAACGTATAAGTAGATGAGTCAGAAATTGAAGGATTTACGCCTCCGAATTCTCCAAAGTATTGTAAATCTTGGATTTTATCTGCAGGGTTAAACATAAAAATAGTTTTTTAGATTTGTTATTTAATGCAAAAAAACTTAAAATTTATGAAATAAGAAAGTTTTTTTTTGGAATTTCAAAAATTTTTCCGTAAAATTTGTATAATTAATAATTGATCCACTTATTAATAAACCAACTTAACTTATTAAATAATCAAAAAAAGAAACGGATGAAATTAGATTCAATCGATTACAAGCTTATCGAACTTTTGCAAGAAGATTGCAAACAGACGACTAGAGAACTAGCGTTAGTTCTTGGTTTATCAACAACAGCAGTTTATGAACGTGTAAAAAAATTAGAAAAGACCAATGTAATTTCTAAATATGTTGCGATTGTAGACCGAAATCAAGTTAATAGAGGTTTTGTTGTTTTGTCAATGATAAAAATAAAGACACATTCAAAAGAAGCTATTATTCAATTTGAGAAAAAAATTAATGACTTACCAGAAGTTTTAGAATGTTATAACATCAGTGGTGATTATGATTATATTCTAAAAATTGGTGTAAAGGACATGGAAGCTTACAGAGAATTCATGTTAGCTAAATTAACTAGTATGGACGAAGTTTTAAGTTCTCACAGTTTATTCACAATTGGAGAAATTAAAAACTCAACCCAATACAAATTATTGTAAAATTTTAAAGTGATTGTTTTTCAATCACTTTTTTTTATTTCTTCATATAAAAACTTTATCAAACTATTTTATTATTGTAATTTTGTATGATTTAAATTTTTAAACACAACATAAATAAAAATATTATGAGCTCATTTGACGTAGTTGTAATTGGTTCTGGTCCTGGTGGATATGTCGCGGCAATTCGTTGCGCACAATTAGGGATGAAAACTGCTATTATTGAAAAATATCCAACTTTAGGTGGTACTTGTTTAAATGTAGGGTGTATTCCTTCTAAAGCTTTATTAGCATCATCTCACCACTTCGAAGAGTTACAACATTTCGCAGATCACGGAATTGAGGTTTCAGGAGAAGTTAAAGTTAACTTAGAAAAAATGATTGCTCGTAAACAAGCAGTTGTTGATCAAACTTCTGGTGGAGTTAAATTTTTAATGGACAAAAATAACATTACCGTATTTGAGGGAGTTGGTTCATTCGAAAGTGCAACGACAGTTTTAGTAACTAAAAATGATGGAACTAGAGAAACTATCGAAGCTAAAAATACCATTATCGCTACAGGTTCTAAACCATCATCTTTACCATTTATTTCTATCGATAAAGAAAGAATCATCACTTCAACTGAAGCTTTAAAATTAAAAGAAGTTCCTAAACACTTAATCATCATTGGTGGTGGAGTTATCGGATTAGAATTGGGACAAGTTTATTTACGTTTAGGAGCACAAGTTTCTGTAGTTGAATTCGCAGACCGCGTTTTACCAACAATGGACGGAGCTGTTTCTAAAGAAATTACTAAAGTTCTTAAAAAAGCTGGAATGAAATTCTACACTTCTCACAAAGTTCAAGGTGTTGAGCGTAACGGAGATGTAGTTATCGTTAAAGCTGAAAATGCTAAAGGAGAAATCATCACTTTAGAAGGAGATTATTCTTTAGTTTCTGTTGGTCGTCGTCCATACACAGACGGATTAAACGCAGAAAAAGCTGGTGTTAAATTAACAGAAAGAGGTCAAGTAGAAGTAAACAATCATTTACAAACTACAGCTTCTAACATCTACGCTATAGGTGATGTGGTTTGCGGTGCTATGTTAGCTCATAAAGCTGAAGAAGAAGGTGTTTTAGTTGCTGAGCAATTAGCAGGTCAAAAACCTCATATCGATTATAACTTAATTCCAGGAGTAGTTTACACTTGGCCAGAAGTTGCAGCTGTAGGAAAAACAGAAGAGCAATTAAAAGCTGAAGGTAAAGAATACAAAGTGGGGCAATTCCCATTCAAAGCATTAGGACGTGCACGTGCTTCTGCTGACACAGACGGATTTGTAAAAATCTTAGCAGACAAAGCAACAGACGAAATCTTAGGATTCCACATCGTTGGAGCTCGTGCTGCAGACTTAATCGCTGAAGCTGTTGTTGCAATGGAATTCAGAGCATCTGCAGAAGACATCACTCGTATGTCTCACGCACACCCAACATTTGCAGAAGCAATCAAAGAAGCTGCTTTAGCTGCAACAGAAAATAGAGCATTACACGTTTAATTCATTTTAAACACGCATATAAAAGCGCTTTCGTTTATTCGGAAGCGCTTTATTTATGGCAATCCCTTCCACTGCGTTACAGGTCGGGCTGTACGCACTCGCTTTTTACAAATTTAACATTTGTAAAAGAGCTCAAACAAAGCTTCCATCCCTATTGCAAAAGAACATTCTCAAAAACAGTCAAAATTTGCAATTCAATTTAATTATCTTAGCAAACTTTACAACAAACAACAATGACTACGCTAAACAATTCAAATGTTTTTTCTAATCAAGAAATAAATGAAATTCAAGACAGTAATATTTTATTAATATGGGTTCCTAAATCATACGGTGGATTAGGCTATGATTTACAAAAAGGACTTGGTGAACTTCAAAAGTTAGCTCAAAAAAACGGAAGTTTAGCTTGGATGGTTACTTTATGTGCAGGTGCAAATTACTTTACTAGAAATCTAAAACCAGAGGTTGCAAAAACTATATTCAAAAAAGCAAATATATGTTTTGGAGGAAGTGGAATGATAGGTGGTTCGGCAGAAAAACATGGAGATAAGTACTTAATCAACGGAAGTTGGAAATACGCAACAGGTTCTATTTATTTAACTCATTTTACGTTTAATGCGAAAATAACAAAAGATGGAATTCCTATTTTGGATCAAAATGGTCAAGAACAATTCAAATCATTTATTATTTCGAAAGAGTTTGTTAAGATTATTGAAGATTGGAGTTCCATGGGAATGAAAGAAACTCAAACACATTCATTCGAAATTTCAAACCAATATGTTTCTGAAGATTTTAGCTTTGTTTATAATACGTTCTATTCGTCATCTAATTTAGATAAAATTCCATTTCAGATTTTTACTGATCTAACATTTATTGTCAATTATTTGGGTATGGCAATGCATTATTTAGAATTGTCAAAAGTTGAAATCAAGAATAAGCTTTCAATTTCAAAATTACAACAAACAACATCTGAAATTAATAAAAAAATACCATTTTTAGTTTCAAGATTAGAAGAAATATTAAAAACTGAACCTTCTAATTTAGATTCTTTAGCTTTAGAAATTCATCAATACGGGAGTGAAATTGTCAAACAACTTTCACATCAAATATTGGATATTTATTTGAATATAGGATTAAAAGCTTCGCAAGAACATAACGAATTGAATAAAGTTTTTAAAGATTTTTTTACTGCAACGCAACATGTAAACTTTAGAGAAAAGTAAAAAATATTTTGTATATTTTGGAATAAATTTATTTTAATCACTATTTCTATAAATGAAAAAAACGACACTTTTATTCATCTTCTTATGTTCAGTATTTATACAAGCGCAAGAAAAATTAAATTTCGATACAAACTACATTCGAAGCGAAGATAAATGGATTGCTTTTCCAGCAGATTCACTAGGTTATCATCCGTATGGTTTCATCTATATTGATCCTCATGCTGGTTTAACATTGGTTTTTTCCGGAACTTTCAAAATAGAAAATGGTGATAAACTATCTACGCAAAAAGTTGAAAATTCTTCAATGAAATATAGACTTGAACCTAATAATAGCTTAGTTGCAATACTTCCTCAATCATATTTGAATAAATTAGAAATTCCTGAAACTCCAGATTGGTTAAAATATTATTCAAAAAACAATATTAATTCTACACAAGAATTGTATAACATTGGATATACTTATAATGCTTGGGGCGAATGCTCAAAAGCGATTTCATATCTAGAACAAGCATATAAAATAGATGCTAATTTACCACATATAAATGCGGATTATGCCTTTTCTTTGAATTGTTTAAAAAGATATTCTGAAGCTTTAGAAGTGCTAAAAAACACAAATAAACTAAAACCAAATGACGCATATATTAATAAAGAAATTCTTTATGCACAATTACATAATAATCAATTAAAAGATGCAATTGAAACGTACGATTACATCCTAAAAAATATAACTGAAACAACCTACAATTCTGAAAATGCTTTTAACATTGCAGGTGAATATTATCGTAAAAATGATTTAAAAAACTTTAATAATTGGGTACAAAAAACGCAACTTGAAGATGATATAAACTTCGGTACAGATGTTAAAGAACTTCGTAGGCTTCTAGAACAGAAGAAATAAAAGAAGTTTCTTATGTGTTTTTTTAATCTCTACAGAAAAACTATTTTTTTTCAGGTTCAACCAAAATAGAGCTTTCTACATTTTTGATTAATTCGCGAATTAGGTATTCGTTCAAATACAACCAGTCATTTGTTTGAGGGACATCATAATGTTTGTCAAAATTATATTTCAGCATTAAATATGCTTGTTTGGCATCCTTCTCATCATAAAAAATCAATTTCCAATAATTATCAACTTCTTTCCATTCGTATAAAAAAACACCGTTAGCAGCATGTAAAAATGGAGAGCGAATACCACCAATATTGATGACTTCTTTTTGCGCCATTTGATTTGCATACATATACGAAGCTATATAATTTAGGTTATTCAACAAACGTACTTTGATTTCATAAATAGATTCTGGCGCAGTAGGTTTTATACGCCATTTATTTAATTCTTTAGAACGATAATCATAAGCAACTTGATCAACCGAAATTTCAGGTCTTAAATTCAAATAAAAAGAAGATTTTCCATCAACAATCACCAAAAAATCACTTTTAAAATCTTTGAAATCACCATATAATTGAACACCATGTTCGGTTGTATCAACTATTTTTAGATTAATTTTCGCTCCTTCGTGTGGTGATAAAATCAATTCGTCGTGTTTAAATTCATACGTTCCAAACATATATTGATTTCCAAGTAAAAAAGTGTACGTTCGATTTGGTCGCAAAGACAAATAAGAATAAAAAGCATAATTATCTTCGGAAGCAATGTCAGTTATATTTGATTTTTTATTATTTGATTTTATTTCAGTGTATTTATTTTCGCTTAAAACATTTACAATATTAAAATCACCAAGATTTTTTATATCAACTTGAGCTTTTTCTTTACATCCCGCAAATAAGAAAATTACAACCAAAAGTTGTAAAATATAAAATTTAAAAAATTTCATTAGTTTTTTTTTCAAAAATACAAAAGTGTTGAGTCTAATCAAGAATTAGAATATAATAAAATTTTTAAAATTAGTAATTCAGATAAAGTTAAATATAGAGTTAAAAAGAAATAAAAAAACAACTAAATCTTTGTGTAAAATTATAATTATACGCATATTTAGACTTTATAAAACAAAACATAATAATACCTAACTTACTAACAACACTAGCAACAATGACATTCAAAGAATTTTATTCGGAAAGTATTTCAAATCCAGAAAATTTTTGGAAAAAACAAGCACAAAATATCAAATGGTTCAGTGACCCAACTACGATTTTATCAAATAACGAAAATGGATATCCGCAATGGTTTGCCGATGGTGAATTGAATGCATGCTATTTATGTTTAGATAAACATATTGAAGACGGATTTGGAGATGAAATTGCTTTGATTTACGATTCGCCAGTCACACAGCAAATAAAAAAATTCACGTATAACGAAGTTAAATCTGAAGTTGCAAAACTCGCAGGCGGATTAAAATCATTGGGTGTACAAAAAGGTGATACAGTTATCATCTACATGCCCATGATATCAAAAGCCGTTTTCGCAATGTTAGCTTGCGCAAGAATTGGAGCAATTCATTCTGTTGTTTTTGGTGGTTTTGCTCCAGCTGAATTAGCAACTCGTATTGACGATTGTAAACCAAAAATTATCATCACGGCTTCATCCGGAATTGAAATTGATCGTTTAATCGCTTACAAACCTTTTGTTGACGAAGCAATTGAATTAGCAAGTCACAAACCTGAGCATGTAATTGTTTTCAACAGAAAATTAGGTGCTCGTATTCCATTCAAAAAATACGACATAGATTATGATGCGCTAGTTTATGGTTCTGAAGAAGCAGCTTGTGAAGTTGTAAAATCGACGCATCCATTGTATATTCTTTATACGTCAGGAACTACCGGAAAACCAAAAGGAATTGTGAGAGATACTGGTGGATATGTCACGGTACTTAAAAACTCAATGAAACAAATTTATGATGTAAATCCGGGTGATGTTTTTTGGGCTGCTTCAGATGTTGGTTGGGTAGTTGGGCATAGTTATATTGTTTATGCGCCACTTTTGAACAGAACTACAACAATTGTATTTGAAGGAAAGCCAGTCAGAACACCTGATGCTTCTACTTTTTGGAGAGTAATAAACGAGCATAAAGTCAATGTCATGTTTACAGCGCCAACTGCACTAAGAGCAATAAAGAAAGAAGACCCAAATGGAGATTTTATTAAAAAATATGATTTATCATCTTTAAAGCTACAATTTTTAGCAGGCGAACGTAGCGATATTGCTTCAATCGATTGGTACAAATCGCATATAAACATTCCAGTAATTGATCATTGTTGGCAAACAGAAACAGGGTGGCCGATGTTAGCAAATATGGCTGGAGTCGAATTACAACCTTACAAACCTGGATCAGCAGGAAAAGCGGTAATCGGATACAACATTCAAATTTTTAATGAATCTGGTGAAGAATTAGGTCCTAATAAAGAAGGATTTATTGTTGCTAAACTTCCATTGCCTCCAGGAACATTAGCAGGATTATGGCAAAATGAAAACCGATTCAAAGAATCCTATCTAACCCAATATCCAGGTTATTATTTTACTGGGGACGGCGGATATCAAGACGAAGACGGAAACGTTTGGGTTACAGGTCGTGTTGATGATGTTATCAATGTAGCAGGTCATCGCCTTTCTACTTCAGAAATGGAAGAAGTTGTTTCGCAACATCCTGAAGTTGCCGAATGTGCTGTTATCGGAATCGAAGACGCCTTGAAAGGTCAGATTCCATTAGGTTTTGTCATTCTAAAAAACAACTCTGAAATCGAACATTTTCAATTACAACACGAAATTATTCAATTGGTACGAAACAAAATTGGAGCAGTGGCAGCACTGAAAAATATAATCGTGGTAGATAAATTACCAAAAACACGTTCGGGAAAAACGTTACGAAAACTTTTACGAGATATTGTTGATGGAAAAAATTATCAAATTCCTTCTACAATCGAAGACGAAACAAGTATTTCACATCTGATTGAAGTACTTGAAAATTATAAAATAGGCTCGTTCAAATAAAATAATATTTAAAAGCAACCATATAATCAAAGAGTTTAATTGACGGTTTTCAGTTAAACTCTTTCTTATAAAAAATCATTAAATATAAAAAAAAGAACTAGGGCAATCCTTCCACTCTGTTACAGGTCGGGCTGTCCGCACTCGCTTTTTACAAATTCAACATTTGTAAAGGAGCTTAAACAAAGCTACCATCCCTTTTGCAAAACGTATTTGTCAAAAACATCACAGCATCTGTTATATTTATAATATTTTACATTATTCTAGAATAAAGTATAAACTACAAGCTTCCAGTAAATAAACAGCGTATAAGTCATCAAAATCAAACTTATGATTATATGATAAGCTAGTATTATGCTATTTTTAGTACATTTATCAGTGTGGATCCGCTGGCGGAACAGACGATGACGCCTTATCAATATGTAAGTAATAACCCGATTATGTTTACTGACCCTACGGAGATGGAGGGAGAAATTATAGATCAAAAAATGAGGAATCAAGGTTAGCCTATGAAGAATATAAATCTATAGCATTACCTGAAAAATTACCAGAATTAACAGTTTTAGAGAACAGTCCAATTGTTTATACTATTGATGTTAATAATTAAACTAACGGTGGTTATACTAATTATAATGTCGAAAACGGTAATATAGAAATTAAAGGAGGAACACAATTAGAGACATTAGGTATTGAGAGTGTTGATGAAACTATTTCTTCAATTAATAAATATTTAAATAATACTGCTAGACAAGGAAATTCAAATTGTTGGGGAACTTCATTCTCTATTGGTATGTCGGGTTCTGTAAGCCTTAATATAAATAGAAGTGGTACAGGTATTATTCCTTATCCAAATATTGCTGATAAAATGTTATTAGAGAATTTTGGACAGACAAATAGCCCTAGATTTGGTGATATTGGAAGATTTGCGCATATGGATGGTAATTTGTCTTTAAGTAAGGAATTTGAAAATCTGAAGTACAAAGTAATTAATAAAAGAAATCAAGAAGGTGATACATCGCATTATGCTACATTTTTGTTAAAAAATGCTAAAGGACTTAATTATTTTTTCTCAAAAAATGGTTCTACAAGAGGAGCTTCCTGGGAAATAAATACAGAAAGTCAGTTACAAGGTAGAGGAGTATACGGAGTTATGACCTCGATAGGAACAGTTTCGTCATTTTATAGAAAAAAATAGAATTATGAAAAAAATATTGTCCATATTACTTTTAATTTTTTCATTGAATAGTTATTCTCAATTTAAATCTTTATATGAGTATGAATTTTCAAATAATGACGAATTGGATACTATTAAATTAAAAATTGATCAGAAAATATTCGAATTATCAGAAAAATCGTTAAGAAGTAATGATCAAATTATTTACGAATTTAAACAAGAAGATGTTTCACATGAGAGAATATATGATAATAAATATTTGTTTGTTTTTTTGTTTTCTAAAAAATTAAGTATCCAAAGTTTTGGATTAGAAGTATTGAAATTAAACAAGTTATATGTAATTGATTTAGATAATCCTAAAAATAAGTGGTTTTTTGATTTATCTAATTTAGAAAAAGATTATAATTTAAGATTAGGTATTCAGAGCATTAAAGGATTCAATGCAAAAGAAGGAAAGTTATATTTTTCATTTAATTTTACTTATAATGAAAAATCTCAAATAGAAGGATTGTAGTGGTTGGTAATACATCAAAAGAGGTGTTATCACTGTAATCCTCCATTATTACTACATTTTTTTAAGGTTTATAAAACTAATACATCCTAACATTAGAGCTGGCTATAAAGACATCTCCTTTTTATAAAACACTACTGCTATTTAAATTTAAATAGTTTAATAACTTAGAACATTTATTAAACAAAAAAAAGTCCCTTACTTTTCAGTAAAGGACTTTCAAAAAAAAAGGCAGCGACATACTCTCCCACATTAAAATGCAGTACCATCTGCGCAATCGGGCTTAACTTCTCTGTTCGAAATGGGAAGAGGTGAGCCCCGACGCAATAACCACCTTAAATCGGTTTGCTAGGTTTCTCTAACAATATTTTGTTAACATATTTCCGATACTTTTCATTTTTTTTCGTAGAGGATTCTTTCTTTAGTCTTCATACTTAATACTCAAATCTTAATACTATACTTTATAAGCAACTCCTTAGAGCACATAAGCTTACGGGCTATTAGTACTACTCGACTATGACATTACTGCCTTTACATCTGTAGCCTATCAACGTAGTCATCTTCTACGACCCTTTAAAGAAATCTCATCTTGTGGTGGGTTTCGCGCTTATATGCTTTCAGCGCTTATCCCTTCCCAACGTAGCTACTCAGCGATGCACCTGGCGGCACAACTGATACACCAGAGGTTAGTCCAATTCGGTCCTCTCGTACTAGAATCAGATCCACTCAAATTTCTAACGCCCACAGTAGATAGAGACCGAACTGTCTCACGACGTTCTGAACCCAGCTCGCGTGCCACTTTAATGGGCGAACAGCCCAACCCTTGGGACCTTCTCCAGCCCCAGGATGTGACGAGCCGACATCGAGGTGCCAAACCCCCCCGTCGATATGAGCTCTTGGGGGAGATCAGCCTGTTATCCCCGGCGTACCTTTTATCCTTTGAGCGATGGCCCTTCCATACGGAACCACCGGATCACTATGCTCTACTTTCGTACCTGATCGACCTGTATGTCTCTCAGTCAAGCTCCCTTATACCATTGCACTCTACGCACGGTTACCAAGCGTGCTGAGGGAACCTTTAGAAGCCTCCGTTACTCTTTTGGAGGCGACCACCCCAGTCAAACTACCCACCAAGCAATGTCCTCATGTATCACGAGTTAGATCTCAAATAAGCAAAGGGTGGTATTTCAACAATGACTAACCTACGCCTGGCGACGCAGGATCGAAGTCTCCCACCTATCCTACACATCACTTATCCAAGAACAATACTAAGCTATAGTAAAGGTGCACAGGGTCTTTTCGTCCCACTGCGGGTAATCGGCATCTTCACCGATACTACAATTTCACCGAGCTCATGGCTGAGACAGTGTCCAGATCGTTACACCATTCGTGCAGGTCGGAACTTACCCGACAAGGAATTTCGCTACCTTAGGACCGTTATAGTTACGGCCGCCGTTTACTGGGGCTTCAATTCAATGCTTCTCCGAAGATAACATCTCCTCTTAACCTTCCAGCACCGGGCAGGTGTCAGGCCCTATACTTCATCTTACGATTTGGCAGAGCCCTGTGTTTTTGATAAACAGTCGCCTGGACCTTTTCACTGCGGCCAGCATTGCTGCTGGCGACCTTTCTCCCGAAGTTACAGGTCTATTTTGCCTAATTCCTTAGCCATGAATCTCTCGAGCACCTTAGGATTCTCTCCTCGACTACCTGTGTCGGTTTACGGTACGGGTTGTTATAATCTAGGTTTAGAAACTTTTCTTGGAAGCCCTTAGGCACACTATCTAATTGCCCGAAGGCGCTCAGTACTATCGTATTTCCCCATCCTTAACGCATTTTACTATTAAAGATATAGGTAGGTACTTCAACGAACTATTCCGTCAGTTCGCGGTGCTTTCATCACTCCGTCATTCCATCACAACTATAACAAGTACGGGAATATTAACCCGTTGGCCATCGACGTCCCCCTTCGGGTGTGCCTTAGGTCCCGACTAACCCTAAGCTGATTAGCATAGCTCAGGAAACCTTAGTCTTTCGGTGTGCGGGTTTCTCGCCCGCATTATCGTTACTTATGCCTACATTTTCTTTTCTAAACAGTCCAGCAATAGTCGCCTATCACCTTCTACCCAGTTTAGAATGCTCCCCTACCACTTGACAACTAAATGTCAAATCCATAGCTTCGGTAGTATACTTATGCCCGATTATTATCCATGCTCGTTCGCTCGACTAGTGAGCTGTTACGCACTCTTTAAATGAATGGCTGCTTCCAAGCCAACATCCTAGCTGTCTATGCAAACAAACCGCGTTTTTTCAACTTAGCATACATTTGGGGACCTTAGCTGATGGTCTGGGTTCTTTCCCTCTCGGACATGGACCTTAGCACCCATGCCCTCACTGCTTATAAGCATTTATTAGCATTCGGAGTTTGTCAGGAATTGGTAGGTGGTGAAACCCCCGCATCCAATCAGTAGCTCTACCTCTAATAAACTCTATAAGCGCTGCACCTAAATGCATTTCGGGGAGTACGAGCTATTTCCGAGTTTGATTGGCCTTTCACCCCTACCCACAGATCATCCCAAGACTTTTCAACGTCAACGGGTTCGGTCCTCCACGGTGTGTTACCACAGCTTCAACCTGTCCATGGGTAGATCACACGGTTTCGCGTCTACCATTACTGACTCATGCGCCCTATTCAGACTCGCTTTCGCTTCGGATCCGTGACTGAATCACTTATCCTCGCCAGCAACGGTAACTCGTAGGCTCATTATGCAAAAGGCACGCCGTCACCCAACGAATGGGCTCCGACCGCTTGTAAGCGTATGGTTTCAGGTTCTATTTCACTCCGTTATTCACGGTTCTTTTCACCTTTCCCTCACGGTACTGGTTCACTATCGGTCTCTCAGGAGTATTTAGCCTTAGCGGATGGTCCCGCCAGTTTCAATCAAGGTTTCACGTGCCCCGACCTACTCAGGATACCACTATCTAATACATCGCTTACCTATACGGGACTATCACCCTCTACGGTTAACCTTTCCAGGTTATTCTAATTCGCTTTGCTTAAAATATCGTGGTCCTACAACCCCAATATTGCCGAAACAACATTGGTTTGGGCTAATCCGCGTTCGCTCGCCACTACTTACGGAATCACTTTTGTTTTCTTCTCCTCCGCCTACTTAGATGTTTCAGTTCAGCGGGTTTGCTCATCTATCGATGTACTATGTCTTCAACATAGTGGGTTGCCCCATTCGGATATCTACGGATCTATTCGTGTGTGCCAATCCCCGTAGCTTTTCGCAGCTTATCACGTCCTTCTTCGCCTCTGAGAGCCTAGGCATTCCCCATACGCCCTTATTTTGCTTATTGTGCTCTATTTCAGTCTTCAAGTTGAAAGTCTTAAGGTCTAAAGTCAGAAGACTTTTAACTTTTTGACTTTCGTCTTTCGACTAATTTTGTGCTTATATTATTTCTAATATTTTTCTACTTTTTAATTTGTATCTCAATATGTCAATGAACTTTTATTAGTATTAAGATTTTTGTATAAAGCATTAAGACTTGATCTTAATTCTTGATACTATCATCTTGATACCATCTGGTGGAGAATATCGGAGTCGAACCGATGACCTCCTGCGTGCAAGGCAGGCGCTCTAGCCAGCTGAGCTAATCCCCCAATTTTTATTAATTGTGAATTACGAATTACGAATGTTATAATTCATAACCTCTCAACTTCTAAAATTTCCTTTGTAATAAAATACTTTTAATTCGTAATTTCTAATTCGTAATTAAAATTGTAGTCCCGGGCAGACTCGAACTGCCGACCCCTACATTATCAGTGTAGTACTCTAACCAGCTGAGCTACGAGACTCTGTATTTTATTTTTTTTTGAATCAACAGTAAAGAGTAAGAGACTTGAACCATCTCTAGAAAGGAGGTGTTCCAGCCGCACCTTCCGGTACGGCTACCTTGTTACGACTTAGCCCTAGTTACCAGTTTTACCCTAGGCAGCTCCTTGCGGTCACCGACTTCAGGCACCCCCAGCTTCCATGGCTTGACGGGCGGTGTGTACAAGGCCCGGGAACGTATTCACCGGATCATGGCTGATATCCGATTACTAGCGATTCCAGCTTCATGGAGTCGAGTTGCAGACTCCAATCCGAACTGTGACCGGCTTTATAGATTCGCTCCTGGTCACCCAGTGGCTGCTCTCTGTACCGGCCATTGTAGCACGTGTGTGGCCCAGGACGTAAGGGCCGTGATGATTTGACGTCATCCCCACCTTCCTCACAGTTTACACTGGCAGTCTTGCTAGAGTTCCCGACATGACTCGCTGGCAACTAACAACAGGGGTTGCGCTCGTTATAGGACTTAACCTGACACCTCACGGCACGAGCTGACGACAACCATGCAGCACCTTGTAAATTGTCCGAAGAAATATCTGTTTCCAAATACGTCAATCTACATTTAAGCCCTGGTAAGGTTCCTCGCGTATCATCGAATTAAACCACATGCTCCACCGCTTGTGCGGGCCCCCGTCAATTCCTTTGAGTTTCAAACTTGCGTTCGTACTCCCCAGGTGGGATACTTATCACTTTCGCTTAGTCACTCAGCCTTGCAGCCAAACAACTAGTATCCATCGTTTACGGCGTGGACTACCAGGGTATCTAATCCTGTTCGCTACCCACGCTTTCGTCCATCAGCGTCAATTGTTTGTTAGTAACCTGCCTTCGCAATTGGTATTCCATGTAATATCTAAGCATTTCACCGCTACACTACATATTCTAGTTACTTCACAAAAATTCAAGCTCTACAGTATCAATGGCAATTTTACAGTTAAGCTGCAAACTTTCACCACTGACTTATAAAGCCGCCTACGGACCCTTTAAACCCAATGATTCCGGATAACGCTTGGATCCTCCGTATTACCGCGGCTGCTGGCACGGAGTTAGCCGATCCTTATTCTTACAGTACCGTCAATATACCACACGTGGTACTTTTTCTTCCTGTACAAAAGCAGTTTACAATCCATAGGACCGTCATCCTGCACGCGGCATGGCTGGTTCAGAGTTGCCTCCATTGACCAATATTCCTCACTGCTGCCTCCCGTAGGAGTCTGGTCCGTGTCTCAGTACCAGTGTGGGGGATCTCCCTCTCAGGACCCCTACCCATCATCGTCTTGGTAAGCCGTTACCTTACCAACTAACTAATGGGACGCATGCTCATCTTTTACCAATAAATCTTTAATTACAAATCGATGCCAATTCGTAATACCATAAGGTATTAATCCAAATTTCTCTGGGCTATCCCTTAGTAAAAGGTAGATTGCATACGCGTTACGCACCCGTGCGCCGGTCTCAACATCCGAAGATGCCTACCCCTCGACTTGCATGTGTTAGGCCTGCCGCTAGCGTTCATCCTGAGCCAGGATCAAACTCTTCATCGTATAATTTTTAATATTTTTTGATGTTCGTTCAAGATCATCTTTTATCTCTAAAAGATTAATCTTACTCTTTAATTCTCTGTTAATCCAATATGTCTATGAACTTATTTTCTCTTTGTTCGCTCATCTTCTAAGCGGTTGCAAAAGTAGAAACTCTTTTTGAATCTCGCAAATTTATTTTATAAATATTTTTGAAAGATTTCTGAGTATTTGTGGGCGATGAGGGATTCGAACCCCCGACCCCCTCGGTGTAAACGAGGTGCTCTGAACCAACTGAGCTAATCGCCCGATAAAAAAGTCTCAACTTTCATTGAGACTTTCAAAAAAAAGGCAGCGACATACTCTCCCACATTAAAATGCAGTACCATCTGCGCAATCGGGCTTAACTTCTCTGTTCGAAATGGGAAGAGGTGAGCCCCGACGCAATAACCACCTTAAATCGGTTTGCTAGGTTTCTCTAACAATATTTTGTTAACATATTTCCGATACTTTTCATTTTTTTTCGTAGAGGATTCTTTCTTTAGTCTTCATACTTAATACTCAAATCTTAATACTATACTTTATAAGCAACTCCTTAGAGCACATAAGCTTACGGGCTATTAGTACTACTCGACTATGACATTACTGCCTTTACATCTGTAGCCTATCAACGTAGTCATCTTCTACGACCCTTTAAAGAAATCTCATCTTGTGGTGGGTTTCGCGCTTATATGCTTTCAGCGCTTATCCCTTCCCAACGTAGCTACTCAGCGATGCACCTGGCGGCACAACTGATACACCAGAGGTTAGTCCAATTCGGTCCTCTCGTACTAGAATCAGATCCACTCAAATTTCTAACGCCCACAGTAGATAGAGACCGAACTGTCTCACGACGTTCTGAACCCAGCTCGCGTGCCACTTTAATGGGCGAACAGCCCAACCCTTGGGACCTTCTCCAGCCCCAGGATGTGACGAGCCGACATCGAGGTGCCAAACCCCCCCGTCGATATGAGCTCTTGGGGGAGATCAGCCTGTTATCCCCGGCGTACCTTTTATCCTTTGAGCGATGGCCCTTCCATACGGAACCACCGGATCACTATGCTCTACTTTCGTACCTGATCGACCTGTATGTCTCTCAGTCAAGCTCCCTTATACCATTGCACTCTACGCACGGTTACCAAGCGTGCTGAGGGAACCTTTAGAAGCCTCCGTTACTCTTTTGGAGGCGACCACCCCAGTCAAACTACCCACCAAGCAATGTCCTCATGTATCACGAGTTAGATCTCAAATAAGCAAAGGGTGGTATTTCAACAATGACTAACCTACGCCTGGCGACGCAGGATCGAAGTCTCCCACCTATCCTACACATCACTTATCCAAGAACAATACTAAGCTATAGTAAAGGTGCACAGGGTCTTTTCGTCCCACTGCGGGTAATCGGCATCTTCACCGATACTACAATTTCACCGAGCTCATGGCTGAGACAGTGTCCAGATCGTTACACCATTCGTGCAGGTCGGAACTTACCCGACAAGGAATTTCGCTACCTTAGGACCGTTATAGTTACGGCCGCCGTTTACTGGGGCTTCAATTCAATGCTTCTCCGAAGATAACATCTCCTCTTAACCTTCCAGCACCGGGCAGGTGTCAGGCCCTATACTTCATCTTACGATTTGGCAGAGCCCTGTGTTTTTGATAAACAGTCGCCTGGACCTTTTCACTGCGGCCAGCATTGCTGCTGGCGACCTTTCTCCCGAAGTTACAGGTCTATTTTGCCTAATTCCTTAGCCATGAATCTCTCGAGCACCTTAGGATTCTCTCCTCGACTACCTGTGTCGGTTTACGGTACGGGTTGTTATAATCTAGGTTTAGAAACTTTTCTTGGAAGCCCTTAGGCACACTATCTAATTGCCCGAAGGCGCTCAGTACTATCGTATTTCCCCATCCTTAACGCATTTTACTATTAAAGATATAGGTAGGTACTTCAACGAACTATTCCGTCAGTTCGCGGTGCTTTCATCACTCCGTCATTCCATCACAACTATAACAAGTACGGGAATATTAACCCGTTGGCCATCGACGTCCCCCTTCGGGTGTGCCTTAGGTCCCGACTAACCCTAAGCTGATTAGCATAGCTCAGGAAACCTTAGTCTTTCGGTGTGCGGGTTTCTCGCCCGCATTATCGTTACTTATGCCTACATTTTCTTTTCTAAACAGTCCAGCAATAGTCGCCTATCACCTTCTACCCAGTTTAGAATGCTCCCCTACCACTTGACAACTAAATGTCAAATCCATAGCTTCGGTAGTATACTTATGCCCGATTATTATCCATGCTCGTTCGCTCGACTAGTGAGCTGTTACGCACTCTTTAAATGAATGGCTGCTTCCAAGCCAACATCCTAGCTGTCTATGCAAACAAACCGCGTTTTTTCAACTTAGCATACATTTGGGGACCTTAGCTGATGGTCTGGGTTCTTTCCCTCTCGGACATGGACCTTAGCACCCATGCCCTCACTGCTTATAAGCATTTATTAGCATTCGGAGTTTGTCAGGAATTGGTAGGTGGTGAAACCCCCGCATCCAATCAGTAGCTCTACCTCTAATAAACTCTATAAGCGCTGCACCTAAATGCATTTCGGGGAGTACGAGCTATTTCCGAGTTTGATTGGCCTTTCACCCCTACCCACAGATCATCCCAAGACTTTTCAACGTCAACGGGTTCGGTCCTCCACGGTGTGTTACCACAGCTTCAACCTGTCCATGGGTAGATCACACGGTTTCGCGTCTACCATTACTGACTCATGCGCCCTATTCAGACTCGCTTTCGCTTCGGATCCGTGACTGAATCACTTATCCTCGCCAGCAACGGTAACTCGTAGGCTCATTATGCAAAAGGCACGCCGTCACCCAACGAATGGGCTCCGACCGCTTGTAAGCGTATGGTTTCAGGTTCTATTTCACTCCGTTATTCACGGTTCTTTTCACCTTTCCCTCACGGTACTGGTTCACTATCGGTCTCTCAGGAGTATTTAGCCTTAGCGGATGGTCCCGCCAGTTTCAATCAAGGTTTCACGTGCCCCGACCTACTCAGGATACCACTATCTAATACATCGCTTACCTATACGGGACTATCACCCTCTACGGTTAACCTTTCCAGGTTATTCTAATTCGCTTTGCTTAAAATATCGTGGTCCTACAACCCCAATATTGCCGAAACAACATTGGTTTGGGCTAATCCGCGTTCGCTCGCCACTACTTACGGAATCACTTTTGTTTTCTTCTCCTCCGCCTACTTAGATGTTTCAGTTCAGCGGGTTTGCTCATCTATCGATGTACTATGTCTTCAACATAGTGGGTTGCCCCATTCGGATATCTACGGATCTATTCGTGTGTGCCAATCCCCGTAGCTTTTCGCAGCTTATCACGTCCTTCTTCGCCTCTGAGAGCCTAGGCATTCCCCATACGCCCTTATTTTGCTTATTGTGCTCTATTTCAGTCTTCAAGTTGAAAGTCTTAAGGTCTAAAGTCAGAAGACTTTTAACTTTTTGACTTTCGTCTTTCGACTAATTTTGTGCTTATATTATTTCTAATATTTTTCTACTTTTTAATTTGTATCTCAATATGTCAATGAACTTTTATTAGTATTAAGATTTTTGTATAAAGCATTAAGACTTGATCTTAATTCTTGATACTATCATCTTGATACCATCTGGTGGAGAATATCGGAGTCGAACCGATGACCTCCTGCGTGCAAGGCAGGCGCTCTAGCCAGCTGAGCTAATCCCCCAATTTTTATTAATTGTGAATTACGAATTACGAATGTTATAATTCATAACCTCTCAACTTCTAAAATTTCCTTTGTAATAAAATACTTTTAATTCGTAATTTCTAATTCGTAATTAAAATTGTAGTCCCGGGCAGACTCGAACTGCCGACCCCTACATTATCAGTGTAGTACTCTAACCAGCTGAGCTACGAGACTCTGTATTTTATTTTTTTTTGAATCAACAGTAAAGAGTAAGAGACTTGAACCATCTCTAGAAAGGAGGTGTTCCAGCCGCACCTTCCGGTACGGCTACCTTGTTACGACTTAGCCCTAGTTACCAGTTTTACCCTAGGCAGCTCCTTGCGGTCACCGACTTCAGGCACCCCCAGCTTCCATGGCTTGACGGGCGGTGTGTACAAGGCCCGGGAACGTATTCACCGGATCATGGCTGATATCCGATTACTAGCGATTCCAGCTTCATGGAGTCGAGTTGCAGACTCCAATCCGAACTGTGACCGGCTTTATAGATTCGCTCCTGGTCACCCAGTGGCTGCTCTCTGTACCGGCCATTGTAGCACGTGTGTGGCCCAGGACGTAAGGGCCGTGATGATTTGACGTCATCCCCACCTTCCTCACAGTTTACACTGGCAGTCTTGCTAGAGTTCCCGACATGACTCGCTGGCAACTAACAACAGGGGTTGCGCTCGTTATAGGACTTAACCTGACACCTCACGGCACGAGCTGACGACAACCATGCAGCACCTTGTAAATTGTCCGAAGAAATATCTGTTTCCAAATACGTCAATCTACATTTAAGCCCTGGTAAGGTTCCTCGCGTATCATCGAATTAAACCACATGCTCCACCGCTTGTGCGGGCCCCCGTCAATTCCTTTGAGTTTCAAACTTGCGTTCGTACTCCCCAGGTGGGATACTTATCACTTTCGCTTAGTCACTCAGCCTTGCAGCCAAACAACTAGTATCCATCGTTTACGGCGTGGACTACCAGGGTATCTAATCCTGTTCGCTACCCACGCTTTCGTCCATCAGCGTCAATTGTTTGTTAGTAACCTGCCTTCGCAATTGGTATTCCATGTAATATCTAAGCATTTCACCGCTACACTACATATTCTAGTTACTTCACAAAAATTCAAGCTCTACAGTATCAATGGCAATTTTACAGTTAAGCTGCAAACTTTCACCACTGACTTATAAAGCCGCCTACGGACCCTTTAAACCCAATGATTCCGGATAACGCTTGGATCCTCCGTATTACCGCGGCTGCTGGCACGGAGTTAGCCGATCCTTATTCTTACAGTACCGTCAATATACCACACGTGGTACTTTTTCTTCCTGTACAAAAGCAGTTTACAATCCATAGGACCGTCATCCTGCACGCGGCATGGCTGGTTCAGAGTTGCCTCCATTGACCAATATTCCTCACTGCTGCCTCCCGTAGGAGTCTGGTCCGTGTCTCAGTACCAGTGTGGGGGATCTCCCTCTCAGGACCCCTACCCATCATCGTCTTGGTAAGCCGTTACCTTACCAACTAACTAATGGGACGCATGCTCATCTTTTACCAATAAATCTTTAATTACAAATCGATGCCAATTCGTAATACCATAAGGTATTAATCCAAATTTCTCTGGGCTATCCCTTAGTAAAAGGTAGATTGCATACGCGTTACGCACCCGTGCGCCGGTCTCAACATCCGAAGATGCCTACCCCTCGACTTGCATGTGTTAGGCCTGCCGCTAGCGTTCATCCTGAGCCAGGATCAAACTCTTCATCGTATAATTTTTAATATTTTTTGATGTTCGTTCAAGATCATCTTTTATCTCTAAAAGATTAATCTTACTCTTTAATTCTCTGTTAATCCAATATGTCTATGAACTTATTTTCTCTTTGTTCGCTCATCTTCTAAGCGGTTGCAAAAGTAGAAACTCTTTTTGAATCTCGCAAATTTATTTTATAAATATTTTTGAAAGATTTCTGAGTATTTGTGGGCGATGAGGGATTCGAACCCCCGACCCCCTCGGTGTAAACGAGGTGCTCTGAACCAACTGAGCTAATCGCCCGATAAAAAAGTCTCAACTTTCATTGAGACTTTCAAAAAAAAGGCAGCGACATACTCTCCCACATTAAAATGCAGTACCATCTGCGCAATCGGGCTTAACTTCTCTGTTCGAAATGGGAAGAGGTGAGCCCCGACGCAATAACCACCTTAAATCGGTTTGCTAGGTTTCTCTAACAATATTTTGTTAACATATTTCCGATACTTTTCATTTTTTTTCGTAGAGGATTCTTTCTTTAGTCTTCATACTTAATACTCAAATCTTAATACTATACTTTATAAGCAACTCCTTAGAGCACATAAGCTTACGGGCTATTAGTACTACTCGACTATGACATTACTGCCTTTACATCTGTAGCCTATCAACGTAGTCATCTTCTACGACCCTTTAAAGAAATCTCATCTTGTGGTGGGTTTCGCGCTTATATGCTTTCAGCGCTTATCCCTTCCCAACGTAGCTACTCAGCGATGCACCTGGCGGCACAACTGATACACCAGAGGTTAGTCCAATTCGGTCCTCTCGTACTAGAATCAGATCCACTCAAATTTCTAACGCCCACAGTAGATAGAGACCGAACTGTCTCACGACGTTCTGAACCCAGCTCGCGTGCCACTTTAATGGGCGAACAGCCCAACCCTTGGGACCTTCTCCAGCCCCAGGATGTGACGAGCCGACATCGAGGTGCCAAACCCCCCCGTCGATATGAGCTCTTGGGGGAGATCAGCCTGTTATCCCCGGCGTACCTTTTATCCTTTGAGCGATGGCCCTTCCATACGGAACCACCGGATCACTATGCTCTACTTTCGTACCTGATCGACCTGTATGTCTCTCAGTCAAGCTCCCTTATACCATTGCACTCTACGCACGGTTACCAAGCGTGCTGAGGGAACCTTTAGAAGCCTCCGTTACTCTTTTGGAGGCGACCACCCCAGTCAAACTACCCACCAAGCAATGTCCTCATGTATCACGAGTTAGATCTCAAATAAGCAAAGGGTGGTATTTCAACAATGACTAACCTACGCCTGGCGACGCAGGATCGAAGTCTCCCACCTATCCTACACATCACTTATCCAAGAACAATACTAAGCTATAGTAAAGGTGCACAGGGTCTTTTCGTCCCACTGCGGGTAATCGGCATCTTCACCGATACTACAATTTCACCGAGCTCATGGCTGAGACAGTGTCCAGATCGTTACACCATTCGTGCAGGTCGGAACTTACCCGACAAGGAATTTCGCTACCTTAGGACCGTTATAGTTACGGCCGCCGTTTACTGGGGCTTCAATTCAATGCTTCTCCGAAGATAACATCTCCTCTTAACCTTCCAGCACCGGGCAGGTGTCAGGCCCTATACTTCATCTTACGATTTGGCAGAGCCCTGTGTTTTTGATAAACAGTCGCCTGGACCTTTTCACTGCGGCCAGCATTGCTGCTGGCGACCTTTCTCCCGAAGTTACAGGTCTATTTTGCCTAATTCCTTAGCCATGAATCTCTCGAGCACCTTAGGATTCTCTCCTCGACTACCTGTGTCGGTTTACGGTACGGGTTGTTATAATCTAGGTTTAGAAACTTTTCTTGGAAGCCCTTAGGCACACTATCTAATTGCCCGAAGGCGCTCAGTACTATCGTATTTCCCCATCCTTAACGCATTTTACTATTAAAGATATAGGTAGGTACTTCAACGAACTATTCCGTCAGTTCGCGGTGCTTTCATCACTCCGTCATTCCATCACAACTATAACAAGTACGGGAATATTAACCCGTTGGCCATCGACGTCCCCCTTCGGGTGTGCCTTAGGTCCCGACTAACCCTAAGCTGATTAGCATAGCTCAGGAAACCTTAGTCTTTCGGTGTGCGGGTTTCTCGCCCGCATTATCGTTACTTATGCCTACATTTTCTTTTCTAAACAGTCCAGCAATAGTCGCCTATCACCTTCTACCCAGTTTAGAATGCTCCCCTACCACTTGACAACTAAATGTCAAATCCATAGCTTCGGTAGTATACTTATGCCCGATTATTATCCATGCTCGTTCGCTCGACTAGTGAGCTGTTACGCACTCTTTAAATGAATGGCTGCTTCCAAGCCAACATCCTAGCTGTCTATGCAAACAAACCGCGTTTTTTCAACTTAGCATACATTTGGGGACCTTAGCTGATGGTCTGGGTTCTTTCCCTCTCGGACATGGACCTTAGCACCCATGCCCTCACTGCTTATAAGCATTTATTAGCATTCGGAGTTTGTCAGGAATTGGTAGGTGGTGAAACCCCCGCATCCAATCAGTAGCTCTACCTCTAATAAACTCTATAAGCGCTGCACCTAAATGCATTTCGGGGAGTACGAGCTATTTCCGAGTTTGATTGGCCTTTCACCCCTACCCACAGATCATCCCAAGACTTTTCAACGTCAACGGGTTCGGTCCTCCACGGTGTGTTACCACAGCTTCAACCTGTCCATGGGTAGATCACACGGTTTCGCGTCTACCATTACTGACTCATGCGCCCTATTCAGACTCGCTTTCGCTTCGGATCCGTGACTGAATCACTTATCCTCGCCAGCAACGGTAACTCGTAGGCTCATTATGCAAAAGGCACGCCGTCACCCAACGAATGGGCTCCGACCGCTTGTAAGCGTATGGTTTCAGGTTCTATTTCACTCCGTTATTCACGGTTCTTTTCACCTTTCCCTCACGGTACTGGTTCACTATCGGTCTCTCAGGAGTATTTAGCCTTAGCGGATGGTCCCGCCAGTTTCAATCAAGGTTTCACGTGCCCCGACCTACTCAGGATACCACTATCTAATACATCGCTTACCTATACGGGACTATCACCCTCTACGGTTAACCTTTCCAGGTTATTCTAATTCGCTTTGCTTAAAATATCGTGGTCCTACAACCCCAATATTGCCGAAACAACATTGGTTTGGGCTAATCCGCGTTCGCTCGCCACTACTTACGGAATCACTTTTGTTTTCTTCTCCTCCGCCTACTTAGATGTTTCAGTTCAGCGGGTTTGCTCATCTATCGATGTACTATGTCTTCAACATAGTGGGTTGCCCCATTCGGATATCTACGGATCTATTCGTGTGTGCCAATCCCCGTAGCTTTTCGCAGCTTATCACGTCCTTCTTCGCCTCTGAGAGCCTAGGCATTCCCCATACGCCCTTATTTTGCTTATTGTGCTCTATTTCAGTCTTCAAGTTGAAAGTCTTAAGGTCTAAAGTCAGAAGACTTTTAACTTTTTGACTTTCGTCTTTCGACTAATTTTGTGCTTATATTATTTCTAATATTTTTCTACTTTTTAATTTGTATCTCAATATGTCAATGAACTTTTATTAGTATTAAGATTTTTGTATAAAGCATTAAGACTTGATCTTAATTCTTGATACTATCATCTTGATACCATCTGGTGGAGAATATCGGAGTCGAACCGATGACCTCCTGCGTGCAAGGCAGGCGCTCTAGCCAGCTGAGCTAATCCCCCAATTTTTATTAATTGTGAATTACGAATTACGAATGTTATAATTCATAACCTCTCAACTTCTAAAATTTCCTTTGTAATAAAATACTTTTAATTCGTAATTTCTAATTCGTAATTAAAATTGTAGTCCCGGGCAGACTCGAACTGCCGACCCCTACATTATCAGTGTAGTACTCTAACCAGCTGAGCTACGAGACTCTGTATTTTATTTTTTTTTGAATCAACAGTAAAGAGTAAGAGACTTGAACCATCTCTAGAAAGGAGGTGTTCCAGCCGCACCTTCCGGTACGGCTACCTTGTTACGACTTAGCCCTAGTTACCAGTTTTACCCTAGGCAGCTCCTTGCGGTCACCGACTTCAGGCACCCCCAGCTTCCATGGCTTGACGGGCGGTGTGTACAAGGCCCGGGAACGTATTCACCGGATCATGGCTGATATCCGATTACTAGCGATTCCAGCTTCATGGAGTCGAGTTGCAGACTCCAATCCGAACTGTGACCGGCTTTATAGATTCGCTCCTGGTCACCCAGTGGCTGCTCTCTGTACCGGCCATTGTAGCACGTGTGTGGCCCAGGACGTAAGGGCCGTGATGATTTGACGTCATCCCCACCTTCCTCACAGTTTACACTGGCAGTCTTGCTAGAGTTCCCGACATGACTCGCTGGCAACTAACAACAGGGGTTGCGCTCGTTATAGGACTTAACCTGACACCTCACGGCACGAGCTGACGACAACCATGCAGCACCTTGTAAATTGTCCGAAGAAATATCTGTTTCCAAATACGTCAATCTACATTTAAGCCCTGGTAAGGTTCCTCGCGTATCATCGAATTAAACCACATGCTCCACCGCTTGTGCGGGCCCCCGTCAATTCCTTTGAGTTTCAAACTTGCGTTCGTACTCCCCAGGTGGGATACTTATCACTTTCGCTTAGTCACTCAGCCTTGCAGCCAAACAACTAGTATCCATCGTTTACGGCGTGGACTACCAGGGTATCTAATCCTGTTCGCTACCCACGCTTTCGTCCATCAGCGTCAATTGTTTGTTAGTAACCTGCCTTCGCAATTGGTATTCCATGTAATATCTAAGCATTTCACCGCTACACTACATATTCTAGTTACTTCACAAAAATTCAAGCTCTACAGTATCAATGGCAATTTTACAGTTAAGCTGCAAACTTTCACCACTGACTTATAAAGCCGCCTACGGACCCTTTAAACCCAATGATTCCGGATAACGCTTGGATCCTCCGTATTACCGCGGCTGCTGGCACGGAGTTAGCCGATCCTTATTCTTACAGTACCGTCAATATACCACACGTGGTACTTTTTCTTCCTGTACAAAAGCAGTTTACAATCCATAGGACCGTCATCCTGCACGCGGCATGGCTGGTTCAGAGTTGCCTCCATTGACCAATATTCCTCACTGCTGCCTCCCGTAGGAGTCTGGTCCGTGTCTCAGTACCAGTGTGGGGGATCTCCCTCTCAGGACCCCTACCCATCATCGTCTTGGTAAGCCGTTACCTTACCAACTAACTAATGGGACGCATGCTCATCTTTTACCAATAAATCTTTAATTACAAATCGATGCCAATTCGTAATACCATAAGGTATTAATCCAAATTTCTCTGGGCTATCCCTTAGTAAAAGGTAGATTGCATACGCGTTACGCACCCGTGCGCCGGTCTCAACATCCGAAGATGCCTACCCCTCGACTTGCATGTGTTAGGCCTGCCGCTAGCGTTCATCCTGAGCCAGGATCAAACTCTTCATCGTATAATTTTTAATATTTTTTGATGTTCGTTCAAGATCATCTTTTATCTCTAAAAGATTAATCTTACTCTTTAATTCTCTGTTAATCCAATATGTCTATGAACTTATTTTCTCTTTGTTCGCTCATCTTCTAAGCGGTTGCAAAAGTAGAAACTCTTTTTGAATCTCGCAAATTTATTTTGATAATATTTTTGAAAGATTTTCAACATTTAAAGAACTTTTGCGCCGCTTCTTGTTTCAGAATCGGATTGCAAAAGTACAACCTTTAACCCTTATCTTCCAAATTTATTTTTGTTAATTTTTAAATTTGTTTTTCGTGATTTGAATGAACTTCTGTTTTTCAACGGTGCAAATATACCGCCTTCTTTCTATGCCAAACAAGCTTTTTGAAAGTTATTTTTTGATTATTTTTTAGTTAACTGGGATTGAATGATTTAAAACTGATATTTAGCAGTGAGTATTGAGACATTAATATTGAGAAAGATTTCTCCAGTCGTCGGAATTACAATATAAAATTTAATTTTACCACAGATGCACGGATGAAACTTAATTTAAGGTTTAAAAAATACTCATAGAAAATAAAAAACTCCGACAGCGTTTTAAACGCTGTCGGAGTTAAAGAAAGATTCCTCCAGTCGTCGGAATGACAAAAAAATCACAAATTCAAATTTAGACCTACAAGGTTTTGAAAACCTTGCAGGATATTTTTTCAAACTTTAAACTTTACAACTTGGATTGCGTTAGGGATTGAAGCGGTATCCTTTTTTTTATTTCATATTAATTGGTAATAACAATAAAAGCTAGAGATTCCTCCTATCGTCAGAATGACAATAACAAAGAATAAAAAAAAGATTTAGCGGAAAGCCCGACTGAGCGGTTTGCACTAAACTTAAAATAAAACAACTCTTTAAAAAAGAGCGAGGGAACGCCAATATTGATTATATTTGACATAAAAAAACATGAAAAATTACATAACAACTGCAATTATTGGTATTTCGATTATCATTTCGACATTTTTACTTAGCAACGCATTTAAAAATAGAAACAACGCCGCAGACACGATTAGCGTAACTGGATTAGGTTCTAAAGATTTTGTTTCGGATTTGATTGTTTGGAACAGTAGTTTTTCTAAGAAAAATTATAATCTAAAAGAAGCTTATTCCGAATTAGAAAGCGACAGAACTGCGATAAAAAATTATCTGGTTGGTAAAGGCATTAAAGAATCTGAAATTATTTTCTCGTCTGTTTCTATTAATAAAGAGTTTACAACAATAACGGATTCAAATTACAACACACGAACTGAAACTTTTACTGGCTACAACTTAACACAAAGCGTACAAGTAGAAAGTAAAGAAGTTGCTAAGGTCGAAAATGTTTCGAGAGAAGTTACTGAATTAATAAATTCGGGCGTTGAGCTTTATTCGAATGCACCTGAATATTACTACACAAAACTTTCTGAATTAAAACTTGAAATGGTTGCAGAAGCCACAAAAGATGCAAAACTTAGAGCTGAGAAAATTGCAGAAAACGCAGGTAGTAGTTTAGGCGATTTAAAGAAATCTGAAATGGGCGTTTTTCAAATTGTTGCACAAAATTCATCGGAAGAATATTCTTGGGGCGGTTCATTTAACACAAGTTCAAAAAACAAAACAGCAACCATTACCATTAAATTGGTTTACAAAATAGATTAAAGTAAAAAACTCATCTGATTTAGATGAGTTTTTTTTATACTTTATAACATAATGAAATTAGATGATTAACATCGCATCTCCGTAAGAATAGAATTTATATCCTTCTTTAACTGCTTCTTTATAAGCTTCCATCATTAAATCGTGACCACAGAATGCAGAAATCATCATTAATAAGGTAGATTTTGGCATGTGGAAATTTGTAATCATACAATCAGCAATACTGAAATCATACGGCGGGAAAATGAATTTATTTGTCCAACCTGTGTACGGATTTAAAGTTCTGTTTGATGAAACCGAACTTTCTAAAGCACGCATTGAAGTTGTTCCGACAGCACAAATTTTACTTTTACACTCTTTGGCTTTGTTTACAATATCACAAGCTTCTTCAGAAATAATTAATTCTTCAGAATCCATTTTGTGCTTAGATAAATCTTCAACCTCAACCGGATTGAATGTTCCTAAACCTATATGTAAAGTCACTTTTGCGAATTCAACACCTTTAATTTCTAAACGTTTTAATAAATGTTTAGAGAAGTGTAAACCTGCAGTTGGCGCAGCAACAGCTCCTTCTTCTGTAGCATAAATCGTTTGATAACGCTCTTCGTCTTCTGGAGTTACTTCGCGGTTGATGTATTTCGGAATTGGAGTTTCTCCAAGTTCTGTCAATTTATTTCTGAATTCTTCGTATGAACCATCATATAAGAAACGTAAGGTTCTACCACGTGAAGTTGTATTGTCAATTACCTCAGCTACTAATGAATCATCGTCACCGAAATATAATTTATTTCCGATACGAATTTTACGAGCCGGATCAACTAAAACATCCCATAAACGTTGTTCTGCATTTAATTCTCTTAACAAGAAAACTTCGATACGAGCACCTGTTTTTTCTTTGTTTCCGTATAAACGAGCAGGAAAAACTTTGGTATTATTTAAAACCATTACGTCTCCTTCTTCGAAATAATCAATCACATCTTTAAATAATTTGTGTTCGATTGTTCCTAATTTACGGTTTACAACCATTAAACGAGATTCATCTCTGTTTTCAGCTGGAAATTCAGCCAACAACTCTTCCGGTAAGTTAAAGTTGAAATTAGATAACTTCATATTATTGTTGCTTTTATATTGATTTGTATTTTAAAGCTTTTGATTTAAAAACTTCAAGCCTGCAAATATACGACTTCGAAATAGGCGTTGTCAAGTAAAAAGCGATTTATTTTAAAACTTCGTTCAAAAACATAACAAAATCAGGTGTAAAAATATTAATAATCTAAAAATTTTACTTCACCTGTTTTCATATCATAAACTGCACCTACGATTTTAATTTCCTTGTTAGCTTCCATTTCTTTTAAGATTGGACTATCGCGACGGATTTCTTCTATTGAATTAAAAACGTTGAACTTACAAACTTCATCAACAAATTTTGGATTTTTAGCTGTAGCATCGCCAGAAAAATTTTGCTTCGCTGCAATTATTGCTGGGTCAATTTTTTCGAGTAATGTTGTGATGTTTCCTAATTTCACACCGTCGATACTCGATTTGATTGCTCCGCAATATTCATGTCCTAAAACCACAACCAATTTTGACCCCGAAACTTTACAAGCATATTCTAAACTTCCTAGAATATCATGATTTACAATATTTCCGGCAACTCGAGCTACGAAAATTTCGCCAATTGCTTTATGAAAAATATCTTCAACTGGAACACGAGAATCTAAACATGAAAGTACCACAGCTTCTGGATATTGACCCAAAGCGGCTTCACGAACTAATTTTGTTGAATTACGAACAGTTAAATTATCTTCAACAAAATCTTTATTTCCGGCTTTTAAATCGGCAATAACTTCATCTGGAGTTAATTTTTCTTGCTCTTCTTTCGTTAAAACGTGTGTTGGAATGATTTCTTCGTCATCAATAACCGTTTTATTACAAGATGCTAAAGCAAATAAAACAGCTAAGGATAAAATATATTTTTTCATAATTCGTCTGATTTTAGTTTTTTTAAATGTAAGTATTTATTTAGAAAAACAGACTAGATTTTAACTTAAAAACAAAGAAAAAACATCTTCCCAATATTTTGGATATGATTTAGAAACTACTTCAGCATTTTCGATTTCTATCGGTGTAAATAAACCCAACGGTGCAAAAGCCATTGCCATTCTGTGATCTTGATAGGTTTTTACCAAAACATTTACTGGTAAAAGGGTTTGTAAATTTCTTTTATGTAGAGAAAGTGAATCGTTTGTGATTTCAACAGTTGCACCGAATTTTTCTAATTCGTTTTTCAATGCAACTAAACGATCTGTTTCTTTAATTTTCAATGTATGAAGTCCGGTTAAATGCGCTTGTATTCCTAATCCAAAACAAGTAACTGCAATGGTTTGAGCAATATCAGGACATTCAATTAAATTTAAACGAATTTCTGTAGGATAGTTTGTATTTACTTTAGTAATTTGAATTTCGTTATTAGGAAGAAATTCCGTTTCAACTCCGAATTGTTCAAAAATTTCAACGACAGCTCGATCTGCTTGTAATGAATCTGATTTTAATTTTTGAATTTTTAATGACGTTCCAACTTCAGAAAAAGCTATCAATTCAAAAAAATAAGAAGCTGACGACCAATCTGATTCTACAGTTACTGTTTTTGTTTTTACTTTTTGCTTTGGATAAACTTTAATTCGATTTCCTACGAAAGTGGTTTCGATTCCTATTTCATTTAAAAGAGCCAAAGTCATTTTAATATAAGGAAGGGAAGTTTGTTCACCGATTAACTCAAGTGACAAGCCGTTTTCTAATTTAGGAGCAATTAGTAATAATGCCGAAATGTATTGACTGCTGATGTTTGCAGGAATTGCAATTTTATTTGATTGTAGTTTTTTGCCTTTGATTTTTAAAGGAGGAAACCCTTCTTTGTTTTCGTATTGAATATCGGCACCTAAACTTCGTAATGCATCGACTAAAATATGAATCGGTCTTTCTTGCATTCGTGATGAACCCGTAAAAACAACTTCACGATTTTCTTGAGTTGCAAAAAAAGCGGTAAGAAATCGCATCGCTGTTCCGGCATGATGCACATCGACAATATCTGAAGGAAATTTTAAAGCTTTTTCCATTGCTAAACTATCATCGGAATTTGAGATATTCTCGATTTTAATTTCAGGAAAAAGCGCTTGGAGTAAAAACATACGATTGGTTTCTGATTTACTTCCAGATAAAACGATTGTTTTATTCGGTTTAAATGATTCAGCATGCAATCGTATGTTCATATTTTTTATTTTAATTTTTCGTTGTTGTGGTGACGGTCGTGGTCACGTTTGGTTTTTAAATCCATTTTTTTATCGAAAGCTGCTTGCAAGTCAACTCCAGTTTGATTTGCTAAACAAAGTACAACAAAAACAACATCGGCTAATTCTTCTCCTAAATCTTTGTTTTTATCGCTTTCTTTTTCAGATTGTTCTCCGTAACGACGTGCAATAATTCTGGCAACTTCACCTACTTCTTCTGTAAGTTGTGCCATGTTTGTTAATTCGTTAAAATAACGAACCCCGTGTTCTTTTATCCAATTATCAACGTCTAACTGTGCGTTTTGTAAATTCATTTTATTTCTTTTTTCTTCTTTTTCTCATTTTATCAAACACAAAAACTTCTGCCAAAGCCATCAAAAATCCGAAGATAAAAACTTGTGACCAAAAAATTTGCATTGGAATTCCTTCACCGAAATAATATAATATTATTCCGTAAAAAAATCCATAAACCAATAAGGCTAATAATAAATGAAGCGGTTTACTTTTCATTTTTAAATATTTTCTTTTTGATGAATTTATCAAATATGATTATTAAAAGCATAAAGATAAGATATTTTGCTAAAACGTTTACTAGACAATAACTATCCGGATCGAGAATACAATCCCAATCGTTTGAAAGCAAAAAAGTAATTAGCGCGTAAATTGCTGTATATAAAATAAGTTTTTTAAGCATGTTTGTTTTGTTTTTTTGAAAGCCACTTTGTAAAATTTCTTAAAATAAAAAAATCTGCAAGTGTCATGGATAATGTCCAAAAAAGAATAAAAATCCAATTAATCATTGAAAATGAAAAATAACTGATAACTATTCCAAGAATTGAATATATTATTAATCCTGCTAGTATATAAGACAATTTTTCTTTCATGAATCAGAATTTAAAATTCCTTAAATATAAGAATATTATCTAACAAACTTATTCTCTATTTTTTGAATCAAAAAATACTTTAATTACTCAAAAATTAAATAAAAATCAAATTTTCTTTAGAACTACTTTTTCATCCATAAATTTAACCATTTCTTCAAAAACTTTTTTTATGTTCAAATATTCTTCTGGATCAACGATTGCTTTATTAAATTCGATATTCCATTTAAAAAGAATACGTTTTGAATCGTGAGTGAAATTCCAATTTACTCCAAATACTTTTGATTTTAAAACCATTTTTTTATTTTCGGGCAATGATTCAACCTGATATCCTTCAGGTATAGTATAAGTAAAGCTATATGAATTTTGAGTTGGAAATAAAAAATCAATTGGATAATTTCTATCTTCTTGTCTAAAAATATTTGAAGATATTTCAAAAATAAAAGCTGGGCTAAAATAAATTTTATCTGCTAAAACATCGAAAGCATTTTCCTTTTTAAGCTTATAATATTTTATAACATTACTGTTGTTATTGTTGAAATTAGAAATACTTAAAGTATCAATTTCAACTTCATATTGACCTTGTAAAAATTCTTTAATTTTATCGTCAGTAAAATTTTTATACTTATTGCGTAAAACAAAAGCTTCATAATTTGAATATACATCATGAATCTTTGCATTTATAGTATTATTTTGCAAATCAAAATTTAAATACGAAGTAACATTTCTCTTAGATTCGATTTTTGGTTCCAAAACAATTTCTTTAGAATTAAAATTCTCTTCAATCAATCTTCCATTCCAATTTGTATTATCTAAAGGAATTATATTAATCGTAGAAAATTTATTGGTTGCATCTAATAAAATCGTTTCATTATTTAGTTCAACTCCAGCGATTACATTATTAAAAGCATCTGGATGCACTAAGTAAGATATGCCTTTTTGTTTAGTTGCTAAAATAATCGGATTTGCTTTGAATCCTGCATATCTCAACATCGCAACTAAAATTAAATTCAACTCAACTGAATTTCCTTTTTTTAAATCATAAACTTTATTTAAATCATTATCAGGTAAAATACTTATTATGTTATTCCATTCAATATTTTTTTGAACAAAATTTAAAATTTCAATAATCTTATCTTTATCGGTTTCAAAAGTTTTATCTTTAAGCAATTGGTCCGTTTTAAATTTAGCAAAATAGCTTTTCTTTAAAACTTCAATAAATTTACCATTTTCATTTACAATTTTAGAAACATCATTCCAATTACCTGCAAATTCTTTTATTTTAAAGTTATTATCTCTATAACCACTTAAATAATGAACAACTGAAGCACGGTAATTATTTATATTAGAAACAAAACCCTCATTTTTCAATGGAGGTACATCATTTGCATAAAAGATATGTTCCCCTTTTTTCTCATAACTTTTGATTTTCTCAGCTCCGTTTATATATTGAATATATTGAATTCCGAAGGGGGCTTCAAAAGTAAATTTACTATATTTTACTGGAATTTCTTTTTGAAAAAACCAAACCGGAGCATCTTCTAGATAAGGAGAAATGACTGTTGTCTTAAATTCAATAACACTTCCAACTTTCACGTTAGGCATGGTAAAACTAGCATACCAATGATTTCCGATAGAATGTTCTAAGAATTGATTATTATAATCAAATTCAGTTTTTTTTACTTTTCCATCTTCAAAATTATATGTAAAAGCATCTGAGACGATGACAGATTCTTTGTTATACCGATTTCGATACAATGGAATTTGAACAGTCGCATAATCAAACCCATCTGTATTAAGAATTTTTATTCTTGTAGAAACTTCATTTATTAAAAGTATATAATCTTTTCTGTATAGAAAATAAGAATATCCTACTTCGTATTCTATTACGGCATCTTCTCCTAAATATTTTTGGTAATTTTTATCGTCAAAAAAACTTTTATCGACAGATTTAGAATCTTGTGCAAATAAATTTTGACAAACCAAAAACAAAATAAATAATATTTTTTTCATCGCTATTGCTGGGTTAAGATAAATTTAGAATTATCACTTTTTTCAACTTGAGAAGCAAAATTTCTAAATCGTTGAAATTCTTCTTTTGAATAATTTCCAACATTTTCAACATAATGTAATTTAACTAATAATTCTGTGCCATTTTGAATAAATTCAATTTGATATTCACCAAAAATCGAATCTATTTTTTCTGATTCAGGAAGAAAAGAAATCTTTAAATTATCTGGCAAAATATATTTAGTTGTAATTGAAATTTTTTTATTTCTAGGAATTTGAAAACCCGATGTTCTGTTTTTCACATTTTTAGGAACAATTATCGTTTTGAAAAATGGATTAACACTAATCAGAAAATCACTTCCTGCTTTAGACCCAGTAAAACTTGAAATCAGCGTCACTTTCTCTTTATAAGAAATATTATTTTTGTCGTTTTCAAACTGCGAATCCAAAACTTTTAAGTCTTTAAAAACCGCAAATTGATTTTGTATAAAATCAGTGACTTGATTTTTATTTTGGGTATTTAAACTAAATATATCGTTATAGAACACCCCATTATAATTAATCTCAGCATTTGTTATTACCTCATTTACATTAGACAAATCAATTGTAAAATTAGCATCAATACGATTATCTTCTTGTTTAAAAGATTGTGTTTTTACTATTTGAGTTCCATCTTCAGAAATCAACAAAACTTTACGATTATCTGTCATTGAACTTAAATATCCAAAAGGAACATTTTGATCTGTACTTTCTAAAAAAATAAAGCCGTCTTGATGAGGATAACTCAAAATGACGTGATTTCCTTGCATTCCAATTATTTCTTCGTTAATATCTTTAATTTTTTCAGAAGCAAATAAAACCGTGTAATAACTAGTAATCCCGATAGCTTTTAATAAAGCTTTTGTATAATTCGTTAAAGCTTTACAATCTCCGTATTTTACCTTATCTACTTCTGTTGCAGAAAAAGGTTTCCATCCACCTATTCCAGTTTGAATAGAAACATAACGTGTGTTTTTTTGTACATATTCAAAAACGATTCTAACTTTTTCAACTTCTGAATTTGCATTTTGAGTTAAAGTCCTAATTTTAGTTACAGTCGTTTTTGGCAATTCATCTATACCTTCTAAAAAATTAGAATTGTACCATATTGCAAACTCATTCCAATTTTTAGCTTCACCTTTAATTTTTGACAATGAAAATTTATCTATTGAGAATCTAACCTCTGGAAGTAAATCTAAATATCGAAAATTCATATCTTCAAATTCTGGAGCAATTAAATTCTTACCTGAATATGTAATTTTATTATTTTCTACTTTTTTTTCGATTCCATATTCTGTTAAATTAATTTCAAAAGTTTTTAGATTAAAACCTTTTGGATATGATATAGAAAATTCGGTATTTAAAACCTTATGTTTCTCACGTTCTAAAGCAAAATAAGGATTTATAAAAATGGTGAATTCATTTGTTTTAAAATATTCAATTTTAGCAAAGAAAGGATATTTAGTATAATCAAGTTTTACAACCTTTGCACGATTATCATTATATAAGGAATAACCATCAAAAAGGCTTATATCTATAAAATTTTGCTGATATATTGTTTTTACAAACTGACCATCTTCATTATAAATTTTAATATATATGGAATCAATTTTAGTAAGATTATCGTAATCTGTACCATTTTTAATTTGATTTAATCCATTTTTATTCAAAATTAAAAAAGTTTCAGAAAGTTTTTCTTTACTTATATTTTGATCAATTATATCGATCTCAACTTTTTTGTCTACAGTTATAATATCAGAATCTTTGATAAATTCTTTAGAAATAGAATCTAAAGAAAAATTTAAGTTTCCTTGAGAAAAACAAAAAAAGGGACTTGCAAACACAAATCCCAATATTATAAAAAGTTTATTTTGCATAAATGATTTTGGTTTACACAAATATAAAACTTTATTCTCTATTCTTTGAATCAATCACAATAGTAACTGGTCCGTCGTTGATTAAAGCAACTTTCATATCGGCGCCAAATTGTCCGGTTTGAATTTTTTTACCTAAATCAATTTCTAATTGTTGAATGCATTTTTCATACATCGGAATTGCAAAATCAGGTTTTGATGCTTTTATGTACGAAGGTCTGTTTCCTTTTTTTGTTGATGCATGAAGTGTAAACTGCGAAACCAAAATAATATCGGCATTTACCTCTTTAACAGAACAATTCATTACGTCGTTTTCATCGTTAAAAATACGAAGATTCACAATTTTACTCGATAACCATTTAAAATCATCATCGGTATCGGTATCTTCAATCCCAAGTAAAACAACCAAACCTTGATTAATTTCAGCAACTTTTTCTTTGTTAATAGTAACCGAAGCTTCTAATGCACGTTGTATAACTATTTTCATTATTCTTCTTGATTACGTCCGTCTGCATAAATATCTGAACGATAATGTTCTTCATCACCTTCTAAAATTTGCGTATAACTTTTGTAACGCGACCAAAAAATTTCATCGTTATCTAATGCTTCTTTAATCGCACAATGTGGTTCTTCTTTATGTAAACAGTTATTGAATTTACATTTATCTTTTAAAGCAAAAAACTCAGGAAAATAATCTCCTATTTCTTGCTTTTCCATTTCAACAATTCCAAAACCACGAATTCCTGGTGTATCTATAATTCTGGCACCAAAAGACAAATCGAACATTTCTGCAAAAGTTGTAGTATGTTGTCCTTGTTGGTGTTGGTCAGAAATTTGTTTTGTTTTTAAATTTAACGAAGGTTCTAATGCATTTACTAAAGTTGATTTCCCTACACCAGAATGTCCGGTAAACATCGAAACTTTATCACGCATTAAATCTTTCAGTTTATCTAAACCTTTACCTTCTGCAGCAGAAACGCGTAAACATTGATAACCAATTTCGGTGTAAACATGTTGTAAAAACAATTGTTCGTCTAAAGTAGCCTCGTCAAATGTATCGACTTTATTGAAAACCAAAACAGCTTCAATTCCGTAAGCTTCTGCGGTAACTAACAAACGGTCAATAAAACTGGTTGTTGTAACAGGATTATTAATCGTTACCAAAATAAATAATCGGTCAATGTTCGAAGCGATAATATGCAATTGCTTGGAAAGGTTTACCGATTTACGAACAATATAATTCTTACGGTCGCGAATATTCGTTATCACACCCGTTGTAACATCAGCAGTTTCGTCTAAATCGTAATCAACATAATCACCTACAGCAATAGGATTGGTACTTTTAATCCCTTTCATTCTGAATTTACCTTTGATTCGGCATTCTAAAAATTCGCCCGACTCGGTTTTTACCGTGTACCAACTTCCTGTAGATTTGTAAACTATTCCTTTCATAGCGCAAAGATATTGTTATTGATAGGAATATGAAAGTTTATATGAAAATCTGTCATTAAAAATTACGATTTATTGATGATTTTATTTTGATGCGAAATACTTTCTTGATGTACCAATTTAAATAACTGTTCAGTAAAATCTTTTGTTAAACCTTTTTCTAAACAAACCGATTTTACCCGATTTTCGATAGATTGCCAACGGTCATTTTGTAAAACCGAAACATTATGTTCTTTTTTCAACGTCCCGATTTCATCTACTAAACGCATTCGTTGCGATAAAATTTCGATTAATTTATCGTCTAAATCATCAATATTTAAACGTAAATTATCTAATTCGGTATTGTAATTATCAGATTCGTCATTCTTTTTGCGAACAACTAAATCTTTACAAATTTGTTTTAATGTATCTGGAGTTACTTGCTGTGCGGCATCACTCCAAGCGTTATCCGGATCGATATGCGTTTCAATAATCAAACCGTCGTAATTCAAATTCAATGCTTGTTGCGAAACTTCCTGAATCATATTTCTGTTTCCGGTAATATGGGACGGATCACAAATCAAAGGCAAATCAGGAAAACGATTCCTCAAATCAATTGGAATTTGCCATTCGGGAATGTTTCTATATTTGGTTTTTTCGTAAGAAGAAAATCCACGATGAATCACGCCTAATTTTTTAATTCCGGCATTGTATAAACGTTCAATTCCGCCCAACCATAAAGATAAATCTGGATTCACTGGATTTTTAACCAAAACTATTTTATCTGTATTTTGAAGCGCGTCTGCAATTTCTTGCACCGCAAACGGATTTGCAGTGGTACGCGCACCAATCCAAAGAACATCTACGTCATATTCCAAAGCTAATTTCACGTGATTTGCCGTTGCTACTTCCGTAGCAATTAACAAACCTGTTTCGTCTTTGGCACGTTTCAACCATTTTAAACCAATTTCTCCAACGCCTTCAAATCCACCTGGACGCGTTCTTGGTTTCCAGATTCCGGCACGCAAAATATTTACGTCAGCATCTTTTAATTCGTGTGCTATTTTTAAAACTTGTTCTTCGGTTTCGGCACTACACGGACCTGCAATTACCAACGGATGTGTTAATTGAAAATCGTTTAACCAAGTTTTTAATTCTGAAGAATTTGTCATGTATCTTATTTATTTTTATATAGGAAATTCTTGCAATAAATACATCGATTTCCAACATTCAAATTTACGAATAAAATTGTAGTGCTTATGTAAGTTTTTTACATCATTCATATTAAGTTGTAAAGACAGAATTATTATCTTTGGATTTAAAATTAAAACAAGCGATGTCGATAGAAGTTAAAAATATTTCGAAAATTTACGGGGAGCAAAAAGCTTTAGATGCAGTTTCTTTTTCAATAAAGAAAGGAGAAATTGTTGGATTTTTAGGTCCGAATGGTGCCGGAAAATCAACCTTAATGAAAATATTAACTACTTATATTGAAGCAGATTCAGGTTCAGCTTTGGTAAACGGTTTCGATGTAAATACACAACCGCATCAAGTTGAAAAATCAATTGGTTATTTGCCTGAACATAATCCATTGTATTTAGATTTATACGTAAAAGAATATTTAGAATTCAATGCCGATGTTTACAACGTAAAAAAAAGCAGAATTGATGATGTAATTGAACTTACGGGATTAACTCCAGAATCGAAAAAGAAAATCGGTCAGCTTTCTAAAGGTTATCGTCAACGTGTTGGATTGGCAACGGCACTTTTACACAATCCGGATGTTTTGATTTTAGATGAGCCAACCACAGGTTTAGATCCAAATCAATTGGTTGAGATTCGTGAATTGATCAAGAACATCGGAAAGGACAAAACCGTTTTTCTTTCTACGCATATTATGCAAGAAGTTGAAGCGATTTGTGATCGCGTGATTATCATCAATAAAGGTAAAATTGTTGACGACCGTTTATTACATCAAACTTTTTCATCAGAAAATGAACAAGTAATTGAAGTAGAATTCGATTTTAAAATTGAAGAACAATTTGTAGCTAAACTTAAGAATTTGGTTACGTTCAAAAACATTCACGACAATCAGTGGGAATTGGTTTTCAAAGCAGATGAAGATATGCGACCAGCGATTTTTGATTTTGCTCAAGAAAACGGACTTAGAACCTTATCTGTTCAATTAAAAAATAAAGATTTAGAAACGTTATTCCGTGAAAAAACAACTCAAAAATAAATATAAAGCTCAGTTATTCTGGGCTTTTATTTTGAATTAAGAAATCAAAAAACTTATTTATAAATCAACTTACCTTTATATTTTTCGGTAACGTCAACTTCATTTGGTTTATTAAAAACAATAACATTTCCAGTTGCGTAAATAGTACCTGATAATTTATTCTCTGCTTTAACCAAAATATCGTTGTTACTGCGTTGAAAAAAAGTACAATCAAAAGCTTCTAAATTCTGCGCTTCTAAGCGACCGCTTCCTCCATAAAAAGCAATATCTAACCAAATCGTTTTACCAGAAATTTTAAAATAGCCAACTTGATTATCTTCAACTCGCAAAACATTATTTTCAATTTGTAAATCTACCTTTGAAGAAGCTCCTTCATCACTACTTGTAATAATTGTCAATTCAGGAAATCTTAATATTCCGACAGAAGAAACTTTTAATTGCGTACGCGAAATTATTTTTTTTAATGTTGGTGTATAAATGCGAACTTTAGCAATTTCGTAACTATGAAGCATTGAACAACTCATCGAATTGGTTATGGTCAGTTGATTATTTTGAATCTGGAAATCTAAATTTGCCAAGTAACTTTCTTTAGAATCAATTTCGATTTTTGATTCGTTAGATTCGATAATTTCCACTGTAAAACCTTTCGGAATATCAATCACATCAAATGCTGACAAACTCAATGTTTTTGAAACCGAATTTCCTGAATCAGAAAAACAACTTCCTTCTTTTGTACAAGAAGAAAAAGTAGTAACAACAAGCAATATAAAAAGGAAATGCTTCATACATCTATAATTTAAAACCAACACCAAATTCTAAAGCTTCTGCTTTTGCCGAATGTGTTTTCAAACTCATCGACCCAAAAATGCGTTCTGTAACATTGTATTTCAAACCTAAACGTTGATACAAACTTCCATTAACTTTATATTGATCATATACATAAACACCCATTTGACCTTCAATACTCAATTTATTTATATACATTTCGTATCCAGTAAAAACACCAATTCGTTTATAATCTGTATTTAAAGAAATATTTGATTCAGGAAAAGAATTTGCTAAAAGTGGAATTATTTCTTTTAGAGTTTCGGACAAAAACAATTCAGCACCTAATTGAAGTGAACCCGTTCTATTTAATCGCTTTTCTGCATAAGCATTAATGTGATAAAAAGGTTTTTGCCCCATTCCAATTACGTGTCCTTCATTTACACCAGTCTTAAAACTAATTACATATTTAATTCTTGTATCAAAATTATCAACTTGTGAACTAAAACGTCGATTTGGTTCTTGATGATTGAACGAATAATTTAAACCAATTTGCAATCCTAAAGTATTTGTACTGATATTCGGTGACTTTAATGTTGCATTGGAATGATGTAAAAAAACTAGCCCAGCTTGAAAACCCAAACCATTCCAAAGATTTTGCTTATTAAAATTTAAAGCCAAATAAGTCGAAGGCATAAATTTAGTTCCGTAAGCTAAATTTCTAAAATTAGTTTCTCTATCGTACGGATTGGTTGCATAAGCAATTCCTTGTGCTACTCGAAATTGTAGATTGCGATTAAAAAAATAAAAATTTAAATGTGCAAAAGCACCATATAAATTACCTAATTCAGGATTGTGATTGTTTTGATAATGTAAAGTAAATCCATAATCGGGGAAATTATAAAAACTTTCCCAAGGTTTATCACCTACCGTTTTTCGATTAAAACTTAAAAAAAAACCTTCTGGTTTTGCAGTAATCAAATGCGAAATTTGTTGGCTATGTGGAATTATAGAACCTGTATAATAATTACCTTCTACAAACCAATCGTCAAAATTTTGTGCATGAACTGTCGAAGTAAAAAAAAGAATTGCAAAAAAAAAGTGCTTAAAAACACTTCTCAAATTACTTGAAAAGAATATTTTTAAGCACAGCATATTTTTAGAATAAACCGTTGATTTCAGCATCAATTCTATTGATGATATTTCCTAAATCTTCAGGATTATCAACAAAATTAATATTATCAACATCGATAATTAACAACTTTCCTTTGTTGTACGTTTGAATCCAAGCTTCGTAACGTTCATTCAAACGATTTAAATAATCGATAGAAATGGTATTTTCATAATCACGTCCGCGTTTGTGAATTTGACCAACTAAATTCGGAATCGAACTTCTTAAATAAATCAATAAATCTGGTGCTCCAACCAATTGTTCCATCAGTTCAAAAAGCGATTTATAATTTTCGTAATCTCTATTTCCCATCAAACCCATGGCATGTAAATTTGGAGCGAAAATGTGCGCATCTTCATAAATCGTACGATCTTGAATGGTATTTTTTCCGCTTTCTTTCATCTTCAAAACCTGACGAAAACGGCTATTTAAGAAATAAATTTGTAAGTTAAATGACCAACGATCCATCGAATGATAGAAATCATCTAAATACGGATTGTCAACTACATCTTCGAAATGCGGTTCCCATTTAAAATGTTTTGAAAGTAATCGGGTTAAAGTTGTTTTTCCTGCTCCGATATTCCCTGCGATAGCAACTTGCATTTATGGTGTTTTTAATTTGTAAATATTAATATCTGTATCTGTAAAAATAGTCAAAATTTCATTATTTATTTCAAATGAAACGATGTTATTATTTGGCAGATTTATTTTTAAGTTTTGATTTGAAACGAGATTAAGATAAAACAAATCTTGATTCGTTTGACTGATAAATGCAGAAGGTGAAATCAAATCTATTTTTTCAAATTCGGTAGAAAAAGGCATTTGAGAAACTTTTCCGTAAATATCATACGTATAAATAATATGGTTTGATTCAATAAAAAACGAATTCGCGTTTGAATTCCAATCGCTAAATTTATTTTCAAATGGCACAGAAACAGCTTTTAAAGAATTTTGACCAGCATCAAAAAGAAAAATACGTCTTGAAATTCCGTCTAAAACCCAATAGAAATTTTTGTTTGATGCACTTACCGAAATTACATCCAACTCTGGAAACTGAATGCTGAAATTTACATTTAAAATTTCGTTTAATTGATTATCTAAAACCACAAAACTTTGAAAATCTCTATAAAAAACAAGAATCTGAAATGGATTTCGAATATCTATAGAAGATATTTCGCCGTAAAGTAAATTACTATAATTATACTTTTTATCTTTTTTTTGTTTGGTTATTTGATTATTCTTTACCAGATAAAATTCGCCTAAATGGTCGTATGAAGCAAATTGAATGGCATTTTGATTTGCTAAACTTTGTAATAATTCGACATCTAAATCTTGAGCTTGAATTAAACTCGTAAAACTCAAAAATAAGATGAAGAAAAATTTACGCATCGTAATGTTTATAAGTAATTATATCGAAAGCATGTTTATGCTTTTCGTCAATTTCGTGATGAATAACCTCAACAGATTTCCAAATCATTTTATCAATTTCAGGAAAAAAAGCATCAGCTTCAAATGATTCTTTGACTTCGGTAATCGAAAGTTCGGTAGCTAAATCAATCGTTTGTTTGTAGATTTCTCCGCCACCAATTACAAAAAGTTTATCTTGATTTTGATTTTTCGCGAAATGAATAGCTTCATCAATCGATTGAAAAACAAAACAATTTTCTGGAACTTGATAATCTGTATTTCTAGAAATAATCAAATGTGTACGATTTGGTAATGGTTTCGGAAAGGTCTCAAACGTTTTTCTTCCCATTAAAATAAAATGTCCTGTTGTTAAACTTTTAAAATGTTTAAAATCATCAGGCAAATGCCAAATCATTGCATTATCTTTTCCTAACGCATTATTTTCAGCAACAGCAGCAACAAGAATTATTTTCATATTAAACTGAAACTTGTCCTTTAATGGCAGGATGCGGTTCGTAATTTTCTAAAGTAAAATCTTCAAAAGTAAAATCGAAAATATTTTTCACTTCTGGATTTAACTTCATTGTTGGTAGCGGTTTCGGTTCGCGAGATAATTGCAATTCTAACTGTTCGATATGATTGTTATAAATATGAGCATCACCAAAAGTGTGAATAAAATCGCCATATCCTAATCCACAAACTTGAGCAACCATCATCGTAAACAACGCATAAGATGCAATATTAAACGGAACTCCTAAGAAAATATCGGCGCTTCGTTGATACAACTGACAAGATAATTTTCCGTCGGCAACATAGAATTGAAAAAAAGCATGACAAGGAGGTAAAGCAGCTTTATTATTTGCAACGTTTTCTGCAAACGAAATAGAAGTATCTGGCAAAACGCTTGGATTCCAAGCAGAGATTAACATTCTTCTACTATTTGGATTAGTTTTCAACGTTTCAATCAATTCGGTAATTTGGTCAATTTCTTCACCATTCCAATTACGCCATTGATATCCGTAAACCGGACCTAAATCACCATTCTCATCTGCCCATTCGTCCCAGATGCGAACACCGTTTTCTTTCAAATACGCAATATTAGTTTCGCCTTTTAAAAACCATAACAATTCGTGAATGATTGATTTTAAATGCACTTTTTTAGTGGTAACCATCGGAAAGCCTTCGTTTAAATCAAAACGCATTTGATAACCAAAAACGCTTTTAGTTCCGGTACCTGTTCGGTCACCTTTTTGAACACCTGTTTCAATAACATGCTTAACTAAATCTAAATATTGCTTCATAAGTTTTCTTATTATTCTGATTTTCTAGAAATTTCATCACGTAAACGAGCAGCTTTTTCGTAATCTTCGTTTGCAATTGCATTTTCTAACAATTCATTCAATTCTTTAAGTGAAAAATGAGCATATTCGTTTACCTTCTCAGTCATTTTAGGAGCTTCGATATTCGTGAATATTTCTTCTAAAACATCGTCAATATCTTCTGATTCGTCTTCATTTTCATTTCCGTCCACAACACCATCATTCAAGAAAATTCCTGCTTTATCTAGGATGTTTTTATAAGTAAAAATTGGAGCTTGAAAACGAATTGCCAACGAAATTGCATCTGATGTTCTGGCATCGATAATTTCTTCAATTCCATCGCGTTCACAAATAATACTTGAGAAGAAAACACCATCAACTAATTTGTGGATGATTACTTGATTGATAACAATATCAAAACGGTCTGCAAAATTTTTGAACAAATCGTGCGTTAACGGTCTTGGAGGTTTTAATTCTTTCTCGATAGCAATTGCAATTGATTGTGCTTCAAAAGCTCCGATAACAATCGGAAGTTTTCTATCGCCGTCAACTTCGTTTAAAATCAGTGCATAAGCACCATTTTGCGTATGACTGTACGAAATTCCCTTTATAACTAATTTTACTAAACTCATATATTTCCTAACCAAAAAAAGGGCTATTAAAACAAAGATACTACTTTATTTTAATAGCCCAAATGGGTTTTTATTTTTTTGAAAAGAACTAAGCGTTTTTAGCTTTGAACTCTTTTAATTTCTCGATTAATGCAGGTACTACTTGGAAAGCATCACCAACAACTCCGTAATCTGCAACTTTAAAGAAAGGCGCTTCTGGGTCTGTATTAATAACCACTTTTACTTTAGAAGAGTTGATTCCAGCAATGTGCTGAATAGCTCCAGAAATACCAACTGCAATATATAAATTGGCAGCAACTGGTTTTCCTGTTTGTCCAACGTGCTCAGAGTGAGGTCTCCAATCTAAATCAGAAACTGGTTTAGAACAAGCAGTTGCAGCTCCTAAAACAGAAGCCAATTCTTCAATCATTCCCCAGTTTTCTGGACCTTTTAATCCACGACCTGCAGAAACAACGATTTCAGCATCAGCAATAGTTACTTTTCCTGTTACCTTTTCAACACTTTCTACAACGATAGCAAAATCAGCATCGTTTAAAGCTGGAGCGAAATCTTCTGCAGCAGCAGCTCCTGAAGCTTCAACTAATCCGAAAGAGTTTTTAGCTAAAGCTAATACTTTTACGTCTGAAGCGATTTCTGTAACATTGAATCCTTTTGTAGAGAAAGCGTTTCTTTTCACTTGGAAAGGAGATGTAGAAATTGGTAAAGCTATTACGTTAGAAGCAAATCCTGCTTCTAAATTAACAGCTACAATTGGTGCTAAATATAAAGAATCTGTAGTTGACGATAAAACAACAACTTTAGCTCCTTCTTTTTGTGCCGCTTGTTTGATTACATCAGCATAAGCTTTAGCACTGAATTTATTTAATTTATCGTTAGATACTTTTAAAACTTTATCAACTCCGTAGTTTCCTAATTCAGAAACATCAGATGTATTGATTGTTACAGCAGTTACAGTTGTTCCTAAAGATTCTGCAACTTTTTTTGCATAAGAAGCTAATTCTAATGCAACTTTTTTAAATTTTCCTTCTGCTGATTCAGCATATATTAAAACTGACATACTCTTTTAATTTTGTAATGAATAAATAAATTGAAGTGAATTAGATTACTTTAGCTTCGTTATGTAATAAGTTTACTAACTCATCTAAATTATCTGCGCTAATGATTTTACAAGCAGATTTTGGAGCTGGACTTTCGTATTTAACAACTTTAGTTAAAGCTTCAACACCTGCTGGTTCAACAACGTTTAAAGCTTTTGTACGAGCTGTCATAATTCCACGCATATTTGGAATACGTAAATCTTTTTCCTCAACAATTCCTTTTTGACCTCCAATAACTAAAGGTAACCCTGCTGATAAAATTTCTTTACCACCGTCAATTTCTCTCGTTACTTTTGCTGTATTTCCTTCAACTTCGATTCCAACGCAAGAATTCACAAAATTATATCCTAAAATTGTAGCTAACATTCCTGGAACCATTCCTCCATTATAATCTAAAGATTCTTTACCTGCAATTACTAAATCGTATCCACCATTTTTAACTACTTCAGCTAATTGTTTTGCAACGAAAAATCCGTCTGTAGGATTTGCGTTTACACGAATAGCTTCATCAGCTCCAATTGCTAAAGCTTTACGGATAGTAGCTTCAGTATCTGCGCCACCAACATTTACAACTGTTACATGAGCACCTTGTTTTTCTTTAAACCAAATAGCGCGTGTTAAACCAAACTCATCATTTGGATTAATTACAAACTGAACTCCATTCGTATCAAACTCAGTATCACCATTCGTAAAATTAATTTTCGAAGTAGTATCAGGCACGTGGCTGATGCAAACTAATATTTTCATTTATTGTAAGTTTTTTAGATTAATGTTTTAATAAAAACGAAGATAAAAAAATTATTTAAATAAATAGTATGCGTGCATAATATTTTTTAGCACAAAATACAAATTTCTAAAATAAATTTAATTTTTATCCAATTTAAAAAGACCAAAATCAATTATATTGAAAATATCTAAAAAAAATTAACAATGTCATAAATGAGAATTTTGAAATTAATAATATCTTTATGTAAAAACTGGATATGAAAATTCGATTAATATTTTTCTTAACCATGCTTTCTTTCAAGAGCTTTTCTCAAAATACAAACTTAGAAAAGATAGCATTAGAGTTTAAACCAAAAGCTCATGCAATTGCACATCAGCCCATCAAAGCAAATTTTTGGGGCTTTAAAAATGCCGTTATTTTATTTTATGATACCGTAATTACTGATACGTCTGAATACGGAACTTATTCGCACAATCGTATTCAAAGTTTTATTTTAATTCCCGACGGTTCATCATACAAAAAAATTTTGATTGATGAATTTGAAGATGACAATGTGGATACCGAAATTTTAAGTGTCTTTTTTGCAAATGCAGATGAAGATTCTGAAAAGGAATTGATTATATTAACCTCAAATACGCATCGATTACAATATTTATATGATGGCACAGACTATACCGTATATTTTTACGATAATTTTAATTCAAATAAAATTCCAAAAAAAATGAAATCTTTAAATAATCCTAAATTAGATATTTTCTCTAAAAATAATTTTGAAGGTTTTCTCGATGATTCTGATTATATTTCGAAATACAAAAATGCAGAAGACATCAAAAAAGAATTAAAACAATTAGGATATTAAAATTTCAAAAAATGACAATAAGTAAAAAAATTCAACTATTAAGTTTTGTTTTATTAGCTAGTAATCAAAGTAATGCTTCGTTACCTTTTGATTTGTTTCCATCAGAAATTATTCAACAAACAAATAATTTATCTACTTTAGAACAACAATTAATTTCTGATTTTAAAAAGCTAGACGAAAATCCTGAATATGCTTCAACTGTTAGAGAAAATTTTTACAAAATCATAAACGAAAATCCCGAAAGTTTGAATTATGATTTTACCAAACTGAAAGAAGCAACAGGAATTTACATTGCAACTTCAACAGATAAAAAATTCAGAATTTACAGCTGGAACAATAACTCCGGTGGAACCATGCGCTTCTTTGACCAAATCATACAATATAAAGGAGATAAAAAAACAATAAGCAATTTAATTGTTGCTGAAGATGATGCGCAATCTTTCATTTCTAAAATTTATTCAGTTAAAACAAATAAAAATGAAACGATTTATCTAACCATTAATAATTCAATTTTATCTACAAGTTTAGTTACTCAAAGCATTTTTGCTTATAAAATCAAAAACAACAATTTAGATCTAACAAAGGTTTTCAAAACTAAAAAACAAGAATTATCTTCTATACATTGCGAATTTGATTTTTTTAGTGTTGTTGATAGACCAGAACGTCCCGTTGAATTAATTACATTAAAAAACAACACTTTAAAGATTCCGTTAATTAATGAAAAAGGAATTGTTACTTCTAAAAATTTGATTTATAAATGGAACGGTAATAATTTTATTTACGAAGGAATTAAATAAAATCAATATTTAAAAATCAACCAAAACCATAATTATAATTTATTCTCAAAAACAAGCCAAACAAATTATATTTTTATATTTTTGTGTTCCTATTAATTACGATAATACAATATGAGAACTATACAATTTAGAGAAGCTATTTGCGAAGCGATGAGCGAAGAAATGCGTCGCGATGAAACCATTTACTTAATGGGAGAAGAAGTTGCTGAATATAACGGTGCTTATAAAGCTTCAAAAGGAATGTTAGATGAATTTGGACCAAAACGTGTAATCGATACACCAATTGCAGAATTAGGTTTTGCTGGTATTGCGGTTGGTTCTGCAATGAACGGTTTACGTCCGATTGTAGAATTCATGACATTCAACTTTTCACTTGTTGGAATCGATCAAATTATAAATAACGCAGCTAAAATGCGTCAAATGTCTGGCGGACAATTTAACATGCCAATGGTTTTCCGTGGACCAACTGCATCTGCAGGGCAATTAGCGGCAACTCACTCTCAAGCTTTTGAAAACTGGTATGCAAATACACCTGGTTTAAAAGTGGTAGTTCCTTCTACACCTTATGATGCAAAAGGTTTATTAAAATCGGCAATTCGTGATAACGATCCTGTAATCTTTATGGAGTCTGAACAAATGTATGGTGACAAAGGAGAAATTCCTGAAGGTGAATACACAATTCCATTAGGAGTTGCAGACATCAAACGTGCTGGAACAGATGTTACGATTGTATCATTTGGAAAAATCATCAAAGAAGCTTTAATCGCTACTGAAGAATTACAAAAAGAAGGTATTTCGTGTGAAGTAATTGATTTAAGAACGGTTCGTCCATTGGATTTTGATTGTATTATCAATTCTGTTAAGAAAACAAATCGTTTAGTAATCTTAGAAGAAGCTTGGCCATTTGCATCAGTTTCATCTGAAATCACTTACACCGTACAAGAAAGAGCTTTTGATTTCTTAGATGCTCCAATACAAAGAATTACAACAGCAGATACTCCTGCTCCATTCTCTCCAGTATTATTAAAAGAATGGTTACCAAATTCACAAGATGTAATAAAAGCAGTTAAAAAAGTTGCTTACAAATAGAAAAAAAACTAATATATTTGATACTCCAACTAAACGTTGGAGTATTTTTTTATGAAACCACTTAAACACGCACTTTTACTAATATTATTCTTTTTAATTCCGCTATCGTTTTATGCACAAACGAAAGTTGGAGGAATCGTAAAAGACAATAACAATCAACCACTTGCATACGTAAGTGTGTATTTCAAAAATTCATCCGAAGGAATAATAACAAATGAATTAGGTAAGTTTTATTTAGAATCAGATTCTAAATTTGACACATTAGTAATTTCTTATATTGGTTTTGCAGACAAGTTCATTCCTTTAAAATCAGCTACAAATCTGAATTTAAACATCCAACTTGAAGAAGATAATACGCTTGAAGAAATGAAGATTTATGTAGGAAAAACATCCAAAAAAGATAATCCTGCATTAGATATTTTACGTAAAATTTGGGCAAACAAACGCAAAAACGGGCTTTATAAATTTGACCAATATCAATATTCCAAATACGAAAAAGTAGAATTTGACATGAATTCTATTGATAGTGCTTTTATGAAAAAACGCATTTTCAATGGTATGGAATTTATTTTTAATCATGTGGATACATCATCAATTACAGGAAAGACATATCTACCGATTTTCATCAACGAAAAAGCTTCAATGATTTATGGAGATAATATTAAAAACAAAAAGAAAGAACTTGTAAAAGGAAACAAAAATTCTGGTTTTGAAAACAATCAACACATCATTTCTTTCATTAATGATTTGTATGTAGATTATAATATCTATAACAATTACATTCGTTTTTATGATAAAGATTTTGTCAGTCCACTTTCTACCACTGGAATTAACGTCTATAATTATGTCTTAGCAGATAGTACATTCATTGGAAACAAATGGTGTTACAATATTGTTTTTTATCCAAGAAGAAAAGGTGAACTTACCTTTAAAGGGGATTTTTGGGTTAATGATACCACATGGGCAATCAAAAAAATAAATTTAGCAGTTAGCAAAGGTGTTAATATCAACTGGGTTAAAGATATTTATGTAGAACAAGAGTTTGAAGTTTTTGACGACTCCGTTTTCTTGTTAACCAAAGATCACATGATGACCGATTTTAGCATCAGTAAAAAAGACGAATCCAAAGGTGTTTATGGAAAAAGAACAACTTACTACAAAGATCACAAATTCAATGTAAAACGCCCAGATAATTTTTACACAAGTGAAGTCAACACTTACGACGAAAGTATAATGGCACGCGACGATTCATTTTGGGAAACCTACCGTTTTGAACCACTTTCAGAAGAAGAAATGGGAATTTATGAAATGCTTGATGCGCTTAAAGAAAATAAAAGATTCAATAGTTACGTAAACGCAGTAAGTATTCTTTCGAGTGAATACATTCAATTTGGAAATTTCGATTACGGACCTATTTTTTCATCTTTAGGATTTAATGACGTTGAAGGTACGCGTTTTCGTGTTGGAGGTAGAACTTACTTTGGACCTAATGATTATTGGCGTTTAGAAGGTTTCCTTGCTTACGGAATTAAAGATGATAAATTCAAATATGGAATTTCTGCGAAATACATGCTAGACAAAAGAAATCGTTTTATGATTTATGCAGGAAACCGAAGAGATGTTGAACAAATTGGCGCTAGCTTATCTCCTATTGTCGATGTTTTAGGACGTAGCTTTGCTTCTAGTGCTTTATTTGCTAGTGGAGATAATTCAAAATTATCAAACATCAATACAAGTACAGCTGGTTTGGAAATTGAACCTGTAAAGAATTTAAAGTTCTCAACATCTTTAAATTACAAAACGTTAAAAACAGCTTCTCCAACTTTCAGCCTTGATTATTTAGATTTAACAACAGGTACAATAGAGCAACAATTAAAACAATCAGAAATCAATGTTTCTGTAGATTATACACCAAAAAGAAAATACATCGGATATGGTGTTGATCGAATTGACGTGAATTATGATTACGCAAGACTTTTTGTAAATTATAGTTTAGGTGTCAAAGGCATGTTAAACGGAGATTTTGATTACAAAAAAATACAGGTTTTCTATAAACATCCATTTTGGGTAGGTGGATTTGGTAGATTAACGCCAATTGTTGAAGCAGGTAAAACTTTCGGAACTGTACCACTTGGATTAATGAGTGTAATACCAGGAAATCAATCGTATTTTAGAATTGAAAATGCTTTTAGTCAACTTAATTATTACGAATTTGTTACAGACACTTATGTTACATTACATTTAGAACATAATTTTGAAGGTCGTTTATTTTCAAGAATTCCTTATTTAAGAGATTTAAATTTACGCGAAATTATTGGATTTAGAGGAGCTTACGGAACTGTTTCTGATGAAAATAAAGCCATCAATGCTTCGAACATTAATTATGTTGCACCAACAGATAAAATATATTACGAATATTATGTAGGAGTTGGAAATATCTTCAAGTTGATACGTCTTGATTTTACTTGGCGTGGAAATTATTTAGAAAATCCAGGAGCTCACAAATTCGGTGCAAAAATTGGTTTCGGATTCCAGTTTTAAGACTATTTTCGCAGATAAACTTGTAATAATTTGGATTTTAGCGTACTTTTGCATCCAATTTTTTTGACAATTAAATATTACACATAAAAGCATTATGACAAATTTTGAAAAATTCGATGCATTTATCGAAATACCAACAGGAAGCAGAAACAAATATGAATTTGATTTTGAATTAAAAAAAATGCGTTTCGACCGTTTATTATTCTCTTCAATGATGTATCCTGCTGATTACGGATTTATTCCTGAAACTTTAGCTTTAGATAACGACCCGTTAGACGTTTTAGTTTTAGTTACAGAACCAATGATTCCAGGATTATTAGTTGAAGTTAAACCAGTTGGTGTTTTTTATATGTCTGACGATAAAGGACAAGACGAAAAAATCATCTGTGTTCCTACAGGAGATCCAATCATGAACAAATTAAACGACTTAAAAGACGTTAACGAACATAAATTATTAGAAATCGAACACTTCTTCCAAGTTTACAAAGATTTAGAAAAGAAAAAAGTAGAAACTAACGGATTCGGAGACAAAGCAGCTGCAATTGCTTTAATCGAAGAATGTCAAGCTCGTTTCAGTGCTTTAGACGCTGAAAAACAAGCTTCGTTCGCAATCTAAAAAATACCAAGCCAGAACAAATGTTCTGGTTTTTTTTTATTAAAAATAGACGTAAAAAAAATCATGGCATTTATTTTTATTTTAAATTTGATTATTAAATATATAAAATCATGCAATACGTTTATGTTGGAATGGCAGCACTTATTCTAGTTATTTTTGGTTATAAGAAATTTTCTGCAACAAAAAGAACTAATGAATATCTTCCGGAAAAGGAAACAAAGAAAAAATAAATCAAAAAGATCGTGTTTAGTAAATGCGATCTTTCTTTATTAAAAGATAAAATTTCAACACAACAACCGTAACATTTAAATTTCATCTTTAAGAATATCCTTATATTTGTAGAAATTAAAACGAAAATGTCAAAACAAGTCAATCCATATAAAGATTCTAATTTGGGCAAAAAAGAACAAGTCGCTCAAATGTTCAATACCATTTCTGAAAATTACGATAACTTAAACCGTATGATTTCTTTAGGAACCGATCAAGGTTGGAGAAAGAATGTCTTGAAAATGGTTGCTGCGAAAAAACCAGATTCAATTTTAGATATCGCAACCGGAACTGGCGACATGGCCATCTTTTTATCGAAAACAAATGCAACTCGAATTGTAGGTTTAGATCTTTCACAAGGCATGCTTGATGTTGGAAAAGAAAAAGTAAAAGCTCTAAAATTAGATGACAGAATCGAAATGATTTTAGGTGATTCTGAGAATTTACCTTTCGAAGACAACAGCTTTGATGCCATTACAGTTGGCTTTGGGATTAGAAATTTTGAGACCTTAGAAAAAGGTTTAGCAGAAATTTTAAGAGTTTTAAAACCGAACGGAATTTTTATTATATTAGAAACTTCAGTTCCAACTAAATTTCCTTTGAAACAAGGTTATAATTTTTATACAAAAGTCATGGTTCCATTTATGGGAAAAATGTTCTCTAAAGACCAGCAAGCGTATGAATATTTATCAGAATCTGCAAAAAATTTTCCTTTTGGAGAAGAATTGAACAATATTTTGAGAAAAGTTGGGTTTAAGAATGTAAAGCATCATCCTCAAACAATGGGAGTTGCTACAATTTATGAATCATCAAAATAAACTATGAAAAAACTAATTGTAATTGCTTGTCTTTTTATTTCAGTAACAAGTGTTGCTCAAAATATGTTCGGAAAAAATCCTTATAGAAACCAACAAGAATTTGATAAACAAAGAGTTCATTGGGGTTATTTCTTGGGATTCAACACCTATAATTATAAAATTAATTATACAGAAGGTTACGAAGTTAAAAATAACAGTCAAGAAATTCAAGTACAAACAAGTGGTGGTTTCAATGTTGGTATGGTTGGTGATCTAAGATTAACTGAATATTTAAATTTGCGTTTTGAACCAGGTTTATATTATGGAAAAAAAACACTTTTTTTTCCACAGTTAGCTGAAGGAAACAATTTGTCTAAAATCAGAACAATTAATTCAACTTACATTAACTTTCCATTATTATTAAAATTCTCAGCTTTGCGTACCGGAAATATTCGTCCGTATGTTGTGGGCGGTTTTTCTAAATCATTAAATCTTGGAAGCAACGAAGATTCTAAAGATGACAATTACGCAGGAAAATTTAGAGTAAAAAAATGGACGAACAATTACGAATTAGGTTTAGGAGTTGATTTTTATTTTGAACATTTTAAATTTACACCATCTGTTCGAGGTGTTTTTGGAATGGGCGATGAATTAGTTCGTGATCGTAATCCACAAAGTCCTTGGACAGGAGGAATAGAGTCAATGAAAACCAGAGCAATCTTAGTTAACTTCACATTTCATTAAAAATATTAAAAGCTATATCCGTATCAAGATATAGCTTTTTTTTATCGTCTAAATTCGCTCAAGGTAATTGCAGTAGCTGTCGCAACATTCAAACTTTCTGTTACTTGTAAATCTCCGAATCTAGGAATAGAAATACGATGAGTAACTAATTTTTCAATTTCAACAGAAATTCCATTAGCTTCATTTCCCATCACAATAATCCCTTCAGTTTTTAACTGTTCTTTATATATGTTATTTCCATCCATGAACGTTCCATATATTGGCACATTAGTTTCTTGTAAATATTTTTTTAAATCAACATAATGTACATTTACTCGAGTCATTGAACCCATAGTTGCTTGAACGACCTTGGGATTGTAAACATCAACAGAAGTTTCAGAACAAATTAAATCAGAAATCCCAAACCAATCACATAATCGAATAATAGTTCCTAAATTTCCAGGATCACGAACATCGTCTAAGGCAACTTTCAATCCGTTTGGTTGAGGCAGGTTTAAATTGGGCATTTCAAAAACAGCCAAACAAGTATTTGGGTTTGTTAGTGCCGATATTTTTTTTAAATCGGTCTCAGAAATTTGAGTTACTAAATTTGATGAAACTCCAAAATCAAAATATTCTGTTACATAAATATGAACCAACTTCAAATCAGACGCAATCAATTCTTGAATTACTTTTATTCCTTCTGCAATAAACTTCTGATCAATCTCACGAAATTTCTTTTGTTTCAATTGACTGATTTGCTTTATTTGATTTTTACTAATCATAGGACATTATTAAATATGACGCAAATTTATAAAGTAAAACTCACAATAAATAGAAACAAAACGAATAAAGTTTTTACATTGTCATAATCTAAAAAAAAGGAATCTTTTAATAAACAAAAAATTGTATTTTTACATTCTATTTTATAACGATTTTGAAAAAATATATCTCTAAAACGGCAATAGTTATCATTTCAAGCTTAGCTCTATATTCTTGCTCTTTGACAAAAAGAGTACCAGATGGTGAGCAGCTTTTAATGAAAAATGAGATTTTAAAAAATGGCAAAAAAGAAACTTCAGATGCCATAACAGGACAGTTATATCAACATCCGAATTCTAACTTGCTTGGCATGAGAATTCGTTTGCAATTATATAATTTGGCTAAGGTTGATGCAGATTCATCATACAACGCTTGGTTAAAACAAAATCCGAATACAAATAAATTTTTAAATTCTGTTTTATCTGCAAAACAAACCGATCGTTTAGGTAATTCTTTTTTGGTTTCTGGAATCAGCAATTCATTAAAAAACTTAGGAGAAAAACCAGTACTTTTAAAAGAAGATCAAGCGGAAAAATCTACATTGAGATTGCGAAATTATTTTTTTAATCGTGGTTTTTTCAACACAAAAGTTGCCTATAAAATAGATTCTATCAAACCTAAAGAAGCAAAAGTAGATTATACGATTACAACGGGAAGCCCTTTTTATATCGATAGTTTATATGCAACAGTTCATTCTGAAGATTTAAAAACTTTATATAATTTAAATGAAAAACGTTCTTTAATCAAAACCGGAAAACAATATAACAGTGCTGTTTTAGACGAAGAAAGAGATCGAATTACTACGCTTTTTAGAAACAATGGCGCCTATGATTTTCAAAAAACTTTTATTAATTATGAAATTGATACAGTTGGTAAAAATCACAAAGCTGACATCAATCTTATAATTAATGACAAGACTGTAAAAACGGGAGATTCTTTAATCAAACAACCTTTCAAATTATATTCGTTAAGCAAAGTCAACATCTACACTTTGAACAAAACCGCAAGCAACCGAAGAATGCTTACGGACACCATTGAATACAATGGCATTAAAATATTGAGCGAAGGTCCACTAAATTATCGTCCGAAAGTATTAACAAATACTATATTTCTTGAACCAGAGACAAAATATAGTGACAGTAGACGTTTATTAACTTCACGTTCTTTAAGTAATTTACGCGTTTTTAATTATCCGTCAATTGAATTTGTAAAAGACCCAGCTGACAGTACTGGTTTATCTTTAATCACTAATATTACTTTGGTTCCTAAAGAACGAGCTGTATTCAAACCTTCGATTGATGTCACACATTCAAACATACAAGATTTTGGAATTCTTGGAAGTTTAGGATATGATTTCAACAATGTTTTTAAAGGTGCTGAAATTTTAAGCGTTGGTGTAAGAGGAAGTATTGGTTCTTCTGCAAGTAAATATCGAAGTAATCAAAACACTTTTTTTGACATTTTAGAATATGGAGCTGACGTAAAATTATCATTTCCTAGATTTGTATTTTTTACAAACACAGATAAAATTTTACCAAGAAGAATGTTTCCAGTTACCAATGTTAGTTTAGGATTTTCGAGTCAACAAAATATTGGTTTAGACAAGAGAAACCTAACAGCCGTTTATAATTACAACTGGAGCCCACAAAGAAGAACAAATTTTAATCTAGATTTATTGAATTTACAATACGTCAGAAATTTAAATCCTGGAAACTATTTCAATGTCTATAAATCTTCATATAATACTTTAAATAATTTAGCTCACATGACTGATACAAATCCTGATTATTTAAATAGTCAAGGAAATTTGAATATTAGTGGTGGCGGTCCAGACAAATTTATACATGATGTATTAAACGGAAATACAACTTTTCCAAGTAATTCATCTGAATACAAAACGATACGAAGTATTAATGAAAGAAAGAATAGACTTACAGAAAACAATTTAATTCTGGCATCTAACATTACCTTCACACAATCCTCTAGAACGAATATTGATGATAATGAATTTTATATTTTCAGATCAAAAATAGAATCTGCTGGTAATTTAGCAAGCTTGTTATCTAATCTTCAAAAAAACAATGTTCGAGAAGATGGTTCAAAAACATTATTTGATGTTGCTTATTCGCAATATATCAAAGGAGAAGTAGATTATATCAAATATTTCGATTTAGGAAATAAAAAAGTAATTGCAGTACGAGCTTTCGGTGGTATTGCAATTCCGTACGGAAATTCCAATAGCATACCGTTCTCACGAAGTTATTTTGCTGGTGGATCCAACGACAATCGCGCTTGGCAATCGTATCGTTTAGGACCAGGAAGTAGCGAAGGTGTAAATGATTTTAATGAAGCAAATATGAAATTGGCATTTTCATTTGAATACAGATTCAATATTACAGGAAAATGGAATTTAGGTTTGTTTGCCGATGCAGGTAATATTTGGAATGTTTTAGACAATGTTGAAGACGAGTCAATGAATTTTGAAGGACTTAAATCATTAGAAGAAATTGCCCTTGGAACAGGATTTGGAATTCGATATGATTTAGGCTTTTTCGTAATACGCTGTGACATAGGATTTAAAACATACAACCCAGGTAAATCTCCTGGTGAAAGATGGTTCAAAGAATTAAATATTAGAGATGCAGTTTTAAATGTAGGAATTAACTATCCATTTTAATAAAATTACTATTTTTGTAAACATTTTAATAAACAAAAAAACACAACTAAAATATGGCACATAACATTAAACCTGGAGTAGCTACAGGAGATCAAGTACAAGAAATTTTCAGATATGCAAAAGAAAAAGGATTTGCTTTACCTGCAATTAACGTAACAAATTCTAGCAATATCAACGGTGTAATGGAAACAGCAGCAAAATTAAACGCTCCTGTAATCATTCAATTCTCAAACGGAGGTGGATTATTTATGGCCGGAAAAGGTTTGTCTAATGAAAATGAAAAAGCTGCTATTGCAGGATGTGTTTCTGGTGCGAAACACGTTCATGAATTAGCTGAATTATACGGTGCTACTGTTATTTTACACACAGATCATTGCGCTAAAAAATTATTACCTTGGATTGATGGATTGTTAGATGCTAGCGAAAAATTCTTTGCTGAAACTGGTAAACCTTTATTTTCTTCTCATATGATTGATTTATCAGAAGAGCCAATTGAAGAAAACTTAGAAATCTCTAAAAAATATTTAGAGCGTATGAGTAAAATGGGAATGACTCTAGAAATCGAATTAGGAATTACTGGTGGTGAAGAAGATGGTGTTGATAACTCTGATGTTGATTCGTCTAAATTATACACACAACCAGAAGAAGTTGCTTATGCATACGAAGAGTTAATGAAAGTATCGCCTCGTTTTACAATTGCAGCTGCTTTCGGAAATGTTCACGGTGTTTACAAACCAGGTAACGTAAAATTGACTCCAAAAATTTTAGATAATTCTCAAAAATTTGTTGAACAAAAATACGGAACAATCTCAAATCCAATCGACTTTGTTTTTCATGGCGGTTCAGGTTCAACATTAGAAGAAATCAGAGAATCTATAGGTTACGGAGTAATTAAAATGAATTTAGATACCGATTTACAATTTGCTTTCACTGAAGGAACAAGAGATTATATGGTATCTAAAATTGACTATTTAAAAACACAAATTGGAAATCCAGAAGGAGAAGAACTTCCAAATAAAAAATATTATGATCCACGTAAATGGTTACGTGAATCAGAATTAACTTTCAACAAACGATTAGAACAAGCTTTCTCTGATTTAAACAACGTAAACACGCTGTAACAAAATCGCTTAAGCTATTAAAAATTTAAATATGGCTTGGTTTAAAAGAACTGAAAAAGGGATTCAAACCCCAACTGAAGATAAAAAAGATACTCCAAAAGGTTTATGGTATAAATCTCCAACAGGTAAAATTGTTGATGCAGATGAACTTGCTGCAAATTTATGGGTAAGTCCAGAAGATGGTTATCATGTTAGAATTGGAAGCAACGAATATTATAAAATTTTATTCGACGATAACAAATACACAGAATTATTTGAAAAAATTGTATCTAAAGATATTTTAGATTTCGTCGATACAAAAAAATATACAGAACGCTTAAAAGAAGCCCAAAGTAAAACAAAATTAAAAGATGCAGTTCGTGTAGCTGTTGGAAAATCTAAAGGTGCTGACTTAGTAGTAGCTTGTATGGATTTCGCTTTTATTGGAGGTTCAATGGGATCAGTTGTTGGAGAAAAAATCGCAAGAGGAATTGATTATTCAATCAAACATAAAATTCCTTTTATGATGATTTCTAAATCTGGTGGAGCACGTATGATGGAAGCTGCTTTTTCATTAATGCAAATGGCAAAAACTTCTGCAAAATTAGCTCAACTAGCTGAAGCAAAAATTCCTTATATTTCTTTATGTACCGACCCAACTACTGGTGGAACAACTGCTTCTTATGCAATGTTAGGAGATATTAATATTGCTGAACCAGGTGCTCTAATTGGTTTTGCAGGACCACGTATTGTAAAAGACACAACAGGTAAAGATTTACCAGAAGGGTTTCAAACTTCTGAATTTTTATTAGAACATGGTTTCTTAGATTTTGTTACACATCGTAAAAAATTAAAAGACAGTGTAAATCTTTATATCGATTTAATTTTAAACCAACCGGTTAGATAAATAAAAAAAAGCATTTTCAATTTGAAAATGCTTTTTTTATCTTCGCTTTTTATGATTACATTCCTGATCTAATCGCTTCAACTGGATCAAGTTTAGAAGCCGATATCGCAGGTAAAATACCCGACAACAAACCAATAAAACTTGCTAACGAAAGTCCGATAATTACGTTTGAAAAACTTAAAATAAATTCAAATGAAGTTGAAGCAGATACAATAACTGCAATTAAATAAACTAACAAAACCCCAACTAAACCTCCAATAAATGAAAGTATAACAGCTTCAAATAAAAACTGATATAATATAAAATGATTCTTTGCTCCTAATGCTTTTTGAATTCCAATAATATGCGTTCGTTCTTTTACAGAAACAAACATAATATTTGCAATTCCGAACCCACCTACTAATAAAGAAAAAGCACTAATAATCCAACCAACAACATTTAAACTCCCTACAATATTATCAATAAACTCGGTTAAACCAGCAAATTCATTTAAAAAGAAATTGTCTATATCAGATGGTTTCAAACCTCTAAATGTACGCAACTTCAAAGTAATATCATCTTTAAAGATACCCGAATCAAATCCTTTGATTGGTTTTACAACAATAACAGAAGTTAAATAATTACTATTTTCACCATAATATTGTCTCAAGAAATTCGAAGGAATAAAAACTTGTAAATCTTTTGATTCTCCAAATGAAGAGGATCCTTGTTTTTCTAAAACACCAATAACATCAAATCGTTTTCCATATAAGCGAACCGTTTGTCCAATTGCATTAACATTCGGAAACAACACTTCGGCAATTTCATATCCCAAGACAATAACCGAACTTCCTGAAGCATCTTCACTTTCGTTAAAAAAGCGACCTTTCTCAACCTTAATATTATCTATATATTGATAGTCAAAACTACAAGGCGAAATAGAAACATCGTTTGCAGTTGCATATTCTGACTTGATATTTTGTGAATTGGTAAAATAATTAAAAGAAATTCGATCAATACTTACCACATTTCGTTTCAAGTATTCATACTCATCATATTTCATGTCTGGAAATTGTTCCATCTTCCATTTTGGAACATCGGTTGGAGAAAATGAATATTGAAAAATATTCAACATTGAATTATCCATTCCTTCTAAATCTTTACGAATTCCTCTATCCATAGAATCCACAGCCGCTAAAACAGCAATTATCGAAAAAATTCCGACAGTAACACCTAAAAGAGAGAGTAAGGTTCGTAATTTATTTGTCCGTAAGGCATTGAGCGCGAACAATAAACTTTCTTTAATTAACTTTAAATAAATCATTCAGATTGAATAGAAATTAATATAAATATAAGTAGATAAAAAGTTAAAAAAGTTACACAAATTAAATAAAATATTTTTTTTAGTATTATTTAAAAATCAATTCATTTTTTTTTTATTTAATGAATAACATATAGTAATTTTACGTGCTAAATAATGACACAACTATTATAATGACAACAACTAAAAAGATTCAATCTGCATTAATATCAGTTTTTGATAAAAATGGTTTAGAACCAATTGTAAAAAAATTACACGAAAACAACGTAATTATTTATTCTACTGGAGGAACAGAAACATTTATCAAAGATTTAGGTATTCCTGTAGTTCCTGTTGAGGACGTTACATCTTACCCATCTATTTTAGGTGGACGCGTTAAAACTTTACATCCAAAAATTTTTGGTGGAATTTTAAATCGTCAAGACCATGAAGGAGATGTACAACAAATGCAAGAATATGCAATTCCTCAAATCGATTTAGTTATTGTAGATTTATATCCGTTCGAAAAAACAGTTGCATCAAAAGCACCTGAAGCTGATATCATAGAAAAAATTGACATTGGAGGAATTTCTTTAATTCGTGCAGCAGCTAAAAATTTCAAAGATACAGTTATCGTTGCTTCTGTAGATGAATACGAATTATTCTTAAACATGATTACCGAAGGTGATGGAGCTACAACTTTAGAACAAAGACGATTATTAGCAACACGCGCTTTCCACGTTTCATCAAATTACGACAGTGCAATTTTCAACTATTTCAATACAGACGAAACTGTTTTAAAAATTAGCGAAGCAAATGGTCAAACGTTACGATATGGAGAAAACCCACATCAAAAAGGATTTTTCTTTGGAAATTTTGACGAAATGTTTACAAAAGTTCACGGAAAAGAGTTATCTTACAATAATTTATTAGATGTTGATGCTGGTGTAAAATTAATGGAAGAGTTCAAAAACGAAGCTCCAACATTTGCAATCCTTAAACATAACAATGCTTGTGGCGTTGCTCAAAAAACAACAATGGTTGATGCTTATCTGACAGCTTTAGCTGGTGACCCAACTTCTGCTTTTGGTGGTGTTTTAATTGCTAACGGAAAAATTGATGTCGCAACAGCCGAAGAAATTAATAAATTATTTTGTGAAATTGTAATCGCACCTTCATATGACGAAGAAGCCATTACTATTTTACAAAGCAAAAAAAATAGAATTATTCTAATCATTAACGATGTAGAATTACCAAACAAACAAGTTCGTAGCTGTTTAAACGGAATTTTGGTTCAAGATAAAGATTATATCACAGACACTAAAGAACATTTAAACTTTGTTACAAACTTAACACCAACAGAAGAGCAAATTGACGATTTATTATTCGCTTCAAAAATTTGCAAACACACAAAATCAAACACAATTGTTTTAGTCAAAAACAAACAATTATGTGCTTCTGGAACAGGACAAACATCACGTGTTGACGCTTTAAATCAAGCGATAGAAAAAGCAAACACTTTTAATTTTGAATTAAAAGGAGCTGTCATGGCAAGTGATGCTTTCTTCCCTTTCCCTGATTGTGTTGAAATTGCAAATAACGCAGGAATCACAGCTGTTATTCAACCTGGTGGATCAATTAAGGATGAATTAAGTATAAACTATTGTAACGAAAATAATGTTGCAATGGTTACAACAGGAATTCGTCATTTTAAACATTAATTTGTTATTTTTGTAAGCTAAAAATTTTAACTAACCTAATACCCTTTTAACGAATATGGGATTTTTTGATTTCATGACCGAGGAAATTGCAATGGACCTTGGTACTGCTAATACACTTGTTATTCACAATGGAAAAGTTGTGGTAGACAGTCCGTCTATCGTAGCTCGTGATAGAGTTACTGGAAAAATAATTGCAGTAGGGAAAGAAGCAAGTTTAATGCAGGGTAAAACCCATGATAACATTAAAACCATTCGTCCGTTAAAAGACGGAGTTATTGCTGACTTTGATGCTTCTGAAAAGATGATTAGTCTTTTCATTAAAAGTATTCCTGCACTAAAGAAAAAAATGTTCACACCAGCATTACGTATGGTCGTTTGTATTCCGTCTGGAATTACAGAGGTAGAAATGCGTGCGGTAAAAGAATCGTGTGAACGCGTAAACGGAAAAGAAGTTTATTTGATTCACGAACCAATGGCAGCTGCAATTGGTATTGGAGTTGACATCATGCAACCTAAAGGAAATATGATTGTTGACATAGGTGGTGGAACGTCAGAAATTGCTGTACTTGCTTTAGGCGGAATTGTATGTGATAAATCTGTAAAAATTGCTGGTGACGTTTTCACTAACGACATCATCTATTACATGAGAACTCAGCACAACTTATTTGTCGGAGAAGGAACTGCCGAAAAAATTAAAATCCAAATTGGAGCAGCAATCGAAGATTTAGACCAAGGTCCAGAAGATATGTTAGTTCAAGGTAGAGATTTATTAACAGGTAAACCTAAACAGATAAACGTATCATATCGTGAAATTGCAAAAGCATTAGACAAATCTATTCAACGAATTGAAGATGCAGTAATGGAAACATTATCGCAAACACCGCCAGAATTAGCAGCTGATATTTATAATACAGGAATCTATTTAGCAGGTGGAGGTTCGTTACTAAGAGGTTTAGACAAACGTATTTCTCAAAAAACAGATTTACCAGTTTACATTGCAGAAGATCCATTAAGAGCCGTAGTTCGCGGAACAGGAATGGTGATAAAAAACATCAATAAATACAGAAGTATTCTTATAAAATAATATAAAGAAAAAGCATGCAGCAGATCATATCTTTTTTTACAAAAAACAGCACGAAGTTGCTGTTTTTGCTGCTTTTAGTCATTTCATTATACATGACTATTCAATCGCACGCTTTTCATAAAAGCCAATTCGTAAATTCTGCAAATATTGTTTCAGGAACAATCTATGAAGAAACCAATAATTTAAAAGAATACCTTCATTTAAAGACTGAAAATGAAATGCTTGCTAAAGAAAATGCAAAGCTTAAACAAACGCTATACAACAGCCAAATCATCATTGACTCAGCATTTAAGGTTAATCCTGAATTACGTATTGCCACAGATTATAACGTTTTTCAAACTAAAATAATTCGAAACAATTACAATAAAAAAGAAAATTATTTGACCATTAAAGGAGGAACAAAAAATGGTTTTGCAAAAGATATGGGAGTTATAAACTCACGAGGAGTAGTTGGAATAGTAGAAAATGTTTCGAAACACTATGCAACCGTTCAAAGTATTTTAAATTCTAAAACTCGTATCGATGCCAAAGTGAGTAATTCAAATCATTTTGGAACCATTGTTTGGGATGGAAAAAATGCAGGCTTTGTGCAGTTAATTGACATTCCAAAATTAGCTAAACTTCACAAAGGAGATAGTATTGTTACAGGTGGTGAATCAATTATTTTTCCTGAGAACATTCCGATTGGAGTCGTAGATAAGGTATTTGCATCAAAATCATCAAACTTTTACACAATAAGCGTTCGTTTATTTAATGATATGACAAACATTGGTTCTGTCTATCTGATTGAAAACGTGAATTTACAAGAAATAAAACAATTAGAAGAAGCAACTTTAAGCGATGAATAGTACATTAATTATAAATATTTTTCGATTTGTATCTTTACTTTTATTACAAGTTGTTTTGTTTGACAACATCGATTTATTCGGTTTTGTAACGCCATATCCATATATATTATTCATTCTACTTTATCCATTAAATTCAAATCGTGCTGGATTAATTTTGGCAAGTTTTTTTCTTGGAATAATACTAGATAGTTTCAATAATTCTGGTGGTGTTCAAGCCGCAGCTTGTGTTTGTTTAGCCTATTTTAGAGAGCCCTTTTTAAAGTTTTCTTTCGGAATAAGTTACGAATATCACATGATGAAAATTACAGACAAATTCTCTACCGAATTATTGACTTATTTGTCCATCTCTATTTTATTTCATCATTTGATATTTTATACATTAGAAATATTCAATATTCAATTTGCTTTCGAAATACTTTTAAGAACTATTTTATCTTCAGCTTTAACTTTAATTTTTATAATCATCTTAATCTTCTTAATTAAGCCAGCAAAAAAATGAGAAAATTATTATTCCCTATAATTATAATTTTAGCGACAATTGCCATTGTTGCGCGCTTATTTTATTTGCAAATTATTGATGATTCATACTTAAAAAAGTCAGATAACAACGCTTTAAAAATTGTTTATGAATATCCAGAAAGAGGTTATATTTACGACAGAACAGGAAAACTTTTAGTAGCGAATCAACCAAGTTATGATATCATGGTTATTCCACGCGAAATAAAAAACCTTGATACTTTAAGTTTATGTAAAATTTTAGATATTTCAGTTGCAGAGTTCAATAATAAAATTGAAAAAGCAAAAGTTTATAGCCCTCGCCTTCCTTCTGTTTTTTTATCACAATTAACCAAAAGGGAATTCGCCGTTTTTCAAGAAAAAATTCGTCATTTCAAAGGATTTTACATACAAAAAAGAAACCTAAGAGATTATCAAGTTGATTTTGCAGGAAATGTTTTTGGATACATCCGTCAAGTTAATGATAACGACATCAAAAGAAATCCATATTATATCAGTGGTGATTTAATCGGAATTCAAGGAGTTGAACAAGCTTATGAAGAAATTTTACGAGGACAAAAAGGTGTAAAATATATTCAAAAAGATAAACACAATAGAGAAATTGGTCCTTTCAAAGAGGGTATTTACGATTCGATTTCAGAAAAAGGAAAAGACATTACTATTACCATTGATGGAGCTTTACAAGAATATGGCGAAAAATTAATGGTAAACAAACGTGGTGGAATAGTTGCAATTGAACCTAAAACAGGTGAAATTCTTGCATTGGTTGCTTCTCCAAATTATGATCCCAAATTATTAGTCGGAAGAGATCGTTCAAAAAATTACCAACAATTAGCAGAATTACCAGGTGATCCTTTTTTTGACCGCGTATTAATCGGAGAATATTCACCCGGTTCTCCTTTTAAAATCTTAACTGGACTGATTGGTTTACAAGAAGAAGTCATTGACACCAACACTCACTTTTCTTGTAGTCATGGGTTTTATTATTCCCGAGGAGCTTTTATGAAATGTCACGATGCTGGAAGTTGGAATTTACATCCTGCCATCGCAAAATCATGTAACACCTATTTTGCACAAACGTATAAACGTATCATAGATAAATATAGTAATCCAAAATTAGGAATGGATGCTTGGTATAATCATCTGAAGAGTTTTGGATTAGGTCAGTTTTTGGGATATGATTTACCAATAGGTAGAAAAGGTCAGATTCCAAATTCAGAATATTACGACAAATGGTATCCAAATGGCGGTTGGAAAGGAACTACAACAATATCTAATGCCATTGGACAGGGTGAAATTACGGTAACTCCAATTCAACTTGCAAATGTAATGTGCGCAGTTGCCAATCAAGGTTATTATTACACACCTCATATTATAAAATCAATTGAAAAAGATCATATCGATAAAAACTTTGTTCAGAAAAAAACAACGACTATTGATAAGCAACATTTTATTCCTGTTATTGAAGGTTTAGCAGAAGTTTATAGAACTGGAACAGCAAGTAGATTACAAATACCAGACATTGCAGTTTGTGGAAAAACAGGAACTGTAGAAAATTTTATAAAAATTGACGGTCAAAAGAAACAATTAAAAGATCACTCAGTATTCTTAGCATTTGCACCAAAAGATGACCCTAAAATAGTAGTTGCTGTATTTATTGAAAATGGTGGTTGGGGAGCTTCTTATGCAGGTCCGATTACTTCCTTAATGATAGAAAAATATTTAAAAGGTACCATTACTCGAACAGATTTAGAGAAACGAATGTTTGAAACTTCTTTACATTCAGAGTACATATTAAAGGATCAAGTGGATGCAGAAAAAAAAGCAAAAGCAAAATTACAAGCACAGTTAAAAGCAAAACAAAAAAAAATCAATGGTTAAAACAAAGCATTTAGCAAATCAAAGTGTAATAAGCAATGTCGATTGGCTTACCATTTTTATATATGCTGTCCTAGTGTTTTTAGGTTGGTTGAATATTTATTCAGCATCGTTACCTGATGAAACCACATCGATTTTTGATCTTGGTCAGATTTACGGCAAACAAATTTTATTTATTGGATTATCTGTTCCTTTGATTATTCTCTTACTTTCCATTGATGCAAAATTTTATGAAAAATATGCTGTTGTGTTTTATTGTATTGGAATAGTATCTCTGTTAGGATTATTTGTTTTTGGTAAAAGCATTAAAGGACAAACGAACTGGTATCAATTCGGAGGTTTTGGACTCCAACCTTCCGAGTTTGTAAAAACAGCCACAGCTTTACTCTTAGCAAAATATATTGCAGAAGCACAACCCACTTTCGAAACATTAAAAGAACAAGCCATTGGAATGGGAATTTTTATGTTTCCCGTTTTACTAATCTTGATGCAACCTGACATGGGAAGCGCCATGATTTTCATGACATTATTTTTGGTATTATATCGAGAAGGTTTTCCTAGTTGGTATCTTTGGACAGGATTTATAGCCATTGTATTATTTTTTCTCTCACTTTTAATCGAACCTCATTTCATAATCTTAGGAATAATAGTAGTAGCTTTAATCCACTTTATTACCAACAAAAAAATCAACAGAAATCCATTCATATATTTAATCATCACACTGATAATGGTAGGATTTGTCTATAGTGTAGATTATGTTTATGATTCAGTATTAGAACCACATCAAAAAGATCGAATCAATGTATTGATTGGTCAAGATGTAGACATGAAAAAAGAAGGTTATAATCTAAATCAATCTAAAATTGCAATTGGTTCAGGAAACTGGACAGGTAAGGGATTTCTTGAAGGAACCCAAACCAAAGGTGGATTTGTTCCAGAACAACACACCGATTATATATTTACTACAGTCGGAGAAGAATGGGGATTTGTTGGCTGTATCGTTGTAATTGGACTTTTTGTCACGTTATTTTTTAGGATAATATATTTGGCAGAACAACAAAAAACAGCATTTCCTAGAATTTATGGTTACTGTGTAGCAGCATTTTTGTTTATGCACTTTTTTGTAAACGTATCCATGTTAATCGGGTTGTTTCCTACAATTGGAGTTCCACTTCCATTCTTTTCTTATGGCGGATCAAGTTTAATAGCCTTTACGATTATGTTATTTATCTTTTTAAAATTAGATTCAAATAAAGTAAACGAGTGGTAATTGGTACACTTTTTGAGCATTATTAACATAAATACTAAAAAATATAATATGAAAAATAAGTTTTTATTACTCCTTTTTTTATTATCATTTTCACCTTTCTATTCTAATGCTCAAAATGTAGAAACTACAGTACAGATAATAAAAACATCTAAAGAAAGAATTGCAGAATTAAATGCCGAAGCTGCTAAAATTGGTGAAGACATCGAGTTAAAAAAGCAAGATTTAAATCAAAAAATCAGTCAAGCGAGTGAATTAGCAATCTTAACCAAAGAAGCAAAAAAAACTGATGATGTTTTAAAAATTGAAGAAGCGAAGCAAAATCAAAAGAAAGTTGATGACGAAGTTAAAGTCTTAAAAAATGAATTAAAAACAGTTGAGAAATCACAAAAGGAAATATTAAAAGAGGCTAACAAAATCTCAAAAGCTAAAAACTCCATTGAAAAATATCAAAAAAACGTAACCCAATCTAAAGTAAAATTAGCAAAAGTGGAAAACAACCTAAAAAAAGCCACAACGCAATTTGAAAAAGATATGCTAAACAGAAAATTATCCACTGAAAACCAAATAAAAGCAAAAGCCAAAATCCTTAAACTTGAAACAGAAGTTAAAGATTTGAAAATAAAATTACAACAAAACGAATTAGACCTTCAAAAGGCGAAACTTGATATATAACACAAAACCGAGAAATTAATTTCTCGGTTTTGTGTTTTAAATATTTACCTTAATATTAATAGGCAAATAAAAATCAGAAGCAATTGGTTTACCATCTTGCGTTGCGGGATTCCAAGCAGGCATTGATTTTAAAGCTGAAATTATATTTTCTTCTAGTTCTTTGTACAATACATTAGGTTTTTCGAATTCAAAATTAGATAAATTTCCATCTTCTTCGACAACCATTTTAAGGACAATCTTAACATCAATATTCTCGTTAAATTCTGGAACTGTAAGTATTCTCATAAAATGTGAATAGAATTTTTTTATCCCTTCTTTTGGATGCGCTTTTATAAAATCTTGCTTAACATTTTCAGTCTTGTGTAAATCAGTGTTTAACATTTCAGAATCAGACTTTTTAATTCGTAATGGAATACTCATGGTTGATTGAATAGCAATTCCATTTTTAATTTCTGGGTTCCAATTCGGTGATTCCTCCAATAACTTTGTAATAAAATCTTTGATTAAAAAATCATTCGTATTAAGAATATTTACCTTGCCTATTTTACCATTTTCATCAATATTAAAAAATACATGAACCGTATTTTCTAATTCATCATTTGAATAATATTTTTCTATTTTATCTTGAATTTCATTTAGAAATATAGAAAACTCAACTTTGGGTTTTGCCTTTCTATTTTCGATTTTATCTTCAATTTCAATAGATTCAACATCCGTAATTATTTCATCACTTGTTTTTTTATCCATTAAATCATTCACTTTATCTGAAATCACGCTTTCAAATTTATCAATCGTGTTTGCTTTGGTTTCAATTCCAACTAAACCAAAGTAAGTCAATACAAAAGCCAAACTATAAAATAGTACTTTTGTAACATTTCCTTTTTTTGTGTTTTTCATCATAATAAAACGTTTTTTTAGATTTTTATAATTAAATGAACTGCTTAATTCTAATTGTTTATTTTGTGCACTATAATAGTTTAAAATAATATTTTGGTAATCTTTAATATTTTCTGTTTGATTTAAACAAAAGGCATCGGCCAAAAATTCGTGATTTTCTTGAATGGCTTTTTTATAGAAATACAACATCGGCTGAAACCACAATCCAATTTTCAAAAATTCGATGAATAAAATATCCAAGGAATGTCTTTGAACAACATGACCTTTTTCATGAATCAAAATTTCTTTTTCTATTAATTTTTTATTCCAAGATTCTAAGTTTAGATAAATGCAACTTAAAAACGAAAAGGGCGATTTAACTTTGGTATTTAAAATCAGTAATCCGAATTCATTTTCAATTTTTTTTCCTGAGTTTTTTAAACTGATAATTGCATAAATTCGAAACACAATCCGAATCAGTAATAAAAGTGCGATTACCGAAAATAGTATTTCGATATTTGAAAACAAGCGCTGTTTTTCAACAATCGGAAAATAATCGAAATTTGAAATATCTTCTAATTGCTTAAAAACAATCGTTTTTGTTTCAATAATTTGATTTGATTTGACAATAAAATTAAAATTGAGAAAAGGTAAAATCAAACCTAAAACAAACGTAACCAATAAATAAAATCGGTTGAATTTTAATGATTTTTTATCCTGAAGACTGTATCTGTAAATCAAGAAAAAAACAATCAACAAAAAAGTTGACTTAATGAAATATAAAATCATAGCTACTTGTTTTTAAGTTCATCGTCAATTAAGTCGCGTAGATTTTGTAATTCTTCTTTGGTCAAGGAAGCTTCTTTGGCAAAAAAGGAAGCGAAATTGGAAGTTGAATTATCAAAAAACTGATGTATCATATTTTTCATTTGTTTTGAAAAATAGTTTTCCTTCTTTACAATCGCATAATATAAACGTGTACTTCCGATTTCGTCGTAAGCCACAAATTTTTTATCGATAAGTTTTTTAATCGTTGTAGCAACAGTTGTTTTAGCTGGTTTAGGTTCATCGTAACTTTCGATTAAATCTTTTAATAACGATTTATCTTTATTCCAAACATATTGCATCAATTGTTCTTCGGCTGGTGTTAATTTCATATTCGGTTTTTTTAGAACTTGTTCTACAAATATAGAACAAAATTTTATTTATCCAAATTTTATAAATAAAAAAGCTTACAATTTCTTGTAAGCTTAAAAATAAATGATTTAGAAAATTTATTGAGGAAGATTATTAATAGCATCAATAACTTGTTGAATAGAACCATTTTGCATCTCTGGTAATGTAAAGACAACATTCATATTTTGTGTTACAAATTGAGCTGGCTTGATTGCATATTTAAAACCGCCGTTACTTTCGACAACTAAAATATAATACAATTCAAGTCCTATTGGAGCACGAACATATGCATTAGCTAGTGAATTAGGAATTGTTTTGGATGCCATAAAAATACTGCTATTGCTAGCGTTAAACCCTTGAGGCAAAACATAAGTAACATCGGTATAACCATTTCCTAGATCTATAAATCTATCGTGATTATACCATCCAAAATTATTCAAAAAAGCAGTATATGCATCTTGATTTATTTCTTGATTAAAACCAGACCACATTTCTTGTCCAGTGAAATTCTCCCATAACAAATTTCCGTTTTCGTCAATCGTTCCAACAAAACCTTGCATTTCTGAATCTAAACCACCTGTATTAATAGCTGGAGTTATAATTTGAAAATGGCAACTAGGCTTTAATGTTTCGCCATTTTGTGAAACTTTAAAATGAAATTCGCCGCCAGAAGCTAACATTCTTTTTTCTGTTCCAAATTTACCAACTGTAGCTTTATTAGTAGCCAACATAGTACCACGATCGTAGATTTCAATAAATTCAAAATCAACATTTCCAGTTACTGGTGTATCATCGAGCTTAGTCATACAATTAGCAAAAATCTTAACAACTGTACCTTTTTCTGAAACAAAAACAAAATTTTGTCCAGAATCAAAAGTAGTTTGTTGTTTAATATTGTTAAGATTTGAAGCAAATAAACTTTTTAAAGCTATTCCGTTGGGCTGAAACTGTTGTTCATTTTCAAGATTACCATTGTCGTCGTTGTTACAGCTAACAAATGTAATTAACGGTAAGATTAATAATAAGTGTACAATTTTTTTCATAGCAACAATTTTTAAATTAATAATTAAAAATAACATTTATTAGATAATCATATTAAATAAACTAAAATGTTAAATTATATATACAAAATTAACAAATACCATACCGTTAAAAAATAAAAAATCTCAATACGTAAAAACACATTGAGATTTGAATCTAATTAAAAAAAATTATTTAATATCCTTAAGGTAGATTGTTTAATGCATCTACTAATTGTTGTGTGGTTCCATCTTGCATTTCACTCAAACTAAATGTTACATTCAAATTTGGTGTAATTACTTGAGATGGTTTGATAGCATATTTAAATCTTCCGTTATTAGCTGTAACCAGAACATAGTAAACTTCTAAACCAACTGGCATATTTGTATAAGCATATGCTAATGAATTAGGTTCATTCTTTGTTGCTAAAAATACTACAGAATTATTTGCAAACCCAGTAGGAACTGAAAAATTAACGGTTGTAAAGCCATTTCCAAGATCAACAAAACGATCACAATTATACCAACCAAAATTATTAACAAAAGCATTATATGCATCTGTATTAATTAATTCATTGTAACCTATCCACATTTCTCCTCCTGTTATTGAAAGGTTCCAAAGTAATTCTCCTTGAGAGTTAATCTCTCCATAAAATGATCTCATTTCATAATCGACATCTCCAGTATTACTAGTTGGTGTAGAAAGCATATAACCACAATCTGATTTTAATTTTTCACCATTTTGAGTAACTTCGACATAAAATTCACCACCAGAATATAGTAATCTTTTTTCATCTCCAAATAGACCAACAGTTGGTTTATTTGTAGTTAACATAGTTCCTCTATCAAAAATTTCAACAAAAGCAAAATCGACTTGCCCAGTCACAGGCGTATCATCTTGCCTCTTTAAACAATTAGCATTAATTGTTATCAATGTTCCCTTTTCAGAGATAAAACTAAAATCTTGTTCTGAATCAAAACTCGTTCTTTGAGTAATATTATTTAGATTTGAAGCAAACAGATTTTTCAAATCTTGACCATTTGGCTGAAAACCAGGATCAACTATTTGATTCGAATTGTTATCATCAGAGCAATTTACAAACAAAACAAGCATCGATGATAATACTAAGCTTTTTACAATGTTTTTCATAAATAAATATTTTTTTCTAAATCAAAAAAAACTAAAAATGTTATATAATTGATTTAAAGTGGTTTATACTTACTAAAGTAACAAAAAAATCTCAATACGTAAAAACACATTGAGATTTTAATTAATTTATGATAAAAAAACTAGATTGACATTTCCAACCTGTTCATTAAATTTTTGTTCAAAGCTGTTTCTGCAAAAGCTTTATCAACAATAAATGCTTCTTTATCAGAACTTGGTAATTCGTACATCGGATCTGTTAAAATAGCTTCACACAACGAACGTAAACCACGAGCACCTAATTTATATTCTAATGCTTTTTCTACTACATAATCTAAAGCTTCGTCTGTAAAAGTAAGTGTTACACCGTCCATTTCAAAAAGCTTTTCGTATTGCTTAACCAAAGCATTTTTAGGCTCAGTTAAAATCATTCGAAGCGTTTCTTTATCCAACGGATCCATGTGCGTCAGAACTGGTAAACGACCAATGATTTCAGGAATTAAACCAAAATCTTTAATATCTTTTGGGATGATATATTGCAATAAATTAGCTTTATCAACTTTACCTTCATCTTTTGAATTTCCGAATCCAACTGCTTGAAAATTCATACGCTTAGAAATGATTCTTTCAATTCCATCGAAAGCTCCACCAGCAATAAAAAGAATATCTTTTGTATTAACTTCGATGAATTTCTGATCAGGATGTTTACGTCCTCCTTTAGGCGGAACATTTACAATTGAACCTTCTAATAATTTTAATAACGCTTGCTGAACACCTTCTCCAGAAACATCACGTGTTATCGATGGATTATCGCTTTTACGAGCAATCTTATCGATTTCGTCAATGAAGATAATTCCGCGTTCTGCTTTTTCAACATCGTAATCTGCAGCTTGCAACAACTTAGTTAAAATACCTTCAACATCTTCACCAACATAACCAGCTTCAGTTAAAACAGTAGCGTCAACGATAGCTAACGGCACGTTTAACATACGAGCGATAGTTTTTGCTACCAATGTTTTTCCTGTTCCGGTTTGTCCAACAATGATGATGTTACTTTTTTCGATTTCAACATCGTCATTACTTTCTTGCTGCAACAATCGTTTGTAGTGATTATAAACTGCAACTGATAAAACTTTTTTAGTTTGATCTTGACCTATTACATATTGATCTAAAAACTGACGAATTTCGATTGGTTTTTTTAATAAAACCTCATCAGACAATCCGTTAATTCCGTTTGATTTAATTTCTTCAAGTACGATTCCGTGAGCTTGTTCCACACAATGGTCACAAATATGCGCATTAATTCCTGCTATAAGAATGTTCGTTTCTGCTTTTGAACGTCCACAAAACGAACAATCATTCCCATCATTTCTCATTTAAATTCTTTTTCTCTTGGGATTATTCTCTAATTAAAACTTCGTCAATCATACCGTATTCTTTAGCTTCAGCAGCTTTCATCCAGTAATCACGTTCTGAGTCTTTGTAAACTTTTTCGAAAGGTTGTTTTGAATGTTTAGCGATGATTTCATATAGTTCATCTTTCAGTTTCAACATTTCTTTTAAATTGATTTCCATATCAGTTGCAACACCTTGCGCTCCTCCAGAAGGCTGGTGAATCATTACACGTGAATGTGGTAAAGCTGAACGTTTTCCATCTGCACCAGCACATAATAAAACAGCTCCCATCGACGCAGCCATTCCTGTACAAATTGTAGCTACGTCAGGTTTTACAAATTGCATCGTATCGTAAATGCCTAAACCTGCGTAAACACTTCCTCCAGGAGAATTGATATAGATTGAAATATCTTTAGAAGCATCAACGCTTTCTAAAAATAATAATTGCGCTTGAATGATGTTTGCTACGTAATCATCAACTCCTGTTCCAAGGAAAATAATACGATCCATCATTAAACGAGAAAAAACATCCATCGAAGCAATGTTCATCGGACGTTCTTCAATAATATAAGGTGTCATGCTTCCTACAATTTTATCGTAGTACATATTGTTTATACCGTGATGCTGTGTAGCATATTTTTTAAATTCATTACCAAAGTCCATATGCAAAATTTATTTTTTTTGATTTATATAAATAAGTGAGCGTCAAATTCTGATGAATCTGACGCTCAAATATAGTCATTTTTTTCGTGAAAATTATGCTTCGTAAGCTTCCTTAACGAAATCTTTGTAAGAAACTTCTTTCACTTTAGCGTTTACTTTTTCGCTGAATAACTTAACCATTTTTTCTTGCATTAATTGCTCAGAAATTCTACGAACTTCTTCTTGGTTTGTTAATACACGAGAAACGATATTATCAACATCAGCTTCAGCTGGTTCTAATTGACCAAATTGAGCCATTTGCTCTTTGATTAATTTAGAAGTATATTCTTTAATTTCTTCGAAAGTGATTTGTAAATTATTATCTGTAATAATTCTTCCTTCGATTAATTGGTAACGTAAACCTTTTTCAGATTTTACGTATTCTTCGTTTGCTTCTTCTTCTGTTAAAGGTTTTTCAGCAGCAGTTTGTAACCATTTTTTCAAGAAAGTTGCTGGTAATTCAAAATCAGTAGATTCGATTAAGAATTCAACTACATCGTTAGTGAACTTTTGATCACCTTGAGAAGCGAATTGTTTTTCAGCATCTTCTTTGATTTTAGCTTTTAATTCTTCAACTGTAGTAACCACACCTTCTCCGAATAATTTATCAAAGAATTCTTGATTTAATTCTGCTTTTTCAGTTGTGTTGATTTCAGTAATTTCAAAAGCAACCTCAACATCTAAACCGTTTGCTTTTTCAGCATCGATATTTAAAACGTTTGCTAATTTTTGCTCATCTTCGAATAAACCTTTAGTCGAAATTGCAACTACATCTCCAACTTTTTTACCGATGAATTTCTTTTGATTTGTCTTTGTACGAACGTCAGAAATAGCGAAAGTAGTTTCGTTAGAAATTCCTTCTTCTTCGTTTGAAACTTTTACACGAATATCATCACCTTCTTCAGATTTTTCTTTAGAAACGATTTTTCCGTATTGTTTTTGGATAAATTCAACTTGTTCTTCTAACATTGCGTCGTCAGCAACAATATTAAATTTAGTTATTTTATTCTTAGCACCTAAATCAACAGTAAATTCTGGAGCTAATCCTAATTCAAAATCAAATGATAATGTATCTGCATTCCAATCAATATCTTTTGCAACAGGAAGTGGATTTCCTAAAATATCGATTTTTTCTTCATTCAAATACTTGTTTAAATTTTCTTGAAGTAATTTATTAACTTCTTCAAATAAAACAGCAGTTCCGTATTGTTTTTGGATTAAAGACATTGGAACAGCACCTTTTCTGAATCCAGGAATGTTAGCATTTTTTTTATAATTCTTTAATACATTATCAACATTTCCTTGGAAATCTTCTTTTGCAAGCTCGATTGTAACGATTGCGTTAAGAGCATCTACATTATTTCTTGTAATATTCATCTTTCTGTTATTTACTACTAAAATTGGCTTGCAAAATTATGATATTTTTACAAGCCAACCAAGTTTTTAATCTATTGTATTACAATAAACTATTAATTTTTTATTTTTTTTTCGATGACGGAATCAGAATTCCAGCAACTGACTGTAGAATAGATAAAACGATTGAGAAAAACAAGGCGTTTAAAAATCCTCCTACAACAAATCCACTAACAAAATACTCTGCTAATAAAACAATTATTGCATTAATTACTAATGAAAATAATCCTAAAGTTAAAATTGTAATTGGCAATGAAAACAACTGTAAAATTGGTTTTACAATAGCATTTAAAACAGCTAATGCTACAACAACCCATAAAGCCGACGACCAACTTTCGATAGAAACACCCGGAATGATTGTTTCAGTCAACATCACCAAAACACTTGAAACTATTAATCTAATGATAAAATTCATATTCTAAAAAATTTAAAAAAGCGTCACCAAAGTAACGCTTTTAAATATAAAAAACTAATTTGAAGCTTTGATTGTAACTCCAGGGAAATTTCCTGGAACATACAATGGTAAATGAGCTTTGTAATGCTTATTAATAACCTGAATAATTTCGTTTGTTACTAATGCATATCCTCTCGGATTTGGATGCACACCATCTAAAGAGAACAAAACTACATTCATATTCCCTAAACCTTTAAAATAATCAGCAGTATAAATCTGTCCGTCAGCAACTCTGATTCCAGAAACTAACTGATTCATAATTGCATTCATATCAGCAACTGCCAAACCTTTACTTGCTGCAATTGTTTTGATTGTATTATTAAACGAATCTGTCGCTTCTTTAATTTCTTGTTGTTCTTGAGGAATCAATGTATACATATCTTCAAGCGGATAAGTAACCCCAACTTTACCAAATAAAGCTTGATATTGAGCTGGTAAAGCTGCAATAGTCGCTGCAGTTGAAGTTGTTCCAATCACCGAACTTGTACCCAAAACAAACAAATCATTTGAAGTTGCGTGACGAGCTTGTCCGTAAATTTGCCCTAAAACCGTTGCTAAAGGAGCAAATTGTGGATCTTGAGCAAGTATAGTTGCTAATTGAGTCGATAGATTAGGTAACGTTTCGTCTTTGATTAACAAAGGATTTGGAGCTGTTGTTGAGAAAGTTTGTACACGATCTCCAGCACCTAAATAAGTTAAGGCTCCTTTTAATTTTACAATCAATTCATTTAATTGCCCTACAACTTGAGTCCCACCAAGAGCTTCAGTTGTTAATGGATTATAAGGAACAGTTGTAAAATGAGGAATAGACGTTACATACGGAATTGTTGCCACGACTCCTTTTGCTCCATTAGCCGTCAACCCGTTAGTTATTGTAGAATAAACTTGTGCAAAAACATTTGGATCAGTAATATCATTTCCTCCATAAGTAGCTGGATTTAAATTACCTTGTTGATTTACACCAGTTCCTCCTGATAACGCATAAGCTAAAACGTCATTACTACCAATCCAGTTTGTAAAAAACGTTGGATTCATAGAAAGTGCATCAGCTAAAACCGTTGCATTAGGATTTGTTGCCATTCGAACAAAATATGGATTAGCTTGACCAGTAGCAACGCCTTGTAAATTTCCGTATCCAGCTGCTAATAAATGAAAAGATTTAGCACCTGGAACTCCCATATTATTGAAGGCTTTTTGTTGTAATTGACCAACCTGAATAGTAGGTGTACCTGCTAGGTTTTGAGGCCCACCTGTACTCATATTGATAATCATTCGAGTTTTAGCTATAATATTACTTCCTAAAAGTAATCCTCCAAGATCATTAACATCATCCGCATATGAAGGTTGGGTGAATTCGCCACCACCAACAACAGAGAATTGTTTTGATAACAAGTTAGGAAAAGAATATTGTTGACCTGAGCGATACATTGTTCCATCCATATATCCTGAGGTTAATGAATTCCCAACAGCAACATATCTTGAGAAATCTGCTTCTCCAGCAGTATAAGTTCCATTTGAAATTTCATCATCAAACTCTGGTTTACATGATGAAAAACCTACTGCGATTGCAGCTAAAAGTATAATTTGATATTTTTTCATGACGCTTCAATTAAAAATTATAAGAAAGTCCTAAACCAAGAGAATACGCTCCTGAACGATAAGTTCCTACAAAAGAAACCGGATTTCCATCTTCAACAAAATAATCATATGAATTATCTGTTTCTTTGAAATGAAGAACTGTAGCAGAGAAATCAATTCCTAGTTTTGGTGTAACTTTATATGTAAAACCTAAAGTTCCAGCCAACGCATCATTTCTTGGCGTTTCAGGTGCAAAATAACCATCTTGTACTGGTGAAACATCATAATATCCTCCAATACGAGCTGAGAATTTTTCAGTCGGCGCATATTGAACTCCAGCACGAATTGTACTTGAATTTTTATAATTTCTAGGATTTACAGAAGATGGAATATTAGGATCTTCAAAATCAATTACTAAACTTTTGTAAGCGCTCCAAAATGTATAATTATAATCAATTGCTGCTAACCATTGTTTATTAATTTGGTACGAAAAACCAACTGTTAATTCCGCAGGCAATGGCATAGTTGCATCAAATTTACCATCTTTATAAGTTGCTTGGGCAAAAGTTGGCATGTCATGGAAAGTCGCATCACCACCTTTAGCTTTCATGTCAATTTGAGAACGATAATTAACACCAAAAGTTACATAATCGTCTAATTTAGCTGTTAACCCTACATTATATCCCCACGCATGAACTCCTTGAGCATCTACAGTAACATCTGATCTATTCATTCCCGAATCGTCTGTCATGCTACGAGTCAAGTTTCTATTGAACTTAACACCTCCATTTACATAAATTAAACCAGCACCAATACTTACATCTTCAGTAATTTTGTAAGAAACAGTCGGTTGAATAAAGAATGATTTTAAATCAATATTGTTCACCAAATGTGAACCTTCCCAATCTTGATCCCACTCAACAGCACTTCCGTAAGGTGTATAAATTGCTAAACCTACAGAAAAACGATCGTTTACCTGATAGTTCCCATAAAAATAAAGTGGTGTACCTGTATTACTAGTTTCATTTTTCCAATTATAAGTTTTATTCTGAAATTTCACATCCGAAGTTAAAGCAGTAACACCTGCAGAAAAACTCCATTTATCTTTTAAGAAAGTTCCGTTTGCTGGATTAAAAAAGATACTTTCTGCATTCTGACCAATGACAGCAACTCCAGTGTGCCCCATCGCCAATTGCCTTTGACCTTGCATACTAATACGATATCCCCCTGCAAAAACACTTGAAGACATCAAGGTTAGCAAAGAAATTGCCATAAGTTTGTTTCTATTCATAAATTTTACATTTATAGTTTTATAATCTCAAATATATAACAAAATGTTAATCTTTTAATATTTTTAGAAAAAATTACATTTATAAAAAATATAACCGATTTAAATAAATATTCTTATTATTTTAATACGTTTTATCACAAATAAACTCATTTACTTTAATAAAAAACTCGTTAGGATTTTCGGCATGAAGCCAATGACCTGAATTTGAAACCGCTTCGATTATTGCATTTGGAAAATGCTTTTCAATTTCTACAAAATCAGATTTTTGAATATATTTTGAACGCTCGCCTTTTAAAAACAATGTCTTTCCTAAATATCTTTTTTCTTCAGACAAAGCTTCTCCAATAACCGAATCGTCATTATTGAACGCTTCTAAATTAAATCTAAACCCAAATGAATCTGGAGTAACTCGATGTACATTTTTCATTAAAAACTGAAGCGTACCAAAATCTTTAATATAGCTACCCATAATTTCTTCAATTTCTTTGCGAGAAGTTACTTTAGAAAAATCGACAGCATTCAAAGCCTCCATAACATCCTGATGATGCGGTGCATAAGCTCTTGGTGCAATATCTGCTACAATTAATTTACTTACCTTTAGTGGATATTTACATGCAAAATTCATTGCAACCTTCCCTCCCATTGAATGTCCTAAAAGGATGAATTCGTCTAATTTATTTTCTTGACAATATTCCAAAACATCCTGAACCATTACCTCGTAATTAAACACATCGGAATGAAAACTACGCCCATGATTTCGCATATCTAGTAAATGCATTTCAAATCCTTCTGCAGCAAATTGTATGGCAAGAGTTTTCCAGTTATCTGACATTCCAAGAAAGCCATGAATAATCAAAAACGGTTTTCCAGAACCTTCAATCTTAGAATAAATCATATTATTTCATTTTTTGTTGATACATTCGAATTACGTTTTCAACTCCCAAATACAAAGATTCTGAAATTAAAGCGTGGCCAATTGAAACTTCTAATAAATTAGGGATATTATTTTTAAAGAATTCGATGTTTTGTAAACTCAAATCATGCCCAGCGTTAACTCCTAATCCCAAATCATTAGCTAATTGCGCAGCTTTTGAATAAGGCTCAATTGCTTTTTCGTTTCCTAAACCATATTGATGTGCAAATTCTTCTGTATATAATTCAATTCGATTGGTTCCCGTTTCTTTAGCTCCTTCAATCATCTCTAAAACTGGATCCACGAAAATTGAGGTACGAATTCCTTTTTTCTGAAACTCAGCAACTATTTCTTTTAAATAACCCTGATGTTTGATTGTATCCCAACCTGCATTTGAAGTCAAAGCATTTACAGCATCCGGTACTAAAGTTACCTGAGTTGGTTTACATTCAAAAACCAAATCCATAAAGTTATCCATCGGATTTCCTTCAATGTTATATTCGGTATAAACAACTTTTACCAAATCGCGGGCATCTTGATAACGTATATGACGTTCGTCTGGACGTGGATGAATCGTTATTCCTTCTGCACCAAAAGCCTGAACATCAGATGCAAATTGTAATAAATCAGGTACATTTCCGCCACGAGAATTTCTCAAAGTGGCAATTTTATTTATGTTTACAGATAGTTTCGTCATTATTAATCATTTTATTACAAAAATACAAAGTAAATATGAAGGGTAATTAGTATATTTTTAATTATTTTGCAGTAACAAAATTGGACTTATGGAATCTATTCAAGAATTCATTATAAAAAACAAAAAATATTTTAATCTAAAGACTATATTTTCTGATGCTGTCGATGTATTGATAAATGAAAACCTAACCCATTTTCCGGTTGTAGAAAATGGTATTTTCCTAGGTAATTTATCAACTAACGACGCAGAAACTTTTCCTCAAAAAAATGAGATCGGAGATGCAAGAGCATTATTTGAAGTTTTTTTTGTTAGAGAAACTAGTTTTTGGTTTGAAGTTATAGAACTCTTTTCTAAACACGAAACGAATATCATTCCCGTTTTAAACAAAAGCAATAAAGTAATTGGTTATTACCTTTTTGACGATGTGATTCCTTATTTCAACGAAACTCCATTTTTGAAAGAAATAGGAACAACAGTTATCATTGAGAAAGATATTTATAGCTATAGCATCAGTCAAATTTCGCAAATATTTGAGGTTAACAATTCAAAAATTTTAGGTATAATTATAAGTGAAGTTACTGACAATACAGCTCAAATTATTATAAAAGCAACAACAATTAATATTAATGAAATCATTCAATCTTTAAGAAGATATGAATACAATATAATTTCAGAACATATAGAAGATTTATTTTTATCCGATTTAAAAGATCGTTCTGATTATTTAGATAAATATTTAAACATATAAATATGAAGTTTGCCATTTACGCACAAGTTTACAAACCAGCGAATAATGCAATTGTAAAATCATTAATCCAATCCATTCAAAACAAAAAAGGTCAAATCAGTTTTGAGTTGAATTATTACAATGAATTGATTAAAGAAAAAATCATTGAACCGATTTTTGAAACATTTACCAATCATATTGATTTAGCTGATGACACCAAATTTTTTGTAAGTATTGGTGGTGATGGTTCCATGTTACGTGCAGCAAATTTTGTAAAAAGTAAAAATGTGCCGATTGTTGGAATAAACGCAGGTCGTTTAGGTTTTCTTGCTAACGTTCAACAAGATGCAATTTCAGAATTGATACCATTATTGTTCGAAAACAAGTATACACTTTCTCGAAGAACCTTATTAAAATTAGATTCACCTGAACCAAGTCAAACTCCGTTTGAAATCAATTTTGCATTAAACGAAATAACAATTTCACGTAAAAATACTACTTCGATGATAACTATAGAAACGTATATCAACGAAGAATTTTTAGCAACCTATTGGGCAGATGGAATCATCATTTCAACACCAACTGGTTCAACCGGATATTCATTAAGTTGTGGCGGACCAATCATCACTCCAGACTCAAACTGCTTGGTAATCACACCCATTGCACCTCATAATCTAACTACACGTCCATTAATTATAAATGACAGAAGTAGAATAAAAATGAAAATCTCTGGACGCGAACCTCAATTTTTATTATCTATTGATTCTGAAACAGCTGCAATGGACAACGAAACCGAAATTGAAATTTCGCTTGCACACCATACCGTTAATATGGTTGAATTTCCGGATGTAACTTTTCTGAGAACGCTGAGAAATAAATTACTTTGGGGAGAAGACAAAAGAAATTAATAGAAAATAATTCTAATTTTTTAGCGTTATACTAACTAAATAATTAATTAATTTCAATTTTGAAAATAACAATTATTGATTTACATTAGTATATTTGCAAATTAATAGATACCTATGATTCGAAATTTAATAACATTTTTTGCTTTGGCAATGTGCGTAAATTCAAACGCACAAATACATGAAATCGGAGTAACCATAGGTGGCGCAAATCACATTGGTGATATTGGCGCTACAAATTACATAGCACCAAAAGATTTAGGATTTGGAATTCAATACCGTTGGAACAGAAGCCCAAGACATTCTTGGAGAGCTTCGTATACCTATATGGGAATATCCGGCAAAGATGCAAAATCTGACATGGGGAGCAGAAAATTAAGAAATTTAAGTTTCGAAAATAAAATACACGAAGCTTCATTAGGTATTGAATTTAACTTCTTTGAGTTTGATCTTCATAACGAATGGTTTGCCTTCACTCCATATATTTATACAGGATTGGCAGGTTTTAAATTCGATGAAACCTATTTTAACAAAACCAACACACAAGTTAAATACGGAAATGGTTATTCAATGGCAATTCCTATTCATGTTGGAGTAAAAGCATTAATCGACAAAAGATTTGTATTAAGTGCTGAGGTTGGAGCTAGATATACATTTACAGACAATTTAGATGGAAATCATCCAAAAGATGCGAATTATTCATCAAACCAATTCGGAAACACTTTATCGAAAGATTGGTATGTTTTTACAGGACTAAGCCTTTCATATACATTTGGAAAAAACCCTTGCTACTGCGCACCTAATTAATGAATACAGAATTTAAATTAAATAAAGAAAAGTTACCAAAACACTTAGCAATAATCATGGATGGTAACGGAAGATGGGCTAAGAAAAATGGATTTCTAAGAACAATCGGGCATGAAAACGGAGTTAACACCGTTCGAAAAATCGTAGAAGCATGTACTGAATTTGGGATAGAATATCTAACTTTATATGCGTTTTCGACAGAAAATTGGAACCGACCAAAATTTGAAGTTCAGATGCTTATGAAGCTTTTAGTTAAGTCTTTAAAAAAAGAAATTAAAACCTTCACTAAAAACAATATCCGCTTAAATGCAATCGGAAATTTAGACAATCTCCCATCAGAAGTTCGCAAAGAATTAACAGAAGTTTTAGAAAAAACGAAAGAAAACACAAAACTAACTTTAACACTTGCATTAAGCTATGGCTCTAGAGAAGAGCTAGTTTCAGCTACAAAAGAGCTATGTAATAAAGTTAAAAATAATATAATTTCAATCGAAGATATTGACGAATCCATTATTAATAATCATCTTTACACTAAATTGATGCCTGATGTAGATTTGGTTATTAGAACCAGTGGTGAACAACGAATTAGTAATTTTTTATTATGGCAAATTGCTTATGCTGAGTTGTATTTCACTGAAGTTTTATGGCCTGATTTCACTAAAGACCATTTAATGGAAGCGTTACAAAATTATCAAGATAGAGAAAGACGCTTTGGTAAAACAAGCGAACAATTAAAATAAGTAAAACAAATACCAATGTTTCATAAAAGCATAAAATATCTAATTCCCCTTTGCATAGGAATTGTATCTCAAGTAAATGCACAAGAAATTGTAACAGAAACAGAAATTTCTGAAAATGTTATAAACAGAGAAGATTACGGAGTTAGAACCTATAAATTGGGTAACATTACAGTAACTGGAAATGTTAAATACAACGAACTTACTATCTTAACTTTTACAGGTTTGGAGAAAGGTCAAGAAATTAACATTCCTGGAGAAGAGATTCCCGATGCGATAAAAAAGCTTTGGAAACTTAATTATTTTAGCGATATTAATTTTTATGAAACTTCTATAGTTGGTGATGTAATTAACCTAGAACTTAATCTAAACGAACTTCCACGTTTAAATGAGATTACATTAAATGGCTTAAAAAAAGCAAAAAAGACTGAAATCTTAAAAGATTTAGATATCAAACAAGGAGCTGTAATTAACGACAATTTAATTACAACTACTAAAAACTATATTCAAAACAAATATAAAAAAGATGGTTTTTTCAATTCGAAAGTTGACATAAAAACGGTTGATTCTGGAGACGGAAAAACTCAAAACATGATTATCGATTTTGATAAAGGCAAGAAAGTTAAAATCGAATCAATCAATATCGAAGGAAATTCAAAGTTAACAAACGCTCAGATTAAGAAAGCGATGAAGGAAACAAAAACACGTAGTGTATTGAATCCTAAACGTATCTTTAAATCGTCTAAGTATATTGAAAAAAACTATAAATCAGATTTAAATAGTGTAATTGATAAGTACAAAGAAAACGGATATAGAGACGCCCAAATTGTAGAAGAAAAAGCAACCTATAATCCAAAAACAAATCGTGTAAAAATCGACCTTAAAGTTGAAGAAGGAAACCAATATTACATTGGAAACATCCGTTTTGTTGGAAACACAATTTACCCAGACCGTCACTTAAGAAACGTTCTTGGAATTAAAAACGGTGATTTGTATAATGGTGTTTTACTTCAGAAAAAAATTGCAGATCAATCAAATCCTGATGCATTCGATTTACAAAACGAATACCACAATCATGGATATTTATTTGCACAAGTAATTCCTGTTGAAACTAGAACATATAACGATACCATTGACTATGATATTCGAATTATAGAAGGTCCACTTGCTCGTTATAATAACATCACAGTTACTGGTAACAACAAAACACATGATAATATTATTTACAGAGAATTAAGTACAAGACCAGGTCAAATCTGGAGTAAAGCAGATGTTATTGAAACTATTCGTCGTTTAGGTGGAATGGGAATTTTTGATGCTGAATCTATCACACCTGATGTAAAACCAGATCCTTATGAAGGAAAAGTAGACATCAACTGGGACGTAACCGAAAACGGACAAAGTCAAGTTGAGGTACAAGGAGGTTATGGTGGTGGAGCGCTTATTGGTACTCTAGCTTTATCATTCAACAACTTTTCAGCACGAAATGTTTTCAACAAAGACGCTTACAAACCTTTCCCAATGGGAGATGCTCAAAGAATGTCTTTAAGAATTCAAGCAAGTACATATTACAGAACATTTAGTGTAAGTTTTTCTGAACCTTGGTTTAGAGGTCGTAAACCAATTTCATTATTTGGATCAGTTTCTCATAGTAGACAATTTGCATACAATTACAGCAACTACAAAGTGGATCGTTCACAAGGATTAAACATCACAAGTGTGAACTTTGGTTTCGCAAAAAGATTAAGTGTTCCTGATGATTTCTTTACCGTTTCTCATTCAATTGGGTTTCAATATTATGATTTAAATAATTATGATTATGGTTTATTCAACTTTAAAAACGGTAGTTCAAAAAACCTAAGCTATAATTTCAATTTAACTAGAGATAGTAGAGGTCAGAACCCGATATTTCCAAAATACGGATCATTGTTAAGTTTTGATGCTAAATTAACACCTCCATATTCTTTGTTTAATAAAATAGATTATGGTAACTTAGGCAACGAAAGAGAGTACAAAGTTAGAACTACTCAAATTCAAACAAATCCTAAAACAGGTGCAGATATTCCAATCGGAACGTATTTAGACAAGCAAGGATTACCTGTAGCAAATTGGGAAGATGCAGCACCTAATGAAGAAAAAATCGATCAAAAACGTTTTAATTGGTTAGAGTATTATAAAATCAATTTGAAAGCAGAATGGTATTCTAATTTATTTGCTGATTTAGTTTTAAAAACATCTGGACAATTCGGATTTTTAGGAGCTTATAATCAAGGTAGAGGTTTAATTCCTTTTGAAAGATATTATTTAGGAGGAAGTGGAATGATTAATTATTCAATGGATGGTAGAGAAAATATTGCATTGAGAGGTTACCCAGACAACTCTTTATCCCCAGTAAATTCAAATGGTGTTGATATTGGTGGAACTGTGTACAATAAATTTGCCCTAGAATTACGTTATCCTATAACACTTAAACAATCTATGAGTGCTTACGTATTAGGATTCTTTGATGCTGGTGCTTCTTATGCGTCATTCAAAAACTATAATCCGTTTAAGTTACAACGTGGAGCCGGAGCCGGAGTACGTGTACACATGCCAATGTTTGGTCTTTTAGGAATTGATTTCGGATATGGATTTGATAAGATTCCTGGAACAAATCAAAAAGGTGGCTATCAAGTACACTTTGTCTTAGGGCAACAGTTCTAATGGCACAATATTTGAAAAATAACATTTATGAAAAATTTTTTAGTTTCGATTCTTTTTCTTTCAGTTAGTTCATTTGTTTTCGGACAGAATGGCAAAACTGCTTATGTTGATATTTATCATATATTAAAAAAGAGTCCCGAATATACCGAGGCAAATTTGGAACTAGAAAAACGTGTCAAAGATTGGCAATCACAAATCAATAAGAAAAAAGCAGAAGTCACAAAAATGAAAGATGCTTTACTAACTGAACGCGCATTGTTAACAAGTCAGCTTATTGAAGAAAAAGAAGATGAAATCAGAATGGTTGAATCAGAACTTAATACGCTTCAACAAGAAAAATTTGGCACAGATGGTGATTATTTCAATCAACATCAGAATATATACAAACCTATTTTAGATCAAATTCATACGATAACAAATGATATTGCTGCTAAAAAGAAATATGATGTAGTCCTAGTAAAAGGAGATGGCAACACCATGCTTTATGCAAACAAGCGCAATGATATTACGGATCTTGTATTAAAAGAAATGGAGCGTAGCCGTACTCGTGGTAAATTATCTAAAAAAGAAATTGCTGATTTAGAAGCACAAGATAAAATTGCCGAAAGTAAAGAAAGACAACGTAACAAAAGAGATGAATTAAGAGAAAGACAAAAAGATATTGAATCAGGATTATTAAATCCATCAAATACAAACGAAAATAACCGCGAATCAAATCCGATTGGTCCTACTGAAACAGATGCTGAAAAAAGAAATAGAATCAACCAAGAACGAATCGCTGAAGCTAAAAAGAAACAAGAGGAAATTAGAGCTGCACAACTTGAAAAGATTGAAGCTCAAAAGTTAGCAATAAAAAAGAAACAAGAAGAATTAAAACTTGCTCGAGAAAAAGCAGCACAAGATGCATTAGATAGAAAAAACAATATTGGTCAAAAATCTAACAGCACTCAAAATTCTCAAAAAGAGATGACGGAAAAGCAGAAAGAAATGATGGAAGCTCGTCTACAAAAAGCTAAAGAAGCAAAAGAAAAAAGAGACCAATTGTTAGCCGAACGAAAATTAGCTGCTCAAAAACGCCAAGAAGAGGCTAAAAAACTTCAAGAAGAACGTATACAAAAAATGAAAGAAGATAAAGAAAAACGTTTGAAAGAATTAGAAGAAAGAAAGAAAAATAATTAAATATTAAATCAAAAACAATTAAATAGTACGATTAAAATGAGAAAATTAAAAAGTTTAGTAATTGCAGCAGTTTTATTTTTAGGAGTAAATTCAAATATGACAGCTCAAACAAAAGTTGCACATATTAATTTAAGTGAATTAATTCCTTTAATGCCAGAAGTTAAAGCTGCAAATGACCAAATAAAAAAATTAGCTGAAGGTTTTGATAAAGACTATAAAGCAATGACAACTGAATACCAAACAAAAGCTGAGAAATACAGTAAAGAAGCTCCAACAGCAGGTGACGCATTAAACGAAACCAGATCAAGAGAGTTACAAGAATTTGGTGTTAGAATTGAAAAATTTGAACAAACAGCACAAGCTGAATTACAAAAAAAGCAAGTTGAATTAAACACACCAATTTTAGAAAAAGCAAGATTAGCAATTCATAAAGTTGCTAAAGCTAAAGGTTACGAAATGGTTTTAGATTCAACTCCTGGAGCTGGAGTTATCATGGCAGACACAGGAGATATTTTCCAAGATGTTAAAGCTGAATTAAAAATAAAATAATATCCGTATAGATAAATATAAAACTGTCAGAAATGGCAGTTTTTTTTTATTTTTGTATTTATGAAAGAGTACAATCCCATTGGTTTATTTGATTCAGGAATTGGAGGAACAACAATTTGGAGAGAAGTAAACAAATTACTTCCTAATGAAGATACTATCTATTTAGCGGATAGTAAAAATGCTCCGTATGGTCAAAAAAGTAAAGAAGAAATTATTCATTTAAGTGAAAAAAATGTAGAGTTTTTACTTAATAAAAATTCAAAAATAATAGTTATAGCCTGTAACACCGCAACAACCAACGCTATTGATTATTTAAGAGCAAAATATAAAACTCCTTTAATTGGACTTGAACCAGCCATCAAACCCGCATCAAACCAATCAAAAACTGGCGTAATTGGCGTTTTAGCAACAAAAAGTACAATCGAAAGCGAATTGTTCCAAAAGGGCGTAAACACCTTTGAGAACACTGAAATAATCACTCAGATTGGCTATAATTTAGTTTCACTTATTGAATCTGGTCAAATAAATTCAAAAACAACAAAAAAATTATTAGAAGAGTATTTGAATCCGATGATTGAAAAAAATATCGACCAGCTTGTGTTAGGTTGTACACACTATCCATATCTGATTCCAATCATCAAACAAATAATACCTGATACAATTAAAATTATAGATTCAGGAGAAGCTGTAGCAAAACAAACAAAAAATATTTTAAACTCATTAAATCTATTAAACTTAACTAATATTCATCCTAAAAATGAATTTTTTATTAATACAGATTCATCAGTACTAAAATCTTTTTTACCTAATATAAATTCTGTTTATGAATTAGACTTTTAACAAAAAAATCTTCAAATTAATTTGAAGATTTTTTTTGTTATTGCCAACTTGAATACATGATGTAATTATTTGCGATTCGTTCGATTTCTCCTTTAAAATCGGAAGCTTCTAAATCTTTTACTTTTTTGGCTGGAATTCCAGCATAAATAGCATTAGATTCTAAAATTGAATTTTGAGTTACAACCGAACCTGCTCCGATGATTACATTACTTTTAACGATACAATTATCCATCACAATAGCCCCCATTCCGATTAAGACATCATCTTCTATAGTACAGCCATGAACAATTGCATTATGCCCGATAGAAACATTATTCCCAATTATTGTTGCGTGTTTTAAGTACGTACAATGAATAACTGCTCCATCTTGTATATTTACTTTGTTACCAATTTTTATTGCGTTTACATCGCCTCTTATTACAGCATTATACCAAACACTACACTGAATTCCGAATGTAACATCTCCAACTATAGTAGCATTTTCTGCCAAATAACAATCATCTGGAATCTTTGGAGTAATTCCGTTTATTTCTTTTATTAAAGCCATTTTATAATTAAATTAAAAAAATCCCGATAAATATCGGGATTTTATTTTATTAGAAGTTAACTGAAGGACAGCTACATTTATAACTTGAGTTTCTACATAAAAAATTAAACCCTAATGTTAATTGATGGAATCCACCCTTTTCGAATTTAACATCACCAAATTGATGAGAATAAGTATAACCTAACATCATGTTTTTATATTTTACACCAAGGATCGGAGAAACAGAATGATAGTATTGTTTTTTGGTCTCATCTGTTTTTACATATTCAGCACCGTCAAAAGCTGTACGATATGAAATACCTGCAAAGAATTGTCCGTTTGTAAACTCTTTGTACATTTTCATGTTTACATCTAACATTTTTTCGTTTGTTTTTTCAGTATATTGAAATAAAACAGAAGGTTCCCATGTAAAACCAGAATTACTATAAGTACCAAATACATAACCTGTAGAGAATAAATATTTTCTTAAGTTATCACTTTCTATATCAGAATAAATATCACTTTTTGTTGTAAAAGCATTTTTAACAGTTGCATGTGCATAAAAATCTAGATAATGGTATGACACACCAAAATCAGCCATAAAAGAAACATCCTTTTGATCTACTCCTCCATTAACTAAAGGATCAAATGTATTACCAAAACTAGATTCATCTAAAGTAGTTTGATTAACACCCGCACTAATACCAAATGAAAGTTGATTTAAATCATAATAACTTCTTGAGAAATTAATATGATGCGCGTACGTAAGTTTAGCTCCATACTGAGAATGATAACCATTTCTATCATTAAACGCAATAAAACCAACACCCGATTGTTCTCCAACTTTAGTATTAAAACTCAAAGTTTGTAATGCAGGGGATTTATCATTATCTGTCCATTGTTGACGAGCAGATAAACGAATTTTAGCACAATTCGCAGCTCCCGCCATAGATGGGTGAATTAGATAATAATTATCTGTTAAATAATCTGAATAAACAGATAGACCTTCTTGAGCTATACTAGCTTGAGAAATGAAAAGTGATGACACTAATAATAATAAAGGCTTTTTAAAAATATTCATTCGTTATCTTTTTAATGTAAAGTGACCTGTAGCTTCTTTTTGTAATCCTGTGTTTGGTTCAATATATTCAGCTTTAAACCAGTAATCTGTTGATGGTAATGGTTTGTTGTTAAACGTCCCATCCCATCCTTCACCTGCTGGACTTAATTGCTTTAATAATTTTCCTTGTCTGTCAAAGATATAAATTTTTGCTTCAGGTTGATCTTTTAATGCAAAAATATTCCAAGTATCGTTATATCCATCATTATTTGGTGTAAAGAATTTAGGATAATTCAACACATTTATAACTTTTGATGTTGCACATGCGTTTAATCCTTTTACTTTAACCCAGATAATATGTGTTCCTGGAGCAACATCTACAAAGATATTACTATCTTGATAAGCTCCTTCATCCATAGCATATTCCAATAATGTTCCTGGTGTAGCTGATGCTATAACTTCTACAACATTTGTTTCTGAGAATCCTTCACTTATTTTGATTTCATCTATAGAAACTGCCGGTGCTACTTGAACGTTTATCGTTTGTGTTACTGAACATCCTGTTTCATTTGACGTTACAGTAACTGTATAATTTCCTGCAGCTGTTGCTTCATGAGATGGTCCATTATTTGCTAATATATTACCATTTTGCATCCAAGTAAATGTGTACTGTCCTGCTGGTAATTCTGTATCCATTAAGTAACCATTTACTCTTCCTGTTCTGAAATCTGTACAAACATATCCGTTTGGTATTGGTTCAAAACTTGGAGCTTTACTCATTGTTACAAAGAACTGAACTGTTGCAGTACATAATTCCTCATTATCTAAATTAAACACTTCTGCAATTACTAACTGAGGATTACTTGTTATCGGGAATTGCGTTGATGATGATGCATTTCCTGCGTTGTAATTCGCCCAAGATGAATAATATCTCACTCCTAAATTTCCTGTTAAATTTTGTGTAGAGATAATTCCTGCATTCAATGTTGTGATATCAGCTGGTCCAAATCCATCATTTACACCATCTGTATCACAGAATGCTAAACTTACTGATGGTGGATATGCAAATACTTTTTCTTCAACTTTTAAATCTAGAGATGCTATTGAATAACATCCTGTAACTCTATGTTGAACTCGCACCCAAATTGTCTGTAAATATGCTGCTGCATTCGTATAAATATAAGGAATCGGTGCTGCTCCTAACAATGCTGCTGTTTCAGTTACATAATAACGAACATCAAAATTCGCTGGGTTTTGATTTCCTAAAACTTGTGGATCTTTATCGCGTAAGTCAAAAGTATAAATTCCGTCTGTATTCAATTCACATGCTAACAATGGCGTTAATGTTCCAATTGTTGGTAAAGAATTTACTATCAATTGTAATGGCACAATTACAAAACAACTTTCTGATAAGATAGTTGGTGTATTTGACACACGAACGTAAACTGTCATTGATCCTGTTAAGAAATCTTCTGGTGTACCAATAGCACCAACATTATTTATCGCTTCTTGTTCTGTTATAAAATATTTATATGTCAAAGTAGCGTTTCCATTACTTAGGTCTGGTTGTGCTAATCTTAAATCAAAGGATGCCTCTCCACTTCCTAAAGCTGTTTCACATTTTTGTAAAGCTGTTGGGGTTAAATTTGGTTCTGGTAATGGCAATACACGAATTGTCAATGTAGTATATGAAAAACATCCATGCATATTCTCTACTGAAACCCAAATTGTTTGTGGATTTGATGTATTTACATATGAAGTTGGATTGGTAATATGATTAAATCCTGCTTTTGCTTCTGCTTCATTTGTATAATATTTCAATGTTACTCCAAAAATTTGACCTTGCGTAATTTGACCTTGTCTCATTGTTAAGTCAAATGTTGTTTGTCCATCATTTGGTAAGCCGTTATCACACAATGCAATTGGTGATGGTAATCCTAATGGTAACGGTGTATTTACTACAACATTAAAACTTTTCACCTCAAAACATGACGTTGGATGTGCTGCATTCTGAACTCGTACCCAAATCGTTTGTGGATTTGATGTATTCAAATAAGTTTCTGGATTTGCAATCCAATTGGTTCCAACATTTGCTAAAACTAATGATGTAAAATAACGTACTTCATAAGTTCCTGGTATAGTTTGCGCTGCTAGAATCAATGGTGTTTGTTGTGCTAAATTGATCGGCGTTATTCCGTCAAATAAATCAGCATGAACATCACATGTTACTACATCTGGTAAAACTACTGGCATTTTAGGTGAAACTAATAAACGGAAAGTCACTTTGTAAACAGAGAAACATCCTGTTTGTGGATTTGTTGCTCTTACCCAAACTGATGGGTTTGATGGCTGTAAGTTATTATATGCTTCTGGTCCTAAAATAGGTAATACATTATTTTGTGCATTAGCTTGTGTTTCGAAATATTTCAATTCATATGCTGGTCCTCCATTTAAAAACTGCGCATTGTAACTTGTTAAATTTATTGTTCCAAAACTTGAATCTGTATTACTACAAACATCAATTGGTGCAATTGGAATATTCAATACTGGTATTGGTGTTACACGAATATCCATAGTTGTTGTTGTAAAACAACCTGTGCTTAAACGCTGTACACGAACATGTAAAGTTTGAACATTTTGTACAACATTTTGATATGGTGATGCCAATGGATTTGATCCTGAATTTGCATCTGCTAATGAATAATGGAAAGTTACTTGTAACCCTGTTTGTGAACCAGTTATTACTGGTATTTTACTCGCTAAATCAAAAACTTGGAATCCATCAAAATTATCATCACATAACGAATATGTTGCTACTGGATTTGCAACTACTGGCGTTGGATCAGTAATTAAAACTAGCCTAACAACTTTTGCGCATTCTTGTCCAATACCTTCAACTCTAACAAAAACTATATTTGAAGTTAAATTTGAATAACTCGCTGGGTTTGTAATATCATTAGTCCCTGCATTAGCATTTACTTCATTAGTATAATAAGTTACAATATAATCTAATGGATCTAAACCGTTTAAAATCTCAGCTTTTTTAGAAGTCAAATCAAAATCTGCAATCCCGTTATTATCAGAATCACAAACATGTAAAGGTGTTGGATTTGAAATATTAGGAGTTGGTTTCACTTTCAACATAATTGGCATTGTAGCGAAACATTTAGAATTAATTCGTGTTACCCTAACATAAATTGTTTGATTATTAGCAACAGTATTTTGATAAGCGCCAATATCTTGAATCTTATTAGCATTATTATTAGCATCAGCTAAAGTTTCATGATAAGTTATAAGTAAATCAGCAGGAACTGGATTCTCTGTAACTATAATTGTCGTTGGAATTAAATTAAAAACAGCAAATCCATCGTTGTTAACATCACAAACTTCTAACGGAGCGACAGGTGCTAAAACAGGCGCTTCAACAATCTGTAAAGGTTGTGTAACAATTATGTAACATCCTGTTTGCTGATTAATAACTCTAATAAAAATATCTCCTTGTGGTCCAGAATAAATCAAAGGCAAACTTGTAGCAACATCACCAATTTCAGCCTCAGCATAAGTTCTATAATATTGTAATGCGATATTAGTTTGATCTCCAACAATTGCATTTTGATTAATACTCAAGTCAAAAGTAGCAAAACCTGCTGTGTAAACTTCACATGACCTTAATACTTCTGGAGTATTAACCACTGGTAAATCGTATAAATATAAATTAAATGATTGAATTCCAAAAATTTCAACATCACTATCATCTTGTACTCTTACCCAAATTGTCTCGCCATCTGTAGCTGTATAATTTGATATAAGATTATTATCTATTGGATTTGTTTGCAATTGTGCATCCTCCTCTGAGTGATAGAAAGTAACTGTATATCCAATAATTCCGTGATAAACTAAATTTTTATATGGATTAAAATCAAATGAGTTTGGTTGCGCACCAATACATACAGACATATCTGGCAAATGCTCTAATTGTAAAGTACAATTATCTAAAGCAATAGTAAAAGATTCAACTCTTGAACATGGTATTGTTAATCCTGTAATACGAACCCAAATTGTTACAGGTTCTGTATCATTATTATCAAATAAATATGTTGATGAAATCGAATTTTCATTATTCTTAGCATCTTCTTCAGTTAAGAAATAACTAAAAATAACAGGCTCATTAGTAACGCCTTCTTCAGAATCTTTTAAATTAAAGATAGTTGAAGCTCCAATTGTTGGACAAGAATTTAGATTTTTAGGTAAATTAGAAATCTCCAACTCATCAAAAAATTCTATCAGAACTGGTTCAGGATTTTGTTCACAAGCCCCGAAAATGGCAGTAATCATCACACCATACAGACCCGCCTCTGTTACTGTATAAGTTGCTCCTGTAGCTCCTGGTATCAGTTCACCATCTTTAGTCCATTGAAACAAATATTGATCTGGATTTAAACCAGTTGATAATTCATATTCTTCTTCAGCACACATTGCTGAACCATCTACTTTAAGACGATTTTCACCTAAATTAGGCATTCCAATATCAAAACTTCCACCTTCAATAAAAACTGCAGAATCTAAGATAAAATCTGTTCTATCTTGAATAACCAGCTTGATATGATAAAGTACACCAGCCGAAACTTCTGAAGCCGCTGTCAACTTAACCGTTTGTCCACTATAATTCAAAACTGAATTTGGATCTCCTTGATTGAATGACCCGAAATACTCAACATTTTCAGATTCACAACCATCATTATATTGACTATCTCTAATTGTAACTACAGAAACAGGTATATTTGTACCAGGAAGTAAAGCTAAATTAGTAACTTCACCAGTTTCAGTATTGGTAAGAAAAAAAGCAAATGAATCTGAAAAAAAACATTGAGCTCCACCATATTCTTGAGAAGCAAATAAGAAATTAAAGCTCATCTCATCTGTAAATGGTCTAAAATCGAACTCAATCACAGAAGCATTATGATAATTTGCAGTTTCTTGAAAATAATCATTCATATAATTAGTAAGCTGAGTATCTGCAACCCAAGCGGCATTACCATTGTTTTGAGACGAAGAACCGTATGGTCCAGGCGCACTCATTGCAGCTCCAGAAGATAAAACGATTCCAGAAGCCATTGGAAAATTTGGATTTGTATTAGTAAAAGAACCAATACTATTTACTGACCCAAACTGATTTCCATTTTTCCATGTAATATTTGTAATTTCAGCACAAGGAGTATTAATTAATACTTCTGTGATTAACTCCTCAACTGTATATTGCGTTGTACTAACTGTAATTGGCTGGGAAATACCCCAAAAGCAAGACAAGAGCATACATAACAACAAGTACTTTTTCATAAATTTATACGGGTTAGTTTATTTATGGTAATTTTAAATTAAACAAATGTTAATTTTTCGTTTAAATTCCAAATATAAATAATCAATCCATATTTCTTTGTTAATTTTGAAAAAAATCTTAAAAAATGTTTAAAGTCAATATAAAAGAAACGCAAAACCCTGCAATTCTTAAATTCGAATTCCCAGATTTCTTAACTTACGGAGCTAATTTTGAATATAAAAACATCGATGAAACCGAAAATTCGCCTTTAGCCAAAAAATTATTTTACTTACCATTTGTAAAAACAGTTTATATTTCTGGTAATTTCATTGCAATTGAACGTTTTTCAATTGTTGAATGGGCAGACGTTCAAGATGCTGTTGCTGAAGAAATTGAAAAATTTATTACAGATGGCGGTAAAGTTTTAATCGAAACAGAAAATAGTCAAAACAAAAAAATCCCAGTTACGGTTTACGGAGAAACTACTCCAAATCCAGCAGTTTTAAAATTTGTCGCAAACAAAAAACTTACAAAAACTGCAATCGAATTTAAAAACATTGACCAAACTGACGTTTCTCCTTTAGCTAAAGAATTATTTAAATTTCCGTATGTAAAAGAAGTTTTTATCGATGAGAATTATGTTTCAATTTCAAAATACGATTCTTACGATTGGAACGACATCACTATTGAAGTTCGTAGTTTCATCAAAAACTTTATCGAAAATGGTGGTACTGTAATTGAAGAAGATTTGATTGTTAAAACAGAAGTTCACGAAAAAAATCAAGAAGAATACTTCGACAAACTAGATGTAACTTCTCAACAAATCATTAATATTTTAGAAGAATATGTTAAACCAGCAGTTGCTGCTGATGGCGGAAACATTTCGTTTAATAGTTATGACGATGCTACAAAACGTGTTTCTGTAACTTTACAAGGTGCTTGTAGCGGATGTCCTTCATCTACTTTTACACTTAAAAACGGCATTGAAAATATGTTACGTCAGATGTTAAACGACAACGACATTATTGTAGAAGCAAACAACGGTTAAAAATCAAACGTTCACTAAACCAAGTGAACGTTTTTTTATTTAATTCTTAAGTGTATTTTTACAACAATTATTTAATCCACAAATGAATCAACTAAAAAACGCACATTCGCCCTATTTACTTCAACATGCCGAAAATCCAGTACACTGGAAATTTTGGAACAACGAATCTTTAGAACAAGCTCTGAAAGAAAACAAACTACTCCTTATAAGTATTGGATATTCTGCTTGTCATTGGTGCCATGTGATGGAACATGAATGTTTTGAAGATTTTGATGTTGCAGAAGTAATGAACAATCATTTTGTTTCGATAAAAATTGACCGTGAAGAACAACCCGAAGTTGATGCTATATACATGAAAGCACTTCAGTTGATGACAAAACAAGGCGGTTGGCCATTAAATATTGTTGCACTTCCGAACGGAAAACCAGTTTGGGGAGCAACTTATGCCAGCAAAAGTCAATGGATTGAAGTATTAACTCAATTATCCGATTTATATAAAAATGACCCAGAAAAAATGGTCGATTATGCAGACAAACTTTTAAATGGAATTGAAATAATAAGTAACACCGATGAGTTACCTAAAAGTGAATCGTCGTTTAATTTAAATCATTTGATTCAGAAATGGAGTAAAAGTTTTGATTGGGAATATGGTGGATATGCACGAGCACCAAAATTCATGATGCCTAGCAATCTCGAATTTCTTCAAGACTACGGTTTTTTAACCAATGATAAAAACATCTTAAATTTTGTAGATTTAAGCTTAACTAAAATGGCTTGGGGTGGTCTTTTCGATACCATTCATGGTGGCTTTAGTCGATATTCTGTAGATGTAAAATGGCATATCCCACATTTCGAAAAAATGTTATATGACAATGCTTTACTTTTAAAAGTTTACTCAGATGCTTATAAACGTACACAAAACAATCTTTACAAAGAAGTTATTGAAAAGACAATTCAGTTTTTAAAAGATGAATTTTTAAATACTCAAGGTGGATTTTATGCTGCGTTCGATGCAGATTCGTTAACTCCAGAAAACAAATTAGTTGAAGGTGCTTATTATAGTTGGAAAATTGAAGAATTAAAAACAATTTTAAAAGATGATTTTAATCTATTTTCAGAAGTTTTTAATATCAATGATTTCGGCTATTGGGAAGATGATTTTTATGTTTTGATTCAAAATAAAGAACTTGATAAAATCGCAGAAGAAGCTAATATTACATTTGAAGTCTTAATCGAAAAGAAAAAAAACTGGGAAACGCTTTTAAAAACATATCGAGACAAAAGAAATAAACCAAGACTTGATGATAAAATCATAACCTCGTGGAACGGAATGCTTTTATCTGGATTAGTTCATGCAAATAGTATTTTAAAAGACATTGAAATAGAAGAAACAATTTATAATTTAGAATCGTTTATTTCAAATCATTTAACCAAAGAAGATTATAATTTAGGTCATGTTTACAAAAACGATAATTTATACATCGATGGTTTGTTTGAAGATTATGCATTTGTTATTCAAGCTTACATAGATTTGTATTCAAATTCTTTCAACGAAGAATATTTGCAAAAAGCTAAAAATTACACACATGTTGCTTTTGATTTATTTTATGATGTTGAAAAACATTTTTTCTGTTCACACAGAAAAGACCCAAATCTAATCATCAAACATTTTGAAATTGAAGACAATGTTATTCCTGCTTCAAATTCTGTAATGGCTAATAATTTATTAATTCTAGGGCAGCTTTTTCAAAACTCATATTTTACTGAAACTGCAAAAAAAATGACCCATCATATTCTAGAAACTATAGATTATGCATCGGCATTTTCGCATTGGTTATTAGCTTTTTTAAAAACAAAAAACACTTTTACGGAAATAACTATAATGGGAAGTGAAGTAAAGGAATATTTACATATAATCTATGAAAAATATTACCCAAATAGTTTAAAAACAGGCAGCAAAAACAAATCAAGTTTACCTTTTTTAAAAGATTACAAAATAAATCAAAACACAGAAATATATATTTGCACAAACAATAATTGTTTACAGCCTATGAAAGATTTAAACGAATTTCTTAATTATTATCAAAACATTAACAAGTAATATTTTTTTTAGACAAAAAGAAAAAGTAATTTCGGTTTCAATTTTCAAAAAAAGCTATATAAAATGAAAAAAATAACTTTTATATTAAGTACCTTAACTTTATTAAGTTTTTCAGATTCTTTTGCTCAAGTAAGCGCACAAGGTGTGAGTGGTAGAGGTACTTTAACATTTTACAGAAGTAATTCAGACAATAAACCTTCTGTAATTGGATCAGAATACATTATTGAAGAATATAAATCTGCTAAGGTTAATCAAGGTAATCAATCTTTCCAAATACGTTTTAATGCTCATAATAATGTAATGGAATACAAAAAAGATGATGAAAATCTTATTTTAATTAAAAAAGATAATACATTTATTGAGTTCTCAGACGGTAGATCTTATGAATTAATTTCTTACACAGATAAGAAAGGTAAAACTTTTGATTCATACTTATATCTTATCAAAAATGCAGGTAAAATTAGTATTTACAAATATGAAAAAATTAACTATGTAGAAGCTAGACCTGCTGTTAACACATATGACACAGGATCTCCTGCTGAATATAAAAGAGCATCAGATTCATTTTACATTAAAGTTGGAGATAAAGTTTCTGAATTACCTACAAAACAAAAAGATTATATCAAAATGTTCCCTGGTAAAGAATCAGAAATTAAAGAATATTTTAAATCAAACAAAATTAATTTCAAAGACAACGCTGACTTAACTAAACTAGCAATGTTTTTAAATTCAATTTCATAACAAAAAATCTTCCTTTTTGGAAGATTTTTTATTCATTAATTTCAGCCATAATTTCTGAAAAATAAGTCATTGAAAGTTTTCGAGCTTCTAAATCATAAACTGGGCAACTCATCATTAATTCACTACAAGGAATTTTTTCTAAGAAATTAGTTAATTCACGTTTAACAATTTCTTTTGTTCCAATAAACGAACAAGTCAACATTTGACGTACCATCGCTTCTTCATTTACAGACCAAACATTGTCCATGGAGTCAATTGGTGGTTGCATCTTTTTACGTTCATTTCTAATAATTCCTAAAAACATCATATAAAAAGAAGTAGCTAATTTTTGAGCTTCTTGCAAAGAATCCGCTACAATAACATTGATACAAGCTAAATTATAAGGTTTCTCTAAGACATCATTTACTTGAAAATTTTCTTTATAAAAATTAAAAGCTGCTTTAATTTGCCCTGGTGCAAAATGACTTGCAAATGCATACGGCAAACCAAACGAAGCAGCTAATACTGAACTTTCTGTACTTGAACCTAAAATCCAAATGGGAATATCAACTCCTTCGCCCGGAATTGCACGAACTTTAGAATTACGATTATTTGAAGATAAAAATTGCTGAAGCAAGGAAACGTTTTTGGGGAAATTTTGAGCGTTTTCATAAAAATCAGGTCGTATGTACGAAGCCGTCAATTGGTCTGTTCCTGGTGCTCGTCCTAAACCAAGGTCAATTCGATTTGGATATAAAGTTGCTAAAGTTCCAAATTGTTCAGCAACTACTAATGGCGAATGATTAGGTAACATTAAACCACCTGAACCAACACGAATTGTTTTTGTATTTGCCGCAACAAACCCAATTAAAATAGAAGTTGCAGAACTTGCTACACCATCCATATTATGATGCTCTGCCAACCAAAATCGTTCAAATCCTAATAGTTCGGCGCATTTAGCAGATTCTAAAGTTTTATCAAAAGTTTCAGCAATAGTTGCATCCTCAGTTACATAAGCTAAATCTAAAAAAGAATATTTAACCATCTTTGTTTTTTCAATAAATTTAAACTTTATAAAATAATTAATTTAAAATGTTTTCTTAAAAAAAATCATTTCATAAATTATTTCAACTTGTAAATACGTCTGTTTTTACTTACTTTTAATGAAAATCAAAATATAAAAATGGATTTATTTTTACTTACTTTCGCAGCACTTTTTTCAGTGATAAATCCACTTGGAAGCGTTCCGATTTTTCTTGGTTTAACTCAAGATGATTCAAAAGAGTCTAAAAACAAAACAGCACTTTGGGCGGCTATAAATGTTTGTATCATTTTAATTATCTCGTTTTTTATTGGAGAATATGTCTTAAAATTCTTTGGAATTAGCATTGATGTTTTACGAATCGCCGGTGGAATTGTTATTTGTACTTCCGGTTTTGGATTACTTTCGGGTACTTTTAGCAAAAAAAGAGGTGTGAGCAAAAAAGTTACCAACGATGCGCAACATCGAAGTGATATTGCATTGACGCCATTAGCAATACCAATGATGGCAGGACCTGGTTCAATGTCGTTACTAATCGCGATGTACCAAGATTATCCTGAATATCAAGACAAAGCCATTATTGTTGGTTCAATTTTAATTTTATCTTTAACTGTTTTTTTGATTTTACGAAGTGCAAACTTTTTATCGAAATTTTTAGGAGCTTCTGGAATTGTAGCTATTTCAAGAATCATAGGTTTCTTGGTTTTAGCAATTGGAGTTCAGTACATTGTTAATTCGTTAGTTGCAATTTTTAAAATATAACAAAAAAAGGTTTCTAAATTTAGAAACCTTTTTAATTTATTATTCTTGAGGTAAGAAAATTTCGGCTAACATACAACGAGCACTTCCACCACCACAAGCTTCAATCGTATCTAGTGATGAATGTAGGATTTCGCAATGTTTCTCTATCGCTTGAATCTGACCTTTATTTAAACTATTATAAGCTTGTGTACTCATAACTAAATATTTCTTATTATCAGCACCTAAAACCTGAAGCATATTTCCAGCAAAATTATTTACTTGATCTTCGGTAATATAAATAATTTCTTTCCCTGATTTTTTTAGATGATCTAAAACGATTTTACGTTCTTGTTTATCATCAATACAATCTGCACAAATTACTGCAAATTCATCAGCAACACACATCATTACATTGGTGTGATAGATTAATTTTCTACCATCTGGTGTATCTTGATAAGCTTCAAAAATAACTGGATCAGAAAAGAATTCTTCACAAAATTCAATAATCAATTCTTCATCTGCACGTGGAGAAAGTGCTGCATAAACCTTTTCGTTCTCACGGTCTAGAATCATACTTCCTGTTCCTTCTAAGAAAATATTATCTTCTTCGGCCGAAGTATAATCAATAATATTTTCGATTTTGAAACCTTTTTCTTCTAACATATCCAAAATATCTTCACGACGTTCTTGTCTGCGATTTTCAGCAAACATCGGATATAAAACTACATCGCCGTTATCGTGAAAAGAAATCCAATTGTTTGGAAAAATACTATCTGGAGTATTTGGTTCTAAAGTATCATCAACTACAATTACATTAACTCCAACAGAACGTAATTTATCAACAAAAGCATCAAACTCTTGTTGTGCTTTTGCGTTTACAGTTGCAGGAGTTGTGTTTTCTAATACTTTTTGATAATAATTATTTACAGCCGTTTGCTCATTCATACGAAAAGCAACTGGTCGTATCATTAATACAGAATTGGTTATCTGACTCATTTTAATCTCTAATTAAGGGTAAAGTTGAACAACGTAATAAGCCTTCTTGTTTTGAAATTTCTGCATACGGAATTTCCTCAACAACAAAACCGTTTTCACGAAGCCAATTATTTAATCGTGTAAACTTCTTTTCCGAAACTACAACATTTTTATCAATTGAAAAAACATTTGAAAACATATGATACATTTCTTCTCTATCGATGTGAAAAAGATTTTCTATACCAAACAAATCAACTAAATATTGATAATCCGCTTCATCCAGAAAACCTTCGCGATGAATAATTGCTTTATTATCTCCTACAGGTTGAAAACAACAATCTAAATGTAACGCATTATCTCTTGGTTCAGTTCTCGACTTACTTAAGTTGAACTCTTTTACAATTTTATTCGGAAACAAATTCTTGATATATTCAACTCCATGCATATTTGTACGAGCAGTAATATAATCTTTGTAATCAGAACCTTTGTAAGTTCCGATAAAAATATAATCATTCCAAAGCATAACATCACCTCCTTCGATATGAACTTCTTCTGGAGGACGAACTACTTTTGTAGGGTCCATCTTATCAATCACATAATTTACAGCATCTAGTTCATTTTCGCGATCTGGTAAAATATTAGCTTTCACGAAAATATCATCAATCACAAAACCGATATCACGTGTGAAAATTTGGTTACAATTTTCAATTATTTCAGGACGAAAAACTTTAACATCGTATTTCTGAAAAACTTGATTAAAAGCTTCCATTTCTTGAATCATATCATCTTCTGTTGGATATGTTCCGGCTTTAATATGCTCTAATGATTTAGGATCGTAAGCTTCTTCAATTGTAGGTGTAGGACCATTACTAATTGCGGTTCCTAAAACCACTGCCCTTAACCTCGAGGACTCATTTTTTACATTTAACTGTAACATAACGGGTGTTTTTTCACAAATATATAAAATGAAAACGCATTTCAAAGCATTTTTTAAATTATATATATAAATAAACGACAAAAGCCAGATGATAAGTCTGGCTTTTGAAGAGTTTATAAATAAAAATTGTATCTGTTTATCGTTCATTCATTTTTTTAAAAGAACGTAATGGCTCACCTACATATACTTGACGAGGGCGTCCGATTGGTTCTTTGTTAACACGCATTTCTTTCCATTGAGCAATCCAACCTGGTAAACGTCCGATTGCGAACATTACAGTGAACATTTCAGTTGGAATTCCTAAAGCACGGTAAATAATTCCTGAATAGAAATCTACATTTGGATATAAATTTCTAGCAACGAAATACTCATCTTTTAATGCTTTTTCTTCTAAATCTTTAGCGATTCTTAATATTGGATCATTAACTCCTAACTCAGCTAACACTTCATCAGCAGCTTTTTTAATGATACGAGCACGTGGATCGAAGTTTTTGTAAACTCTATGTCCGAATCCCATTAAACGGAATGGATCATTTTTATCTTTCGCTTTCGCTAAGAATTTATCTGCGTCACCACCATCGTTTTGGATTTCTTCTAACATTTCTAAAACCGCTTGGTTTGCACCACCATGTAATGGTCCCCAAAGAGCTGAAACACCTGAAGAAATTGAAGCAAATAATCCTGCATGAGAAGAACCAACCATTCTTACTGTAGAAGTTGAACAGTTTTGTTCGTGATCTGCGTGTAAGATGAATAATTTATCAATAGCGTTTAAAACCGTTTTATTGATTGTGTAAGGCCCTGTTGGTAATTCGAACATTAAACGTAAGAAATTATCAACATAGGGTTTTGTATTATCATAATAATTCAATGGATATCCTTTAGCTTTTCTGTATGTCCAAGTGGCAATTACTAAAAATTTACCCATTGTTTTACAAATAGCTTCGTACATTTTCTCGTCATTTTCAACATTAACAACACCTGGATTGAACGCTGTTAAAGCACAAGTCAATGAAGATAAAACTCCCATTGGATGCGCATTCTTAGGGAAACCATCGATGATATTTTTCATCTCTTCGTTTACTAATGTATGCTTACGGATATCGTTTTCAAATTTTTCTATCTGATCTTGAGTTGGTAATTCTCCAAAGATAATTAAATAAGAAACCTCTAAAAAGTTAGAATTTTCAGCTAATTCTTCGATAGAATAACCTCTATAACGTAAAATTCCTTCTTCACCATCTAAGAAAGTAATTGCACTTTTACAAGAGCCTGAATTTTTGTATCCTGGATCCAAAGTTATTGCCCCAGTTAAAGCTCGTAGCTTCTCAATGTCGATAGCAACTTCGTTTTCACTACCTACGATTAAAGGTAGATCAACTTTTTTGCCATCTATCTCTAAAGTTGCATTTTTTGACATATTATAAATTATTTGTTTTTTTATTGCTAACAGCGAATTTACGTATTTTCTTTGAAAACAAACCAAAAAAAAAGAAAATAAAAACTAAAAAAGTCTTTAAATTTATTCGAATATCATAGCGTTTAAATACATTTAACAAAATTTAAACAAAAGATTTTAAGAAAAAAATAAATATTCTTCAATATAACAATCAAAATAACTTTAATATCGATTAATTTACTTTTCTATAGCTAAATATTGCTAAATAACATAAAAAATGCACCTTGTTTCCAAGATGCATAAAATTTAACTATTTACAACAATTACTTTACCTTAAATGCTTTCATTTGAGGATAATAAGCAACTGAATCCAACTCTTCTTCAATACGTAATAATTGGTTATATTTTGACATACGATCTGAACGAGAAGCTGAACCGGTTTTAATTTGCCCACAATTTAAAGCAACAGCTAAATCTGCGATTGTATTATCTTCAGTTTCACCAGAACGGTGAGACATTACAGAAGTAAAACCAGCATTATGTGCCATATTTACAGCAGCAATTGTTTCAGACAAAGTACCAATTTGATTTACTTTAATTAAAATTGAATTTGCTATATTTTCTTCAACTCCTCTAGATAAACGCTCAACATTAGTTACAAATAAATCATCTCCAACTAATTGAACTTTATCACCGATTTTCTCTGTTAAATATTTCCAACCAGCCCAATCATCTTCATACATACCATCTTCAATAGAAATAATTGGGTATTTTGAAGCTAATTCAGCTAAATAATCTGCTTGTTCTTCAGAAGTTCGAACCACTCCTTTATCACCTTCAAATTTTGTATAATCGTATTTTCCGTTTACATAGAATTCAGAAGCTGCACAATCCAAAGCAATCATAATATCTTTTCCAAAAACATATCCTGCATTTTCAACTGCTAACTTGATTGAATCTAAAGCATCTTCAGTTCCACCAGCTAAATTTGGTGCAAAACCACCTTCGTCTCCAACAGCTGTAGATAAATTTCTATCGTGTAAAACTTTCTTTAAATTATGGAAAATTTCAGTTCCCATTTGCATTGCTTCAGTGAAATTCTTAGCCAGAACAGGCATAATCATAAACTCCTGAAATGCAATTGGAGCATCCGAATGTGAACCACCGTTAATAATATTCATCATTGGAACAGGTAATGTATTCGCAGAAACACCACCAATATAACGATATAAAGGCAAACCTAATTCGTTAGCAGCAGCTTTAGCAACAGCCAAAGAAACGCCTAAAATAGCGTTAGCTCCTAAATTAGATTTGTTTGAAGTTCCGTCTAATTCAATCATTGCTTGATCGATAGCATTTTGTTCAAAAACGTCAAAACCAATGATATTTTCAGCAATAGTAGTATTTACATTTTCAACAGCTTTTGAAACTCCTTTACCCATCCAAGTTTTACCACCGTCACGTAATTCAACAGCTTCATGTTCTCCTGTAGAAGCTCCTGAAGGAACTGCCGCTCTACCTAAAATACCATTTTCTGTTACTACATCAACTTCTACAGTTGGATTTCCACGAGAATCTAAAATCTGACGTGCATGAATTTTTACGATTGTACTCATAATTATTTAATTGTGTTGTGTTTTTTGTTGTGCAAATGTAAGTATTTGATTTTTAAAAAAGAATTTTTATACTTAACAGAAATTAAAATTTACAAAAAAAGAAGCCTAAGCTTCTTTATATGTTTTCATATTCTGAACAAACTCGTCAAATAAATATTTTGAATCGTTTGGCCCAGGAGATGATTCAGGATGATATTGAACAGAGAATACAGATTTATCTTTTAATCTAATTCCAGCAACTGTATTGTCATTTAAATGATAATGTGTAATTTCTACATTATGATTAACTTCAACTTCTTCTCTAGAAACAGCAAAACCGTGATTTTGAGAAGTTATTTCACCTTTACCTGAAATTGCATTCATAATCGGATGGTTAATTCCACGGTGTCCATTAAACATTTTATAAGTAGAAATTCCTTGAGAAAGAGCAATTAATTGATGTCCTAAACAAATTCCAAAAACAGGTTTATCAGAAGCAATCATTTCTTTAGCTACATCAATCACTCCAGTTAATGGCTGTGGATCACCAGGCCCATTAGATAAGAAATATCCATCTGGATTAAAAGCATTTAAATCTACAAATGGTGTGTTGTAAGGAAAAACCTTCACATAAACATCGCGCTCATTAAAACATCTTAAAATATTTGTTTTAATACCTAAATCTAAAGCAGCAACTTTGAAAGGCGCATCAGGATTTCCATAAAAATAAGGTTCTTTTGTAGAAACTTTAGAAGCCAACTCTAATCCATTCATGTTTGGAACGTCATTTAAAATTGCTTTTAATTCTTCAATAGATTTACCATCAGTTGAAATCACAGCATTCATAGCTCCGTTATCACGAATATAACTCACTAAAGCACGTGTATCAACATCTGAAACGACAACTAAATTTTTCTTTTCGAAATAATCATACAAAGATCCTGATGCTGCAGGACGTGAATAATTAAAACTAAAATTTTTACAAACCAAACCTGAAATCTTAATTCCGTCAGAATCAACTTCATCTTCATGTACCCCATAGTTACCGATATGAGCATTCGTTGACAACATAATTTGACCGTAATAAGATGGGTCAGTAAAAATTTCTTGATAACCAGTTACACCAGTATTAAAACAAATTTCACCAGTAGTAGTACCTTTAATTCCGATAGATTTACCGTAGAAAATGGTTCCGTCGCTTAATAAGATAATCGCTTTATCTCTTGAAGTATATTTCATTGTTGCGTTGTTATAAACTTTGCAAAATTACAAATAAATTTTACAGATTAAAAAAGAAAATAAAAAAAAGGACAAACTATAAAAGCATGTCCTTTTTAATATATTTAATATGAATAAGAATTATTATTCATTAGTTTCTGTTGAAGTTTCAGCAGTAGCTTCAGTTGCAGGAGCAGCATCAGCTTTTTTTCTACCTCTACGAGTAGTAGCTTTTTTCACTTCTTTAGCACCAGCATTATAAATTTCGTTGAAATCAACTAATTCAATCATCGCCATATCAGCGTTATCTCCTAAACGATTTCCTAACTTAATAATACGTGTGTATCCACCTGGACGGTCACCTACTTTAGCAGCAACTTCTCTGAATAATTCAGTTACAGCATACTTATCTTTTAAGTAAGAGAAAACAATACGACGGTTATGAGTGTCGTCTGTTTTAGATTTAGTTACTAAAGGCTCAATATATTGTTTTAAAGCTTTAGCTTTAGCAACTGTAGTGTTAATACGCTTGTGCTCAATTAAAGAACAAGCCATATTAGCCAACATCGCTTTTCTGTGTGCAGATTGGCGGCTTAAGTGATTTATTTTTTTTCCGTGTCTCATTGCTTTCTAGAATTTAGACTTATTGAGTCTAGATTATTCTTTATCTAATTTGTATTTTGATAGATCCATTCCGAAAGATAAACTTTTCACTTGAACTAGTTCTTCTAATTCAGTTAAAGATTTCTTACCGAAATTTCTAAATTTCATTAAATCGTTTTTGTTATAAGAAACTAAATCGCCTAATGTGTCAACTTCAGCCGCTTTTAAACAATTTAACGCTCTTACTGAAAGGTCTAAATCTACCAATTTCGTTTTTAGAAGCTGTCTCATATGTAATGACTCCTCATCATATGTTTCAGTTTGAGCAATTTCATCGGCCTCAAGAGTGATTCTTTCATCAGAAAATAACATGAAATGGTGAATCAACGTTTTAGCTGCTTCAGTCAATGCGTCTTTAGGATGAATAGAACCATCTGTAACGATATCAAAAACTAATTTTTCGTAATCAGTTTTTTGTTCAACACGGTAGTTCTCGATAGCATATTTAACATTTTTTACAGGCGTATAAATAGAGTCTGTAAAAATAGTTCCTATTGGAGCGTTTGATTTTTTGTTTTCTTCTGCTGGAACATAACCACGCCCTTTTTCAATAGTTAACTCCATATTGATAGTGATATCACTCTCTAAATTACAGATAACTAATTCAGGGTTTAAAACTTGGAATCCAGAAACGAATTTTTGGAAATCACCAGCTGTTAATTGTTCCTTACCAGTAAATGAAATTGTAACTGATTCATTATCGATATCCTCAATTTGACGTTTAAAACGTACTTGTTTTAGATTTAAGATAATTTCAGTAACATCTTCAACTACACCAGCGATAGTAGAAAACTCATGATCAACACCTTCAATACGAACAGACGTAATTGCAAATCCTTCAAGTGATGACAGAAGTACTCTTCTTAGTGCGTTACCGATAGTCAATCCGTAACCAGGTTCTAAAGGTCTAAATTCAAATTTACCTTTAAAATCGGTTGAATCGATCATGATAACTTTATCGGGCTTTTGAAAATTAAATATTGCCATATTAAATTCGACTGAATGTCAATTATTATTTGTTGTACAACTCTACGATTAACTGTTCTTTGATGTTTTCTGGAACTTGAAGTCTAGCAGGAACAGAAACGAAAGTTCCCTCTTTAGTATCATTATTCCAAGTAATCCATTCATAAACAGCGCTAGAATTAGATAACGAACGCTCTATTGCTTCAAGAGACTTAGATTTTTCGCGAACAGCTACTTTATCACCAGCTTTTAATTGATAAGATGGGATGTTTACTAATTCTCCATTTACAGTAACGTGTCTGTGAGAAACGATTTGACGTGCAGCTCTACGAGAAGGAGCAATACCCATTCTGTAAACAACATTGTCTAATCTTGATTCACATAACTGAATTAAAACTTCACCAGTTACACCTTTAGATGCAGCAGCTTTTTTAAATAAGTTACGGAATTGTTTTTCTAAGATACCATAAGAGTATTTAGCTTTTTGTTTTTCCATTAACTGGATAGCGTATTCAGATTTTTTACCTCTTCTTTTCGCCATTCCATGTTGTCCTGGAGGGTAATTTCTTTTTTCGAATGATTTGTCATCACCGAAGATTGCTTCACCAAATTTACGAGCAATTTTAGTTTGTGGACCAGTATATCTTGCCATTTCAAAAAATTAAAAAAGGTAGGGATTATGAATTCAGGTCTCATCCTCCGATAATCTTATTCCTACCTTAGGTTATACTATTAATTATACTCTTCTTCTTTTTGGAGGACGACATCCATTGTGAGGGATTGGAGTGATATCGATAATTTCTGTTACTTCAATTCCACTGTTGTGGATAGAACGTATTGCAGATTCTCTACCATTTCCTGGCCCTTTAACGTAAACTTTCACTTTTTTAAGTCCAGCTTCTAAAGCTACTTTACCACAATCTTCTGCTGCCATTTGAGCTGCATAAGGTGTATTCTTTTTAGAACCACGGAATCCCATTTTACCTGCTGATGACCAAGAGATAACTTCACCTTTTTTGTTTGTTAACGAAATGATGATGTTATTGAAAGTCGCATTGATATGAGCTTCTCCAGTAGACTCAACTATAACCTTACGTTTTTTTGTATTTGCTTTAGCCATACTACTTATTATTTAGTTGCTTTTTTCTTGTTAGCAACAGTTTTTCTTTTACCTTTTCTTGTTCTAGAGTTATTTTTAGTTCTTTGTCCTCTTAATGGAAGACCAGCTCTATGACGAATACCTCTATTACATCCGATATCCATTAAACGTTTGATGTTTAATGAAATTTCAGAACGTAACTCACCTTCAATTTTGAAATAAGAAACAGCTTCACGGATAGCTCCGATCTCGTCATCATTCCATTCTGAAACTTTTTTGTTCTCGTCAACTTCAGCTTTTGCTAAAATCTCTTTTGATCTACTTGAACCTATTCCGAAGATATAAGTTAAAGCAATAATTCCTCTTTTATTTTTAGGTATATCTACCCCTGCGATTCTTGCCATAATTATCCTTGTCTTTGTTTAAATCTAGGATTCTTTTTATTAATAACGTATAATCTACCTTTTCTACGTACAATAATGCACTCTGCACTTCTTTTTTTAACTGATGCTCTTACTTTCATTTTAATAGCCTTTAGTATCTATAAGTAATTCTTGCTTTAGACAAATCATAAGGACTCATTTCTAATTTCACTTTATCACCAGGTAATAATTTGATGTAATGCATACGCATTTTTCCAGAAATATGAGCGATTACAATATGTCCATTCTCTAATTCTACACGAAACATTGCATTTGATAATGCTTCAATAATTGCTCCGTCTTGTTCTATTGCTGATTGTTTTGCCATAATTACTAAGCGATTGCTTTTCTGTTTTTACCACTTTTCATCAAGCCATCATATTGCTTGTTTAATAAGTATGAATTAACTTGTTGGATAGTATCTATCGCAACACTTACCATAATTAGTAAGGAAGTTCCTCCGTAAAACATAGCCCATCCTTGTTGAATTCCAAGCAAAGATACAGCAATTGCAGGAAATATTGCAATTATTGCTAAAAACAATGATCCTGGAAACGTAATTAAAGACATAATTCGATCTAAATAGTCTGCAGTTTCTGCTCCAGGACGTACTCCCGGAATGAATCCACCACTACGTTTTAAATCGTCTGCCATCTTATTAGTAGGAACTGTAATTGCGGTGTAAAAATAAGTAAAAATTATAATTAACAAGGCAAAAACTAAATTATATTCCCAACCAAATATATTACTGAAAGTTGCAGTAATTGATTGCGCAGTATCTGAAGAAGATAAACCTGCCACAGCCGCTGGTATAAACATGATTGCTTGAGCAAAAATGATTGGCATTACACCAGATGCATTTAATTTCAAAGGAATCCATTGTCTATTTCCATTAACTGAAGATGCATCGTATTCACCTGAAGCACTTCTTCTTGCATATTGAACAGCAATCTTACGAACTGCCATAGTTAACAATATACATGCAATTATAATAAGTAACCAGATTATAATTTCAAAAACAATCATAATTGGACCACCATTTCCTACCGCTAAACGAGATTGAATCTCTTGAATAAACGATTGTGGCAAATTAGCAAGAATTCCAACCATAATAAGTAAAGAAATACCGTTACCTATACCTTTATCAGTGATTTTCTCACCTAACCACATAGCAAAAACTGTACCTGTAGTCAAGATTAATACTGAAGAGAACAAGAAAGAAAAATCATCGAAACCTAATAAAAAGGCATCTGGTGGTAATTGTTTGTACAAATTATAGATATAACCTGGACCTTGAATTAAGGTAATTCCGATAGTTAACCATCTCGTAATTTGAGTCATTTTCTTTCTACCACTTTCTCCATCATTTTGAAGTTTTTGTAAATATGGTACAGCAATACCCATTAACTGAACTACAATCGAAGCAGAGATATAAGGCATAATACCAAGTGCAAATACAGATGCTTGTGAGAAAGCTCCTCCTGTAAATACGTTGATTAACCATCCAATACCCTGATCTGTTTGATCTGATAAAGCTTGTAATCTTGTAGCATCAATACCTGGTAATGTTACTTGCGTACCAAAACGGTACACAAGTAACAATCCTAAAGTTAATAAGATTTTATTCTTAAGTTCTTCAATTTTCCAAATATTGGCAAATGTTTCAAAAAACTTCTTCATACTTTATAAAGATTTTATAAAGATACTACTTCTCCACCTGCTGCTTCAATAGCCGCTTTAGCAGACGCAGTAAATTTGTGAGCAGTAACTTTTAATTTAGACTTAAGCTCTCCTCTTCCCAAAATCTTTACTAAGCTCTTTTTAGAAGTTAATCCATTTTCTACTAACGTGTTGAAATCAACAGTGTCAGTTATTATTCCGTTATCAACCATTAATTGTAAAGTATCAAGATTGATTCCTACATACTCTACTCTGTTGATATTTTTAAAACCAAATTTAGGTACACGTCTCTGTAAAGGCATTTGACCTCCTTCAAAACCAATTTTCTTAGAGTAACCTGAACGTGATTTAGCTCCTTTGTGCCCTCTTGTAGAAGTACCACCTTTTCCAGAACCTTCTCCGCGTCCTACTCTTTTATTTTGATTATGTACAGAACCGCTTGCTGGTTGTAAATTACTTAAATTCATATTCAATAAATTAATTAATTTCTTCTACAGAAACCAAATGTTGAACTTTATTTACCATTCCTTTGATAGCTGGTGTATTATCATGCTCAACAACTTGTCCCATTTTACGTAATCCTAAAGCCGCTAACGTTCTTTTTTGATTCTCTGGACAATTGATTTTGCTTCTTACTTGTTTTACTTTAATTTTTGACATAATACTCAAAATTAAGATTTAAATACTTTCTCTAAAGAAATTCCTCTTTGTTTTGCAACTGTAAGAGCACTTCTCATTTGTAATAAAGCATCAAAAGTTGCTTTAACTACGTTATGAGGGTTTGAAGATCCTTGAGATTTTGATAATACGTTGTGAATACCAACTGATTCTAATACTGCACGTACAGATCCACCAGCGATTACTCCGGTACCTAATGAAGCAGGAATTAAGAAAACTCTAGCTCCACCAAATTTACCTTTTTGCTCGTGAGGAATAGTACTTCCATTTAATGGAATACGAACTAAGTTTTTCTTAGCATCTTCAACAGCTTTAGCAATTGCTTCAGAAACATCTTTTGATTTACCTAAACCATGACCCACTACACCGTTTTCGTCACCTACTACAACTACAGCAGAGAACCCGAAAGCTCTACCACCTTTAGTTACTTTAGTAACACGGTTTACACTTACCAAACGATCTTTTAAATCAAGACCACTTGGTTTTACAAATTCTACGTTTTTATAATTTTGATACATAACTAATTAGAATTTTAATCCAGCTTCTCTAGCTCCGTCAGCTAATGATTTCACACGTCCGTGGTATAAATACCCACCTCTATCGAAAGAGATTGTATCGATACCAGCTTTTAAAGCCTTCTCTGCGATAAGTTTTCCAACTGATGCAGCAGTTTCAATTTTGGTTGTTCCGGTTACTCCTGCTTCTCTTGATGATGCAGCAACTAGAGTTGTTCCGTTAACGTCGTCTATGATTTGAGCATAGATTTCCTTATTACTTCTAAATACAGATAATCTTGGTCTAGCAGCAGTACCGCTAACGATTTTTCTAACTCTGTATTTAATTCTTTGTCTTCTTTCAGATTTGTTTAATGACATGGTCTTAATTTTTAAGCTGATTTACCTGCTTTTCTTCTTAACTCTTCTCCAACAAACTTAATTCCTTTTCCTTTGTAAGGCTCTGGTTTACGGAAAGAACGAATCTTTGCAGCCACTTGTCCTAAAAGTTGTTTGTCTGAAGAAATTAATTTTACGATTGGGTTTTTACCTTTTTCAGAAATAGTTTCAACAGTAACTTCTGAAACAATATCTAAAACGATATTGTGTGAAAAACCTAAAGCTAAATCTAAAACTTGACCTTGATTAGAAGCACGGTAACCCACACCAACTAATTCAAGAGATTTAGTAAATCCTTCTGATACTCCAACAATCATGTTGTTGATCAAACTTCTATATAAACCGTGTTTAGATCTCAAATCTTTAGCGTCAGAAGAACGCTCAACGATTACTTGTCCGTCCTCTACTTTTACAGTTACGTCATCGTAAGACTGTGAAAGCTCTCCTAATTTTCCTTTTACTACAACAACACCTTCGTTAACAGTAACTGTAACACCAGCAGGAATTGTAATTGGATTTTTACCTATTCTTGACATTTCTATAGTCTTTTTATTAGTATACGTAACAGATTACCTCACCACCAACATTAAGTTGTTTAGCTTTTTTACCCGTCATTAAACCTTTAGATGTTGAAACGATAGCAATACCTAAACCATTTAAAATTCTTGGTAAATCTGCAGATGAAGCATATTTACGTAACCCTGGTTTACTAATTCTTTGGATATCTCTGATAACTGACTCTTTCGTGTCTTTATCATATTTTAAAGCGATTTTGATTGTACCTTGTACGGTATCATTTTCAAATTTGTAGCTTAAAATATATCCTTGTTCGAATAAAATTTTTGTAATTTCTTTTTTGAAATTAGATGCAGGAATCTCAACAACTCTGTGGTTTGCACGTACTGCATTTCTAATTCTTGTTAAGAAATCTGCGATAGGATCTGTATACATAATGTATGATTTACGGTTACGGTTTTCAATTAAAAATTGAACCTACAACCAATTAAAAATTTTTACCAACTTGCTTTTTTAACTCCTGGGATCAATCCTTGATTAGCCATTTCACGGAATGTAACACGTGAAAGACCGAACTGACGCATGTACCCTCTTGGTCTACCAGTTAATTTACAACGGTTATGTAAACGTACTGGAGATGCATTTTTAGGTAATTTTTGTAACGCTTCGTAATCACCTGCTTCTTTTAAAGCTTTACGTTTTGCAGCATATTTTGCTACTAACGCTTCTCTTTTAGCCTCACGGGCTTTCATTGATTCTTTAGCCATGCTTTAGTTCTTTTTAAAAGGTAATCCTAGTTCAGAAAGTAATGATTTTGCTTCTTTATCTGTATCTGCAGAAGTAACGAAGGTAATATCAAAACCAGCAATTTTGTTAACTTTATCGATATCAATTTCTGGGAAAATGATTTGCTCAACGATTCCAAGGTTATAGTTTCCTCTACCATCAAATCCATTAGATTTAATTCCAGAAAAATCTCTTACACGTGGTAATGAAGAAGTAATTAAACGATCTAAGAATTCGTACATTCTTTCTCCACGTAGAGTTACTTTAGCACCAATTGGCATTCCTTTTCTTAATTTGAAAGAAGCAACGTCTTTCTTAGAAATTGTAGCAACTGCTTTTTGTCCAGTAATTTTAGTTAATTCCTCAACAGCGTAATCAACTAATTTTTTATCTGAAACTGCAGCTCCAACTCCACGGCTTACAACAATTTTCTCAAGTTTAGGAACTTGCATCACATTTTTGTAACCGAATTCTTCAGTTAGAGCAGAGATAACTCTGTCTCTATATTCTTGTTTAAGTCTTGGTATATAAGTCATGACTATAATACTTGATTAGATTTTTTAGAAACTCTTACTTTCTTATCTCCTTCAATTTTGTAAGCTACTTTTGTAGTTTCGTTTGATTTTGGATCAATTAATTGAATGTTTGAGATATGAATTGCAGCCTCTTTCTTAACAATTCCACCTTGAGGATTTGTAGCACTTGGTTTTGTATGTTTCGAAACCATGTTTACACCTTCAACGATTGCTTTGTTTTTATCACGTAATACACGTAAAACTTTTCCTTCTGAACCTTTATGGTCACCAGCGATTACTCTTACGATATCTCCTGATTTTATTTTTAGCTTTATCATCTTAATAACGAATTAAAGCACTTCTGGTGCTAATGATACAATTTTCATGAATTGTTTTTCACGAAGTTCTCTTGCAACAGGACCAAAAACACGAGTTCCTCTCATTTCTCCAGCAGCATTTAATAATACACATGCGTTATCATCAAATCTGATGTAAGAACCATCAGCTCTTCTCACTTCTTTTTTGGTACGTACAACTACAGCAGTAGAAACTGTTCCTTTTTTAACATTACCATTTGGAGTAGCGTCTTTAATAGCTACTACAATTTTATCTCCAACAGAGGCATAACGACGTTTCGTTCCTCCTAAAACACGGATTGTCAAAACTTCTTTTGCTCCCGTGTTATCTGCTACTTTTAATCTAGATTCTTGTTGTAACATAATTATTTCGCTCTTTCAATGATTTCAACTAATCTCCAACATTTGTTTTTAGATAAAGGTCTTGTTTCCATGATCTTTACTGTATCACCAATGTTACAGTCGTTTAATTCGTCGTGCGCTACATATTTCTTAGTTTTCAACACGAACTTTCCGTATAATGGGTGTTTTACTCTCTTAGTTTCAGAAACAACGATAGATTTCGTCATTTTGTTACTAGTAACAACACCTATTCTTTCTTTTCTTAAATTTCTTTTTTCCATCTTTCAGCAGAATACAATTATTGTAACTTTTTGCTTAGCTCAGTATTAACTCTAGCGATAGTTCTTCTTAAAGTTCTAATTTGTAGAGGATTCTCAATAGGAGAAATAGTGTGAGCTGATTTTAGGTCGGTATAAGTTTTCTTTAACTGACTAAGTTTTTCTTGTAACTCAGCTGCAGATAGATTTAATATCTCTGATTGTTTCATAATATTCATTAGATTATGCTTCGAAATCTCTAGCAACGATAAACTTAGTTTTAACTGGTAGTTTTTGTGCTGCTAAGCGTAACGCTTCTTTAGCTACTGCTAATGGCACTCCTCCTACTTCAAACATAATTCTCCCTGGTTTAACAACTGCAGCCCAATATTCAACTGCACCTTTACCTTTACCCATACGTACTTCTAAAGGCTTTTTAGTAATAGGCTTGTCTGGGAAAATTTTAATCCATAATTGCCCCTCTCTTTTCATAAAACGAGTTGCAGCGATACGTGCAGCTTCGATTTGGCGAGAAGTAATGAATGAATAATCTAAAGATTTAATACCAAACATTCCGTTTGAAAGTTCATGTCCTCTTTGAGACACTCCCTTCATTTTACCTTTCTGTACCTTACGGTATTTTGTTCTTTTAGGCTGTAACATTTTTCTTTAGTTTAAAATTACTTTCTTTTGTTGCGTTGGTTTGGTTTTGATGGTCTTCCTGATCCTGAAGGTTTAGATGCTTTTTGCTTATCCATACCAGCTAACGGAGAAAGATCTCTTTTACCATAAACCTCACCTTTCATGATCCATACTTTAATACCCATTCTACCGTAAGTAGTGTGAGCTTCAGCTAAAGCATAATCAATATCAGCACGGAAAGTTGATAAAGGAATACGACCTTCTTTGAAGTTTTCAGAACGAGCCATTTCTGCTCCATTCAAACGACCTGAAATTTGTACTTTCATACCTTCAGCATTCATTCTCATTGCAGCCGCAATTGCCATTTTAATAGCACGACGATAAGAAATTCTACCTTCGATTTGACGAGCGATGCTTGTTGCAGCCAAATAAGCATCTAATTCTGGTCTTTTAATTTCAAAGATGTTGATTTGTACCTCTTTGTTAGTAATTTTCTTAAGCTCTTCTTTTAACTTGTCTACCTCTTGCCCACCTTTACCAATGATGATTCCAGGACGAGCTGTAGTGATAGTAACGGTTACAAGCTTTAAAGATCTCTCGATAATTATTTTAGAAACACTAGCTTTTGCTAAACGAGCATGGATATACTTTCTGATTTTTGCATCTTCAGCAAGTTTATCACCATAATCATTTCCACCGTACCAGTTTGAGTCCCATCCTCTGATGATACCAAGGCGATTTCCGATTGGATTTGTCTTTTGTCCCATACTGTTTATTAATTGCTTTGTGTATTATTATTAGCTCCTAAAACGATAGTAACGTGGTTAGAGCGTTTTCTGATTCTGTGTGCACGACCTTGTGGTGCTGGACGTAATCTTTTTAACATCATACCTCCATCAACACGGATCTCTTTTACAAATAATTCTGCTTCTTCAATATTAGCATCACTATTTTTAGCTTGCCAGTTAGCAATAGCTGATAATAATAATTTTTCTAATCTTCCTGAAGCTTCTTTTGTACTAAATTTTAATATATTAAGAGCATTCTCAACTTTCTGTCCTCTTACTAAATCTGCAACTAAACGCATTTTACGAGGTGAAGTTGGGCAATTGTTTAGCTTAGCAAAAGCAATACTTTTGTTTGCTTCTTTAATCTGCTCTGCTCTTTCTCTTTTACGAACTCCCATAGCTTCTTATTATTTTTTACCTTTATTTTTTGCACCAGCGTGACCTCTAAAAGATCTTGTTGGCGAAAATTCTCCTAATTTATGTCCTACCATGTTTTCTGTTACGTAAACTGGTACAAATTGACGACCATTGTGAACTGCGATTGTTTGACCAACGAAGTCTGGAGTAATCATAGATGCTCTTGACCAAGTTTTAACAACTGCTTTGTTTCCGTTTTCTGCGTTCGCTAAAACTTTTTTCTCAAGTTTAAAGTGAACGAAAGGTCCTTTTTTTAATGAACGTGCCATACTTACTTAATTATTTCTTTCTACGTTCTACAATATACTTATTACTTGCTTTCACGCTAGAACGTGTTCTGTAACCTTTAGCTGGTAAACCTTTTCTTGAACGTGGGTGACCTCCTGAAGAGCGTCCTTCACCACCTCCCATTGGGTGATCAACTGGGTTCATTGCTACTGGTCTTGTTCTAGGTCTTCTACCTAACCATCTTGATCTACCAGCTTTTCCTGATACGATTAATTGATGATCAGAGTTAGAAACTGCTCCAATCATAGCCATACAAGTTAATAAGATTAAACGAATCTCACCAGAAGGCATTTTAATTGTAGCATATTTTCCATCACGTGCAACTAATTGAGCAAAAGTACCTGCAGAACGTGCAATAACAGCACCTTGTCCTGGACGTAATTCGATACAAGAAATAATTGTACCTAGAGGAATTTTACTTAAAGGCATTGCATTTCCAACTTCTGGCTGTACATCTGGACCCGCAATTACAGTTTGACCAACTTGTAATCCTGCAGGAGCAACGATATAAGCTTTTTCTCCATCTGCATAAGCAATTAAAGAAATAAAAGCTGAACGGTTTGGATCGTACTCGATTGTTTTAACTACAGCAGGAACTCCAACTTTAGTTCTTTTGAAATCAATAATACGGTATCTTCTTTTATGACCACCACCGATATAACGCATGGTCATTTTTCCTTGACTATTTCTACCTCCAGAGTTTTTTATCGGTGCGATTAATGAACGCTCCGGCTTATCAGTTGTGATAGCGTCAAAACTATTTACAACTCTAAAACGCTGACCTGGGGTAATAGGTTTTAATTTTCTTACTGACATTTTTATTAGATATTAGTATAGAAATCTATTGTTTCTCCATCTTTAAGTTGAACTATTGCTTTTTTGTAAGCACTAGTTTTACCACTAATCATACCACTTTTAGTATATTTAGTTGATCTGTCCGCTCTATAGTTCATTGTATTTACAGACAGAACTGAAACTCCGTAAGCTGCTTCAACAGCTTTCTTAATAACAATTTTGTTAGCTTTTTTATTTACAATGAAACCAAAACGGTTAAATAATTCACCGTCTTTAGTTATTTTTTCGGTAATTATAGGTTTAATTATAGTACTCATGTTCCTATTATTTACTTAAATTATCTACAATTCCTTCTATAGAACCTTCAGTTAACACTAACGCATTATTATTCATAATTCCGTAAGTACTTAATTCTGAAGAAGTTACAACAGAAGCTCTTTGTAAGTTACGAGATGACAAATATACATTTTTATTTGACTCTCCCAACACTAATAAAGATTTTTTATTTTCTAACCCTAAAGCTTTCAACACGTTAATGAAATTTTTAGTATTTGGCACTTCAAATGTAAAATCTTCAACAACAATCAAACTAGAGTCTTTAACTTTTAAAGAGAAAGCTGATTTACGAGCTAATCTTTTTAATGATTTATTCAATTTAAATGAATAACTTCTTGGTCTTGGTCCAAAAACTGTACCTCCTCCTTTAAACAAAGGGTTTTTAGCACTTCCCGCACGAGCAGTACCTGTTCCTTTTTGTTTTTTGATCTTACGAGTAGAACCCGCAACTTCACTTCTTTCTTTCGCCTTATGCGTACCTTGTCTTTGATTTGCTAAATATTGTTTAACATCTAAATAGACAGCGTGTTTATTAGGCTCAATTGCGAAAACTGAATCAGCTAATTGTACTGATCTTCCAGTTTCTTTTCCGTTGATATCTAAAACTTTTACTTCCATTACTTCTGAACGATTACATAAGAGTTTTTGTGACCTGGAACTGCACCTTTAACTACTAATAAGTTTTTGTCAGCTACAACTTTTAAAACTCTAAGGTTTTGAACTGTTACATTAACTCCTCCCATTCTTCCAGCCATGCGCATTCCTTTGAATACACGAGAAGGATAAGAAGAAGCTCCGATAGAACCAGGAGCTCTTAAACGGTTATGTTGTCCATGAGTAGCTTGACCAACACCACCAAAACCGTGACGTTTAACAACCCCTTGGAAACCTTTACCTTTAGAAACACCTTGAACATCAACAAAGTCACCTTCGTTAAATAAATCTACAGTGATAACATCACCTAAATTATAAGCGTTTTCGAAATCTTGGAATTCAACAACTTTTCTTTTAACAGAAGTTCCTGCTTTTTTAAAGTGACCTAACTCAGCTTTGTTTGCATTTTTCTCTGCTTTGTCATCGAAACCAAGTTGAAACGCTTCATACCCGTCAACCTCTTTGGTTCTGACTTGGGTAACGACACATGGACCCACCTCGATTACAGTACAAGGAATGTTTTTCCCGTTCTCATCGAAAATACTAGTCATGCCGATTTTTTTACCAATTAACCCAGACATAAATATAAATTAATAATTATTATACATAAATAATTTCAAGCGTCGGCAAATATAACACCAACGCTTGAAATACACAAGTTATTTTAAATAAAATTTTATCACACTTTAATTTCAACTTCAACTCCTGAAGGCAACTCTAATTTCATTAAAGCATCGATAGTTTTTGAAGATGATGAATAAATATCTAATAATCTTTTATATGAACTTACTTCAAATTGTTCTCTTGACTTTTTATTAACGTGTGGAGAACGTAAAACAGTAAAGATTTTTTTATGAGTTGGTAACGGAATTGGACCTGTTACAACTGCTCCAGTACTTTTTACAGTTTTTACGATTTTTTCTGCTGATTTATCAACCAACATATGATCGTAAGATTTTAATTTTATTCTGATTTTTTGACTCATTTTCTTAAAAATTAAGCGTTTCCTTTTGCTTTCTTAATAACTTCCTCTTGAATATTAGAAGGTGTTTGCTCATAGTGTGAGAACTCCATTGTAGAAGTTGCACGTCCTGAAGATAATGTACGCAATGTAGTTACATAACCAAACATTTCTGACAATGGCACAGAAGCTTTAACAACTTTTGCTCCATTTCTATCATCCATTGCATTGATTTGACCACGACGACGATTTAAATCCCCAACGATATCACCCATATTTTCTTCCGGAGTCAACACTTCTAATTTCATGATTGGCTCTAAGATAACAGCACCAGCAGCTTTTGCAGATTCTTTATAACCCATTTTAGCAGCTAACTCAAACGATAATGCATCAGAATCCACAGGGTGGAAAGATCCATCAGTTAAAGTAACTTTTAAAGCGTCCATTTCAAATCCAGCTAAAGGCCCTTGTTTCATTGCTTCACGGAAACCTTTTTCTACTGCAGGAATATATTCTTTTGGTACGTTACCACCTTTAACTTCATTAACGAATTGTAATCCCATTGGAACTTTTCCGTCAACTTCGTCAGCTGGACCGATTTTAAATACGATATCACCAAATTTACCACGTCCACCAGATTGCTTTTTGTAAGTTTCTCTGTGAGATGCACCTTTAGTGAAAGCTTCTTTGTATTCAACTTGAGGCTCACCTTGGTTCACTTCAACTTTGAATTCACGACGCATACGATCAACAATGATATCTAAGTGTAACTCACCCATACCAGAAATAATCGTTTGTCCTGAAGCTTGATCTGTACGTACAGTAAACGTTGGATCTTCTTCAGCTAATTTAGCTAAAGCCATACCCATTTTATCAACATCCGCTTTAGTTTTTGGTTCAATAGCGATACCAATTACTGGATCAGGGAAGTCCATTGACTCTAACACAATAGGGTGTTTTTCATCAGATAACGTATCTCCTGTTTTAATATCTTTAAATCCAACAGCAGCTCCAATATCTCCAGCCTCAATATATTCGATTGGATTTTGTTTGTTAGCATGCATTTGGTAGATACGAGAAATACGCTCTTTATTACCTGAACGATTATTTAAAACATAAGAACCAGCATCTAAACGTCCTGAATAAGCTCGGAAGAAAGCTAAACGTCCTACGAATGGATCAGTAGCAATTTTAAATGCTAATGCAGCAAAAGGATCCGTTACAGAAGGCTTACGAGTAATTGGCTCATCAGTATCTGGATTAGTTCCTTCAATAGCTTCTTTATCCGTTGGAGCTGGTAAGTAACGACAAACAGCATCAATCATGAACTGAACTCCTTTGTTTTTGAAAGAAGACCCACACATCATTGGAATGATACTCATATCTAAAGTTGCAGCACGTAAAGCAGCATTAATTTCATCTTCTGTGATTGAATTCTCATCTTCCATAAATTTCTCAAGAAGATTTTCATCATACGCAGCAATTTCTTCAATTAACTGACCTCTAAATTGCTTAACTTCATCAACCATTTCAGCTGGGATTTCAACAACATCGAAAGTAGATCCATGATTCTCATCATGCCATACAATTGCACGGTTTTTAATTAAATCTACAACTCCTTTGAAGTCAACTTCATCACCGATTGGTAAAACAATAGGCACTGCATTAGAACCTAACATTTCTTTAACCTGACGACAAACTTTTAAGAAATCTGCACCTTGACGGTCCATTTTATTTACAAATCCCATACGAGGAACTTTGTAGTTATCAGCTAATCTCCAGTTAGTTTCAGATTGTGGCTCAACTCCATCAACTGCAGAGAATAAGAACACTAACCCATCTAATACACGTAATGAACGATTTACCTCTACAGTAAAGTCAACGTGCCCAGGAGTATCAATAATATTGAAGTGATATTTTTTAGTTTCATCTGTTGGTTTTCCATTTTCCATTGGGAAATTCCACTCAACAGTTACCGCAGCAGAAGTAATTGTAATACCTCTTTCTGCTTCTTGCTCCATCCAGTCAGTAGTAGAGGACCCTTCGTGAGTCTCACCAATCTTGTGATTTTTACCTGTATAGAAAAGAATACGCTCAGTTGTTGTTGTTTTACCAGCATCAATATGAGCAGCAATTCCGATATTTCTAGTATATTTTAAATCTCTAGCCATTTCTGTTCTTTATATAAAATTAGAATCTAAAGTGAGAGAATGCTTTATTAGCCTCTGCCATTTTATGAGTATCCATTCTTTTCTTAACTGCAGCACCTTCTTCTTTAGCAGCAGCTAAAATTTCAGAAGCTAATTTACCAGCCATAGATTTCTCATTTCTTCTTCTTGCATAAAGAATCATCCATTTCATTGCCATAGAAATTTTTCTATCTGGACGAATTTGCATTGGAATTTGGAATGTAGCTCCACCTACACGACGAGAACGAACTTCCACGTGAGGCATAACATTTGTTAAAGCATCTTTCCAAATTTCTAATGAAGTTTTTTCTTCATCTTGTTTCTTAGACTCAACAATATCTAAAGCATCATAAAATACTTTAAAAGCAGTCGATTTTTTACCATCCCACATTAAGTTGTTCACAAAACGCGTTACTAACTGATCGTTAAATTTTGGATCCGGTAAAAGAGGTCTTTTCTTTGCCTGTCTTTTTCTCATGTCTTTTTCTTAAAAGTTTTTTAAACTATTACTTTTTTGCATCTTTAGGGCGTTTCGCACCGTATTTAGAACGTCTTTGAGTACGACCGTTAACTCCGGCAGTATCTAAAGCTCCACGTACAATGTGGTATCTAACCCCTGGTAAATCTTTTACCCTTCCACCTCTAACTAATACTATCGAGTGCTCTTGTAAATTGTGTCCTTCTCCTGGAATGTAAGCATTTACTTCATTACCGTTAGTCAAACGTACACGCGCTACTTTACGCATCGCAGAGTTTGGCTTTTTAGGCGTAGTAGTATAAACACGCGTACAAACACCTCTTCTTTGAGGACAAGAATCCAAAGCAACCGATTTACTCTTCTTAGTCAATTGGGTTCTCCCTGTTCTTACTAATTGTTGAATTGTTGGCATAATGTTTATTAAATAATTTAATACAATATTAAAATCCCGCTATTTACGGGGTTGCAAATATATAAATAATTTTAACGAAAACAAACTTAATTTATTTATTTTCAATTCTATTTTATTTTTATGAGTTTGAATACCAAATTTTACTTTAAATTCGTTTATACAAAAACATCTTACTCTTGAATAAATTCCTCTTTATATTAATTACATTAAGTTTTTTCAAAATGAATTCTCAGAATTTGATTTTGAAAATCAAAGGTAATACCGAAATAGAAAGTAAAACCATCGATAGTATTTCTTACCAAAAAAATCACGACGATGTAAAAAGCATCATTACTGAATTTGAAAAATTTCAGAACACCTTATATAATGATGGATATATAAATCAACGCTTACTTTCGTCTGAAAAAACAAACGATTCAACCTTTACATATCATATCGCTTTAAATAAGCGCATCAAAAGTATAAAAATAAATTTCGACTCAATAGATTCAAACGTAAAAAAAATATTAAATATCGAGGAAACGTTTACTGAAATCCCTATAAACAAAACCGAAAGTTTCATTGCTAATTACCTTCAGATTTTAGAGAAACAAGGTTATTCAATTAGTCAGATTAAGCTTGACAATCAAATCATTTCAGACAACCAAATTAATTCTCAGTTAAAAATCGTTTTAGACGAAAAAAGAAAAATCGATTTAATCACAATAAATCCGTACACCAATTTCCCGAAAGGAATCAACAAGCAATTGCTAAAAAAATACATTAAAAAAGATTTTAACCAACAAACCATAAGTGAACTTCAAAAAGAACTTGGTCAATTTCCATTCATCAAAACCTTAAAACCACCCGAAGTTTTGTTTACCGAAAACAATACGATTTTGTATTTATACCTTGAAAAGGCAAATGCAAATCAATTTGATGGTTTGATTGGATTCGCAAATGATGATAACGGAACCGTCAGATTTAACGGAAATGTAGATTTAAAATTGATGAACATTTTAAACAAAGGTGAACAATTTAACTTATATTGGAGAAACGACGGAAATCAACAATCGACCTTTAATTTAGGAACCGAATTACCCTATTTATTCCAAAGTCCGATTGGATTAAAAGCAAATTTGCAAATATTTAAACAAGACAGCACGCAACAAAATACCAAATTCAACGCGTCACTTTTATATTATATTACTTACAACAATAAAATTGGTCTGGGATATCAAAGCACAACCTCAGTTGCTGGAGAATTTAATACGTATGCCGCACAGAATTATTCGAATCGTTTTTTGACTTTGAATTACGAATATTCGCATTACAGAGAACATGTATTATTTCCACTACAAACACGAGTTACCGCTTTGTTAGGAACAGGAAATCGAACGGATGATGAATCAAAAACCAAGCAACAATTTATTGACTTAGAAGCTTTTTATCATTTTTATCTCGATGAGCGGAATATTGTTTATCTAAAAGGAAAAGCCTATCAACTTTTTAGCCCAAACATATTATATAATGAGTTATATCGATTTGGTGGTGTACAAAACATTCGTGGATTTAACGAAAACACATTACAAGCACAATCGTTAGCCGGTATCTTTACAGAATATCGATTTGTACTTTCGCCAACATTATATGCGCATTCCATTACCGATTATGTGTATTATGTAGACGACTCAACCAATACCAAAGGAAATTTATATTCAGTTGGACTGGGAATTGGAATTGCAACACCATCTGGATTATTTAATCTGATTTACGCTAACGGATTGCAACCTAAACAAGATTTTAAAATGAGTAATTCGATTATTCACTTGAGTTACAAAACACAGTTTTAAAAAAATAAGCAGACTAATTAAAGTCTGCTTATTTTTTATTTTCAAGTTTTCTTGCGTTCATAACTGAATCGATTACTGTTTGCGGAACATTTCCATAAACATAAACCGAATCCGTAACACGAACTTGCCCCATATAATTCATACCTTGTTGAAGCTGAACCGCATCTAAAGAAATGGACTGAGCCAATACATCTACATCAAAATTAGATTTATCTAAAGTCGCATTTGTTTTACACGAAATAAAAAACAAACATCCAACAGAAAGCAATACATATTTTTTCATAAAAATAGATTTAACCTAAGGATAAATTTTCTCAGAATTTATAAATATAATAATATCTTTGCATTATGCAAAACGAACATCAAATATTTGGAATTCGTGCAATTATCGAGGCGATAAATGCAGGAAAAGAAATCGATAAAGTATTTATCCAGAAAGAAGCTCAAGGTGAATTAATGCAAGAGCTAATGAAAACAATGAAAAAGGGAAACATCAATTTCTCTTATGTTCCTGTTGAAAAATTAAACAAATTAAGCAAATTCAATAATCACCAAGGTGCAGTTGCTTCAATTGCTCCGATTAAATTTGTTGAACTAGAAAGCTTAATCGAAACCATATCAGAATCTGAAAAAACACCTCTAATTTTAATATTAGACCAATTATCAGATGCTCGTAATTTTGGAGCTATTATCCGTACCGCAGAATGTACAGGTGTTGACGCTATCATCATCGGAAAACAAGGAGCTGCGCCTGTAAACGGCGACACAGTAAAAACTTCTGCCGGAGCGGTTTTCAACATTCCAATTTGTAAAGTTGACCATATTAAAGATGCTATTTTCTATTTACAAGGTTCAGGTTATGTTACTGTGGCTGCAACCGAAAAAACAGAAAACAACATTTACGACATTAACTTCAATCAACCTATTGCGATTATTATGGGTTCTGAAGACAAAGGAGTAAATCCATCGGTTTTAAAAATTGTAGACGAAAAAGCAAAATTACCAATGTACGGAACCATCTCTTCATTGAATGTTTCTGTAGCTTGCGGTGCTTTTTTATATGAAGCCGTTCGTCAAAGATTATAAGAAAATTTTAGAATTCGAATAAAATACATGATGAGATATTGAGTTTGCACAACAAATTTAATATCTCATTTTTTAATAAAACAATTATGAAAAACGACGTTAAAATAGAATATCGTAAACCCATTTATCCGATTATTCCTGAACTTATGGAATATTTAGAAAAATACAATCGTACTACAAAAACAAGTGTTTTTTACGATGATTTGATGCGTTTTTCAGGTTTCATTTCTTTAGAAGACAAAGACGGAAACGACACGCTTTGGTTGCGAGTTTATTATCCAGAATTCGAACAAAAGGAAATTGAAGACAGCTTAAATAAAATTTACACTTTATTACATTCTAACGGCGATAAAGATGTTTTACCTTATCTAAAAGTTGATAGTATTGATTTCTGTACGTTCGGAAATTCAAAACCATTTCGTGTAAAAGTGCGTAATATCTTAAACGATAATTACACCAATTTTTACATTAAACGTGCCGATGCTTCTCGTTTATACGGATTGGAATTAGAAGAAATGCTTTTGCCCTATCCGATGAATTACTTGGTTTACAAAGACACTTTAATTGAAGAACATATTTTAGGAATTCCGGGCGATGTGTTTATTAAAAATCATTTACCAAATTGTAACGAATTAGAAAAAGCACAGATTTCTAAAGAGTTTGTTAAGTTTAATGAACGTTGCATGATTGGTCTTTTAGGCGATATGCGTTCGTACAATTATGTGGTTATTCCAACGCATGATTTTGATCAAGTAGTTTACAGAATTCGACCAATTGATTTTGACCAACAGAATTACGAAGGCAATTTAAAAATCTATTTACCGCAGTATTTCAAAGAAAACTTTACGATGGTTCAAATGGTTTTAGAAAAACTAGTTCGCGGTTCGATGGAGCAATATCGTAGAGAAGTTCGTTCGGTGATAGCACGTCGTGTTTTAGCAAACAAAGAACGCTTTGATGATTTGATTGCTGTAATGAAAAAAGACAACATTGCACCTTTTGAGCACGTTGAAAACCTAAGAAAAGCTTTACAAAAATTAACGCACGAAAAAGCTTTTAAAAACTGCGAAACTATGGGAGAAATTCTGGATACGGCAATTCAATTTGTGATTCGAAATTACAAGAATACGAATTAAATTCATAAGTAACTTTACCTGAATAAATCATCGAATATTCTAAATATTTAATGGTTCTTTTGGGTTTATTTAACTCGATATAATTTTTAGGTTTCGGATTAAAATCCCCTTTTTCATCAAAATGTTTCATGAAATTATCTTCAGAAGCGTCAAAATCGGGATGTTGCCAATCGTATTTATAAATCGGTTCGTATTGACGTTTTTCTAACGTAAAAGCTAAAATCAAACCAACAATAAATCCTGATAAATGCCCTTCCCAAGAAATACCTTTTTCGACATCTGGAAACAAATACCAAATAGAACCTCCGTAAATTAAAACCACGAAAAACGAAAGTGCCATCAATCGATAATATTTGGTTCGCATTCCTGCGAAGAAAATAAAACTCGTTAAAACATAAACGATACCGCTTGCACCGATATGAAAACTTTCACGTCCAATAAGCCAAGTTCCAAGTCCAGAAGCTAACCAACCAATTAGTAAAACTTTCCAAAAATCTTCTCTATAAAAGAAATATAAAATTGGTAAAAGTACAGCTAACGCTAAAGAGTTATTTGTAATATGACCAATGTTCCCGTGAAGAAATGGGCTGAACAAAACACCTCTTAAACCTTCAAAAGTTCGAGGGTAAATTCCGAATTCATTCAATTCTAAAAAATAGCTCCAGTTTAAATAATAAACCGACCACATTCCTAAAATAAATAAAAAAGGATTTAATATAACGTTTGTTGAAAATTCAAATTTCTTTTCTTGCATAATCAAAAGCAATCAAAAAATCAACCACAAAAAAAAGACTGCTATTTTGACAGAAATGAAAAAATTAAAAACGATTTTATTATTTTTACAAAATGGAAGCACCTTTAGCAGAACGCATTCGTCCAAAACGATTAGAAGATTACATCAGTCAGACACATTTGGTTGGTGAATCAGGTATTTTAACACAAAACATCAAACGTGGATTAATTCCTTCGATGATTTTTTGGGGACCTCCAGGAACCGGAAAAACTACTTTAGCAGAAATTATTGCTCAAGAAAGTGAACGTCCGTTTTATGTTCTAAGTGCGATTAATGCAGGAGTTAAAGATGTTCGTGAAGTTATCGAAAAGGCAAAAAATAGCGGTGGTATTTTCACAGCAAAAAATCCTATTTTGTTTATTGATGAGATTCATCGTTTTAGTAAATCCCAGCAAGATTCTCTTTTAGCTGCCGTCGAAAAAGGTTGGATTACATTAATTGGTGCAACTACAGAAAACCCAAGTTTTGAGGTTATTCCAGCCCTACTTTCGCGTTGTCAAGTTTACACCTTAAACGCCTTTACAAAAGACGATTTACAAGCTTTATTGGAACGCGCAATCAAAACAGACAATCTTCTAAAAACAAAGAATATTGAATTAAAAGAAGTTGAAACCTTATTCCGAATTTCTGGTGGCGATGGTCGAAAACTTTTAAACACGTTTGAATTAATTGTGAACTCAATTTCTGGAGATGAGATTGAAATCACCAATGATAAAGTTTTACAAGTTGTTCAACAAAATACGGTTAGATACGACAAAACTGGCGAACAACATTATGACATAATTTCCGCTTTTATAAAATCGATTCGCGGAAGCGACCCAAACGGAGCCGTTTATTGGTTAGCAAGAATGATTGAAGGCGGCGAAGATTTAAAATTCATCGCTCGAAGATTGGTTATTTCCGCTTCTGAAGATATTGGTTTAGCAAATCCGACAGCGATTATTATGGCAAATAATATCTTTCAATCGGTTTCAGTTATTGGCTATCCAGAAAGTAGAATTTTATTAAGTCAGTGTGCTATTTATTTAGCTACTTCTCCAAAAAGTAACGCAAGTTATTTAGCCATCGGAAAAGCGCAACAAGTAGTAAAACAAACTGGCGACTTATCGGTTCCGATACATCTGAGAAATGCGCCAACTAAATTAATGAAAGAATTAGGTTACGGCGAAGATTATAAATATTCACACGATTATCCTGGGAATTTTGCTTATCAGGAATTTTTACCCGACGAATTGAGTAATGTTCCGTTTTACGAACCTGGTGAAAACACAAGAGAAAAACAAACACAAGATTTCTTACGTCAACGTTGGCAAGGAAAATATAATTATTAAAAAAGCACTTCTTTCGAAGTGCTTTTTTAGCAATTAGTTAATTTTTAGACGTCCAATTGTTGAATATTTAAAAATATTCTGAAGCGCATCCATATACGATTTACTATGTAATTTCAAGCGGCTTTTTCCACTATTATTAAAAACGATATTGCCTTTACAATCTTTAAGTACAAAAGTTAATTCAGTTGACAAACTTCCTTTACCTCTTGTTAATTCACCAACATATTCAGCACATGGATCTAAACGAACTTCTTGAGGCATCTCATTATCAAAATAAACAATATAACCTAAGTTTTCTAATTTTTGCTTTAAAGCTGTATTCAATCTATATTCGTTAGGTTCTGACTGAAAATCGTATGTTCTTTTCAAATTGATAAATTTCACATCTTGTTTTTGAGCACTCATTCCTAGAGAAAAAAGCGCTATAAATAGCAATATTATTTTTTTCATTTTTATAAAATATTTTTTAATTGAATTAATTCATTAATAGTAACAAATTCTTGTTCGACGTTAGTTTTAAATTCATCAAACCAAACAACCTGAAGTCCAGCATTTAAAGCTCCGTTTATATCTGCATCTAAATTATCACCAATCATCAAACTTTGTTCGGCAAAAACTTTTGCAAGATTTAAAGCGTAATTAAAAATTTCAGGATCTGGTTTTTTAACGCCTGCTAATTCTGAATTTGTAACTGTACAAAAATATTGATTTAGATTGGCATTTTTTAATTTTAATTCTTGAACTTTATCAGGTCCATTTGTAATAATATGCAAATTATATTTAGACTTTAAGTAAGATAAAGTTTCATGAGCGCCTTCGAAAACATGGTTGTAATTGGGTAAATTTTCGATAAACAAATCGGCAATCTGATAGATAATTTCATCTGACGGTTGCATATTTACCATCTTAAAAGTATCAGCCAAACGTGCATAACGTAAATACTCATGCGTAATTTCTTTTTTAGTCATTTTATCCCAATAATAATCGTTAATTGGTTTAAAATGCTTCATAAAATCAGAATGTACATCCAAATTCAAATCTTCGAAAATCTGAAGGAAAGTTAATTCAGAATTCTTCTCGAAGTCATAAATCGTATGATCTAAATCAAAGAAAATATCGGTTATTTTTTCAAAATCTTTCACTATTTTCCTTTTACAATTACAGCATTATCAATATGATAAATCCAATCTTCGATATCTTTATCGTTAAAACGGAAATTCCCTTCGATTGTAACATATTGATCGGTTTTTAATTTTGGAGTCGGCCCTTTAAATTTCAACCCCATAATCGTTTCAGGCCCAGCATTTCCACAGAAAAAACATTGTGCAAAAACATTCTTACTTAATGCATAAGTTTTATTATCGATAGGTACAATAAAACCTTTAGCAACAATTTTCTTCCCTTGTTTAGTTTTCAAATTTGCATTAATAACCGGAAACATCACTTCGCCATAAGTGGGATCTTTTTTCTTCAGAAAGGTAATATTTCCTAATTGTTTCCAGGTAATGGTATCTTTTTGTTGAAAATATTCAAAATCATTTTCTTTTGTTTCGTGATTAAAAGTTGTAAAACTCATCAATGCAAAAGCACTGAAAACAACCGCAGGTAATATATATTTTTTAAGCATTTGCTAATGTTTTTGATATGTTTAAATAATAAGCTTTAATTGCTGGAATTAAGGCTGCTAAAATTCCGACAAATAAAGTCAGTAAGAACAAAACACCTTCTTTTTCCCAAATGAATTCAAACGGATTAAAAGCCATTTTAAATTCAGCCTCGGAAGAAAGTGAAATGAAATACAAAGCGATTCTTCCAAAAATCATTCCGAAAACAAAGCCTGTAATACAAAGTAATAAACTTTCTATCAGAACCAATTTTAAAAGTTGTAAACGTGTTGCACCATTCACACGTAATAAAGCAAATTCGAACTTACGTTCTTTTAAAGTATTATAAAGTGCTACAAAAATACTAATTCCAGAAATCAACATGATTCCGTAAGCTAAATATTGTAAAGCCGTTAAACCAACTCCGAACAATGAAAACAAACGATTGATTTCGATTGCTGGCGAAGCTGCTTGCATTTCGGTATTTTGTGGTATCATTCTTGGCCACGTCACAATTCCCATTTTATTTCGAAACTTTAAAAGAACAGCTGTAATTTCTTTTCCTTCTAAAGAAGTAACTTCACTATGTTCGTGATTACAATCTGCGGTATGTTCGTGATCGTGCATTTCATCATGGTCGTGGTCGTGTTCTTCTCCTTCAGCATGAACATGAACTTCTTCACCTTCGTGGCTGTGATCGTGGTCGTGCATATTCCAAACTGATTCGATATTTGATAAAATCACTTTATCTAAAATCTTTCCGGTTTTAGAAGTAATACCAACAATAGTATAAGGTTTATCTTCATGAACTTCTCCACCTTCTTCAGCATCGCCATGCGTTCCTAAAAAAGTATCTCCAACTTTTAAACCTAAATTTTGAGCGATTTCGTAACCAACAACCACTTCAAAATCTTTTTGAAAAACCTGTCCTTGCATGACTTCACCTCCATATTTTGAAATATAATCAGGTGTAGTTCCGATGATTTTATATCCTTTGTAATTATCGCCGTAAGCCAACGGAATTGCAGAAGCGACAAACGGATTTTCCATCCATTTTTTAGCTTCTAAATAATTGATATTTCCGGGAGGCGCATCGATTTGATAAACTGAAGAAAGCACCAATTGCAACGGACTTCCTTTGGCTCCAAGAACCAAATCAATATCATCCATTGAAGATGAAAACTGTTCTTCGAATTGCTTTTGCAATAAAATCAAAACGGTGATAATAGATACCGAAGCCGTTAAAAGCAAAACGCTTAAAACCGTATTTAGTGGTTTGAACCACATATTTTTCCAAGCTATTTTCCCAATCATATTATAAGTTTATAGCGTTAGTAAATTGTGCTTTCAAACGTTGATCGTGCGTTACAATAATCAACGCAGCTTTGTGTTCGTTTGCCAAATTAGAAAGAAGTTCTGCAACAATTTGTGCATTTTCGTCATCTAAACTTGACGTAGGTTCATCTGCCAAAATCACTTTTGGATTATTGATTAAAGCACGAGCAATATTTACACGTTGTTGCTGACCAATACTCAATTGAGCTGGCAATTTATGTATTTGATTTTCTAAATCGAGTTGCGTTAAAAGTTGAATCGCTTTTTCTTTTGCCTTTTTCCCAGTTGCTAACCAAGAAGCCAAAATCACATTATCTAAAACCGACAAAGCTTCTACGAAATATGATTTTTGCAAAACCATTCCGATATTTTTTCCACGAAAAGCATCTAACTTAGATGGCGAGAGTTTTGATATTTCAGTTTCATCGATAAGAATACTACCTGATGTTGGCGTTAAAAGTCCGCCAAGTAAATGAAGTAATGTTGTTTTTCCTTTTCCTGAACTTCCGGTAATCAAAAGCGTTTCTCCAGATTTGCAAGCTAAATCAGGAAACGAAAAATTTTGTTTACTGTTATAAGAAAACTGAAGATTTTGAGTTGTAATCATTTCAAAAAGTTTGTTTCTAATAATAGCTTGCAATTTAAGAATTTAAATCCAAAATAAATCATAAAATACCATCATCGGCAAAACTAAAATAATCATATTCTGTAATGATGATGTGGTCTAATAATTTGATTTCTAAAACATTTCCGGCATCGGCAATTTTACGGGTGATATTTTTATCGGCTTCACTTGGTTTTAATTGACCTGAAGGATGATTATGAACTAAAATAATCGCGGTTGCAAAATGCTCTAACGCTTGTTTAAAAAGCAAACGAACATCAACCAAAGTTGCGGTTAAACCACCTTTTGAAAGTTGGATTTTCTGTATGATTTTATTGCTATTATTTAAAAGTAAAACCCAAAATTCCTCGTTTTGCAAGTCGCCAATCAAAGGTTGCATGTGTTCAAAAACATCTTTACTTGATTTGATTTGAGTGAGTTGTTTTGCTTCTTCTAAACGACGACGTTTACCGAGTTCTAAAGCTGCGATAATGGTAATTGCTTTAGCTTCACCGATTCCTTTAAACTGAAGTAATTGCTGAATGGATTGTTTACCGAGTTGATTTAAATTGTTTTCGTTTGAAGCTAAAATACGTTTACATAAATCCACAGCCGATTCGTTTCTGCTTCCTGAACCAATTAAGATAGCCAAAAGTTCGGCATCACTTAAAGCAATTTTTCCTTTAAGCATGAGTTTTTCTCGTGGTTTATCATCTTCTGACCAATGTTTTATCGAGAAATGTTTATCTTGATAATCGTCCATATTTCAACAACTTAATAACTAAAGTTACGAAATAGTTTTTGATTTAAACTACAAATTCGATAACATAACGAACCAACAAAAGAAATATAGTTAACGTCCAAGGTAAAGTAGAAAAAACTAAAGACAAAAATTCTTTTGATTTAAAAGAATAACGATTTTCACGCCAATAATAAAAGGTAATCATTGGAAGTAAAAAAATTAACAATATATAAAGCATTGAAAAAATAACAAATCCTATTGTCTCTACAACTTTGTCATTTGGCACAAGATAAAAAACAAAGTACAAAAACAATCCTGCAAAAACACAACTAAACAAAAGCAAATAATCTGAAAGTTTATACTTCATAAATAATCTATATAGTTAATTTATTTCAATCGATTCAGCGTTTCAATATCTAACAAACCTAAATCGTAATAATGCTTAAATTCATTTCTAAAGTATTTTAAATGAATTTCACTATTCTGTATGAATTGAATTTTTTCTTTCACACCGCCTCTGTAATGTATGATTAAATAATTAGAAATTCCATAAGAATTTGACGGACGAAATCTACTTGGTGAAAACTTATCAACATAATCGTAGTTTGAAATATCTAATCGATAAACATTAGTAAAATCAAATAATTTTCCGTTTACATCAATATAATCTCGATAAAAATGTAGTTTACCAATCACCGTGAATGCAACATTTTCATAACGAAAATAATTTCCAACATTTACATAAGTAACATAAAACATTACTAAGAAAATCACAGAATAGAATAACACGTTAGTTAATGAATTATTTGGAAAATAACTTTCTAAAATCCAAGCAAGTACGATAATTAAAAAAATTAAAATTAAAGATTTTGTTTCCATAAAAGCATAGAACTTATTTGGTGGCGTATCTGAAACTTCAACTATTTTAAAACCTTCTTCGGGATAAATTCTCATGAGTTAAATTTAAATTAAAAAAAAACAATCCTAAGCATTACATCTAAAAAATTAATTTAGTATCCTTTTTTAACATTAGATTTGTAAATAGAAACTCAAATGCGATTTATGAAAAAGTATAAAATATTGTATATTATTCTTTCCGTTTTTCTTATTTATTTCATTTATAAAATAACTCTTTTTTTTATAAATGAAAATGCTATTGAATTTAAAAAAGATTACCCCAGCTTAATTATACAAGACATTATCCCTATTAATAAAGACAGAATTACATATTTAAACAGTTGTTACATAAAAGATAAATATGCAGGTGAGAACGTATTAATTGATAATAAATTCTATCTTCAAATAACTTTATTGGGGACTTCAAATAAAAAATTTGATATTACTAAAATCGATAAAGAAATTGAGATAAAGGCTCCTAATTTATTTTATAATCCTGAATATTTAGATTTAGTGGGAGGTTATATAAATGTGAGTAAATATCCATTCAATAATCCAAATCTTTTTTTTACAAGTAACGCATCTTCTATTCGTACTAATGAAAACATTTTTTTTGAACTAGAAATTGAATCTGGCTATTTTGATAAAATGCCAAGTGTTTTAGAACCTACAAATATTTTTATTTCTTTTGGTAATATAAATGAAGCTTATTTGGGTATTATTTTTTACACGAAATATAATTCTGTTAGTTTTATAAATCATAATGGAAATTTATATCTATTAAATTTAACCCCTTTAAAAGGAGTAAGTTTTAAAAGTCTACACGAATTAATAAATCAACAAACCTGAAATATTGAACATCTGAAAAAAAATCACAAAAAAAGCGACCTTTAAAAAGTCGCTTTTGTTTTATGAAATTATCGTTTGAACTTCGTCAAAATCTAAACCTCCGTAATTTCCAGAACTCATTAACAAAAGAACCGAATCATTAAACGGTTGTTCTTTTAAGAAATTCTGAAATTCTGTTGGATTGGTATAAACAATTAAATCGTTTCTGTTAAAAGCCGATTCAATTTGTGTTTTAGAAATTTCTTCTAATTTTTTAATAGCAACAGCATCTGGCGAATAGAAAACAACTGCAACATCAGCAGCATCTAAAGCACCTTCATATTGCGATAAGAATTCGGCATTTAAACTCGAATACGTATGCAATTCTAAACATGCAATTAATTTCTTATTCGGATATTGTTTTTTAACCGCTTGTGTTGTCGCACTAACTTTACTTGGCGAATGTGCAAAATCTTTATAAGCAACAGCAGATGAAGTTTCTGCAATTTTCTCTAAACGTTTTGCCGCACCTTTAAAACTTTGAATGGCTTCATAGAAATCTTCTTCATCGATTCCCATGTTTTGGCAAATCCATTTTGCACCGGCTAAATTATTTAAATTATGCGCTCCAAAAACTTCAATTGGCATTGGACCATCTGGAGTTTCTAAAAGTGTAACACCATTTTCAATCGTATATTCTGGAGTTTCGTAAGGCATTTTACGAATTGGCTTTGTAGCTTCTTCAACAATCTGTTTAACCGTTGCATCTTCTTCGTTATAAACTAAAATTCCGCCATCGGTAATTTTATCAATGAAGATTTTAAATTGGTCTACGTAATTTTCAAACGTTGGAAACACATTGATATGGTCCCAAGCAATTCCGCTAATTAAAGCGATATTTGGTTGATACAAATGAAACTTCGGACGTAAATCTGTTGGAGAAGATAAATATTCATCCCCTTCCAAAACAATAAAATCGTTATTTTCTGTTAAATGCACCATGGTTTTAAAACCTTCTAATTGCGCACCAACTAAATAATCTACCGCGCGATTGTGGTAATGCATCACGTGAAGCACCATCGAAGTAATCGTTGTTTTACCGTGTGAACCACCAATAACTACACGTGTTTTATTTTTTGAATGTTCGAAAATAAATTCGGGATATGAATAAATATGTAAACCTAATTCTTGTGCTTTTAAAAGCTCAGGATTATCAGCTTTTGCGTGCATTCCTAAAATAACCGCATCGATGTCAGAAGTTATTTTATCTGCAAACCAACCCATTTGTTCTGGTAATAAACCTTCGTTTTGTAAACGGGTTTTCGAAGGTTCAAAAATAGCATCGTCACTTCCGGTAACTACATCACCTTTTTCATGTAAAGCTAATGCTAAATTGTGCATAGCGCTTCCGCCAATTGCTATAAAATGTACACGCATTTGATTTCTGTTTTTTAATCTAAAATAGTAGCGTAAATCTACAATTTTTTTTTATTTATTAAATTCAATATAATCTCTAAAATAACCACATTCATTGATTACTTCTTGATAATATTTGGTATCGGCATAATTTTCCTTCAAACTCTTAAAACTATTCCAATCTAAGAATTTTTGACTAGATTTCATCTTGTTGAATTTTTTAAAACCCATACTGTTTTTAGAAAAATAATTATTACGTTCAATCTTAGCCAACATAAAAGTTGCCTTAGCACGTTGTTCATCATTTTGAGCAGCATTCAAGGCGATATTATAATATTTAAAAGCTTGATTGAAATCTAAAACAACATTTGCATTTTCAACATCAACAGCTAAATTAGAATTCGACAAATTATTATTAATTATAGGATTATAATAAAAAGCTCTTGCATTACCGTAATAAGACGTATTATAATATGCATTTCCGATTAACAAAGCATTATTAAAAACATCTTGATTATTATCAATATTAGTCTGCATTTCTTTCATTTTCAAAAGCATCGTCAAAGGTGTATATTTTACCTTTTGTACAGCTTCATGGTCACAATCGCTACAATCAGAAATTCTTCCGTTAAACGGATTTCCAAATAACTCTTTTAATGGGCTTTCTAAATTTCCACTATTTTCAACTTCATATCTTCTTGTATCGTAATTAAAAAAACGAATTGGCATTGGTTTCATTTTATGATAAAATGCAATAGCTTCGTCTATATTTCCAGATTGATATAAATAAATTGCTTTGCATTGATATAAATCATTAATGCTATGTTTGTAAACTTTGACAAATAATTTTTCGAAATCGGATTTATTCTTTTTTTCAAAAAGCTGAATCATTTTATCTAGATTTTTTTCTTGAATAATGAAACTTTTATCTGAATAAATAAGTTCTGACATTAAACCATTGCTTTGATTTTTATATAAAACCGAAAGATATTTTTTTATCCAAACGGTAGCATAATCAATTCGTAAAGTTCCAAAACTTAAATCATTTTCTGTATTTAAATAGAGCCAATTTAAATCATCAATTAAAGCTTTTTCATTATTTGAATTTGCTTTATTTAATTGAGAGATTTTATTAATTAACTGAAACAAGCGAATTTGATTTTTAGCTAATTGATTATCTTTATTAATATTTTCAGAAGCTGCTATAAATTGCTTATCTGCTTCTTTGAAATTTCCTTGAAAAACATTTAAATATCCAGTTGCTAAATTCCATATTTCAGGATTACGAAGTTTATTTGGTTGTGCAGTAACTTCACAAATCCATTTAAATTGATTTTGATTTATTGCCCTTTTTACTTCTTTGTGATATTTATTTAATGAATTTAATTCCTTTTCTTGATAAACATTTATATTACTTTCTTGATTATTTACCCAACGAGAAAGTAAGAAATTTATATGCTCGCTTTGAGAATCGATTTTATAAATCTCTTGCATCGCTTTAAACTCATCGGTATAATAACCATAAATTGCCCACAATGATGCTTTAATTTCTTTAGTCGGAGCTGACTCCACTTGCTTTAAAAAAGTAGTTTCATCTTCTGGATGAAAAAAGAAAAGAGCATTTTTTCTCAGTTTAGGAATTTCATCAAAAATTTGAGCATATAAAACATTAGACTTATTATAATTACGTTGTTTATAAAAAACTCCAGCAACATATTCCAAAGCTTTATAATACAATAAATTTTTAGGTTGGTTTTTAGAAGTTGAATCAAAAAAAGTAATTACATCATTCGGATTATAGGAATAAAATTTAGCTTTCATTAACTGAAACCAAATGCGATTCTTATAAAAATCACTTCTATTTTCTAATTGATTATAATATTCTTCAATTGTAGCAATCGTTTTTGAATCTAAACTTTTGTATTCGTTATTATCATAATCCCAATAATAATCATACCGAATTGAAAATTTTTCTATTTCTTTGGCTATTTGCAAAAATTCTAAAAAGTCTTTAGCTTCTTGATTTTTTAGATTTAATTGATATTTCGCATCCTTAACTGATTCTTTATTTATCAACTTAGGAATATATTGAACTGCTGTATCATTTAACAGATAATATGCAATTGCATCTTTAGATTCGGACTTTCCAATATAATTTGACCAATCCGAAACAAAATCAGAATTAAATCGATTAACATTATCCAAATTTTCGTAACCATAAAACAAATCTTGAGGCGCATAAAACATGGATTGATACGATTCATCAACAACCGCTTCGGGTGTAAACATGGATTGATAATCATAACCAAACCATTCAATATAACCACAGGCGTAAACATATATTCCTAAACTAGAAATAATCATGAAAAACGTCAACCCTATCTTTTTAAAAATCTTCATGTTTTATGCAAACTTTTATTTTTCTATACCTAAATACTTTCTAAAATAACCACATTCTTTGATTACTTCTTGATAATATTTGGTATCAGCATAATTTTCTTTTAACTGTTTAAAACCGTTCCATTTTTTAAACATGACATCGCCATATCCCCAATATCTATCTGTACTAAAATATTGATTGTAATAAAAATCATTACGTTCAACTTTTGCAAGCATATAAGTAATTTTGGCTCGTTGTTCGTTATCAGTTGCAGCTTTAAAAGCTATTTCATAATATTTCTTAGCTTGAGATAAATCAAATAATTTATGCTGATTTTCTTTAGATATATAATTACTTCCATCTTCTCCGAAAATAGCATTGTAATAAAACGAACGTGCATTTCCGTAATACGAAGTATTGTAATACGCATTTGCTAGTAACAACGCATTGTTATACACATCGTTACCGACTTCGACATTTGTACGCATTTCTTTCATTTTACGAAGCATATCTAAACTCGAATATTTTACAGATTGCTTCGCTTGATGATCGCAATCGTTACAATCTTTAATTTTTCCGTTAAACGGATTTCCGTAAAGTTCGCGTTTGTTGTAGTCGACAAAATCTGTTACATATTTACTAGAATCGTAATTATAAGTACGCATTTTAATTGGATATATTTTCTCGAACATCGCAATAGCTTCATCTAACTTACCAGCATAATACAGATTAATTGCTCTGCATTCGTAAATATCGCTGATGTTATACGGATACAAACCAACAAACAATTCTTCCCAAGCGGTTTTATTTTTCTTTAAGAAGAAGCTTTCCATCGCATTTCCGTTTTTCTCATTTTCATAAAAAACCTTGTCCGATTTTAGAATTTCAGACATCACCAAATCGCCTTGACTTTTATACACCGATGATAAATAATTTTTAACCCAACTGATTGCATAATTAGAACGGAAAGGATTTTGATAATCGTACTTTTCTGGAACTTCATACAACAACCAATTTAAATCTTCAATTAAAGTTGCTTCTTCTTTTAAAGAAATGGTTTTTACTTGCGAAACTTTATTAATCAAATTCATCAATCGGATTTGATTTTTTGCTAATTGGTCGCCAGCTTTCACATAAATTTTAGCTTGGTCAAATTGTTTTTCTGCAACTTTAAAATTTCCTTGAAACGTATTCAAATATCCCGAAGCTAAATACCATAATTCAGGATTTTGAAGCAAGTCTGGTTTTGAAGCAACTTCATTAATCCATTTAAATTGTTTTTGATTGATGGCTTTAGCTACTTCTTTATGATAATTTCCTGGTGTAGAAATCGCTTTTTCTTGATAGATATTAATCGAATTTTCTTGAATATTTACCCAACGTGTCAACAAGAAATTGATATGTTCGCTCTTCGAATCGATTTTATAAATCTCTTGCATGGCTTTAAACTCATCGGCATAATAACCATAAATTGCCCACATTGCAGCTTTAACTTCTTTGGTTGGAGCTGATTCTACTTGCTTAAAAAAAGTAGCTTCATCTTCTGGATGAAAATTATACAATGCTTCTTGTCTTAACTGAGGAACTTTATCAAAAATCTCCGCAAACAAAACATTGGATTTATCATAGTTTTTCTTCTGATAATAAACTCCAGCAACATAACCTAAAGCACGATAATACAATAAGTTTTTAGGTTGACTGGCTTGTGTTGCATCAAAAAAAGTAACCGCGTCATTTACATTGTTCGAATAAAACTTGGCTTTCATTAACTGAAACCAAATTCTGTTTTTATAAAAATCGTCTTTGCTTCCTAATTTATTATAATAATCTTCGATTGTTGAAACGATTTTAGCATCTGCTTTTTCTTGATTCTTATTTTCGTAATCCCAATAACTATAAGAATTTGTAGCATATTGTTCTACTTTTTTGGCAATTTGAAGAAACTCAAGAAAATTTTTAGCTTCTTGATTTTTTAGATTCAAACTATATTTTGCGCCAGAAACCGATTGTTTATTAATCAATTTAGGAATGTATTGCGCAGCGGTATCATTCAATAAATAATAAGAAATAGCAGCTTTTGGTTCTGATTTACCAATATAATTTGTCCAATCAGAAACGATATCATCTTTAAATTTAGTCGTATAATCTTCTAATGGATTATAATTATAAAATAAATTGTACGAATCAAAAAACATAGGTTTGTACGATTTATCTACAAATGTTTCAGGTGCAAACATCGAATTAAAATCGTTGCCCCACCAACCATCGGCACAACCGTAAGAATAAACTCCGTAACCAAAAACGGATAACAAACTAAAACTTAGTAACGACTTTCTTAAAAAATTCATTTTCATAATAATTGGTATTGGTTTTATCGAAATCATAAAAAATAATTTCGGTTGGATTTGTTTTCATTTTTTCGCTCAAATCAGCCATCATTTCTTCTACTTGTTTTGCCGATGTACTTTCGATTTTCACGACATCGCCTTTTTTAAAATAAGTCCCAAAATACGATTTACCTTCTTGAACTACATAACGGTTTTCGTCTATTTTTTTGAAGTTAGCAATCGTATCTAATTGCTCAGAACGAATGCGACTTATCAAATTAATTGGTTTTCGATTTCGTGTATGCACCAACCAAGAATAAACGGGCAATGCAACATTTAATTTCAATGGATAATTTGCCAAACTATTTGTGTACTTTGAAGCAACTTCTCTATCATAAATAGAATTCAACGAATCGGCTGCAATCGTTCCCATATTGTAATACATCAAAACGCCTTCATCGACATTTGGAACTCCCGTTTTCTCGAAATATTTTATTTGATGTAAACGAATCGTTGCGCTTAATTTTAAATTCGATTGTTTTTTTATTTCATCAACCAAAGCAAAAAATTGCGCCTTACTTTTTAAACTCCAATCGCAATCTAATTGAATTTCGTTTATAGAAATTTGATTTTTCGAATTGATTTGATTGATGTACGTTACTATGTTTTTTGCTAATTCTTTTACTTCTAAATTCGGAATCAAAACCACTTCGTTTTTGATGTAAACTACTGGGATGATTTGTAAATTCTTAGGTATTGAATCAAAAGTTATAGCTGAAATCGGAATTGGTTTTCCGCCTTTTAATCCAACATCGAAATACCGAACATACATTTTATCGATACCATTTTGTTCCAAAAAATCGACGTCTGCACTATCTAACTTGAATTGAGTTTTCCAATAATAAAAAGATGTGGCAATATTGTTTTCTTTTTTTGAACAACTTAAACCTAGTAATAAAATTAAAAGCCAAAAGATTTTTTTCATTGAATAAAAATACAAAAATAAAGGGCACAAAAAAACCGCTTCAGAAAATTCTGAAACGGTTTTTAAAACTTATTACTGTTTAATGAATTATTTCACTAAAGTCATTTCTTCAATTAAGTTTGTTGCACCTGCATATTTATCGATAATGAATAAAATATAACGAACATCAACGTTAATTGTACGTTGCAATTTAGGGTCGTAAATAACGTCACCAGCCATAGCTTCAATGTTTCCGTCGAAAGCTAAACCAATTAACTCACCTTTTCCGTTTAAAACTGGAGAACCTGAATTACCACCTGTAATATCGTGGTCTGTTAAGAAGTTCACGTGTAAAACTCCGTTTTCGTCAGCGTAAGTTCCAAAATCTTTATTGTTATACAAATCGATTAAACGTTGTGGAACTTCAAATTCTTCGTCACCTGCTTTGTGTTTAGCAATTGTACCTTGTAAAGTTGTGTACCAATTTTCGGCAGCATCGTTTACTTTATTTCCTCTTGGTAAGTCAATAACTTTACCGTAAGTTAAACGTAAAGTTGAGTTAGCATCTGGATAATATTTTTTGTCTGGATTTGCTTTTCTTAAACCATCAACTAATAATCTGTAAGATTTTTGGTAATCGTTTTGTAATGTTTTTACGTTTTCTGGAACCGTATTGTATTGTCTAATTAAATCAGAAGATAATTTAAATAATTCGTCGTTATTTAAAACATCTGCATTTGGATTTTCTAAGAAAGCCATTGCTTTTTCTTCTGATGCAAAAATACTATTTGCAAAAGCATTGTTGATATAAGCAGTAAAATCATTATTTGATTTAGAACCGATTTCTTTTACATATGGAGCAATATCAAAACCTGTAGATTTAGTTGCGTATAATTGTAATTGTTTAGCTAACATTTCTTGCTCTAAAGGTAAAGCTAATGTTGCGTAAGATTCGTTGATTCCGTTAACTAAATATGGTTTCATTTCAGCACGTTGCTCAGGGCTTGCTTCCATGTATTGAGAAAAAGCACTTCCTAAACTATAAGGTAAAGCTCCCATATCAGACGTACGTAAAATAGTCATCAAGTAATTATCATGACGTGATTTTTCGTTAGTTGCTGCGTAATAAGCATTGATATCTTCGATAACTTTTCCGTAAGTAGCTTTATTTTCTTTTTTATTTGCCCACTTATTAAAGTCTTTTTCTTCTTTCGTTTTCTTTTCAACCGTTTTGTGAGCTTTTAAAGCATCAATCATTCCTTGACGGTTTTTCCAGTAGTTAGCAACACTTGCGTATTTACTTGCATAGTTTAAACGAACTTCATCGTTTTGGTCCATGTATTTTTTCATCACATCCATTCCTAATCTTGAACCTTCAACCCAAGCTGGATAAGCGAATGAAACGTTTTGCTCGATTCCTTGTGCTGGCATCCAACGGTTTGTACGACCTGGATAACCTAAAATCATTGAAAAATCTCCTTCTTTAATTCCTGATGTAGCAACAGGTAAGTGATGCTTTGGACTCATTGGAATATTGTCTGGAGAATATGGTGCAGGATTACCATCTTTATCAGTGTACACACGGAATAAAGAGAAATCTCCTGTATGACGTGGCCATTCCCAGTTGTCTGTATCTCCACCAAATTTACCGATTGCATTTGGAGGTGTTCCAACTAAACGAACATCTTCGAAATCTTGATAAACAAAGTAGTAATATTCGTTACCTTGAAAAAACGGACGTACAGAAACTGTATATTTTCCACCTTCGTTATTTTCTTGTTCGATTTTAGCGATTTCTGCTTTGATTGCTTTTTCGCGTTCAGCTTCCGTCATGTTAGGATTTGTAACTCCTAAAATACGTTTTGTAACATCGTCCATACGAACAAAGAAACGAACAGAAATGTTTTTTGGAGCGCGCTCTTCTGCTTTGCTTTTAGCCCAAAAACCGTTAGTTAAAATATCGTCTTGTGGCGTTGATAACTCAGCAATCTTATCATATCCACAGTGGTGATTTGTTAAAATCAAACCTTCTTTAGAAATGATTTCTGCAGTACATCCACCATCAAACTGAACAATAGCATCTTTTAATGAATTGTTGTTGATGCTGTAAATTTCTTCAGCTGTTAACTGAAGTCCCATTTTTTGCATATCGCGGTGATTTAAACGTTCAATGAACATTAAAAACCACATTCCTTCATCAGCTTTTACTTTTAATGGTAATGCCATTAAAGCAACTGTTAAGAATAGAACTAATTTTTTCATATTATAATTAAATGATTTCACATGCGAAGATAATTGATTTTATAAATAAAACGAACTTTATATAACATAAACGTCATCTTTAACTTAGTTTTAGTGTTTTAAATTATCAAAACTTCATATTATTTATACTTTTATAACGCTAACTAATAATAAGTATATTCAAGTTGATATTTCTCCATTTCGTTTTCGTCTTTATAAGTAAATGTTTCTAAAAGTCCTCTGTCATTTAATTGGATGTTGTTTTTACCTTTATGAACATGCAACACATTATCATAAAAAATCTCATATTGCGAGTCTGATTTTTTCACAACTTCTTCTCTTAATTTATGGACAACATTTTCACCATCATAAGATGTAACGGTTAATACAAACGGAAATTTGTTTGGAGCCGATTTACTTGTACTTGTCCAAAGTTCATTATCGATATAATAATTGATATTTCCTTTTTCTAGACGTTGTTCTACAAACGAATTTTGTTCTTCAAAACCAACATCATCTTTCATTAATAAAATTCGTTTCATTAACAATTCGTTATCTTTTAAAATATAAAAAGTAGTTTCGTTTGCACCACCTAAATCAGATGTAAAAAACAAAACGTCATCATTGTATCTAATAAAATCTTCACGTTCATCGTGTTTAATTGATTTTAGAATATCATTTTCATATTTAAATTCGGTAGCATAATAAACCGTTTTTCCATCATCATCAAATCGAATCACTTTTATAGGATGATTCAGTTCGTTTAAGTGAATTTGTTCATATTTGGTTTTCTTACCTTTTGGATTTACTTGATAAACGGTAATTGTTTTGACTTTATCTTGATTAAGATTAAAAAACAAATGATGATTTAGAGTGCAAATTTCTGAAATTGAATAATTTTTCAAAAAACGATTCATTACTTTTCTTGATTTTTCAGTGAAATTATCTTGCTTAGGAAGTTGCGCAATTTCTTTTTTATATAACTCGGAATTTGTGATGTAAGATGATTTCTTTTTTTGTCCTAATTGTTCCGAAACAAATTCGGTTGCCAATCGAGAACCTTCTTGCGTTTTTAAATTTGATTTACTTTTTCCGTTCCAAAAAACAATGGCGTCATAAGAAGCGTTAACATCGGTTACATCGATGTATTGACCATCTTCTAATCTAATGTAAGATTGTTTTGTAATATAATTTATCTTAACTTGATTGTGATTAAAATTCTTTAGAAGTTCTTTGTGTTCAATATCATTTCCAGCAATGGTATAACCATCGTTTTGACTTTGAATTTGAATTAAAAAAACTTGAGGTTTACCTGAATTGAAATTTAACGTATCAATTGGTGATTCGATAATAAATTCATCACCTAAAACATCAATTGCTACCACGTCGTCATCTTGTGCTTGCATATTGATTGAAAATAAAAACATAATAAAAAATAAAAATTTGACTTTCATATATAAGTTATAAGTTTGGTTATCAACATTAAAGATATAAAAAAAGTCCCTTCTTTCGAAGAGACTTATATTTTATTTATTTAGCATTAACCAAAGCTTATCTTTTAATTCGGTTAAACCTTGTTGCGCAACCGATGAAATAAACATATACGGAATTCCACCAAAATCTTTATCTAATTGCACACGCATTTCTGTTTTTAATTCATCGTCTAACATATCCGATTTTGAAATAGCAATTAAACGGTCTTTATCTAACATTTCTGGATTATAACGACGTAATTCATCTAACAAAATATCGTATTCTTTCTTGATGTCTTTCGCATCTGCCGGAACTAAAAACAATAAAGTTGAATTACGTTCGATGTGACGCAAGAAATAATGCCCTAAACCTTTACCTTCTGCCGCACCTTCGATAATTCCAGGAATATCAGCAATCACAAATGATTTAAATTCGCGATAAGCAACAATTCCTAAATTTGGTTTTAAGGTTGTAAATGGATAATCACCAATTTTAGGTTTAGCCGAAGTCAACACAGAAAGTAAAGTTGATTTACCTGCATTTGGAAATCCAACCAAACCAACATCAGCTAAAACTTTAAGTTCTAAAATAATATCCAACTCTTCCCCTGGTAAACCTGGTTGTGAATAACGAGGCGTTTGATTTGTAGGACTTCTAAAATGCCAGTTTCCTAAACCTCCTTTTCCACCTTTGGCTAAAATTTTCTTTTCGCCATTTTCTGTAATTTCAAACAAAACTTCTCCAGTTTCTTTATCTTTAATTACAGTTCCTAATGGTACTTCAAGATATCTATCTTCACCATCAGCTCCGGTGCTTCGTGCGCTTCCACCATCACCACCGTGTCCGGCTTTAATATGACGTGCAAATTTTAAGTGATATAAAGTCCATAAACTCTCATTACCAACAATGTAAACGTGACCACCACGACCACCATCTCCACCATCAGGCCCACCTTTTTCGATAAATTTTTCACGGTGCAAATGCGTTGAACCTTTACCACCTTTACCAGAAGCTACATATATTTTTACGTAATCTACGAAATTCCCTTCAGTCATTGTATTTTGTTTTACTTGAAAAACTCAAGTTATTCTTTTAATAAATTAATTCCTATTTTACTTATTTTGACACCGTTTGATTCTAGAACTTCAAATTCCATTTTATTCCAAATTAGCTTTTCACCCGTTTTTGGAATATAAGATAATTCTTTCATAACCAAACCACTTACAGTCGTTACATCGTAATCCTGCATAAGTTCGTCTAATTCAAAATAAGCAAACAAATCATGTAGTGGATAAAAACCATCTACAATATATTTTCCTTCTTCAATTTCTTGAAGTTGATATTCTTCTTCATCAAATTCAGATGCATCACCAACTAAAGCTTCTAAAATGTCATTTAAAGTAATAATTCCTTGAATAACTCCATATTCATCGGTAATTAAAGCATAGTGAATTTTAGTCGATTTAAATATTTCTAGGGCTTTATAAGCCGAAGTATGTTCAATTAAAAAGATTGGCTCTTTGGTAATACTTCTTAAATCGGTATGTTGATTTTCGAACAGCAAAAATAAATCTTTTAAAGTAACTATCCCAATTACTTCATCTAATCCGTCTTCACAAACTGGATAAAATGAATGCAGTTCATCGATAACTTTATTTTTTACCGTTTGCAAATCGTCGGTACATTCAATATAAACCACCGATTTTCTGTGAGTCATCAACGAATTTATTTTTCTATCGCCGACATTAAAAACGCGTTCAACAATATCTTGTTCTATTTCTTGAACTTCGCCACCTTCTGTACTTTGACGAATAATAGAACGGATTTCTTCTTCGGTAACTTTACCATCGGCTGTTGGACGGATGTTTAAAATTTTAAGCACACCATCTGTTGAGAATGTTAGCAACCAAACAAAAGGCGCAGCAATTTTTGAAATCAAAGTCATTGGTAAAGCAACGGCTTTTGAAATTCCTTCAGGGAAATTTAAACCTAATCTTTTAGGAACCAATTCACCTAAAATCAATGTAAAAAAAGTTAAGATAAACAAAACCAAACCAACGCTCAAAGATGCTGCATAAGGAGCTAAAATTGGAAATTGAATAATATAATCTTTTACAGATGTTGTTATATTATCGCCAGAATAAATACCTGTTAAAATTCCGATTAAAGTAATTCCAATCTGTACAGTCGAAAAAAAGTTGTTTGGATTATTCGCCAACTCCAAAGCCGCTTTTGCACTTGAACTTCCTTTTTTAGCAGCAATTTCTAATCGATTTTTTCGAGCAGAAACTAACGCCATTTCGGACATAGAAAATATTCCATTTAATATAATCAAAAAGAAAATAATGAGTAATTCCAAAGTTTGTTTGTTTAGGTTATTAAAAATACAAAAATCTTATCCTTGAAATTCAAAGATAAGATTAATGCAATTTTATTTTTTATGATTATTATAATTTATCAATAATATTACTTAAACGTTCTGTAATTTCGGCAATTGTACCGATACCATCAACAGCATAATATTTATCTTGTGTTTTATAAAACTCGATAAGTGGCGCTGTTTTTTCGTTATATTCTTCGTAACGTGTTCTAATTTTAGCTTCGTCTTGGTCATCTGCTCTTCCTGAAGTTTTACCTCTTTCAAGAATACGAGCTACTAAAATATCGTCATTCGCTTCTAAACCAATCGTTGCTGTTACATCTAAATTAATAGATTTTAAGAAAGCATCTAAAGCATTAGCTTGCGGAATTGTTCTTGGAAAACCATCGAATAAGAAACCAGCCTTATCCATATTTTTTTCAACCTCAGCTTTTAACATATTGATTGTAAGTTCATCCGGAACCAATTCGCCGTTATCCATATAAACACGCGCTTGTTTTCCTAAATCGGTATCATTTTTTAAATTATATCTAAAAACATCACCTGTTGAGATGTGTGTTAAGTTATATTTTTCCTTTAAAAATTCTGCCTGAGTTCCTTTTCCTGCTCCAGGTTTCCCGAATAAAACAATAGCAATCATAATTAATTTGTTTCTTTATTTGATTTGATAAATAGCTGGTAAATTTCTACCTTGTTTGTTGTAATCTAGACCGTATCCAACAATAAATTTATTGGTAATTTCAAAACCTACATAATCCATTTTAATTTGTTTGGTGTAAGCTTCTGGTTTAAAAAACAAAGTAGCAATTCTCAACCCTTTGATTTTATATCTATTAAAAAGTTGTTCTAAAACTTCAATTGTATTTCCTGTATCTACAATATCTTCAACAATTACAACCGTTTTATCTGTTACATCAACATCTAAACCGATTAGTTGCTTTACTTCGTTTGTAGATTGTGTTCCTTCGTAAGATGCCATTTTTACAAATGATATTTCACACGGATTTTCATAATACTTCATTAAGTCAGACAAAACCATGAAAGAACCATTTAAAACACCTGTAAAAACAGGCGTTTCACCTCCTAAATCTTGCATCATCTGTTTAGCAACAGTTTGTAATCTCGTCTGAATTTCTTCTTCCAAAATATAAGGCACGAAAACTTTGTCTAAAATTTGAATTTCCATATCATCTAAGATTCTTACGACATGCAAATATATGAATTTGAATTGAGCTTTTGTTTTGATTTGTTTAATTTTATGATTTATTATGTTTTATTTGCGATAAATTATTAGTTCAAAAAAAATAAAATGGATTCTTTAAAAATATTATCAAATTTAAAAGTTGACCTAAGCATCAAAAGTAGAATTTTTGCTAGAAACACTATTTTAGATTCACAAATTAACGCTAAAGAGTTGATTCATTTTATCAAGATTTCTAACGAAAGAACTCAAGTTTTATTTATTTGTGTTTTAGATTATATCATTGACGAACATCCCGATTTTTTAGCTAATGATTTAGTCCTTTTTATTAATCTTCAAGAAACTTTTGCAAACGAAACTTGCAAACGCTGCACAAGTCGAATTATTTTTAATTTACTTAAATACGACGCTACATTATTTTCAAAAAAACAAAAAGATAAATTAATCGACATTCATTTTGATTGGTTAATTACAAATTCGTTAGTTGCAACAAGAGTCAATTGTTTAAGCGTTTTATTTGAATTACGAAACGAAACCGATTGGATTAAACCTGAACTTGTAGCAATCATTGACCAACAAATGCAATTAAACGAAGCTTCGTTTGTTAGCCGAGCCAAAAAAATAATGAAGAAAATTCATAAAGAAGCTAAGTAATAAGTTCTTGTAAAATTTTATCTTTGCGCTCTAAACAACAACACAATTAAAAATTTAACGATGAGTTTTTTTTCTTCAGATTTTAAATTAGGAATTTTAGGTGGCGGTCAACTTGGTAAAATGATGTTGACTGAAACTAGAAAATTCGACATTCAAACTTATGTAGTTGACCCAAGTTCTGAGGCACCTTGCCAATTCGGAGCTACAAAATTCTTTCAAGGTTCTTTAAACGATTATCAAACCGTTATCGATTTAGGAAATCAAGTAGATGTTTTAACCATTGAAATTGAAAATGTAAATCTTGAAGCTTTAGAAACTTTAGAAGCAGAAGGTAAAAAAGTTTTTCCTTCGCCAAAAACCTTACGTTTGATTTCAAACAAAGGAAATCAGAAAGATTTTTACACCCAACATAATATTCCAACAGCACCATACGAACGTTTTTTAACTTTAACGGCTTTAAAAGCGGAAGTTGCAAACGGAAACATTGAAATCCCTTTTGTTTGGAAAGCAACTGAAGGTGGTTATGACGGAAACGGCGTTAAAGTAGTTCGTAAAATAGAAGATTTAGAAACCCTTCCAGAAACTGAATGTATTGCAGAAACGATGATTCCGTTTAAAAACGAATTAGCAGTTATTGTAGCTCGTTCGGTATCAGGAGAAATCAAAACGTATCCGGTTGTTGAGATGGAATTTCATCCAGAAGCAAATCAAGTAGAATACGTAATTTGTCCGGCTCGTATTGATGAGAAGGTTGCAAACAACGCTCGCGAAATTGCTTTAAAAGTTTCAGAAGCTTATAATCATGTAGGTTTATTAGCTGTTGAAATGTTTCAAACTCAAAACGATGAGATTTTAGTGAATGAGGTTGCTCCTCGCCCACATAATTCAGGTCATTATTCGATTGAAGCGAGTTATACTTCGCAATTTGAACAACACATTCGCGCAATTTTAGATTTACCTTTAGGAAACACCGATAGTAAAGTTGCCGGAATTATGGTAAATTTAGTTGGTGAAGAAGGTTATTCTGGACAAGTAGTTTATGAAAACATCGAAAAGATTATGGCAATTGACGGTGTTACTCCTCATATTTACGGAAAACGCGAAACACGTCCGTTCCGTAAAATGGGTCACGTAACTATTGTAAACGAAAACATGGCTGAAGCTCGTAAAGTTGCACAACAAGTTAAAGAAACGATTCGAGTGATTTCGAAATAATTTTTTTGTAAATTTGATAATTGGCTGCAAGCTTAAGAAATTATCTATAAATCATTAATGAAAAAATTTAGAAAATCTATTTGGGTATTTTTAATTCTTTTTTTTCCTAGCATAATGAAAGCTGAAGGTCAAGATGGAATCGGAAAAATGTTTTCTTTTTTTGATGTATTAATGCAAATAGTCAATGGATTTATATTTACTTTTTTTATTGGTTTTATAATAAAGCTTTTATTGAAAAAAATTTGTAGAAATCAAAAACATCAGAATTATATTTCTTTTAGCATTGCTTTATTAATTGTTATTTTATTACAGATTTGTTACCAAGAAAAATTCACTTATTTAATCTACAATAATTTATAATTAGAAAGACAATAAGTATTCTATAATAAATCTTCAACCAAACAAAAGCTTGGTGAAAATCAAAATATTCAAATTATGAAAACTGCAGATTTAAAATTAGAAATTATTAGTAAAATAGCCGAACTTAAAGAAGTTAGAATCATAGAAGAAATTAAGCGTCTTTTAGATTTTGAATTAAGTAAGGATGTTTATAATTTATCATCTGAACAATTAAACGCTATTGAAGAATCTCGAAAAGAATATAAAATCGGAGATTGTTTAAATGACGATGAAGCAACTAATGATATTAACCAATGGTTAAGCGAAAAATAATTTGGACAAAATCTGCAATTTCTAATCGAAAACAAATTCTTGAATATTGATTTCATCGAACATTATCAAAAAAAATACAACAAAAAACTAAATGATTTATTTTCTGAACGGATTAAATTAATATCTGTATATCCTGAAATTGGTAGAAAAACAAACGATTCAAATATCCGAGTTACTCCAGTTAAAGATTATTTAATCATGTACGAATTCAACTTAACAGAAATAATTATTCACTTAATTTGGGATTCAAGAAGAGACGAATCAAAAATGCATAAATAAACAACAACACAACAATAAATGAAAGTAGCAGTAGTAATGGGAAGTATTTCGGACATGCCGGTTATGCAACAAGCCATCGACGTATTAAAAGAATTCGGAATTGAAACACATGTTGATATTGTTTCAGCGCACAGAACTCCAGAGAAATTAGTAGATTTTTCTAACAACGCACACAAAAACGGAATCAACGTAATTATCGCGGGTGCCGGTGGAGCTGCACATTTACCAGGAATGGTAGCTTCTATGAGTCCGCTTCCGGTAATTGGAGTTCCTGTAAAATCATCAAACTCTATTGACGGTTGGGATTCGGTTTTATCTATCTTACAAATGCCAGGTGGCGTTCCGGTTGCAACGGTAGCTTTAAACGGAGCAAAAAATGCAGGATTATTAGCAGTACAAATTCTTGCTAGTCAAAATGCAGATTTATTAGAAAAAATGATTCAATACAAATTAGGTTTAAAAGAAGCGGTTTTAAAAGCTGCTGAAGGTTTAAACAAATAAGATACAACAAGAAAAACCAACCCCGAAAGGTTGGTTTTTTCACACACACACTTGAATAAAAATTCTTATTCAGTAATTTTATATATTGTTTCTCCGAAATGTACTTTTCCGTACATATCTGTCGCTTTGATTTTTACTTTATATTCACCCACAGGCAAATCTGTAGGGATTTTAGCAGACCATAAATGTGTTGACTTCATCGATTTCGACGGACGACGACCTTCCATGGCTTTTTCTGAAACATCCCATTTATAGAAAGTACTTTCGTACGCAGGGTCATCATCATTTGTGTATTTCATTTTTTTCCATTCTCCGTTATTTACACTGAATAAAACCTCATCGGTTGGCGTTCCCATAAACACATTTGCAAAAACTTCATGACGACTTTTCTTAGCTTTTTTAACAGCCTTTGGCGCAAAAACATTAATCTGATAAGCTTCTGGTTTACCAGCAACTTTATAATCTACTTTATAAGTATTTCCATCAAAATGAATAAAAGCATAACCTTTTGGCGTTCCGTCACGCATCGTCGAAGCCGGAACTCCTTGCGCATTTTTCTCACCTGAATACCAATCTCCAGAAGTTGTTCCTACATTGTATTCATGATGCGGAGTTGAACGATTAAATCCTTTATCTTTTCCGTAAAAAATTTGTTGTTGAATATGCGTATGAGCAGAAAGTGACAAGGTATTTGGAAAATCTTTTAATAAATCAAATAATCTATCTCTGTCTTCTACACGAAACCATTCTCCATTATTATCTTCTAACGGAATATGATGTGACAGTACAATCAAATGATCTTTTGGGACATGTTTCAAATCATTTTCAATAAATTTCAACTGGTCTTCTCTTAAACCACCCCAATAACTTTTTCCGTCACGCGGATCTGGATACAAAATATTATCTAAAATAATAAAATGCACTTTTCCGTAATTGTATGAATAATTAGCAGGTCCAAAATTCTGTTCAAATGATTCATCAGAATGTTCGTCGATTTTAGCATCATAATTCATATCATGATTTCCGATTACATTATACCATGGCAAACCAATTTCTTTTATTACATTTTTATATGGTAAATGCAAATCTAAATCATCACCAACCAAATCACCTAAACTGATTCCAAAAACAGCTTTATTACTATCGATTTCGTTTACAATTCCATCTTTAAAAAATTGAATTTCTTCTAAAGTATAAGCTTGTGGATCACCAAATGCATAAGCTGTGAATTGGTCTGATTCTGTTTGAGGAATTAAAGCAAAATTGATTTCTTTAGGCAACTTTCCTGTTGGTTCAATAGCTTTGTATTTTGATTTTGGTGAACCAGAAGGACGATAATTATAATAGAATTTAGGCAAATTATATTCGTCTAGCAAAAACTGATATGCATTTGGCTTAATAACAAATAAAGTTTGTCCATCGGTAAGCATTATTTCATATTTACCTTTAGCATCCGTCGCCGCAACATCCACACCATTACTTACTAATACATTTGGAATACCGATTTCTTTTGAATCTTTTTTACCATTTTTATTGTTGTCATTAAAAACAAAACCTTTAGCTTTTTCTTGGGCATTCAAAACTGAAAAAGACAAAAGGAATGTCGCTAAAACAATTCTTTTAATATTCATTTTTATTGATTTTTAGTTCTAACAAAACTCCTAAATAATATTCTTTTCGAAAAAAAAGTTAGATTACTAAAACTTTAATAAAATCAGGAAAACTACTTGTTTTTCTAATATTCCGATAACCTTTTATTACAATTTTGATAATCCTATTTACACCTTTAAAACAATTTTGTTGATTGAAATTTGTCCCAATAAAAATCAAACAACTAACAATGAAAAAAAATTACTGCGATTTAAAAACGCTGATCCGAATTTTTTCTTTAGCGTCGCTCGTATTTTGTAATTCAACAATTACCTATGCAAATGAAACAAAATATCATTTTGCTTCGAATGTTAATTCAGAAAAGATTCTAATCACAGGTGTTATTTTAAATGAAAACGGAAAACCATTAGAAGGAGCTTCTGTTCATATAAAAGGAACAAACATTGGTTCAGAAACAAATGCGCTGGGAGTTTTCTCTCTAGAAAGTTTAGAAAACGATGTTACGCTTGTAGTTAATTATTTGGGATATGTAGAATATGAAATGTTTTACACAGGTCAAAAAAACATTGTTATAACCATGCTTCCTGATTTAAATGATCAAATGGAAGAAATGGTAATTACAGCTTTAGGTATAAAACGAGAAGAAAAACAATTAGGTTATGCACAACAAAAATTAGGTGCTGATGATTTTACCGATGCAAGATCAAACAATTGGGTTGATAATATGAAAGGTAAAGTTGCTGGTATGACTTTTACTTCTGCTAGTTCAGGACCTATGAGTTCAACCCAAGTTGTTTTACGTGGAAATCGTTCGATTGACGCAAACGCAAACGGCGCTTTAATTGTAGTTGATGGTATTCCAATTAATTCTGGAATGGTTTCTTCGGGAGAATCAAACGGTTATCTATCTTCAGATTCACCAGTCGATTTCGGAAATGGAATGTCAGACATCAATCCAGAAGATATCGAATCGGTAACTGTACTTAAAGGTGCTGGAGCAACTGCATTATATGGTTCTCGTGCAGCAAACGGAGCAATTATGATTACTACTAAATCTGGTAAAAAAGCAAAAGGATTAGGAATTACATATAGCTCAAACGTTTCAGTTGATGTTATTCAACGCTGGCCAGATTGGCAAACTCAATATGGTTCAGGAACAGGAAAAGCATTCAATGCTGATGGTGATTTATACTATTCATTTGGTGCAAGTGAAGATGGACCTGGAACACAAAGTAATTTAGGATTTGGACCTAAATTTGATGGTCAATATTATTTCCAATACGACCCAGTTACACAAGGTCAAGGCGCTGAAAGAACACTTTGGCAAAACTATGACAACGCTCGTAAAGGTTTCTGGAAAACCGGAAATACGGTAACAAACAGCCTTTCTTTTGAAGGTGGTGATGATAAAGGTTCAATGCGTGCATCGTTAACACATACAAAAAACGAGTGGATTATGCCTAATACTGGATTTGACAGAACTGTAATTTCTACTAAAGGAAATTATCAAATCTCTAAAAACATTAAGCTTAATTCAACTATCAACTTTTCAAATCGCGGAAGTGACAACTTACCTTTAACCGGTTACAACAACCATTCGATTGCTTATTTTATGATTCTTACGAATCCAAATACGAATTTAGATTGGTATAAATATCAGTTATGGAAAGACAATAGTAAAACAGAACAAATTAGTCCATTTAGTTCGTATTTAGAGAATCCGTATGTGTTAGCTTACGAGGTACTAAACAGCATGAACAACAATACATTAACGGGTAATTTAAGTTTAGATATTGATTTTACTAAAAACTTAAAATTAATGGTTCGTTCGGGAATCAATACATCACAAGAAACTCGTGAACAAAAACGTCCGTACGATTTAAATAAATTCGCTCAAGGATACTATTCAAAAAGTATGATTCATAGCGAAGAAATTAACACTGATTTCTTACTTACATATAAAGGAAACGAATCTGAAATTTTCAATTATAGCTTATCAGTTGGAGGAAACAACATGGTTAATAAATTCCAACAGATGACTTCAAAAGCTAATGGTTTAGTTGTTCCTGGAATTTACAAATTTGCTAATGCCTTAAACACTGTAATTACAAATACTGACGATGCTTATCAAAAGGTAAACAGTATGTATGCATTAGGTTCATTTTCATATAAAAACCAAATTTTCTTAGATTTAACAGCTCGAAACGATTGGTCTTCTACTCTACCTGCAAAAAACAATTCGTATTTCTATCCATCGGCCAACTTAAGTGTGATAATGAGTGACATCATAAACATGCCATTATTTATTGACTTTGCAAAAATTCGTGGTTCTTGGGCACAAGTAGGTAATGATTCAAATCCGTATTTAGTAAGTAAATATTATAATAATAGTGATTTCGCCGCATCGGCAGTTGTAGATACAAACTTATTTAATTCAGATTTAAAACCAGAATTAACAACATCTTTTGAAGTTGGTGCAGATATGCGTTTTTTACATGACCGCATTGGTTTTGATTTTTCTTACTATAATACCGTTTCAGAAAATCAAATCATTCGTGTACCTGTAGATTATGCAACCGGATATACAAGTAAATATATTAATGCTGGTAAAGTTTTAAACCGTGGAATTGAAGTTACTTTACATGCTACTCCATTAAAATCTCCAGACTTTGAATGGAAAACAACATTCACTTATTCTAAAAATCACAACGAAATTTTAGAATTAGCTGCAGGTGTTGAAGGTGGAGACGAACAAACATTATCATCTTCTGGTACGGTAAGTATCATTGGAAAAGTTGGTGGTTCTACAGGTGATATGTATGGTTATGGTTTTGTTAGAAATGACGAAGGAAAAATCATTTATAACGAAACTACAGGCTTACCAGTAAGACCTGACGAAGTTCAAAAAATCGGAAATGCTTACGCTGACTGGAAAGGTGGTTGGACAAACAACTTCAAATATAAAAACTTTACATTAGGAGTTACTATTGACGGTTCTTTCGGAGGAACTTTATATTCGCAATCGTATCATAAAATGATGGAACACGGAAAACTTAATGGTTCGTTGCCTGGACGTGAAGAAGGATTTATCATTGGAGATGGAGTAATCCAAAATGCAGATGGTAGCTTCAGTCCAAATACAACAAAAGTGGATGTTCCAGGATATTATTCTGAATATTATCGTCGTGCAAACGTTGAAGCAAATAGTTTTGATGCAACTTATGTAAAATTAAGAGAAATTAGTTTTACATATACTTTCCCTAAATCATTCTTAGAAAAAACAAAACTAAAAGGCTTGTCATTAAGTATTTACGGAAGAAATCTTTACACATGGTCTGACTTCCCAATCTATGACCCAGAAACAGCAGCATTAAATGGTGCAAACATGGTTCCTGGAGTTGAAATGGGACAAATGCCATCGCCTGCAACTTATGGTTTCAATTTAAAAGTTAGTTTATAAAAATATAATCCAATGAAAAAAATCAAAAATTCAATATTAGCCATCGTAATTGCTTCGTTAACTTTAAGCAGTTGTACAGATAATTTTGAAGAAATAAATACAGACCCAAATCGTTTAGATGCAATTAGCCCGAGTACTTTATTAAATCCAATTTTATACGGAGTTACGAATCATAATTCTTATTCGGCATATTTTTACAGAAATGCATTTTTAATGCAAACTATTGTTCCTTTTCCTTCTGATGTTGAAGAAAGATATGACCGTTATCACGTAACTGAAAATATCGGAACAACGATGTGGAACAATCATTACCGTTGGTTAAAAAATATTGAAGAAATGTTAGTTGCCTCAGAACAAGCTGCCGACCCAAACTACAAAGCTGTTGCTTTAACTTTAAAAGCTTGGTGCTATGCAAACTTGGTTGACTGTTTTGGAGACATTCCATTTTCTGAAGCTTCAAAAGGTGAATTAGGAATTACCAATCCGAAATTCGACGACCAACGAGAAATTTATAAAACTATTTTTGAATATCTTGAAGAAGCAAATGCCATTTACGATTCGAATAAAAAAAGTAATTACACTGCCGATTTATTATACGCAAACGATTTTACTAAATGGAGAAAACTGACCAATTCAATTCATTTAAGATTGTTATTACAAGTTTCGGATGCACAACCTGCAATTTCATTTCAGAAAATCAATACCATGTTAACTGATGCAGCAACCTATCCAATATTTGAAAGCAATGCTGACAATGCCATTTTAATAAACACCGGAATTACTCCAAACATAACACCATGGCCTCGTATACAAGATTTTAGAGGTGGAGCAAGAAAACTATCAACTTTCTTTATTGACAATTTAGTTGCAATGGACGACCCACGTTTACCACTTTGGGCTACCAAAGCAAAAAAAGACAATGTTGAAATTGGTTATAAAGGAATTCCGAGTGGCTTTTTTGGAAACGAATCTTTAATCGATTATGCACCATCTGAGCCAAATGATGCGCAAGCAAAAACACCAATGAAAAACTTTATTATGACCTATGCAGAAATAGAGTTCATTAAAGCCGAATTAATTCAGAAAGGTTTAATCGCTGGTGATGCACAATCTGCTTACGAAAAAGGAATTATTGCTGCTATTGAAACTTGGGGAGTAAAAGTACCAACAACGTATTTCGAAAATCCTAAGAATAAATTCAATAATACATTAGAGCAAATAATTCTTCACAAATATTTTGCACTGCATTTTACTGACAATCAACAATGGAATAATTTCAGACGAACTGGTTATCCATCAATGCCATTGGTCGAAAACATACATAACAACGGAATCATGCCTTCGCGTTATCCGTATCCACCAAACATCAAACAACAAAACCGAAATGAATACATCAAAGCGGTTGAAAATATGGGCGGTGACGATATGAACATCAAAATTTGGTGGGACATTAATTAATAAATTTCAGAATAAGTCAACTTTTTAGTTGGCTTATTTTTTTTATCTTTGAGAAAACAACAAATCATGCTTTTTACAGAAAAACAATATTTTAAACAAATTTGGTTATGGGCAATTATATTAATTACCACACCAATTTCTATTTTACCAATAGTTAATTCATCAGAAGTAAATCTTGTTTCGTTACTAATTTGTTTGGTTCCGACCCTATTAATTATTATTTTATTTCTTGTAATGAATTTAAAAACATCCATAAACCAAAAAAGCATTGATATTCAGTTTTTTCCTTTTATCAGAAAACCAAAATCCTTTTTATGGGATGATATTCAGAAAATTGAATTAAAGAAATACCAACCTTTGGTTGAATATGGTGGTTGGGGAATTCGCGGACTTGGAGATGATAAGGCTTACAACATCAAGGGAAATATTGGATTAAAATTGTTTTTAAAAAATGGTAAAAAAGTCATGATTGGAACACAAAATCCAAAAAATTTAAATAAAGTAATTGCTGAAATTTGTAAATCGCAAAAAATACCATTTCACAATTCGTTAACGGAATAATTCGTAATTTTAAGCTGTCAAATAAAACCGACAGCTTTTTTTATTTATATGGAAAATATTTTATTACAAAAATTCGATACGGCACCTTTTTCTCAAATCAAAAATGAAGATTTTGAGCCCGCTTTTGAACAAGCGATTAAAGATGCAAAACAAGAAGTTCAAGATATCATCAACAATTCAGAAGAAGCAACTTTTGAAAATACATTAGAAGCAATGGCATTTTCTGGAATGCAACTAGATAGAATTTCGAACATTTTCTTCAACTTAAATTCGGCAGAAACTAACGAAGAATTACAAAAAATTGCGCAAGTAGTTGCTCCGAAATTATCTGAATTTGGAAATGATATCACGTTAAATCCAGATTTATTTAAACGTGTAAAATCCGTTTATGATAAAAAAGAAACATTTAATTTAACAGCAGAACAATTGATGTTGTTAGAAAAATCGTACAAAGGTTTTGTAAGAAACGGTGCGCTTTTATCAGAATCTGAAAAAGAGCAGCTTCGAACTATTGATGCCGAATTAGCGTTGTTATCATTAAAATTCGGTGAAAATGTTTTAGCAGAAACAAACGCATACCAATTACATATCACCAACGAAAATGATTTAGATGGTTTGCCGGAAGACACTAAAATCATGGCAAAACAATTGGCAGAATCTGAAAATAAAGAAGGTTGGATTTTCACTTTAGATTTCCCGAGTTATTTACCATTTGTAACTTATGCTAAAAATCGTGAATTACGTAAAGAAATTTCGATTGCAGCAGGAAAAAAAGCGTTTCAAGATAATGAGTTCAATAACGAAGCAAACGTTTTACGCATCGTAAATTTACGTCAGCAACGTGCAAATTTATTAGGATATAAAACACATGCCGATTTTGTTTTGGAAGAACGCATGGCTCAAAATCCTACAAAAGTTTTAGATTTCTTAAACGATTTATTAGTCAAAGCAAAACCTGCTGCAACTAATGAATTTGAAGAATTAACTGCTTTTGCTAAAAACTTAGATAACATTGAGCAATTAGAAAAATGGGATGGCGCTTATTATTCTGAAAAATTGAAACAAGAAAAATTCAATTTAGATGATGAAATACTAAAACCTTATTTCAAATTAGAAAATGTTTTAAACGGAGCTTTTGAAGTTGCAAATAAATTATTCGGAATACGTTTTGAAAAAGTTTCTAACATTGATGTATATCACGAAGATGTAGAAACTTACGAAGTAAAAGACGAGAACAACAATTTAGTTGCTTTGTTCTATGCCGATTTCTTCCCACGTAAAGGAAAAAGAAACGGCGCTTGGATGACTTCGTTTAAACCGCAATTTATCAAAGACAGAATCAACGAACGTCCGCATGTTTCTATTGTTTGTAATTTCACGAAACCAACACCAACCAAACCATCGTTATTAACTTTTAACGAAGTTACTACGTTGTTCCATGAATTTGGTCATGCGTTACACGGCATGTTGGCAAACACCGTTTATCCAAGCTTATCCGGAACTTCTGTATATTGGGATTTTGTAGAATTACCATCGCAAGTAATGGAAAATTGGTGTTATGAAAAAGAAGCTTTAGAATTGTTTGCAAAACATTACGAAACAGGTGAAACCATTCCGATGGAATTGATTGAAAAAATCAAAGAAAGTGCGAGTTTCTTAGAAGGAATGGCAACCGTTCGTCAATTGAGTTTTGGATTGTTAGATATGGGCTGGCATGCTCAAAACCCTAAAAACATCACGAGCTTAAAAGCATTTGAAAACGAACAATTCGAAAGTACCAAGTTATATCCAGATGTTAAAGAAAATGCAATGAGCACAGCTTTCTCACACATTTTTGCGGGCGGATATTCATCGGGATATTACAGCTACAAATGGGCCGAAGTTTTAGATGCCGATGCGTTTGATTATTTTAAACAAAATGGCATTTTCAACAGAGAAATTGCAACTAAGTTTAAAGACAACGTACTTTCTCAAGGTGGCACACAACCTCCAATGGAATTATACAAAAAATTCAGAGGACAAGAACCAAAACCTGAAGCACTTTTAAAACGTGCGGGATTGATATAAAAACAGAAAACGAGTTAACCTAAAAAATTAGCTCGTTTTTTTATATATTTAAAAAACCAAATTAACATAATGAAAAAATTCACTTTACTATTTCTATTAACATTTCAATTCGCATGGTCTCATGAAGACCAATTCTTTGCAATTGAAAAAAGCAATATTCACATTACTTTAAAATTAGATAATGAAAATGAAGAACTAGTTAATTTGTATTCAAATTATGCTGAATATCTTAATAATTATATTTTACGAAATTTTGCATCTGAAAAAGTGTATATTCGAATGGATTACGATTATATTGTTAATAAATCAAATAATTATATTGTAGGAACTTATACTGATTTCAAAAACATTTTACCTTGTAATTTTAGATTATTTTGGAATTCAAAAACGAGATCTGAGAATTGGTATTATCCAATGGATTTCATAAACAATAATAAGGGGAGTACATTAGTAATTAATCAATCTCAATTTGATGTCGATAAAATCGCAAAAGCAATTACCTATTTAGTTGAATTAAAACCTCAACGTATTTGTGTATTTACAGAAAATCAAATAAAACAAAATTTATGTTTTAATGGAATTTCTTCTGCAAGTACAGAAGTTTTCACCAATTATGCTTCCTATTATTTAATTAAAGATTTAAATGTAATTGAAACTAAAAACCTAACTATCTCAATTAAAAATGGCAAACATAATATTGAAAACGAAGAAATTGAACCAATTTATAACATAAAAAATTTAGATTCAGGTTATTCATTAATATTCATAAACAGAGAAGAATTCTATTTCAAAAATAAAAAAAATTCCTTCGATTCAACTTTATACAAATTAAACAAGCCAACTGAATATTTTGGAAGAATACAAGTTTCTATAAATAATGAGATTTTAAAAATTGAGAATCTAGAAAATAAATACATTGTACTTGGTTCAGATGAAGACCCAATTACTAGTACAATAGAATTTCAAATTGAAAAAAACAAACTAAAAAAGATTTCGGAAAAAATAATAAAAAGCAAAACAGAATCGTTTAAAAATAAAACTAACAAAACGAATTATGAAAAAATCTTTAGAAATCATCGTCAAGTTTTCGGATGTATTAATGCTTCCGTTGATACTTTTTTATTGGATAAACAGTTCGGAATTTTGGAATCCGGTTGCGATTGGATTGCTTATATTAGCATTAGTACAAAATGTAATTCGCAATAAAATACTAGGAATTATATTAGCGACGTTGTTTTCATTTTCATCGATGTTTTTATTTTTCGCTCTTATTTCTGAGCTTAACGATTTTGAAACTTTCGATAAAGATGCAACAACAATGGCAGCAGTTATGGGAATCTATTTGATAATCATTTCAATTTGTAGCGGATTGATGTATTATAAATATTTGAAATCTCACTTTATATTACACAAGTCTTATTCAATACTTTTTTTAATTTAAAGCTAAATCAATTTATAACTATTTTTAAAAAACACCTCAAAAGCTTTGATACTTTTTGGGGTGTTTTGTTACGAGATTGTAATAGCAATAAAAATTTCAATTGGAGTACTAAGACAATCTTTATATTTTATTAAAACTAAAAAACTGCATTCGATATCGAATGCAGCTTTAAAAAAAACACTTATGAAAATTATAGAATATTATAAAGGAAGTAAAGTATATGTAATTTCAGTTGTGATTGTTTTTCCGTATTGGTCTAAGAAAGCCGATGTATTTGCAGCTGGAATTGCATAAACCAAACTATAAACATCCGCTTTTGTAGCTTTAGGCGAAGCAACAATTTCTTCTGCTGCTGCATGTTTCAGGCTGTTGTCGGTTCTGTTAGAAATTGCAGCTTCGTCATTTCCGCTTGTTTTAGCAACAATCAAATCGATATTATTTGTACTTACTGAAGTGTTATCAGCAGTTCCGTTAAATTGAGCTGAAGAAACTTTTGCAGTAACTGCATATTTTCTTGAAGAAAAAATAGTCATTGTAATTGGAGTTGACTCACTTCCGCTTGCAAATTTTGCTTCGCTATCTAACAATATTGTTGCATTGTCGTTGCTTAAGTTTAAGCTGTAAAATTCACCAACATTTACTGATAATTTATTTGTTTTTATTTTGTTGTCATTTTGTGCATTTGCACCGAATCCAAACATTAAAGCGATTGCTAAAATTGATACTGATTTGAAGATGTTTCTTGTAGTTTCCATTTTTGTAGTTTTTTAAAAAGTTATTTTGTTATATTTTTTTGTTTCATTTTGATATGACAAAGTAACAACGGAATTCAACTTAGCTTTGTAGTAAGGATTGTCTATCAATTGTAGAAATTGAACTACAATGTTTTTTTATTATTTTATTAAAACCAAAAAAGCTGAATCCGATATCGAACCCAGCCTTTTCCAAAAACACATGATAATTTTTTTAATATTATAGAGGTAATAAAGTATATGTAATTTCAGTTGTGATTGTTTTTCCGTATTGATCCAAGAAAGCCGAAGTATTTGCAGCTGGAATTGCATAAACCAAACTATAAACATCCGCTTTTGTAGCTTTAGGAGAAGCGACAATTTCTTCTGCTGCTGCATGTTTCAGGCTGTTGTCGGTTCTGTTAGAAATTGCAGCTTCGTCATTTCCGCTTGTTTTAGCAACAATCAAATCGATATTATTTGTACTTACTGAAGTGTTATCAGCAGTTCCGTTAAATTGAGCTGAAGAAACTTTTGCAGTAACTGCATATTTTCTTGAAGAAAAAATAGTCATTGTAATTGGAGTTGACTCACTTCCGCTTGCAAATTTTGCTTCGCTATCTAACAATATTGTTGCATTGTCGTTGCTTAAGTTTAAGCTGTAAAATTCACCAACATTTACTGATAATTTATTTGTTTTTATTTTGTTGTCATTTTGTGCATTTGCACCGAATCCAAACATTAAAGCGATTGCTAAAATTGATACTGATTTGAAGATGTTTCTTGTAGTTTCCATTTTTGTAGTTTTTTAAAAAGTTATTTTGTTATATTTTTTTGTTTCATTTTGATATGACAAAGTAACAACGGAATTCAACTTAGCTTTGTAGTAAGGATTGTCTATCAATTGTAGAAATTGAACTACAATGTTTTTTTTGTTTTAATGCGAAAAGCTTTAGTTTTACGGCTTTAATAATCAATCCAAATACAGAATTACTTTTATGAAAAAATTGCTTTTATTATTATTTGTTTCTATAAATGCTTTTGCTCAAGAGAAGTACGAGGCTTTTGAATTTGAGGGTAAATTTGGTGTTGTAAATACAAATACTTTAGAAGAGTTTGTTATTCCTACATTCGATAGTTATGCACCCGTTTTCGAAGACGATGTTGCTGTTACACAAAAAGCTGAACTGTATCTTTTTGATAAAATGACAGGCGAACAAAAAAAATTCACATCACATTATGATATATTTTACAGTTCATCTAATGAAAAATATTTTTATTTTAAAGAAGATAAAAAAGGAGTAGTTGTACCTACAAAAAAATCGAATCAGACAATCAATTTTGACAAAAATTATCAAAGTATTGAAAGTATTTATGGTAATTTATTAGCGAAAAATAAAGAATCTTATGATGTTTTTTCTAAAGATAATTACGACAAACCTAAATGGGAAAATATTAGAGCTGAAGATATATACAATGATTATTTTTTAAATAAAAAAACTAAAGAAATACAAAAGATTATTATTCTTTACGGAAAAGAAAATGTGTTGGTATATGACGATTCGTTTGATTTAATTAAAGAATATAAAGAAGCTGTAACGAATCAAAAAAAATTATTCGAATTAATTTCTAGCGATTTTGAAGTTCATGACAAAAACTTTATGACAGATGGAAGAGAACGTGATATTAAATCTTGGGAATTTGTAAATGATAATGACTTTACAATAATCACTTTAAAAGAGAAAAATATATCTTTTAAAATAAAAGGTGATTATGTATTGTCAAACTTAAAAATATACTATAGTTACAGAAATGAGAAAGAAATAGAAAATTGGATTTCTTTGATAGATACAACGTCAAAAATGAAAGTTTCTTTTATAATAGATTTTGATAACAATAAAATTTTATTACCTAAAAAATATCAAAAATTACTAAATATAAAAATGTTATAATTTACTTTATGAAAAAAACATTATTATTCTGTTTGTTGTTTGTATCTACTTTTATTTACGCACAAAAAAAATATGCTGTATTTGGAATTGACAATAAATTTGGGGTTGTAAATATTCTAACAGGTGACGAATTTATTAAACCAGAATTCGTGCAAAATAAAATCTTTTTTCGAGATTTTATTTCTTTTGTAACCAATGATGAATTGATTTTGTTTAATAAAATTGACGGAGAAAAATCGATTTACAAAAAGACACAAGATGATAGCTTTTATTTAAGAGATTTGGTTTCTAAAATGGGAGAAAGTTCGTTACGACTTCATATTATAGAAGATAATAAAAGTAAAGTTGTAAATTCTGAGAACGAGAAAATAGTTCTTCCAAAACAATATTTAAAATTAGAAAGTACAAAAGAATTGCTTTTTGGAATTAATGATGATAATACTATCGATGTTTTTAAATATAAAAATTTGAACGAAATAATTTTAACTATAAAAGCATCTAATTTTATTAATGAAAGAATTTATAAAGCAGGCTCGGAAGATTATAAACGTTATTATGTTTTTTATACGGATAATGGCATATTTGTGTATAATGATAATTTTGAATTAGCTAAAAGCTATGATAAGAGTGGGAAAAATAACAACGAAATTTTAAATATTTTAAAAGAAGATTTCGTTACGTCAGAAGTAATAACTCAAGGTATGTATTGGGAAGATTGGTACCTAAAATATTCAAATGAATATACTATTTTTGAATTTGAAGGCATGCCTTATTTTAAATTAAAAGGTGATTTTGATTTGATTACTAACGATTGGCGCTTTATAGAAATTAAAGATAAAAAAACAAATAAGAAATATTTTTTTTATTTCGATGTTGAAAATAGAAGAATATCGCTTCCTAAAAAAGTACAAAATGAATTTGACCTTCAGTTTTTAAATTAAAGAAAACGCTCAACTGTTAAGTTGAGCGTTTCATTTTATAATAAGAAATTAATTAAGCTTCCATGTATGCTTCGATTGGAGCACAAGAACAAACTAAGTTTCTATCTCCGAATGCATCATCAATTCTACGAACAGTTGGCCAGAATTTGTTTTCAGAAACATATTCTAATGGATAAGCTGCTTGTTGACGTGAATAAGGTTGTTCCCAAGTTTCAGCAGTTAACATCGCTAAAGTATGAGGTGCATTTTTTAACACGTTGTTTGTGTCTTCTGCAGTTGCAGCTTCGATTTCTTTACGAATCGAAAGCATTGCATCACAGAAACGATCTAATTCAGCTAAATCTTCAGATTCAGTTGGTTCAATCATTAAAGTTCCAGCAACAGGGAAAGAAACTGTTGGAGCGTGGAATCCGTAGTCCATTAAACGCTTCGCAATGTCAGTAACTTCAATTCCGTTAGCTTTGAACATACGACAATCGATGATCATTTCGTGAGCTGCACGTCCGCGTTCTCCAGAATATAATACTTCGTATCCTTCTTGTAAACGCGCTTTCATATAGTTTGCATTTAAGATAGCAGTTTCTGTAGATTTTCTTAAACCTTCAGCACCTAACATCGAAATGTAACCGTAAGAAATTAAACATACTAAAGCCGATCCGTAAGGTGCAGCAGAAATAGCTGTAATTGCGTTATCTCCTCCAACTTTTACAACTGGATTTGTAGGTAAAAACTCAACTAAATGTTTAGCTACACAAATTGGTCCAACACCTGGTCCACCACCTCCGTGAGGAATTGCAAATGTTTTGTGTAAGTTTAAGTGACAAACGTCAGCTCCAATTGTTGCTGGATTTGTTAATCCAACTTGAGCGTTCATGTTTGCACCATCCATATAAACTTGACCACCATTTTCATGGATTAAGTTTGTGATTTCGATAATTGATGATTCGTAAACACCGTGAGTTGATGGGTAAGTAATCATTACACAAGATAAATTATCTTTATGTAATTCAGCTTTTGCTCTTAAATCTTCAACATCGATATTACCTTCTTCAGTTGTTTTTGTAACTACTACTTTCATACCAGCCATTGCAGCAGAAGCAGGGTTTGTTCCGTGTGCAGATGATGGAATTAAAGCAATGTTACGGTGACCTTCTCCACGAGATTCATGGTAAGCGCGAATCACCATTAATCCTGCGTATTCTCCTTGAGCTCCTGAGTTTGGTTGTAAAGTTGTACCTGCAAAACCAGTGATTACATTTAACTGTTGTTCTAATTTATGTAACATCGTTAAGTAACCTTCTGCCTGAGAAGCTGGTGCAAAAGGGTGCATGTTTGCCCAGTTTGGTAAACTTAAAGGTAACATTTCTGCAGCAGCATTTAATTTCATTGTACAAGATCCTAAAGAAATCATAGAATGATTTAAAGCTAAATCTTTACGCTCTAATTTTTTGATATAACGCATCAATTGAGATTCTGATTGATACGTATTGAAAACCTCATGTTCTAAGAAAGTAGATGTTCTTTCTAAACTTACAGGAACTAAAGCTAAACCAGATAATTCTGTAACTGTTTCAAAAGATTTTCCTGCAACTTCAGCAAAAATAGCAACTACTTGATTAACATCTTTTAAAGAAGTTGTTTCGTTTACTGTAATTGATACGTGATTTGCATCTGCATAGAAGAAGTTGTATCTGTTTTTCTCAGCAATTTCTTTAACTTTAGCAGCTTCAGCTTTGACTAAAATCGTATCGAAATATGCATCGTTTGCTTGCTCGAATCCTAATTTAGCTAATTCAGTTTCGATAGTAACAGCTGTTGCATGAACGTTGTTTGCAATAAAACGTAAACCTTTTGGTCCGTGATAAACGGCGTACATTCCTGCCATAACAGCTAATAAAACTTGAGCCGTACAAATGTTTGAAGTTGCTTTTTCACGTTTGATGTGTTGCTCACGAGTTTGTAAAGCCATACGTAATGCACGGTTTCCGTTTGTGTCTTGAGAAATTCCGATGATACGACCCGGCATTGAACGTTTGTACTCTTCTTTCGTTGCGAAGAAACCAGCGTGTGGTCCACCAAATCCTAATGGAATACCAAAACGTTGTGTCGTTCCTACAACAACATCAGCGCCCATTTCTCCTGGTGATTTTAAACGAACTAATGATAAAATATCTGCTGCAACTGCAACTTTAATATCTTTCGTTTTTGCTGTATTGATAAAATCTCCGTAATCATGAACTTGTCCGTATTTACCTGGATATTGTAACATAACTCCAAAGAATTCTTCTGAGAAGTTAAAAGTTTCGTGATTTCCAACAACTAATTCAACACCGATTGGAGTAGAACGCGTTTGTAAAACAGATAAGGTTTGAGGTAAAACTTCTTCAGAAACGAAGAATTTATTTGCGTTATTTTTCTTTTGATCTCTAGTTCTTACATCAAACAAAAGAGCCATTGCTTCAGCAGCAGCAGTACTTTCGTCTAATAAAGATGCATTCGCGATTTCCATTCCAGTTAATTCAATAACTGTAGTTTGGAAATTTAATAAAGCTTCTAAACGACCTTGAGCGATTTCAGCTTGGTAAGGCGTGTAAGCCGTGTACCATCCTGGGTTTTCAAAAATATTACGTTGAATAACAGCAGGAACAATCGCTTCGTTGTAACCTAAACCGATCATTGATCTGAATACTTTGTTTTTAGCTCCTAATTCAGTAATATGGCTCATGTACTCATATTCTGTCATTGCAGGATCTAATTCTAAATCTTTTTGTAAACGGATTTTATCTGGGAAAGTCTCAAATAATAATTGGTCCATGTCTTTAACACCAACGGTATTAAACATATGTGGCAAATCGGTCGGTCTTGGTCCGATGTGTCTTAAAGCAAATGCATTTGTTTTCATCTACAATAAAAATAATTTTAGTTGTGTAATTCGCAAAATTAAAACTTTTTATTTGGATATATCTAATTATTTATCATTTAATTGAATGTCTTTTTTGAAATATTATAACGATTCAATTTTTTAACTTTTATTATTGTTTTTATTTGGACTTTGTCTAAATAAATGTAATTTTGCCAAAAAAAAATATAATGCAGTTCAAGAGTTTTTTATTCTTTTTTGTTTTCTTAATTAATTTCAGTGCAATGCACGCGCAATTTAAAGTTTATGGTGTTGCTTATGATGGATCTGGTAATAAATTAACATCTGCTGAGGTTTCGATTGTTAATGAAATAGGTTCGAAGTCTGTTTTTAGCGATAATGACGGAAATTATGTCTTTGACAATATTGCAAATGGAAATTATCAACTATTTGTTTCTGTTGGTGCTTATCACGAACAAATTCAAATAGAAGTTAAAAACTCAAATCTGCAAAAGGATATCTATTTATTTTCTTACAATAGTGGTCAGAATTTAGACGATATGCTTATTCATGTTGAATCAATAAAATCTCAATTAGAGAAAGAAGGTTACGCGATGAATGTAATCGAAACAAAAGAAGCAGCGCTACGTAATATACAAACAAATGAACTTTTAGACCGTTCTGTTGGTGTTCGAGTAAGACAAAATGGAGGATTAGGTGCTGCAGTTAATTATAATTTAAACGGAATGTCAGGTAATGCTGTTCGTATTTTTATTAACGGATTGCCGATTTCAACTTACGGCTCTTCATTTGATTTAAATAGTATTCCGCCTGCATTAATCGAACGTATTGAAGTATATAAAGGTGTTGTTCCAATTCATCTGTCGGACGATATTTTAGGTGGAGCTATTAATATCATCTTAAAGAAAAATTTAAGTAACTCAGTAAATGCTTCTGTTTCTTATGGTTCGTTCAATACGTTTCAAACGAATTTAAACGGAATGTTTAGAAATCAAAAAACAGGTTTGACTTTTAAAGCTTCGGGGTTTCATAATTATTCGGATAACGATTATACTATTTGGGGAAAGTTTGCTAGAAATATAGACGCTTTTGGACAATACGAATTTGTAAAAGTTAAACGATTTAACGATAAATATAAATCGACAGGTGGTAGAGTTGAAGTAGGTTTTACAGACGTTAAATGGGCTGATAGTTTTATGTTAGGATTTAATTCGTCAAAAGCTTATAACGAAATTCAGCATGGCCTTTATATGACTATTCCTTATAAAGGAAGATTTACAGAAAGTAATGCGCAAATTTTTAGCTTAGAATACGCAAAGAAAAATCTTTTTACTGACGGATTAGATTTTACTTTAAGCGGAATGATTAGTGATAGAAAACAAGTTGTTAATGATACGGTTTCTGATCGTTATAATTGGTATGGCGATGTTGTAAAAGGTATTTATGGTGAAGTTATTAAAACTGATAAAGGAGCGCAACAAGGTGCACCAACTTTAAATCATATCAATAGAAATATTAAAACATTTAGATCAGGTGTAAGTTATGAATTTATTGAAAATCATGCTTTGATGCTTAATCATCATTTGTATGATATTAACAGAACTGATGAAGATCAATTAAAGCCAATCTCTCAAAGAGTTTACGCGACTGAAAATTTCTTACAAAAAAATATAACTTCATTTGCTTATGATTTTAGAGTTTTTGAAAATAAACTAAAAGGAAATATTTTTACGAAACTCTATTCTCAACGTATCAAGCAAGTAAATCCAACTTCGGTACTTGTTGACGGAAATCCAACAAAAGTTGACAATGTCAAAACAAGTAATTTATCAGAAACGGGTTACGGACTAGCAACTTCTTATTTAATTACGCCTTCAATTGTAATTTTGTTTTCAGCAGAAAAGGCATTGAGATTACCATCTGAGAATGAAATATTTGGTGATCCTTCTGAAAATATGATTTCTAATCTTGGTTTAAAACCAGAGATAAGTAATAATTATAATCTTGGATTTAAATTTGGGTCTTATCGAATCAATAAACATAAATTTTCGATTTCAGGATCAGGTTTTATCAGAGATACCAAAGATAAAATTATAAGAAAAGTTGATAACAGAATTAATGAAGCTTTGCAAACGGCACCTTTTACGAACTTAGGAAAATCTAAAAGTATTGGTTTTGAGGCTGAATTAAGTTATAGTTTTAACGAGAGATTGATTTTTAATGGAAATTTATCTCGTTTCCAGACCTTATCAAATTTAAAATATGACGAAAATGGAAATATTTTCGATAATTATAGAGAACAAGTTCCAAACGAACCCTTTTTCACAGCAAATGCATCTTTACAATATCAGTTAAATGATATTTTTATGAAACAAAGCAAGTTGTTTTTGAATTATAACTTTGGTTTTGTTGAATCATTTTATACCGTTTGGTCTATGCCTAAAGGAATCTCTAATAGAGATGATATTTTAAAAGAATCAGAAACGCCAAAGCAATTTATTCAAGATTTAGGTTTTAGTTATGTATTTCCAAAAAATCAATTTGTAGTAAGTTTTGATGCTAAAAATATTTTCAATAATCAAGCTTACGACAACTTTGCTGTTCAAAAACCAGGAAGAGCTTTTTACTTAAAAATCAATTATACATTTAATAAATAATCAAAATGAAAAACAAATTATTTAAATTCATAACTTTTAGTGTAGTAGCTTCTGCTTTTGTTTTTACAAGTTGTTCTAGTGATGATAGTTCACCAACCGATGAAACAAAACCAATAGAACCTCAAGATCGTTGGATAACAGTTGCTGGTGCTAAAATGGGAACTGATGGAACTCCAGGTGATGGAAATGGTGGTACTGTAGTTTATGCAGTATCTAAAACTCAAGCAAAAGATCCTGAATTTTCGATTTCAGCTTATGATAATGGTTTCGCAGTACATTCGCAAAGAACTGCACGTTTACAATCAACTCAAGATGGTAAAGTTTTATTTAATATACAATATACTGGTGTTGACGGAGGTCAGCTAGATAAATATAATGTTTTAGGAGGAAATGCTTTTGGATTTATAAAAGGTGCAAATGCTTCTCAATATGTTGGGACTTCACCTCGTTGGGCAAAATTATTTGACGGAGATAAAACGGGAATTGCAGTAAATGTAACTACACCAGCTGCTAATAATGCAAATGATACAAGCCTTCCTTTTAAATATTATAGAGGAACAGCAACAGTATTAGCCTTAGATTTGGAAAATACTTCAATTAAAGGTTACAAAACATACGAACTACCGTTAAGTACACAAGAAGAATTAGAAGGACATCATATTTTTAGACTTGATTCTCCTGTTTTAAACAAGGCTGGAAACAAATTGATTATTGGAACTTGGATGAGACAAACCAACCCAACGACTGGACAAAACGGTTTTACAAATGGGCGTTTAGGTACAAAATCAATTGTTGTTGATTATCCTTCATTAGAAAATCCAACAATAATTACTTCTGAAGTTGATAATGGAGATACAAGTGGTTACCGTAGTTTTAACGCATTCGTTGCAGATGACGGAAATATGTATCAGGCAACTCAAAGAGGTACTAAAGGTTCTCATATATTAAAAATTGGACAAAACAATCAATATGATAATTCATATGTATTTAGTTTAGATTCAGCTTTAGGAGTAACTGGAACTTATGTTGATTCTTGGAGATATGCTGGTAATGGAATTGCTTATGTAATGTACACTTACTCGGGTACAGAACAAGGATTTGTTGCTCGTGTTGATTTAAATGCTAAAACAGCTTCACAAGTAAACTTACCTTACGAAGCAGATTTAAATTTTGGACAATATCAAGGATTTGTTGTTGATGGAGACGAAGTTTATATTGCTGTAACACCAGTAGGTAAAGATGGTAATATCTATATTTTAAACAGTAAAACTGGAGCTGTAACTAAAGGAGCAAAATTAATTAATAAACCAGGTAATCATTATATTGGTGTTTTTTAATTTTCAAATGTCTTAATTCTTAATTTTTGTTAATTAATTATATTTTATTTAAATTTGTATTTTAAATATAGTTTTTTATGAAAAAGAGAATATTATTAATTGCAATTTTTGCTGGTATTTTAAGTTTTACATCTTGTAAGTCAAAGAAAAATAACAAAGTACAAGAAGAACCTGAAGTAGTTGAAATTGTTGAGAGCGAAGTTGTTACTGAAGTTGTTAAAACCGAAGAAGGAACAAAATTAATTTTTGCTTCTGATTTACTTTTCGCAACGAACTCTTATACTTTAACTACGCAAGAAGAAGGTGCTTTGAAAGATTTTGTGAAATTGCTTAATAAGAAAAAGAACAGAGACAAGAAAATTAGAATTGACGGATATACAGACAACACTGGAACAGTTCAGTATAACAATGTTTTGTCTGAAAACAGGGCTAATTCTGTTATGAAATATCTTGAAGCAGAAGGTATTGAAACTTCAAGAATGTCAACTAAAGGATTTGGGCAATCTAAACCAGTTGCTGATAATAATACACCTGAAGGAAGACAAAAAAACAGAAGAGTAGAAATAACAATTTTAGATTAAATTTCACTTATTATATTAAAAAAAGGAAAATTTCATGTTGTATTGAAATTTTCCTTTTTTATTTTTAAGTACTAAATTGAAACAAGACCCGAGAAATTGTTTATTATCTTTGATGATTAAATAATGATTTTGAAACAAATAAAATCCATATTTGATTTTTATATAAATTCTAGTTTACACGTTTCACTAGCAACAGCTTCATTGGTTTTAATGACTTATTATTTTAACAGAATGCAGATAAATTTCAATATATTATTATTTGTTTTCTGCGGAACACTTTTAAGTTATAACACTATTAAATACGGAAGCTATATTCTGAAAAATAAAGTTCTAAAAAAAACATTAAAACTAATTGTTGCACTCAGTGTACTCAGTTTTATTTTATGTACTTTTCTTTTTTTTAAATTTAGTTTCGCAGCGCAACTAGCTGTTTTATTTTTTGCATTTCTAAGTGTTTTATATTTAATTCCATTCGGAAAAAAAAGACAAAATTTAAGAAATTTAGCAGGTATTAAAATCTACATTGTGTCTTTTTGTTGGGCTGGAGTTACAACAATGATTCCGTTACTAAATGCTGATTTTCCTTTTGAAAACAACTTCATATTCAAATTTTTACAACGTTTTGTTCTTACCTTAATTCTTATTTTAATTTTTGAAATTAATGATTTAAAATATGATGATGTTCGTTTAAAAACGGTTCCGCAAGCAATTGGAGTTAAAAACACCAAAAAGTTTGTTTATTTTTTATCGATATGTTTTTTTGTTTTAGAATTTTTTAAATCAAATCATTATCAAAATCAGTGGATTGTTAACTTAATACTTATAAACGTAATTTTTATTTTTACCTTTTTTGCAAATGATAGAAGGTCAAAATATTACACATTATTTTGGGTAGAAAGCATTCCTATTTTATGGTATTTGTTAATTTTAATACTTTAATAAATTTACTATGAACAAATTAAATTTTACAATATTATTTTGCCTGATGTTTATTTCTGTTCATCCTCAGAAGATAAAATTAATAGACTTTTCTGATCGATATTCAGGTGAACTGACAATAATTTCTGATTCAAATGATAACCAAGAAGAAAATGCTACTTTGCTCATTTATGATAATAAACTAAAGAAAACGGTTCTAGAAACACATGCTTTTGTATCTGAATATGATTTAGAAGACAAAAAAGTAAAAACCAATGTGTTGGAGTTTCCTTATGGTGAACAAAGTATTTTAATTTATGATGACTTTAATTTTGACGGAATAGATGACATTGCAGTACGTGTCGGATATTATAGTTGTTATGGTGGCCCAGCTTACAATGTGTATTTAGCTCATAAAAACACATTTGATTTTGATGAAGATTTTACAGATTTAGCTCAAAGTTATTGCGGCTTTTTTATTACCGATTCAGAAAAAAAACAAATCTCAACAATGACTAAAAGCGGATGCTGTTGGCATCAATATAATACTTATAAAGTAGAAAATAACAAACCGGTTTTGATAGAAAGTATTGAAGAATCATATGGAACTTTAGGTTTTTTAGTAGATTATACTCATTCGAAATTAGAAAATGGTAAAATGATAACAAAAAAATATCACACTTTACCTTACGATGCTAATGGGCCGATTTTTGAATTGACTTTTAAAAATGGAAAACGAATGGTTTTGTATGAATTTATCGACAATGAATTGTTCTATGGATTTCTAAATTCGGATGGAATAATTGAATTATATCATAATAAAGATTTCGTTTTTAATTCAAACACAAACGAATTAATTTTCAAAAATGGAACGATAACTTACGAGATTTCAGATTCCGGTATCAATGTGATTATGCCGACAAAGACTGTAAAATTGAATGCTATCGATAAACCTAAAAATAAATTAAACGCCAATTTATTTGATAATATGAGAAATGTTTCAAAATAATTTTCTGTTTATTTTTTGGAATGATTTCTCTTTAAATAAAAATCCGTAATTTTATATTTCTTAAATTTTTAGATATGAAAAAGATTGTTTTAGCCTTATCATTGATTTCTGTTTTGTCAAGTTGTACATCGACTTCAAACACGACAAGTTCTAATACTATCGTAAACGCAATAAATGTTGCGAATACCGTTGCAGAAATTAGCAACTTGTTAAATACGATGAATTTAACTCCTTCGCAAGCTTCTGTAATTGGTACAACATTAAGTAATTACGTTGCACAATACAACAGTTTAGCAGGTTTAAACACTGGTAGTCAGGAATATAAGACACAATTAAAGAAATACAAATCAAACGCAATGTCTAGTATTTCTTCTTCTATGAGCGGAAATGAATATAGCCAATTTACAAACGCATTAATTACAATTGCAAATTCAGCAAATACAAATTTATCAAACGCAACTATTAACGTTTTATCTAGTTTAGTAAATTAAACTTAATTTATATTGAAAAAAGACTTCAAAGATGAAGTCTTTTTTTTATGCGTTTTTTTCAAGGATTTGAATTTTATTTTCAATTTCATAAGCTTTTTTAATTTGCGATTTTATTAAAAAGCTACCATATTCTTTTTGATGTTTTTCAATAGTTCGATTCAAATGAGCTGTGAATAAAACACTATATTCAGATTTAGAATATTTTTCTAAAAGTTGATAACATAATTTGATTTCAGAACAGTTTTCTTCAGTTATCTCTGTTTTATGAAGTGACAAAAAAAGCTGATTCAAATAATCTGTTTTTTCTTGTTCTAATAAGTTTATTTTTTCTTGATATTCTAGAACCGTTCTTTCTTCATTAATTTCTTCCCACGTTGCTTTCTGAATCGCAAAATCAGCAATCTTCATGTCTATTTGTAAAATGTTTAACTGATGTCTATAATAATTTTTCATATCTCTATTTCTTTGATGCAAATTTGAAAATCAGATAAGTCAAAACTTGTCGTTTTTGAAAAACTTTTAAAATGTTTATTTTTGATAAAAAGAAATTATGGATTTATTTTCAAACCAACCTACCGAACAAAATTTATTACCTTACAATGGCGAAGTTTTTTATCACGGTATTCTATTAGATACATTAGAATCAGAAAAATTCTATAATGATTTAATGGAAAAAATAGAATGGTATCATGACAGGGCTTTGGTAAATGGTCAAGAAATTGAAACCAAACGCAAAGTAGCTTGGTACGGATCTCGCGAATTTTCATACACCTATTCAGGAGTAACTCGAATTGCTGAACCTTGGATTGAAGAACTTTTAGCTTTAAAACAATTAATTGAATTATATACCGATGCGATGTATAATTCCTGTTTGTTGAATTTGTATCACAATGGAGAAGAAGGGATGGGTTGGCACAGCGATGGAGAAAAAGATTTAATCGAGAACGGTTCTATTGCTTGTTTGAGTTTAGGAGCAACCCGAAAATTTGTTTTCAAACACAAACAAACTTCAGAAAAGCGAGAGTTCGATTTACTAAATGGTTCTTTAATCGAAATGAAAGGCGAAACTCAAAAACATTGGTTACATCAAATTGCAACTACAAAAAAAATAACATCTCCTCGAATCAGTCTAACTTTCAGACAAATGAAGAAATAACTATCCTACTTCTAGTTGTTTTTATTTAGACTACGTCTTAATAATATTTATTTGTCTTATATTTTTAAAATTTATCACTGAATTTTCATCTCTTTTTTTAAGATAATTTTGTAGATTTTTTTTCAACATAGTTCAAAGTTTGTTTGATGTTCAATATTGAACACTTTATATTGTTTTAATAATAAAAATCAAGTTGTCTTATTTTTATTTAATCTAAATAAAGATATTTGTATTTGGAAATTATTGATTTCCATTAGAAAAAATGTTTAATTAAATTTTATAAAAATGATTAAAAATCGACTTTTAAACAATGAAAATTGTACAAGTATGTTGAGAAAATGGTTAGTACTTACACTCATCTTTTTTACTTCAATTTACTTTGCACATGCAAATCAACATTTTGATTTATTTAATTCTTCAAAGAAAATTTCATATTCAACAAAACTTAATTCGAATTGTGTTGAACCAACTGCACAACCAACCAATTTAGTTTTAACAAAATCTGGAATTATAATTAATGGGACATTTACTGTTTCAAATCCAACTGCAGATAAATATTTGATTTTAAGAAATATCGAAGGACAAACTCCAAATGTTCCAGTAAACGGAAATGTATATGCAGTTGGTCAGAACAATGCATTAAACGCATATGTGGTTTCTTATGGTTCAAGTACAACTTTTCAAACTCATTACAATCAAGGCGTGAGAGGTAATAATGCATATACATTTACTATTTACGCTGTAAATTCTGAATGTACTGGAGGTCCAATTTATTTAGTAACAAACCCATTAGTTGATTCAATTACAAACTGCCCTATCACATTAAACAGTATAACAGCAAGTGCAGCGACATCGAATTCATTTACACTGAGTTGGCCAATTGGAGAAAATGGAAATGCATTACCAATGAATAGAATTCTTGAAGTCGCTACAGATTTGAACTTTACTAATATGGTTTCCAATTCTCCATTCACGCTTGGAACTGAAGATATTTCTTTAAATATTACAGGACTTAATCCAAATACAAAATATTATTTTAGAGGAAAAAATGCAACTACAATTTGTGAAAGTGATTATGCTACAGTAGGAAATATTTTTACTACATGTCTTCCAGCTGGTACTTTTTACGAAACATTTGATCAAGTTACGGGTAATGTTTTGCCAAACTGTTGGTCAAAAATTACGGTTGGCGATAGTTCTTCTGTTCCGACTGTAAATGTAACATCAACGTATGCAAATTCTGCACCCAACGGTGTTACTTTCTACGGAAATGGCGCAGATATGACAAACTTAAATAACAAAGCAATATTGGTAAGTCCAGAGCTTTCTAATGTTGGTCAAGGAACACATAGATTAAGATTCAGTGCTAAAATGTCAAGTTCTGGGGGAACTTATGATTTACAAGTTGTAGCATTGTCATCTAATACTGCTGATACAGAAATTGAACTTATCGGAACAATTACATCATCTGAACTTACGCCAAGTTATCAAGAATTTTCTGTAAACTTTAACAATTATTCAGGAAATGCAAATTATATCGGAATCAGAAGAATAAACGGAAGTTCTTATTCTTATTTATGTGTAGATGATTTGATTTGGGAACCAATACCAACTTGTCCTGAATTACAAAGTGCTGCCGCATCAAATCCTACAATTGATGGAGCTACAGTTTCTTGGATAGATTCTATGGGAACGCCAACAAATGGATATGAATATTTTATTTCTTTAACCAACAATATGCCTTCAGAAAATGAGATTTTCGAAACTACAACAAATTCGACAATACAAGTAAGTGGTTTATCAAACGGAACCTATTATGTTTTTGTAAGAAGAGCATGTTCAAACGATGATAAAAGTCCATGGAAACAAACTACATTCTCAACCATTCCAACGGCTCCTGTCCCATGGTTAGAAGAGTTTGGAAATACAACTCCTTCGGGATGGACAATTTCAGGTTGGAGTTTAGGAACTGCTTCTGGTTATCCAGGTAATCCAGGAATGAATTTACATAAAAACTTATATGGTTCTGGATCTTCTTCTTCAGGAACTTTCACAACTATTCCAGTTGGACCTTTGAATACAAATAACTATGAATTGTCATTCGATTACAGACAAGGAAGTTACAATTCTCCTTATGCGCCATTAACAACTTGGGGGAATTTTACAATTGAAATCTCAACTGATTTTGGACAAACTTGGTCTCAAATCGGAATTGTAGAAGATGAGCAAGGAGAAGAAAACGGTACATATATTCATAAAATTTTCTCTTTACAAGGTTATCAATCTGAATATGTAAAAATTAGAATTTCAGCAACACGTACCGCAGGAGATTATTACTTATCTTTTGATAATTTTCAAATTAAACAACCAGTTGTACCAATCGAAAATGTAATTGTAACAACTGAGAATAATATAAATCCAGAAATTTTATCACAAAATGGTACTTTACAATTACTTGCTGCTGTAAATCCAATCAGCCAAAATCAAGAAGTAACTTGGTCTATTGTTTCTGGTGAAGAGTTTGCAACCATAAATCAAAATGGAGTTGTAACTGCTGTTGCAAATGGCGTTGTATTAGTTCGTGCTACTTCGGTTGCTGATCTAACTAAGTTTGATGAAATATCTGTAACAATTGAATTCGAAGAAGATCAAACAGAATATTGTATTCCAACATTTTTCTATCCGTCTTCTGCAGATGAAATTGTAGTTAATAATATTTCTTTGTCAGGTGAAACACTTACATGGAATGTTAATCCAGTATTATATAACGAAGCTGGTTATGCAGATTATACAAATTCAGAATCTGTAGATCTTTTAGCTGGAAACCAATATGTTTTAAATTTTCATTCGAACTGGCAAGATCCAAATTATGTAAATGTTCGTGCATGGGTTGATTACAACAACAATTTCGTGTTTGACAATGAAGAAGAAATTGGTTATTATAACACAGGAATTACATCAACTGGAGATGGCAGTTTTGAATTTACAGTTCCTCAGAATACTACACCAGGATTGTATCGTCTACGTGTAATGTTACAATTCCCTAACTCTGCTCCCGATAACCTTCATGCTTGTGGAACAATTAATTCATACGGAATCGCAATAGATTATAATTTACAAGTAATCGAAAGTAACATCATACAAGATGATTATTGCGAAGTTACTGTTGAGTATGGTGTAGAACCAATCACTTTGGTTAATTTTTCAGACTTGAATAATTCAACTTCTGCTAATGTTGATGGAACTCCAGCCTACGAAAACTTTACTTCAATGGTTGCAAATGTAGTAAAAGAAACAAGCTATAACTTAACGGTTAAAGGAAATACAAATGGAAACTTTGAACATGATATTAGAGTGTTTATTGATTGGAATCATGATTTCACTTTTGATATGGAAACAGAGTATTATACGGCATCACTATTACCATCAACAGGTACAGATGAAGTAAATGTGATAATTCCAATTCTTATTCCAGCAGATGCATTCGTAGGAAATACAAGAATGCGTATTATCAAAGATCAATGGAATATTTACGAAGCTGGTGAATTTAACGCTTGTACTGACGCGTATTATGGTCAAATTGAAGATTATACGATTCAGATTCAAGATGCAACAGCTAGTGTAAAACCATTTGATAAAACAGCTATCAGTATTTATCCAAATCCTTCAACAGGAATATTTAATATTTCTACAGAAATTTTATTGGATCGTATTGAAGTTTATAATGTTGCTGGACAACAAATTTTGACATCTAAAGCAAAAGAAGTTGATTTAACAGAAGTTTCTTCTGGAGTTTATTTGTTGAAAATTTTTGCAACTAACGGCACACAAAATGTTTATAAGGTCATAAAAAAATAATTTTCATTTCTTTTCACTTTAGTTAAAGGCACTTCATTTTTTTGAAGTGTCTTTTTTTTATACCTAAATTTTAAATAGCAATTGTTTTAGAATAATATTTGCTTTTTTTCTAGATTCTAGGTACTTTTATATAACCAAAAACTTATTAAAATGACAATATTAGAACAATTGCAAGAATTTGATAATTTTAGCCTAACAAATTGGAATAAAAAATCAAATTCTTTCAAGCAAAATTTCATGGACGAAATTGTTGATTTCGCAAATGATAATGAAGCTGAATTTAAAACTTATGTAAATAATTTAGAACCTGATGATTCTTCTGTTTTAGAAATTATTTATGAATCGCTATCAAAATATTCCGATTTACATTTCGACTTTTTAAGACAAGAAATGGACCGTTTATTTAATTTATTGATTAAAGAAAAAGTTGATGAAGACGATTTAGATGTTATTGATGGAATTTGTATTGAAAGATTTTATTTATATGATTATGAAAATTTCAAACTAATTATCGACAATTTAATTTCAAAATTATCTCCAGATAATACGAATGATATGAATACTTTTATTATTGAAACAATAGAAGATTACATGATATTTGTTACCGAAGAAAATCAAAAAACAGACATCGAAAAATGGAAAAAAGACTTATATCAACTTTATGAACGACTTGAGAGAAATGATGAAAAAAAATTGATTAAAGAAATTTTTAATGAATACAAAGAAAACCCTGTTTCAAAGTTTTCTAAAATTATTTTAATGTGTGTCCTGTTGGGATATTCCATTTTTTTAATATCCAATTTTAAAGAATCTTTAGATTTAAGTTTATTCAATACCAAACGATTCATACTACTTTATTTAGGCAGTGGTTTTGTACTTTCAACTATTTTTGATTTTACTTTTAGAATAATAAAAAACATGTTACTTCGTTTAATAATTTCAATTTTAATATTGGGACCAATTGGTTTAAATATCATCTTTTATTTTATTAATAATGAAAAGCTTCTTTTTCTGAAAGAATGGTTATTTGTTACTTTTTAATTTTCAAAAAGATGTTTTTTTAAATTTTCAAATTATAAATCATAACTGTACTTTTTAACTCATGTAAATTAGAAATATCTTACAGTTTTTGTATTTTTGATTTTCAGATAAAAAACAACAAAATGTTACAATTAACAAATACATTAAATACAGATGCAGTTGTTTACGTTGTAAACGAGCAAACAAGTATCGATTCACAATTTCCACAATATATACAAGAAACTTTCGAAGCATTTAAAACTTCAGATGCTAAAGAAGATTTTATTAAAGTTGGAAACAAAAATTATTTCTTCGTAAAAGAAAAACAAGATTTAGAAAAAATGCGCGTTGCCGGATTTGCCATTCGTCAAAAATTAGATAAAAAAGCAACGGCGATTACCATTGTTGGAAATGACGAAACTACCTTAGCATTAGCAGAAGGATTGACTTTGTCAAACTACCAATTCTTAAAATATTTTAAAGATGCAGATGAGCGCGAATATCAGTTAGAAAACATCTTTATTTTAGGAAATGTTGCTCAAGCTTCAATCACCGAAATGAATAACACAATTCAAGCTGTTTTTTGGGCACGAGATATGGTAAACGAACCATCTTCTTATTTATCAGCAAATCAACTAGCAAAAGAAATTCAAGAAATTGGAGACGAAGCAGGTTTTTCAGTTGAAGTTTTAGGCAAGTCAGAAATCCAAAAATTAAAAATGGGTGGATTGTTAGCTGTAAACATGGGTTCGATTGAGCCACCAACATTTACCATTTTAGAACACAAACCATCAAATCCAATCAACGAAAAACCAATTGTTTTAGTTGGTAAAGGAGTTGTTTACGATACTGGAGGTTTGTCTTTAAAACCAACTGCTGGTTCAATGGATTTAATGAAATCTGATATGGGTGGGGCAGCCATGATGGCAGGAACTATTTATGCAGCAGCTTTAAATAAATCTAACGTTCATATTATTGGATTAATTCCAGCAACAGATAACCGTCCAGGACAAAATGCGTATGCACCAGGTGATGTTATTACCATGATGGACGGTACTACCGTTGAGGTTTTAAATACTGATGCCGAAGGTCGTATGATTTTAGCCGATGCTATTTCGTATGCAGATCGTTTCAATCCAGAATTAATCATCAATGCAGCTACTTTAACTGGAGCAGCTTTAGTTGCCGCAGGTTCTCGCGCCGCTTGTTTAATGAGCAATGCCGACGAATCGATTAATAAACAAATTCTAGATGCTGGAACAAAAGTGTACGAGCGTATGGTTCAGTTGCCTTTGTGGGACGATTATAAAGAGCAAATTAAATCGTCTATTGCCGACTTAAAAAATATTGGTGGACGTTTTGCTGGAACCATCACAGCGGGTAAATTCTTAGAACATTTCGCAAAACAACCGTTTGTGCATATTGATATTGCTGGTCCAGCTTTCACAGAAGCTCCAGAAAATTACAAAGGTCACGGTGGTACAGGAACAGGAATTCGTACTTTATCAGAATTTTTCGCAAACTATAAAAAATAAAAATCAAATCCGTTAGCTTCTCAGTTAGCGGATTTTTTTTATGATGTTGCGCTCACTTTTGGCTATTCGCCAACGCTCGCGCCGGGCTTTCCGCTAAATCTTTTTCTTCGCTTCGCTACAAAAAAGGATACCGCTGCAATCCCTAACACAAATAATAAAGGTTTTTATTAATTTATTTGTTTATTTATTTATATTTGAGTAATTAAACTAAAAAATTATGAAAAAAAATAACCTTCTATTATTTTTTGCTATTTCTGGTTTTTTTTTCTCTTGTTCAAGTGATGACAATTCGTATCAAGTGAAATTCAACGAAGCAGAATTTACGCAACAGCGCGAATTATGGAAAGAAAATAATCTGTCCAATTATTCGTATCAATACGATTATTTTGCATCAAGTGGACCTTTTGAAATAAATGTTCTTGTTGAGAATGGGATTGCAATAGGAGATTCAGATTATGCTGATGCTAAAACAATTGATGAAGTTTTTAATAAAATCCAATCAGATTATCAAGATGCTTTAAATCAAGATAAAAATGGAATAAAGGGAGTCCAAATTACTGTGTCGTATAATAAAGAATTTCATTATCCAGAAAAAATTTATTACTCAACTTCATACAAAGGTGATAGTCCTTTAGGTGGCGCATATTATGAATTAGAAATAAAAAATTTTACACCAAACAATTAATTTTGAAAATTAAATGCATTTTAATAAACAAAAAAATGAAGCTTTAGAGCTTCATTTTTTAGGATTATTTTTTCTTGAAAATGTATTTATCTTTTAATGGACCATCAATAACTTTTCCGTCTTGGTCTAAGAATACCAATTGATTTTCTTCAACTTTAAGTTTCATATCCACTATTTTTCCTTTTAGGTGAGCGATGGTTCCATCGTGCCACATAATTGTACCTTTGTCCTCAATCGTTTCTTTCTTACCTAAATACGTTTGTTTAATTACAAAAGTATTGTCATCATTTAAAGCTAATTCTGTCTGAATTCCTTCGCAATCAGCACAAGGTAAAGTACCAGCGTAAATTCCAGCCCAATCCAATGCAGTTTGTGCAGTGCTTCCATCAGGTTTTTCTTCTGTTGGTTTAGGAGTTTCCGTTTGCTCAGTTGTAGCAGGTTGGTTTAACGAATCGTTTGTAGATGTATTAGCATCCGCTTTTTTATCACAAGATGCAAATCCTACAGCAATTACAGCTGCAGCTAAAATCATTTTTTTCATTTCTATTCAATTTTATATTTGTATAAAGGTATTAAAAAAATGAAAAAAAGAAGTTTTTTTTAACCAATTTATACAATTTATCTTTTGTGTTTTAGTTGACATAATAAATTGTAAATTGTAAACAAAAATGCAAACTCCAAAAGAAATTGTTTTAAAACAAAGATGTTTCTTTTATAACGGAAATACTTTATCTATCTCTTATAGAAAAGAAGCTTTGTTGAAGTTAAAAAAAAGCCTAGAAAAACATCAAGATGAATTAATTCAAGCCGTTTATAACGATTTTAAAAAATCTGAATACGAAGTTTTGTTAACTGAGTTTGCCATGTTACAATTGGAGATTAAAAATCATTTAAAAAATTTATATCATTGGGCAAAACCACAAAAGGTAAGAGCTTCAATATTAAATTTTCCATCTTCTGACTTTATTTACAAGCAACCTTACGGCGTTGTTCTTATTATTTCACCTTGGAATTATCCACTTTTATTAGCACTTCAACCGATGATTTCAGCAATTGCAGCAGGAAATTGTGTAATTCTGAAACCTTCTGAAATTTCAGTTCATACTTCCAAAGTTTTACAAAAGATGATTTCCGAAACTTTTCCACAAGAATATATTTCGGTTATTCAAGGTGATGTTCAAAAAACAACTGAAATTCTCGAAAATAAATTTGATAAAATCTTTTTTACAGGAAGTACTTCGGTTGGGAAAATCATACAACAAAAAGCGGCAGAAACTTTAACGCCGACTGTTTTAGAATTAGGAGGGAAAAGTCCGTGTGTGATAAATAAATCTGCGAATCTTGAAATTGCTGCGAAACGAATTACTTTCGGAAAATTTGTAAATGCTGGGCAAACCTGTATTGCACCAGATTTTATTTGGATTGATGAAACGATTAAAGATAAATTCATAGCCATTTTAAAACAAACCATCATTGATTTTTATGGAAACGAAATGCAACCGAATCCTGATTTTCCAAGAATCATTAATCAAAAACAATTTTTGCGTTTAGAGAAATATCTATCTGACGGAAAAATTTACTTCGGAGGAAAAACAGATGCTGTTGATAATTATATCCAACCCACAATTTTAGATGACATTTCTTTTGATGATGCAATTATGCAAGATGAAATTTTTGGTCCTATTCTTCCGATTTTGACTTTTAAAAATTTAGCAGAGGTTATCGAACACAATCATCAAAACGAAAAACCTTTGGCGATGTATTTATTTTCAACCAACGAATCTGAAATTAAAAAATTTATGACGCAAACACAATTTGGTGGAGGTTGTATTAACGATGTTTTGTCGCATATTATAAATGATAAAGTTCCGTTTGGTGGTTTTGGTGCAAGCGGATTAGGAAATTATCACGGAAAATTCGGCTTTGATACTTTTGTTCATTTTAAAACGATTGTTCATCGAAAAAACTGGTTCGATTTTAAGATAAAGTATGCGCCTTATGCAAAAAAAAGCCAAATTATTAAGAAATTCCTATTCCGATTTTTATCTTAAAATCGTAAATTTGAGCAAATAAAAATTTATGGAATTATATTATACGTTTTCAGTTCTAATTGTATTAGCCTCGTTATTTGCGTATTTAAACGTACGCTTTTTAAAACTTCCAGGAACCATCGGTATTATGATTATCGCAATGATGGTTTCTGTTGGAATTCGTCTTCTTGGAGACCAATTCTTTCCACAAACTACACAAGAATTTTTTCAGTTAATAAAGGAATTCGATTTTACCGAAATTTTGATGGGAGCCATGCTTAATTTCTTATTATTTGCCGGAGCCCTCCATGTGAATATTTCAGATTTAAAAGAACATAAATGGCCCATTTTTACTTATGCAACCATAAGTGTTGTTTTATCAGCGTTTATTATTTCAGGTATCTTGTTTTATGTTGCACCAATTTTTGGAATTACAATTCCGTTTATCTATTGTTTGCTTTTTGGTACTTTGATTTCTCCGACAGACCCAATCGTGGTTTTAGGAATTTTAAAAGAAGCTAAAGTTCCAAAAATGATTGAAACTAAAATTACTGGAGAATCATTATTTAATGATGGAGTTGCCGTTGTAATGTTTGCTGTCGTTTTAAAAATGGCTACAGATACTTCATTCGAAGCTACATTTGGTTCTGTTTCTTGGCTGTTTTTAATTGAAGCTGGTGGAGGAGTACTTTTAGGTGCTTTACTTGGAATTACTGCTTCTCGAGTAATGAAAAAGATTGACGATTATAAAGTAACAGTATTAATTACATTAGCAATTGTAATGGGCGGTTTCTTAATCGCATCTGAATTACATTTTTCTTCTCCATTAGCGATGGTAATTGCTGGTTTAATTATTGGAAATTACGGTAAAAAGCATTCAATGAATGAAACCACACGCGATTATTTAGGTAAGTTTTGGGAATTGATAGATGAAATTTTAAATGCTATTTTATTCTTATTTATTGGTTTTGAATTGTTGGTCTTACCAGATTTACAGCATCAATTATTGTTAGGAATTGTTACAATTTTCATTGGATTATTGGCTCGTACACTTTCTATTTTTATTCCTGCTTCAACAATTTTACGAAAAAACACGTATTCAAGAGGTTCTTTGATTACGATGGTTTGGGGAGGTATTCGCGGTGGAGTTTCGATTGCATTGGTGATGTCGATACCAAATTCGGCAGGAGAAATTAAAGATGTTTTATTAGAAATTACTTATATTGTGGTCTTATTCTCGATCGTAGTTCAAGGATTAACGGTTGGAAAAGTGGCAAAAAAAGTATTAAAAGAAGAATAATTTTAAGAGGAATGAAAGTTCCTCTTTTTTTTATAATTATGGAGAAAGAAGTTTATTTAAATGATATCAAGAAATCATTAGAATTAGAAAAAATTGATTTCTTTGACGAGGAAAAGCAAATTATATCAGAAGTTTTTTATCAAAACGGAGTTGATATAAATTTGTGTGTCAGCTTTTTTAAATTGATTTTACAGACACGAAATTTACTATATAAATACAACTTGCATTTGGTTTATGAACCTTTTAATTCTAAAGATACAGAAGATGTAAATTGGCAAAGTTTCAAAATTACGAATGGAGTGCAAACCAAACTCGAAGTATTTTACGATAGCAATTATTCATTCATGCGAATTGAAGATAATATTTCGGCAATGTATTTTTAAACAAAAGCGCTTCCAAATTAGGAAGCGTTTCCGTTTATAATTTTTTCATTTTTAATTTAAGTTTCTTTAGATATTTTTTTGGATAGATAAACGCATTGTTTTTATAATCAATTTTGAATGCATGCAAATTTTTAGTTTCTTTATTATTAAGAACTACCCAATAATTTAGACTTTTTGAATCTTTATATATCGAATTAATTGGAAAAAGAATTTCTTCATAAGAACCTGCAATTTCAAATCCAAGATGACCAAAGGTAAACGCTGTCTTATCTTTTACTTTATTTGATTCCCATCTTATAATTTCGGCACGACCACCAGCACCCCTTTCTAAATTGCTTTCTACAATTGTGAAATGTTTTTTAATTAAACTAAAGGCTTCAAAACGGTCAGGTACTTTTGTTTCAATTTCTTTAAGTAAATTATAATCTTCGTCATAAAACAAAACTGTTTCCATACCAAAAAAAACATTAACATAGAATTCTATTTGAGTATTAGTATCTAAAATTTTTTGTTCCATGTATCTTTTAGCTGGAATATCTCTAATTTTTAGACGCATGTTATCCTTATCAAACACATCAATTTTGTTATCATCTGAATAAGCAATGATATAATCGGAAGAATTTTCAAAATTATTATATTCTTTTTCTAACAAAAATTTATCAGCAAATACAGTTGATGAAATTAATAGACTTTTATTATCTTCTAAAAAATGAAAATATTTGCTTCTGTTTTTTAAATATAAATATTCATCTTTTGTCTTATAACTTATACTTTCACCAGTTTCTTTATTAAAAAAATAAAAAATATCTTTATTTACAAAGGCAAGAACATCGGTAAAAATTGGTGCATATTCTTCAAATTTTGGTTCTAAATATTCTTCTAAGTTTTCTTTATTTACAATTCCGAATTTATTTTCATATTGAAAAGCCTCGTACTTCTCTTGAGCAAAAGCATTTATAGAAACAAATAATAATAAAATAAATTTTTTCATAAAAGTAATTCTGTATTATGGATTGATTATTAAAGCCGTAAAATAAAGCTTTTCGCATTAAAACAAAAAAACATTGTAGTTCAATTTCTACAATTGATAGATAATCCTTACTACAAAACTAAGTTGAATTCCGTTGTTACTTTGTCATATCAAAATGAAACAAAAAAATATAACAAAATAACTTTTTAAAAAACTACAAAAATGGAAACTACAAGAAACTTCTTCAAATCAGTATCAGTTTTAGCAATCGCTTTAATGTTTGGATTCGGTGCAAATGCACAAGATTCTAAAGTAAAAACAAATAAATTATCAGTAAACGTTGGTGAATTTTACAGTTTGAATTTAAGTAACGATAACGCAACTATTTTATTAGATAGCGAAGCAAAATTTGCAAACGGAAGTGAATCAACTCCAATTACAATGACTATTTTCTCTTCAAGAAAATATGCAGTTACAGCAAAAGTTTCTTCAGCTCAATTTAACGAAACTGCTGATAACACTTCAGTAAGTACAAATAATATCGATTTGATTGTTGCTAAAACAAGCGGAAATGACGAAGCTGCAATTTCTAACAGAACCAATAACAGCTTGAAGCATGCAGCAGCAGAAGAAATTGTTGCTTCTCCTAAAGCTACAAAAGCGGATGTTTATAGTTTGGTTTATGCAATTCCAGCTGCAAATACATCGGCTTTCTTAGACCAATACGGAAAAACAATCACAACAGAAATTACATATACTTTACTTCCTTTATAATTGTAAAGTATATTTTATAAATCTTTTTCATAGCAAGAAAAGGCTGGATTCGAAATCGGATTCAGCTTTTTTGGTTTTAATAAAATAATAAAAAAACATTGTAGTTCAATTTCTACAATTGATAGACAATCCTTACTACAAAGCTAAGTTGAATTCCGTTGTTACTTTGTCATATCAAAATGAAACAAAAAAATATAACAAAATAACTTTTTAAAAAACTACAAAAATGGAAACTACAAGAAACATCTTCAAATCAGTATCAATTTTAGCAATCGCTTTAATGTTTGGATTCGGTGCAAATGCACAAAATGACAACAAAATAAAAACAAATAAATTATCAGTAAATGTTGGTGAATTTTACAGCTTAAACTTAAGCAACGACAATGCAACAATATTGTTAGATAGCGAAGCAAAATTTGCAAGCGGAAGTGAGTCAACTCCAATTACAATGACTATTTTTTCTTCAAGAAAATATGCAGTTACTGCAAAAGTTTCTTCAGCTCAATTTAACGGAACTGCTGATAACACTTCAGTAAGTACAAATAATATCGATTTGATTGTTGCTAAAACAAGCGGAAATGACGAAGCTGCAATTTCTAACAGAACCAATAACAGCTTGAAACATGCAACAGCAGAAGAAATTGTTGCTTCTCCTAAAGCTACAAAAGCGGATGTTTATAGTTTGGTTTATGCAATTCCGGCTGCGAACACTTCGGCTTTCTTGGATCAATACGGAAAAACAATCACAACTGAAATTACATATACTTTACTTCCTTTATAATTGTAAAGTATATTTTATAAATCTTTTTCATAGCAAGAAAAGGCTGGGTTCGATATCGGATTCAGCTTTTTTGGTTTTAGTTAAGTTTATAAAGAAAAATAATTACAATTTCTCACAACATAAATACATTAATAAATTATTTAGTTCATTTTTAACATATAGACATAAATTGAAACAATCGTAAAATAAAAAAACAAAATAAAGTTGAAAAAACATATATCATAAAAAAAATCACAAATTATTTATGCAAAATCAAAATTTACCTTCAAATAGAAAAAATAACATTTTAAACACAATAAAAAAAATAATATGCACGCATACAATAAACCGTATATATTAGTACCTTTATATTTATAAAAAAATAAAACATAATAAAACACACTCAAAATGGGAAGTAAATTTATCGGTGTTGGTAGTTACATTCCTACACAAACCATTACCAATCTTTATTTTAAAGATTATGAATTCTTAAATGAACAAGGAATAGCACTTAAACAAAAAAGTGAATTTATTGCAGAAAAACTTAAGGACATTACAGGAATTAAAGAACGTAAATATGTTGAAACAGATTTAGTTACTTCAGACATTGGTTTGATTGCTGCACAACGAGCAATTGTTGACGCACAAATTGACCCTGAAACTTTAGATTATATCATATTTGCACACAACTTTGGAGATGTAAAATTCGGAACTATTCAATCTGATGCTGTTCCTTCATTGGCAGCACGAGTTAAAAAAAATCTTCAAATAAAAAATCCAAAATGCGTAGCATACGATTTACTTTTCGGATGTCCAGGATGGGTCGAAGGTGTTATACAGGCAAATGCTTTTATTAAAGCAGGAATCGCAAAACGTTGTTTGATTATTGGAGCAGAAACATTGTCAAGAGTAGTTGATTTACATGACCGCGACAGCATGATTTACGCTGATGGTGCTGGAGCCGCTGTATTGGAAGCTACAACATCTGAATATGGTGTTATTGCTCACGCAACAGAATCTTATACTTTTGAGGAATCTGAATTTATTCATTTTGGAAAGTCATATAACAACGACCACGACCCAAATATTAGATATATAAAAATGTTTGGTAAAAAAATATATGAATTTGCACTAATTCACGTACCTGCTGCTATGAAAGCTTGTCTAGAAAAAAGTGGCGTATCGATTCATGACATTAAAAAAATATTGATTCATCAAGCAAATGAAAAGATGGATGAAGCTATAGTTTACCGATTCTACAAACTTTTTAATATGGAAGTTCCAGAGCACATCATGCCAATGACCATCGGTAAATTAGGAAATAGTAGTGTTGCAACAATCCCTACTTTACTTGATATTTTAAGAAACAAAGAAATCGATAATCATCGTATTCATAAAGGTGATTGCGCAATTATTTGTTCGGTCGGTGCCGGAATGAATATCAATGCAATAGTTTACAGATATTAAAAAAAAACACTATCAGTTTTAAATATGCTGATAGTGTTTTTTTTTATATACTACTTCTTTCTTTTGTAATTCGTTTGACAAAAGCCCATTGTTTTAATGTATCTTTTGCAACTAAAGCAGGATAACCAAGCATTGTAACTCCAGCTGCAACATCTCCTGTTACACCAGAACCTGCACCAATTACAGCCCCATCTCCAATTACGGTATGGTCTTTTATAGAAGCACTTCCGCCAATTACTACACCATTTCCTAATTTTACTGAACCTGCTAAACCACTGTTTCCAGCCATTATACAAAAATTACCTAGAACACTATTATGACCAATTTGAACTAAATTATCTATTTTACATCCCGTTCCAATAACTGTCGAACTAAATTTTCCACGATCTACACACGAATTAGCACCAATCTCAACCCAATCGCCAATCATTACATTACCGATATGTGGAATTTTTACTAATCCAACTTCTGGACAAGGTCTGTATCCAAAACCATCAGCACCAATTGTCGCATTTGGATGGAAAATACAATTAGAACCGATAACCGTACGCTCACGAATTACAGATCCTGACCAAAATACATTATTATTACCGATTTCACAATCATCTAAAATTGTCACATTCGGATACAGAATCGTATAATCTCCAATAATAGTTCTTGGTCCAACAAAACACCCCGCTCCTATTTTCACACCTTTTCCAATAATTGCGCTTGGATCAACTATTGCGGTAACATGTTGTTCATTTTTAACTTCAGCTAAAGGCAATGCATAAATACTTAAAATTTGAGACATTGCTAAATCAACATTATCAACTTTGATAAATGCACGTTTTTCTCCTGGCTCAATAGAAACATTTTTATTAACAATAGCAACAGATGCTTTTGAAGTGTGCCATTTTTTTTCAAATTTTTTATCACGTATAAAAGTAATTTGAGAAGTTAAAGCTGAATCTATATTTTCTGGACCAGTAAGTTTACCAGAATAATATCCTTCAACATCGCCTTTTAAAAAGGAATTTATTTCAGCGATAGTAAAAGTTTTATCATTCATAATGTGTCTTTTTTAATAATTTATTAATTCTTGCCGTCAAATGTAATCAAAAATATATAATTTCAAAGAAAACGCCTAAATAAAAACAATAATATCAATTATTTACAGACAAAAAGAAAACTCAAACATGATTATTATCATTAATTCTTTATAACAGAATCATGAAATTAGCGACTTTACTAAAACAAAAAAAGATGAGTCGTTATAACACACATAATTTTCACATCCCGGTAATGGGATTAGCATATACCATTGATTCGCCAATTCGAGTGGCTCATCTTGGTATTTCTTCTGTTATTTCTGTAATGGACGATGAGTTAATTGAACGTATGAATAATTTTTATTCTAAAGAATTTAAATTACCATATAAAGAAATTACAAATAAGATAGAAGATTTCAGAGCAAAAAGAATTACTTCTTATCTTGATACAGTTGATACGATTGTAAAAAACAAATTTCAGGAAGTAAAAAGAAATCTTTTAGAAAGTAAAAAATCAGTAGAAGATTTTATAAGTTCACTACCTAATGTATCGGATTTAAAAACAGAACTTCAACACTATTTAGAAAAGAATCATTCTTTAAATTACTTAAAAAATGTATTGGACGAATATTTTCAACCCGGAAGTATTGATGTCAATATTATGACAAAAGTTGACCGTGAACATTATAAAGGCAAAGAAGCGTTACCTAGTATTTATAACGATGCACATGCGGCTTTACGTGGATTTGCAAATAGTAAAGTAAACGGTTCTGTGGTTTTATCTGCCGGAATGAATCCAAGATTATTTAGCTATTTTGAAGAGTTTGACAGTTTTTATCCGAATGAAAAAAATATGCTAGAAAAGAAAATTGTTTTAAAAGTTAGTGATTACAGGTCAGCTTTAATTCAAGGACAGCAATTAGCTAAAAAAGGTTTATGGGTGTCTGAATACAGAATCGAATCAGGATTAAATTGCGGCGGTCACGCTTTTGCAACTGATGGCCAATTAATGGGAACTATTCTAGAATCATTCAAACAAAAAAAGAATGAATTAATAGAAACTACACACCAGTTACTTTGCAAATCTTTAGAAGAAAAAGGAAAACATATTCCTGCGCAACCTTTAAATTTATTAATCACCGCTCAAGGCGGAATTGGAACTGCCGAAGAACACAATTTTTTATTAAATCATTATCGTTTAAATGCTGCTGGTTGGGGTTCACCATTTTTACTTGTCACCGAAGCAACTTCGACCGATGTAAACACGCGAAATTTATTAGCTAAAGCAGAAGAATCTGATTTATATTTAAGCAATATTTCACCACTTGGCGTTCCTTTTAACACTATTCATGGCACCACAAACGAATACATCAAACAACAACGAATCATTAAAAACAATCCTGGAAGTGCATGTCCAAGAAAATACTTGGCTTTAGATAAAACTTTTGATATTGAAGGAACTTGTACAGCTTCTAGAAAACATCAGAAATTGGCATTAGCAAAATTAGAAGAACAAAAAGAACAATTTTCGCAAGATGAATATCAAGAACAGTATGATAAAATTGTAGAAAAATCATGTTTATGTATCGGTTTGGCAAATGCATCTCTGCTTGATTTGGGATTAGAAATTAAAGGTGAAGAACAGGGTGTGGTTATTTGCCCAGGTCCAAACATCGCTTATTTTACTAAAGAAGCAACTTTAAAAGAAATGATTAATCATATTTATGGTAGAATCAATTTAATTGAAACGACCGAAAGACCTCATTTTTTTATTAAAGAATTAGGCATGTATATTGAGCATTTTAAAAACGTAAAATTAGCTTACGAGGCAGAACCAACTTCTATTAAATTAAAAAAATTGAATAAATTAAAAGATAATTTACTGGAAGGAATTACATATTATAAAAATCTATTCACAACAGATCTATCGTTTTTCACAAATGATTCATTAAAAATTCAAAATAAATTAAACGATTATCGTTTAGAATTAAACTAATAAAAAAAGCTGCTTTCGAATTAGTACGAAAGCAGCTTTTTAACAAACAACAAATAAGTAACATCTACTTTATCTAAAGATTCAGAAGTTGTTTACTTTTAGGATAAATTTCTTTATAATAATCTATTAGAATTTGAGCTTCTTCACTCTTATTATTTTTCTTTGTGTATTTTACCAATTCCAAAAGTAATGATTCGTCTGGTAAAATTTTGTGTCCCAATTTCAAAGATAATTGTTCATATTGTTTTTTTACCAATTCTGGATTTGATGGTATTTTTTTAACTTGTAATTGCATTCCTTGAAATAACGATGTAAAAGCATCTAAACTTGATGGCCATGGAACAGTACCGTGGTCTTTATCTGGATAATATTTCCAGTCTGATAATTCATCGATTTTAGGATTTAAAGTTAAAACTTTTTCACAAAATTCACGGATTGAACCACCGTGATTTAATCTATCTTTTGAGGCTTCTTGAGACTCAAAGGCTAATGCTACATAAACATTTTTAACCGGAAGTGTATTATTTTCTACAGCTTCTTTCAATCTATCAAAAACAACACGATTATCCCACCATAAACTCGGGTCAATTGCAATATAAGCATCAAAACTATTTGGATTAGAAACCCATGTATTTAAAGCAAACAATCCTCCAAATGAATGTCCATGTAAAATATTATATCCATTTGTTCTAAAATTTGAATCAATATAAGGTTTTAATTCGTCATTTATAAACGATAAAAATTCTGTTGCTTTTCCTGATGTTGGAAAATTAGCTTTTTTAGTTGAAGATGTATCAGAAGGAACAGTAGGTGTAAAATCTCTATTTCTGTCAATATTACGAATACCAACTATAATCATTTCTGGAAAAGCACGATACATGCTACGTGTACCATAAATTTCTAATGCTGTTAACATCGGAAAATTTCTTTCGCCATCCAAAACATAAACTACAGGATAATAAGCTTTATCGAATTCTGTATTAAAATAATTCTTAGGTAAATGAATATCAATTTCGCGATTTTCTCCAAGAATTTTAGAATCTAGTGAAAATTGTTCAACCTTAATAAGTGATTCTTGTGCGTTAATCGAATAGAAATTGATTAAGAAAAAGCAAAGTGAATAAAATAATTTCATTGAAATGTGGGTCGTACAATTGCTCATTACAATTGAATTAAACAGTAATTTTCGACAAAATTATTTTAAAAATCTTAACTTACCAAATTATTTTGAATCATTCTAAATAATTTAACTTTTTAGTTTTTTCCATATTTTTATAACGTTTACATTAAGTTCTGGAACCCAGCCTGTCATAAAAACAATACTCATAAATCCGAACGAAAATAAAATACATCGAACGATAAATCCGAATTTATTGAAATAATCTAACGGTAGTACAAAGCAAATCCCTAATAAAATAATTGATAAAACAACCGTTTTAAAATAAGTCATTGAAAAAGGAACCATTTTAAACTTACGATAAATAAAAATCATTTTAATTAGATTAAAAATAAACATTGAAAATAATGATGCATAGGCAACTCCAATAATTCCATAATAAGTTTGAGTAAGAATTAAGAAATTTAATCCGATGTTTAAAATAGCTAACGATAAAATGGCAATTAAATTAAATTTATAAAATTTAGAATATGCAATGATTTCTGTATTAAATCCGGTTGCCATATTTAAGATAACGTTTAATCCTAAAATATACAAAATTGGAATTGTTGGTGCTAATTTTTGAGCTGTAGGAAGCAATGCAATAAAATCTGAAATTCCTAAAAGCAAACATCCAAACATTAAAATTCCAATAAAATATAAATTCTTAGCAACTTCTGCATATTTGAGATTTAAGATTTTAAAATCGTTATTTTTTAAAGCTTCAGAAATAATCGGACTATAAAGCGCAAAAACTCCAGTTGCTGGAATCATCAAAGCGTTTGCTAAATTTACACCGATATTAAAATCTCCATTTGCTTCGTTAGAAATAAATTCGGGAATCATAATCGAATCGATACGAAAAGCAAAAAAAGAACCTAAACTTGCACAAAAAGCATATAAACTGTATTTATAATATTCCTTTTTTGAAATTTCTTGAAACAAATCTTGATAATTAAAACTAAAAACAGGCTTAAAAATGCGAAGCAAATACCAAGCAATTGCGATAAAAATAATTAAAAAAGAAAACGTATAAATTCTTAAAGCTTGATGATATGAAAAAGAAAAATAAAGCACCAAAATAAAGGCTAAAGGCAAGGTTATTTTTGGAATTATTTTTTCAAAAAAAGTAGGCACTGCTATTTTTTGTAAATTATAAGCTTGCCGTTTCATCAAATCAACAAAGGCTAAAAAAACAGCAATGATAAATCCGTAAATATAATATTCGGTGTTTTTAGTAACTTCTAGAAAATAAAAAATGCTAACAAAAAAAGTACAGAATAAAATCATAAAAACAATAGAAACTACACTGTACGAGAATAATTTGCGCTGTAAAAAAGCATTTAACTGTGGCTGAAAATTTAACAATGCAGTTGAAGCACCAAAAACCATAATCGGATATAAAATTTGAGCAAACCCGTCGATAAACCTTACAATTCCGAGAAATTCTTTATCATTCGGATAAATAAACAAAGTCGAAATCATTCCAATAGCAACTCCAATGTAGTTGATTATTGAGAATAATAAGGCTTGTTTACTCGAAAATTTAGAATCCATTTGTGGTAATTTTTACAAATATAATCGTAATATTGATATTCTTTTTGAAAAGTGAAAAGATATATAGTTTTAAAAGATGTACGAAAAAACATATCCGAAAGAAAGATTCGAAAAAACCTTGAATTTCTTAAATAAACACTTAAAAAAATCTGAGGATATTTTGGATTTAGGTGTAGAAAATCCGCTTTCGAAGTTGATGAAAACTGAAGGTTTTAAAGTTCAAAACACCAAAGGTGAAGATATTGATTTGAATTATGAATCGCTTGACAATAACAAATACAACGTGTTAACAGCTTTTGAAATATTTGAACATTTATTGAATCCGTTTACTGTTTTACAACATTGTAAAGCTGATAAGATTTTTATTTCGGTTCCGTTGCGCTTGTGGTTTTCGCCTGCTTACAGAAGCAAAACCGATATGTGGGACAGACATTATCACGAATTTGAAGATTGGCAATTGGATTGGTTATTAGAAAAAGCTGGTTTTAAAATCATCGATTCAATCAAATGGGCGCATCCAGTAAAAAAAATTGGAATTCGTCCGATTTTAAGAAAATTTACACCACGTTATTATTTAGTTTACGCAGAACGCATCTAAGATGAATTATTACATAATTATTCCAGCTTACAACGAAGAAAAATTTATCGAAGTTACGTTGCAATCCATTTTGAATCAGACTTTACTTCCCAAAAAAGTAATCGTAGTTAATGATAATTCAACCGATAAAACATCTGAAATTATTTCTGAATTTGAATCAAAATATGGAATTTTCAAACAAGTTTTAAAAGTCTCAGAAAACATTCATTTACCAGGAAGTAAAGTAATTCAGGCATTTGAAAAAGGTTTAGAAGTTTTGGATGATGATTATGATTTTATTGTAAAGCTTGATGCCGATTTGATTTTACCAAATAACTATTTTGAAGAAATCGCAAAAACATTTCAATCTGATAATAAAATTGGAATGGTTGGCGGATTTGCTTATATCGAAAAAAACAACGAATGGATTTTAGAAAACTTAACCGATAAAGACCATATTCGAGGAGCATTTAAGGCTTACCGAAAAGATTGTTTTAAACAAATTGGTGGTCTAAAAACTGCAATGGGTTGGGATACGGTCGATGAACTTTTATGTAGATTTTACGGTTGGAAAATAAAAACAATTGCTGAACTAAAGGTTAAACATTTAAAACCAACTGGCGCTAATTACAATAAAACTGCACGTTACAAACAAGGTGAAGCTTTTTATACGTTAGGATACGGATTTACAATAACCGCAATTGCAGGTTTAAAATTAGCTTTGCGTAAAAAGAAACCTTTGTTATTTATCGATTACATCAACGGTTTTAGAAAAGCAAAAAAAGAAAACAAACCTTTATTGGTAACCACAGAACAAGCAAAATTCATCAGAAATTACCGTTGGAAAAAAATTAAAGAAAAAGTCTTTGGTTAGTTTTTGGTTTAATAAACAAGAAACTCATTTGAAATTGGTAAATTAGCGAAATATTTTATTCCGTATGATAAACATGTTAAAAAGTATAGGTAAATACTTCATAATGTTGGCTGATATGTTCAAGAGTCCAACAAAATGGAGAATTATGAAAACATTAATTTTCAAAGAAATAGATGAACTTATCATCGGGTCTTTAGGAATTGTTTGTTTTCTATCGTTCTTCATTGGTGCCGTTGTTACCATACAAACCGCTTTAAACTTAAACAATCCGCTTATTCCCAAATATTTAATTGGTTTTACAGCAAGACAATCTATTATTTTAGAGTTCTCGCCTACTTTTATTTCCATAATTATGGCCGGAAGAATGGGTTCTTATATCACTTCAAGTATTGGAACCATGCGTGTAACTGAGCAAATTGACGCACTTGAAGTAATGGGAATTAATTCATTGAACTACTTAGTTTTCCCTAAATTAATTGCTTCAATAACTTATCCGTTCATTATTGCAATTAGTATGTTTATTGGAATTTTTGGAGGATACATTGCTGGTGTTTTTGCAGGATATTTATCAAGTGAAGAATTTATTTATGGTTTACAAGATTCTTTTACACCATATCATATCGTTTATGCTTTTATTAAAACAGCTGTATTTGGATTTTTATTAGCAACCATTCCATCTTATTTTGGATATTATATGCAAGGTGGTGCACTTGAAGTAGGTAAAGCAAGTACAAAATCATTCGTTTGGACGAGTGTTGCCATCATTTTAGTGAACTATATATTAACTCAAATTTTATTAAGCTAATGATTGAGGTAAAAGATATTAGAAAATCGTTTGACGGAAAAGAAGTTTTAAAAGGAATTTCTACTGTTTACGAAAAAGGAAAAACCAACTTAATCATTGGGCAATCAGGTTCGGGAAAAACCGTAATGCTGAAAACACTTTTAGGAGTTCACACACCAAATAGTGGTCAAATTTTATTTGACGGTCAAGATTACGCTACGTTAGATATAATGCAAAAACGTGAAATCAGAACACAAATTGGAATGGTTTTTCAAGGTTCAGCTTTGTTTGATTCGATGAATGTGGAAGAAAATATTGCGTTTCCTTTAAAAATGTTCACTCAAAAAACAGACAAAGAAATCAAAGAACGCGCTCAAGAAGTTATTGAACGTGTGAATTTAAAAGATGCAAATTTAAAAATGCCATCTGAAATTTCTGGAGGAATGCAAAAGCGTGTTGCTATTGCTCGTGCTATTGTAAATAATCCGAAATATTTATTTTGTGATGAACCAAACTCAGGATTAGACCCAAAAACATCAATTGTAATTGATGAATTAATTCAAGAAATCACACACGAATATCAAATGACGACCGTAATTAACACACACGATATGAACTCGGTTTTACAAATTGGAGAACATATTGTTTTCTTAAAAGACGGAAAATTAGCTTGGACTGGAACTAATAAAGAAATTATGCACACAGAAAATCCAGATATTATTGACTTTGTATATTCATCAGACTTATTAAAAGAGATTCGTAATTTCCACAATAAGAATAAAGTATAAAACAAGAAACGCTTCGATATCGAAGCGTTTTTTATTTTATAAATAGATTTTACTTTGCGTTTATCTTAGCAACAATCTGCTTAATATCTTGTTCTTTCTTTTTCGGATAAATCAATAAAACATCGTCTTCATCTACAATGATGTAATCATTTAAACCATCGATAACCACTTTTTTTCCGGCGTTGGTTCTGATGATATTATTCGAAGCATTTTCAATAACTATCGTAGCATTTACAACTGCATTTTCATTGGTATCTTTCGGTAACTTATCATAAAGTGAACCCCAAGTTCCTAAATCATTCCAATCAAAAGTTGCAGGCAAAACAAATACGTTTTGAGCATTTTCCATTACCGCATAATCAATCGAAATATTATCCGATTTACCGTAATTATCAGCCACAAAATCAGCTTCATCTTCTGTATTTAATTTATCAAAACCATCGTTAAATAAATGATACATTGCTGGCTGAAATTTCTCAAAAGCATTTAAAATCGACGAAACACTCCAAATAAAAATTCCTGAATTCCATAAGAAATTTCTACTCTGAATGAATTTTTTAGCGGTAACATAATCTGGTTTTTCACGGAATTGCACCACTTTTTTAACCTGACGCGAATCTAACTTATCAAACTCGATATAACCGTAACCGGTATTTGGAAATGTTGGTAAAATACCTAAAGTCATCAACACATTATCATGCTCACAAATGTCAAACGAACGTTGTAAGTTAGCTACAAATTGTACCTCATCTTCAATCCAATGGTCAGACGGCGCAACAATCATCAACGCATTCGGATTCATTTTTTTAATTTTCATCGATGCATATAAAATACAAGGAGCCGTGTTTCGCATTTCTGGTTCTAAAACAATTTGCTCGCTATTAATCATCGGCAATTGTTCTTGAACTATTTCAGCATATTTATCGTTGGTTAAAATCAATATATTTTCTTTTGGAATCAATTGACTCAAACGTGTAAATGTTTTTTGTATCAAAGTTTCTCCCGTTCCTAACATATCGTGAAATTGTTTAGGAAACTCAGGTGTACTTACTGGCCAAAAGCGTGAACCTACACCGCCTGCCATTATAATTGCGTAATAATTTTCGTTCATTAGATTAACTAATTTTCAGCAGCTCAACTTCTGCATTAGGTTTAAACAAATAAGTTTTTCCGGTTTTTACTTCCATACATTCAAAAAGTTTTACACGTAAATGACCTTTCTTAAAAACTCTTCCAGACGGAATTCTAAAAAAACATCCCAAAGGTAAGTCATTTATAAAATAGTTTTCGTTAGGAGCATCATAACGTTTTAAAGCCATCGAAAGCATCGCATCGGTGTCACTACTTGCTGTAGGATTTCGGAAATGTTTAGCGATTAAAGGTAAAACTTCATTCGGAAAAATATTCGGATTTATAAACGGAATCATCAATAATTGAAACGAATGTTTCCATTCTATTCCGTGCGGTTTGATGTTTCGACCGTATTTTTTAAAAGCTACTAAATGAGCAATTTCGTGTATTAAGGTAATTAAAAAACGGTATTTATTTAAATTTGAATTTACTGTAATCGCATGTGAACCATCGGGATTTTTACGATAATCTCCATGACGAGTTACGCGTTCATTAACCACTTTTAAATGAACTTGATTATTTTTTATCAATTCAAAAACTGGCACGACCGCATGTTCGGGTAAATATTTTTGTAAAACCGTTTGCAAATTTATGGTGTTGATGATGATACTTCTAAAACTTTTCCGTTGAAATATTTATTCCCGTTCAATGCAAAATCAGCAATATAATTTGCCATACCTTCCGGATTAATTGGTGCTTGATAACCAGGAAAAGCTTCTTGTAACATTTCAGTTTGCACGGCTCCTAAAGCCAAAACATTAAAAGCTACACCTTGCACTTTATATTCTTCGGCCAAGAGCTCAGAAAGCGTAATTACAGCTCCTTTACTTGAACTATAAGCTGCTAATCCAGGGAATTTTAAACTTCCTTGAATACCGCCCATACTACTAATAGTAACCACATGGCTTCCGTTTGGCATAAAAGGTAAAACGGTACGATTTAAAGCTGCTACGCCAAAAACATTAACTTTGTAAACGTATTCAAATTCTTCTGAAGAAATCTCTGCAAATGGTTTATTTACGATAGCCCCCGCATTGTGAATTAGAATATCAATTTTTTTGAAATTGATTTGAATTTCATTTTTTACTTTTTCTAAATCTGACGCTTTAGATAAGTCAGCAGAAATATAAGTTACATTTGATAATAAACTTAATTCATCTGCAATTTTTCTTGAAACTGCTAAAATACGATTTCCTTCGTGTGCTAATTTTTTAACCAATTCCAATCCAATACCTCGGCTAGTCCCGGTTATCAATATATTTTTCATTCTTCGTTTAATTTTATTTCTTGCGATGTTGCATTAACCATCTTGGTAACAATTGGTAATAATTTATTTGACAATTCGGTCATGTGCTTGGTATCCATAACTTCAAATTCATCCTTTACATGATGATAATATTTAAAATTATCAAAATCGAACGTACAAATGGTTTGCGAAGGTACGTTAAACTCCGTGTAAAATGGAAAATTGTCAGACGCCATAAACAAACGATATTGGAATTCTTGAGGTAAATATCCTACGAAATTACTTCCTGCATATTCGTTCATTTTCTGAGCCATATTCGATTTCTTAAAACCAGTAATAAAAACTTCGTAATCTTTATTCATCGGAACTCCTAACATTTCGAAATTCAACATCAAATACAAATTAAAGTTCTCTTTTTTTAATTTTTCAGCTAATGAATAAGCGCCAAGTAAACCTTTTTCTTCGGCAGAGAAATAAACAACCAAAATACTACGTTTGTTCGATTTAGTTTCTGCAAAGTATTTAGCAACTTCAGATACCATCGTAGTTCCAGAAGCATTATCGTTTGCACCATTTGCAATATCATCTCCATCAACAGCAGCGATTCTACCAATATGGTCGTAATGTGCACCAAGAATAACAAATTCGTTTTTTAATTCTGAGTCATTTCCTTCAATCAAACCAACTACATTATAGGCTACAGGTTTAAAGTTTGATAAGGTATCAAAGTAGGTTTTAAAATAAGGCTTTATTCCAACTTCTTTAAACTGATTTTCCAGATAATTAGCAGCTAATTCAATTCCTTTTGAGCCAGAATCACGTCCTTCTAATTCGTCTGAAGTTAAATATTTTAAAGTTTTGATTATATTTTCTTCTTTAATTTGATACGTTTGATTAGTTTGCGCAAACGAACTCAATCCAACTAAAGCAAGTAAAAACACTAAAGATATATTTTTCATAATTGCATGATTTGAAAACAAAAATACAAAAAAAAGCCCGTCTTGAAGTAACAAAACGGGCTTTTGAGATTTATTCAAAAATATTGACTAAGCCAGCATGGTAACTGGATTTTCAATAAAATGTTTCAATGTTTGTAAGAATTCTGCCCCTGTAGCACCATCAACCGTTCTGTGGTCGCAAGCTAAAGTAACTTTCATTGTATTACCTACAACAATTTGTCCGTTTTTAACTACTGGTTTTTCGATAATAGCACCAACAGATAAAATAGCAGAATTTGGTTGGTTGATGATTGAAGTAAACTCTTCAATTCCGAACATCCCTAAGTTAGAAACCGTAAATGTTGAACCTTCCATTTCTTTAGGTTGTAATTTTTTATTACGTGCTTTTCCTGCTAAATCTTTAATTGATGTACCAATTTGAGATAAACTCAACAAATCTGTATGATTAACCACAGGAACTACTAATCCGTCTTCAACAGCAACTGCAACACCAACATTCACATGATGATTAATAATTGTAGCTTCTTCAGTCCAAGATGAATTTACTTGTGGATGTTTTTTCAATGCCATTGCACATGCTTTCACAACCATATCATTGAAAGACACTTTCGTTTCTGGCAACGAATTAATTAACTTACGAGATTCCATAGCGTTATCCATGTTAATTTCGATAGTTAAATAATAATGCGGCGCTGTGAATTTAGATTCAGCTAAACGACGCGCAATTGTTTTACGCATTTGAGAGTTCTTGATTGCTTCAGCGTTCATTTCTCCAGCAGGAACAAATGTTTGAACCGTAGCTTTTGGAGCAGAAACAGTTGTAGCAACTGCTGCTTGTGGTGTAAAGTTTTCCACATCGCTTTTTACGATACGTCCGTTTTCACCAGAACCCGCAACTTTAGAAATATCAATTCCTTTATCTTGTGCAATTTTTTTAGCCAAAGGCGAAGCTAAAACTCTACCGTTTGCATTAGAAACAACTTGAGTTGTAACTTCTTTAACTTCAGATTTAATTTCTTGTTTTGGAGCTTCGACAGTTTTAGAAACTTCAGGAGCTTTTCCGCCGTTAGCAACAATAGCAGAAACATCAGTTCCTTCTGGACCTAAAATTGCTAAAACACTATCAACTGGTGCTGTTTGTCCTTCTTGAATTCCGATATACAACAAAGTTCCTTCGTTAAACGACTCGAACTCCATAGTAGCTTTATCCGTTTCAATTTCAGCAAGAATATCACCTTCAGAAATTTTATCTCCAACTTTTTTCAACCAAGTTGCAACTGTTCCTTCCGTCATCGTATCACTTAAACGAGGCATAGTTACTACTTTTACACCAGCAGGTATTTCAGTAGTTTTAGCTTCTGCTTTTACTTCTTGAACTGGAGCAGAAGTTTCCACATTTTTTTCAGCAACCGGAGCAGAAGCACCATTTAATAAAGCTGAAATATCTTCACCTTCATTACCAATAATAGCCAATACGCTATCAACTGGAGCTGTTTCACCTTCGTGGATTCCAATATGTAATAAAACACCGTTATGAAATGATTCAAATTCCATCGTCGCTTTATCCGTTTCAATTTCTGCTAAAATATCTCCTTCAGAAATTTTATCTCCAACTTTTTTAAGCCAAGTTGCAACGGTACCTTCAGTCATGGTATCGCTTAAACGTGGCATTGTAATAATTTCTGCCATTTTTTATAATTTATGAGGTATAAATGGATAATTTTCTTGGTCGTAAACCACATCGTACATAACATTTAATTCTGGATATGGAGAATCTTCTGCAAAACGCTCACATTCCGAAACTAAATCTTTCACACGTTGGTCAATAACTTCAATCTCTTCGTCAGTTGCCCAGTTATTTTCTTTGATTACATCTAATACTTGTGTAATCGGGTCGATTTTTTTGTATTCTTCAACCTCTTCTTTTGTACGATAATGTTGCGCGTCAGACATTGAATGCCCGCGGTAACGGTACGTTTTCATTTCTAAGAAAGTTGGTCCTTCTCCACGACGTGCTCTTTCCATTGCATCGAACATCGCTTCAGCAACTTTCACAGGATTCATCGCATCAACAGCAAATGAAGGCATTTCGTATCCTAGACCTAATTTCCAAACATCAGAATGATTCGCTGTTCTTTCTACAGAAGTTCCCATTGCGTACCCGTTATTTTCACAGATAAAAACAACTGGTAATTTCCATAACATCGCCATATTAAAAGCTTCGTGTAATGAACCTTGACGAGCAGCTCCATCTCCAAAATAAGTTAATGAAACTCCGCCTGTACCTTTATATTGTTCTGCGAAAGCCATTCCAGCTCCAACAGGAATTTGTGCACCTACAATTCCGTGACCACCGTAAAAACCATGTTCTTTAGAAAAGATATGCATAGAACCTCCTAAACCTTGAGAAGTTCCGGTTGCTTTACCTAAAAGTTCAGCCATTACACGTCTAGGATCAACTCCCATTCCGATTGGTTGCACGTGATTACGGTAAGCTGTAATCATTTTATCTTTAGACAAGTCCATTGCATGTAATGCACCAGCAAGGATCGCTTCTTGTCCATTATATAAGTGTAAAAATCCTCTTACTTTTTGTTGAATATATAAAGCAGCAAGTTTATCTTCAAACTTTCTCCAAAATTGCATGTCTTCATACCATTTTAGATATACTTCTTTTGTAATTTCTTTCATAAAATATGCTTTATAGTTAAGCTAGGCTAAATTCATTAATAGTGTAAACGCAAAAATAAGACTTAGAATGTAGAATATAAAATATTTAAACCAATTTTTATCAGATAAACAATTTATTAACTCTAAATTCAAAACTAATCAAGTATTCTAAAAGTTTTGGATATTTAAACCAACAAAAAAAACACTAATTTGTTTTAGTTTTATAATTTTCATTAACTTTCAAAAATACGTAATTAAAAAACAAAAAAGCTGATCAATTAAAAAATATTATTTTAGGGATAAATAAAAAAACCTCTCCATTTCTGAAGAGGTTTTGAAGTGCGGGTAAAAGGACTCGAACCTTCACACCTTGCGGCACCAGATCCTAAGTCTGGCGTGTCTACCAATTTCACCATACCCGCTTATGGCTTAGAAACATTGACTTCACAAAAGCTACCGTTGTTTCTTTAAGACGTTGCAAATATACGAATGGTTTTTTATCCTGCAAGAAAAAATATTATTTTTTTTATAATTATATTTGTAAAACTTAACCTTTCATACAAAATCAAACCATGGAACACATTAAGAATTACATCGACAAAAACAAGGAACGTTTTATAAATGAACTAATTGACCTTTTAAAAATTCCATCTGTTAGTGCAGACAGTGCGTTTTCTCAAGATGTTTTAAACACTGCAGAAAAAGTAAAATATTTTTTAGAAAAAGCAGGATGTGATAAAGTTGAAATTTGCGAAACACCAGGATACCCGATTGTTTATGGCGAAAAAATCTTTGATTCTTCATTACCTACAGTTTTAGTTTACGGACATTACGACGTTCAACCAGCAGATCCAATCGAATTATGGGATTCACCTCCGTTTGAACCAATCATTAAAACCACTTCTATTCATCCAGAAGGAGCTATTTTTGCTCGCGGAGCTTGTGATGACAAAGGTCAGATGTTTATGCATGTTAAAGCTTTAGAATTAATGATGCAAACAAATACACTTCCTTGCAATGTAAAATTCATGATTGAAGGTGAAGAAGAAGTAGGCTCTGCATCTTTAGCTTGGTTTGTAGAAAGAAATCAAGAAAAACTTAAAAACGATGTAATCTTAATTTCTGACACAGGAATGATTTCAAATACACAACCTTCTATTACCACTGGTTTAAGAGGATTGAGTTATGTTGAAGTAGAAGTTACTGGTCCAAACAGAGATTTACATTCAGGTTTATATGGCGGTGCTGTTGCCAATCCAATTAACATTTTATCTAAAATGATTGCACAGCTACATGATGAAAACAATCACATTACCATTCCTGGATTCTATGATAAAGTTGAAGAACTTTCTCGTGAAGAAAGAGACGAAATGGGAAAACGTCCATTCTCATTAGAAGATTATAAAAATGCTTTAGACATTGAAGATATTTATGGTGAAACAGGTTATACTACAAACGAAAGAAATTCTATACGTCCTACTTTAGATGTAAATGGAATTTGGGGTGGATACACTGGCGAAGGTGCAAAAACAGTTATCGCTTCAAAGGCTTATGCTAAAATTTCGATGCGTTTAGTTCCAAATCAAGATTGGGAAGAAATCACAACTTTATTTAAAAACTATTTCGAAAGTATTGCGCCAAAATCTGTAAAAGTTAAAGTAACCCCACATCATGGCGGTCAAGGATATGTAACACCAATCGATTCTATTGGATATCAAGCTGCTTCTAAAGCTTATACCGATACTTTTGGAGTTACTCCAATTCCAGTTCGTTCAGGAGGCTCTATTCCAATTGTAGCTTTATTTGAAAAAGAATTAAAATCAAAAACAATCATGATGGGATTCGGATTAGACTCTGATGCGATTCATTCACCAAACGAACATTTTGGCGTATTTAATTACTTAAAAGGAATCGAAACCATTCCTTTGTTTTTTAAATATTTTACAGAATTATCTAAATAACAAAAAAAACGATGAAAATATTTTTCATCGTTTTTTTATCTCCAATCGCAAAATAAAAAGAGCCAGGATTTACATCCCGGCTTTTTCATTATTACTTTTTAATTACTTTAATAAATTGTGTTTTTGTATCCGTTTTTAACTGGATCATGTAAGTTCCAGAAGCCAAACCAGATAAATCAATTTGAATATTTTGTTCATTAGTATTTAGAGCTTTAACTCGTTTTCCTAATAAATCGAAAACTTCGACCGATCTAATAGATTCAACATAATTGATATTTAAAACATCATTTACTGGGTTTGGATAATATTTCAATCCTTCTTTATCAAATTCATCGTTAGATAAATAAACTTGGACAGTTACTGCAAATGGATAACTTGGACATCCATTAGAACCAATAATTACCGCATAATAAGCAGTTCCATTTACCAAAGGCGTATAAGATGGTAGTGCGTTTACTCCATTTTGAGAATCATTGATACTAGCATACCATACAACATTCGATTGATTAAGTACCAAATTAGCAATTGTTGAACCTTCAACATAAGATTGAGAAGCTACACCAGTTGGCGGATTTGGAACTGCACCAATATTAACTTGAACCATCGCTCTAGCAGAAACACAACCATATTGAACTCTTTCAACATAATATGTACCTTGAACCAAAGGTGTTGTTTGTGCTAATTCAAAATCACTAGATGGAGATAAATACCATTTATATGATGTTTCAGCAGGTGTCGAAATGTATAAATCTGAAATCGTACCACCTCCACAAACTGTGAATGCTGAAATTTGAGGAGCCGAAATCGAAATCACTCTTACAGCAACCGCTCTTTTCTCAGATGAACATCCATTCATAGTTTGAGCTACATAATATGTTCCGTTTGATAATTGAGTTGAAGGCGACAATGCATTAGTTGATGTTGCAGAAGAATACCAAAGTATTTGTGCACCTGCAGTTCCTTGAGCTATTAAATTAGCAACTGTTCCACTTCCACAGAAGTTTTGAGCGCCCGCAATTGGTTTATTCAATGACTCATTTTGAGTTATTTGGAAAGGAACTCTCTGAGATTCACAAGTACCGAAACTTTGAGTTACATAATAAGTTCCAGTAACAACTGGTACATTATTTCCAATTGGAGTTGTTGCAGTTTGCGAAACATACCATTTTACAGTTGTACCGGTTTGATTATTAATTGATAAATTTCCGAAAGTATAACTTCCGCACAAACTGATTGTTTGAGAAACAAGATTTGGAGGAGTTGTATTAATAACAACTGGCACCATTACTCTATGAGAAGTTGTAACTCCATCAGTTTGAACAACATAATAATTACCAGTTACTAGTGGCGTATTTAAAGGTAAAGGTGTCGTACTAGTTTCAGTTGCATACCAAATAACAGTTGCACCAGAAACTGAAGTAACCGGAATATCTCCAATAGTACCACTATCACAGAAGTTTTGACCTGAAGGCACTACTGGCATTGCAATTCGCTGTAAAACTGTAACATCAACAATCAAATATGCATCACTTTGACAGTTTATCGTTTGCGTAACATAGTAAACTCCACTTGACTGAAGCACTGTTGAAGCTGGAACTTCAGTAGTCAATGTTGGATCTAAATAGTATCTAAGATTTACTCCATTAATTACAAGTTGAGCCAAAGTATCATCTGAAACCAATGTTTGCGCACCATCTCCAGTAGGTTCTGGTGTATCACAGAATACATAAGTAGTTGTTACTGTACTCCAATCACTATATAAATCACCACATTTTTTTCTTACATAGAAATCATAAGTTGTACCAGGAGTTAAATTTTCTAATGTATAAGGTTTTGTAACATTAAGAATCGTTGTACCTGTTCCTTGAGTAAAACCAGTTACACCATATTCTAATTCAAATCCTGAATTTCCTTGTCCATCCCAATCTAACACTACGTACTCATATCCAATATCCAAGAAATTAACATTTGTTGGTTGGATACATGGGAATGTAATATTTACTAATAAATCTACTGTTACTCCCCAAGAACCCGAATAACATGAATTAGGTATAGCTTGACCTGAATCAGCAGTTCCAATTCTCATTCTATAAGCTCCAGTTAGATAACCTAAATCATCTGGAATAGTAAAAGAAACATCTAATGTTGTTGGATTATCATTTAAAGATTCTCCTTGATAAATCAATTCTACATTATTTTCAAAAACTCCGTTATTATTTAAATCAACCCAAATATTAGTATTATATGTAAAACCAGTATTAAAAGTGATAGAAGCTGGAACTACTTCTCCTGCATTAAAAGTTATAACTTGATTTGTAAAATCTTCATATGTAACATCATTAGGAGAATCCATACTTACTCCTGCGATAGTCACATTTCCAATACCTGTTCCATCATTTGAAGTAGGAATAGAAGTACAATATCCCATCTCAAAAGTATATGGTCCTACCCAAGCAGTACTTTCATTTCCACAAATTCTTCTTACATAAAACGAATAGGTTTCGTCTGCAATAAGACTCGAAATCATTGTAGAAGTATTTGTTGCATTAACTACAGTTCCTGCACCTTGAACAAATGGAGCAACTCCCCACTCTACTTCAAAATTATTAGGAATATTAGCTGGTCCATCCCATCTTAAATTAGCTGTTAAACTACTTAAATTCTTTTCAACGCTTAAATTCACTGGTTCAGGACAAGCAGGATTTGGTTCATAAGAAATATCATCAATATAAATCGTTACGTATGTACTTTGCTGGCCATGTTTAAATGCAAAATAATCATTCGTTCCTTCTGGTAAATACACGACAAAATATGGTGTTGCATTTACATTATATGTTGTTGGCAATGCAAATGTTTGCAAAGGAGTAAAAGTTGAAGCATCTAAAGGATTAGACATTGTTCCAAATATTAATGTTTGTCCAGAAGTACCTGATCTCGCATTAAATTTTACTCTATAACCACCATTTCCTAAATTTTGTGTTTCAGGAGAAATTAAAATATACGGATTTATTAAATCTCCATTATCATACATCTGGAATGACTTAGGTGAAGCCAACGCAGTTGTCCCCACATATCCATATCCTATACCTCCATCATAAAAAGACCAACAATCAGGAAGTGTTAAATTTGTTGACGAGCCAGTTGCAACACCAGAGAAATTTTCAGAGAATGCTCCAACAAAAGGATCACAAGTTGTTTTAAATTTATATCTTCCAACCCAAGTAGATTCACCTGAAGAACAAGTCTTTCTAATAAAATATTCATAGGTTGTATTTGCTGTCAAATTATTGATAGTAGTTCCTGAAACCCCAACATTAAGAACAGTACCTGAACCTTGTGTAAATCCAGCAACTCCCCATTCAATTTGATAATTATCAGAAGCGTTACCTGCCCATGTCAAAACTACATTGGTTTGAGTAACTGACTGTACACTTGGAACCGCAGGTAATCCGCATGGTCCGATATAAAAGTTATCCAATGCTACATAAGCATCTCCTGACGCCAAAGTATAAATAATTCTTACTTTAACATTTTGTCCTATGTATGAATTCAATGGATATTCAAAAGTTTGCCAACCTAAATCATTCTGAACTGGAATTGTAGATATATTTGTAAATGTATTTCCATAATCAGTAGATATCAAAACTTCCATTTCACCCGCACTAGGAACATCTACATAATAATTTCTAAATCCATAATTAAAAGATAATATATCACCAGCTACAATTGCGCCAATATTCATTGTGGTAGTAGTTGATGTAGCACCTTCACCAACTAAATTACGATAATAATAATATGTAAAACCACCCGGCATAATTGTAGCAGAGTTCGTTAACGTCTGATTACTTATCATTGCTGCCGGAACAGTTGATGTATTAAAAGGTTCGAACCAAGGTCTAGGAAGCAACAATTCTGTTAAAAAATTATTTGCATTTCCCCAAACAGGAGTATACCCAGTACAATTAGATTTCAAATACAAAGTATAATTTGTATTACCAAGTAAACTATTAAATGTTTTTGTATTTACTCCAGCAGCTACTGTACCACTTTCTACCAAACCTGTCGTACCACTTCCTGCTGCTCCTGATGTTCTCAACTCATATAAATACCCTAAATTCGCAGAAGGGTTAATAGTCCAAGTTGCAACTGCACTATTATGTGTTTTGGTAATTACAACATTCTGAGGTGTAGCACAAGGCGTCAATGTTCCTGTAAATTGAATTTGCGCCAATGTATTACCTCTAGATTTATAAACAGTTGAAGATGGATCCGTAAGATCTATTTCATCATCATCTTGATATCCATAAAGACCTCTATAACTAGACGAAGGAGATCCTACATATGCAGCGAATTCAGGAGAAGTACTCCATCCTAATGTATTTTCAACAACTGCAACTAAAATATTATCTGTTCCATTGTAAACAAATGGTGTTGCTAAATTTACTGTAATCCAAGTATCATCTCCATCAAAAGTTATTAACCCAGAATATACCTGAGTCAAATCTGCAAAAGGAACATAATCTGTTGAAGAACTAAAAGTAGTTTTCGTTGTATGACTTAAATAAACGGTCCAGTTATTCCAGTCTTCATAATTACTAACACCGGTTTTAATCTTCCATTTTATTTGGGTAATCGGACCTGCTATACCATCTGCAGCGGCATACTCACTTGCCAAAACAATTTGCTGACTATAGCTATAATCATACAAACCATAAATTGGGAAATAGGTAGAAGTAGTAGTTCCACTTGCACCTACATGAATTTGCGCATTTAATGATATTGATCCAAATAATACCATTACGAAAAGTAACTTATGAAAAAGCCATCGGTTGAGCCCTTTTTCATAACCTCTTCTTAATTTGTTTAAAGTAATTTCATTCATAAATTAATTGTTAGTTAGTAAAAAAAAAACAAAGTTTTAAAATTAGTTAAATATATATTTTTTAAAATTAATCAAAAAAATAACAAAAGCAACAGATATATACACAATTTAAAAGTAATTATTTTAAATAAAAAATCACAATAACAAAAAATCACAAAGAATAACCACAATACATCAAAATTGACATTTCATATTTTTTTAGCACTTCATAATTTTGTCAAAATAATTAATAAAAAAATCCAGAGAGAAAATTTCCCTCTGGATTAAAACCAATTTTAATTTAGTAAAATTTATTTTTTGATAATTTTCAAGAACTGTGATTTATTTTCAGTTTTCAATTGAATCATGTAAGTTCCGCTTGCTAAATCTGATAAATCAATTTTAACTTCTTTATCATCTGTTGATTGAGCTTTAACTCGCTTACCTAATAAATCAAATACTTCTATCTGTAAAATACGATCTGAATATGATATTGTTAACAAATCCTCTACTGGGTTTGGATAATATTTCAAATCTTCTTTTACGAATTTATCATCTGATAAATAAACATCTACTGTTAACGCAAATGGTAAACTTGGACATCCGTTCGTTCCGATTATTACACCGTAGTAAGTTGTTCCGTTTACTAAAGGCATTCCTTGAACTAATGGATTTACTCCATTTCTTGCATTTTGTTCTGAAATATACCAAACCACATTTGGTTGATTCATTACGATATCATTTATCGTAGAACCTTGAATAAATGTTTGAGGACTTATTCCAGTTGGCGCATCTGGAACAGAATTTATGTTTACTGTTACAGCCGTTCTTGCTGATTCACATCCGAATTGTGTACGTGAAACAAAATATGTTCCTGAAGCTAATGCTGTATCAGCATTTAATTGTGTCGAACTTGATGGTGAATTAAACCATTTGTAAACAACTCCTGTTGGTGTTGGCAATACCAAATCTGAAACTTTTGCACTTCCACAGAAATTAAATGTATCTACATTTGGCCCTGCTACTGAAACTACAAAAACAGAAATTGGAACTCTAGCTGAAAAACATCCGTTTCTTGTTTGAGCCGCATAATATGTTCCTGTTGCTAAAGCTGCACTTGGCGATAATGGGTTTAATGCTACTGATGAATTATACCAAACTATCGTTGATCCAACTGAACCTTGAGCTACTAAATCTGCTACAGTTGCTGAACCACAGAAAGTTTGAGAAACTGCCGTTGGGTTACTTAAAGCATCTGTTTGTGTTATAGTAATCATTACACGTGCCGACTCACATCCTCCTACTGTTTGTGAAACATAATATGTTCCTCCTACAACATTTGTCGATGACCCTAGAGGTGTTGTCGAAGTTGATGTTTCATACCAATTTAAAGTAGCTCCTGATATTTGACCAATAGATACTTGTCCAAAATTATAGTTTCCACATAACTGTACATTTGCATTACTTGGTGCTGGTGGCACAGTTCCTACTGTAACTTGAACGGTAGTTTTATCTGACCAACAAGCTCCATTAAATTGAGCTACATAATATGTTCCTGTTGAAACATTCTGAGTTGAAGCAATTGGCGTAGTTGAAGTCATAGAGGAGAACCATCCGATTGTTCCGCCTGAAGCTGCATTAGCTGCTAAATCTGAAATCAATGTTGATCCACAATATAACTGAGTTGCTGGTGCAACTGGAGCTGGTAAAACTGCTTGAACAGTTACTGAAACTGCAACTCGAGATGACTCACATCCTCCAATTGTTTGAGAAACATAATATGTACCTGTTGCTACTGACAATGTCATTGGTAAAACTGCAGTTGATGTTGCTGTTTCATACCATTTCAATGTAGCATTTGACGCTTGTCCAAAATTAATTTCGCTTAAAGGACGTGTTCCACAGAAGTTTTGTGCTGTTACTGCTGGCGCACTAGGCACAGGTACAACTGAAACCGTCACTGAAGCTCTTGGAGACCAACAATGTCCATTATACTGAGAAACATAATAAACTCCTGAGGTTAATTCTGTTGTAGATGTCAATTCTGTTGTAGATGTTTCACTACCAAACCATCCAATGGTATTTCCTGTTAAAGCCGTAACTTCTAAATCACTAACTGTAGCGATACCACAGAAGTTCTGATTTGCTGGAGCAACTGGAGCTACATTTACGCCGTTTAGTTCAATTTCTACAGCAACTCGAGATGAAGAACATCCATTAAGCTCTTGAACTACATAGTAAGTTCCTGTAGCAGCTATTGAAGTAATTTCTGTTGTTGAAGTTTCTGAAGCATACCATTTCAATGTTGCTCCAGTAGTTAAGCCTGTTACAATTACATCAGAAACTTCTACTTCATCACAGAATGATTGATCTGCAGCAACTGGTGTATCAACAAAAACATTTGTGATTGCTACTGTTTGAGTTACTGAACAATCAGCTGCACTAATTACTGTTACTTCATAATCTGTTTCAGCCATAGCTACAGCAGATTTAAAATAAACTATAGCAGCATCTGAACCTGCAACATAAGGTACAGTAGCAGCAGCATCGGTATATAAATTAGTAGCTGGGGTCCAAATTGCTGTTGTAAGTGGAGCTTCTTTAATATTTACATTATCGATGAACCAACCTGCATAGCTAGTTGAACTATCAGAAGTTACTTTAAATCTAATTTTTACATTTGAAAGATCTCCATTTGTTGGAAAATTAAAACGAGCTGGTTTCCACAAAGCGTTCGTCGGGTCACTAGATGAAGAAGTTATAGCCGCTTTCCAATCAGCATAAGATCTCGTTGAAAAACGTTGTCCAATTGCATCAGTTGAACCTATAGCTTCAGCTGTTCCAACATAATCTGCTGGCTTAAAAACAACCCAAGTTGTTCCTCCATCTAAACTATATTCAACGTATCCATAATCATATGAATAATCTCCCGAACCTTCCAATGCTGCAATATGATCAAAAGATAAATATGGTGTTGCAAAACTAGACAGATCAAGTGAATTTGTAAGCGTAACATATCCAGAAGCACTAGAAGCATGTGTAATTTGTAAAGATCTTGCTCCAACACTTGCAACTAGGGTCGTGGTATTTGTAGAAACACCTCCTGTAGCACTTGTAACAAAACCTTGAACTTGAGATGACTCAAACGAATTAAAATAATTAGACGGCCAAACTGTATTATCACCAACTTTTAGCTGCAATACTGTTCCTGCACAAACTTGATGTTCTTCTCCTAAATCCAACATTAAAGGAAGTGGGTTTACTTTAACATCAACTATAAGCGCATTAGAACACAAGGATCCTGTGCTTTGAGATGCTGTCAATGTATAAACTGTACTTTCTGTAGGATTAAATACCCAACCAGTTGTCGCATTCCCTGTAACTCCTGTTGTTGGAGACCAAACAAATGAACTATAATCTGCAGCACCTGCTGTAACTGTTACTGTTGACGTTTGTCCTTCGCAAATTTCAACACTATTTGTAGACAATGTTAAAACTGGAGCTGGTGTAACAGTAGCAACTACTTCTGTTCGTGGTGAAGAACATATCGCAACCCCATTAAAAAATGTATTTGCTCTACTCGAACTTGTTGTAGTTCCTCCAGAAGTTGTACCAGAATCATTTGGCACGCCTCCTGTTAATGTTCCTAAAAGCTGAGCAACTGTTCTATTATCTACATATGTATATGTAGTTTTACTAGCTGGAGATGTTGAATGATAAGCAACAGAACCAGATTCAGAATTATTACCTCCATTATTATTACTCCAATTTACTTGAACCACAATATTACTTGTTCCGTCCCAAACAAATGGTGTAGTAAACACATATGGATTTACTCCTAAATTCATTGGTTGTGCAGCATTAGAATACACTAAATTTAAACCAGAAATATGTGTTGAAGTAGCTGTATTTTGAGTAGTAGTTCCTATATAAATAGTAAAACCTAATCTATTAACAGAACTAGCTGTTTTAACATCAAAAGCAACAGAATTTATTGGACCAGCCATTAAACCCGCATTCAACAACTCCTCAGCAGTGTAAATATATTGATGCTTGTACCCTCCATAATTATAGTAAAGTGGTGACTCTCCAGCAGCTGTTGAATTTGAAGTTCCATTTCCTACTTTAACAACTGAATTAGGCGTTGCTACACCAGCTTGAACAAAATAGCTAGTCGTTGTATCAACATTTGGAGTAACAAAATTTGCACCTGTAAACAATGGCAAACCACCTGTTGAAGAACTATACCAAGAAACAATTGGGTTGTTTAAATAATTAGCAGACAAGTTCACTGTTCCAAATCCGCATCTTGAACCTGGAGTAGTTGAAACCAAATCTGGATAATCACAAAGTGTTGTAAATGTCTTAACTTCTGACCAAGCGCCATTCTGACCAGAAAGACAGTTTGTTCGCACATAAACTGTATATCCAGTCTCTGGAAGCAATCCAGTCACATTTTTAGTATTAAAATCAGAAGTAACAGTACCCGTCTGAATAGCTCCAGGTGTACCAGGCTCACCTGTTGTTCTAATCTCATATTCATATCCAACAGTCGGCGCAGGAGTAGAAACATTCCAAGAAATTGTAGCTGAATTTTTAGCTACATTTGTAATTGTAACTCCAAAAACATCTGAACATGCTGGTAATTTCTCAATGACAATATCAGCAAGATGGAAGTAATAATCGTTAGTATCATCCACTGGACCATCGACTGCCTTAAATCCAATTCGAACATTTTGACCGATATATGAGGAAGGTATCAATACTTCTTGTGGAACTAAACTAGTTCCAAATTGCGCAGCATTACTGGCGTCAATTGTGTACAACGGAGTCCAAATATTTCCACAAGCATCTGTAGAAATCATCACTTGTATTTTATCATCTGTATTAACCATCCCCCCGTTACTCGCAACAGTTGTTGAAGTGGCAGCAGTCATAGCAGCCTTGAAAGTTACTCTCGAAGCTTCATTTAAATTAACAGGAGGTGAAATAATCCATTCCTTTCTTGAAGTAGTATAAAGATTAATTCTAGCGGTTGTAACTCCATTAACTGAACTATTTGTCCATGCTGAAGTTGTTGTTGTAAAAGATCCGTCACCAGCTCGTTCATCCCAACCAGGTGAAACTGTTGATAAATTTGAACCCGTAAAGCCCGTTAAAGTAATTGCCTCAGGCATGTTTACAACAGTTGTACTCAATGTAGTTGCGGTTGTCATTTGAGAACCACTTAATGCTACACCATAATTATAACTATATGGTGCCGCTGAACCACAACGTACATATTCATAAACACGCACATAATATGTTTTAGAACAGTTTAATTGTGTTACAGAAACCGACGTCCCTGTTCCGTCATAAATAATTTGCTGTCCAGAACCTGAATAGGCTGTTGCTGCAACTAAAGCAGCATCATTTCCATCAACTGGATTAACAAAAGTATTAGTATCATTAATTACAACAACTCTACGATTTCCTCCACCATTAATCCATCCTATATTCATAGAAAAATCTGTAACATTAGAAAAAGTTAATGATGTTGCTGACAAAGGAGCTCCTGCACCAGTAATCTCACAAACAGTAGAATAGGCTACACCTGCCCCATTAGCACAAGTTGTTTTTAATCTATAATATTTAGTCGTTCCATTATATGCTGGCGGCGTATAACTTAATGTAATGCCTGCTGTTGCACCTGCAACATCAGTCCAAGTAGCATTATCTGTTGACTCTTGCCATTTATAAGAAATACCTGATAAACCTGGATTTACAAGACCAACAGAAATTGTTGTAGGAGTTGCACCTGAACACAAGTTTTGTCTGGCAACTGAAACTAAACCACCATTTGGAACACCTGCACAAGGAAGTGGAGGAGTAAAAACATAGGTCAATCCATCTACAAAACCAGTTACCCCATTAAACTTACATATTGAACTCGAAGTAACTCCTGTAATTGATGTATTTGCATTCACCCATGAATCACCTGAACCTAAAATTAGATATTGATAATCACTTGTACTATTTTTTATACCAATTTGCGGATAATAATCTGTTGAAACATCATAAGGTGGATTACCATTATATATAAATTTTATTACGCCTGTTGTATTATTCATTCTAATTTGGAAACTAAATGATTCTGTTTTTCCAAATCTTCTAAAATTTCTCCATTCAACTACACTTTCATTTCCAACAACCTGAAATCTTATATCTGAAATCCCAGTAGCTCCAACATTTAAATCTGCACCGAATGGGGATAATACTTTGTTATCGGCAAAACTAGTACTAATAGCCTTATACTCATATGCAGAAAGAGTTCCTGTAGACCCAAAAACCATTTGACCATTTGAAGTTACCCTTACACTTGTATAAGTAACCCCTGCAAATTCAAATGCAGGAATTGTAACTGCTGCAGAAGTTTTTGAATCTTGTCCTGGATCACCGTTAACAGCTGCTATCGGATCACCTGAAGATGTCTGAAAAACAATTCCTCCTGTTAACGGAACATAAGTCCCATTTTCAATTGTAAATTGATAAAGACTAGACTGAGCATTGACTCTTAACATTGAGAGTAACAATACCAAAAATAATAAGTAAATTTTTCTCATTAAAAAAATAATTTTTTAGGTTAATTAATAATTATAGTAATTAACAAAAATAGATTTTTTTTTTACATATCAAAAAAAAATCATTAAAAAACACTTTTCTTATTAAAATACATCAAAATTGACATTTCATATTTTTTTAGCACTTCATAATTTTGTCAAAATAATTAATAAAAAAATCCAGAGAGAAAATTTCCCTCTGGATTAAAACCAATTTTAATTTAGTAAAATTTATTTTTTGATAATTTTCAAGAACTGTGATTTATTTTCAGTTTTCAATTGAATCATGTAAGTTCCGCTTGCTAAATCTGATAAATCAATTTTAACTTCTTTATCATCTGTTGATTGAGCTTTAACTCGCTTACCTAATAAATCAAATACTTCTATCTGTAAAATACGATCTGAATATGATATTGTTAACAAATCCTCTACTGGGTTTGGATAATATTTCAAATCTTCTTTTACGAATTTATCATCTGATAAATAAACATCTACTGTTAACGCAAATGGTAAACTTGGACATCCGTTCGTTCCGATTATTACACCGTAGTAAGTTGTTCCGTTTACTAAAGGCATTCCTTGAACTAATGGATTTACTCCATTTCTTGCATTTTGTTCTGAAATATACCAAACCACATTTGGTTGATTCATTACGATATCATTTATCGTAGAACCTTGAATAAATGTTTGAGGACTTATTCCAGTTGGCGCATCTGGAACAGAATTTATGTTTACTGTTACAGCCGTTCTTGCTGATTCACATCCGAATTGTGTACGTGAAACAAAATATGTTCCTGAAGCTAATGCTGTATCAGCATTTAATTGTGTCGAACTTGATGGTGAATTAAACCATTTGTAAACAACTCCTGTTGGTGTTGGCAATACCAAATCTGAAACTTTTGCACTTCCACAGAAATTAAATGTATCTACATTTGGCCCTGCTACTGAAACTACAAAAACAGAAATTGGAACTCTAGCTGAAAAACATCCGTTTCTTGTTTGAGCCGCATAATATGTTCCTGTTGCTAAAGCTGCACTTGGCGATAATGGGTTTAATGCTACTGATGAATTATACCAAACTATCGTTGATCCAACTGAACCTTGAGCTACTAAATCTGCTACAGTTGCTGAACCACAGAAAGTTTGAGAAACTGCCGTTGGGTTACTTAAAGCATCTGTTTGTGTTATAGTAATCATTACACGTGCCGACTCACATCCTCCTACTGTTTGTGAAACATAATATGTTCCTCCTACAACATTTGTCGATGACCCTAGAGGTGTTGTCGAAGTTGATGTTTCATACCAATTTAAAGTAGCTCCTGATATTTGACCAATAGATACTTGTCCAAAATTATAGTTTCCACATAACTGTACATTTGCATTACTTGGTGCTGGTGGCACAGTTCCTACTGTAACTTGAACGGTAGTTTTATCTGACCAACAAGCTCCATTAAATTGAGCTACATAATATGTTCCTGTTGAAACATTCTGAGTTGAAGCAATTGGCGTAGTTGAAGTCATAGAGGAGAACCATCCGATTGTTCCGCCTGAAGCTGCATTAGCTGCTAAATCTGAAATCAATGTTGATCCACAATATAACTGAGTTGCTGGTGCAACTGGAGCTGGTAAAACTGCTTGAACAGTTACTGAAACTGCAACTCGAGATGACTCACATCCTCCAATTGTTTGAGAAACATAATATGTACCTGTTGCTACTGACAATGTCATTGGTAAAACTGCAGTTGATGTTGCTGTTTCATACCATTTCAATGTAGCATTTGACGCTTGTCCAAAATTAATTTCGCTTAAAGGACGTGTTCCACAGAAGTTTTGTGCTGTTACTGCTGGCGCACTAGGCACAGGTACAACTGAAACCGTCACTGAAGCTCTTGGAGACCAACAATGTCCATTATACTGAGAAACATAATAAACTCCTGAGGTTAATTCTGTTGTAGATGTCAATTCTGTTGTAGATGTTTCACTACCAAACCATCCAATGGTATTTCCTGTTAAAGCCGTAACTTCTAAATCACTAACTGTAGCGATACCACAGAAGTTCTGATTTGCTGGAGCAACTGGAGCTACATTTACGCCGTTTAGTTCAATTTCTACAGCAACTCGAGATGAAGAACATCCATTAAGCTCTTGAACTACATAGTAAGTTCCTGTAGCAGCTATTGAAGTAATTTCTGTTGTTGAAGTTTCTGAAGCATACCATTTCAATGTTGCTCCAGTAGTTAAGCCTGTTACAATTACATCAGAAACTTCTACTTCATCACAGAATGATTGATCTGCAGCAACTGGTGTATCAACAAAAACATTTGTGATTGCTACTGTTTGAGTTACTGAACAATCAGCTGCACTAATTACTGTTACTTCATAATCTGTTTCAGCCATAGCTACAGCAGATTTAAAATAAACTATAGCAGCATCTGAACCTGCAACATAAGGTACAGTAGCAGCAGCATCGGTATATAAATTAGTAGCTGGGGTCCAAATTGCTGTTGTAAGTGGAGCTTCTTTAATATTTACATTATCGATGAACCAACCTGCATAGCTAGTTGAACTATCAGAAGTTACTTTAAATCTAATTTTTACATTTGAAAGATCTCCATTTGTTGGAAAATTAAAACGAGCTGGTTTCCACAAAGCGTTCGTCGGGTCACTAGATGAAGAAGTTATAGCCGCTTTCCAATCAGCATAAGATCTCGTTGAAAAACGTTGTCCAATTGCATCAGTTGAACCTATAGCTTCAGCTGTTCCAACATAATCTGCTGGCTTAAAAACAACCCAAGTTGTTCCTCCATCTAAACTATATTCAACGTATCCATAATCATATGAATAATCTCCCGAACCTTCCAATGCTGCAATATGATCAAAAGATAAATATGGTGTTGCAAAACTAGACAGATCAAGTGAATTTGTAAGCGTAACATATCCAGAAGCACTAGAAGCATGTGTAATTTGTAAAGATCTTGCTCCAACACTTGCAACTAGGGTCGTGGTATTTGTAGAAACACCTCCTGTAGCACTTGTAACAAAACCTTGAACTTGAGATGACTCAAACGAATTAAAATAATTAGACGGCCAAACTGTATTATCACCAACTTTTAGCTGCAATACTGTTCCTGCACAAACTTGATGTTCTTCTCCTAAATCCAACATTAAAGGAAGTGGGTTTACTTTAACATCAACTATAAGCGCATTAGAACACAAGGATCCTGTGCTTTGAGATGCTGTCAATGTATAAACTGTACTTTCTGTAGGATTAAATACCCAACCAGTTGTCGCATTCCCTGTAACTCCTGTTGTTGGAGACCAAACAAATGAACTATAATCTGCAGCACCTGCTGTAACTGTTACTGTTGACGTTTGTCCTTCGCAAATTTCAACACTATTTGTAGACAATGTTAAAACTGGAGCTGGTGTAACAGTAGCAACTACTGCTGTACCTGTAGTATTAACACAAACTGTATTTGCATTGAATATAAACTGAGGTCTATTTAAATAACTCTCTAAATTCGATGAAGTGTTTGCACAAACTGTTTCTGCAGAAGTAGAAGAAGTAACATGAGCCTTTACTGTAGCTTTATATGGAGTCTCTACAGACTTTATAGTTCTACTCATAGTAGCTGACGAAGCTGAATTTCCGTGGCAAAACTCAATTATGATATTTGATTTACCATCCCAAACAAATGGAGTTGTAAACACAAAAGTATTAACACCAGCAGTTGGTAAATAAGAAGCTGACGTATAAACACTTGTCATTACTGCATTTGTATCAAAAGTTTCTAATGCAGAACGTGTTGTTGTACCAACCTTAATCGACAAGTTAATCATTGGTAAAGTACCAATACTTGTAACATCTAAGGCGATTGAATTAATTGCTCCTGGACCAACACCATAATTTAATAATTCTCTTGCCGTAATTAAATGCTGTGTATGATTATTGCTCCAAGCACTATAAAACGGATTAGAATAAGTATTTGAAGTTAAGTCACCAGCACCTGCATTAATTAACGAAGGAGTTGTACTTACATTTCCACCTGTTGCATAATAAGTAGTAGTAGCTGACAATTGAGGTGTCGTAAAATCTTCTGTAATTGCTAAAACATTTCCGCTTACTGCATTATCAAACCAAAAAACATGCGATGAATTAAAATCAGCAGATAAATTTACAGTCCCTATACCACATCTGGTTACCGGTGGCGCCGAAACTAAATCAGGATAATCACAAAGTGTTGTAAACGTAATTCCTGAAGACCATAAACCAAATTGAGATACACTACAAACCGCTCTTAAATAAACTGTATACTGCGAAGATGGCAATAGATTACCAAGGTTATGGAATGATTCACTTGAAGAAACCGCTCCTGTAAATATAGCTCCAGGTGTTCCTGGATCTCCAGAGGCTCTGACTTCATATTCATATCCGATTCCTGGTAATAGATTTGGTACATTCCAAGAAAGTTTGGCGGTATTTTTAGTTACATTTGACACCTGCAAACCTGTAATATCTGGACAAGTTGGTAGTGGTTCAACAACAAAATTATCTATATAAAATTTAAAATCAGTAGATGTACTAGTGCTTTTTGCAAAAAAAGCGAATTTAACAACTCCTGAATATGCACTTAAATCAATAGTTTCAGGGTTTACTAAATTATAAGGTATATTTGAATCGTTATAAACCTTTAGAATATTTGTAGTTGACCAAGTTTGCCCATTATCTGTTGAAATCAAAACTGTCACTGATTTATCAGCTCCCATACTAGTAACACTTGAAGAACCTGAATAGGGAATAACTGACACATCATACTTAAGCCTAAAATTAGGACCTGAAACTAAGCCTAAATCTATTGAAGGAGAAATCATCCATTCTTTATCATCACCATACAAATTTATATATAAAGCTTTCCCATTAGGATTTGAACTTGAACTATTATAATCTCCCGAAGTCCAACTACTAGTAGTTCCTGTTAAAGCATCACCTATATTAGCACCAACTCTCTCTTGCCAACATGGTAAACTAGTTGTAGAAATTGACCCCGTGTAAGTACTAAATGTTTCTACAGCAGTTGGCGCAATTTCGTTATCGCATGTTGTTCTAAAAGCTACTTTAGAACTCCAAAAACTTAAATCTCCTGAGCCACAATTTGATCTTACATAAACATTATAATTAGTTAATTCAGATAAATTAGAAATATTTGCAGTCAAAACGCCTGACAAAGTAGTTCCCGAAGCAATCAAACCAGAACCAACAGTTCCAGGATTTTCATCTGTTCTTACTTCATAAATATAGCCATCAGAAGGGATACTTGTAGGAGCTGTCCAACTTATAGTAGCAGAGTTTGAATTTACACCCGAAACTAAAATATCAGTTGGTCTAAAACATGTAGGAGTGACTCCTTGAGTAACATTTACGTTATCAAAATAAATATAATAATCTCCATCACCATCCGACAAATCTTCTGATACAAATCTCATATACGTATCCCCTGAAGAAGGAACAAAAGTTGCAGTAACCGTACTACAGGTTGTCGAAGCTGTATGATTTGAACTATTTATTTCATAAAAATCATTCCATGGACCAGTAGTTGCATTAGCCCATTGCATCTTAATCTTAAAATAAGATGCAGGTGTAGCTGTTGAAGCATAATTAATTACCTTATAAGATAAATTAACAGTAACCAAACCTTGATTTGAAGTACCTAAAGAAGGTGACCTAAAAATATTATCATAATAATAATCAAACCAATCAAAATAGAAATTAGTTCTAACAGATGCAGTACCTTCACAAGGTGCAGTTGTTGTTCTTCCCATACTAGCAGAACCAGAGTTTACCCAGTTACCTAAGCCAGTTGGCTCCCATCCATAAGAATAATTTATTTGTGCATTATGCACCCATGGGAGCAGAAGCATCAAAAAAAGTAAGTAAATTTTCTTCATAAGAAATAACTTTTTTAAGTTAATTAATAATTATAGTAACTAACAAAAATAGATTATTTTTTTACATATAAAAAAATAATGTTAAAAAATACATTACAAAAAACAAAATAGATTATTTTTTTCTATAAATATTTATTAAAAAATCCAGAGAGAAAAATTCCCCTCTGGATTAAAATCATAAGTCTTTTAAATTCTTATTTTTTTACAACTTTTATAAATTGTTGTTTTGATACTGTTTTCAATTGGAGCATATAAGTTCCGCTTGCTAAATCTGATAAATCGATATTAACTTCTTTATCATCTGTTGATTTGACTTTAACTCGCTTACCTAAAATATCAAAAACTTCTATTTGTAAAATACGTTCTGAATATGTAACGTTAAAAATATCTTCAACAGGGTTTGGATAATATTTCAATTCATTTTTAACAAATCCTTTATCAGAAAGATAAACATCTACTGTTAACACAAATGGTAAACTTGGACAATTGTTTGTTCCGATTATTACACCGTAGTAAGTTGTTCCGTTTACCAATGGCATACCTTGAACCAAAGGGTTAACACCGTTTGCAGCATCTTCAGCAGATATATACCAAGTTACATTTGATTGATTCATTACAATATCGTTTATTGTTGAACCTTCAATAAATGTTTGTGGCGTAATTCCTGTTGGAGCATCTGGTATTGAATGAATTGTTACCTCTACTGAAGCTCTAGCAGATTCACATCCGCTTTGAACTCTAGAAACGTAATAAGTTCCCGTAGCTAAAGCCGTATCGGGAGTTAACTCTGTCGGATTAGAAGGCGAATTATACCATTTATAAGTAGTTCCTGTTGGAGCTGGAATTACTAAATCTGAGACAAGTCCGCTTCCACAGAAATCAAATGGATTCACTGTTGGAGCTGCACTTGAAGTAATCTGAACTGCAATTCCAATTCTAGCTGACGTACAACCATTCATTGCTTGCTCTGCATAATAAGTACCTGTAACTAAAACTGTACTTGGCGCTAATGGATTCAAAGCATTAGCTGCATTATACCAATTAATAGTTGCCCCAGAAACACCTTGCACGACTAAATCTGCAACAGTTGCACTACTACAAAAAGTCTGAGCAACTGTTGTTGGTAATCCAAGAGCTGCTGTTGAAGTAACATTTATCATTACTCTAGCTGACTCACAACCTCCAATTGTTTGCGAAACATAATAGGTACCTGTTATTGCATTTGTTGATAATGGCAGAACAGGCATTGAAGTTTGTGTCGCATACCAATTTAATGTGGCATTATTTGGTTGTCCTAATGAAATTTGTCCTAAAGTATATGAACCACATAATTGCAAAGGTGCATTATTAGGAGTTACAGGAACTGAACCAACAGTCACCTGAATAGTAGTCATTGGTGACCAACATGCTCCATTGTATTGCGCTACATAATAAGTTCCAGTAACCACATTCAGTGTTGAAGCTAATGGAGTATTGCTAGTTGAAGAATCAAACCATCCAATTGTACCACCAACATCTGCTGTTGCATTAAGGTTAGCTATTGTAGTGATACCACAATACAATTGTGTTGCAGGTGCAGCTGGCGCTGATAAAACAGCTTGAACAGTCATCGGTACTGCAACTCTTGAAGATTCACAACCATCAATTGTTTGAGATACAAAATAAGTAGTTGTTATAATCTGAGTGGTCAATGGTAACACAGAAGCAGAAGTTGCTGAAGTGTACCAATTTAAGATAGCATTTGATGCTTGACCCAAATCAACTTCTGCTAAAGTATGAACTCCACAGAAAATTTGATTAACACTTGTTGGTGCAGCAGGAACAGTACCAACTGTAACCACAACCTCAACTTTAGGAGACCAACAATTACCATTAAATTGCGCTACATAATAAGTTCCACTAACTAAAGTAGCCGAAGTAGCTAAAGGTGTATTTGAAGTAGCACTATCAAACCAACCAATTGTATTTCCAGTTAATGGAGTTGCTACTAAATCTGCAACTGTATAAACACCACAAAAAACTTGGGTTGCGTTTGTTACTGGATCTACATTTACATCATTTATATTGATATCTACAGAAACTCTCGAAGAAGAACAACCATTAAGTTCCTGAACCACATAGTAAGTTCCTGAAGTTGTAATAGAAGTAATTTCTGTTGTTGAGTTTATCGAATCAAACCATTTCAATGTTGCACCGGTAGTTAATCCTGTTACAATTATATCTGAAACTTCTGTTTCATCACAGAAAGTTTGATTTGCAATTACTGGATCAGATACTGTAGTTATATTGACTGATGTTGTTGCATCTTGTACACAACCTTCTATACTAACCATATTAACAGTATAAACAGTATTTCCATTTTGCGAACTCTTAACATAAACTTTCGTTGCATGTCCTCCAGTATATGGTTGAGTAGCCGCTTGATCCATATACAGATTTGTCTGTGGTGACCAAGTCGCAGTTGCTAAATCTTGAAATACAAACCTAGCATTTAATCTATTTGCTGATAAAGTACCCGTAGTTGCATTCAAGGATTCACCTGCTGTATCTGACCTTGTGTACAAACTTTTATTATCAGAAGTGACAGTAAATTGCGTTTTAGCATTTGATCCTGTTCCAGCACCATCATTAAAAATTTCTACAAGTAAATTTGAGTCACCATCCCAAACAAAAGGAGTTGAAAAATCAATTTGTTGCCAACCAGATGCTGTATGAGTATGTGTAACAGGTCCATAAACTGTTGTAAAACCACCAGTCAAGAAAGTACTATTAGCAAAATTTGATTGTGCTACAGTTTTAATTTTAATTGTATAATTATTATTAGTTGCTGAAGTTCCTAATGACGAAACATTAAATGCAATACCTGAAATTGTTCCAGAAGTAATTCCTAAATCATTAAGTTCTTGTTTTGTATATATGAATTGCTTTTTAGCTTCTCCATAATAATTTTCAAAAGCCGTTTCTTTGTCTGTTGAAAGCGATTCGTTTGTTCCAGTTCCAACAACTACTTGAGATGTATTTACTAAATTAGTATTCAATTCTTGAGCTACATTGGCACAAAAATCATAAGTTGCATTTAAAGCAGTAAATACAGGTAATGGATTAACAACCACATTCAACTCTTTTGTAGTTACACATAATGAACCACTAGTTTGTGAAGCAGTTAATGTATAAACTGTAGTTTGAGTAGGATTAAATGTCCAACCTGTCGTTTGATTACCCGTTACACCTGTAGCTGGAGACCAAACAAATGAATCATAATCAGAAGCTCCTGCAGTTACAGAAAGTAAAGCTGAAGTATTTGCACAAATTTCTAATTGATTATCAGACAATGTCAAAACTGGAGCTGGAGTAACAGTAGCTACAACTTCTGTACGAAGTGAACTACAGTTTGATTTAATTGACCAGTTATAGAAGAAATAATATGAAGATGACACACCTGATAAATACCCTCCTGTTATAGAACCTAAACTACCCAAAGCATACGGATATGTATTACCAGAAGAATCTCTCACTAAACTTAATGAAGAAGTAGCAAGTAATCGATATCCAGTACCTACAGGAACATTCATATCCAAATTCAATGTATGCAATACCGGAGAAATAGCATTTCCTGTTGGCACAGCTATTGTACGAGAATCTATAACTGTTCCTAAATTATTTGTTAGATTTACGACAATGCTTCCTGCATTATTAGATGCTAAATACACATCAACTGTTTCTATTTTGAATCCTGAATTGGCATCAAAAATTAAACCATAAGTTGAGGCACTCGTATAAGACACACCTCCTGGCACAGCTTTACCACCTATTTCTGTCGCTCCAATTAAACTTGAATCTACCCAAAAACTAGTAGTTGTATTAATTACAGGAGTTGTAAATGTATTTCCTGACCCTAATACACTTCCTCCTGTCTGAGAAGTATACCAATTCAAAACTCCTGAATCAAATGATGCAGATAAGTCAACCGTTCCTTCACCACATCTTGCTGCCGGTGTAGCTAAAACTAAATCTGGATGATTACAAAGTGTTTTGAAAACAAAAGGTGCAGACCAATTTCCTATTTGAGTTGAACCACATAATGATCTAACATAAACGGTATAATCTGTTAATGGTACTAAATTAATCAAATCTTTAAAATGAACACCTGATGCAACAGTCCCTGACTGGATTGCTCCTGGAGTCCCTGGTAATCCAGATGTTCTAATTTCATATGAATATCCATTTGCTGGTTCAGGTGTAATACCGTTCCAAGAAATTCTTGTCGTACTTTTTGTTGTATTTGAAGTAGCCAAACCAAAAACATCTGAACATAAAGGCAATTCTTCAACAACAACGTCATCTAGCCAATAATACCAATTAGAAGCACCTGATATATGCTTGAACGCAATATATCGATTTGTTCCTGTTATACTAGAAGTGTTTAATGGAATTGTATATTCATGTGAAACATAATCTGTAGGATTGATACTTTGAATCAACACAAAAGAGTTCAAATCACTTGGATCTGTCATTACACCAACTTCGATTTGACCTGAATTAGCGCCCTCTCTTTTAAGATTAAATTTCACACGTAATGTTTCAATATTCGGGCTGAATGCTGGTGTAATAGCATAAGTGGGTGCTGTGGTCAAAGATTGAAATCTAAGCGAATTTGGTCCACTTGAACTATTTGATGCAACAACTGAAGGATAACCAGAATATAGTACTGGTCTCGTCCAACATTGTGGAAAAGCACCTACTGCATATGAATCAAAATTTTCTAGATATGGTACATTAGAAGGCAAACAAAGTGTTCTGAATGTTGAAATCGCACTCCATCCACTCAAATCTCCTGATCCGCAATTTGCTCTTACATAAACATTATATTGTGTATTTGCTGATAATGTATTTGGGTTCGCAGTTGTAATACCTGCTACTGTTGTACCTGAAGCAACTAGAGCAGCTCCAGCTACACCTGGATTAGTATCTGTTCGAACTTCATACATATAACCATTAGCTGGCAAACTTGTAGATGCTGTCCAATTAATTATTGCTGAGTTAGGTGTTACCGTTGTTATTACAACATTTGTCGGAGCAATACATGTCGGTGGTGGTCCTTGAAGAATAGTTAAATCGTCAAAATAAATCTGAAGATCTTCATCATCATCTAAAAGATTAGAAACAAATCTTATATAAACATCACCAGTCCCAGGTGTAAAAGTACCTGTAAAATCAGTACAACCAAGTGCAGGTATTGTTAAAGTCCCAAAATTAGTCCAAGGTCCACTTGCAGTACTTGACCATTGCATTTGAACTTCAAATGAACCAGAAGCTGCTGCTGCTGCTGGAGCACTATAATTATAATTTACAGCTCGATACTTAAGATTAACAGTAACTAGATCACCATTAGAGCCTGATAATAATGGAGAACGAAAATTATTTGTTTCGTAACTAATGTAATCGTAAAAATCAAAATAAATATTCGTTCTCACAGCACCTGAACTACATCCATAAGTTGTAGAATTCATTGTGGTACTACCAGATGAAACCCATCCTTCTAAACCAGAATCCCAATTATAGGACTGGTTTATTTGTCCGTAATGTATCAGCGGCAGTAAGAGCATCAGATACAATAAGTAAATTTTTTTCATTCTTCACTTTTTTTAAAAGGTTAACAATTTTTTAATTCTAATACCAACGAATATAACCCATTAATTGTTAAAAAACTATTTTTATTTAAAAAAACACAATAAAAACAAATAAAAAACTAAAAATTTATTTTTTTTTAGTTGATTTATTGAATTATATTTAAAAATACCGTTATATATCATATCTCTTATTTAAAATGACGAATAATTTTAATATTACTCTATCAGATTTAGAAAAAAATCAAGGATAAATGGAAAATTCAAACTAAACGAAGTTAATAACAAATAAAAACTGTCATTCTGAGCGTAGTGAAACGAAGTCGGGAATCTTTAGATCATAAAAAAAATTTCTCATTACGTTGGAATGACAATACTACTTTAAACAATCACAGATAATAAAAAACTCCGACAGCGTTTGAAACTCTGTCGGAGTTAGTAAAAGATTCCTCCTGTCGTTGGAATGACAAAAAAATTAAAATCTTAGTTTATACCTACAAGGTTTTGAAAACCTTGCAGGATATTTTTTCAAACTTTGGTCATTAAACTTTTGACTTTGAACTTTTGACTTTAAGACTTGGATTGCGTTAGGGATTAAAGCGGTATCCTTTTTTTGGTTTATATTAATTGGTAATAACTATAAAAGTTAGAGATTCTTCCTATCGTCGGAATGACAATAGAATACTAAAAAAAAGATTTAGCGGAAAGCCCGACCGAGCTTTCCACTAAAATATAATTATATATTAATGAGCGAGGGAACGCCCAAAATATTATTTATTAAATATAATTTTAATTTCTATTTCGGCAAAAGAGCGAAACATATGCATGACGCCACAATATTTCTCGACCGACAAATCGACAGCGCGAGTTAATTTTTCTTCGTTTAGATTTTCACCAGAAAAATTATAAGTAACTATTACTTTTTCGTAAACTGCTGGTTCGGTATCTGTTAAAAAACCTTCGGTTTCGATAAAAAAATCAGAAACTTCAAGTCGCATTTTCTTCATCAACGAAGCTACGTCTAAACCTGAACATCCCGCAAGTGCAGAAAGCATCAAAGCTTTAGGACGCAAACCATCAGAATTCCCACCTAAATCTTCAGCAACATCAATTTTTAAAGAACCGCCTGGATTTGAAGATTCAAATTGCATATTACCTTTCCAAACTGTATTAATCTTGTGTGTTGCCATTTTTTTCTTTTTTTACTTTTTCTTTACCTGCAACAATAACTACTATTTCTCCTTTTGGAGCTTTTTCTTCGAAATGTTTTAAAACTTCGATTGCGGTTCCTCTTACCGTTTCTTCATGTAGTTTTGATAATTCACGCGAAACAGAAACTTGCCTATCTGCACCGAAATACTCAATAAACTCACCTAATGTTTTAACCAACTTATGAGGCGAAACATACAAAATCATCGTTCGTGTTTCTTCTGCTAAAGCTAAATAACGTGTTTGTCGTCCTTTTTTATCAGGTAAAAACCCTTCGAACACAAATTTATCATTCGGCAATCCACTATTCACCAATGCAGGGACAAAAGCGGTAGCTCCTGGTAAACATTCAACTGCAATTCCTTTTTCGACACAAGCACGAGTTAAAAGAAATCCTGGGTCTGAAATTGCTGGAGTTCCTGCATCTGAAATCAAAGCAATGGTCATTCCTTGCTCTAATTTTTGAATAATATTTTCGACTGTTTTATGTTCGTTATGCATGTGATGACTATGCATTTGAGTAGTAATATCAAAATGCTTCATCAGCTTTGCACTGGTTCTTGTGTCTTCGGCCAAAATTAAATCAACATCTTTTAAAACCTGAATGGCTCTAAAAGTCATGTCGTCTAAATTGCCAATTGGCGTCGGAACGATATATAATTTACTCACTTATAAAAATCTTTTTTGAATTAACTGCATAAATCTTTCTTCATATTCTTCTTTACCTTTCCAATAATTAAAATCAGGTTTTACCAAATCATCAATAAAATCTTGAGCTTCTTGAAAAGACTCGATCGTATTTAACTGCGAAATCACACGATTTAAATCTTCTGAACTTCCATTAAAAAGATTCTTCTCAAAGGCTATTCTATCATTTAACCCAACAGTAATTACATGCGAAAAAGCATCGTTAATAGTTTTATTGATTGGAATTTGATGAAACGGAATTTCATTACTTTCAGACTTATCAATCAAATGCTGATTCTCGAAATTTGGATGTTTTTCTTCTTCAGAGATTAAATCTTGTAATGTATTTTCTGAATTAACTTTTTCAAAATATATTTCTTCAATTGGCATTTCAAAAATAGGATCAACTTTAAGCTCTTCTGACAAAACATGTGCTTTTTCAATTGTTACCTCATCTTCATTGGATAAAACTTCAAGCTGTTCTTTTTCAACGAATCGATTTTCATCATCAGTATTTTTAATTTCGAAAATTTCAGAATCTTGATTTTGTTTAATCGATATATCATCAACAGAAACAAAATTGATTTGATCATCAAATGAGATAATTTCCGAATTTTCTGAATCTTCAATCAACTCGTTTATCAAATCTTGATTCATCGAAGCATCGCGCATTTCAATGTTTGTTTCTTTTGGTGCAACCAAATTAGATTCATTATCTTGTTGTAAAAACAAAGCTTTCTGTATATTTTCTTCAGTTATCGAAGGATCTATTCTAAATTTATTATCTTCATAAAATTTTAAAACGGAAATTTTTTCAAAGACATTTTTAGATTCATTATACAAAGCATCGATATCGGCTTTATCTTTCAATTTTAGAATTCGATGTGCAATACTGATTAATTCCGATTCAATTATTTTCTTCATAACTTTTTTTAGATTTGAAATAATACCAATCTTTTTTTGATAAATTTGTCTTTTACAAAGTAACAGAAAATTCTGTTTTACACAACCCGAAATTTAGAAAATGTTTCTTGAAAATACCGTAAATCATAAAGAGCAATTTGGATGGATCGAAGTCATCTGTGGATCTATGTTTTCTGGTAAAACAGAAGAATTAATTCGTAGATTAAAACGTGCCCAATTTGCTAAACAACGTGTTGAGATATTCAAACCTGCTGTTGATACAAGATACGACGATGTTGATGTGGTTTCGCACGAAGGTAATACCATTCGATCAACTCCCGTTCCGGCTGCAGCAAATATTCGAATTTTAGCTGACGGATGCGATGTAGTTGGTATTGATGAAGCTCAGTTTTTTGACGATGAAATTGTTCGAGTTTGTAACGATTTAGCAAACGCAGGAATTAGAGTTATTGTTGCTGGTTTAGACATGGATTTTAAAGGAAATCCGTTTGGACCAATGCCTGCATTAATGGCAACTGCCGAATATGTTACTAAAGTTCATGCAGTTTGCACACGCACCGGAAATTTAGCTCATTTTAGTTTCAGAAAAGCACAAAATCAAGATATTGTAATGCTTGGCGAAACTGAAGAATACGAACCATTAAGTAGAGCTGCTTATTACAAAGCTGTTCGTGAACAACATAAAGATGACACTAAAAGACCAACTGAATAGTTGGTCTTTTTATTTAAAATTAACACAATCAACTTTTCTTTTGTAACTTTAATACATTGAAAAAACATCTGTAATAAAAACATATCAAATGACATATACCGATTTATTATTCGAAAAATCGTTTGTTAATGGCGAATGGATAAACGAAAACACAACACAATTTGAAATCATAAATCCCGTTGATTTATCTATAATAAGTCGCGTTTATAACGACGACCGAACCATGGTTAAAAGAGCAATCGATTCAGCTTCGGAAGCTTTTAAAACTTGGAAAAAAACTTCGGCTAAAGAACGTAGTTCACTTTTAATGAAATGGTACGATTTAATTATTGCAAACAAAAATGAAATCGCAACTATTATGACTTTAGAATCGGGTAAACCGATTGCTGAAAGTTTAGGAGAAATCGAATACGGTGCTTCATACATTCAATGGTTTGCTGAAGAAGCCAAACGAAATTACGGAGATGTTATTCCTGGATTCACTACAGAAAAAAGAATCATTACCTTAAAACAAGCTGTTGGAGTTGTTGGTGCAATCACACCTTGGAATTTTCCTTTAGCAATGATAACACGAAAAATAGCTCCGGCGTTAGCTGTTGGCTGTACAGTTGTAATTAGACCAAGTGAAGAAACACCTTTAACTGCTTTAGCTATAAACTATTTGGCACACAAAGCTGGTTTTCCAAAAGGTGTAATCAATACGGTTGTTGGTACCAATGCTTCTGAAATGGGAAAAGAACTTTGTGAAAATTCAAAAGTGGCTAAAATTTCATTTACCGGTTCAACAACTGTCGGTAAAATTTTGATGCAACAATGTTCAGATTCGTTAAAGAAAATGAGTTTGGAACTTGGCGGAAATGCTCCATTTATTGTTTTTGATGATGCCGATATTGATTTAGCGGTTGCAGGAGCGATTGCCGGAAAATTCAGATTTGGAGGTCAAACTTGTGTTTGCGTGAATCGTATTTTGGTTCAAGAAAACATTTATGAAACTTTTGTCGAAAAATTTATTGAAGCTACTAAATCCTTAAAAATAGGGAATGGTTTAGATACGGATGTAAAAATCGGACCTTTAATCAATTCGAAGGCAATTACTCGTATGCAAGAAATGATAACTGACGCAATTAAAAAAGGTGGCAAAGTTGTACTTGGCGGTAATTTTATAGCACCTCAGTTTTTTGAACCAACTATAATGATAGATGCTTCTGTAGATATGCTTTTAGCTAAGAACGAAATTTTTGGACCGATTGCTCCGATATTTAAATTCAAAACCGAGGAAGAAGCAATTGAAATGGCAAATGATACGATTTATGGTTTAGCTAGTTATTTTTACACCAAAGATTTAAACAGAACTTGGCGCGTTCGTGAAGCTTTAGAATACGGAATTGTAGGAATAAATGACGGTTTAATTTCATCAGAAATGGTTCCGTTTGGCGGAGTAAAACAATCCGGTCAAGGTCGAGAAGGCTCGAAATACGGTATGGATTATTATGTTGATATTAAATACATTTGTATTGGAAATGTTGAATAAATATTTTATATGATTAAAAAACATAGAAAAAAATCAGAAAATTTACACTAAAATAAAAGATTCAGGGTAAACCCTTACGCACAATACTAATAAGTATGCTACATTTGAAATGTCTTTAAAACCAAAGAAGACAACCAAAAAAAACACGACTGAATTTAAAAGGCATTATACTCAAATTGTATAATGCCTTTTTTATTTAATATGATTATTTAATTTACTTATTATAAATCTGTAATTATAAATTCACTTCTACGATTTTTCTGATGCTGTTCTTCAGAACACGTAACTCCATTTTCACATTCGTTTACTAACATCGATTCGCCATAACCTTTTCCGGTTAATCGAGATGGATCAACTCCTTGTTCAACCAACCATTTGATTGTTCCACGAGCTCGTTGCTCCGATAGTTTCTGGTTATAAGCATCAGATCCTCTACTATCTGTATGTGAACGAACATCAATTTTCATTTTCGGATATTCAGACAAAACTTCATAAACTTTAGCTAATTCAACAGCTGCATCTTTTCTTATATTTGATTTATCATAATCAAAATAAATTACATTTTCAATTTCAAAAACTTTTGCAAGATCATCACCTTTTTTAACTTCGACAATTCGCTTATCCATTTTGATTACAACTGGAGTATTTCCTGCAATTTCAGGCAAAACCATTCGTTTTTCTTCTGTAATATAATCAGGATGCTCTGCTTTTATATAAACGATATCTCCTGGCGCTCCCGCAATCTTTGGTAATTGAAATGTTCCGTTTGCAACAGAAAGTACATCATAAATAGAATCAAAATTTGCATTTAACACGGAAACTTTCACTTGATTTATTGGAGCTTCAGTTAATCGATCGATAGCTTTTCCTGAAAATGAATGCAAATATGGAATCGGTTTTGGAGGACGTACAATATCATTAATCGAATAGATATCATCATAACCTAAACCTTGAGGTCTGTTTGATGCAAAATATCCAGTTTTATTATCATTCTTTAAATAAATTGCAAAATCATCAAATGGACCATTAATAGGTTCCCCTAGATTGACAACCTCAGCATTTTCATCATTAAAATCGATTTTAAAAATATCTAATCCACCCAAACCAAGTTGTCCGTTACTCGAAAAATACAATACATTGTCAGAGCTTATAAATGGAAAAGTTTCTTTTCCTTCTGTGTTGACTTTTTTTCCTAAATTTTCAGGTAAACCATATTGATTATTTTCATATATTTTAACTCTAAAAATATCACTATCTCCAAAAGTACCGTTCATATCAGAAGAAAAAAACAACATTTTTTCATCAGTACTTAAAACAGGATGTGCACAACTATAATCTGCATGGTTAAAAGGAAGTTCAGAAATATTTTCCCATTTTCCATTGATATAATCAGCTCTATAAATTTTCAAATGTGATGTAAAACCATGTTCTTTTTTATTTTTCTTCAAATTATTTTGTGTAAAATAAACGGTGTTTCCATCTTTAGTGAAAGCTGGTGTTGAAATATTGTATTTTGAATCTAATTCATCAAAATTTTCAATTTGATTTTCATTCAATATAAACAAAGAAGAAAATGGAAGACCATCCCAAGAATTCTTTTTACTGGATTTAGAACTAGCCGGACGATTTGAACTTAAAATCAGTTTATCATTCCAAAAAGTCACTGCGTAATCTGAATATTTTGAGTTTAAATTTACTTTTCCAATCGAATATTTGTCTTTTTGCTTCTCAATATCTTTAAGATAATTCGGATTATTTTTGAATTTAATTGCTCGAGAATCATTCTGACTTAATTGATTAAATTTTTCTAGAAATTGATTTGCTTTATCAATTTCACCAATCGATTTTAAGGCATTAGAATATCTAAAATAAATTTCGGGCTCTACCTCGGTTGTCATCTGAAAAAGTTTACCAAACCATTTTGCAGCTTCTGGATAATTTGCCGAAAAATAATAAGCATTTCCAAGTTTTCTAAGTATATTTTCTGATTCATAACCTTTATCAGCAAGTTTAGTATAAATTGAAATAGCATCAATGTATGCATAATCTTGATAATTACGATTTGCCTTTAATTCTTGAACATGTTGTGCATTAGATATAAACACACAAAAAACACAAGCTAAAATTGTTATTTTTTTTATCATATTTAAAAGAATCTTGGTGTAGTAAAACGCTTGTACTTATTAAATAATTCAAAACGTAAAAAAACCTCATGAGAGCCACTGTTATAATGAGCTAACTTAGTAACATTTGAATCATACGAATATCCAACAAAAAACTGTTCTGATATTTGGAAACCTACCAATGCACTTACTGACGAATCAAACTGATATGAAGCACCAACTGTAAAACGTTCACTAAATAAGAAATTTGCAGAAAGATCAACTTGTAATGGTGCTCCTTGAATTACTTTGGTTAGTAAAGTTGGTTTAAATTTGATTTCTCTTGAAAGATCAAAAACATGACCGAAAGTTCCATAAAAATGCATGGTACGTTTCATCGTAGCATACAATTGATCATTTCCTCGATCATATTCTAACATATATGGAACTGAAATTCCAAAATAAGTTTGCTCTGAATATAAATAAAGTCCAGCACCTACATTCGGATTAAATTGATTTTTTAGATTATCTGTTCCTTCTGTTTCATCATAAATAGTTAATTTATTGTAATCTACATTTAGAAAACTTCCGGAAACTTTTACACCAAAAGCTAATTTATAATCGCTATCAAAATCAATGGTATAACTTAAATCAACTGCAACTGTATTGTCATTCATTGCTCCCAACTTATCACTAATTATAGAAACACCATAACCTAATTTTGAATAAGTAAACGGTGAATGCACGGTTAATGAAGCTGTTTGTGGAGCTCCTTCCATTCCGACCCATTGCGAACGAAATTGACCATAAATAGTTAAATCTTCTCGAGAACCTGAATATGCAGGATTTATTATCGAAGAATTGTACATATATTGACTAAAATTAGCTTCTTGTTGAGCGAAGACAGAAACAGTAGAAATATTCAATATGAACAATACAATTAATTTAAAATCTCTTTTCATGTTTAATGATTTTCTAAATGAATATATCCTACTTTTTTAATCACTTGAGTGCCTCCAGATTTGTCATGCTTCGTATAATTAAGAATATAATAATATGTTCCTGTCGGAAGTTTTTCATTCTTATCTACGGTTACCTTAGCCTGAGAATATCCAGCAAAAACATTTCCGTTTATACCATATCCATTCGTTTTATAAACCCTAACTCCATAACGATTGTATATTTCTAAACTATTTTCAGGGTATCGTTCGATATTTTTGATTATTAAATAATCGTTTTTACCGTTATCGTTCGTTGTTAAATAGTTATAAACAATTACATCAAACTCAGGAATTTCAGCATCTTTCAATTTACCTAAAGTAAACACACCAAACTTTGAAATAGCAACAGGAGATGTTACAGATTTCTCAGCAAAATCTACAATTCCACCTTCATTAATCCAAGAATTTGTTTCTTCATCCCAGCGAACAATAACAAGATTTTGAGCACCGTCTATTAAATCAGCTGGTGTTGTTTGTTCATTCCAAGTCAATGTTAATATTAGATTATTATTAGATTCTTCTCTATTAATTGTCCAATATTCTTTGTCGTCAATAATTTCAAGCTCATTAGCTCTATGGTGATGTGGATGAATGTTATTTGAATTTTTGAAAAAGTATTCTGTTTTTACAAGCGAATTAATATTTTTTGAAGAAGCTATTGATGCAGCTCGATAAAACTGTTGATCGCCTACTGGAAAAGTAAAAGATGCGCTACCACTTTTTTCGACCATTCCTTCGGCATAACTTTTATCAGATGTGTTTATGTGTTTTGCAGTTTCTGTAAACAACATAGCTCCTTCTTGATTACGATTTATTTTAACAATTCCATTTAAAAAATTTGCAGTTCCATCGATTAAAAAATCGTTATTTAATTGAAATGCATAAGCTGTTGATTGATTATTAAATAACAAATCATAATGTTTTGAAGGTTGTGTTCCTGAAATTATTTGGAGATCGTTTCCTTGAAACACCGTATATCCTGATGTAGCATTTGTAGTATGCGTGAACATACCGTTATTTTTATAATTCTTATAAAACTGAAATTCGCCATCATTAAACACAATTCCAGTTGTTGAGTTCTCAAAATTAGAATGTGAGGACATTAATGTATTTGGTAAAATATACATTATTCCGTTATTAACCGCGACGTTGTTTTGTGCAAATCCAAAAACAGAAGCTAATAAGATTATACTACCTAAAAGATAATTCATTTTTTTCATACTTTGCTTTTTAGATTAATTACTCTTCAATCTTGTACGAATCATTGGATTGGATATTGTACTGCAATTTTTTATTTTTATTTTAAAATATTGAGTATCTCCGTATATACACCCTTGACGTTTTGTAACAACCTTTAAATATAAATTATTAACAGAGCTATATTCTGCATATAATTTATTTAATTGGTATTGATGATATTCATCATCATAACGAGGGTCATTAGCACCGATTTCTGGAAGAGTTGAATTTTGAATATCATTCCAACCAAGAATATCGAATTCCCCAGTAATAGGATCAGCAACTGCACCTAATGTAGCATAAACAAATGACAAATTATATCCAGAACATGGATCCAATTTTTCAACTCTAAAAGGAGCAGATGTACAGAATATAACGTTTTCATTGAATTCGAAATTTGGAATTACCGAAACGTCGTAAATATATGTTTTTGTTCCTAATAGATTTGCTGACACAACATTATCCATATGTAATTCAACACGATCAAAAGAAGCTCCAATACCTTCTAAAGTCAATACATATTTATTTGAAGCTTGGTCTGCAATTAACTTTAATAAATCCAATTTTATTAATGAAAAGTCATCTTTTGTAACTTCATCTCCAATAGGTGTTGAACCTAAATAACGTTGGACTGTAAAGTTTGATAATAGATTTAAATCTAAAACAGGTATACCTTCTGAACTCATTGTAATTCTAACCTTATCGCCTGGACGAGCAATATCTTTAAACTTAACTGTTAAAGTTTGTTTATTTAATGCTCCTACTGAAGAATTAAAAACGGCTGCTGTTTGATAATTAGGTGTCCCATTTAATGGATTATTTACATTTGTAGTATCCTCAATTGCATCCGCTGCGTAGTAGGGATACAATACCGAACTTAAAGACGTAGCTACACCTAACCCAGTATCCTCAGTCCCATATAATACATCACTAGCAGAAGTATTCAATAGTAAATGTGTATCTAAATTTGTCTCTAATTTACCATTTGCATCACGTACTCTAGATTCAGCCCCTTCAATTACAATATTTGAATTACATTTGTAACCAGCTATTGCAACACGTTCATCAATATAAGCTCCATAAATTTTTACGGTATTACCAACACCTAGTACAGATCCTAAATTGATTCTGACTCCGGAATACCAAATATTTTCACCGTTATCTCCTTTGGGTACAAAAGTGTATTCAAAAACATTATCTCCAACCAAAACATTTGCCAAGTCAAATTCACCAATAGATAAAAGAGAACCAACAGGTTGTCCAAATGTATTGATTGGCCTAATAGTAATACCGCCTAAAACTTCTAAAACACTATAATCTTGACCTAATTTTATTGTTAAAGGAGTCCCCGGAGCTATTTGTTTATTTGGACTAGAAGCATTTATATTATCACCCGTTTTAAAAAGTAAATCTTGAGAAATAGTTCCTAAACCTGCCAATGTAAGTTCATTAAATATGGATCCATGTGTAGACAAGTCATACATATACAGATCAGGAGTAATTTGCAAAGACTTATCTATAGTTGCCGCACTATTTGAAGACCCTGCTAATGGAATACCTAGTAATGTAACTTGACTAACTGTTTCATAATTAGCTCCTACTCTTTGAAATCTATATTCACACTCTTCTTGATCGTAAACATAAACTGTGATTCTTTTTACAATATCGCAAGTAACATTAGTATCATTAGCAGCATTTACAGATTTTGCATAATAATTATAACTTCCAATTGCAGAAAAACTAACTGTTTGATTTGTTACATCAATATTTGTTAATTCATCGTAAATACGAACTCCAGTGTTATCTGGTAAATCAGAACTATATAACGACGAAGTAAATATAAATGAAGCGTCAGGAGTATTATCATTATTAGAATCCAACGGCAAACTTATAGCACTTTTCCCTGTTATAGTATATTGTTTATCTTGTTCAGCAACAAAACTTTCGTATTGATTTGAACAATAACCTGGTTCATTGATACCTTTTATATAATATGTCCCTAAAGGTTGCCATTTAACACTTTCAACTGTAGGATAAGTTGCAGTACTTAATTGATCTATAATAACATTTTGATTTTGATCGACAATTAAATATCTACCCGGAATTATTTCATTAAAATTTGGAATGATATGTCTGATATCAAACTTACGTTCGCGAATATTATTAGTAATAAACTCTCTAGAACATACTTTTTTAACCTCTGGTTTAATATCAACAAAAGCTACATCGTAAATTCTTAAATCACCAGTAACATCTAACACTTCTAAATTAACTGGCTGTTTTACACTGATTGAAACCTTATCAAAATTTAATCTATTTCCTGCAGCATCGGTTGGCGGCGTTGCTAGAAAACTAAATGGAACATTATTTCCTGCATTAATTAAACCTAATACATCAGCCCCTATTATAGATGAATCGACCATTTGAGAACTTATTTTTGTAGAACCATTATAAAAATTAACTTCAATACCTGAAGCTACAGAAACATCTAGCAAGCTAGCTGGCATCTGCATCTTAATTCGGACTAACTTATTATTAGAAGGATCAGGTAATTGGAAAAATTGTTCCATACTCATCCCTAAACCTAAACTTAATAAAGATTGATTTCCAAAAGTTGAATATGTTTCAAGATTATTATCTATAGCACTTTGTGGATTTTGTATACCAGAAGTTCCTGCTGCAGTTAAAAGAGATTGTGAAACTTGACTATAGGTTAAAAACGAAAAACATTCTGGATTTGAACTATAATAATAAGAATCATAAATTTTGGTCCAACGTTCGGCAATACCTAATACACCACCTGCATCTGGATGAATTTCTATTTTATTAAATGGAAAATCTAAATTAACCATAATGTAATTATTTCCCAATCCATCTCTTAAAAACTTCATCTTAAGTTGATCATTAACAGAGTAACCATGTGTTCCAGCAGAAAAAGATGTAGTGGAATTTGAAAAAGTAAATTTAGTATTTGGAATCCCCCCTGCAATTGCACTAACTACATTATTTAATAAATCTCCAACATAGCCTCCCAATACACTATCTAAAATTTGACCTTCTTTTAAGTCAAACTTTATAAAATAATTTTTATTTGCAGGTACAACTATAGAAGAATGTTCAAGAGTTAATTTAGGAGCTGTTGAATAAAGTGCAAGATTAGAAGGAACTGTCAACTGGGTAAAAGTATCTTCACCTGGTATAATTATTTCATTTACAGTCTCAGAAACATCATACGCTCTTAATCTTTGCGCAACAGTAAGGCCAACTCCAAAAGTATTATTTGTTGAAGAAGAAGTTGTAGGTCTTACTTTTTGCGCAAACACATTTGCCCCTATCATCATAAAAGACAATATGAACAAATTTTTTAATATGTTTATTTTTTTCATCATTTTCTAAGTTTAAAAGTTAAACAACTATTTCACTACGAAAACAATGTTCACGAAAGAATAATCAGTCCCAGAACCTATAACTGTATATGTCAAGATTCCATTTGCATCTATAGTTAAACTACTCAATGCAGTTGCATCGTAATCTGTTATATAGTACCACAAATCTGCTGGTTGTAAAACAAAAGGAATTTCGTTTGGCGCAGTAGTTTCAGGTGATCCTCCAGTACTTTTCACAAACTTCAGGCTGTTATTTGCCCCAACATCACCCCCCGTTGAAGAGTTTAAAATAAATTCCTTACCAGTAAATTGAGCCTTATATTCTGCATATAAATTTCTTTTAAAAGTACCATTTACACTTGTATTAATAATGATTGACGGCATGTAAAAGAACTTAGGCATCGAAGAAAAATCCGACCCTAATGCTATCCATTTACCAGTTCCATCATTTTCATTTTGATTATTGAAATTTGCCTTCCAATAATAAAAACCATGTGTTAAAGCGGCTCCATTATTAAAAACTAATAAAGCATTTGCATTATTAATACTAGATTGCAATTTTTGTGTATCAGAAGTAAGTTCAATACGCGGTATCAAAATTCCTTTATCTGGCGCAAGTATTTCAATAGCAGCAGATTTATCTGGCGTAGGTGTCCCGTAACCTACTTGAGCATGTGCGAAAATTGAAATAAGAAATAAAAATGCTAAGTATATTTTTTTCATAATTTGGGCGTGTATGTAATTTTGAAGTATTTAAAAAATATCGTTTAACACCAAATCAAAATCTGACTTGGTGTTGTCGATATTTTTTGTAATCTAAGGAGTCACAAACGAAGGTGCAACTGTTGAAGCAAATTCAACTATTACGTCTGCGGTAATATTTGTATCTCCTAACACATAATACATTTTTCCAGAACCAATTTTAAAACCTAGAGCAGTCCCAGATAGAGTCATATCAGTAACCGAAGCAACAATACCTGTGTCATATCTTACATCAATAGATAAAATTTTATTACCAGAAACTCCTAATGTAACTCCCGAAGTATTTGCTTCTTTAGCGGTTACTGTTGTTGTATATGCACCTCGATAAATATAATTCAAAGTTGTCCCAATCATTATAGTATCTCCAGTAAACGAAGTCGTTGACAAATCATCGCCTAATTTTAATTTTGTACTATTAATTTGTTGATTAGTAAATTGATTGATACCTTGATAAACAATATCATTCATTGGAATAGCTATTTTAACACCTGTTGCATTAATATAATACAATGTATTTGCAGGTATTACAATTCCACCTGGATTCTGAGCCAAAGGTATTTCAGCAGTTGTAAAACCTGTATTTCCCATATGTAATTCAAAAACTCCAGATGCGGCTGCCGTAGTTACAGTAGAAGCATCTCCAGTAAAAGCTTCAGAGAAATAAAATGTTCTACCATCTAAAGTTTTTACAACAGTTTTTGTTTCGTTATCTTTTACAATTTTAGAAAAAGCAGCATTATCTACATCAACCCACGCTGGTGGTGTTGCAGAGGCATCCCATTTTTGTAGTTTTGCTATATATGGATCAGCTGGAGTACCAGCACCAGTCAAAACGATTTTGGTATCTCCATTAACTGGCGTGTTTGCTAACATTTGAATATATTCTTCTACAGTATAAAATCCACCTGTTGTATTTGCTATATTAGTAATCGAAGTCGAAAGCTCTAAAAAGCTATTAGAAACGCCTTTTACAAAATCAATGATATAAACACCTGTTGGAGGCGATGCAGCCCAACCATCAACTACAGATTGAGTTACCGCTGGATTTGTAGAAACCCCTAAATAAGTTTCAGAAACATAGTATTGATACTTTTTATTTGTTGAAGTTTGTAATGAAGTTTTAGATTCGTTTGCATTAATCAAATTAGAAATTACTGAAGTAATATCTTCTTTTACATAAGCAGTTCCATTCCATTTTAAATATTCAATTTTAGCAGGACTATTAAATGTTGTTTCAACCGCTGGAGTGCTTGGATCATCTCAGTCTACAATTGCAGGAGTAAAAACCATTCCTCCAAACGTATCGCCTGTAGCACCACCAATATTATTAGTACCATAAACAGCATTCAATAGCGCTTTTATTTTGGTAATATCTGAATTTTGAGTTCCAATCACAGCGTCTAAATCAGCTTGATTTATAATTCTAATCCATTTACCAGTTGTACTAGCAATTGAACCTGTATTCTGCCAATAATAGAACCCAGGCTTTACTTCTTTTCCTGCTGTAGTTCCGACAGCTATATTGTAAACTAACAAACTATTCTCTTGAACAACACTTGCTTTCAAAACTGTTTCTGTGTCAGCTAATGTAACCCTAGGAATCAACACCCCTTTAGAATTATTGTCTTCTGTAAGCACTTCTAACATTGCAGATGGACTTGGACTTGGAGTTCCAATTCCAACTTGAGCATTTGAAAAATAAACCGAACCTAATAAGGTCGCTAATAATGTAATCTTTTTCATATTTTCTATGTATTTTAGTTATTTAAGACAATATTAAGAAAAACTTTCTAAAAAAAACAATTATTAACAAAAATAATTACACAAAATTAAACTAATAGAGTAAAAAATACAATAAAATCAAAAAAAATGCATTTTTATTAAAAATCAGTTAACAAAAACAATAAAAAAAAACTTTTTATTACTAAAAATATTCTAAAAAAAAACACATTAAGCATTAAAATATAATAAATATTTACTTTTTTAATTAAAAAATAAATAGATACAAAAAAAACCAGTCTATTGTAGACTGGTTCATTTAAAAAATTAGATTTAATTATTTTAAGAAATACCTAACATTTATATTCGAAACTTTAGAAGAGTCTGAATTCATAATTTTATATTTCAAAACACCTGTTTTCGAAATTTCCAAAATTTCAATCTCTTGATCATTGAAAAAAGTCACCTGATATTCAAAATTCAGATTTGACAATTTTACTTCAGAAGGCACCTTTGAACTACTAACAACCAAATTAGCAAAATTCTTCTCATAATAATCAAATAAATCAAAATACAGAACTCTACCATTTCTTGCAGAAATAGTTAATTCGACATTAGGCGCAATAAAAAAACCTGTCATCAATTTTGGTATTTGGTTTTGACTTTGCAACTCAAATATCTCTACCTTATTTTTTTCTGACATAATCACATCATCATCTTGATTATTGAAATTCTCATCCAACATAGTAGCATCATTAAAAAACATTGCATCAGCATTAGCAACATTAATTTTTTTTGATGAGTTCAAATTATCTTTGTCATTCAAAGCTACAGGTAAAACATCTACAACTTCATCAATTTTAGCTTTTGATTTATCAATAATAGGAATTAATTCTGCCTGAGCAATATTTTGAATAACATTCAAATTAGTTTTATAAATCAATTCAGAAACTAAATAAGATTCCAACAACTCAACTTTATAAGAATATACCGTTCCAACTGAATCTTTAATTTGTAATTCCTTACGATTGGATTTATCAACTTTAAAATACAATGGTGATTTTTTTTCTACCAAAAAAATCTCCTTATCATTTATAACTTTATACCACGTATTCTCAATCCATAAATAATAACCTAAATCAATTGATTTTGAAGAATCAATCGAAAAATTATATCCGAAATCATAATTTTCATTTGTTGTCAAGTTATTTAAGTCAGAAATATTTAATTCATAAACATTGTAAAAGTCAAAATTATTTTGAGCATAAACATTCACAAAAAACAATATCAATACAGTAGAAATTAAATCTTTTATCATAACCTACTTAATTTTAAAGACACAAAGTTAAATAATTAAACATTAATTTTAAAATGATTAAATTCGTCGCATTAAACAACACAAAATGCAAACAACAGGCACTATAAATACAACACTTACAGGGAAAATTGCGACCATAACTTTTTATCATCCTGCTAGCAATTCATTTCCAAGCGAACAATTACAAGCTTTAACAAATGCAATAAACGAATTAAATTCTAACAAAGAAATCACATTAATCATACTTGCTAGCGAAGGCGAAAAAGCATTTTGTGCAGGTGCATCTTTTGACGAACTATTACAAATCAATAATTTAGAAAACGGAACAAAGTTTTTCAGCGGTTTTGCAAATGTGATAAACGCCATGAGAACTTCAAACAAATTAATAATCGGACGAGTACAAGGAAAAACCGTAGGCGGAGGCGTTGGCTTAGCAGCAGCGTGCGATTATTGTTTTGCAACAGAAAATGCTTCAATTAAACTTTCGGAACTAGCAATCGGAATTGGACCTTTTGTTATTGAGCCGGCAGTTACAAGAAAAATTGGATTTCCTGCTATGAGCGAAATGACTTTAGAAGCCGAAACGTGGAAATCTGCAAAATGGGCTAAAGAAAACAAATTATTCACTCAAGTATTCTCTACCATTCAAGAAATGGACAAAGAAATTGAAAAATTCTCAACAAGGTTATCAAACTACAACCCAGAAGCCTTACTTGAAATGAAAAAAGTTTTATGGAAAGACACTGAACATTGGACAGAATTACTAAAAGAACGCGCTGGAATTTCTGGCAAATTAGTTTTGTCCGATTTTACAGTTAAGGCTTTAAACGCTTTCAAAAACAAATAAAAACAAAAGCATCTTCGAAAAGATGCTTTTTTAATTAGCTTTAAGAATTTGTTCGGCATATTTTATTAATTTTGCGTAAATTTTTACAACAATGAGCAATATTAGAATCACCAAACAATTCACGTTCGAAACAGGTCATGCTTTATATGGATATGATGGCAAATGCAGAAACGTACACGGACACAGTTACAAACTTTCTGTTACTGTAATTGGATCTCCGATTGAAGATTCGAATAATGTAAAATTTGGAATGGTCATAGACTTTAGCGATTTAAAAAAAATTGTTAGAGAAGAAATCGTCGAAGTTTTTGATCACGCAACTGTTTTTAACAAAAACACACCGCATGTTGAACTAGCAAAAGAACTGGAAGAAAGAGGTCATCATGTAATTTTGGTAGATTACCAACCAACAAGCGAAAATATGGTAATTGATTTTGCTCAAAAAATTAAAAATCGTTTACCCCAAAACATCAAATTATTTTCTTTGCGTTTACAAGAAACCGAAAGTTCTTATGCAGAATGGTATCAATCTGATAATTTATAAGAATTGAAATTAAATATTCCTACAGATAAAAAAGTATATTTTACATCGGATCATCATTTCGGTGCACCAACGCGTGAACAAAGTTTACCTCGCGAAAAGAAATTTTTAGAATGGTTAAAATTAATCGAAAAAGATGCCGCTGCTTTATTTATCGTAGGAGATTTATTTGATTTTTGGTTTGAATATAATACAGTTGTTCCAAAAGGATTTGTTCGTATTCTAGGTAAATTAGCCGAAATGCGAGACAACGGAATTGAAATTTTCTTTTTTGTAGGAAATCATGATTTATGGATGAAAGATTATTTCCAAACAGAACTAAACATCCCTGTTTATCACGAACCAAAAGAATTTGAATTCTTTGGAAAAAAGTTTTTTATTGGACATGGTGATGGTTTAGGTCCAGGAGATTTTGGCTACAAAAGAATGAAACGCGTTTTTACCAACCCGTTTTCAAAATGGCTATTCCGTTGGTTACACCCAGATTTAGGAGTTAAACTAGCTCAATATCTATCTGTAAAAAACAAATTAATTTCTGGAGATGAAGACGCTAAATATCTTGGCGAAGATAAAGAATGGCTAATTCTTTATACAAAGAAAAAAATGCAAACTCATCCAAACGACTATTTTATTTTTGGACATCGACACTTACCAATGACCTTAAACATTGAGAACAAAACAACTTATGTAAATTTAGGCGATTGGATTCAATATTTCACTTACGGTGTTATAACTTTTAACGGAATATTTGAATTAATGACTTTTCGAGATGATAAATCTACAGAGCAATTTAAAAGTAAAATCCAATCGTGATGTTTAAGATGACTCCATTCTATTGTAGTTAAATCAACCTCAGGATCAATCAACTGACAACCCGGTTTACTATTTATAGAAACATAGCTCGAAGCAGCAAACACTGAAACATCTTTTCCTTCTTTTGCAAATTCACTCTTTATATATTGAGCTGCTTGCCAAATCATATCCGGCGTATTGATACGTGCTCGTTGTTTTTTATTATAAAACTCGTCCATCTTAAAAGGCAATTTTTCTCCAGTAGCTTTATCAACCACATGAAATCTAGCGTAACCCGAACGATTTCTAAGCATCATTCGCCAACTTAACCGATGACCTTCTTCCGTCCAAAGAACATCTCCCTTTATAAACCAATGACGAATTGGAAGTAAAACCTGAATGATTAAATAAGGTATAAAAAAGTACTGAAACACTTTTTTTGATTCTAAATCAACTACGGGTGTTGTCTCATCCAATGGTTGTTTTTTCTTAAAAAACACACGTCTGATTTGTTCAGGAGGAAAAAAGAAAACACATAAAGCTAATGCGAAATAAGGAAAAACGCCAATCTCTAAAGTTATGGAATTACTAATATGGAAAATCAACGATAAAACAACTGCAAAAATTCGAGTTCTTTTCCACAACAATGCAGGAACAATTAAACCATCAAAAGCAATTCCAACATAAGCAATAAACAGATGAAAATAATGATTTTGAAACAATTCGGTAAAAGCAGGAAACTTTTTCATACTTCGATACATATTCCCAGTTACCGTTCCGTCTAACCAATCTGGATAGAATTTAGCAATCGTTGCATAAAAATACACACATGAAATTTGAATTATAAAAACCAACAAAATCCAATTGGGCATATAATTTTTCTTAATCGAAGGATTCAATCTAGCATCTACTGAAGCAAATCTATTTGCAGGTAAAAAACTCATAATAATTCCAACCAACATCATCAAATAATAATGGTTGTTATAAGAAGTTTTTTGCATAAAATATACCATCGCCCACATAATGGTCATGGTAATAATACTAAATCGATATTTATAACCAAAAGTAACCCCAAAAGCTAAAACTCCCATAATCGCAAAATGAACATACATATAATCTCCCATCAGATTTAAGAGAAACTCAAATCCAATAAAGGTAAAATTTGTACGAGGTTCAACAAGATTACGAGTAACCCAACCTGTTGCAAGTGAACCAAAACTTTCAAAGGCAAATACAAGTCCAAAGAAAATTCTAAATAAAATTAAAGGAGCGTTGTCAACCGACTTAAAAAGTTTTTGTGTCATATTATTAAGTTATTAATTTTTGAGTCACTAATTTATCATTAGCTAAAGCTGATTTCAAATAATCTAAAGAATCAAATTTTTTTTGGTCCCGAATTTTATCAATAAAACCAATTGTTATTTGTTTGTCATAAATATCTTGATCAAAATCAAAAATATTTATTTCTATAGTCAATGAATTTTCGCTAATTGTAGGATTCGTTCCGACATTGACCATTCCAAAATATTTTACTTCATCAACAATTGCATAAGCTGCATAAACTCCGATTGCAGGAATTAATTTATACTTTTCATCAACATAAACGTTTGCCGTCGGATAACCAATTGTTCTTCCTAATTGACGTCCTTTTTTAACTGTTCCGCTTAAGAAATATTCGTAACCTAAAAACTCGTTAGCTAATGAAATATTTCCTTGCTGTAATGCAGTTCTGATTTTAGTCGAACTTATGGAAACGTGATTTACTTCTTCAGCCGAAATTTCTTCTACTTCAAAATTATATTTTTTACCAAACGCAATTAAATCATGAATATCTGCGGCTCTATTTTTTCCGAAGCGATGATCGTATCCAATGATAATTTTTTTAACATTAAATATATCAACTAAAATCTGTTTAACAAAATCTTCTGGAGTTAATTGCGAAAATGAATTGTCGAATTTTTGAATAACCAAAAGATCTAAGCCAAGCTTATTTAGTAAATCTGCTTTTTCTTGAATTGTATTTAAAAGTTTTATATCAGAATCTTGTTCGAGAATCATTCTTGGGTGAGGAAAAAAAGTCAGCACTAAACTTTCCTCATCGGCATGATGAGCCGACTCAATTATTTTATTTAATATTGATTGATGTCCTAAATGAACTCCATCAAATGTACCTAAAGTTAAAACCGTTTTTTTATTAGACGCAAAGTCAAAAATGGAATGAAAAATTTTCAAAATAATAAGATTTTATGCAAATTTAGTTTTTTTGATCAAAAAAAAATCAGCTTTTAAAGATATATTTAACTAAACTCAACTTTATATTCTCTAAAAAAAAAGCTACTTTTACAAAATAGAATTCAACAAACATTACAAAATGTCAAATAAAACTAAATTATTAGCATTATTCTTTTTATTTTTCTCAACAATAACAGTTTTTGCCCAAAGTAATCAATGGAAATCAATTGATGAAAAAAAACTTTCTGAAAAAGAAAAGATGCCAAGAGGAAACCACCCTACTTCTTCTCAACTTTTTGAAGTTAACCTAATTAGCTTAACAAATCAACTTTTAAGTGCGCCCGATGATGAAACAAATAATTCATCAACCACTTATGTTAATTTTCCTGATGGGAATGGTAACATTTCAAGTTTTGAAATTTTCAAATCACAAATGTTAGAACCTGAGTTAGCAGCTCAATACCCAAACATTCACAACTTTACAGGAATTAATAAAAAAGACCCTTCAAATGTAATCAAAATCAGTATTACTCCTGCCTTTGGTATGCATATTATGGGATATGATGGTCAAGGTACTACATATTACATAGATACTTATACAACTGATTTTAATTCATATATTTTTTACAAAAGAAATGATATTCAAAATTCAAATTCAAACTTTAGATGTTTAGTTGAACCAAATAATGCAAACATAGAAGAAAATGAAATTACTTCTGAAAATCAAATCTTAAGTACTGATAACAAATTCAGAAGATATCGTCTAGCTATGGCTTGTACTACAGAATATGCAGCCTTTCATGTAAACGCTGCACCTAATAACGTTCCTCAATCAACAGAAGCTCAAAAGAAAAGTATCGTATTATCTGCAATGAATGTTACAGTAAACAGATTAAATTCTATTTACGAAAGAGATTTAGCCATTCGTTTGGTTTTAGTAGCTAACAATAGTAATATTATTTTTATTACTAGTGATAATTTCAACAATTGGGAAGCATACGATTTAATTGACCAAAGTCAATCTGTTATTACAAATACAATCGGAAGTGCAAATTTCGACATCGGGCACACAGTAAGTACTGGTGGCGGTGGTCTTGCATCTCCAGCCCCTTGTAATTCTAGTAGTAAAGCAAACGGTATTACAGGTTCATTTAATCCAGTTGGAGACCCATTTGATATTGATTATGTAGCACACGAAGTTGGTCATCAATTTGGAGCTAATCATACATTTAATGGCACTACTGGATCATGTGGTGGCGGAAATAGAAATTTAGCAACTGCTGTGGAACCTGGAAGTGGAACTACAATTATGGCTTATGCTGGAATTTGTGGAGATAATATCAATGTACAACAAAACTCAGATGCTTATTTTCATCAAACTAGTATTCGCGAAATTGTAAGTTTTTTACAATCAAACTGGAACAACTGCGCAACATTAATCTCTTCAACAAATCCAACACCAGTTATCACATCAACTTCTGGTAACAGAACTATTCCACATTCAACACCATTTATACTAACTACAACTGCAACAGATACAAATAATCCAAACAGTTTAACTTATACTTGGGAACAAACCAACACGCAATCATCAACTCAACCTCCTGTTGCAACTTCAAGTACAGGTCCAAATTTTAGATCATTAAGTCCAACAACAAATTCTTCAAGATCATTTCCTTCTACAGCAACCGTTTTAGCAGGAACTACTAACTCGAACGGAGTTGTTCCAAGCACTTGGGAGAGATTGCCTTCTGTAGCTAGAACCATGTCTTTTGCTACAACGGTAAGAGATAATAACGCAACAAGTGGTGGACAAACAAAATCTGCTGATGTGACTATTACATTTGCAAACGCTGGCCCATTTGTTATAACATATCCTAACAATATTACAACGACTACAGAACCAAATTGGTCAGTTGGTCAGCAAAAAACAATTACTTGGAATGTTGCAGGAACAACAGCAAATGGAATTAACACATCAAATGTTAATATTCTTATGTCAGAAGATAATGGTCAAACTTATCCATTTGTTGTTGGATCAAACGTTCCTAACAATGGTAGTTACACGATAACCGTTCCTGCTTTGACAAACGGAAATAGTTTTGCTCGTATTAAAATTGAAGCCGTAGGAAACATTTTCTACACAGTATCAAAACCAATTGGAATTAACATTACAGCTGCAAATGAAAATTTTGATTTTGAAGATTTCTCATTATATCCAAACCCAACAACTGATAAGGTTACCATTTCATTTAATTCAAATACTGGAAATGAAATAACGATGGAAGTTTTTGATATTAGAGGTCGTAAATTGAATTCTTATAATATAGAAAACACAGGTTTTATATCTACTGAAGTCAACCTAGCCAACTATGAATCAGGAATTTATTTAATTTCAATAAAAGATGGTGTAAACCAAGCCACAAAAAAAGTTATTAAAAAATAATCCCTTAGATTAATTTATTTACTGAAAATAGCTTTTCAAAATAAAAAAACAGCGAAACTAATTAAAATTAGTTTCGCTGTTTTTTTATTAAAACTTAAGTTTCTAAATAGTAATTGTTGTTCAGACAAAAAACATAAATTCATTTTTTTGTGTTTTTTTTAATAAAATTAATTTTTTATTAAAAAAATATTAAATTTACATCAATCAACTAACTTAAAACTTAAAAAATGAAAAAAAAATCTCATTATCTTTACCTAGTATTTGTAATATTTTCAATTTTTACAAGTTCTGCTCAAAATGTTCAATGGATAAAAACAAATGAAAAAGAACTTAGAGATATTGAAAAATTACCACGAAAAAATTCTCCAAATGAATTCACTTTATTTAAAGTAAATTTAAACTCTTTAATTGATCAATTAATCTTAGCACCTGTAGACTATAGCAGTTCAGTTTCAAATGTATTCATCAATTTTCCAGATGCCAATGGAAATATTTCTGCTTTCGAAATTTACAATTCACCAATGCTTGAACCCGAACTAGCAAATAAATATCCAAATATTCAAAATTTTACTGGCATCAATAAAAAAGACCCAACTAATATCATAAAAATCAGCATTACTCCAGCTTTTGGAATGCACATAATGGGCTATGACGGCGAAGGAACAACTTACTATGTAGACACTTTTACAACAGATTTCAATTCATTTATTTATTACAAAAAAAAGAATATCGTCAACAAAAACACAAACTTTACTTGCAACATTAAAGCTAACGACTCAAATCATTCATTTGAAAACGAAAATTTTGAAAATCAAATCTTAAGTGTTGATAATAAATTCAGAACTTTCAGATTAGCATTAGCTTGTACAACTCAATACGCAGCGTATCATGTAAATAACGCCCCAAGCAACATTCCGCAAACTACAGAAGCTGAAAAAAAAGCAATTGTTTTATCCGCTATGAATGTAACCGTTAACAGAATCAATGCTATTTACGAAAGAGATTTATCAACTCGTTTAATTCTAGTTAGTAACAACGATACAATAATATTTATAAATTCTGACGATTTTACAGATAGTGAGAATGCCGATTTAGCAGGAGAAAATCAAGTAATTATAACAAATGTAATTGGTAGCTCAAATTTTGATTTAGGTCACGTTGTAAGTATTGGAGATGGCGGAGAAGCTGCATTAGGTTCAGTGTGTAATAATTCTTTTAAAGCCACTGCAATGACGGGTTCTTCGAATCCTATAGGCGATCCTTTTGACATTGATTATGTTGCTCATGAAATTGGGCATCAATTTGGAGCAAATCATACTTTCAATGGAACTACTGGATCTTGCGGTGGCGGAAACAGAAATTTACCAACTGCTGTTGAACCTGGAAGTGGCACAACAATAATGTCTTACGCTGGAATTTGTGGAGATGAAATTAATGTACAACAAAACTCAGACGCCTATTTTAATCAAATAAGCATTAGAGAAATTGTCGATTTCTTACAATCAAGTCAAAATAACTGTGCAACAATAATCTCTTCATCAAACCCGACACCAGTAATCACATCAACTTCTGGAAACAGAACCATTCCACATTCAACACCTTTCATATTAACAACAACAGCTACGGACTCCAATAATCCAAATAGCTTAACTTACACTTGGGAACAAACTAATAACCAATCATCAACACAACCACCTGTGGCAACTTCAAGTACAGGTCCAAATTTTAGATCAATTGCACCAACTAGTAATTCATCAAGATCTTTTCCTTCTACAGCAACCGTTTTAGCAGGAACATCAAACAGTGATGGTGTAGTTTCAACTACATGGGAAAAATTACCTTCAGTAGCTAGAAACATGTCATTTGCAACTACAGTTCGAGATAATAACGCAACTAATGGTGGACAAACCACTTCTGCTGATATACAAATTACTTTTGCTAATGTTGGTCCATTTGTTATAACATATCCTAATAATATTACAACAACTACAGAACCAAACTGGTCAGTTGGAGAACAAAAAACAATTACTTGGAATGTTGCAGGAACAACAGCAAATGGAATAAACACATCAAATGTTAACATTCTAATGTCTGAAGATAATGGTCAAACATATCCATTTGTTGTTGGATCAAATGTACCTAACAACGGTAGCTACACCATAACCGTTCCAGCGTTAACAGACGCAAGCAGTTTTGCTCATGTTAAAATCGAAGCTGTAGGAAACATCTTCTACACGGTATCTAAACCTATTGAAATAAATATTACGGCTGGAAAAAAAGATTTTGAGTTTGAAAACCTAAAAATTTATCCAAACCCAACTACTGATAATGTTTCCATTTCATTTAATTCAAATACTGGAAATGAAATAACAATTGAAGTTTATGATATTAGAGGTCGTAAATTAAATATTTATAACATTGAAAACTCAGGTTTAATTTCGACTGAAGTTAATCTAGATCAATATGAATCAGGTATTTATCTATTTACAATTAAAGATGGTGCAAACCAAGCTACCAAAAAAGTAATCAAAAAATAATTTTAATACATCTAACAAAAAAGGCTCTTTTAAATAAAAGTGCCTTTTTTATTATTATAATTCTCCATCCCATTCTGAATAAAACTGTGACAAAAACAACAACATAAAATCATGTCTTTGTTTTGCAATTTCTTTACCTGTTTCGGTATTCATTAAATCTTTAAGAAGTAATAATTTTTCATAAAAATGATTTATCGTAGTTCCCTTATGATTTTTATATTCTTCTTTCGCCATATTCATTTTAGGAGCCATTTCAGGATCGTGGATTGAATTATTTTTAAACCCTCCATAATTAAATGTTCTAGCAATTCCGATCGCACCGATAGCATCAAGTCGATCTGCATCTTGAACAATATTTAATTCGATTGAGTTAAAATTACGTTGAAAATTTCCACCTTTAAAAGAAATATTTTCGATGATTTTTACTACATGATCTATTATTTCGGGATTGACAGAAATTGACTCTAAAAACGAAGCCGCTTTTTTAGGACCGACAGTTTCATCACCTTGATGAAATTTACTATCGGCAATATCATGAAGCAAAGCTGCATATAATACAACTTCCTTATTAGCATCTTCTTTTTCAATTATATTTAATGCATTTTTATAAACACGCTCAATATGAAACCAATCGTGTCCAGATTCTGCATTTTGCAATTCCTGTTTTACAAAACTAATCGTTTGTTCTATCTTATTCATTTTTAATAGAATTAAAAAAAGCCGATGTTATCATCAGCTTTCTTTCGTTACTTTATTATAGCCGGAGTTACCCATTTAAACACATGAGATTCTTCTGCAACCTTCATTCTGTCAGCTAATTTAGCCATACGTGCTGGTAATTTCATTAAATAATCACGAGCTTTTTCTGCATCATCGGTAAGATTATTGATTTTATCAATTTCCCATCGGTTGATTAATTTTTCTAAAATATCTACATAATCCATTGACGTATAAACACCTATTCTTTGAGCAGAATCAGAAAAATTATGAAAAGCATCCCCAATTTTTCCGCCAGATTCACGAATTAAGTTTGCTGGCATCGTGATTTTCTTTTTCATCATATAATGGAAAGCCAACATCATTTCAGATGGATCTACTTTAAAAATTCGATCAACAAATTCTGAATAAGCATGATGATGACGCATTTCATCCCCTGCAATTAATCTACAGATTTTTGATAACTTATGATCACCATGTTTTTTAGCCATTTGTGCAACACGATTATGTGAGACATAAGTAGCTAATTCTTGAAAACTTGTAAATACAAAATTCTTATATGGATCACTATCTGTTCCTGGATCAAACCCATCGTTTATCAAATGATGCGTAGTAATTTCAACCTCTTTCATATTCACACGACCTGATAAATATAAATATTTATTTAACAAATCTCCATGACGATTTTCTTCTCCGGTCCAATGACGAATCCATTTTGCCCAACCGTTACCACTTCCGTCTTCACCACCTCTTTGATCTACACCTTCAACATCTAACAACCACGATTCATAAGTTGGTAATGCTTCTTCTGTAATTGTGTCGCCTACCATCACAACCCAGAAGTCGTAAGGCAATTCTTTAGCATACTCACGTAATTCTTTTACTTCTTCTAAAAAATTTTCACTTTCTGAATCAGGTAATAAATCCGATGGTTGCCAAATTTTTTCAACTGGAATTAAATAATTTTCTACAAAACTATCTATATTTTTTTCCAGAAATTGCATTACTTCTAAACGCACATTTTTTATTGACATATTATCATTTTATTCGTTGTTTAATAACAACAATTAGTATTCAATTTTAGAGATTACTGCTTCATGAGTCTTTTCAAAAAGAGTTTTAAAGTCGTAATCTGAAACTTTTAAAGGTTCATGCACAAATAACGAAACCTTTGCACCTAAACCATTCGGAAACATTCCGTATTTAAACAATTTCCAAGAATTATTAATTGTTAGCGGCACAACATAAGCATCTGGCGCATATTTCACTAACATTTTCAAGCCATTTTCAGAAAAAGATTTCGGAACTCCCGTTCGTGATCTAGTTCCTTCTGGAAAAATTACTGCCGAACGATTATATTTCTGAATATACTCACCCAATCCCTTAATTGCAGGTAAAGCTTGTTTTGGATCTTTACGATCGATAAGAACAGAACCACCATATTTTAAATTAAAAGAAACACTTGGAATTCCTTTTCCTAATTCTTTTTTACTTACAAACTTAGGATGTGCTTTTCGTAAAAACCAAATAATTGCACTAATATCAAACATCGACTGATGATTAGAAACAAAAATTATAGGTTTATCGTTTGGAATAAGATCTACATTTTTTGCAGAAACAGTAGTTCCAAGCACATTAACACATCTTAATAAAAACCAATTTAAAACAACCACACTTTGATTATGTACCTGATAACCAAAGAACTTATAGCATACCCATTGAATTGGTTGAAAAATTACCAAACAAAGACCTAGTAAAAGATAAAAAATTGCACTTATAGGATATGATATAATTTTTTCCACTATAACAAATATTTTGGTTCAAATATACGATTTTATAAAAAAAACCACCTCAAAAAAGGTGGTTTGTTTTATCTCAAAGCAAAAAGATTAACAATTTTGATTGTAAGCTTCTTTTAAATTTTCAGCGATTACTTCCGCAGGATGTCCTTCGATATGATGACGCTCTAACATATGAACTAATTCACCGTCTTTAAACAATGCCATACACGGAGATGATGGAGGGAAAGGAAACATTTTTTCACGAGCGGCATTTACAGCTTCTTTATCAACTCCTGCAAAAACAGTTACAATATGATCTGGTTTTTTTTCGTTATCTAAACTAAAACGAGCTCCTGGACGTGCATTACGAGCCGCACAACCACAAACAGAATTTACAACAACTAAGGTTGTTCCTGGTTTAGACAAAGCCTGTTCAACATCTGAAGCTGTATATAATTCTTGAAAACCTGCTAAAGTTAATTCTTCGCGCATTGGTTTTACTATTTCTTCTGGATACATAATAAATACAATTAAGTTAGTTTACAAAGTTAAAAAACTAAATGATAAATAACTACATCATTTTTTCTTAAAGAATTGTTATTTATAAAAAAAAGGTTGCTCATTTCTGAGCAACCTAACCAACCACTTATAAAATGAATCAAATATTCATTTTTGTTTCAGAAATAGTTTATATTTCAGAAACAGTTCAAATATAATATAATTTTTTAATTAAAAAAGAAAAAGTTACTTAAAAAAGCAACTTTTTTTATTTTTACATTTTCATCAACCATTTTCTCATAGAAACATCTTCGTTAATGATGTTTCTCAAATCAGAAATTGCAACACGTTCTTGCTCCATGGTATCTCTATGACGAATGGTAACTGTTTTATCTTCTAATGTTTGATGATCAACCGTAATACAGAAAGGTGTTCCTAATGCATCTTGGCGACGGTAACGACGACCAACCGCATCTTTTTCATCATAAGCCACATTGAAATCCCATTTTAAATCTTCGATGATTTCTCGAGCTACATCTGGTAAGCCATCTTTTTTAACTAATGGTAAAACGGCTGCTTTTGTTGGAGCTAAAACTGCAGGTAATTTTAAAACTGTTCTTGTTGAACCATCTTCTAAAGTTTCTTCTTCTAAAGCTTTAGAGAAAACTGCCAAAAACATACGATCTAATCCAACAGACGTTTCTACCACATACGGAACGTAAGACGAATTTGATTCGTTGTCGAAAAACTGTAATTTTTTTCCTGAGAATTGTTCGTGTGCTTTCAAATCGAAATCTGTACGAGAGTGAATCCCTTCTAGTTCTTTAAATCCGAATGGGAAGTTAAATTCAATATCAGCTGCAGCATTTGCATAATGAGCTAATTTCTCATGATCATGAAAACGGTAATTTTCTTTTCCTAAACCTAAAGACAAATGCCATCTTAAACGAGTTTCTTTCCAATACTCGTAATATTTCATTTCTTCTCCTGGTTTTACAAAAAATTGCATTTCCATTTGTTCGAATTCACGCATACGGAAAATAAACTGACGTGCAACAATTTCATTACGGAAAGCCTTTCCTGTTTGAGCGATTCCAAAAGGAATTTTCATTCGTCCGGTTTTCTGAACGTTTAAAAAATTCACGAAAATACCTTGAGCTGTTTCTGGACGTAAATATAAATCCATAGCCGAATCAGCAGAAGCACCTAATTTAGTTCCAAACATTAAATTAAACTGACGAACATCAGTCCAATTTTTTGAACCTGTTTCTGGATCAGCAATTCCTAATTCTTCAATCAGCAACTTAACATCTGCTAAGTCACCAGTTTCTAAACCATGAGCCATGCGTTCTAAAATCTCTTTCTTTTTAGAAAGATACTCTACAACTCTACCGTTTGTCGCAACAAATTGTTCTTCATCAAAAGATTCACCAAAACGCGCACGAGCTTTTTCGATTTCTTTTTGTGCTTTTTGCCAAAGTTTCTCGCAATAATCTTCAATTAAAACGTCCGCTCTATATCTTTTTTTAGAATCTTTATTATCAATTAATGGATCATTAAAAGCATCCACGTGACCTGATGCTTTCCAAGTGGTTGGATGCATAAAAATTGAAGCATCAATACCTACAATATTTTCATGCATTTGAACCATTGATTTCCACCAATATTCACGGATGTTTTTCTTTAATTCTACTCCATTTTGAGCATAATCGTAAACCGCGCTCAAACCATCGTAAATTTCGCTTGACGGAAAAATAAATCCATACTCTTTTGCGTGCGAAACTACATTCTTAAAAATATCTTCTTGTTTTGCCATAGTGCAAAAATAGCAAATAGTTTATAAATAATTGTTCTTTGTAAAAAATTAAAAACTTAGTTGATTTATTTTTTTGTAAATTAACAAAACCTAAAAACGAAGAATATGTTTCAACATCTATTCAATTTAATTTTTCCGAAAAAATGTCTTGGTTGTAATGAAACAATTATCAATACAAATCATTTTATATGTATTGAATGTTTACATAGTTTAGATTTTGTTGTTCCTGGAAATGATTCTAATCCGACTTTACTTACTCGTTTTTTTGGAAAAATTCCACTAGTTAGCGCCAACGGATTATTATATTATGACAAAAAAGAAATTTCACACAATCTAATACATGAGTTAAAATACAAAAACCAACAGAACATAGGTGTTCTATTTGCGGAATTGACTTATGAAAATTTTAAAAACCATCTTGCTTTCAGAAATATTGACGAGCTAGTTTCAGTTCCACTTCATAAAAAAAAAGAGAGAGAACGAGGTTATAATCAAATTGATTCTTTTGGTAATCGATTATCTGAATTAACTGGAATTCCTTATAATAAAAAAAGATTAATTCGAAATTTTTATACAACTCCACAAGCAAAGAAAAAAAATCTATTTCTACGAAGCGCTTTAAAAACGGATTTATTTACAGTTTGTTTTGACGAATCTGATCATGGTAAACATTTTATGATTCTTGATGATGTTGTGACCACTGGTTCTACAATAGAAATCTTGGGAAAAGAATTACTAAAAATACCCGATTGTAAAATAAGTACATTTTTTATAGCTGTGACGAAATAACATCGCATAAAACATTTTTAAACTCTAAAATAAAATAGTTACTTTGTAGAAATTTGTAATTAATGAAATTTCTAACATACACACTTGCAATCTTTTTTGTTTCATGCTTACTTTTAACAAGTTGTGCAAAACGCGGTTATATTACTGGAGGAGCTGCGGATACACTTGCGCCAGTTGTTTTGAAATGTATCCCTGAAAATTTTTCAACGAATTTTGATGCCAAAGAAATAAAAATCACATTTGATGAATATATTAAATTAAACAAAATCAATCAAAATTTAATCATTTCACCTCCTTTTAATACACAACCAGAAATCATTCCAGCAGGTGCTGCAACTAAAACAATTACAATAAAACTTTTAGATTCACTAAAATCAAACACTACCTATAGTTTTAATTTTGGTCAAAGTATTGCTGATAATAATGAAGGGAATATTCTAACTGATTTTAAATATATTTTTTCAACTGGTAGCTATATTGATTCTTTAAAAATCAAAGGCTCAATAAAAGAAAGTTATAATTTCAAAAAAGATAATTTTGTTTCAGTAATGTTGTATGATGCAACGACTTTTAACGATTCGACTGTTTATAAAGAAAAACCAATCTACATCACAAACACTTTAGACAGCTTGACCACCTTCTCAATAGAAAATATAAAAGAAGGTTCATATTATTTAGTTGCGATGAAAGACCGAAATGGCAACAACAAATTTGAACCAAAGACAGAGAAAATCGGATTTTTTGGAGGACCTATTCAATTACCAAACGATTCTTTAAGAGAATTAGTTTTATTTAAAGAAGAAAAACTTCCGTCAGTATCAAAACCCTCTATGGTTAGTCAAAACAAATGGTTGGTTCCTTTTGAAGGAGATTATAAAAACTTAGAAATTGAAGCCTTAGCGAACAATAGACCAATTGATGTAAGATTTTCTAAGATTCAAGAAAAAGATTCGGTTCATATTTTTATTCCAAAGATTGCTTACGATTCGATTCAGTTTAATTTTAAAAATGGTAATTACGAGAAATCATTCGTCAATAAACCACGAAAATTAAAAGAGATTGATTCGCTTAGTATTTCTTTTAACAAGAACGGAAACATTGATTTTACAGATAAAATTGAACTTTTAACTTCTACACCAGTTCAATCTTTTGATATTAAAAAGATGAATTTAATCAACAAGGATTCTATTCAAGTTCCTTTCAATATCATCAATGACGAATTGAATTTGAAAATGATTATTGATTTTGAAAAACTTGAAAATCAAAAATATTCATTTGAAATGTTACCAGGTGCAATTGTCGATTTTTACAACAAATCAAACGATAGTTTATCAACTACTTTTCAGACTGATGCTTATACCAAATTTGGAAATCTAACATTGACTTTAGGAAACACTTCACAATTTCCATTGATTATTGAATTGCTCAACGAGAAGGAACAAATTATTGCATTTAAAATAATTGAAGAAAATAATCCGGTTGAATTTCCGAATTTAAAGCCAAGTAAATATTTTGTTCGAATTATAGTTGATGAAAACAAAAATGGAAAATTTGACACTGGAAATTATCTTTTAAAACAACAACCAGAAAAAGTTTATCTGTTTGAAAAACCAATTGATGTACGAGCCAATTGGGAAGTTAATGAAACATTAGTCATACCAAATTAGTATAAAAAAACCGAGCTTTTAAACTCGGTTTTTGTTTTTATCTAATTTTAAATTGATCAGCGTCGTCTAAAAAAGCAAAACGATTTCGAGCTTTTTCTAAACCCTCTTTTTGCAAAGTAACAATAACAATTTGTTCATCAATCATTGGTTCTTGAATGAATTGCCCCATATAATCAATCACCTGAGAATGCCCTGAATATTTATTTTCTAAAGCATCTTTTCCACTTCTATTCACAGCAACAACAAAACTCATATTTTCTATTGCTCGAGCCTTTAAAAGTGTATCCCAAGCATAAATACGCTGGTCTGGCCAAGAAGCCACATAAATCAACAAATCGTAAGCTTTGTCAACAATACGAGAATAAACTGGAAAACGTAAATCGTAACAAATCAACGGGCAAATATTCCAACCTTTATAATTGACAATTAATTTATCATTTCCTGGCTCATAGACATTTTCTTCTCCAGTTAAAGAGAACAAATGCTTCTTATTATAGGTTTTATAATTTCCGTCAGGAAAAACAAAAAACAAACGGTTGTAATACTTTTCATTTTCTGAGATTACTAAACTCCCTGTAATGGCAATGTTTTGGGACTTTGCAGTTTCAATCATCCATTTAATGGCTTTACCATTTTCAGTTTCAGAAACCAAATCAGGCTTCATTGTAAATCCCGTAGAAAACATTTCGGGTAGAACTACCAAATCTACATCTGATTCTAATTGATCTATTTTAGCAGTTAAGGTTTGAATATTTATATCAATATTTTCCCATACTGGCGCATATTGAATTAAAGCAATTTTCATAGTAATTATTTAAAATGCAAAAATACGGAATAGTATATTTGCATTGAAATCATTACTTTTTACAATTAAATTCTAGATATTTTTGATACATGTATTCAAAAATTCCTTCATAATATCTTGCACTATTTTCTTGAACAAGATATTGGTTACTAATTTTATTTTTCTTATTTTCTTTAGCTTCTTCTTTAATCATTTTTTTAAAAGCTGCTTTATATTCTTTCTTTGCCTTTTTAAATTCTTTAAACTCAATTGAACTTTTATCTTCTAAAAGCGTTAGATAATCTAGAAAAGCTTGACAATCGCTTCCCATATATTTAAAATAATTAACTACGCGATTATGTATAATCATACTCCAAGGATTTATAGAAACAACTTCATTCTTATTAGGTGATTTGATAAAATAATATGGTGTGTACATAACAGTTTTACCTCGTTCTGTAGCTCTCATAAAAATTCTATAACGTTTAAAACCTGTTAGATTATTGGATTGGAAAAACATTTTTTTGGGGTTATCATAATCTATTTTAAGGGTTTTGGCATTAATATCGTACATAGTAGTTCTATCATAGATAATAAATCCATTTTCAACATTTTTAAAAATGACTTGAGAAATTGTCATTACATCAATTTCTTTATACTCAGTTTCATTTTCAGATGGTTTAAATAATATATTATCTACAATTAATTCAGGATTTGAAAATGCATTTGAATTAGACCCCATAGCAACAGCACGAAGTATTTTATTTTTCGGTTTATTATTCTTAACAAATCCATCTTTAACAGATCCGTCTTCAAAAACTATAGTAACAGGATTTTCAGATTCTTCATTTGAGTTTAAATGAATAAACTGTGCATTAGCATTAAAAGCTAAAAAAAACAGTACCATTTGTAAATAATTCTTCATAAAATAGAGTTGGTTTAAAATAAAAAAAGCTCTCTATTGCATAGAGAGCTTTAAATATAATGATAATTTTTAACAAATTATTTAATAGAAGCTGATAAATATTCACGATTCATACGAGCAATGTTTTCTAAAGAAATTCCTTTAGGACATTCAACTTCACAAGCACCTGTATTTGTACAGTTACCAAAACCTTCGTTATCCATAGCTTCAACCATGTTTAACACACGTTCAGTAGCTTCAATTCTACCTTGAGGTAACAAAGCAAACTGAGAAACTTTTGCAGAAACGAATAACATTGCTGAAGAGTTTTTACAAGTTGCAACACAAGCACCACATCCGATACAAGTTGCAGCATCGAAAGAACGGTCTGCATCGTGTTTGTTAACTGGAATATTGTTTGCATCTTGCGTATTTCCTGATGTATTTACAGAAATAAATCCACCTGCATGTTGAATACGATCAAAAGAAGAACGGTCTACAACTAAATCTTTAATTACTGGGAATGCTTTAGCTCTCCAAGGTTCGATATAAATTGTATCGCCTTCTTTGAATTTACGCATATGTAATTGACAAGTTGTAATTCCGCGATCTGGACCGTGTGCTTCACCATTAATAAATAAAGAACACATTCCACAAATACCTTCACGACAATCGTGATCAAAAGCAACTGGTTCGTCACCTTTCTCAACAAGCTCATTGTTTAAAACATCAAGCATTTCTAAGAAAGACATATCTGGTTCAATACCGCCGATTTTATAATCGACCATTTGACCTTTATCTTGTGCGTTTTTTTGACGCCAAATTTTTAATGTAAGATTCATCTTGACTAGTTTTTAAAGTCTTAAAGTCATAAGTCTTAAAGCCAGGGCATTATAACTTTTGACGTTTAACTTTTGACTAAATTATTTATAACTACGAGTTACCATTTTAATGTTTTCGTAAACTAAGTCTTCTTTATGAAGAACAGCTTCTCTAGGATTACCTTTGTATTCCCATGCAGCTACATAAGCGAAGTTTGCGTCATCACGTTGCGCTTCACCTTCAGCAGTTTGATGCTCTTCACGGAAGTGACCACCACAAGATTCCTCACGGTGTAAAGCATCTTTAGCAAACAATTCTCCTAATTCAAGGAAATCGGCAACACGTAAAGCTTTTTCTAATTCTTGGTTGAAAGAGTTAGCTGTTCCAGAAACTTTTACATTTTTATAGAAATCTTCTCTAATAGCAGCAATTTCGTCCATAGCTTCAGTTAAACCTTTAGCGTTACGAGCCATACCAACATTATTCCACATTACTTTTCCAAGTTTTTTATGGAAATAATCAACTGAATGTGAACCATTATTGCTCATTAAATGATCAATTAATGATTTTACATTTTTTTCAGCTTCGTCAAATTCAGGTGTATCCGTAGGAATTTTTCCTGTACGGATATCATCAGCTAAGTAGTTACCAATTGTATATGGCAATACGAAATAACCATCAGCTAAACCTTGCATTAAAGCAGAAGCTCCTAAACGGTTTGCACCGTGATCAGAGAAGTTAGCCTCTCCAATACAGTAACATCCTTCGATAGTCGTCATTAAGTTATAATCAACCCATACTCCACCCATTGTGTAGTGAACTGCAGGATAAATCATCATTGGAGTTGTATACGGATCCTCATCTACAATTTTGTAGTACATTTGGAATAAGTTACCGTATTTATTTTCAACTACTTTTTGACCTAAATCATAAACTAATTTAGCATCATTTTCGTCTAAATGGTGAATACGAGCTTGTTCTTTACCATAACGATCAATTGCAGCAGCGAAATCTAAATAAACAGCTTCTCCTGTTGCGTTAACACCGAAACCAGCATCACAACGTTCTTTAGCCGCACGTGAAGCAACGTCACGAGGTACTAAGTTTCCGAAAGATGGATAACGACGCTCTAAGTAATAATCTCTGTCAGCTTCAGCTAAATCAGTAGGTTTCTTTTTACCTTCACGAATTGCTTGAGCATCTTCTAATTTTGCAGGAACCCAAATACGTCCATCATTACGTAAAGATTCAGACATCAAAGTTAATTTTGATTGGTGATCTCCAGTAACAGGAATACAAGTTGGGTGAATTTGTGTATAACAAGGGTTTGCGAAATATGCTCCTTTTTTATGGATTTTCCAAGCAGCAGTTACGTTAGATCCCATTGCATTTGTTGACAAGAAGAAAACGTTTCCGTATCCACCTGTAGCAATAACTACAGCATGAGCAGAATGACGTTCTAATTCTCCAGTAATTAAGTTACGAGCAATAATACCACGTGCTTTTCCACCAACTAATACAACATCTAACATTTCGTGACGGTTGTACATTTTGATTTTTCCACGACCGATTTGACGGTTCATTGCAGAATAAGCACCTAATAATAATTGTTGTCCTGTTTGTCCTTTAGCATAGAAAGTACGAGAAACTTGCGTTCCACCGAATGAACGGTTATCTAATAAACCTCCATATTCACGAGCTAATGGCACACCTTGAGCTACACATTGGTCAATGATGTTTACAGAAACTTCAGCTAAACGGTGAACGTTTGCTTCACGAGCACGGTAATCTCCACCTTTTACAGTATCATAAAATAATCTGTAGATTGAGTCACCGTCACCTTGATAGTTTTTTGCTGCGTTGATACCTCCTTGAGCTGCAATTGAGTGCGCACGACGAGGAGAATCTTGGTAACAAAAAGCTTTTACGTTATATCCTAACTCAGCTAAAGTAGCAGCTGCAGAACCACCTGCTAAACCAGTACCAACAACAATAACATCAATATTACGTTTGTTTGCAGGATTCACTAAGTTAATATGATCTTTATAATCTGTCCATTTCGTATCGATTGGACCTTGAGGTATTTTATTATCTAAACTCATAATCAATTATCTTTTTAGATTACTTAACAAAATGAAGGTATAATGGAATAATAGCAAATAACGCAGGAACGATATAAGCAAATCCTAAACCAATTACATTAATTAACCCGTTATATTTAGGATTATTAGCTCCTAAAGATTGGAAAGCACTACGGAAACCGTGTGATAAATGGAAAGCTAAAACTACCATTGATAACACATAGAATAACGTAAATACTAATCCGTAAGTTGGATCTTTGAAGAAATCAACTGTGATTTTGTATAAATCTTTGTACCCTTCTGCAAATTTAATATCAGAACCAGGAATGTAAAATTCTTTTCCATTCTTTAATTCTAATTGACCCATCTGAACTTGAGCTGCATCAACAAAACTACCCGTTGTTGTGTTATAAACAACACTTTGTCCCATTGGGTTAGTCAACGTTTGAGTTTGTAAAGGCATTTCAGCAAAATGCATTTTAGCCCAGAAATTCACCATGTGAGTAGCGATAAAAACCAATAACAAGGTTCCTAGAACAGCCATATTTCTTGATGCCCAAGTACTATTTGCTGCCGCATTGTTTTTTGCATAACCAACTGGTCTTGCTTTTTTGTTTTGTATTGTCAATAAAATACCATCGATAGCATGGAATAAAATTGAAATATACGTAACATAAGATAAAACTTTTATCGCAGGATTTGTAGTCATGAAGTAAGCATATTGATTGAACTGCAAATCAGTTCCAAAAATCAACTGTAAGTTACCCACTAAGTGACCTATCAAAAACACGCATAAAAATAAACCCGTAAGTGCCATCCAGTATTTCTTACCGATTGACGACTTTAAAAGTGCAGATTTTGCCATAATGTAATTTTAGTAGTTTTTTTCCTTAAAAAAATCATACAAAAGTAAGGCTATTTACAAAAACAAGCAAAGTAATTTGTTCTAATTGTTACGTATTTAAAATGATTACAAATAAGAACCCATTCAAGCAAAACATTAAAAAGTTTTTGTCATATCTTCGTCTACAATGATAATATAATCAGCAAGTTGCTTTTCTGTTAAAGATATCTCATTAATATTAGCTTTTTGTAAAACAGATATTGTAGTCATTTTTATATCTGAATTATATTTATTGACATACCAAAAAATACCTTCGTAATCGTTAGAATGATACGCTCCATTAAAATGCACAAACAAATTATTTGGCTTAAAATTCTGAACAATTGAATATGCCATCGTTGCATCTTTTATAGCTTGCGCCTTTGGAAAATTGGGATTTGCATGGTCACTATCTTTGAACATATCCATCATTTTTACATAAGCAGGTAAACTTGCATCATAAGGAAAAGGCAACGGAGCAATCCATTGTTTATCTTCATCATTCAAAGCTAACAAAGCTTCTTCTCCTTCTTTATATAAAAGACTTGCAAATTTTCTTGGCACATTTGTAGCGATCACTTCCATCTTATTTTCTTTTGCAAAGTCAACCAATGGTTTGTAATCCGTTTTATAATTATTCCATAAACGAGCCGATTTTCCAAAATCCTCATCAGATAACTTTCCGTTTAAATAATCATTTAAATAAACCTGATTATCTCGTTCAAACATTTCCATTCCTAAAATCAACGGCTTATTCTCAGCTAAAGCTTTTATCGTCTTTAATTGCAACCAATGCACGATTGAATTATCATGAAATTCTCCAAACAAAATCAAATCGGATTTTTGAAGTTCTTTTACCATTTTTTCAAATGTGATTTTCTTTCCTTTTGAATTATAAATTTGATACGGTTTTAATTCTTGAGCGAATATTGATGTCGTTGCTAATAACAACATAAAAGTGAATAATTTTTTCATCATGATATTTAGAATGATTTTAAATAAAGATGTAAAAATACAAATCGTTTCTGACAAAACAACAAAAAACCCAACAAACAAAATGATGTTTATTGGATTTCATAAATATACTAAAAAACTAGATTGATAATTATACGCTTCCATAACCAAAGCCTGGATATTGATATGCATACATTTTCATAAATTTATCGTACTGATATTTAGATAAAACTTTAGAGATTTTTAAATCGTAAGCTTTTTCAATTTTTCGAATCTGAAATTCTGGACGACGGTAGTTACGTTGTGCGATTTTTATATCTTGATGCATACGAAACATTAAATCATCTAATTCTAGTTTTTGACTACGTGACAAATCTAATCCGCGATAATCAAAATCTTTAGAATCATATTTTTGCTTATACGGGTCAAGACGTTGTTGTCTTCCAACTTCGCGTCGTTCGTGCTGATATTTTGGAGATTGCCCCTCTTGATATACCGAACGTTGCTGCGCAGATGCTCCAAACGAAAGAGCAAACATTGCAATTAAATAAACACTTTTCATAATTTCTATTTTTTTAATGTTAATTCAGCAATTAACTTTTACTTTCTTTTTTTTGTTTCATCTCTTTTTTAGCAGAGAATTTTTGATATTGTTCTGGAGTTAAAATCGTTTTGATTTTTGCATCGCGCTCTGCTCTTTTTGCTTGTATTTCTTCTTTTGACGGTTTTGTATTTTGAGCTAATTCTCCTTTAGATTTGCGTTCGCCTTTCAAATCTTTTAATTGTGATTTTTGAACATCCGTTAAATTTAAATTAGCAAATTTATCTCCTCCTCTTTTTTTACCTCCTTTATGTTTACCGTCTTTACGACCTTCTTTTTTATTACAATCCTTTTTATCGCCTTCTTTCTTAACTCGAACTTCAGTTGATTGATTTTCTTTACTTTTTTTATCTGATTGTTTTCCTGTTTGCGCGAAAGTTGCTACTGATAAAGCTAACATGGCTACGGTCATTAATTTTTTCATGATATTTAAATTTTGTTGTTATTTTATTTGCTAAGAGAATTTCAATACTTGTGCCAAAAGAAAAAAAAGCAACAAAACATAGGTAAACCGATAAAAAATTGCGGTAAACAAAAAAAAAGCACCAAGAAAACTTGATGCTTTTTTAAAAAATTAAGATTTATATTTAATACGCTCTTGCGTCTTTTCCTTCATAGAAATTCATGAATGCACGATTTACCACTCGATTACCTCCATGCGTTGGATAATTTCCGGTAAAATACCAATCACCCAAATTATCTGGACAAGCTTGATGTAAATTTTCAACCGTTTGGAAAACAATTTTCACATCAGCCTTAACTGTATCTGGACGTAACATCACAGAAATCTTATCAGAAATTTCTTGGTCAGTAAACGGAGCATAAATTTCTTTTACATGATTAATCACTTCTGCATCATGTAAATTTTCTTGTGCTTTACATTTTGCATAAACCTCATCAACAATATGATACATATTACGGTCTTTTAATAATTCTAATGAAGCCGTAAAAGCAATTAAAGTTTCCATCTTAGCCATGTCAATTCCGTAACAATCAGGGTATCGGATTTGCGGCGCCGATGAAACTACCATAATCTTTTTAGGATTTAAACGGTCTAACATTTTGATGATTGATTTCTTTAAAGTTGTACCACGAACAATACTATCGTCAATAACAACCAGAGTATCTGTAGGTTTTACAACTCCATAAGTAACATCGTAAACATGCTCAACCATATCATCACGACTACTATCATCTGTAATAAACGTACGAAGTTTAGCATCTTTAATCGTGATTTTTTCTGTACGAATTGTAGTAGATAAAATCTCACTTAACTTCTCAGCTGATAATTCTCCTTGATTAGCAAGAATAGCAGCAATTTTCTTTTCGTTCAAATAATCTTGAGCTCCTTCAATCATACCAAAGAACGAAGTTTCGGCTGTATTTGGAATATAAGAGAAAACCGTATTTTGAGTATCACCTTGAATCTCATCTAAAATATAAGGCATCATTAATCTACCTAAAGCTTTACGCTCTTTATATATAGACGCATCATTTCCACGTGAGAAATAAATTCTTTCAAAAGAACAAGATTTCTTTTCTAAAGGGTCTAAAATCTGCTCAAAAGAAACGTTACCATTTTTCTTGATAATGACTGCTTCACCAGGATTTAACTCTTTAATACTTTCTAATGGCACATTAAACGCCGTTTGAATAACCGGACGTTCTGAAGCAACTACAACAATCTCATCATCTTCATAATGAAAAGCTGGACGAATTCCAGCCGGATCGCGTAAAACGAAAGCATCACCATGACCAATCATACCAGCCATTGCAAAACCACCATCCCAGTTTTTAGAAGCACGTTTTAAAATTCGTCCAATATCTAAACGTTCGCCAATAATCGGAGAAGCTTCTCTTTTAGACAAACCTTCATTTTTACAATCGAAATATAAATCGGTAACTTCATCATCTAAGAAATGTCCAATTTTTTCCATAACGGTAACCGTATCCGCCATTTCTTTTGGATGTTGTCCCAAACGAATTAAATCTGCAAATAATTCTTTTACGTTAGTTAAATTGAAATTTCCTGCAACGATTAAATTACGGTGCATCCAATTGTTTTGACGTAAAAATGGGTGAACACTTTCGATGTTATTTTTTCCGAAAGTTCCGTAACGAACGTGTCCTAAATACACTTCGCCAACGTATGGTAAATCTGCTTTTTGGGCAGCAACATCATTAACTAATTCTGGACGAGCTTCTAATTCTTCGTTAATTCTTCCGTTGATTTGAGAAAAAATATCTTGAATTGGAGATGTTTTATTAGAACGTACGCGACTAATGTAACGCTCACCAGGTTCCATATCTAATTTAATACTAGCTAAACCAGCACCGTCTTGCCCACGATTGTGCTGTTTCTCCATAAGCAAATACATTTTTTGTATCGCATAAAAAGAAGAACCGTATTTTTCTTTATAAAATTCTAAAGGTTTTTTTAACCTTAAAAGTGCAATTCCGCATTCGTGTTTGATCGCGTCACTCATAGCTTCTTGTAGTTGTTGTGTTGTTTGATGAAAAAAAGCCCCACGAGGAGGCTTGATTTTGTATATAGTTAGTCAGCTAATTCGATATCGAATTGCGTTAACATTTTAAATTGTTGTAAGCGAGCATCAACTTCTGTTGCAGAAAGATTGACCATACGTTCTGTTCCGAATTTTTCAACGCAGAACGATGCTAAATTTGAACCATAAATAATGGCATTTTTCATATTACTGAACGAAATATTTTCGCTTTGAGCTAAATACCCAGAGAAACCTCCAGCAAAAGTATCTCCAGCTCCTGTTGGATCAAAAACTTCTTTTAAAGGTAAAGCTGGCGCAAAGAAAACGTGATCGTCATTAAACAATAAAGCTCCATGTTCACCTTTTTTGATCACCACATATTTTGGCCCCATTTGGTGAATAACCTCAGCAGCTTTCACTAATGAATATTCGCCAGATAATTGACGTGCTTCTTCATCATTAATTGTAATAACGTCGATGCGCTTCATTACTTCTTTTAATTCTGGTAAAGCGCAGTCCATCCAAAAATTCATCGTATCTAAAACCACTAATTTAGGTTTTTTAGTCATTTGATCTAAAACTCCGATTTGGATATTTGGATGTAAATTTCCTAACATTACCACTTCAGCATCTTTAAAATCTTCTGGTACAATTGGATTAAAATCTGCCAAAACATTTAATTGTGTATCTAAAGTATCACGCGAATTTAAATCGTTATGATATTTACCACTCCAGAAAAAAGTTTTTCCGCCAGGAACTACTTCAATTCCTGTTGTATCGATATTTTTACTTGTTAAAAGATTTAAATATTCTTGAGGAAAATCGTCACCTACAACAGAAACAATCGCAGATTTTACATTAAAGTGAGAAGCAGATAATCCGATATAAGTTCCTGCACCACCAAGTATTCTATCTGTTTTCCCAAAAGGTGTTTCAATTGCATCAAAAGCAACCGTTCCTACAATCAATAATTTATTCATATTCTTTATTCTAAATGAAGACGCAAATATACTTAAAATTCAAATTTCTACAACTTTTTTAAACCACTGAAAATGTTAATAATTCACAATTTAATTATTCTCAAAAGTTTCGTAATATTCATCTATTAAAAAATTTCCGCTAGTTGCAGCATTTACTGCCAAAACATCACAACGTTCATTCATTTTGTGGTTATTATGTCCTTTAATCCATTTAAAAGAAACGTGATGTTGGCGGTAAATTTTCAGAAAACGTTTCCATAAATCTGGGTTTTTTTTATCCTTGAATCCTTTCTTTTCCCAACCAAAAACCCAGTTCTTTTCGACCGCATCAACAACATATTTAGAATCGGTTACAACCAAAACAGAAATGCCAGGATTTTTTAACATTTCTAATCCAGTTATAACTGCCAAAAGCTCCATGCGATTATTTGTGGTTTTTCGATATCCTTGAGAAACTTCTTTAAAAACATTTTTACCTGCCCATTCTAGAATCAATCCATAGCCACCAGGACCAGGATTTCCTCGCGAAGAACCGTCTGTATATAATATTACTTGAATATTTTGCACGTGATAATTTTTTACAAAGATAAATTTATTAATTTCACTTATCCATATAAATCGAAAACAGATTTCTGAAATGAAACAACTTCTTATTCTAGCCTTTTTATTCATTATTCAAAATATGAGCGCGCAATATTTGAACGGAAGCGTTTTTGAATACGATATTGCATCTGATAATATTTTAGAAGTTTATTATAAAGATTTAAGTATTTGTGAAATTGACTTAGAAAAACAAAAAATTGTAAATGATTTTTATTGGTTTGAAGATGGCATCATTTACGAAATAGATACAGATTACGAACAAATCATCGGGAAATACAACAAAAACGAAATCACGATTTATGACGAAACGTACATTTTGAGCAAACCGGTTTTTTCTAAAATGAAACTTGCAAAAACAACCGATGCAAAATTTGAATTAAAAATTGCTTGCAACGGAAATAAAATCACAATTGAGGAAGGAAACGCACAAATACAAGATATTTTAAAACTTTGGCTGATTATGAAAGGTGCTGAACGTGTGATTCAGCGTAATAAAAACGCAGATAATTTTTTTGAAGTTATTCAAACGGGAAGTTCGTTTTAACAAAAAAAGGCCAGATTCAATTAACTGAACCTGACCTAAACATACAACAAATTTTTTCTTTTTCATAACATCTTTCCCACAACGTTTTTTTTGATTGAGTAAACAGGTGAGATTTGTTGTACTTTATTTTAAAATCAATTTTAAGTTGATTTGATATTTTTAATATCTCTATAAACTTCAGAATATTGCGGTTCTGAAATTACTTTTACTTCGCTCATTCCGCTAAAATCTGATTGTGAATAATATTTCATCAATTGAAGATAAAACACTTTACCAACTGCGTCTTCATGAACATAAAGCTGAACAGGTTGATTGTCGGCATCGAAGGCTTTTGCCAAACCTGCGAAATTGTTAGTTGCAAACATGCTTGCTAATTCTAATTCGCTTGTAGCGTTACAATCAAATTTTTTAATTGCAATACTTTCAATTTTTCCGCCACTTTGCTTATTATAAAAATCAGAACCTCCATAAAAAAACAACAATCCACAAATCAAAATTCCGATACCAGCTACAACTCTAATTAAAATACTCGAAACAGGAATTACACTTGGCATTATCATTAAAAAGACAAACAATGCTAATAAAATTCCGTAAATTACTTTTTTAGATTTATTTGACCTTGATTCAAAGTTTGCTTTATCATCTTGATAATAACCGTAAAGGTTAACTGGATATTCTTTTTTCATATTTTGTTTATTTAGTTATTGAATAAATCATTTGCGTTCGGAGCAGTTCTTTGCAATTCTGTTGCGTATTGCCACTCATATTTTTTAAATCCGAAAACACCTGCGATTACATTAGACGGAAAAACAACAATACTATCGTTATAATCGGTTATCGAAGCGCTCAAAAAACGTCGTCCGGCAGCAATTTGTTCTTCGCATTCTTTAAATGCTTGTTGCAATTGATTGAATTGCTGATTTGATTTTAGCTCGGGATAATCCTCAACTTGAATCATTATTTGTTTTAATGTCGAACTACCTTCTTCTTGTTGCACATACGGATTTTCATTCTTTGTTGGCGCAGCGGGTCTTCGTAATTCGGTAATTTTCTCTAAAGTTTCTTTTTCGAAAGTCACATATTGTTTGACCGTTACAATTAAATTCGGAATTAAATCTGCTCTTTGAATAAACAACGCATCTAAAGACGAAATCGCATTTTGAATTTGATTTTTCTTAGTCGATAATTTATTGTACATACTGATGATGTACAATAAAATTAGCATGCTAAAACCGATTATGATATAATGTGTTGTTGTCATTGTAAATTAATTTTTCCAAATTTCATGATTCAACTTCAGAGTATCAATAACTGTCAATTGCTCAATCAATTCAGTATAAATATCATCTAACAATTTCATGTTTATTTTTACACTCAACATATCATAAGGTGTACTTCCAGTTGCTATGGCATTGATTCGATTGGTTGCAATAACAATATTGCTTTCGTTAATTGCGATATAAACCTCACCTTTATTTCTAGTATTGATTTCTTTCAACCTTTCCATAAATACAGGTGTAAGAATATATCTTACCAAAATTTGATCATCTGCATAAACTTCAAATTGTTTTTGAAATTCTGGGTCTTCTAATCTAACCACTTCTCCTGTTTTATTTATGTAAGAAGAAATATCATTACCTTTCAAAGAACCAAAGAAACCTTTTTTAGGATGAATTCGTATGCAACCTTTAAACTTCTTAGGAAAACGAGCTACAAAATAACTTCCGCCAAAAACATAATCATCTGGAGTTTTTTCGTTTGTAAAATTTCTTCTGTAAGAAAGAATCAAATTACATGATTGAAAAGCCACACCATTATAATGTCCGATAATTTGATCTCCTCCTGTAATACTATAATCCTTTTCATCAAAAAGATTAGAATGCATGATTTCAGGTAAACCAACATAAGCTTTTTCGATATAATGAAACTTCGGATTTACATAAACAATTAATCTTGAAAAAATGGATTTTTTGAAGTTTGTAAAACTTGCTCCACCAGAAGCAGTTTTTTTATGATACATCATGAATCCAAAACCAATCATTGAAGTAATAAGTACAAAAGCTCCTATTAGAATAAATACTTGATTTGAATTTGTAAATAAAGAACCTCCTTTTCGATTGCTAAACCAGATAACTACACCAACAAAAACGAATGCTAAAATGGTTTGTAGATAAAGCATATTCTTACTTTTACTTCTACCTTTTTCCATTTGTGCGATTTCTGCAGCAAACTCTTTTTGAGTAAAAGTTTGAAACTCAGTCAACGGTTTTAAATCTGTTTTGTAATCTTCTTTTATCTCAGCATTTCCATATAATTCAGAAATTATTTTTTGAAAATATTCAAGATTTGCATTACTAAATACTCTGATTACATCCGGAAGATATTTTTCAACAACTGGTAAAGAATAATTTTTACCATTTATTGCAATCTCCATATAATGAACCGGATTCAATTTTAGTTTTATTTTAAAAATCGGAATTACTGTTAAGTATTGAGTATGATTGGCATAAATTTCACATTCATTACCTTCGCTTAATAAGTCGAAAACTTTTTCGATTTTCTTTCTTCTATTTTTTACATCAATAAGATTTTTTACAGGATAATAAAGCGAAGCAATTATGGCAATTGGAATAATGATTTTGTAATAATTACCAAAATTATTACTATTTAAATCTGCATCCGTCGAAATTCCATCAATATAACTTTTTAGTTGTGGCATCGCATATTTAAGAACCAAAGCAATAACAATTGAAATAAGTATCGCAACAGCTATAACATTCCGAATGGTAATTCTTTTCTCACGTTCAGATTCTCTTGTGATTAGATATTTTGCTTCTTGTAGATTCATCTTTCATTTTTTTAAATTTCTAAATCTGAAATAGAAACTACATTACCATCTTTGTCCATGACAACAATAAATTCAAAAAATGTATGTGCTGCAGAAACTCTTTTTCCAAAATATGGTTTACCTGGGTGATTGGCATGTAAATAATATAACGTTTCAAGTTCACCTTTGTCGTTCTTTTTGAAAGTCAAATTTTCGATTCCAAAATCAGAAAATTCTTTATCTTTTTCAAGAACCTTTTCGCTTGCCTTTATTAGATTATCTGTCAGTTTCGTTAAATCTATATCGCTCACAGAAAACGCATTTACATTAGCTGGAGTTCCATTTTCAGATTCAACAACATCGGTATATTCTGTATAGATGGCAGATTTAATTTTATCACCATCTTTATAATCAACACTGATTGTTTCAGGAATATAAGATTGGTCACATGTAATATTTACAGCAGTTATTTTACCATCATATTTAGAAAACTTGTCTTTGATTAGATTTTGAATCGCAACTATTCCGTCTGGAGAATTTAATGTCATCTGACTCGTTGAACTTCCGCCACCACAAGCTGAAGCAAGTAAAACCAACGTAAAAAGCACTAAAAAATTTATCTTTTTCATTTTTATGATTCTTTAAGAGTAATACTTCCGTCATCTTCTATCGTACAGCTTATTGAGTAGTAAACCGTAGTAACCATTTGTCCTTGTCTTGAGCCACCACCACCGCCGATTGTGACCATGTTAACATCAAAAGTAGTTTTTAATTTTCCGTTTTCTTTCTTAACACGAATGACAGAAAGGGTAAAATCTTCATATTCTGACGAATATTTATCAGCAACCATTTGTTTACCTTCATTCGTTTTTTGATTAATAAAAGAAAAATCAATTTCGCTAACTTTAAAAGTTTCGTATTTTTTTGGTTGAATCTTTTTTGCTTTCGGATCTGAAAAACCAGCATAACCTCCACCATAAAATTGTTCAATTACTTTTTCGACTTTTTTGTCAAAATAATCAACATTTAGAAACTCAAAATTTTCATTTAGTTGATCTTCAGAACTTATCTCTACTTTCAAATAATCTAAATCGATATATTCAGGTGTAGAAAGAATACTTTCTACTTGTTCAAGACCTGCCATTTCGCTTATCTTATTTGGCTGAATTGAATCACATGAAATCATGGTTGCAAAAGCGACAAATAAAAATGCTATTGAAAATAGTTTTTTCATATCTACTTTTTTAGCTAGCTGGTTCATCTTTCTTCCAAAGTTTAGATATTCCGTAATTTTCTTCGCGAGATTTCACTTCATAACTAGCTTTTAAAGCTTCAAGAATATCGTTATTAAAAGGTTTTCCGCTTCCGTAAATCAATCGGATAATTCCTGCTCCAACCAATCCAAAATTACGATTCAAGAAACTCATCCAAGCAGCACAATCTTCGGTGTTAAATTGAAAATGAGTTTCGTCTTTTTCAATCCCAAGTTGTTTGTTTAAATGATTTAGTGAAATATAAGTTCTGTGATAAGCATTTTTTATGATATGTATTTGATCATAATTTTGAGCTCCAAGAAATTGTTTTGCAAGATTTCCTTTTTTAACAAATTTTACTTTGTATTTATTACCGATTTTTTCTTCTAATATTTTATGAACGGCTTCTATGTCAATTATTCCATCAACATAATTTGTAGTGATTTTGTTGTCTAGTATTCCCATTTCTTTTTTGATTACGTGTTAATTATGAATCAAAAGTAAGCTTACTAGAATTACAAAATTTGTCAAACAAATATTCGATTGATTCAAATAAATATTCGACCCAATTAAAAGAATATCTGAAATAGAGAAAAGTAGATTTAATTCATATTATTTATGTAATCCAAAACAATTTCTTTTTTGCGATCAGAAACAGGGACTAGTTGTTTGGTAGATAGTTCTAAATTTCCGTCGCGGTAAAATTTAGTTATGTAGTTTACATTCACCAAATAAGATTGATGACATCTTAAAAACATAGAACTCGGAAGCAAACCTTCGTATTCTTTTAAAACTTTAGAAACCATAATTTTATTTCCATCTTTAAAATAAAAAGTGGTGTAACCTTTATCGCTCTGACAATAAACAATATCTGCAATTTGGACAATTTGTGTATAATCAAAACTTTTCAAAGCAATTCTAGAAATGGGTTCACTATCTTTTAAATGATTATCTGACAATTAAAATTGATTTTTATCGAATCTGAATTGTTCTTGTTTTCGATAACATTTATCTAAAGTTTGATTAAAAGTAGTTGGATCTATCGGCTTTAATAAATATCCGAAAGCTCCTAAATTTAGAGCATCAATCGCAAATTGATCATAGGCAGTTACAAAAATAATTTGCGTATCGATATCTAAATCTTCAAAAATTTGAAAACTAGAACCGTCTCGCAATTGAATATCAGCCAAAATCAAATCGGGATTTAATTCGGGAAGTTCTTTTTTAGCTTTCGCAACTTCAGCAGAATATCCGACAATCTGTAAATACGGAATATTTTCGACTAACGAGATGATGTATCTCAATATATTTATTTCATCTTCAAGAATATATACTTTCATAATTAGCTTCTTATTAAAGGTAAAAATATTTCTACAATATAACCGCGCGCACCATTTTCATCTAATGGTTTAGCTACAAAATAAGCATTTTTTTTACCATTTGTATTATAAATCAAATCCAAACGTTCTTGCGTGATGATTCTAGAAAGCGATTTTTTACCCATTGGCGATTGAATTCCTTTTCCAGAACCATTATCAACAATCTTTATATAAAGTTGATTTTCTTGTTCTTCGATATCAATTTCTAAATAACCTTTATAATTGATATTTTTAAAACCATGTTCTATTGAATTTTCAATAAAAGGTTGCACAATCATCGGCGGAATCAGCAAATCATCTGAATGAACATGAACATTTATTTTATAATCAAAAACATCTTCATATCGCAATTGTTGTAATTTCACATAGTTTTCAATTGCATTGATTTTTTCATCCAGAGTAACATATTCCAATCTATTTAATTCTAACATGTTGCGAATATGCTTGGAAAGTGCAACTAAATAAACATTAGCTTCCGATTTTTTATCTGCAATTATTAAACCTTGCATGTTTGCAATCGCATTATAAATAAAATGAGGATTTAATTGAGATTGACGGGCTTTTTGTTCGATGAGATAACGTTTTTTTTCAATTTCTAATTTTTCATTTTTCTCTTTTAATAATTTCTTGCTATATGTGTTATAGATAAAAAACAAAATTGATAACATTATCAAAATCCCAGCTAACAACAACCATCTTTGTTGGATAATTAAATCTTTATTTAATTGATTCGTTTCTTGAAGCACTTGAATTTCGGCATCTTTTTTTTCTGTCTCAAATTGAGTTTCGAGTTCCGATATTTTTTGATTTTGGATTTTAAGATGATTTTCTTCTGTAATTTTATATAAAGAATCTTGTGCATCTAAAGCTTTCTTTAAATCACCTTTTTCTCTATAAAGTAATTTTAAATTGCGGTAATAAACACTTAGATCTGTAGCTAATTTATTTTCTTTTACAAAATCATAACCTTTATTTAGATAAAAAATTGCTGAATCAATTTGATTTGCATTCATATAACTTGTCGACAAATTATGAAAATGATGGTATTTAAGTAATCCATTTCTCTTAAAAAAATTAAAGCTTTTGTGACTACTTTTGATTGCATTTACGTGATCACCAACATGATTGTAATATTGAGATTCATAATCAAATGTTCGCGCAATTGCAATACTATCGTTTATTTGCAAAGCTAATTTTTTTGCTTTTTCTAGATAGGTTTTCATATCATCAGAATTGTAAGTATGCTGTGCCAAGAAAAAACGAATATCAAAATAACGCTGTTGTACAAAAAGATTAGACTTTAACGGATGATTCTCAAAATACAGATTGGTATATTTTATAGATTTTTCAAAATCATCATTATTAAAATATATTTTGGCCAAATCGTCATATAAATAATAGGTAAAAATGCTGTTATTAACTTCAGCATAATTAATTGCTTTCAAAATTTCCTCAACAAGTTCAAAAGATATAATTCCTAAATTCTCAGTTTTAAACTTAGATTCTTCACTAAATTTTCTAACATTTATATCTACATTTTCTGATGGTTTAATCGAATCCAAATAAATTTCAATGCTATCTTGCTTCAAAGCATATCTAGATTCAATTGCTTTTAGCAGAAAATAAATATTTGTTTTTTTATAATTTTCATCCGAATTGAAATCCAACAAAAGAGTATCCAAAACATTAATTTTGGTATCATTTGACATCGTATCTAACGAAACAATCTTTTTTAAATAAAAATCTTCCGTACGTAATTTTGAATAACTACTCGAATTTTCGTTTTGTCTTTCTTCACAGCTTATCAAAGCTAAAAAACAAAAGAAAAAAAGAAAACCATAAAACAGCTTGTTAATCATAAAAACAAATTTTAATCAAAAAACAATATATTAATACTTTATCAAACACAAAAATAAAATTTAACTAAAATATATAAAAAAAGCGTCAATGTCATTTAAAAATAACACCGACGCTTTTTAGTAAAGAAACTTGCTTATTTTATATTTTAAAAAAGGTTTTAATCAATATTTAAAAGGTTTTCGATTACTTTAGGAAAATGTTCGTGTTCTAATTTATGAATGGCATTTGCAACATCATTCGCAGAAAAATGAGAATCAATTGAAGTTTTAGCCTGAAATATAATGGCACCTTCATCATATTTTTCATTTACATAATGAATGGTTATTCCAGTTTCTGATTCTTTATTTGCAACAACAGCTTCATGTACGTGCATCCCATACATTCCTTTTCCACCGTATTTTGGTAGTAAAGCTGGATGAATATTAATGACTTTGTTTGGATATTTTTCTATAATTGAAGCAGGAAACATCAATAAAAAACCAGCTAAAACAATTAAATCTGGTTTAATTTCTTCGATTTTATTTAAGAAACCGCTTTCTTTAATTTCATTTTTAGAAACAATAAAACAAGGAACATCCATTTTTTTTGCTCTTTCTATAACATAAGCGTTTGGGTTGTTCGTAAAAATAAAAAAGTTAAATTTAGTTTCATATTTTTTGAAATATCCAATTATATTTTCTACATTAGAGCCTGAACCAGAGGCAAATAAAACGATGTTTTTCATTCGTTAAAAAAAATTGTGTTATAAAAAGAGTCAATTGTGACTGCAAAAAAAAGAATAATAAACGACAAAACGATAAAAAACTCTGGTAAGTATTAATTATTTTTTTAATTTCGCAGTTACAAAAATCATTTTTTGTGCGGTAATTAAATTAGGTTTTATACCTTTACCGCCGTAAATTAAACTTAAAATTAAAAGATTATGTCAGACATTGCATCAAGAGTAAAAGCGATTATCGTTGACAAATTAGGTGTTGACGAAAACGAGGTTGTAGTTGAAGCAAGCTTCACTAATGATTTAGGAGCTGATTCATTAGACACTGTTGAGCTTATCATGGAATTTGAAAAAGAATTTGATATTCAAATCCCAGACGATCAAGCAGAAAACATTGCTACAGTTGGTCAAGCTATCTCTTACATCGAAGAAGCTAAGAAATAATAACAGCATTACTCACGTGCGAAAGCACGTGAGTGTTATTATTTAAAAAAAGCATAAGCTTTAATTAAAAGAAAGAAAACAAAGATTGGTAACAATCCAATGAAAATAGCAGCCCAATGTTTCTAATTTTTTTGAAACGCTGGGTTTACTTTTTTAATATACAAACGATAATAAAAATTATTATATGAACTTAAAGCGAGTAGTTGTTACAGGTTTAGGCGCACTTACACCAATAGGAAATAACATTCAAGAGTTTTGGAATGGATTAATAAATGGAGTTAGTGGAGCTGCACCAATCACTTATTTTGACGCTTCTAACTTTAAAACACAATTTGCCTGTGAAGTTAAAAACTTCAATGTTGAGGATTTTATCGATAGAAAAGAAGCCCGAAAAATGGATCGCTATGCGCAATATGCCATGGTTAGTACTATGGAAGCAATGGCTGATGCTAACTTTGACTTAGAAAAATTAGATTTAGATCGCGCAGGAGTTATTTGGGGATCAGGAATCGGCGGTTTACAAACTTTCCAAGATGAAGTTACAAACTTCAACGAAGGGAACGGAACCCCTAAATTCAATCCTTTCTTCATCCCTAAAATGATTGCAGATATTGCAGGAGGTCACATTTCAATGAAATACGGTTTTAGAGGTCCAAACTTCACAACTGTTTCTGCATGTGCATCATCAACAAATGCAATTATTGATGCTTTTAACTACATTCGTTTAGGACAAGCCGACGTAATCATTACAGGTGGCTCTGAAGCCGCAGTTACAATCGCAGGTATGGGTGGATTTAATGCTATGCATGCACTTTCTACTAGAAATGATGATCCAAAAACAGCTTCTAGACCAATGGACAAAGATCGTGATGGATTTGTTTTAGGTGAAGGTTCTGGAACTTTAATTCTTGAAGAATACGAGCACGCGATTGCACGTGGCGCTAAAATCTATTGTGAAATTGGCGGTGGCGGAATGTCTGCAGATGCACATCACATTACCGCACCTCACCCAGAAGGATTAGGAGCTAAGAATGTTATGATTAATTGTTTACGCGACGCTGGATTAAAACCAGAAGATGTTGATGGCATTAACTTACACGGAACTTCAACACCTCTTGGTGATATTGCTGAAACAAAGGCAATCAAACAAGTTTTTGGAGAGCATGCTTACAACTTAAATATCAATTCAACAAAATCAATGACCGGCCACCTACTTGGTGCTACTGGTGCTATTGAAGCAATTTCTTGTATCCTTTCGATTAAACACGGAATTGTTCCTCCGACAATCAATCACTTCACTGATGACGAAGAAATTGACAACAAACTTAATCTAACTTTTAATGTAGCACAAAAACGCGACATGAAAGTTGTTATGAGCAACACATTTGGTTTTGGCGGTCATAACGCATGTGTATTAGTTAAAAAAATTGACTAAGTAAGATTTTTCTTAAATGAATTTCTTATTCAAAATATTTAAAAAAGAATCCCGTCCTCATGTAGACGGGATTTTTTCCAACAAACTTACTTCACTTTTAAAGTTTACTCCAAACAACATCAGCTTTTACGAACACGCTTTTACACATCGTTCTTCAAACAAAACTGATACAAATGGCCAGCAAATTAATTACGAACGATTAGAATTTCTAGGCGATGCTATTTTAGGAAGCGTCATCGCTTCACATCTTTATCATATTTCACCTAAAGGCGACGAAGGTTATTTAACTAAAATGCGTTCAAAAATAGTTAGCAGAGACAACTTAAATCAATTAGGTAAAGAACTTAATTTAATCGATCTACTACAAAGTAAAATCCAAAAAAATCAATTTGGAGAAAACATTTACGGAAATATACTTGAAGCCTTAATAGGAGCAATTTATCTTGACAAAGGATTTGTTTTTTGCGAAGATTTCATCAAGAAAAACATATTAAGCAAACTTGAAGATATTGAAAAATTAGAAGGTAAAATCACTAGCTACAAAAGTTTATTCATTGAATATTGTCAAAAAGAAAAAAAAACCTTTAAGTTCGATTCATACGAAGATGACGGATGCGAAAACATCAAATACTTCGCTGTACGTTTGTACTTCAATAATATTGTAATAGCTAAAGCCAGAGCTACATCAAAGAAAAAAGCCGAAGAAAAAGCCGCGCAACGTGCTTATTTTGCACTACAAGAAAACTTCAAACCAAAATATTAAGTAATTGTTTTTTATTACTTTTTTACAATTAAACTTACTTATTTATAGTAATTTTGTAAAAGAGTAATTTATAATGGCAATTCAAAAAACAAAAAATATTGTAAAACTAAGTTGGGACGAATTCTCGTTTGAGGAATTCAAACTTATTGCCATACAAACACATCTCGAAGATTACAAGGTTGCCTTCACATTAAACAAAATGCTCAATATGCATTTTATAAAAGAACCCGTAGAAATCGAATTCACAAATGATACTGGAACCGGAAGTTTCAGTCATTATGTATTTGAAGATTCTCGAAATGATTTAATTTGGAGTTTAGTTCAAAACAAATCGTTTATTCAAAACAACACATCTCAAAAAGATTCGTTATTTACCGAAATCAACCATAAATTTAGTTCACAAATACATTTAATTCCCGAATTAAACAAATTCGATTATTTATTAAAAATTGATGAAATTGATGATTATTACGACATCGATTTATTCGTTTCAAGACTAAGTAATCTCAAACATATATCAACTGTATATTTAGCAGATACAGAACAAATAAAATCAATAAACAATTTAATATTTTAAATATGTTACTAAGAAAAAAAACAAAAATTGTAGCAACTTTAGGACCTGCTTGCAGCACTAAAGAAACTATTCAAAAAATGATTGAAGCTGGAGTTAATGTTTTTAGAATCAATTTTTCTCATGCAGATTATGCTGATATTGAAGAAAAAGTAAACATAATTCGTGAATTAAACGAAACTCACAAATATAACACAGCAATTTTAGCCGATCTGCAAGGTCCAAAATTACGTGTAGGCGTAATGAAAGAAGATGTTGTTCTTAAACCAAACGATGAAATTACGTTTTCAACAGAACAAGAGTTTCTTGGCGATGCAAATCGTGTTTACATGAATTACAAAAAATTTCCAGAAGATGTAAATCCTGGTGAAACCATTTTACTTGACGATGGAAAATTGATGTTCGAAGTCATCGAAACTGACCGAAAAACAGAAGTTAAAACCAAAGTAATTCAGGGTGGTGCTTTAAAATCTAAAAAAGGAGTTAATCTACCAAACACAAAAGTTTCTTTACCAGCATTAACAGAAAAAGACATCAAAGATGCGATTTTTGCAATTGGTTTAGATGTAGATTGGATTGCACTTTCATTCGTAAGAACACCTGAAGATTTAGAAGATTTGCATAAAATCATCAGAGAACATTCTGAACACAAAATTCCGGTTATCGCTAAAATTGAAAAACCAGAAGCCGTTGAAAATATCGATAAAATTATTTCTAATTGCGATGGATTAATGGTTGCACGTGGTGATCTTGGAGTTGAAATTCCAGCCCAAGAAGTTCCTTTAATTCAAAAAAATTTAGTTATCAAAGCCAAAACAGCACGTATTCCTGTTATTATTGCAACACAAATGATGGAAACAATGATCACCAGTTTAACTCCAACACGTGCAGAAGTTAACGACGTAGCAAACTCAGTTATGGATGGAGCTGACGCCGTGATGTTATCTGGCGAAACTTCTGTAGGAAATTACCCTGTAGAAGTAATTGAAAAAATGACTCAAATTATTTTTAGCGTTGAGGATTCGGACTTAATCAAACTTCATGTTACCGACCCTAAAATTAAAACAAACCGTTTTTTAACCAAAGCGATTTGTTTACATGCTGCAATTTTAGCAAATGATATTGAAGCTAAAACAATTAATACATTAACAAATTCAGGTTATACTGCATTTCAAATTTCTGCATGGAGACCAAAAGCACACATTTTAGCTTTTACTTCAAACAAAAACATGTTAACTCGATTAAGTTTACTTTGGGGCGTTACGGCATTTTGGTACGACAAATACGATAGTACCGATGTAACCGTTGAAGATATTAACGATATTGCCAAAGAACATAATTATGTGAAATCTGGCGATTTTACAATCAGTTTAGCTTCGATGCCAATTATCGAAAAAGGAATGGTAAATACCATTCGTGTTTCTGAAATTGCATAACAAATTTTATACAAAGTAAAAACCTCAAAACGCAAGTTTTGAGGTTTTTTGTTTCCTACTGTTTAATTTCAAATTAATGAAAACAAACTATTTTATCTAATGAAATAGAATAGATAATTCAATATCAAATCTTATTTAAACTCAGCTTTTCTTTTTTCAAGGAAAGCCGTTGTTCCTTCAATGAAATCAGCAGTTCCGAAACAAGCTCCGAAGTTTTTAATTTCAGTTTCAAAACCATTTACACCATCTTTAAAGTTATCGTTAACCGCAACAATCGCTTCTTTAATAGCATTTGGAGAATTCTTAGCTATTTTAGATGCAATTCCTATAGTAAAAGTTAACAATTCTTCTTGAGTTACTACATGATTCACCAAACCATAATTTAAAGCCGTTTGCGCATCAATCATTTGTGCAGTCATAATCATTTCCATCGCACGACCTTTACCAACTAATTGAGGTAAACGTTGTGTTCCGCCATAACCAGGAATAACTCCTAAAGTAACTTCTGGCAATCCCATCTTAGCATTATCTGAAGCCACACGGAAATGCGATGCCATTGCCAATTCTAATCCGCCACCTAAGGCAAAACCGTTTACAGCAGCAATAACTGGTTTTTTCATATTCTGAACAAAATCAAACAACAATTCGTGTCCTTTGGCTGCTAATTGTGCACCTTCTGAAGTAGAAAAACTAGCGAACTCAGAAATATCAGCTCCAGCAACAAAAGCTTTTTCACCGCTTCCAGTGATAATGATTACACGCGTTTCTTTATCTTCATTTAAAGATTTAAAAGCTTGGTGCAATTCTTCAATCGTAGCTTTGTTTAAAGCATTTAATTTTGTCGGTCTATTAATTGTAATCGTACTGATTGCATTTTCTTTTTCGATTATAATATTTTCGAAATTCATGTTTTATATATTTAGTTAGTTATAGGTAATTTTACATAAAAGGTTGTTCCTTTATCAACAACCGTTTCAAAATGAATGGTTCCTCCATAAGATTCAACCATATTTTTAATCATTGCCAATCCCAATCCCATACCGCTTGATTTGGTTGTGAACTGCGGTTCAAAAACGCGTTCTCGAATTTCAGTCGGAATACCACTTCCATTATCTTTAACCTCGATACAAACATAACTAGCTCCTTTGCGATAAATTTTTACCTGAACCGAAGGAAAAGGTTCGTATTCTGGAATGGCTTGAATGGCATTTTTAACCAAATTATTAATAATTCGAATAATTTGAGTTCTATCAAAAGTAGTAATTATTTCTTCTTCTGTAGATTCAAAAGTAATATAATCTTCATTAAAAATATCGAGAGCTAGCTGAACGGTTTCAACAATATTCAAAGTTTCGTTTTCTTGCGCAGGCATTGAAGCAAAGTTTGAAAAAGCCGATGCAACCGAAGTCATTGTATCAATTTGTTGAATTAAAGTGTTGGAATAATCCTTAAGTTTTTCGCGAATGTTTGGATCCTCGGGATTAAATCTGCGTTCAAAACTTTGCACCGTTAATCTCATGGGCGTTAACGGATTTTTGATTTCATGCGCGACTTGTTTTGCCATTTCGCGCCAAGCATGTTCACGTTCGCTTTGTGCTAGTTTTTTAGCACTTTCTTCTAACTGGTCAACCATCGTATTGTAAGCGTTTATCAACGTCAGAATTTCTTGAGAAGCGTATGCAATACTAATTCGTTCATTCTTTTTATACAATTGAGTTCGTTGAATTTTTTCACTAATCAATTGAATATTTTTAGTGATGTAACTCGATAAGAAATAAGCCAATACTATTGCTATCAAAAAAACAAAAGCAAAAATTTGTCCAAAACGAATTAAGAAATTTTGCATTTCTGCATCATAAAATTCAGTCTCTTCTTTATACGGAAGATTTATTATTCCCAAAGGCTTAAACTGATTATCTTCGATATAATTATAAGCCGAACGAAATCGATAACCGTTTAACAAGCGTAAATCAACAAATCGTTTTTGGGGAGATGAACGAATAATTTTTAAAATAATATCAGAAATTTTAGCTTGATTATTTCCATCTACTTTAAAATTTCCTTTTGATGAAACAATTAAATTACCATCTAAATCATGAATATTAATTTGCGTACTGTGAATGGTGGATAATTCATGAATCTTCTCTTTAAAAATCAAGGGAAGATTTTCCGTCGTCAACGGATATGAAGTATTATCAAGTACAAATTTCACATGTTCGTTAATCGAATTTTCTTTACGCAATAAACGGTCTTGATGGTAATCTTTTGCTTCTTCTTTAAATTGATAAACAGCGACAATTCCGATTAACACAGACGAAACAAGCGTTAGAAAAATCATAGAAATGAAAATTCTAAAACGTAATGATGAATTTTGTATGCTAAAACCTTTCGTCATTAATTATTATTACGCTCTCTTATTCGTTTATAAAATTTATATCCCATCATTAACAACATTGAAAAAACAATAATTCCGACAACACCAAATATCCAATTGAAAGCGTTTTTTAAAATTACTAAAAAAACCACAGAAAAAAGGATTATTGTAGCTCCTTCGTTCCAAATTCTAAAAAATGAATTTGATTTTTTTAATGTATCATTCTCAACTTGTTTTACAAATTGGTGGCATTTGAAATGATATATCCAAAGTAAAACCACAAATAAAAGTTTTACATGCATCCAAGGTTGTTGCAATAAAATTGGATTTTCAATTAACATCCAAATTCCAAAAATGGTTGCTAAAACAGCAGCCGGCCAAGTGATGATAAACCACAAACGATTGGCCATCAAAGCTAATTGTTTAGTTAAAATAGAACGTTCTAACTGCTCTTTAGCTTGCGCTTCGGCATAATACACAAAAAGCCGAACAATATAAAAAAGTCCGGCAAACCAACATACTACAAATATGATATGTAAAGCTTTTAAGTATAAATACATAATTGTTATTTTTTAACCCAATCTTTAATCCAATCGGCAACAACTTCACACCAAGCATCATCGTCATTTAAACAAGGGATTGCTAAAAATTCTTCTCCCCCATTTTCTTTGAAATCTTCATCGGCACGCATCGCAATTTCTTCTAAAGTTTCCAAACAATCAGTAACAAAAGCTGGTGTTACCACGGCAATTTTCTTAATTCCTTTTGCTGGCATGTTATCAATTTCAACATCGGTATATGGCTCTAACCATTTGTCTCCAGCCAAGCGCGATTGAAAGGTTAATGTATATTTATCTTTTGGAATCTGTAAATACTCAGTAACCAAACGAGTGGTTTCATAACATTGATGGCGGTAGCAAAAAGCATGCGCTTCTGAAGCCGTAGCACAACAAGAACCATCGATTTTACAGTGCGATTTTGTTACATCGGTTTTACGAATGTGTCGTTCTGGAATACCGTGATAAGAAAACACCAATTTGTCGTAATCAAAACCTTCTAAATGTTTTTTAATAGATTCTGACAAAACTTTAATAAACCCTGTTTTATTGTAAAACGCAGGAAAATTAGTTAGTTTCATATTTGGGAAACTTTTCTTACGAATTTTCTCTGCTAAAACTTCGATAGTTAAAGTCGAAGCCATGGCATATTGCGGATACAAGGGCATTAACAAAACGTCTGTAACTCCTTGGTCATGCAATTCTTTCAAACCTTTTTCAATTGTCATACTTCCGTAACGCATAGCTAAAGCAACCGGAATATCTACTAAAGGTTTTACTTTTTTGTGCATTCTTTCTGAAAGTACAATTAAAGGCGAACCTTCATCTGTCCATATCTTTTTATAAGCATGCGCAGATTCTTCTGGTCTTTTGCGTAAAATGATTCCTCTTACTAAAAAAGCACGTAATAAAAACGGAACGTCAATTACATATTTATCCATTAAAAATTCGTCTAAATATGGCTTTACATCTTTAGGCTCTGGACTATCTGGTGAACCAAGATTTACTAATAAAACTCCCTTCATCTTTTTTATTTTCTACAAAGGTATTACGCTTTGCTCTATTTAAAATTTAAATTTAATAATTTTTATCTATGGTAAAATCGAATTAATTCATATTAATCGACATCAAATATTTTTTTGGAGTTGTGCTGTATTTCTTTTTAAATGCAGCAATAAAATGACTCGCTGTACTGTATCCTACTTTTATACCCACTTCGTTTACATTGTAGTTTCCGCTATCGAGAAGTTTACGTGCATAATCCATTTTATAATCAAACAAAAATCCATAAACCGTTTCACCATAAATCTGCTTAAAACCTTGTTTTAGCTTTTTTAGATTCAAACCAACTTCGTCTGCTAATTCTTGTAAAGTTGGCGGTTCAACCATATTTCGAATTAAAATATCTTTGGCTTGTTTGATTCGGATTACATTGTCTTCATCTGCTCTAAACGGACAATTTTCACCATCTTCATTTTCGTTAGTATTAAAAAGCAAACTCAACAATTCATAAACTTTAGCTTTGTAATAAATTTTTTGAACCATCGGATTTAGATGAAAATTCATAATCTGATTTAATACAATGGCAATAGAAGGTGAAATCTGAACTTCGGCATAATGTTTTTTATCTCGATTTTCGTTATTCAAAAATGGAATAAATTCGGCCTCGGTAGAAAACAACGAATGGAACTTCTTTACAGAAATCAAAACAGAAATAACCCATGAATTTTTATCCACTTTAATATGATAAGGTAAAGAACGTTGCGGATTATATAGTATTAATCCTTTCTCTTCCGGCAACTTCATCTCATAAGCACCTTTGTTAAAATAAAAAGTTGCATTGCCTTTCAAACAAAAATGAAATTGCATAATTCCGTTTGGTTGTTCCTTCTCAACAACTATTTCGTTAACAGCATCATTCTTAAATCTAAGGCAAACAAAATCATCTTCTATAATAATTTTTTCATTTGAACTCATAGCGTTGTTTTTATAGATTTAACAAATCCTAACATAGAGAATATTTATTTAGAACCAATCTAAATTATATCGTTGTAAAAATACATAAACAGTACAAAAATAGGTATTTTAGATGAAAACTAACGCTAAAAAAAGATAAAATCAACAACCGATAAAATTAGTCCTTATAGCGTTGTTTTTATACATTTAGTTATCTTAACTTTGTATACTTTTTATTAGGATTAGTAAGAATGGAAGAAAACAACAAAATGAAGCATACGCATTTTTATGTAGTTGGATTAAATTACAAAAAGGCCGATGCTGAAATAAGAGGAAAATTTAGCTTAACGGAACAAGCAAAATCTGAATTACTTGACCAAGCTAAATGCGATGGCATTGAATCTATGATTGCTATTTCTACTTGCAACAGAACCGAACTTTACGGTTTTGCGGAACATCCTTTTCAATTAATAAGCTTATTATGTAAATATAGTAACGGAACCGTTGAAGATTTTCAACGTGTTGCTTATGTTCACAAAAATAACGAGGCGATTTCACATCTTTTCAAAGTTGGAACCGGAATGGATAGCCAAATACTAGGTGATTTTGAAATCATCAGTCAAGTCAAAACAGGATTTGTTGATGCAAGAGAAAAAGGTTTAACAACAAATTACTTCGAAAGATTAGTCAATGCGGTTATTCAGGCGAGTAAACGTATTAAAAATGAAACTGAAATCAGCACAGGCGCAACTTCAGTTTCGTTTGCATCGGTTCAATATATCATGAATCATGTTGAAAATATCAGTGAGAAAAACATCTTACTTTTCGGAACTGGAAAAATTGGTCGTAATACATGTGAGAATTTAGTAAAACATACTAAAAACAATCAAATTACTTTAATTAATAGAACCAAAGATAAAGCTCAAAAAATTGCTGGTAAGTTTAATCTAATTGTAAAAGATTATGCAGATTTACAAGCAGAGATTCAAAAAGCCGATGTTTTAATTGTTGCAACTGGAGCTCAAAACCCAACGATCGACAAAGAGATTTTGAATTTAAAGAAACCTCTTTTAATTTTAGATTTATCGATTCCGAAAAATGTAAACGATAATGTTTTAGAATTAGAAGGTGTCGAATTAATTCACCTTGACCAATTATCTCAAATGACAGATGATACACTTGAAAAACGTAAACAATACGTACCGCAAGCAATGGATATCATCGAAGAAATAAAAGATGAATTTATTACTTGGACACAAGCAAGAAAATTCGCACCAACCATTCACGCATTAAAAGCAAAGCTTGAAGAAATCAAAGCAAATGAACTGAATTATCAGAAAAAGAAAATTGCAGATTTCAACGAAGAACAAGCTGACATAATAAGTAGTAGAATCATTCAAAAAATTACCACTCATTTTGCAAATCACCTGAAAAGTGAAGAAACAGAAATTGAAGATAGTATTGAATGGATTGAAAAAGTGTTCCAATTAGAAACTGCTAAAAATGAGTAAAGTAATACGAATCGGTACACGCGATAGCGAATTAGCTCTTTGGCAAGCGCATACTGTACAAAAAAAATTAAACGACTTAGGGTATAAAACTGAAATTATTGCAGTAAAATCTGATGGTGATGTTATTTTAGATAAACCTTTATACGAATTAGGAATTACAGGCATTTTCACAAAAACACTTGATATTGCAATGATTAATGGCAAAGTTGATATTGCCGTACATTCAATGAAAGATGTTCCGACGGCTTTACCGCAAGGAATTGTTCAAGCAGCTGTTTTAGAAAGAGCCAATACTTTAGATATATTAGTTCATAAAGGAAATCTAGATTTTTTAAACGCAAACGGAACCATTGCTTCTGGAAGTTTAAGAAGAAAAGCCCAATGGCTTAATAAATATCCAACACATATTGTTGAAGATTTACGTGGAAATGTAAACACGCGTATGCAAAAATTAAAAGACAACAATTGGAACGGGGCCATATTTGCAGCCGCTGGATTAGAGAGAATCAAATTAAAACCAACTGAATTTATCGATTTAGATTGGATGGTTCCTGCTCCTGCTCAAGGCGCGATGTTAGTGGTTGCCATGCAAGATGACGAATATGTTTTAGATGCCGTTGGACAACTAAATCATTTAGAAACAGAAATTGCAACTTACATCGAACGTCAGTTTTTACGAACATTAGAAGGAGGTTGTACAGCACCAATCGGAGCTATTGCAAAATACAATGAAGCGGACGACACCATGTCTTTCAAAGGAACATTGCATTCGTTAGACGGAAAACAAAAATTCGAAGTTGAAAAAAATGTCCCTTTAATTGAATGGAAAAAATTAGGATTCTTCGCTGCAAAAGAAATTTTAGAAAACGGAGGTGCAGCATTAATGACTGAGTTACGCGCGCAATTAAAGAAATAATTCATTTGTCATTCTGAACGAAATAAAATTAAGTGAAGAATCTACTTTAAAGATTCCTCATTCCTCGGAATGACATCAAATGAAACGAATAAAATGGAAAACAAAATCTGTGTTTTATCGACAAAAAAACTAAAAAGCAATCAAAAAGAACTTTTGTTGAATGCAGATTTTTCGTTACTTGAAATGGATTTTATCAAAATTAAATCGCTTTCATTTCAAATAAAAAACAAACCTGATTTATTACTTTTCACTTCACAAAACGGCGTAAATAGTGTTTTAGAAAACGAAAAGATTAATGAATTAAAAAAAATCTCTGCCATTTGTGTGGGTTCTAAAACCAAAAAACTTTTAGAAAATAATGGTTTTATCGTTTTAGAATCAGAAGAATATGCTAGCGACCTCGCTCCTATTATTCAAAACAAATACATTAAAAATCATATTGGTTTTTTTGCAGGAAATTTAAGACGTAACGTTTTGCCCATTGCCATGCAAGAAGCAAACATTATATATGATGAATATTTGGTTTATGAAAACTCGCCAAATCACGAGAAAGTAAATACAACAACCGATGCGATTTTATTTTTTAGTCCATCCGGAGTTATCAGTTACTTAAGTCAAAACACCATCGAGAATCAAATCTGTTTTTGCATTGGCACCACAACTGCCGAAGCGCTTACAGAAATCACAACAAACATTGTTATAGCTAATCAACAAACAGTTGAAAACGTAATTGAACAATGTATAAAATATTACAAATAGATTTTAGCTAATATACCTTAGCTTCAAATACAAACAGAAGATATGTTAAAAAACGATTTATTTCTAAGAGCTTTAAAAGGAGAATCTGTTGAAAGACCTCCAGTTTGGATGATGCGTCAAGCAGGTAGATACTTACCAGAATTCCGTGCATTACGCGACAAGTACGATTTTTTTACTCGTTGTAGAATGCCCGAAATTGCTGCAGAAATCACTGTTCAACCAATCAACATCGTAAAATCTGATGCAGCTATTTTATTCTCGGATATTTTAGTTGTTCCACAAGCGATGAACATTGAAGTTTTAATGAAAGAAAACGTTGGACCGTTTTTACCAAATCCAATTCGTACAGCACAAGATGTTGAGCAAGTAATTGTTCCGGATATTCAAGAAACTTTAGGTTATGTTATGGAAGCCATTAAAATAACTAAAGAAATGTTGAACGATGAAGTACCATTAATTGGTTTTGCAGGTTCTCCTTGGACAATTTTCTGTTACGCAGTTGAAGGACAAGGTTCTAAAAGCTTTGATAAAGCTAAAGGATTCTGTTTCTCTCAACCAGAAGCAGCTCACGTTTTATTACAAAAAATCACAGACACAACGATTGCTTACTTAAAAGAAAAAGTAAAAGCGGGTGTTGATGCTGTTCAAATTTTTGACTCTTGGGGAGGAATGCTTTCTCCTGTTGATTATCAAGAATTCTCTTGGAAATACATCAATCAAATTGTAGAAGCTTTAGCAGAAGAAACTGAAGTTATTGTTTTTGGAAAAGGTTGTTGGTTCGCTTTAGGCGATATGGCAAAATCAAAAGCATCTGCTTTAGGTGTTGATTGGACTTGTTCTCCTAAAAATGCGCGTTTGTTTGCAGGAAACGACATCACACTTCAAGGTAACTTTGACCCATCTAGATTACTTTCTCCGATTCCGACAATTAAGAAAATGGTTCATGAAATGATTGATGAATTCGGAAAAGACAAATTAGTGGTAAACCTTGGGCACGGAATCTTACCAAATATCCCAGTTGATCACGCTAAAGCGTTTATTGAAGCTGTGAAAGAATATAATAAATAGGACTAATCCTGCAAGGTTTTAAAAACCTTGTAGGATTCTTTTTTAAAATTGAATTTAATGAAGTTAGAAATATTACAAAACGAATGTCTTTACCACATTTATAATCGTGGAATAGATGGTTGTAATATTTTTAAACACGATGAAAACAAACAATATTTTTTAAATAAAATAAAAACACATTTAGAAGATACGATAGAAATTTATGCTTATTGTTTAATGGATAATCATTTCCATTTTTTAATTAAAATTTTAAATGAAGATAAAGTCGTCCAGAAACTATCGAATGTATTTAATGGTTATGCTAAAGCTTTAAATAAACAAGAAAATCGAACAGGAAGTTTATTTGAAAAACATTTCAAGAGAATCAAATTAGAAAATGAAATTTATTTAAAAAACTTAATCATTTACATTCATAGAAACCCTAAGCATCATCTAGATTTAAATTTTGAAGATTATAGATTTTCATCATATCAAGCTTTTTTATCTGAAAAGAAAACTAAACTAGAAAGAGCTAAAGTAATAGAATTGTTTTCTGACAAAGCAAATTTCATAAATTCTCATAAAATCACATCAGATATCTTAACAGAAAATTATACACTTGAATAATTCAGATTTTAATAGATAATCGCTAACTTTAATACCTACAAGGTTCCATAAACCTTGCAGGATAAAAGCTAAAAACAATAAAAATGCTTACAAGTAAAAAAGACGAAATTCAACAAAGATTAAATTCCATATTACAACGTTTATCTGGAATTACATTTGTACCTGATAATTGGAATGAAGCTTTATTTTGGGAAACCATTGAAGAAAGCGGATTTTCACAAGATGAAATTTTAAACGGAGATGAAAAAGTTTTGTTTCAAAAGTTCATAGAAAACGAATGGCCTTGGGAACAAATGGAAACTTTTGCTGATATTTTAGTAGGTTTTGAAAAAAAGCAACCGAATCCAATTTTAAAAGAAAAAGCCAAACATTTGTATCAATTTATTTTAAACGAAAGTAAAATGTTTTCGTTTGAAATTATGAATAAAATAGGAAAATTATAAGTTGTTTAAAGTTGATAATAAATACAATTATCTTATACTAATTCCAAATCTAATTTGGATTTTAAAAGGTATTGTCTTTTTTTACACAAATGATGTACTAAATAATCATTATTTGGTATCAAAATTTTTTGCACATTTCTTATTAAGTTTTTATATCGTTCCCCCATGTTTGTTGATAATGGGAATTTTAAATAAAGCTAAATGGAAATCTTTCTATACAGATTTTGGTTGGTTACTATTAATGTATTTCATTTATTCAATTTTCGTATTTTCATAATTTAAAACTTATTACTAAAATCTAGTATCTCAATACTATCAAAAAATGAAAGATAAATTTTATCAATATATATTACAATTACAAGACACCATCACTTCAAAATTAGAAGCAGTTGATGGCGTAGCAAAATTTCAAGAAGATTTATGGGAACGCCCTGAAGGTGGTGGCGGCAGAACTCGTGTTATTGAAAACGGAGCCGTTTTTGAAAAAGGAGGAGTAAACATTTCTGCTGTTCACGGACATTTACCAGAAACCATGCAAAAAGCATTCAACGTTGGCGATGTCGATTTCTTTGCATGTGGATTAAGTTTAGTTATTCATCCTAAAAACCCAATGGTTCCGACGGTTCACGCAAATTGGCGTTATTTTGAAATGTATGACAAAGAAGGAAACAAAGTAGGTTCATGGTTTGGTGGCGGACAAGATTTAACTCCGTATTATTTATTTGATGAAGATGCGATTCATTTTCACCAAGTGTGTAAAACCGTTTGTGATAAGCATAACGAAGCTTTTTATCCGAAATATAAAAAAGTTTGTGACGAATATTTTTGGAATGCACACAGAAACGAGGCTCGTGGAGTTGGAGGTTTGTTTTTTGACCATTTAGTTGAAACGGAAGAAATGTCAATGGAAGATTGGTACAACTTTGTAACAGAGGTTGGAAACAGTTTCTTGGAATCTTACGTTCCGATTGTAGAAAGAAGAAAAGATTTACCTTTTACAGAAGCAAACAGAACGTGGCAAGAAATTCGTCGTGGTCGTTATGTCGAATTCAATTTAGTTCACGACAAAGGAACTATTTTCGGATTAAAAACCAACGGTCGAATCGAATCGATATTAATGAGCTTGCCACCGCATGTGCAATGGGTTTACGATCACCAACCGGAATCAGGAAGTCAAGAAGAAAAATTAATTAAAGTTTTAGCAAAACCTAAAGAATGGTTAAACTAATTTGGATACATATTTTATTTATTTGCTTATTTAGTCAACAAAGCTTTGCTCAAAAAGATTCGTTAGATCCGTATATGGTTTCTTACGCAGAAAAAGTCATCGTTAGCGCAAGCTTTCAAAGCAATACAGAGTCATTTGTTTTAAGCCAACAAATCGAAGAAAACAAACATAATTTAGAGTTTTATCCAAATATTAAAAATCAGATTACTTTTGGATTGACTTATAAAATGATAGATATTTCATTCGGATACACACCTTGGTTTTTTAAATCAAATGCAGACAAATACAAAGCGAGTAATTTTAATTTTAGTTACAGATTCAATCATAAAAAATGGTATCAATCAGTAAGTTTTGTTAAACAAAAAGGATTTTTTACAGAATTTCTAGACGACAAAAGTTTGTATTTACCTTCATTTAGGTCGATTAAAATTGGCGGAACAACATCGTACGTATTTAATGATAAATTTTCGTTTTCTGCATTATTCAATCAAAACCAATGGCAAATAAAAAGTGCTGGAAGTTTTGTTCCTAACTTTTCGTTTTTTTATACAAGTTTTGAAAACAAAGATGATAAAGCAGACTTTAATTTAGAAATGTATAGTTTTTCATTAACGCCATCCTATTATTATACTTGGGTAATTGACAAAAGAGTATTTTTATCAGGTGGTGCTGGTGTTGGTGCAGGAGTTGAAATTCATAATAAAAAAACATCGCCTGTTTGTCAGGTCATTTTCAATTCAAAACTGGGATACAATACAACTTCTTTTTATAGTTATTTAGAAGTAAACAATACAAATTTTATCTTTAATGAAAACAGAGCACGCTTAGACGACACATCTTTAAATGCTTTAGTTGCCGTAGGATTTAGATTTGACCCGCCAAAAAAGGCAAAAAAACTTTATGACGACACGTACAATTTTATTCAGAAAAAAATAAAAAAAGAAACTAAAAGTTTATAATCAAACAATTAGAAAAAAAATAAAAATTATGTTTCCATTACACAGAGGTAGAAGATTAAGACAAAACGAATCTATTAGAAGTTTGGTTCGTGAAACAAGTTTAAGTCCAGCAGATTTTATGTTCCCAATGTTTATTGTGGAAGGTGAAAACCAAGAAATCGAAATTCCTTCAATGCCAGGGATTTTTCGTCGTTCAATAGATTTAACCGTAAAAGAAGTTAAAGAAATATTCGATTTAGGAATTCGTGCTGTAAATATATACGTTAAAGTTAGCGACGATTTAAAAGACAACACAGGTAAAGAAGCTTGGAACTCAGACGGATTAATGCAACGTACAATTCGTGCAATTAAATCAGCTGTCCCAGAAATGATTGTGATGCCAGATGTTGCTTTAGACCCATATTCAATGTACGGACATGACGGAATTATAAAAAACGGAGATATCGAAAACGACTCTACGGTTGAAGCTTTAGTAAAAATGTCGGTTTCGCATGCCGAAGCTGGCGCTGATTTTGTTGCCCCATCGGATATGATGGACGGTCGAATTTTACGTATGCGCCAAGGTTTAGATGCAGCTGGTTTTGTAAACGTAGGAATTATGAGTTATTCAGCAAAATATGCTTCTGCATTTTACGGACCTTTCCGTGACGCTTTGGATTCTGCACCTAAAGAAACGGGAGAAGTAGTCCCAAAAGATAAAAAAACATACCAAATGGATTATGCAAACCGCATTGAAGCTATAAAAGAAGCCGTTTGGGATGCTGAAGAAGGTGCTGATATGGTCATGGTTAAACCCGGAACTGCTTATTTAGATATCGTTCGTGAAGTAAAAGACCATGTAAATATTCCGGTTGCTGTTTACCATGTTTCTGGTGAATATGCAATGATTAAAGCTGCCGCAGAAAAAGGTTGGTTAGACCACGATAAAATTATGATGGAGCAATTGATGTGTATTAAACGCGCAGGAGCAAGTTTAATTTCAACTTATTTTGCTAAAGAAGCTGCAATTTTACTAAACCAAAAATAATATGAAACAATTTTTAACCTTAGCTTTATTAGCTATTTCTTTAGTTTCTTGTGGAAGTAAAGAAGAAAAAAAAGAAGAAAATTTGTATCCAGAAACTACTTTATCTGCTGAAGAAAAAACGATAGCCAACGGAAAAGAATTGTTCGAAAGTAACAAAGCTGCTTGTGCGACTTGCCATTTACCAGACAAAAAAGTAATTGGACCAAGCATTAAAGAAATTGCAAAAATATACAAAGAACAAAACGCTTCTATTTTTGATTTTTTACGTCAAAAATCAGAACCGATTGTTGACCCTTCGCAATATGAAGTTATGAAAACAAATTTTGCTATCATCAAAACATTTTCTGACGAAGAAATAAAATCATTAGAAGCTTATATGATGAGCTTATAAAAATTGTAACCGAGTTAACGCTCGGTTTTTTTTTATTTATAACACATTAAGATACAATATTTTATTCAATTTAACACTAATAAATATCAGTTAAATTTAACTATTAATTTCGGAATTTTGTCATACAGAAAACTTTAAAACTAAAATAGATATGAAACAAAGAGTTCCCGTTTCTCAAATTATGGCAAAAGCTTTAATTGTGGTTAATCCGACAAAAAAAATCAGCGAAGTGAATCAACTTTTTAACGAATACGGTATTCGACATATTCCTGTAGTTGACGGTTCAAAAATCATTGGTGTAATTAGTAAAAATGATGTGCAAAAACTAGGTTTTGGAGCAAGCGAAAGTCATCCTGAAACGTTAAACGCAATTTACGACACGTTTGAATTGAAAGATGTTATGGTAAAAAATCCAATTACAGTAACTGCTGAAACCAATATCAAAGATGTTGCTGAAATTTTTTACAACCAAAGCTTCCACTCGCTTCCTGTTGTTGATAACGATGAAATTGTTGGAATTGTAACAACAACCGATTTGGTAAAATATTTATTGGACCAGTATTAAAAAATTTAGAATAAAAATAAAACCTCCAGAAAATCTGGAGGTTTTATTACATATATTCAAAAGGTAAGCAAAATGCTATATCTTGTTTTTGAAATTTGATTATTTACGGTACTCGGAATCCACTTCCCTTTAGAGTTAATCATGTTTAACAATTCCGAAATATCATGCTCTGTTGGAATCCATTCTTTAGAACTCACATTCAAAGTTGAGATAGTACCATTTTCCTCAATGATAAATCTTAGTAAAACTTTAGAAAAATTCAAATTCCATTTCTTTTTCATATCATTCTTCATAGAATCACTCCAATCAGAAATATCATATTCAAGTGGTCTTGATTTACTTAAAACAGGGGTTGAAATAACATCATTTGATTCTGTTATTTGCTTTTGAGCATATCCAAAATTAAAAATGAAACAAAATAGAAGAATTACATTTTTCATATCGGACCTAACATATTTTTAGGATTTAATATTTCATCTAATTGTTCTTTACTCAACAAATTCTGTTCTAAAACCAATTGATAAACACTTTCACCAGTTTCTAAAGCTTGTTTGGCAATTTTAGTACTTGCTTTATATCCAATATGCGGATTTAAAGCTGTAACAATTCCAATACTATTTTGAACTTCTTTTTTAAGATGCTCTGCATTAGCTGTAATTCCATCGATACATTCTTTACGTAAAGTTTCCATGGCATTAGTTAAATATTGAATCGACTCCATAATCGAAAAGCCAATAATCGGCTCCATTACATTTAATTGCAATTGACCAGCTTCGGCAGCAAATGCAACGGTTAAATCATTTCCAATAACTTTAAAACACACTTGATTTACGACTTCTGGAATTACCGGATTTACTTTTCCAGGCATGATTGAAGACCCAGGTTGTTTTGGTGGCAAATTAATTTCGAATAAACCTGTTCGAGGTCCTGAAGCTAACAATCGTAAATCGTTACAAATTTTAGAAAGTTTGATACTCAGTTTTTTTAACGAACCCGAATATTCAACAAATGCACTCGTATCGGAAGTTGCTTCGACCAAATTTTCTGCAAGAACAACTGGTTCATTTAAAATTTCTGCAATTTCTTTGGTACATAATTCGGCATAACCTGGAGCAGCGTTCAAACCTGTTCCGATTGCAGTTGCGCCCATATTTGTTTCTAAGAATGACAAACTCACACGTCTTAATGCAATAATTTCTTTTTTAAGTGTGATTGCAAATCCTTCAAATTCTTGACCTAAAGTCATTGGAACAGCATCTTGAAGTTGCGTGCGTCCCATTTTAATAAATTCACGAAATTCTTCTGCCTTTTTATCAAATGCAAAAAATAGTTTTTCTAAAGCAAGTATCAATTGTTTATTCATATCAAACAACGCCAACTTTAATGCTGTTGGATATGCATCGTTGGTAGATTGTGATAAATTTACGTGGTCATTAGGTGAACAAAAAGCATAATCGCCTTTCGCTTTTCCCATGAATTCTAAAGCGATGTTTGCAATAACTTCATTCGCATTCATATTTACAGAAGTTCCCGCTCCGCCTTGAATCATATCTACCGGAAACTCATCAAAATAACGACCTTGAATCAATTCGTTCGAAGCAAATTCAATGGATTTATAAATCTCTTCAGACAATAATCCCAATTTAAAATTAGCCTTTGCCGCACCAAGTTTTACAACTCCTAATGCACGAACAAATTCTTTATAATCGGATAATTTATGATTGGATATTTGAAAATTATTAACAGCACGCTGGGTTTGCACACCATAATACGAATTAATTGGCACTTGAAGTTCGCCTAATAAATCAGATTCAATTCTAAAGTCTTCCATAACTTAGTTATATTTTTTACCTAAGATACGAAAAAGCAGATAGGTACAGAAAACTTTTCTACTTTTTTCAGAAATGATAAAAGGCATCTTCGATATGTTCAATATCAAAAATACCTTTTGTGTTTTTATGAATCGCAACAATATCAAATCGAACATTTAGATTTAAATCTTTATCTACGATATATTGATTAATTGCTTTTACAAGTAATTTTATTTTTGCTGGTTTGATAAAATCTTGCGGTAAACCAAACGCAACAGATGTTCTGGTTTTTACCTCAACAACTACCAAAACATCTTCTATTTGAGCAATGATATCGATTTCGGCTTTTTGAAAACGGTAATTTCGTTCCAAAATTTGGTATTGCTTTTCTTCTAAAAAAGAAACAGCTAAATCTTCTCCCAATTGTCCTAAATCGTTATGCTCTGCCATTTACAAAAAATTTAATTCGACTTGATTTTCGGTAACTTCTAAAGAAACTTGCTGACCTAAACGCAACGCACGATTATCTTTTATATGACCAGCCGGAAAATCGAAACAAATCGGAAAATCATATTCAGAAGTTACCTCTTTAATAATTCCAACTACATCTAATCCAAACGGAATCGAATTATCGTGCATGTCCGTCATTCCACCAACAATCAAACCTTTTAAATTATCGAAATAACCATTTCGCTTTAGGTTTTGCATCATCCGGTCGATGTGATATAAATATTCATCTAAATCTTCGATATACAATATTTTACCGTTTGTATCTATGCTCGATTTTGAACCTAATAAACTATAAATAATCGATAAATTTCCTCCTACCAATTCGCCTGTCGCTTTTCCAACACGATTATATATTTGTGAAGGAATTTGGTACGAAAGTGATTCTCCAAATAAAGCTTTACGTAACGATTCGATTGAAGTTTCGATGGTATTCGGAACCGTAAATGGCATAATTCCGTGGATTGTAGAAACGTCCAAAGTATTTACATGCGAATGAAAAATCGTAATATCACTAAAACCAACAATCCATTTTGGGTTTTCAATAAATTTATCAAAGTTCAGTTTATCGATAATTCGAACCGAACCATATCCGCCACGAGCTATCCAAATAGCTTTAATTTCAGGATTATCTAATTGCATTTGGAAATCTGCTGCACGTTCTTCATCTGAACCTCCTAATTGAAAATTATCTAAATCGATAGTCGTACCCAAAACAGGAACTAAATTCCAGCTTTTTAGCAATTCGATTGCAGGTTGCGCATCCTGAGTAGAAAATTTTCGAGCGGTACAAACTATCGCAACTTTATCGCCTGTTTTTAAATAATTTGAAGTTTTCATCTTGTAAAATCATCTTTTAATGTATTTACAAATGTAAAGCAATATCTTTTTACTCTAAAATTTATGCAGTAAACAAAAAAAAGAAAATAATTTTAGATATAATTCTTTTTAATCCCAGATCTATTAAACACACAATAATTCGCGTTAATTTTTTCTTATTTTTTTTAAAGTTAGTACTTACTTTTAAAATTATGAATTAATTTAGCAGTATGGTAAAAGCAATAAATATTTTATTACTATTCTTTTTTATGAATTTTATGTCAGCACCGACTGTTGCAGCGGTGTTAGATATAGATTTACCTACATCTAGTGTTTCTATGTCTGAAGAAGAAGAAACACATAATTCAAACAAGAAGGGAAATTCTTTCTCTGAAGAAGAAGATTTGAAATATTTATCAAATTTCTTCACTCCATTTTGGGATTCCGAATCTAAATACATGAATGAATTTGCTACGGTTACAATTTATTCAATCAATGATGATTTGGTTTTAAAAATTCCTTCACCACCTCCCGAATTAGTTTAAGTTAACACGCTTTATCCGATATTTCACATACTCGGATACACCACTTATGTTTTAACTTAACAAAAATTAAATGAACTTTAAAAATATTACGAGCGGAATTTCTCAAAATTTCGCCCCAGGTTTGGTTGTCTTTTTAGTAGCCTTACCATTATGTCTTGGAATTGCTTTAGCATCTGGGGCACCTCCTTTATCAGGTATTATTTCTGGAATTATTGGTGGAATTGTTGTAGGATTTATCAGTAATTCAAACATTAGTGTTACCGGTCCTGCAGCAGGATTAACTGCAATTATCGTTTCAGCAATTACCGAATTAGGAACTTTTGAATTGTTTTTAACAGCTGGTTTAATCGCCGGAATCATTCAATTGGTTTTAGGATTTATTCGTGCTGGAAGTATTTCAAATTATTTCCCGAATAACGTTATCGAAGGAATGCTTGCAGGTATCGGAATTATCATTGTATTAAAACAAATTCCTCATGCTTTAGGATTCGACAAAGATTACGAAGGAAACCAAACTTTGTTTGACGATGGTTTTAACATGTCGTACTTCTCAGAATTGTTTTCTTCAGTTCACACAGGAGCAATTGTTGTAACCTTAGTTTCAATGGCAATTCTATTAACATGGGACAATGTTGCTGCATTAAAGAAAATCAAAATGCTTCCAGGTGCACTTGTTGCTGTTGTTGCAGGTATTTTATTAAATCAATTGTTTATTTCAACCGGAAGTTCATTAGCAATTTCTTCTGAACATTTGGTTACATTACCCGTTCCGCAAACAGCAGAAGATTTTAAAAATTTAATTACGATTCCTGATTTTGGAGGTTTTGCTAATCCACAAGTTTGGATTGTTGGAGCAACGATTGCGATTGTAGCTTCAATTGAAACTTTATTATGTATCGAAGCTTCCGACCGTTTAGACGTTAAACGTAGAATTACCGACACAAACTTAGAATTAAAAGCACAAGGAATTGGAAATTTAATTAGTTCTGTAATCGGAGGTTTACCAATGACATCGGTAGTTGTACGTAGTTCTGCAAACGCAAACGCAGGAGCAACTTCTAAAATGTCAGCAATCATTCACGGAGTATTATTATTGGTTTGCGTGATTTCAATTCCATTTATCTTAAACTTAATTCCACTTGCAACTTTAGCAGCGGTTTTAATTTTAGTTGGATACAAATTAGCAAAACCAGCGACATTTATGCATTTCTGGCATAATGGTAAATATCAATTCATTCCATTTTTGGCAACTGTTTTAGCAGTAGTTTTTACAGATTTATTAAAAGGAGTTGGAATTGGATTATTAATCTCTATCATTTACATCTTACAAGGAAACATGAAACGTGCTTATTATTTAAGCCGTGAAGAATTAAATGAAACAGATGATTTCACAATCAAATTAGCCGAAGAAGTTTCGTTTTTAAACAAAGCTGCAATCAAAAAAACAATCAAGAACGTAAAACCAGGTTCTAAAGTTACTATTGATGCTTCAGGAACTTCATATATCACAACCGATGTTTTAGAATTGATTCAGGATTTTGCAAACGTAAGAGCCAAAGAAGAAAACATTACAGTGAATTTAGTCGGATTTAAAACATCGTACAAAGAATACGCAGCAGACAAAAATTCACACATCAACATTACACACAATGGTGCTATTTAATTAGCTACTAAATTTAATTTTAAAGAATAATATCATTATGAAAGCACATACAGCAGAAACTTTAGCAACAATGACACCAGCTAAAGCAATCCAATTTTTAAAAGAAGGTAACCAACGTTTTATCAATAACTTAAAAGTAAACAGAAATTTATTAAGTCAAGTTAACGACACTAAAGATGGGCAATTTCCGTTTGCAATTATTTTAAGTTGTATGGATAGCCGTACATCTTCTGAACTAGTTTTTGACCAAGGAATTGGAGATATTTTTAGTTTACGAGTTGCCGGAAATATTTTAACTGACGACATGATTGGAAGTATGGAATACGCTTGTAAACACGTTGGTACAAAAGTTATCTTAGTTTTAGGACACAGTAAATGTGGAGCTGCAACAGGAGCTTGTAAAGGTGGTGCGCCAGGTAAATTAGGTGACGTTTTAAAGAAATTTGATGTTTCTATCAACGAAGTTAAAGAAGAAATGCCAGGTGTTGAACAATCATCTACAGAATTCATTGAAGCAGTTGCAAACCACAATGTTATCCATACCATGGACGCAATTTTAGAACAAAGTGATGTTTTAAAAGAATTATTCGCTCAGGGTGAAATTGGAATCGCAGGAGCTTACTACAACGTTGATAACGGTGAAGTTGAGTTCTTAAAAGAAGAATTACACGATTAATTTTATTTCTTAGTTAAAAATCCTGCTTCAATTTTAATTGAGCAGGATTTTTTAATGAATCACTTTTTATTTTAAACTCATTAGTTTAGAAACATATTTACCAACAACATCGAATTCTAAATTTACTTCAGACCCAACTTTATAAGTTTTAAACAAAGTATTTTCTAACGTATATGGTATAATAGCAACACTAAACGTATTTTTTCCTGAATTCACAACTGTCAAACTTGTACCATCAATAGTTATTGAACCTTTCTCGATTGTAATATTATTTTTTTCAAAATCGTACTCAAAAGTAAAATACGTACTTCCGTTAGCATCTTCAATTTGAATACATTTTCCTGTTTGGTCAACATGACCTTGAACAATATGACCATCTAAACGCGCTCCTAATAACATTGCGCGTTCTAGATTAACCAAATGACCAACCTTCCATTCACCAATGGTTGTTTTATCAATAGTTTCTTTAATTGCAGTAACTTTATAAATAGCACCGTTTATTTCAACAACAGTTAAACAAACTCCATTATGAGCAACACTTTGGTCAATTTTAAGTTCATTCGTTATTTTAGCATCCACAAATAAATGAACATTTCCATTCTCGTGAATAATTTCTTTAATCTCACCAAAGGTTTCAACTATACCAGTAAACATATCTTGAATTATTTTACTAAATTTGTAGCAAAATTAGCAATAATTAAAATTAATCATGTGTAAAAAAGGAGAAAATATAATTGTAGGAATTTCAATCGGAGACATGAACGGTATTGGTCCAGAAGTTATTTTAAAATCATTAGAAGATATTCGAATGATGGAACTTTGTACTCCAGTTATTTTCGCAAACGCAAAATTAATTTCATTTATTAAGAAATTAGTTGGTTGCACCTTATCACTTCATGCAATAGATTCAATTGACCAAATTCAATTAGGAAAAATAAACGTCATCAATACTTGGAAAGAAGGTGTTAATTTAGAAATCGGACATTTAGATGACAAAGTCGGAAAGTACGCAATAAAATCATTTATCGCAGCAACAGAAGCTTTAAAAAATAACGAAATCGATGTTTTAGTAACTGCACCGATAAATAAATACAACATCCAGTCAGAAGAATTTCATTTTCCTGGACACACCGACTATTTAAATCAAGAAATAGAAGGTAATGCACTAATGTTAATGGTTTCTGACAATCTTAGAGTTGGATTATTAACCGACCATCTACCCTTAAATGAAGTTGCAAAAGCAATTACACCAGAATTAATCAAACAAAAAATAAAAACAATTAACCAAAGCTTAATACAAGACTTTAATATCATTAAACCAAAAATTGCTATTTTAGGTTTAAATCCACACAGCGGAGATAATGGAGTAATTGGAAAAGAAGAAATTGAAATAATCTTTCCTACGATAAAAGAATTATTAAACGACGGTTATATTGTAAACGGACCATTTTCTGCCGACGCGTTTTTTGGTTCAGAACAATACAATAATTACGATGCTGTAGTAGCTTGCTATCACGACCAAGGATTAATTCCTTTTAAATCATTGTCATTTGGCGAAGGCGTAAACTACACCGCTGGTTTAGAAAAGATTCGTACATCACCAGACCACGGCACTGCTTACGACATAGCCGGTAAAGGAATTGCAAATTCAACCTCATTTACCCAAGCCATCTACACAGCTTTAGACATTTATAAAAATAGAAACGCGTATTTAAAAAGCATCGAAGCCCCATTATACGAGGCTAAAAAAAATTAATAACAAAAAAATGTTGATAACACATTCGATATAATAATATTTTTTTATCTTTGCACGCTCAAATAGATCCGTTATGGTAACTGAAAAAGATTTTTTAATTCCTTTTATAGGATTAAAAGACGGAAAACATCAATTTGAATATCATATCAACAAATCTTTTTTTGATTTACTTGATTATGAAGATTACAATGAAGTTGACGTAAATGTAGACTTAGTTTTAAACAAAAAAGCTACAATGCTCGAATTATCATTTAATCACAAAGGAACAGTTAATGTACCTTGCGACGTAACAAATGAAGATTTTGATTTAGAAATAGAAGGAAATCTAAATTTAATAGTTAAATTTGGCGAGGAATACAACAACGACAACGAAGAATTATTAATAATTCCTCACGGAGAATATCAAATAAACGTAGCACATTACATTTACGAAATGATTATTCTTTCTGTTCCATACAAAAGAGTGAATCCTAATTTATTAGAAGACATTCTTGATGAAGACGATTTAGACTTTTTAGATTTCGATGACAACGAAATTGAAATCGAAGAAGATATTGAAACTTCTGAAAACGAAAACGAGAACACAAATAAAAAAATTGACCCTAGATGGGATAAATTAAAACAACTATTAACGGATAAATAATATTGTAAGATGGCACATCCTAAGAGAAAAACCTCGAAAACAAGAAGAGATAAAAGAAGAACTCATTACAAAGCTGTAGCTCCAACAATCGCTACATGCCCAACAACTGGTGAAGCTCATTTATACCACAGAGCTCATTGGCATGAAGGAAAATTATACTACAGAGGACAAGTAGTAGTAGACAAAACTGAAGCAGTAGCTTAATTTTTGAAATACAAGATAAAACTCTCACAATAGTGAGGGTTTTTTTTTAAAGCAAATTCAAGCAAAAAAGACCATTTTTTAATGATTTTAATCAAAAAAAGAGTCCAATTCGATTTTTTTTTGTAATTTTCGAAACTTTTTGGTCTTTTAAAAAAATACAAAGTAAACCCTTATGACAAAGATTACAGCAGCCATTACAGCCGTTGGTAAATATTTACCAGAGTACGTATTATCTAATACAATTTTAGAGACACTGGTAGAAACTAATGACGAATGGATTACTTCTAGAACAGGAATTAAAGAAAGAAGAATATTAAAAGAAGAAGGTCAAGGAACCTCTTACATGGCAATAAAAGCTGCTCAAGATTTAATAACAAAATCAAACATAGACCCTAAAGAAATAGATTTAGTGATTATGGCCACAACAACACCTGACATGCCGGTAGCATCAACAGGAGTTTTTGTTGCTTCACAAATTGGTGCATGTAATGCTTTTGCCTACGATTTACAAGCTGCATGTTCAAGTTTTCTTTACGGAATGTCAACAGCGTCTGCATACATAGAAACAGGAAGATACAAAAAAATATTGTTAATTGGTGCAGATAAAATGTCTTCAATTATAGACTACACGGACCGTGCAACTTGTATCATTTTTGGTGATGGCGCAGGAGCTGTACTTTTTGAACCAAACCACGAAGGATTAGGTCTTCAAGACGAAATCTTAAAAAGCGACGGTATTGGTAGAGATTTTCTTAAAATTGAAGCTGGAGGATCACTATTACCTCCTTCATTAGAAACGGTTCAAAACAGACAACATTACGTTCATCAAGACGGAAAAACTGTTTTCAAATATGCTGTTTCTGGAATGGCAGATGTCAGCGAAAAGATTATGGAAAGAAATAATCTTACAAATAATGATATTGATTGGTTGATTGCTCACCAAGCAAACAAAAGAATCATTGACGCAACAGCAAACAGAATTGAATTGGACGAATCTAAAGTTTTAATAAATATTCATAGATACGGAAACACAACCTCAGCTACACTACCATTATTACTTGCTGATTATGAAGATAAATTTAAAAAAGGAGATAATTTAATTTTTGCTGCTTTTGGTGGCGGATTCACTTGGGGTTCAATTTACCTTAAATGGGCTTATACAAAATAATTAAAAACTAACAAACAAACTCAGAATTATATGGACATTAAAGAAATTCAAAATTTAATTAAATTCGTAGCAAAATCTGGCGCTACTGAAGTTAAATTAGAAATGGATGATTTTAAAATCACCATTAAAACAACAACAGAAGGCGCTACAGAAACAGCTTATATCCAACAAATACCAGTTCAAACTCAAGCTCAAGCTCCAGTTGCAGTTGTAGCTCCAGTTGCTTCTACTGAAAATCAATCAGTTGCAAATGAAGTGACAGAAAACAACAATTACATTACTGTAAAATCTCCAATTATTGGAACATTCTACAGAAAACCATCACCAGACAAAGCTCCATTCGTTGAAGTAGGTTCTACAATTAAATCTGGAGATGTTTTATGTGTGATTGAAGCTATGAAATTATTCAACGAAATCGAATCTGAAGTATCAGGTAAAATCGTTAAAGTTTTAATTGACGATTCATCACCTGTTGAATTTGATCAACCATTATTCTTAGTTGATCCATCTTAATTTGATATAATTATTTGAATTGTTTTCAAATTTTCAAATTGTTTAATTTCAAATTACAGAAAAATGTTTAAAAAAATATTAATAGCAAACAGAGGCGAAATTGCTTTACGTATCATTAGAACATGTAAAGAAATGGGCATCAAAACCGTTGCAGTTTACTCTACAGCAGACGCAGACAGCTTACACGTACGTTTTGCTGATGAAGCAGTTTGTATTGGACCTGCAGCTAGTAGCCTTTCGTACTTAAAAATGTCTAACATAATAGCTGCTGCAGAAATTACAAATGCAGACGCTATTCATCCTGGATATGGTTTCTTATCAGAAAACGCAAAATTTTCTGAATTATGCCAAAAACATGGAATCAAATTTATCGGTGCATCTCCAGAGATGATCGAAAAAATGGGTGACAAAGCAACCGCTAAAGAAACCATGAAAGCAGCCGGAGTACCTTGTGTACCAGGATCTGAAGGACTTTTAGCTTCGTTAGAAGACGCTAAAAAAGTAGCTTTAGAAATTGGATTACCAGTTATGATGAAAGCTACTGCAGGTGGTGGAGGTCGTGGAATGCGCGAAATTTGGAATATCGAAGATTTAGATAAAGCATGGGAAAGTGCACGTCAAGAATCTGCAGCTGCATTTGGAAACGATGGTATGTACATGGAAAAACTTATTGTTGATCCGCGCCATATCGAAATTCAAGTTGTAGGAGATTCTTACGGAAAAGCTTGTCATTTATCTGAAAGAGATTGTTCTATTCAACGTCGTCATCAAAAATTAACTGAAGAAACACCTTCTCCATTCATGACTGACGAACTTCGTACAAGAATGGGTGAAGCAGCTGTTAAAGCAGCAGAATACATCAAATACGAAGGTGCTGGAACGATTGAGTTCTTAGTTGACAAAGACCGTAACTTCTACTTCATGGAAATGAATACTCGTATCCAAGTAGAACACCCAATTACAGAGCAAGTTATTGATTACGATTTAATCCGCGAACAAATTTTAGTAGCAGCAGGAGTGCCAATTTCTGGTAAAAATTACTTACCTGAATTACATTCTATTGAATGTCGTATTAATGCAGAAGATCCATTTATGGACTTTAGACCTTCTCCAGGTAAAATCACAACATTACACGCTCCAGGCGGGCACGGTGTACGTTTAGATACTCACGTATATTCTGGTTACACAATTCCACCAAATTATGATTCAATGATTGCTAAGTTAATTACTACTGCACAAACTCGTGAAGAAGCAATTAACAAAATGAAACGCGCATTAGACGAATTTGTAATTGAAGGAATCAAGACTACAATTCCATTCCATAGACAATTAATGGATGATCCAAATTACGTTGCTGGAAATTACACAACAGCTTTTATGGATACTTTCAAAATGGAAAAACCATAAATTCAACAAAAATCAGCCTTCGTGCTGATTTTTTTATTTTCTGTCTTATATCAAATATAAAAATCAGTTTTTTAAGAAAAAAAATCGAATAAAAACTTGACTACTTTGAAAAAAAGTATATCTTTGGTCATTATTAATTATTATTTATATTAAAAATGAGAACAGGTAAAGTTAAGTTCTTCAACGAATCAAAAGGATTCGGATTTATTACTGATGATCAAACAGGTAACGACATCTTCGTACACATCTCAGGAATCAAAAGTAGAGAATTACGTGATGGAGACTCAGTTTCTTACGTAGAATCTGACGGTAAAAAAGGTACTATTGCATCAGAAGTTGTTGTTATAGACTAATTATATTTTATATATATTTTTTACACCTTACAAAATGGGCTATTTCTTAATGAAATAGCCCATTTTTTTCATTTTAAAAAAACAATAAAAAAATGTTAAAATTATTTGATTTAAAATAAGTCTAAATAAGAATAATTATTTACTTTTGTCAAAAAAATAAAGATGAAAGCCAATCATTATTTAGCAATATTATTTCTTATCCCTTTAATGACAGTTCATGGGCAAGAAAAAAAAGAAGAGAAAGAACGTTTAGATAAAAATTTATTGAATCTATCTCGTTTTACACTTTCTGGATACGGAGTAGTAAACTATTACAATTACACAAAATTTGACACAGATTTAAATATCAAAAACAAATTTGATGCAGAACGTTTAAACTTATATTTAGGCTATGAATTTACAGACAAGATTAAATTAAAAACCGAAATTGAATTTGAACACGGAGGTACTGGTTCAACAATCGAACTAGATACACAAGAAGAATCTGGTGAATACGAACATGAAATCGAAGCCGGAGGAGAAGTAAAACTTGAACAAATTTATATTGACTTTTCGATTAATAAATACTTCAATGTTAGAGCCGGAAGAATGAAAATTCATTTTGGATTAGCACAAAACTTAGACAGACCGACAAGTTACTTCACTACGCATCGTCAAGAAATGGAAAACGAACTTTTACCGCTAGGTTGGTACGAAGCTGGTTTACAATTCTACGGTACATTCGCAAATGATAAATTACTTTACGAAGTATCCGTAACAAGCGGTTTAGATTCGAGCGGATTCAGTTCAAGAAACTGGATTAAGGCAGGTTATCAAACCCGCTTTGAAATGGCAAATGCAGAATCTTTAGCCTTAACACTTCGATTAGATTATAAATTCGGCACACACAAAAACACTTACGCAGGAGCCGCTTTCTACATCAACAATGCATCTGCAAACAGACCTAAAAACGACATTGATGTAACTTCTTATGTAAAAATATTAGAAGCTCACGTTACTTACAACGAAAACAATTTACGTTTTAATGCAATTGGACTTTATGGAGATATAGAAAATTCAGACATTATCTCAAGAAAAAACGCAACCTTATCAAATAATTTAGGTGTAAAAAGAACACCAGTTGGTAAAAAGGCATTAGGATTTTCAGCAGAAATTGGTTACGAAATATTACATTTTTTTGAAGCCGATAGTAAACAAAAATTATATCCATTTGTGAGATATGATTACTACGACACCATGTACCAAACAGAAGGTGCTGTTGTAAAAAAACCACGCTGGGAACGCAATTCTATTACAGGAGGAATAAATTATTTAATTACTCCAAGTATCGTTGCGAAATTACAATATCAAAACCGCACGCTAGGTTCTGAACACATTGACCCAGTTACTTCATTAGGTATTGGAAAAAATCAAAAAGAAAACACTTTTTCGGCAGGAATTGCCTTCTCATTTTAAATAAAATAAAACCCATACATTATGAAAAATCAAATTTTTAATTCATTAGGAATCGCAGTATTAACATTAGGAATCGTTTCTTGTAGTAACAACGACGACTCAACAGATAATCAAATTCAAAATGCTTCATTACAAGAAGTTGTAACAAACAACTCAAACAATGTCATCATACAAACCTACAACACATTAAACCAAAGAGCATTAGCTCTAAAAAATGCGATAGAAACTTTAGCTAACGACAAAACAGAGGCAAATTTAAACGCAGCAAAAACAGCTTGGTCAGCAACTCGTGTACATTGGGAACAATCAGAAGGTTTTTTATACGGACCTGTTGACACAGAAGGAATTGACCCAGCAATGGACACTTGGCCTGTTGATGTTGAAGCCATGAACAATATCTTAAATGGTTCTGCAAACATCACTGTTCAAACATTAGAAAACAATAACGAAGCTAGAGGTTTTCACTTAATCGAATTTTTACTTTGGGGTGAAAATGGTCAAAAAACAGCTACTCAAATTACGAACCGTCAAGCGGATTTATTAAAAGCTGCCGCTCAAGATTTACAAAATAACACGCAAAAATTATACAACGGTTGGATTCCGTCAAGCGGAAACTTTGTAAACAACTTCTTAAATCCATCACCTCAAGCTTATCCTTCATATGTTAATGTTTTAGAAGAAATGACAGAAGGTATGATTGTAATTGCAGATGAAGTTGCAAATGCAAAAATCGAAGACCCACTAAATTCTGAAGGTTCAACACCGAATGCACAACTAGAGGAATCTCGTTTTAGTAATAATTCAAAAACAGATTTTGCAGACAACATCAGAAGTATTCAAAATATGTATTTAGGAACATACAACGGCTTAGGAAACGGGAAAGGAATTTCGGTTTTAGTTGCAGCAAAAAACAGCACTTTAGACACTAAAGTTAAAAATGCAATTAACGCTTCCATTTCGGCAATAGAAGCTATTCCAAATACTTTTACAGATGCTATTTATAACAATCGTGCAGCTGTTACAAATGCACAAGTTAAAGTAAATGAATTACATACAATTCTAAAAAATGAATTAAAACCTTTCATTTTAAACAATCTTTAATTAGGTTGTTTAAAATGAAAATTAAAAAAGCAACAAATGAAAAATCTAGTTTTATTCAGTTTAATTGCTTTTTGTTTATTAAGTTGCAGCAACAACGATGATTACGAAACCATACCCGAAGAATCATTAATCGACCTTTCAGAACGAATAATGGCCGGAGGAGAAACCACTATTTTTTCAACAACCAGCTTTGCTTATAGCACACCAGCGCCAAATTTATCAAATGAATATTTAGCACAACATTTGAGAGGTGACGTAGAATTTGAATCTATATTTGTAACTGCTCCAGCAGAAATTAATTCAGGGTTAGGACCAATTTTTAACAATTCGTCTTGTATCAGTTGCCATCCTAGAGATGGAAGAGCATCACATCCTGAAAACTTAATTGCAAGAAGTGGACTTTTAGTCAGAGCTAGTTTACCAGGAACGAATCCAAACGGAGGAACAATTCCAGTACCTGGTTTTGGAACACAAATTCAAAACCAAGCCATTTTTAACTTTGTCGCAGAAGCTCAATATCAAATGTTGTATGAAGAATTCACAGAAACTTTAGCGGACGGAACAGAAGTCAATTTAAGAAAACCAAAAATTCAATTCATCAATACGTATCAAGCAATACCATCAGATATTTTAACATCGGTACGAATTGGACCACCCGTTTTTGGATTAGGATTAATTGAATTAATTCCCGAAGCAAATTTAATTGCAGCACAAGATTTAAACGATTCTAATAATGACGGAATTAAAGGAAAATTAAACTACGTTTGGAATTCTCATACGTCACAAACTGAAGTTGGAAGATTCGGTTGGAAAGCAAACGTTTCGAACTTATTAATTCAATGTGCCGGAGCATATAATGACGACATGGGAATTACCAATCCAATTTTTCAAACCGAAACCGGATTTGGACAATCTAACGGTTCTGACGGTCTTCAAGACGATCCAGAATTACCAATAAACCGACTTGAAGATGTCGTTTTATATACACAAACATTAGCAGTACCAGCTCCTAGAAATATCACTGCTACCGAAGTTAGAAAAGGCGCAAAAATATTTGAAACTATAGATTGTTCAAAATGTCATACACCAAAACAGCAAACAGGCTACAGTCCAATAAAAGCACTGTCATATCAAACATTCTATCCATATTCTGATATGCTTTTACACGATATGGGCGAAGGATTAGCAGATAATCGACCTGATTTTTTAGCAAATGGTCGTGAATGGAAAACTCGACCACTTTGGGGAATTGGCTTAACCTTTGTCGTAAATAATCACACTAATTTTTTACACGATGGTAGAGCACGAAATTTAACCGAAGCAATTATGTGGCACGGAGGTGAAGCTGAAAACGCCAAGCAAAAATTTAAAAATTTAAAAACAGAAGAACGCAATGCGCTTCTAAGTTTTTTAAACTCTTTATAACTCAAACAAACTTAAATTCATTAAAGACTATTCTGTAACGGAATAGTCTTTTTTTATTTAAAATAAGCAATTAACACATTGTATAATATCACATATTTTTAAACAAATAATTATACAATAAAAAATATCCTCGTAAATTATATCGATATTTCTATTTATAAACATTCTAAATTAAGCCAAAAACCCTTTTAAAATCAAATATAAAACTATGTAATAGTCAAAAAATTATAATATAAATTTATATTTGTGAATTATAAGTTAAATAAAAACATAAATATGCAATCTAGTCAATTTGATTTAGTACCGATACTTATGCAACTAGTGTTTGCAGCAGGTTTCGTTGTTTTAACAATTATTGGCTCTAGCTTTCTAGGACCAAAACGCGCGTCTAAAAACAAAGACCAAAATTTCGAATGTGGAATTGAGTCTATCGGAAATGCCAGAATTCCATTCAATGTAAAATACTTCCTAGTTGCTATTTTATTCGTTTTATTCGACGTTGAAGTAATCTTCATGTATCCTTGGGCTGTTAATTTCAAAGAATTCGGATGGGATGGATTATGGAAAATGGGAATTTTCATGTTTTTATTAGTTGTTGGACTTCTTTATGAATTCAAGAAAAAAGGTCTTGAGTGGGATTAATTTAAAAAGTTATGAGTAAAAATTCAAAACCAAAAATGGTAAATGCACCAGATGGTTATGCTGGCGAAGGATTCTTTGCTACAAAACTTAACGAAGTGGTAGGTTTAGCTCGAGCTAATTCGATGTGGCCACTACCTTTTGCAACATCTTGTTGTGGAATTGAATACATGGCAACCATGGCCGCAACTTACGACATTGGTCGTTTTGGAGCTGAGCGTATGAGTTTCTCTCCCCGTCAAGCGGATATGCTTTTAGTAATGGGTACAATCTCTAAAAAAATGGCACCAATCTTACGTCAAGTTTACGAACAAATGGCAGAACCTAGATGGGTAATTGCAGTTGGAGCTTGCGCATCGTCTGGTGGAGTTTTCGATACATATTCAGTTTTACAAGGAATCGATAAAGTAATTCCGGTTGATGTTTATGTACCAGGTTGTCCTCCACGTCCAGAACAAATTTTAGACGGAATTTTAACCTTACAAGAAATCGTTAAAAACGAATCAGTGAGAAGAAGAAGTTCTGATGAATATAAAGAATTATTAAACTCATATAACATCAAATAAAATGAGCTTAGATAACCAAACCATTCAAAAGAAATTAGTCGATACTTTTGGTTTAGATATTATTGAATATCATGAATCTCACGACATTTTAACTTTTGAAATAAACAGTAAAAAGAATCACGAAATCATCAAGTTTTTAAAAGAAGATAAAGATTTAAATTTTAATTTCTTGACAGATGTTTGTGGTGTTCATTTTCCAGATTACGAAAAAGAAAGACAATTTGCAGTGGTTTATCATTTACACAATTGGTTTCAAAACGTTCGTATTCGAATTAAATGTTTTACTAACGCAGAAAATCCAAATGTTGATTCGGTTGTAGATTTATACAAATCAGCAAACTGGCAAGAAAGAGAAACGTACGATTTCTACGGAATTAAGTTCAACAATCATCCGCAATTAAAACGTATTTTAAATATGGATGAAATGGAATCATTCCCACTAAGAAAAGAATTCCCGATGGAAGACCAAGGTCGTACAGATAAGGATGACCGTTTCTTCGGAAGAATATCTAATAATTGTTAAAAAACGCATATGTCTGACTTACTATTAACCCCAGAAAATCGTTTTCAAAAACAAATTGAAGAACGCCTAAAAAAAGACGGTGTTGAATTATCAGTTTTAAACTTAGGACCAACCCACCCTGCCACTCACGGAATTTTCCAAAACATTTTATTAATGGATGGAGAAACCATTCTTGATGGCGAAGGAACCGTTGGTTACATACATAGAGCATTTGAGAAAATTGCAGAAAATCGTCCGTTTTATCAAATCAACGTTTTAACAGACCGTTTAAATTATTGTTCATCGCCAATTAACAATACTGGTTGGTGGATGACAGTTGAAAAAGCTTTAGGTATAGAAATTCCAAAACGTGTACAATATTTACGTGTGATTATTATGGAATTAGCTCGTATCGCAGACCACATCATTTGTAGCTCGGTAATGGGAGTTGACACCGGAGCATTAACAGGTTTCTTATACGTAATGCAATACCGTGAAAAGATTTACGAAATCTACGAAGAAATTTGTGGCGCACGTTTAACTACAAACATGGGTCGTATTGGTGGATTTGAACGTGAATGGTCTGAAACAGCTTGGAGAAAAATTGATGAATTTTTGAATGAATTCCCTGGTGTTTGGTCTGAATTTGAAAACATGTTAACTCGTAACAGAATTTTCATGGACCGTACCATCGGAGCTGGAGCTGTTCCTGCAGAAATGGCAATGAGCTACGGATTTACAGGACCAAACCTTCGTGCAGCCGGAATTGATTACGATGTTCGTGTAGCACAACCTTATTGTTCTTACGAAGATTTTGAGTTTGATATTCCTGTTGGTCAAAACGGTGATTGTTACGATCGTTTTTGTGTGCGTAATGCAGAAGTTTGGGAAAGTATGAAAATCATTCGTCAAGCCATTGCTAAAATGCCAGAAGGTCCTTACCATGCTGATGTTCCAGAATATTACCTTCCTCCAAAAGAAGATGTGTATCAAAATATGGAAGCTTTGATTTATCACTTCAAAATCGTAATGGGAGAAATTCCTGTTCCGAATACAGAAGTTTATCATGCCGTTGAAGGCGGAAATGGTGAATTAGGATTTTATCTAATCACAAACGGAAGTCGTGTTCCGTATCGTTTACACTTCCGAAGACCATGTTTTATTTATTACCAAGCATTTAACGAAATTGTAAAAGGCAGAAGTTTATCAGATGCTATTATCACACTTTCTAGTATGAACGTTATTGCGGGAGAATTAGACTGTTAATTATGGAAAAAACAAACTACAAACAAGAAATAAATTTCACTCCAGAATTGATGACACGAATCAACGAATTGATTAGTCATTATCCGGAAGGAAAACAAAAATCGGCACTTTTACCTGTTCTTCATGAAGTACAAGATGCGCATGATAATTGGTTGAGTTTAGAACTTCAGACCAAAGTTGCCGAAATATTAAACATCAAACCAATTGAAGTTTTTGAAGTAACAACGTTTTATACCATGTTCAATCAAAAACCAATGGGTAAATACATGTTAGAATTCTGTTCAACTTCTTGCTGTGCGATAAACAAAGCAGAAGATATGATGGATTATGCATGCGAAAAACTAAACATCAAACCGGGACAAGTTACAGCAGACGGAATGTTCTCTGTCGTTGGCGTTCAATGTTTAGGAGCTTGTGGTTATGCACCAATGCTTCAGTTAGGTGATTTCTATCACGAACATTTAACTAAAGAAAAAATCGATTTGTTAATCGATGATTGTAAAGCAGGAAAAATAACATTACACGATAAATAATACCATGGGAAGAAAAATATTATTAGATAAGATTAATATTCCGGGTATCAAAACCTACGAAGTTTACCGTCAGAATGGAGGTTATGCTTCGGTGGAAAAAGCATTAAAAATGGAACCGGACGCGATTACTGAAGAAGTTAAAACTTCAGGATTAAGAGGTCGTGGTGGTGCAGGTTTTCCTGTGGGATTAAAATGGAGTTTCATCGATAAAAAATCGGGCAATCCAAGACATTTGGTTTGCAATGCCGATGAATCGGAACCAGGAACTTTCAAAGACCGTTACTTAATGGAATACATTCCGCATTTATTAATTGAAGGAATGATTGTTTCCTCTTTCGCATTAGGTGCAAATCTTTCATACATCTACATTCGTGGAGAATATATGTGGGTTTTCAAAACCTTAGAAAGAGCCATTAAAGAAGCTTATGCTGCAGGTTGGTTAGGAAAAAATATTAAAGGAACCGGTTACGATTTAGATTTACACGTTCATTGTGGTGGTGGTGCTTACATCTGTGGAGAAGAAACCGCTTTAATTGAATCATTAGAAGGAAAAAGAGGAAATCCAAGAATTAAACCACCATTTCCTGCCGTTAAAGGTTTATGGCAAAACCCAACGGTTGTAAACAATGTTGAATCTATTGCATCTGTGCCATGGATTGTTTTAAACTCAGGTGAAGAATATTCAAAAATTGGTTTAGGACGTTCAACAGGAACTAAATTATTTTCAGTTTCAGGCCACGTTAAAAAACCAGGTGTTTATGAAATTGAGATGGGAATGAACGTTGAAGAATTCATGAATTCTGATGAATATTGCGGTGGAATGATTGATGACCGTCCGTTAAAAGGGTTAATCCCTGGAGGTTCGTCAGTTCCAATTTTACCACAGCATTTAATCTTCAAAACAGCAAACGGTGAAGACCGTTTAATGACTTACGAATCGCTTTCTGATGGTGGTTTTGCAACAGGTTCATCTTTAGGTTCGGGTGGTTTCATCGTTTATAATGATACCGCTTGTATTGTAAGAAATACTTGGAATTTCTCACGTTTCTATCATCACGAAAGTTGCGGACAATGTTCACCATGTCGTGAAGGAACCGGATGGATGGAAAAAGTACTTTGGCGTATCGAAAACGGAGAAGGAAGAATGGAAGATATCGATTTGTTATGGGACATCCAAAGTAAAATTGAAGGAAATACCATTTGTCCATTAGGAGATGCAGCAGCTTGGCCAGTAGCAGCCGCGATTCGCCACTTCAGAGATGAATTTGAATATCATATTCGTTTCCCAGAAAGAATCAAAAACAGAGACCACTTTACCAATGAACCATTTGAAAAAGTGAAACACCTTTTAAAGTCATAAAAATTTAATTCAAAGTTGTAAAGTGTAAAGTCATAAAGAGAAAAGTTACAAAGTCAAACGAATTCTAAAAAAGAAAAATATTAAAAGGGAAAGTTTGAATCATTTGAAGAAATAATTTCTTGGCAAAAATCAAGATCGTTAAATAAACGAATCTACGAAATTACAAGTAAAGAAAAATTCAAAATGGATTTTGAACTTACTAGACAATTAAGAAGAGCTTCTATTTCGATAACATCTAATATAGCAGAAGGTTTCGAGAGAAATACAGACAAAGAATTCATTTATTTCTTATATGTTGCAAAAGAATCTTCAGCAGAGATTAGATCACAATTATATTTAGCACTTGATTTAGAATACATAACAATTCATGAACATAAAGAATTATTTTCAGAGGTATCAGAAATAACAAAATTAATAAGTGGACTTATAAAATATTTAGAAAAAAATCAAAAGTCGTAATGTTATAGAGTTCTTTCGGACTTTCGACATTAAGACTTTCGACATTAAGACATATTAACATGAAAGTTACTATAGACGGACAAGAAATAGATGTAGAACCAGGAACCACAATTCTTCAAGCAGCTCGAATGATTGGAGGAGAAAGCGTTCCACCAGCAATGTGTTACTACTCAAAATTAAAAGGAAGCGGCGGTAAATGTCGTTGTTGCTTGGTTGAAGTTTCTAAAGGAAGTGAAGCCGATCCAAGACCAATGCCTAAACTTATGGCTTCTTGTGTAACTGGAGTTATGGACGGAATGGAAGTGAAAAGTATTTCATCACCAAGAGTTACCGAAGCTCGTAAATCAGTTACTGAATTTTTATTGATGAATCACCCGTTAGATTGCCCAGTTTGTGACCAAGCGGGAGAATGTGATTTACAAAATTTAAGCTACAATCACGGAAAAGAATTAACGCGTTTCCATGAAGAAAAAAGAACCTTTGAACCAGAAGATTTAGGAAACAATATTCAATTACACATGAATCGTTGTATTCTTTGTTACCGTTGTGTTTACACAGCAGAACAATTAACAGATGGTCGTGTTCATGGTGTTGTTGGACGTGGCGACCATGCACAAATTTCAACTTGTGTTTCGGCAGCAATAGAAAACGAATATTCAGGAAACATGATTGACGTTTGTCCAGTTGGAGCTTTAACAGATAAAACGTTCCGATTCAAATCGAGAGTTTGGTTTAACAAACCATTTTCGGCTCACAGAAATTGCGATAAATGTTGTGGAAAAACAACACTTTGGATGTTCGGAAACGAAATTCAACGTGTAACAGCTCGTAAAGATGAATATCATGAAGTAGAAGAATTCATCTGTAACGAATGTCGTTTTGACCATAAAGACGTAAAAGATTGGGTTATTGAAGGGCCTCGTAAATTCGAGAAATTCTCTGTAATCAATCAGAATAATTATACAAGAAAAATGGAACCGGTTCAAATCCATACAGAAAAACAAATTCTAAAAGGACGTGAACAAGACCGTAAGAAAATTTCTATGGTTGATGTTCCTGTAATTGATAATACGCCAAAATCATAAATTATGGAGCAAGCTATTATTATAGAAAAAGGTGTAATCATCTTAATTGTTTTTGCAATTACGATGCTGTTCGCCATGTATTGTACTTTGGCAGAACGTAAGATTGCAGCTTGGATTCAAGACAGACGCGGACCAAACCGTGCCGGACCAGGTGGTTTATTTCAACCACTTGCCGATGGTTTAAAATTATTCTCGAAAGAAGAATTTATGCCAAACACACCAAATACGTTTTTATTCGTATTAGGACCAACAATTTCAATGACCATGGCCTTAATGACAAGTGCCGTAATTCCTTGGGGAAGTTCACTTGAAATTGGCGGAAGAACTGTAATTCTACAAGCTACCGATATTAACGTTGCTTTACTTTATGTATTTGCAGTTTTATCTGTGAGTGTTTACGGAATTATGATTGGAGGTTGGGCATCAAACAACAAATATTCGTTAATGAGTGCGATGCGTGTGGCTTCTCAAATGATTTCGTATGAAATTGCAATGGGACTTTCAATCATCGCAGTTATCATGATGACAAGTTCAATGAGTTTAAGTGATATTGCCGCAAGTCAGCATGAAATGAAATGGAATATTTTCTATCAACCTTTAGCATTCTTCATTTTCTTGGTTTGTTCGTTTGCAGAAACCAATCGTACACCATTCGATTTAGCAGAATGTGAACAAGAATTAATTGGAGGTTATCATACTGAATATTCATCTATGCGAATGGGATTCTTCTTGTTTGCTGAATATGCAGCGATGTTCATCTCTTCTACCCTACTTGCTGTACTTTTCTTAGGAGCTTATAATTATCCGGGAATGACTTGGGCAGCAGAAAATTGGGGAACTAACGTTGCAAACGGAATTGGAATTGCAGTTTTATTCATTAAAATCTGTTTCTTCTTATTCTTATATATGTGGGTTCGTTGGACCATACCACGTTTCCGTTACGACCAATTAATGAATTTAGGTTGGAAAACTTTAATTCCTCTAGCGATAATCAACATCATTATTACAGCTGTTGTTATTTTATTAAACCAATAAACTACTGAAAATGTCAATAGAAACGGTATCATTATCAGGAAGAAAAAAACAAGTAGCCAACAAAAAAATGACTTTAGGCGAGCGCATTTACATCATTGCTATTGCTAAAGGAATGTGGACTACTTTAAAACATATGTTCAAGAAAAAAGTAACGATTAGTTACCCTGAACAAACACGTCCGTTTAGCGACGTTTACCGCGGTAGACACATGCTTATGCGCGACGACGAAGGAAGAGAACGTTGTACAGCTTGCGGACTTTGTGCTTTATCATGTCCGGCAGAAGCCATTACCATGAAAGCTGCAGAACGAAAAACTGACGAGAAACATCTGTACAGAGAAGAGAAATATGCAGAAATCTACGAGATTAATATGTTGCGTTGTATTTTCTGTGGATTGTGTGAAGAAGCTTGTCCAAAACAAGCCATTTACTTAACTAAATCTAAGCAAATTGTTTTCTCTGATACTTCTCGCGAAAGCTTCATCTTCGGAAAAGAAGAATTAGTAATGCCATTAGAAATGGCAATTCAGAACACTAAAAAAATGCAAGCCTAATTATGATTGAGATATTATTTTATTTGCTTTCAGCAATTACATTAGGAAGTGCTTTTATTACCATTTTAAGCAAAAATCCTATTCATAGTGCCATTTGGTTAGTAGTTAGTTTTTTTAGTATTGCCGGACATTATGCTTTATTAAATTCACAATTCTTAGCTATGGTTCACATTATTGTGTATTCGGGTGCTATCATGATTTTAATGTTATTCACCATCATGTTAATGAATTTGAATATCAGTAACGAAATTTCAAAACCATTAGTAACCAAGTTAATTGCAACCGTCGCTTTCTGTTTAATCGGATTGGTTTTAGTTACTGCTTTAACAAAAACGGCTCCTGCATTTGATGCTTATGTAAATTCAGGACAAGATTACCAAAGCATTCAGGTTTTAGGAAAAGTGTTAATGAACGAATTTGTTGTACCATTTGAAATGGCTGCTGTGTTATTATTAATGGCAATGATTGGAGCGGTTTTAATTTCTAAAAAAGATAAAAAAATAGCCTAACTATGGAGAACGTTTTACAAATCATCGGAATTGAAAACTACATCTATTTAGCTATTTTACTATTTAGTGTAGGCGTTTTCGGAATCTTATATCGCCGAAACGCAATCGTTATGTTTATGTCAATTGAGATTATGTTAAATGCAGCCAACTTACTTTTAGTTGCATTTTCTAACTACCATCAAGATCCGCAAGGACAAGTTTTTGTATTCTTTACCATGGCAGTTGCTGCCGCAGAAGTTGCTATTGGATTAGCCATCTTGGTATCGATTTACAGACATATTGGTTCAATTGATATTGATAAATTAAAAAACTTAAAAGGCTAATTTAAATGGATACAAACATACTTTTATTCGCATTGATTATTCCGTTAATAGGTTTTTTAATCAATTTCTTATTCGGAAAAAAATTAGGAAAATCCCTTTCTGGAATCATCGGAACAGCAACAATTGTGATATCATTTATCATTAGCGTTTGTTTATTCCTTCAAATTAAAGATTCGGGAGAAGCCATTCGTATCAACTTATTTGAATGGTTTTCTTTAAAGAATTTCAAAATTGATTTCGCATTTTACTTCGACCAACTTACAGCACTTTGGTTGTTATTCGTAACCGGAATTGGTTCGTTGATTCACTTATATTCAACAAGCTACATGAAAGAAGACGAAAACTTTCATAAATTCTTTGCGTACTTAAACTTATTCATCTTCTTTATGATGGTTTTAGTTTCAGGAAGCAACTTATTAATGATGTTTATCGGTTGGGAAGGTGTTGGTTTATGCTCTTATTTATTGATTGGATTTTGGCATGAAAACCGCGATTACAACAACGCTTCAAAGAAAGCTTTCATCATGAATCGTGTGGGAGATTTAGGTTTCTTAGTAGGAACTTTCATCATCATCTATTTATTCGGAACAATTGATTTTGTTGAGTTAAGAGAACAAACCGTAATGGGCGTAACTGCTTCATCATTCGCTGTTTTATTAAGCTTTGCAACTTTAGCATTATTCATCGGAGCAACGGGTAAAAGTGCGCAATTACCATTATACACTTGGTTACCAGACGCGATGGCAGGTCCAACTCCAGTTTCTGCGTTAATTCACGCAGCAACGATGGTTACTGCCGGAATCTTCATGATTACGCGATTAAACTTCCTTTTCGATTTAACTCCTGATGTTCAAAACATCATTGCAATTATTGGAGGAATCACAGCTTTTATGGCTGCTTCTATCGGATTAATGCAAAACGACATCAAAAAGGTTTTAGCATATTCAACCGTTTCTCAATTAGGTTTGATGTTTATGGCTATTGGATTTGCAGCTTACGAAATTGCCGTTTTTCACGTAATAACTCACGCTTTCTTTAAAGCTTGTTTATTCTTAGGTTCGGGTTCTGTGATTCACGCAATTTATGGAGAACAAGACATGCGTCACATGGGTGGATTGAAAAAATACATGAAAATCACTTATGCAACATTCTTAGTTTCAACTTTAGCAATTTCAGGAATTCCTCCTTTATCAGGATTCTTCTCTAAAGACGAAATCTTAATGACCGCTTTCCATAATAACATTCCTTTATATGTTATTGGTTCGTTAGCTTCTATCATGACGGCTTTCTATATGTTCAGATTATTGTACTTAACTTTCTTTAATACATTCAGAGGAACAAAAGAACAAGAAGCTCATTTACATGAAAGTCCTGCTTCGATGACCATTCCATTAATTGTTTTAGCGATTTTAGCTGCTGTTGGTGGATTGATTTCAATTCCTGGTCACAGTTGGTTAAACGAATATTTAGCTCCGGTGATTGTGAATAATGCTGCTTCGCATCCGCATCATTTAGGAACATCAGAATATATTTTAATGGGAATTGCTGTAATTGGTGCTTTAATCGGAATTGGATTAGCATACAACAAATACATCAAAAACAAAGAAGTTCCGGTTAACGACAATCAAGTTCGTGGAATCCAAAAAGTATTAGCTAATAAATATTATTTAGATGAAATTTATATGGCAATCGTGGTTCAACCTATAAATATGTTGGGTGGATTCTTCAAAAACGTGATAGAGTTACTTATTTCTGGAATCGTACTTTTCTTTGCAAAATTTGCTAGCGAAGTTTCTTACCAAGGAAAAAAATTACAAAACGGAAACATCGGATTGTATTTATTTGCCTTCGTATTCGGAGTTTGTACGATGATTTACTATTTATTCATAGCAAGATAATTTATATAAAATGAACGTAACTTTTATCTTACTTACTTTATTAATCGGAGCAATTTTAACTTTTGTTGCCGGTAAAAAAATGGCATTAAACGTCGCGGTACTAACAAGTATAGTTGCCTTGGGTTTAACTGCTTTCAACATTTGTGAATTTCAGAACGGAGCAAATGTTTCGTTTCAAACACAATGGATGACCAAACCAAACATTTGGATTTCGTTAAAAGCAGACGGATTAAGTTTATTAATGGTAGCTTTAACCACTTTCTTAACTCCATTAATTCTTTTAACTGCTGTTGGAAAAGACTTTAAAAATCCGCATAAATTATTCGCTTTAGTTTTATTTATGGCTTTTGCCATGACTGGAACTTTCTTAGCCGAAGACGGATTTGTATATTATATTTTCTGGGAATTAGCATTGATTCCAATTTTCTTTATTGCTTTACTTTGGGGAAGCGATACTTGGGAAATTCGCAAAGCTGCAATCATTAAATTCTTTATTTACACATTTGCAGGTTCGTTATTTATGCTAATTGCATTTTTGTATTTATATCAAAAATCGGGAAGTTTCTTATTACCAAACTTAGCGCAAATCAGCTTGACTGCCGATGAACAAACTTGGATTTTCCTAGCTTTCTTCTTGGCTTATGCCATTAAGTTACCTATTTTTCCATTCCATACATGGCAAGCAAATACCTACGAAAAAGCACCTGCAATCGGAACGATGTTACTTTCGGGAATCATGCTTAAAATGGGAGTTTATTCTATTTTACGTTGGCAACTTCCGTTAACACCTCAAGTAAACGAACGCGTGTTAAATACAGTTTTGGTTTTATGTATTATCGGTATTATTTATGCATCGTTAATCGCATTACGCGAAACCAATTTAAAACGATTATTAGCTTATTCGTCAATGGCGCACGTTGGTTTAATCGCAGCTGGAGCTTACACGTTTACACAAGACGGAATGCAAGGAGCGGTGGTGCAAATGTTAGCACACGGAATTGTAATTGTAGCTTTATTCTTCTTGGTTGAAATCATCTACAAACGATACGGAACTTACGAAATAAAAGAACTTGGTGGAATTCGTGCACACGCAATTAAATTCACTTCATTTTTCTTAATTTTCTTATTCGCTTCGATAGGTTTACCTGGAACTTTCAGTTTCATCGGAGAATTTACCTTGTTATATAGTTTATCTCAAATCGGTTGGATTTATGCAATACTTGGAGGTTCAACTATTATTTTAGGAGCTTACTATATGCTAAAAATGTTCGAAGATGCTGTTTTAGGAAAAACAAACGTAAAAGCATTTACAGATTTAAATAGTATAGAGTTTTTGGTTTTATTCGTTTTAGCAGTTGCGGTTATTTTCTTCGGAATTTATCCAAAACCAATAACCGATTTATTATTTTTATTTACTAACTAACTAATCATTAAAAATGCATTCGGGAAACCGTTTTCATTTAATTCAAAAATAGTATGAATACATTAATTGCATTAGCAGGATTAGCCGTTTTAATATTGGTTTTAGAAATCATAAACCTTCGTAAAACCATTGTTTCTTTAACCATTTTAGGATTATTGGCAGCACTTGGATTTACATTTTGTGATGCGCAAATACTTTCTGAAAACTATAATAACATGATTGTTGAAACGAATTTCAGCAAAATGTTTAGTAGCTTATTTATCGTTATTACGATTTTCATTGTAGCGATGGGACAAGATTTTTATAAAGAAACGTATGATAAAATTTCGGATTATACTTCGTTAAAACTATTCTTATTAATCGGAGCTGTTTCGATGGTTTCTTTCGGAAACTTAACGATGTTTTTTATCGGATTAGAAATCTTATCTATTACACTTTATATTCTAGCAGGAAGTAATCCAACAAAAATTAAAAGTAACGAAGCCGGAATGAAATATTTCCTTTTAGGTTCGTTTGCTTCAGGATTTATCTTATTCGGAATCGCATTAATATACGGAGCAACAGCTTCATTTGATTTAAACACCATTTCAAATGCGTTATTAAATCCAGGAACGCCAAACTTTTTATCGTTAGGAGTTGTTTTGGTTTGCATTGGAATGTTATTTAAAATCGCAGCTTTCCCATTCCATTTTTGGGCACCAGATGTTTATCAAGGTTCGCCAACATTAACAACGGCAACGATGAGTACATTGGCAAAAGTTGCAGCAATGGCAACCTTGTTTAAAATTCACAGCATATTCGCAAGTTATATGTCTGATTCGTTTACCGTGTTATTAATTTGTTTAGCAATTGCAACGATGTTTGTTGGAAATATCATGGCATTAAAACAAGACAACATCAAACGTATGTTGGCTTATTCGGGTATTTCTCACGCCGGATTTATGATGATTGCTTTATTTAACACAACAAATGCAACAGCAGAATTGTTCTATTATGCAGCAGCTTATTCTTTTGCGAGTATTGCCGCATTTGCGATTATCATTGCGGTTTGTAAAAACTACAAAGACGAAAAAATCAAACATTTTAAAGGTTTAGGAAAACAAAATCCATTAATGGCAGCTGTCTTCACAATGGCTTTATTATCGATGGCTGGAATTCCAATCTTTGCAGGATTCTTTGGTAAATTCTTCTTATTTGGTTCGGCATTAGAAAGCGGACATTTAGAATTAGTTATCTTCGGAGTTATCAACTCAATCATCAGCGTTTACTATTATTTCAAAGTAATCAACGCGATGTACTCACAAGAAGCAATTTCAGAATTACCAGAAACCAATCACAGCTGGATTTATAAAACCGTTGCCGTTGTAGCTATTTTACTTAACATCGCAATGGGACTTTGTCCATCTTCAATCTTGAATTTATTCTAAGTTTATATTTGATTTATATTTTAATTAAGAAAAGTCGGACATTGGTTCCGACTTTTTTATGTAATTTTATATTTCAAATCAGCTTACGAAATGCATATTCCAGCCCGACATATTTCTGAAAATTCAGACGCTTTTTCAAGTTATTGGAATCCGAAAACAAGTCAATATTTTCATTCAAAACTTTCCAAAAACATTTCATTAAAAGATGCTGATACATTCGTTTCATACTATTTTCAAGTAGATGAATTGGGTGATGCTATTGCAGAAGAATATTTAGTTAAATACGGATTTGCACAAGGAATGGGGAAAATTCATCAAATGATACAATCGTACCCAGAAAATTTAGAATCGTATTCAGAAAATACACAAAAATTTTTAAACCAAATATTTTCTGTTCCACAATGGGTAAATCAAGATTTAATCGATGCGGGTTGCGATTTTAGTAACCGTACCGGAACATCCGGATTAGCAACCTTGCGTGATTATTCGTTAATGGGCGGTTATGAATCGTCTGCCATAAACAAACCTTTAATTTTCACAGGCGCTTTGAAAAAAGGAGCGGTTAAACGCTTGTCTGACACCGTGGTTTTTTGGGTAAATGTTACAGGAAAAAATCAATTGAAACTTAAAGGAAAAGGATTTTACAGCGTCATTACTACACGATTGATTCATTCATTTTCTCGCATCATGATTGAGAAAAATCCGGAATGGAAATCTGAACTTTGGGGACGTCCGTTAAACCTTTGGGATATGTTGGCGACCAATCTTGGTTTTTCGATTGCTTATATCGATGGTCTAAAAAAATTGGGCTTACATCCTACCCAAAAAGAAATTGATGGCACATTAAACCTTTGGAAATATGTTGGCTATTTAATCGGAATTCCCGAACATTTGTTGGTAGATACCGAGCAACAAGCCGTCGATGCGTTATTTTTATGGAGCAAAACACAAAAAGGTCCCGATACAGATTCGGTTGCGTTGGCACATTCACTTTACACCGAACCTAAAAATGTTACGTTTACCAATTCTACTTTATTAAAAAATTTTGTGTACAAAACCAACTTGGGCTATAATTGGGAAATGCTCGGAAATGAAACTTGTGCAAAATTACAAATCCCAAAAACCAAAGCAATTTATTGGGTCAAAATGATTTGTTCAATCAATTCGATTGTTGAAAAATATGCCTTTAGTTCCGAAAATAGATACAAAAAAATTGTTGCTCGTGGTTACAAACAACAATTAGAAGTCAGAGATTTATATCATCAAGAAAAGTAATTTTATAAGAAGCTATTTCCAGCTTTCCGCTAAATCTTTTATTTCACTACGTTACATAAAAGGATACCGCTACAATCTGGGCTAAAAAACTATCCTCCAATCCCAAATCTTTCAGCAGAAGTTTCATCTTCTTCATCAGATTGCCACGTGATATTTTTTATAGTTATCGAATTATCTAAACCTATATTATTAATCATTAAAAGTGCTTTACTTATCGAATCTCTAAAATTATGACCTTCATCAAAATGTATCCAATATAACAATTCAAAAGAAAAACCACCATCTACTCCAATTTTTGTAACATAAAAATTGATTAAATTATTTGGTAAAAGATTCGAAAACTTTGAAGTTTCTTCATGCAACAATTGCTTAAGTTTTGGTACATCGATAAAATTTTGAACATCGGCTTGAAGACAAATTCGACGTTTTTTGTATTTTGAATAATTAATAAAAGTTCCGCTATAAATCAATTGATTTGAAATATAAATTTCTTGCCCCGTTTTGTTTGACAAAGTTGTTGTAAGCCATCCAACTAATTCGACTTTTCCATAATGTCCGTCAAGCTGAACCCAATCACCTTTTACATAAGGTTTTTTAATAAATAATAACAAACCTGCAAACGCATTCGAAGCAATATCTTTTAAAGCAAAACCAGCAATAATTCCTACAATACCGGCACCTGCAAGGATTTTAGAAAAATATTGTTCTAAACCAACAATCTTTAGGAAAAGAAAATATCCTAAAACCAAGAAAATATAATATATAATTTTTGATAATAAATTTAATATATCAGGATGTTTACTTAACAGATTAGCATTTAACTTTAAAAAAATTTTACGCGAAAGTCTAGCAATCAAAAAAAACATAAATAAGATAAAGAAAGCTATAATTAATTTTGCGCCAATTTCTTCGGCATCAAATTCCCAACTCTTAAAAACTTTTATCAACGAATCCTTCATAAATCAAATATATTATCATACAAAGATAAATATCTAATCAATTTTTATAAGTAAATTTACGTATCAAATCAAAAAAATAACATGTCAACATTATTTTCACCTTTACATTTAAAAAATCACACATTACATAATAGAATTGTTGTTTCACCGATGTGTCAATATACGGCAGAAGATGGTTTCGCGAACAATTGGCATTTGGTTCATCTAGGACAATATGCAATTGGTAGAGCTGCAGCAATCATACAAGAAGCTACTGCAGTTTGTCCAGAAGGCAGAATTACATTCGGAGATTTAGGAATTTGGAAAGACGGGCATATCGAGAAACTTTCAGAAATAAATCATTTCATCAAATCTCAAGGAACTATTCCTGGAATTCAACTTTCGCATGCTGGTCGAAAAGCAAGCACGAATAAACCTTGGATTAACAGAAATCAATTCAACCCCAATGAAGAAAACGGATGGCAAACCGTTGCTCCATCAGCAATTGGGTTTAACGAAACTGATAATCTTCCAATTGAATTAACGATTGAAGCGATAGAAAAAATCATCATACAATTTAAAGAAGCTGCAAAAAGAGCCGTAAAAGCAGGTTATGAAATCATTGAAATTCATGGAGCACATGGCTATTTGGCGCATCAGTTTTTTTCTCCATTAACCAATCTAAGAAAAGATATTTACGGAGGTTCGTTTGAAAATAGAGTTCGTTTTATTTTAGAAGTTGTTGATGCTGTTAAATCAGAGTTAACCACTCAATCGCTTTGGGTTCGTTTATCTGCGACCGATTGGGCAGATGGCGGTTGGACTTGTTTTGAAACGGTTGAACTTTGTCAAATCCTAAAAGAAAAAGGTGTTGAAGTTATGGATATTTCTACCGGCGGATTGGTTCGTCATCAAGAAATTCCGGTTTCTAAAAATTATCAAGTTCCGTTTGCTGCTCGAGTTAAAAAAGAAACCAATGCCATTACAGGTGCAGTTGGATTGATTGATTCAGGAAATCAGGCAGAAGAAATTCTACAAAACAACGAAGCTGATTTGATTTTCGTTGCGAGAGAATTTTTGAGAAATCCGCATTTTGTTTATCAAGCTGCAATAGATTTAGGCGAAGAAATTCCATGGGCACCGCAATACGAACGTGGAAAAGAATAATTCGAAAAAATCCTGAGAATCTTTCTTAGGATTTTTTTTGCTTTTGATTGTCAGGAAAAAATAATTCTTACGACTATAATAATGAATATCAAAATCATTAATTAATAGAAAGGAATTTTTATGAAAACGAGAACAGTAACATTAGGTGGTGGATGCTTTTGGTGTACAGAAGCAATCTTCAAAAACACTAAAGGTGTAATAACTGTAAAGAGTGGATACAGCGGAGGTTTTATAAAAAACCCACCTTATAGAGAAATTTGTACCGGTAGAACCGGACATGCCGAAGTAATTCAAATCACTTACAATTCAGAAATTATTTCTTTTGAAGAACTCATTACACTACATTTATTAACTCATAATCCAACAAGATTAAATGCACAAGGTGCAGATAAAGGAACACAATATAGAAGTATTATTTTTTTTAACAATCAGACTGAAAAAGACATCATTCACAAAATTATTCAAATACTTCAAGAACAATTTGACAAACCAATTGTTACAGAAATTAAAAAATTTGAAGTATTTTATGAAGCTGAAGAACGTCATCAGAATTATTATTTTCAAAATACAGATGCTCCATATTGTCAAGCTATAATCTCTCCTAAATTAGCAAAATTCAAGAAAAATTTTTCTAATTATTTTAAAAATTAGATTTTGTTTATATCATGGAAAAGATAAATAATGCTTTATATCTAGCCAATTCAAATAGGTATATATTAGTTTCAGGAGATTTAGAAGATACTCCAAAATGCCCATTTGGAAACAATTACAAATGGATTGGCTTTGATTTAGAAGAAAAGAAATACATTCGATTTACAAAATCTGTATTCAAAAAATTAGTTCAAGAAACAGAAGATAAATAACTATAAAAAAAAACAATTATGCTAAATTGGAATAACATCATCGGTTTTATAAATAGAGGAAATCCAGTTCCTGATAAAAGAATTGAAAAAACAGATGAAGAATGGGCTGAACAATTAACACCCGAACAATTTTATGTAACTCGTAAACACGGAACAGAACGATCTTTTAGTAATGATTTATGTAGAAGTTTCGATCCAGGATTGTACTCTTGTGTTTGTTGTGGTACTTTGCTTTTCGACGCCTCTGAAAAATTTGAATCAGGTACAGGATGGCCAAGTTTTACACAACCAATAAAACAAAATAGTATCAAGTATATAAAAGACATTTCGTTTGGAATGATTCGAGTTGAAACACAATGTAATACTTGTGATGCGCATTTAGGTCACGTTTTTCCAGATGGTCCAGAACCAAGTGGCTTACGCTATTGTATGAATGGCGAAGCTTTAGTTAAAAAAAATCATAAATAAAAATCCTGCTTAGGCAGGATTTTTTTATGGCATCACTTTATATGTTGGATCTTCATCGATATTTACTTCGATAATTCCTTCGGCGTTTTTTAACAACAAAATCGAATCAGAACTTAAATGTTTTAAAATAACTTTCTTGTTTATTTTCGCATATTTCGATGTTAATAAATGAACAGCTTCAATCGCACTCATATCTGTAATTCTACTATTTTTAAAATCGACAATTACAGTTTCTGGGTCGTCTTGAATAGCAAAACTATCGTTAAACGAAGTAATCGAACCAAAAAAAAGCGGACCAGAAACTTCGTAAACTTTAGTCTCAGCGTTAATCAAACTTGATTTTATAATGATTCGTTTGGAACTTTCCCAAGCAAAAACCAAAGCAGAAATAATAACTCCAACCAAAACAGCTAAAGCTAAATTGTGCATAAAAATGGTAATCAATGCAACTATGATACTAATCAAAACATCTGAAAGTGGCATTTTTCGTAACCCTTTAAAAGATGCCCATTGAAACGTTCCGATAGAAACCATCATCATAACACCAACCAAAGCAGCCATCGGAATCTGTTCGATAAACGGAGCACCAACTAAAATAATCAACATGATGGTTACTGCTGCAATAATTCCAGAAACACGTGTTTTGGAGCCCGAATTTAAATTCACAAACGTTTGCGCAACCATAGCACAGCCACCCATTCCACCAAAAAATCCATTCAAAATATTAGCTCCACCTTGCGCCATCGCTTCTTTATTTGAACTTCCTTTAGTATTGGTTATTTCATCAACCATCGTTAAAGTCAACAAAGTTTCAATAAGACCAACACCAGCCATAATTAACGCATACGGAAAAATAATTTCAAGTGTTTCAAAAGTTAGCGGAACCATAGGAATATGAAACGAAGGCAAACTTCCTTTGATATTTGCAATATCAGCAACGGTTTTCGTTTCGATATTCAAAAAGAAAACGGCAGCAAAAACAACCAAAATAGCTACTAACGAAGTGGGAATTTTTTTAGTGATTTTTGGGAAGAAATAAACAACCATAATGGTTAAAGCGGTTAATCCAATCATGGTATAAAGCGGAAAACCCGAAAGCCATTCGTCTGTACCTTGAATTTTAAATTGATTGATTTGCGACATGAAAATGATACAAGCCAATCCGTTCAAAAATCCATACATTACAGGTTGTGGAATCAATCGAATGAATTTCCCAAACTTAAAAACTCCAACTAAAAATTGAATAATTCCGGCTAAAACCAAAGTTGCAAATAAATATTCAACGCCGTGCGAACTGATTAAAGCGATTAAAACTACAATAGTTGCTCCTGCTCCACCGGAAATTAAACCCGGACGACCCCCAAAAATTGCAGTTACAATTCCCATAATCACAGCTCCGTAAAGTCCAACCAATGGCGACAAGCCAGCAAGAATAGCAAACGATAACGATTCAGGAATCATGGTCATTGCAACGGTTAAACCAGCTAAAACCTCAACTTTATAATCTATTTTTTTTAGGTTTTGAACCTGTGAAATCATATCCATTTTTTAAAATAAAACACAAAGATAATCTATTGGCAATAGTTTATGTTTTTATCAGAAAATAAAAGTGGTAATTTTGCGACCTTAAATTTATAATAATGAACAAAGGATTAATCGCTTTAGCGTTTGGTGGTTTAGCCATCGGAATGACCGAATTTACGATGATGGGAATTTTACAAGACATCGCTAAAGATTTACATATTGCAATTCCAGAAGCAGCGCATTTAATTGCGATTTATGCTTTAGGAGTCGTTGTTGGCGCTCCAATTTTAGTGCTCTTTACAGGTAAATTTCCACCTAAAAAAGTATTGTTATTTTTGATGGTTTTATTTTTCGTTTTCAACGGATTATTTGCTGTAGCACCTACGCAAGAAACATTAATGATTACCCGATTTATGTCTGGTTTACCGCACGGAGCATTTTTTGGAGTTGGTTCTGTTGTGGCGGCTCAATTAGCTCAAAAAGGAAAAGAAGCTCAAGCTATTGCCATTATGTTTACCGGAATGACGATTGCAAATTTAGCAGGTGTTCCTTTAGGTACTTACATCGGACATCATTATTCATGGCGTTTAACTTACGGAATTATTGCCGTATTAGGTTTGGCAACTTTTGCAGCTATTTATTTTTGGTTACCAAAAACAGAATCATCAACTTCAAACGACGTCATTGGGCAGATTTCGTTTTTTAAACGTTGGGAAGCTTGGTTATTAGTTGCGATTATTTCTATCGGAACGGGTGGTTTATTTGCATGGATTTCATACATCGGACCAATGGTTACAAACGTTGGAGGTTTAGCCGAAAATCAAATCCCTATCATTATGTTTTTAATTGGTTTAGGTATGTTTTTCGGAAATTTAATTGGCGGAAAATTAGCCGATACCATCTCACCAACCAAAGCAGCAATGGCATCGTTTACCGCAATGGCACTTTGTTTAGTTGTGGTTTATTTCACAGCACATTCATATTATATGTCATTTATAATGGCTTTCATAACCGGAATGGTTTCATTTACCATTGGTTCGTCATTACAAATGATGTTAATTAACACAGCAAAAGGTGCTGAAACATTAGCTGCAGCAGCCGGACAGGCAAGTTTTAATTTAGGAAATACTTTAGGTGCTTATTTTGGAGGAATTCCTATCACGATGGGATTGGCATATAATTCACCTGTTTTAGTTGGTGTTGGAATGGCTTTTTCAGGTGCAATTTTAGCGTTTATCTTTTTAAGAACTGTTGTAAAGAAACAAGGTATATAAATAAAAATGAGGTTATATATGATGACCTCATTTTTGTTTCTTATTTTATATATTCATAATCGATAGGTAACATATCTCCTAATTTTAAATTACCGAAATAACCTCCAAAAAACACTTGACTTGGATAAAGAAGATTTCCATTTTTATCAATTTGAATTTGTTCTGAATTCAATTGAACAATGGATTGATTTTTAGTTTTTGACTGTAATACATTTAAGTTTGTAGGAACTTCTTTTGTTGGTCCTTCTTGTCCAGCAACAATAACAAAACGTCCATCTTTTTTTGGAAGCTTACTCGCATCAGGAACTTTCTTTGTCGGCATTTTTAATACTTGAATTGTATAACCATTTTCATTGGCCTCAGACTTAAAGAATTCTTTTTCATCAGTTGGAAATCCACTTAAATAAAAACCTAAATGATTCGATTGAAGTTCATCAGTTGCTAAAGCTTTTAAGAAAAAAGGGATTCCGTTTTCGTATGTTTTCTTGCGTTTACTAGCAACACTTTTTTCATTTGAACTTGAATCAATGTAAGAACTATATCCAAAAAAACTACTTCCTTTATAATTAAAAAAATCTAAAGAATGTGCATTGAAATTGGCTTGAAACTCTTCTAAAATAAATCGAATTTTATACTCTAAATTTTTATTCTCGATGATTAAAGGTTCAGCTGATTCTGCATACAACGTATTTGTCTTTCTGTCGAAAAAAAACACAATTGCTTTTTCATTTAAAATTTTTCTGATTCTCCGCAAACACACCTAATATTTTTAGTATATTAGCGCTCAAAAAGCAGGGATTATGAACATATTCAGTTTTACGGCTCATTTCGGTTCGGAGGAAGATTGTCGTTTGCATTTCAAGGAGCAGCGTGATAAGGAAGGGGTTGTCTGCAAGCGATGCGGGGGCACTTCCCATTATTGGTTACAGGGTAAATGGAGTTATGAATGCAAAGGTTGCCGTTTCCGCACCTCGTTGCGCAGCGGTACGATCATGGAGAGCTCCAAGCTGCCGTTTCTGGTGTGGTACAAAACGATGTTCCTGATGAGTTGCACAAAAAAGGGATTCTCCACCAACGAACTCCAGAAGCAATTAGGATTGAAGCGTTACGAACCGGTATGGGCGATGGTACACAAACTCCGCAGGGCGATGGGCAACCGGGATGCAAGGTATACACTGGAAGGGATGATAGAACTGGATGAGGGTTACTTTTCGGTGGCCAGTAAGGAAATCGAGCGAGGCAAGGGTACACGTGGCCGGGGAGCCGAGGGAAAGCAGAACGTTGCGGTGATGGCCGAAAGCACCCCGTTGGAAGATATCGAAACGGGCAAAAAGGAGAAGCATGTGCGTTATTTCAAGGCCAGGGTACTGGATAGCCATCAAAGTGAAGGAATCAACGGCGTGGTCAGGGACTGCATGGAGGATGATGCCATCGTATTTTCGGACAAAAGCACTTCTTACGTTGACATCTCCGATCTGGTGGAATTGCACGTCACCGAGAAATCAGACGCCAAAACCACCAAGGAAACACTCAAATGGGTGCATATCGCAATCAGTAATGCAAAACGGACATTGCTGGGCAACTACCATAAAATCAAAAGGAAATACTTACAGTTGTATCTCAACGAGTTTATTTACAAATTAAACAGACGGTATTTTGGAGACAAACTCTTTGACAGACTAGTAATTGCGAATATAACAGGTGCATAAACGGATAATCAGAATCTTTAAACATCCTAATTAACTACCTGCGGATTTTAGGTATTATTATAGAAGCCCCCATGAATAAATCGCTCATCATTTTCGGCATCGTCAACATAACCTCGGACAGTTTCTCCGATGGAGGCCGGTATCTGGCGCCAGACGCAGCCATTGCGCAGGCGCGTAAGCTGATGGCCGAGGGGGCAGATGTGATCGACCTCGGTCCGGCATCCAGCAATCCCGACGCCGCGCCTGTTTCGTCCGACACAGAAATCGCGCGTATCGCGCCGGTGCTGGACGCGCTCAAGGCAGATGGCATTCCCGTCTCGCTCGACAGTTATCAACCCGCGACGCAAGCCTATGCCTTGTCGCGTGGTGTGGCCTATCTCAATGATATTCGCGGTTTTCCAGACGCTGCGTTCTATCCGCAATTGGCGAAATCATCTGCCAAACTCGTCGTTATGCATTCGGTGCAAGACGGGCAGGCAGATCGGCGCGAGGCACCCGCTGGCGACATCATGGATCACATTGCGGCGTTCTTTGACGCGCGCATCGCGGCGCTGACGGGTGCCGGTATCAAACGCAACCGCCTTGTCCTTGATCCCGGCATGGGGTTTTTTCTGGGGGCTGCTCCCGAAACCTCGCTCTCGGTGCTGGCGCGGTTCGATGAATTGCGGCTGCGCTTCGATTTGCCGGTGCTTCTGTCTGTTTCGCGCAAATCCTTTCTGCGCGCGCTCACAGGCCGTGGTCCGGGGGATGTCGGGGCCGCGACACTCGCTGCAGAGCTTGCCGCCGCCGCAGGTGGAGCTGACTTCATCCGCACACACGAGCCGCGCCCCTTGCGCGACGGGCTGGCGGTATTGGCGGCGCTGAAAGAAACCGCAAGAATTCGTTAACTTTTCGGTGGCCAGTAAGGAAATCGAGCGAGGCAAGGGTACACGTGGCCGGGGAGCCGAGGGAAAGCAGAACGTTGCGGTGATGGCCGAAAGCACCCCGTTGGAAGATATCGAAACGGGCAAAAAGGAGAAGCATGTGCGTTATTTCAAGGCCAGGGTACTGGATAGCCATCAAAGTGAAGGAATCAACGGCGTGGTCAGGGACTGCATGGAGGATGATGCCATCGTATTTTCGGACAAAAGCACTTCTTACGTTGACATCTCCGATCTGGTGGAATTGCACGTCACCGAGAAATCAGACGCCAAAACCACCAAGGAAACACTCAAATGGGTGCATATCGCAATCAGTAATGCAAAACGGACATTGCTGGGCAACTACCATAAAATCAAAAGGAAATACTTACAGTTGTATCTCAACGAGTTTATTTACAAATTAAACAGACGGTATTTTGGAGACAAACTCTTTGACAGACTAGTAATTGCGAATATAACAGGTGCATAAACGGATAATCAGAAAAATTTTACAACTTTTTCCATTTGATGTAGTTCCAAGAAAATATTTTTTAAAACATTTCATCATTTCCTTACGAGAGAATGGTGAAGAGTCAATAATCATTTCAGCTAAATTTTCATCGCTCGGTTTCAAATAAATTGTAAGATTATTTTTATTTAAATCTTCTTTTGGAACTAGATATGTAATATAACCAACATAATCAATTACTACATTATTTTTTAAGCCACGTAAATCAATTTGAAAAGTTCCATCTTTTTTGGACATGGTTGCAATTGATGAATTTTCAACAAATATAGATGCACTTTCTAAAGGTAACTTTGTATTTGAATCAATGATTTTTCCACTCACGACTTGAGCGTTCATCTGAACAAAAAATATAAGAAATAAAAAAAGTGTAATTTTTTGCATATGAAATGTTTTTCTTCGAATATACAAAAAAGTCGAAAGAAAACTCTTCCGACTTAAAGTGATTTTATATTTACTAAAAATTAGTATCTGTAATATTCTGGTTTGAATGGACCTTGAACCTCAACTCCGATATATGAAGCTTGACCTTCAGATAAAGTTTCTAACTCAACACCTAGTTTAGCTAAGTGTAAAGCAGCAACTTTTTCATCTAAATGTTTTGGTAACATGTAAACATCATTCTCATAATTAGCCGAATTTTTCCATAATTCAATTTGAGCTAATGTTTGGTTTGTAAATGAATTTGACATTACAAAAGATGGGTGACCTGTAGCACAACCTAAGTTTACTAAACGCCCTTCAGCTAAAATAATGATGTCGTTTCCGTTTACGTTGTAAATATCAACTTGTGGTTTCACTTCTTTTTTAGAAGCTCCGTAAGTTGCATTTAACCAAGCCATATCGATTTCATTATCGAAGTGACCGATGTTACAAACTACCGTTTTATCTTTCATTTTCTCGAAGTGGCGACCAACAACGATATCTTTATTTCCTGTAGTTGTGATGATGATATCCGCATTTCCAACAACCGTATCTAATTTTTTAACTTCGTAACCGTCCATTGCAGCTTGTAAAGCACAAATAGGGTCAATTTCTGTAACTGTAACAATAGAACCAGCTCCACGGAAAGAAGCAGCAGTTCCTTTTCCTACGTCACCGTATCCACAAACAACCACGCGTTTTCCAGCTAACATTAAATCTGTAGCACGACGAATTGCATCAACTGCAGATTCTTTACATCCGTATTTGTTATCAAATTTAGATTTAGTAACCGAATCGTTTACGTTGATTGCAGGCATTGGTAAAGTTCCAGCTTTAACTCTTTCGTATAAACGGTGAACTCCTGTTGTAGTTTCTTCAGATAAACCTTTGATTCCAGCAACTAATTCTGGGTAACGGTCAATAACCATATTTGTTAAATCTCCACCATCATCTAAAATCATGTTTAATGGTTGACGGTCTTCACCGAAGAATAACGTTTGCTCAATACACCAATCAAAAGATTCTTCATCTAAACCTTTCCAAGCATACACTTGAATTCCAGCTTCAGCGATTGCAGCAGCAGCTTGGTCTTGAGTTGAGAAAATATTACAAGAAGACCAAGTAACCTCAGCTCCTAATGCTTTTAATGTTTCAATTAAAACTGCAGTCTGAATCGTCATGTGTAAACATCCTGCAATACGAGCTCCTTTTAAAGGTTGCTCATCTTTATATTCAGCTCTTAAAGCCATTAAACCTGGCATTTCAGCTTCAGCTAATTCAATTTCTTTTCTTCCCCAAGCAGCCAAAGAAATATCTTTAACTTTATAAGGTACGTAAGGTATCGTTTCTTTACTCATCGTTTATCGTATATTTGTGTAAACAAAATTTACGCAAATTTAGTGAATTACTTTTTAATTGCACTAAATTAGATTCTTAATAAACCGTTAATACACAAATGCCTCTATATAAAAAAATAAATCTTAACGAAAACACGCAAATTTACGTTTGGAAAATCACTGAAGATTTCGACACTTTGTTTAAAGAAACTCCGCTTAGAGATGTTAGTTTAGCACGATTAGAAAAAATGCTTTCCAAAACGCATCAATGCGGATTTTTGAGTGTTCGCCATTTATTAAACAAAGCCGGCTATTCTGATTTTGATTTGTTTTATGATGAGAATGGCAAACCAAATTTAAAAGACGGAAAGCATATTTCTATTACGCATTCGTTTGAATTTTCGGCAATTATCGTAAGTTCCGAAAATGTAGGAATTGATTTAGAAATGAATCGCGAAAAAATCATTCGAATTGCAGATAAATTTATCGATTCCGAGTTTGAATTTTTAGATAAAGAGAACAATTACATCGAACATTTAAGTGTGATTTGGGGCGCAAAAGAAGCTTTGTATAAAATGTGTAATTCTAGAAGTTTGAGTTTTAAGCAAGATATGCATGTACATCAATTTGATTTAAATTCGGAAATAGTTACCGCTCACATCGCTTCAGAAAACTTAAATTTCAACCAAAACTTCCGATTACATTTTGAAAGTTTTGAAAATTATACCTTAGTTTACGGATTAGAAAATAATGAATAATTTTATAGAACACATCCATAGGTATTTTTGTCATGCTGAACTTGTTTCAGCATCTCACAAGTTTATATTGAATTAGTGAATCTAACAACTATGAATAAAACGCAATTACAAACCGAATTAGATTTTAAAGCCGTTCGAAGTTCTGGCGCTGGCGGACAAAACGTAAACAAGGTTTCAACCAAGGTAATCTTAAACTGGAATAGTTTAGCGACTTCTGGCTTATCCGAAAACGAAATCATTCGTATCCAAGAAAAATTAGCCAACCGAATAAACAAAGAAGGCATTTTAATTTTAGAATGCGACGAAACACGAAGCCAGCTTAAAAACAAAGAACTCGTAACTAAGCGTTTTTTCTTTTTGTTAGAAAATGCTTTAGTTGTGGCCAAAAAACGCATAGCAACTAAAATCCCGAAATCGGTAATCAGAAAAAGATTAAACGATAAAAAAATCAATTCCGAGAAAAAACAAAATAGAAACTTTAAGTTTTAGAATAATGAAAAACGACACTAGAATTACTTTTGCTTGGATTGGAACTTTGCTGTTAAGCCCGATTATTATAATACCATTTCTATTAATACATACTGAAGCTACACGGACTGAAATCAAAGATTTTTTCACTGCTTATTTTTTGTTTGTCATTATTGGAATTTTATTCGCTCTCCCAACTTTATTAGTTCTATTAGCTTTAAATTACTTTTTCAAAAAACACAACAGTTGGAACAAAATTTCGATAAGTTCACTTGGAACAATTTTTATTTTTTTATCTTTTTTAATGACTGCTCAAAATTTTTATTCAGATGTAAAACGATTAATTCTCCCTGGAATTTATTCTATCCTTTTTATAGTTTTAATTTTCTATGTAGATAAAATCAACTTATATAAGCTTAGAAACAGAATTAAAAATTGGTTTTAAACTTTTAAAATAAAAAATCTATGCAACCTTTTTTCAAATACTTAATTATGTTTTTTGTTGTGATTGCACTTGGTGGAATTGGCGCAATTATCGATTATATTTTAGGTACAGATATTTTTAAATATGTCATGATTCCGATTGCAATATGGATTATTTATTTCAGATTAAGAAAAGCTAAAAACGCGTAAGTCAAAATTTACAAGTATTTGTTTTACTTTCAAAAAAAGAACTATATTTGTTGCGTCTCAAAGGGGTGCCAATTACGGCTGAGATCATACCCAATGAACCTGGGCAGGTAATGCTGCCAAGGGAAATTACAGACTTTTCGAGTGCACGCGAAAGGTCGCATTTTACATATCAATTTTTAATCAAACAAAATAACGCCCCTTTTATTTGTAAAAGTATTTTTACGAATGAAAACAAATTTTTTGTTATTTACACTTGCTGGTACTTTATTCTCAGCAACTGTTCACGCACAAACCGAACAATCTAAAGATTCTATAAACTCTGAAACTTTAGACGAAGTTTTAATTCAGGCGGTTCGTGCCAATAAAAAAACACCAATGGCTTTTTCAAATTTATCTAAAGAAGAAATCGCAAAGAAAAACCTAGGTCAAGACATTCCGGTTTTAATGAACTTTATGCCTTCTGTCGTTACCACAACCGATGCCGGAAACGGAGTTGGTTACACTGGAATTCGCGTCCGCGGAAGCGATGCTACTCGTGTAAATGTAACCTTAAACGGAATTCCGTATAACGATTCTGAATCACACGGATCCTTTTGGGTTAACATGCCTGATTTTGCATCATCTTTAGAAAACCTACAATTACAGCGTGGCGTTGGAACATCAACAAATGGTTCTGGAGCTTTCGGCGCAAGTTTGAACTTATTAACCGATGCTTTTTCTGAAAAAAGTTCGGGTGAAATTTCCAATTCCTACGGAAGTTATAACACCCGAAAACACACGGTTAAGTTTTCTACTGGATTGATGAATAACGCAGTTGAAATTTCAGGACGCTTATCGAACATCAATTCTGATGGTTATATTGACCGAGCAAAATCTGATTTAAAATCCTATTTCTTACAAGGTGCTTTTATCGACGGTAACACTTTAGTCAAAGCTTTAGCATTCGGTGGAACTCAAAAAACCTATCAAGCTTGGAACGGTTTAGAGGATAAAGACAAACTTGAAAACGACCGAACGTATAATACATCTGGTGAATATATCGATGCCGAAGGAAACATTCGTTTCTATGATAATGAAAATGACAATTACGACCAAAATCATTATCAATTGCATTGGAATCAACGTTGGAACGCAAATTGGAACACCAACTTTGCTTTACATTTAACTACCGGAATTGGTTATTACGAAAATTATAAAGTTGGAGAAACATTAGCTGATTATGGCTTACCTAATGCTTTTGTGAATAATGATGAAATCGATGAAGCAGATATCATCAGACAAAAATTTCTGAAAAATAATTTTTACGGCTTTACCTTTTCGTCTAACTACAGAAAAGGAAATTTAGATTTTATGTTTGGTGGAGCCGCAAATAAGTACGAAGGAGATCATTACGGAAAAATTCTTTGGGTTGATGCGCCTGTGAAGTACAGCTATGAACAACAATATTATTTTGATCAAGCTACAAAAACAGATGCTAATGTATTTGCAAAAGCAACTTATACGTTAGAAGACCAATGGATTTTGTTTGGTGATTTACAATATCGAAATGTACATTACAAAGCAAATGGAGAAGAAACAGGTTTTGTAAACGACACGTTTAATTTCTTTAATCCGAAAGCTGGTTTAACATATCTGATTAACGATGAGCAACAAACTTATTTTTCTTATGCAAGAGCTAATCGAGAACCAAATAGAACCGATTATAAATCTGGCGCTCCAAAACCAGAACGTTTAAATGATTTTGAATTGGGTTGGAAATTAAGCAACGAAAAACTTCAAGTAAACGTAAACGGATATTACATGCGTTATAAAAATCAATTGGTTTTAACCGGAGCTTTAAGTGATGTTGGCGCGCCACTTCGTGAAAACAGTGGTGACAGTTACCGATTAGGAATTGAGATTGATGGCGCTTGGGCGATTTCAAATAAATTTATTTGGGTTCCAAGTATTACATTGAGCTCAAATAAAAACATCGATTTTAAAGCACATATCGATGGCGAAGTTCAAAACTTAGGAAATACAAACATTGCTTTTTCACCAAATTTAATAGCTTCAAATGCGTTCACTTATCTTCCGATTGAGAATTTTTCGATAAGCTTATTGACAAAATTTGTTGGTGAACAATACATGGGAAATACCGATTCTGAATACTCAAAATTGGATTCGTATTTCACAAACGACTTGGTTTTTAATTATAGTCTAAAAACTAAAAAATGGTTTTCTTCAATTGATTTTAATTTGATGATGAACAACATTTTTAATGTAAAATACATTTCAAACGGATACTATTATACGTACGATGACACTTGGTCAAACCCGAATGCAACGAAAACAAAAGAAGGTGCTGGATATTATCCGCAAGCGATGTTTAATATTCTTGGCGGAATTACACTTAAATTCTAAGAACAAAAATCCAACCGTGAAAAGTTGGATTTTTTTATTTGAACTTAGTTATAAATTGTCAACATCGAACCATTTGCAACTACGCGATATGATTTCAAAGGATAAGGTGCATCTGCAATTCCTAAATATAAATTATAAACCAATTCATCACAACCACAACTTGCTTCAACACCGTTTAAAGTTAAAGCCGAGCATCCTAAAATTTCGTGATTCGAACATGTAGCTTCGTAAGCCAAATATCCAGAACCAGTATTTAAGACAATAATTCCATTAATACCATAACCGTAAATTATCATTGCATTTCCTGGATATTGCAATTGTGTATATGTAGGCAGATTCATATTAATTTGAAAATTTACTGCATAATCAGGCAGAAACGGATTTTGCGACCGAATGTCATCTTTCGTACAACTTATTATTAATAAAGCTACTGAAAAGAAAAGAATTAGCTTTTTCATGATTAAAGATTTGGAAAACAAATTTAATTAATTAACTTTGACCTATAGAGTAAAAAACGAAAATTAATAATATATATTATCAAAGTAAACAAAATCCCGTTTGTTGGGATTTTTTCTATTTTATAAAAATGACGTAAAATTATGAGTAAGGTTTCTTATTACACAGCAGAAGGGCTTAAAAAGTTACGTGACGAAATCGATCATTTGAAAAGTATCGAACGTCCAAAAGCATCGCAAGCTATTGCAGATGCTAGAGATAAAGGTGACTTATCTGAGAATGCAGAATATGATGCAGCTAAAGAAGCTCAAGGTTTATTAGAAATGAAAATTGCTAAGATGGACGAAATTTTAGCTAACGCACGTTTAATCGACGAAAGCCAATTAGATGTTTCTAAAGTTTTAGTGTTATCAAAAGTAAAGATTAAAAATCAAGCAAACGGAATGGAAATGACCTATACATTGGTTGCTGAAAGTGAAGCTGATTTAAAATCTGGAAAAATATCTGTAACTTCTCCAATCGGAAAAGGTTTATTAGGAAAATCATTAGGTGAAATTGCAGAAATCAATGTGCCTAATGGTGTTTTGAAATTCGAAGTTTTAGAAATTTCTAGAGACTAAGTTATGGCATCAATCTTCACAAAAATAATTAGCGGTGAAATTCCTTGTTACAAAGTAGCAGAGGACGAAAATTTCATTGCCTTTTTAGACATTAATCCAAATGCAAAAGGTCATACCTTATGCGTTCCGAAACAAGAGATTGATAAGATTTTTGACATGGACGAAGTGCTTTATTCAAAGCTTATGGCTTTTTCTTATAAAGTTGCAAAAGCTTTAGAAAAAAGTATTCCTGCAAAACGCATTGGAATGTCAGTAATCGGATTAGAAGTACCTCACGTACACGTACATTTAATTCCGTTACAAGAAATGCAAGACATTCAATTTAAAAATAAAGTTTCATTATCTAATGAAGAATTTGCTGCAACAGCAGCATTAATCGCATCGCATTTATAACAAAAAAACCTCTTTGTATTTAATTACTTAGAGGTTTTTTTGTAGGCAATTTGAATAGTTGTTCCTTTTCCAATTTCAGATTTTACTACACGAATTACACCGTTATGATATTCTTCAACAATTCGTTTTGTTAACGAAAGTCCCAATCCCCAACCACGCTTTTTAGTAGAAAATCCAGGTTCAAAAATCTTTCTAAACATATTTTTAGGAATTCCTTTTCCAGAATCAATCACATTGATATAAATAAATTTTTCGGTGTTTTTTATATTAATAAAAATCACACCTTTACCTTTAATGGCATCAATGGCATTTTTTACTAAATTTTCAATCGTCCAGCTATGAAGCACATTGTTTAATGGAATGATTACTTCGTCTGCATTGGTTTGATAATAAAATGTAATTTGTTTTGAAGCACGCGATTTTAAATATTCATAAGATTTTTCGGTTTCAGAAATTATATTTAAAGGCGTTAAAATAGGTTCTGATCCAATTTTAGAAAAACGATCAGCAATAGTTTGTAAACGATATACATCTTTTTCAACTTCGGTAACTGTTTGTTCATCGACATTATCCAAACGCATAATTTCAACCCAACCTAACAAAGAAGAAAGTGGTGTTCCAATCTGGTGAGCGGTTTCTTTTGCCATACCAGCCCAAAGTTTGTTTTGCGCTGAAACACGACTCGCTTTAAAATAACTTAAAATAACTCCTCCAAATAAAACCAAAATCGCAATTAACGCTAAAGGATAGTATTTTAATTTATTAACTAAAGACGAATTTCCGTAATACAGGTATTGATTTTCGCTTGGATGTTCAATGACAATTGGCTCGTTTTCTGTTTTTAATTGCCCCAATAAATTATATTGCGCCTTTTTATCCTTTGTAACATCCTCATCGACGTTTGTTACCTGAAGAATACTATCACTTGCAGTTGTTTGAATTATAGGGATTGTCGTATTCATACTCAAAACCATTCCTTGAAATGAAACATCGGTTTCCTCATTAGCATTATTAATTCCTTGATAAGCAGACGACCAAATTTCCATTTTATCTCGCTCTTCTTCTTTGTATGTTTGAAACAACAGATAGGTATTCCAAAGAATCAACGTTAAAATAAGAAACGAACTAACAATAATAAACCAACGTAAAAAAATTCTTCTCTTTGAAAACATAAACGGCTTTTAAAATTTAAAGATAGTATTTTTTGTAAGTATATAATAAAACCGTTTTGATTTTCTCTTAAAAGGAAACATTTATAATTCAATTTGTATTGAATTTATCCAAAGTTGCTCCCGATCTCTTTTTTCTTCAAATTCATTTAGCATGAATATTTTATTATAAATAACTCTCTTATTAAAATGTAACTTATCATTTACATAAACTTTTATTTTTTTGTTTAACTGTACCATCTCGGGAGAAATATTTATTACTAACGATTTTACATTTGTGGTTTCTAAACGAAAAACATTATTTTTATATGTTGCATTAATTTTCGCAGACTTTCTTGGAAAATCAAAGGCTTGTTTTTCTACGTCTTGGAAAATCAAACTATCATTTGCATCATAAGCTAACCATTTTTCAATTTTAAAATTTATAGTTTTACTTAAATTGTTATTTAATGTATCCATTTTTATATCAGAAAGCCAGTCGATATGACCATAGGTTTCGTCATCGAACTGCCAATGGATGGTATTCGGAAAAGAATTTCTTTTTCGGTTATTCATATCTTCAAACATGATTTGATATGCTTCTTCCGATTCATTAAATTCAGGAAGCCAATGTGGGAATCCATTAAAGCGATATTCTTTGTAATCAACTTTTATGGATTGCATCAATTTTGTAAAATCATCATTTGCATTTGGTGGATAATAATAATCCTCATCTGTTGAAAAATTTATAAATGAACGATTTTTAATATTCTCTATAAAAGTCCCCCCTGTAAAAACTTTGGGATAGGTATTAAATCCGTAAAAACCTGAAAAGAGAGTTGGTTGTTTCATCAAATATGAAAAAGCACCAGTTGCTCCATTTGAATGTCCAGAAATAAAAACGCGATCATCATCAATATTAATGTTTTTTTTAATATTTTTTAATATCTGAGGTACCATAAAAAAACCTTGATCAGAAAGCATCCAATTAAAAGCTTTATTTGCTTGTGGAAAAACCAAGATAACTTCATTTAAATCCGCATATTTTGTATAAAATCTATTCCAATTTTTTAGATTCCAACTTTCTAACTGAAAATCGGTAAACTGACCTCCTCTTACAGCACCATGAAGAAAAAATAACATCGAATACTTTTTCTTAGGATTATAGTTTTTAGGTAGATGCACAAAAAATGAAGAAGATAAAGTGTCATTAATTTTAAAACGTATGGAGTAATTTTGATTTAACTTAGGTTCATATTGATGAAACTCTTTTAAAACTTTATATAGTTTTTTAGGGTTTTTAATTTTAGAAAAATCAACAGAAATCCTATTATAAAATTCATTTTCTTGTTTAATCAAACTATCCATAAATTGTTTCTTGTATAATAAAGCTTCAGCCTGTATATTTTTCCACCTTAAATCGACAAGTAAATTCTGATAATCTTCCTTAGAATAACTTCCTAAAACATAATCCCAAGTTGGATATCCGTCTTCTTCTTTTTTTATTTTAAGAAGAGAGTTGAGGTAAACAAAAGCTTTATCTCGCTTGTTTAATTTAGATGCAACAACCGACGCTTCATAAACATCAGATCCTTTAATACTATCAGCAAACATCAAAAAAGCATCTTCAAACATTTTTAATGCATCTTCATCATCTATTTTTTCTTTTGCATTCCATGCTTTATCACGAGCTTTTTGCACCAATAAAGAATAACTATTCTGCGATTGAGTATCAAAGAAAAACAAACAACAAATTACGATTATAAAATTTTTCATCCATTCAAAAATTTAAAATACCAATCTATAAAAATTTAAAATTTATTAATTGTATAATTGAGACAATAAAAGTTCGATTCTCAATTAACAAATAATCATAAAATCATCAAAAACTCAATTCATCTTTTTATATTTGTTTCAAACCGAATTATCAAAAATATGTTAAGCATCACACCAAAAGAATTAACTCCAGTTCAAGTACAGGCGTATTTACAAGCTGCTGTAGGCCCGCGTCCTATCGCACTTGCTAGTACGATTGACGAAGACGGAAATGCTAATTTATCTCCTTTTAGTTTTTTTAATATTTTTAGTTCTAATCCGCCGATTTTAATTTTTTCTCCGGCACGTAGAGTTAGAAACAACACCATAAAACACACTTTAATTAACGCTGAAGCTACTAAAGAAGTTGTGATTAATATTGTTAATTATGACATTGTACAACAAATTTCTTTAGCTAGTACAGAATATGGAGATGGAGTTGACGAGTTTATAAAAGCAGGTTTAACTAAAGTAGCTTCTGATGTTGTAAAACCTTATCGTGTGGCTGAAAGTCCGGTGCAGTTAGAATGTAAAGTAAACCAAATAGTACCCTTAGGAACCGAAGGCGGAGCTGGCAATTTAGTGATTTGCGAAGTGGTTAAAATACACATTAGCGAACACATTTTAAATGAAAATGGTGCTATCGACCAAGCAAAAATTGACTTAGTTGCTCGCATGGGAGGCAATTGGTACACCAGAGCAAATGCTGGAATGTTTGAAGTTGAAAAACCATTAACAACTTTAGGAATCGGGGTTGATTCTGTTCCTGAAGAAATCAAAAAAAGTAATATATTTGTAGGAAACGATTTGGGTAAATTAGGAAACATTGAACACATTCCTACAACCGATGAAGTTTTAGCTTTTTTAAATGACAATCAAGAGATTAAAACGATTTTAGAAAGCAACAACACAGAAGAAATTCACAAAAAAGCAAAAGAACTTTTAGATAACGACAAAGTTTTAGACGCTTGGAAAATAATAGTATCAATACAAAACAAGAATTAGAAGATGGAAGTTTCAGGAAGAGTAAAAATGATTGGAGAGCCTCAACAAGTGAGTGCAAGTTTTAGAAAAAGAGAGATTGTTGTTACAACAGAAGAACAATATCCACAACACATTTTAATTGAGTTCACACAAGATAAGTGCGACTTATTAAATGGTTTTCAGATTGGAGAGCCTGTTCGTGTTTCTATTAACTTGAGAGGTAGAGAATGGACAAATCCACAAGGAGAAACTCGTTACTTTAATTCTATTCAAGGTTGGAGAATCGACCGTCCATCACAACAAGCGCCACAAGGACAACCTGCTTATGGAGCACCACAAGGTTACGGTCAACCTCAAGGTGGATACAACCAAGCGCCTCAACAAGCGTATGGTCAACCACAAGGTGGATACAATCAAGCACCGCAACAAGCTTACGGACAACCGCAACAAGGTGGATTTAATCAAGCGCCACAAAACAACTTCAACCAAAGCCCAGGCGGTTTCCCTCCTGCTCCAGATTTTGGAAACAATGAAGAACCAGACGATTTACCGTTTTAATTCATATCTTTATCCTGATTTTTACAAATCAGGATTTTTTTATGCATATTTTATCTAACGAAATTTACTTTCCACCTGTATCAGAAGCACACGAATCAGGTATTTTAGCTTTTGGTGGCGATTTATCTACCGAACGTTTACTTTTAGCTTACAATAGTGGAATCTTCCCTTGGTATGAAGAATGCGAACCTATTACTTGGTACGCTCCAGAATATCGAATGGTTTTACCAATAAACTCATACAAATCAAAAAAAAGCGTTCGAAATCTTATCAATCAAAAACTTTTTACTTGTACAATTAATCAAGATTTTGAAGCTGTAATTCGCAATTGTCAACAAATAAAACGTAACGGACAATTCGGCACTTGGATTACAGATGAGATAATTGAAGCTTATACAGATTTACACAAATTAGGAAAAGCTTTATCTGTTGAAGTTTGGCAAGATGGTGAATTGGTTGGTGGTTTATACGGAATTATTGTTGGAAGAATTTTCTGCGGAGAAAGTATGTTTTCTAAAGTTTCGAACGCCTCTAAAATAGGATTTGATTTTTTAGTTAACTACCTAAAAGCAAATGAATTTATTTTAGTTGACGGTCAGGTTTATAACGAATATCTAGAACAACTCGGTTTCTTTGAAACTGCACGTGAAGATTTTATGGAAATTTTAGAAACTTTTAAATAAAAAGAAAAGAGTTAGCATTGTATGCTAACTCTTTTCAGCCATTATTAACCACCAAATAAATATTATTTAACAACTATTTTTTTAGTAATAGATTGCCCATTTAATTCAATTTTCATTAAGTAAATTCCAGTTGAAAACCCTTGAACAGAAACTTTATCAGTTGCTTTTACATTTTTCAATATTTTACCTGTAATATCGTATAGCTTAATATTAAGTTCGTCGTTATTTTGATTTGTGATATATACCATTCCATCAGCGATTGGATTTGGATAAATCTTGAATTTATCTTTCAACTCATTTTTAGTATTAGCTGTTGCATCAACACCAGTAAGTTTAAGATCATCAATTCTAAATCCAACATTTGAATCTGATGGGTTAGTGAAACGTAAACGCAAGTTAGAAGTTGCAGGAATTGTACCAGTTGGCTCAACTAAAATCCAACTCGAAGTATTTGTTCCTGTTGGTCGAGTATAAGTCAATTCTGTCCAAGCTGTTCCATCAGCACTTACCTCAATTGCCAATTCATTACTTCCGGCATTAGTGCCTTTATAATGTCCTAAAGTTAATGTTAAATCAGTATAGTTCGTTGTATTTATACCTTCAATCGTAATACTTTGTTGAGGAGTTGCTGCTCCAATAAAAACACAAGCATCTCCAGAAGCGCCTGTGTAACCTGTAGAAGGTGTTGTATTTCTTAAAGTTGCATTTCCTGTAAAAACAATTGGCGCTCCGTTTTCAAAATCAGTATGATCAGCGATATTTGTATTAGCTGTAACTATACCAAAATCTTCTTCAAAAATTACTGATTGTGCATTCATGTTCAATGCAAAACCTAGCATTGAGAATAGTAAAATTTTTTTCATAACTTTTCTTTTTTCATTTAAAAGTAAATGTACAAAAAAAAATATTAAAATGTTAATTTTTAATAAATATATTTAAAATATAACATTTACAACCTATTTAGAAATATTTTTTTAAGAATTAAAAAGCAACTAAAAACAAAATAAATCTTAAAAATTTTTAAATAAATCATCTTTTAAAAATCTATATAAAAAAGAATTAATCCAAATCGTTTTTCAAAAATTTATTTATTAAATGATGCCCTAAATAAATTAATGGTGTTAATCCAATAGCTAAAACAAGTTTAAAACTATATCCTGTTGCTGCCATGTTAATATAATCGGCAGTAGAAACTTTTCCAGTTAACCAAAAGGCAATTCCAGATACAATAAAACTATCAAACAATTGTGAAATAACTGTAGAACCAGTACTTCGCAACCAAATGTGTTTTCCGCCAGTTAATCGGTTAAAAAAATGAAATAAACTAACATCCAAAAGCTGAGAAATTACAAACGCAATAACACTTGCTACAATAATCCACATACTTTGTCCAAAGACTTGATTAAACGCATTGTCAGTAACTGCAGAAACTCCAGATGCGGGAATAATCATTGCAAGAAACAAGATTATAAAACTATAGATAATCAATCCAGTGGTTAAAAAGGTAAGTTTTTTGACACCTTGCTTTCCAAAGTGTTCATTGATTAAATCGGTTACAACAAATACAATAGGCCAAGGTAAAATTCCAACACTAAGAATAAACGGACCAATCTCTATTAACTTTCCGCCAATTAATTCAGCAACAATAGCGTTTGTAATAAATAATCCACCAAGAATGATGTAAACAATTTGCTTTTTAGTTAATTCCAAAACCTATTCCTTTTTAAAAAAAAAACAATCTGAAACGTGATCGTTAACCAATCCAACTGCTTGCATAAACGCATAAACTGTTGTTGACCCCATAAATTTGAATCCACGCTTTTTTAAATCTTTGGCAATTGCATCTGATATTTCAGTTTTAGCAGGAACATCTTTTAAAGTTTGAAAAGCATTTAAAAGCGGTTGATGATTCACGAACGCCCAAAGATAATCAGAAAAACTTCCGAATTCGGTTTGAATATTTTGAAACAATTTGGCATTATTTATAGCTGCCTCAATTTTTCCACGATGACGAATAATACCTTCGTTTAAAAGTAATTCGTCAATTTTTTCTTGATTGTAATTTGCAATCTTTTTGTAATCAAAACCATCGAAAGCTAGACGGAAATTTTCACGTTTCTTTAAAATTGTTATCCAACTTAAACCAGCCTGAAATGATTCTAATAATAAAAATTCGTATAAAACGGCATCATCAAAAACGGGTTTCCCCCATTCTTCATCGTGATATTTGATGTATAATTCATCCGTTGAAACCCAACCACATCTTTTCATACTTAATTATTTTTTAAAAAATTTATCCATTATCATTGCAATAGCTCCATCTCCAGTCACATTTCCAGCCGTTCCGAAACTATCCATAGCGATATAAAGCGCAATCATCAACGCTTGATTTTGTGCATCAAAACCTAGCATTGTTCCAATAATTCCGATAGCTGCCATAATTGCGCCACCTGGAACACCAGGAGCAGCAACCATTGCAATTCCGAGCATTAATATAAATCCAGAAAAAGAGAAAAAATCAATTGGCATACCTTGAATCATCATTAAAGCAATACAACAAGCTACAATTTTCAACGTACTACCCGAAAGATGGATGGTAGCACAAAGTGGAACAACTAATTTTGCGATTGCGTCTGAAACTCCAATCTTTTGCACTTGTTTTAAAGTTACTGGAATAGTCGCTGCTGAAGATTGCGTACCCAAAGCAGTAAAATAAGCTGGTAACATCAATTTTAAACTCGTTATTGGATTTTTACCAGTAATCAGTCCAGCGACTATAAACTGAATTAAAAGTACGGCGATGTGCAAAATAAAAATAACAACAATTATTTTGGCAAACACATTCAAAATTACAAACGCTTGACCAGAATGTGTCATATTTAAAAATATTCCGAAAATGAAAATTGGCAAAAAAGGAATAATTACCTTTTCGATAATCATATTGATGATTTTTTCGAATTCCAAACTTGCTTGTAGTAAAACCGATTTTTGTATTTTCCCTAAACCAATTCCTACAATAAATGCAAATATTAATGCAGACATCACGTCCATAAATGGTGGAATAGCAATTTCAAAAAAGGGTTGAATTGCCTGATCTTCTGCAACTTGACTTATTTTTTGATTCTCAAGTAATTTTGGAAAGAATGCCATACTCGTTCCGAAAGAAAGAAAACCAGCAAACAAAGTCGACCCGTAAGCAATCAAAGCAGTTATTCCAACCATTTTACCAGCCTGATTCCCTAAATTACCGATAGAAGGAATTATTAAACCAACGATTATCAAAGGAATTATGAATCCCAAAAACTGACTAAAAAGTGCGTTGATTGTTACAAAAACACCAACGAAATTTGCATTTGCAACACTTCCGATTAATATTCCAAGTGCAATGGCAAGAATAACACGAAAAAGCAGATTGTTATAAAGCTTCATGAAAAATACATTATGTGAATAATGTTATCAAAGCTACAAAAATAAAAAATCGAAATATAGATAAAAAAGAAAAAACCCAAATCGAATGATTTGGGTTTTAATTTAAATTATTTTTTAAGTATTTTATTTAATAATTCTTGTTTCACCAACTCTTTATCTTTTAAAGACTTGATTTGCAAATTATGCTTATTTCCTTTAACAGACTTAGCTCTTGCTGATGCAACTGGAGAAATATCACCAACATAATTGAACAAAATATTATGAGTTCCCGTCACAGAAATATTAAAATCAGCAGTTGCAGGATTAGATTCTCCATCAAATGCATTGTAAGTAACAACACCAGTACCACCAGTAAATTGATCACTTACCATTAATTGACCGTTTATCAAAGCGGTCTCAATTGAATAATATGTATTCATATTAGCTCCAGGAAGCTCATAACTAACTAATTGATTATTTTCCACAACCGCAGGGGTATCAAATGAAACTGCAATATAGTTTTCAGAGGTTGAAGGATTATTTCCTGTCCATCCTTCTTGAATCCACCATATTGTATAACCTCCATTACCATCTGGAAAAGCATTAATAGCTCTCAATAAAGCACCGTTAATAACAACATTTGTTCCATTATATGAGTAATTTCCAACGCCTTCTATATCTAAAAAAGGATTTTCTTCAAAAGAAACTGTAACATAATCACTCGTAACGTTTTGGTATTTGGCACTAACCAACAAATCTGCTTCAACATCAGAAGTTAATGTATTTCCAGAAATTGCCACATCATCTACATAATAAGTTACACCACTCGTAATAGCAGCACCATCAAGTGTAGCTGATAACGTTATGACGTCACCTAAATATCCTGAAGTAGCACTTGCCGTAACAACTAAAGTTTGTGTCTGAGGCTCATTATCTTCTGGTTCTGGATTAGGTGTTACCGTTGTTGTACTATCATCACTTCCACAAGAGGTAACAGATAACGAACCTGTTAAAATCAAACTTAATGTTAAAATAGAATAAATAATTTTTTTCATAATATAATTATACTTTTTGTTTAGAAGACTAATTTATAAATTATTAATAAAGTAACAAATTTTTAATACATAAAAAAACCCAAATCAGAAGATTTGGGTTAGTCTATTTAAAATATCAAAAAAGATTATCCTAAAGCAACACGTTTGAATCCAGTGATTTCAACACCGAATTCTTTTACGTAATCAGCTACTTTTTTAGACTCATCTTTAATGAAGTTTTGGTCTAATAAACATTTCTCTTGATCTAATGTTGTATTATCAGAGATGAAACGAGCGATTTTACCTGGTAAGATTTTATCCCAAATTTGCTCTGGTTTTCCTTCTGCTTTTAATTCAGCTTTAGCAGCCTCTTCAGCTTTAGCTAAAACTTCGTCAGTAATTTGTGAGAAAGAAATGTATTGAGGAACATTTTTCAATGTTTTACCTAAACGCACTAATTCTTCATTTTCTTTAACGATTGCAGCAATACGAGCTTCAGTTTCAGATGCAACAAATGCAGGATCGAAATCTTTGTAAGATAAAGTTTCAGCACCCATTGAAGCAACTTGCATAGAAACATCTTTAGCTAAAGTTTCAGCTTTATCAATTGCAGCAGATAATGCAGTGATAGCAGCAATTTTGTTTACGTGAACGTAAGAACCGATAAATGCACCTTCTAATTTTTCGAAACCACCGATTTCGATTTTCTCACCGATAACTCCTGTTTGCTCAACTAATTTTTCAGCAACAGTCATTGTATCGTTATATGCAGAAGCTAAGAAATCTTCTTTAGTAGCAAAGTTGATTCCTTTATTAGCTAACTCATTAGCTAAAGCTACGAAACCTTCGTTTTTACCAACGAAATCAGTTTCACAGTTTAAAGTCATCACTAAACCAAGAGTTTTAGCTTCGTTAACAATAGCTACAGCAGCACCTTCAGCAGACTCACGGTCTGAACGGTTAGCAGCAACTTTTTGTCCTTTTTTACGTAAAACTTCGATTGCTTTATCGAAATCTCCTTCAGCTTCAACTAAAGCTTTTTTACAGTCCATCATTCCGGCACCTGTAGTTTGTCTCAATTTATTTACATCTGCAGCACTAATATTTGCCATTGTATATAGATTTAAAAGTGATTATTAATAAATTAAAAAAAGTCGTTATGGGATGACTCAAAAATATGAAACCATCAGCATAACGACTTTAAGATACTGTTAAGGATTACTCCTCAGTAGTTGCTTTTACTTCAACTTTAGCTGTTTCTTCTTTCTCAGATTTTCTTTCAGAATTTCCTTCAACGATAGCAGAAGTTACTAAAGATAATACTTTATCAATTGATTTAGAAGCATCGTCATTTGCTGGGATAACGAAATCAACCTGACGTGGATCAGAGTTAGTATCAACCATAGCAAACACTGGAATGTTTAATTTTTGAGCTTCTTTTACTGCGATATGTTCAGCTTTGATATCTACTACAAACAATGCAGCTGGTAAACGTGTCATATCAGCGATAGAACCTAAGTTTTTCTCTAATTTAGCACGTAAACGGTCAACTTGTAAACGCTCTTTTTTAGAAAGAGTCATGAATGTACCATCTTTTTTCATACGATCAATAGAAGCCATTTTTTTAACAGCTTTACGGATAGTTACGAAGTTAGTTAACATACCACCTGGCCATCTTTCAGTGATGTAAGGCATGTTAGCTGCTGCTGCTTTTTCAGCAACGATATCTTTTGCTTGTTTTTTAGTCGCTACGAATAATACTTTACGACCTGATGCTGCAATTTTCTTTAAAGCTTCATTAGCTTCTTCGATTTTTGCTGCAGTTTTATATAGATTGATAATGTGAATTCCATTACGTTCCATATAGATGTAAGGAGCCATGTTTGGATCCCATTTTCTAGTCATGTGTCCGAAGTGAACACCTGCTTCTAGTAATTCTTTTACTTCTACTTTGTTTGCCATTTTTGTAATAGTTTACGTTCTTGTGATTAGCAATGTTCCATAAGTTTTTAGACAAAAGTCTTATATACTTGGCTTCATTTAGATGCTAAACTACCTCCTGCCTCAGCAGGCGTGCAACAAAAACTTAGATTTTTTTAATAAATAATAATAAATATTAACGTTTAGAGAATTGGAATCTCTTACGAGCTTTCTTCTGACCGAATTTCTTACGCTCAACCATACGAGGGTCACGAGTTAATAATCCTTCTGGTTTTAAGATTGCTCTGTTTTCTGCGTCAACTTCACACATTGCTCTAGCAATAGCCATACGAACAGCTTCTGCTTGACCAGTTGTTCCACCACCATAAACATTTACTTTAACGTCAAAGTTAGCTCCATTTTCAGTCATTGTTAATGGTTGCATTACTTTGTATTGTAATGTTGCAGTTGGGAAATAAGTTGCGAAATCTTTTTTGTTAACTGTGATGTTACCAGTTCCTTCAGTAACATAAACACGAGCTACTGCAGTTTTTCTTCTTCCGATTTTGTGAATAACTCCCATTACTTAAGATCGTTTAAATTAACGGCTTTAGGTTGTTGCGCAGCATGTTTGTGCTCAGAACCTACATTTACATTTAAATTACGGAATAATTGTGCTCCTAATTTGTTTTTAGGCAACATTCCTTTTACAGCTTTCTCGATTAATAATGCAGGATTTTTTTGTTGCATTACTTTAGCTGTTAATTCTCTTTGACCACCTGGGTAACCTGTGTGACGGATATATGTTTTATCCTCTAATTTGTTACCTGTTAAGTTGATCTTTTCTGCGTTGATAATAATCACATTATCCCCACAGTCCACGTGAGGTGTATAACTTGGCTTGTACTTACCTCTAAGTAACATTGCTACTTTAGTTGCAAGACGTCCTAAGTTATGACCTTCAGCGTCAACAATAACCCACTCTTTTTGAGCAGTAGCTTTGTTTGTCGATACTGTTTTGTAGCTTAAACTTTCCACAATAAATTTATTTTAATTAAACATTCCATTCCCAATAAAGGGAGTGCAAAAGTACAAATAAAAATGAACTTACCAAATTTGTTGGTTCATTATTTTGTTGATAACTATCTTAATCATTTTTATTTTCCCCCTTTTTTAAAAATATTAAAAAAATAAAACTCACCTTTTTAATAAGATGAGTTTTATAAGTAATTTATTTTTTAATGTATTCTACAGCTACTGAATTTGTAAAATTATCTGAGCCAGCTACATTTATTTTAACAGGATAGTTTGCAGCATTATATTCGTAATTTAAATTTGAAAAATCCACCTCATTATCCGAAGTATTATCCCAAGTCATCTTTGTAATATTATTCACATTCAAATAATACCAATCATCCAAAATCACATAAAATGCCCATTGCGGAGTTTTTACATTTTTAAAAATTCCATTCTTATTATCATACTCAAATGTTTCTGTACCCTCAGCATCAACAAGTTTTGTTAAGTTCCCATTTGCATCATAAACCGTTGACAAATTTTCGCCTGAAATTAATCTTCCGTTTGAGTCAATGGTTACGACAGTTGTTTCTGTACTCGATCCCCAATTTGAAGTATTAACTTCTGTAATTGTCACTTCATTATTTTGATATGTAAATGTATAATCTCCCGTTGAAACATATGTTTGAGTATCTCCAACTTCAGTTGTGATTTCTTTTGCAGACACCAATTTACCACTTAGATATCCGAAAGTCACATGATTGGTATATGAACCATCATCATTAATTTCTTTTGATTCAATTAAACGATTTTCAGAATCGTAAACAAAAGTTTGTTTATTTTCAGTAGACTCGATTTTAGTAGGTAAATAAACCCCTGTGTCTTGCCCAACAGAATTATCGTCTGAATCATTACAAGAAACTACTGCTAATGTAGATAACATTAAAGCAGATAATAAAATCTTTTTCATAATTTTTTTATTGCAAAAATCTAAATTTACACAATAAAAAAACTCACTGATTATAGTGAGTTTTTAACATATTTATTTAAAAAATTAATGCGCAGCTAACCAATCATTTCCTACACCTATTTCAACTTCTAACGGAACTACTAATTTAAATGCATTTTCCATTTCTTGTTTTATCATCGGTTTGATTGCTTCTAATTCTTCTTTTAGCACATCAAACACCAATTCATCGTGCACTTGAAGTAACATTTTTGATTTCCAATTTTCAGCTTTCAAACGTTTATGAATATTAATCATGGCAATCTTAATAATATCTGCAGCCGAACCTTGAATCGGTGCATTTACCGCATTACGTTCTGCGCCACTACGAACCATTGCATTACCTGAATGAATATCTTTCAAATAACGACGACGTCCCGAAACCGTTTGCACATAACCATATTCCTGTGCAAAAGTAATTTGGTCTTGAATGTAAGTTTTTAATTTTGGATAATTCGCATAATAAGCCTCAATCAAATCTTTACTTTCTGAACGCGTAAGATTCGTTTGTTGACTTAATCCGAATGCAGAAACTCCATATATTATTCCAAAGTTTACTGTTTTTGCATGACTACGTTGCTCACGCGTTACCTCATCTAAAGCCACATTGAAAACCTTAGCTGCCGTTGAACGGTGAATATCTTCGTTACGTTGAAACGACTCAATCATATTCGGTTCACCACTTAAAGCAGCGATAATTCGTAATTCGATTTGAGAATAATCGGCAGAAACCAACACGTGATTTTCATCTCGCGCAATGAAAGCTTTACGTACTTTTTGCCCACGCTCGGTACGAACGGGAATATTTTGCAAGTTTGGATTATTCGAACTCAAACGACCTGTTGCTGCAACCGCTTGCATATAATCGGTATGTACGCGATTGGTTTTTGCATCAACTTGTAAAGGCAACGCATCTACGTACGTATTTTGCAATTTTACAATCTGACGCCATTCTAAAATATCTTTTACAATTTGATGTTCTCCAGCTAAATCACTTAGAATTTCCTCACCTGTTGCATATTGACCAGTTTTTGTTTTCTTAGGTTTTGAACCACCGATTTTTAATTTATCAAAAAGAATATCTCCTAATTGTTTTGGCGAAGCTAGATTGAAAATTTCTCCGGCCGTTTCGAATATTCGAGCTTCTAAAGCACTCGCTTCAACCGTTAATTCTTCTGATAATTGTTTTAAATAATCGATATCTAATCGGATGCCTTCCGCTTCCATATCAGCCAAAACAGAAATCAACGGAACTTCAATTTTATCAAACAATTCTTTGGTTTGCGATTGTTCTAATCTTGGTTCAAAAACTTCTTTTAACTGAAAGGTAATATCGGCATCTTCACCAGCATATTCTTTAATATCTTCTAATGCAACATCGCGCATTGTTTTTTGTCCTTTTCCTTTTTTACCGATTAAATCTTCGATTGGTTTTGGACTGTATTTCAAATAGGTTTCAGCTAAAACATCCATGTTATGACGCATATCCGGATTAATCAAATAATGCGCAATCATCGTATCGAAAATAAATCCTTTTACATCAATGTTGTATTTTTTTAAAACCTTAATATCGTATTTTAAGTTCTGACCGATTTTTACAATGTTTTCGTTTTCAAAAAACGGACGTAAAATTTCAATCAATTCTTGAGCTTCTTTGCTACTTTCCGGAAACGGAATATAATACGCACTTCCTTTTTCGTAAGAAAATGCAATACCGACTAACTCCGCATTATTTGCATCTAAACCGGTAGTTTCAGTATCAAAACAAACTTCTTTTTGCTCTAATAATGTTTTTACAAAAAGTTTGGTAGGAAAAGCACCTTCTACATATTGATAAAAATGTGAGGTTGTTGCCAAAGTTCCGTAATAACCTTCGTCTGTAATTTTTTCTTCAGAATCACCAACTTCAAACAAGGAAATTTGGTCGTCTGTTTTTTTAGGTTTTGATGTTGGAGCAGCCACATTTTCGACAACCACAGCTTCATCAGCAAAAATTTTATCAAATTGTTCGCGCATTCTACGGAATTCTAATTCCATAAAAATCGCATCTGACTTTTCAACATCAGGTTTATCTAATTTATACGCATCGGCGTCAAAAGTAACCGGGCAATCTAAAAGAATGGTTGCTAATTTCTTAGAAAGCAAACCTTGCTCTTTCGAAGCTTCGATTTTTTCTTTCATTTTACCTTTTAACTGATGGGTGTTTTCTAATAAATTTTCCATCGTACCATATTCAGCCAAAAGTTTCTTAGCCGTTTTTTCGCCAACGCCAGGCAATCCAGGGATATTATCCACAGCGTCACCCATCATACCAAGAAAATCAATTACCTGTTCTGGACGTTCGATTTCGAATTTAGCTTTCACTTCTTCAACACCCCAAATTTCGATATCGTTACCCATTCGCGCTGGCTTGTACATGAAAATATTTTCAGAAACCAACTGCGCATAATCTTTATCTGGCGTAACCATAAAAACTTGAAAACCTTCTTTTTCTGCTTGTTTCGAAAGCGTTCCGATTAAATCATCAGCTTCGATTCCGGGCACTTCAATGATTGGAATATGCATCGCTTGAAGAATTTCTTGAATGTATGGAACTGCAATTTTAATTGCTTCGGGAGTTTCGTCACGATTAGCTTTGTAAGCAGGGAAAATTTCATTTCTAAAATCGCTTCCGCCTTTATCAAAAGCAACCGCTAAATAATTCGGACGCTCTCTTTTAATGACATCCAACAAAGAATTCATAAATCCTAAAATGGCAGAAGTGTCCATTCCTTTGGAATTTATTCTCGGATTTTTAATAAAGGCATAATATCCTCTGAAAATCAATGCGTATGCATCTAGTAAAAAAAGGCGTTTTTGTGACATAATCGTTTCTTATAATTTTCAAAAATACGAAGATTAAATAAAAAATATCATGTTAAATAAAAAACAAAAAGCATCATCTTAATTTAGATATACTTTATTTTTGAAATAAAATTCAGAAATAATGCGCTTTGCAATTCCAATCATACTTTTAATCATCCTTGAATATTACAGTTTTATAGCTTTAAATTCTTTAAACCGAAGTAAAACTTTTACTATTTTGTACTTCGTAATAACCATTGTATTGTATTTATACATCGGTTATAATTTTTATAACACCAATTTTTCAAAAGGGCAATCTCACAAAAGTATGTTTTTGATGAGCATCGTACTTTTAATTCTTTTACCAAAATTGATTCTTGCTGTTCCAATGTTGATTCAGGATATTTTGCGAGTATTTTTTGGAATTGGTAGAAAAATCGCCGGAACTGAAACTACATCATTTTTACCCGAACGTAGAAAATTTGTATCGCAAGTTGCATTAGGAATTGCTGCCATTCCGTTTCTATCAATTATTTACGGAATGGCAAAAGGTAAATACAACTTCAAAGTGATGAAACAAACCATTTATTTTGATGATTTACCTGAAGCTTTTGACGGATTCAAAATCACTCAAATTTCAGATATTCACTCAGGGAGTTTAGATGATGTTGAGAAAATTCAATACGCGGTAAATTTAATAAACGAACAAGATTCGGATGTTTTTGTCTTCACGGGAGATTTGGTAAATAGCTTGGCAGAAGAAATGAATCCATGGATTGATGTTTTATCGAAAATTAAAAAACATCCTTTTGGAAATTATTCTATCTTAGGAAATCACGATTATGGCGAATATGTAAAGTTTGACACCAACGAAGAGAAAATCAAAAACTTTGAAGCGATTAAAAACAGTCATCAAAAAATTGGTTGGCGTTTGTTACTAAACGAAAACGTAACTTTCACAAAAGATAACGAAATCATTAATTTAGTAGGTGTTGAAAACTGGGGATTAAAATTTAAAAAAGCAGGCGATTTAACTTTGGCGAGTACCAATTTAAAACCCAAAACTTTTAAAATATTATTATCGCACGACCCGTCACATTGGGAAGCAGAAGTGGTTGAAAACCCAATGAATTATGGACTTACTTTATCTGGTCATACACACGGAATGCAATTTGGAATTGAAATTCCAGGTTATTTTCAGTGGAGTCCAGTTAAATATGTTTATCCACAATGGGCAGGATTATACCAAAAAGCCAAAAACTATATTTATGTAAATCGAGGGTTTGGTTTTCATGCTTTCGCGGGTCGTGTTGGAATCAATCCAGAAATTACAGTTCTTGAATTAAAAAAATCAAGATAAATAAACCGTAATTCATCAAAAAGCGTAATTTTGTAAAACAAACAAAAATCAACTTATGTCGAAATTCGGAGATTTAATCAATACAACCACACCTGTTTTAATACATTTCTCAACTGATAACAATCCAGAATGTATTCAAATGCATGCTATTATTGAAGAAATTGCATTAGAAATGGGCGAGAAATTGGTTATCATTAAAATTGACATCCAAAAAAACAAAGAATTAACAGAAGCACTTCGAATTAAATCTGCGCCAACCTTAATGGTTTATAAAAATGGTGCCATGGTTTGGAGACAATCTGGAATTACAGATAAAGCTTCGTTAATTATGATTGCGAAAGCCTTCAATTAATTGTTTCAAAAGAGTAACCTGATTTAAGTAATTTTTCAATTACCGAAGACAAACTACCCGAAAGATTTTTCGACGCTTTTATGCTATCGTGAAATATGATTATACTTCCGGACGTAACATGCTGCATTACATTTTGCTCACAGTTTTCTGGAAGTAAATTCAAATCATAATCGATACTTAAAACATCCCACATAATAATCTTAAAACCCAACTTTCGTAATTTGTACGATTGCTTGGGTTTTATTTTTCCGTAAGGCGGACGAAATAATTTTATAGATAAATTTGTATGCTTTAAAATTTCATTTTCAGTTTCAAGCACATTTTCGATATAATCTTTGGTTTTGGTTTTCCAACCGTTTAAATGATTGAACGAATGATTTGCAACTTGATGCCCTTCAGCAACAATTTGTTTAAAAACTTCTGGATATTTTCTTACATTATCTCCTATACAAAAAAACGTAGCTTTAATATTATATTGTTTTAAAACAGATAAAACCCAAGGCGTTACTTCAGGAATTGGACCATCATCAAAAGTCAAAAATATTTTTTTTTCATCGTTTGGAATATTCCAAATTTGGTTATAAAAAATGGTTTTAATTATTGATGGAATTTTCGCTTGCATTTTATAACTAGATTTTCGATTTGTAAAAAATTTGAGAATAGCTTTAACGATTGTAAAGTTAAAAATTGATTTTTTATAATTTGTTAAAGTAACTTATAAAACGAAACTCCGTCAGCATTCAGAACGCTGACAGGTTAATCCTATATTTTTTCACAAAGTTGTTAGATCAACAAAAAAACTATTTTTTCACAACCTTATAACTTCCTACTTTTCCATTTGACTGAACATTTACAATATATACCCCAGATGACCAATTTTCAGTATTGATTTCAAGGGTTGTTTCTGACAGATTGTTTTGTTGTTGTATTTTTTGTCCTAACATATTGTATATTTCAATAGTATCGTTAGTTGAAAAACCATCTAAATTTTCTATAACCAAATAATTTACTGTAGGATTTGGATATACCTTTACATTTTCTAATTGAAATGTATCTGTTGATAAAGGAGTTTTATCAAATAAACTGATTATAAATCCTCCGTAATTTGAGTAACTTTCTGAAGTAGTTAAAGGGTTTCCTTGAGTGATTAAATCTGTAGGGTTTGGATAATTATTTATATATGTTAAAGAAAAATATCCCGTATTTCTTGGAATAATCATAGCTGTAGCATCTTGTCCCTGCAATCCATAATACGTTCCATACAACAAATTTGTACCGTTTTGAGATAAAATTTGATGATAACCGTCAAAATTTATTCCTAAACCGTTAATATTTGTAGGGTTTTTTGTAACTTGGTACGCATCAGCTGTTGCTATACCTGTAGTTTGTTGAGTTGCACCAAATAAAAATACATTTCCGCTTAAATCTAAATTAAAATTTTGTTCATCTGTATAATTGCTCCAAAGTCTTGTTCCAGTATTGGATAATTTAGTTAAAACATTTGTCTTTGGAGTTCCGAAATACGCTCCTTCTGTAGCAGTTAACCCATTGCCATGATGCAACACATAAATAGCATTACCAAAAGTACGTAGTCCATAAGTAAATGTTGTACTCAAATACGTACCCCAAGCTCGAGTACCATCGGTATTAAATACATTTACAAAAGTTTTAGACCCATTTAAACTCCCAACATTTTCTAAAAGTGCTCCTGGAGTACTAAAAAAAGTAGGATTTGTTATTTCAAAACTTGTATTTTTATTCATACTACCTACTATTACCAATTGATTATTTACTACATCTATATTAGATATAGATGTGCGATGATTGCAAAAAAAGGTTTTCCATAGCAATTGACCGCCGCTATCTAATTTTGTGATAATTGGAGCTCTAAAATCAAAAGTAAAAGCTTCCGCGGCGGTAGCAGTGGTCTGAAAAGGTGCATTGGGTAAGGTTTCTGTTATAGGTAAATAGGCAATAAAATAGATATTCCCTAAAGCATCTGTTGTAGTCACTTTTTTTGCATAGCTTCCATGTTCAAAATTATCCGTATACGTACAAAAAACTAAGGTTCCGTTTGCATCAAATTTTGCTAAAAAACCATTCGTTCCTGATTCTAGATTTTGATTTGGGTCAAAAGTAGGCTTTACACATTAGCTGTGGTAAAATTTTGCGTTTCTGATGTCTTACCAGAAGCATAAAAATTACCTTGGGTATCTCGATGAAGTTCATGAATTGTAGTATTTGTTGCTGTACCTAAGGTTGCAAATTCGATGGGTGTGGAATTCGGTAAATTATAATATACAATTTTATTGTCTGACGGATAATATAAATCTATATCGTTTACTAAATAAGAAGAATATTCAAATATATTCGAATTAAATCCCGAATTTACCGCCCAAATGCGATCGTAACTACTTTGTGCAAAAACAGAAAACGAGAAAAGAAGTAAAAGGTAAGAATATATTTTTTTCATATCATTTTTTTTAAAATTTTCAATTACATTATTTTTTCACAACCTTATAACTTCCTACTTTTCCATTTGACTGAACATTTACAATGTATACCCCAGAAGACCAATTTTTAGTATTGATTTCAATAGTTGTTTCTGAAAGATTGTTTTGTTGTTGTATTTTTTGTCCTAACATATTGTAAATTTCAATAGTATCGTTAGTTGAAAAACCATCTAAATTTTCTATAACCAAATAATTTATCGTAGGATTTGGATATACCTTTACATTTTCTAGTTGAAATGTATCTGTTGCTAAAGGAGTTTTATCAAATAAACTGATTATCAAACCTCCATAATTTGAATAATTTTCAGAAGTTGTCAATGGATTTCCTTGGGTAATAAAATCTGTTGGGCTTAGATAATTATTTATATAACCTAAAGAAATATATCCCGTATTTCTAGGAATAATCATACTGGTTCCATCTTGCCCTTGCAATCCATAATACGTTCCATACAACAAATTTGTACCGTTTTGAGATAAAATTTGATGATAACCGTCAAAATTTATTCCTAAACCGTTAATATTTGTAGGGTTTTTTGTAACTTGGTACGCATCAGCTGTTGCTATACCTGTAGTTTGTTGAGTTGCACCAAATAAAAATACATTTCCGCTTAAATCTAAATTAAAATTTTGTTCATCTGTATAATTGCTCCAAAGTCTTGTTCCGGTATTGGATAATTTAGTTAAAACATTTGTCTTCGGTGTCCCAAAATACGCTCCTTCTGTAGCAGTTAATCCACTGCCTTGATGCAATACATAGATAGCGTTACCAAAAGTACGTAGTCCATGAATAAAAGTTGTACTCAAATACGTACCCCAAGCTCGTGTACCATCTTCATTAAAAACATTTACAAAAGTTTTAGACCCATTTAAATTCCCAACATTTTCTAAAAGTGCCCCTGGAGTACTAAAAAAAGTAGGATTTGTCATTTCAAAACCTGTATTTTTATTCATTTGTCCTGCAATCACCAGCTGATTGTTTACTACATTTATATTCTGGATAAATGTGCGATGATGGCAAAAGAATGTTTTCCATAGCAATTGACCATTACTGTTTAATTTTGTGATAATTGGAGCTTTAGAATCATCCACAAAAGCTTCTGCGGAAGTAACAGAGGTCTGAAAAGGTGCATTAGGTAAGGTTTCTGTTATAGGTAAATAGGCAATAAAATAGATATTCCCTAAAGCATCTGTTGTAGTCACTTTTTTTGCCATGCCACCTTGTTCCAAAATATCCGTATACGTACAAAAAACTAAGCCTCCGTTTGCATCAAATTTTGCTAAAAAATCATTCGTTCCTGATTCTACATTTTGTATTGGATCAAAAGTAGGCTTATACACATTAGCTGTAGTAAAATTTTGTATTTCTGATGTCTTACCAGAGGCATAAAAATTACCTTGAGCATCACGATGAAGTTCATCAATTTTAGTTGTTGTTGCTGTACCTAAAGTAGCAAACTCGATAGGTGTGGTATTTTGTAAATCATAATATACAATTTTATTGTCTGACGGATAATACAAATCTGTATCGTTTACTAAATAAGAAGAATAATTAAAGTTATTAGAAATTAACCCAGAATTTACTGCCCAAATGCGATCGTAACTACTTTGTGAAAAAACAGAAAACGAGAAAAGGAATAAAAGTAACAAGTATATTTTTTTCATAAAAAAAACAGATTTACAATAATAAAATTACATATATCATAAACTTACAAAAAATATTTAACCAAAAGACAACAATGTAGCTAATTCATGTCTTTTTAGCCCAGATTGCAGCGGCGTCCTTTTATGTAACGTAGTGAAATAAAAGATATAGCGGAAAGCTGGAAATAGCTTCAAATTAATTTAACATCAATAAAATGGATTATTTAAAAAACGAACGCAATTAAAAAATAAAAACCCACAAGAAACGATACCTTGCAGGTTTTTGAAACATAAATTGGATAAAAAATTTTATTTTACGCCACCACCTAAAGCTTTATACAACTGAACTACTGCTGCCAGTTTTGTATATTTAGTTGTAGCAATATTCAACTGTGCGTTTAAAGCACTTTCGTTTGCAGTTAAAACTTCGATATAACTTGCCATACCATTATTTAATAACTCTGTTGAATACTCAACCGCTTTTAAATAATTAGCCGCTTCTTGCTCTTTTAAAACAATTTTCTTGTCCATAGCTTCGTAAGTATACAAAGCGTCAGAAACTTCTTTTGAAGCTGTGTAAATCGCTTTTTGATAATTAATCAAAGCTTTTTCTTGATTGGTTTGACTCACTTTATAATCGGTACGAATTTGTCCACGATTAAAAATCGGAGCTGCTAAACCTCCAACGATGTTTGCAAAAAACGAAGATGGGTCAAAAAGCTTCGATGCATCAACCGATTGCAATCCTCCAGATGCTGTGATTCGCAAAGTTGGATAAAAAGAAGCACGCGCCACATTGGTCATTTCAAAAGCGTTCATAACACTAAATTCTGCAGCAACTACATCTGGACGATTTGCTAACAATTGTGCAGGAACACCTATTTTTGTATCAATTGATAAGTTTTGTTCTGCTAAAGTTGTACGTTCAATCGCATGTGGCATATCTCCCAACAACAAACACAAAATATTTTCTTGAAGTTTGATGTTGTTTTCGATATCTAACAACAATCCTTTTGCATTAATCAATTGCGCCTCGGTTTGACGAACGGCAACTTCAGTTACCACACCTGCATCTTTTAATGCAATGTTTGTATTCAAACTTTTGGTTCTATTGTCAATTGTTTCTTCAGTAAATTTCTTTTGCTCATCTAAAGCTAATAATTGATAATAGCTTGTTGCTATACTACTTATCAACTGTGTTTTTACGGCTTGATGCGCTGCTACACTTTGTAAATACGAAGCTTGTAATGCTTTTTTCTGGCTGGTAATTTTCCCCCAAACATCAGCTTCCCAAGCTAAACTTCCAGTGATATCGAACTGGTCTAAACGCTGACGACGTCCGATAATTCGTCCCATTTGTGTATTTAGTGAATTTACAGAATGTGTGTAATTTCCACCAATATTCAAAGTTGGAAAATATCCCATTTTACCTTGCGTTGCATAAGCTTCTGCGGCCTCAATATTTTGGATTGCTGTACGGATATCCATATTGTTATCTAATCCGTAAGTAATATATCCTTGTAATTTAGCATCGGTAAAAACTTCATTCCAAGGTAAACTTGCCATAGATAAACTATCTGTAGGAAGATTTTCAGTACGGAAATTTTCTTCGATAACCATTTCTGGTCGTTCGTAATTTTTGGTAGCAATACACGATTGTAAAGTAATGGCTACCAAAGCTAATGAAGCGGTTCTATATATAAGTTTCATAATTATTCTTCAATAGATTTTTTAAATTTCGCAGGTGTGATTTTCTCTTGAATATTTTGGAAAATAACGAATAATACAGGAATCACAAAAACTCCTAATACCGTTCCAATCAATAATCCAAAAGCAGCACCTGTTGCGATAGATCGGTTACCAACAACCCCAACTCCTTGTGCAAAAACCAAAGGCATTAATCCTAAAATGAATGCGAAAGATGTCATTAAAATAGGACGTAAACGTGCTTTAGCTCCTTCAACCGCAGCTTGTAAAACTCCGTTTCCGTGTTTTCTACTTTGAAGTGCAAATTCAACAATTAAAATGGCGTTCTTGGCGAGCAGTCCTACTAACATGACCAATGCAATTTGGAAGTAAATATTATTCTCTAATCCTGCAATTTTCTGAGAAATAAATGCTCCCATAATTCCAGCAGGTAAAGATAAAATTACTGCGAAAGGTAACATATAGCTTTCATATTGTGCTGCCAAAATGAAATAAACGAAAATAATACAAAGTCCAAAAATTAAAATTGTTTGAGATCCTGCATTGATTTCTTCACGAGTTAAACCTGTAAAGTCAATTCCGTAGTTTGTAGATAAATTTTTATCTGCAACTTCAAGAATTGCGTTAATAGCATCTCCAGAAGAATATCCTGGATTTGGAGCTCCTGTTACGTTTGCTGATGTAAATAAGTTAAATCGATTTACAGATTGAGGTCCATAAACTTTTTCTAAAGTAACAAACTGACTAAGCGGCGCCATTGCACCAGATGAAGTTCGAACAAACATGCCGTTTAAACTCGAAACATCTTTACGATCGCCTGGTAAAGTTTGTAACATTACACGGTATTGTTTTCCAAAACGTGTAAAATCACTAACATAATTACCACCAATATATCCTTGTAATGTTGAGAAAATACTACTTACAGCAACTCCAGATTGTTTAGCACGAGCAATATCTAACTTAATTTCGTATTGCGCATAATTTGTATTTAACGAAGTTTGTGCATACATAATTTCTGGACGTTGCATTAAAGCACCTAAAAACTCTTGTGTTGTTTTATCAAAGTCTTTTAAATTCCCACCTGTTTTATCTAATAACTTCATTTCAAAACCACTAGATGTACCAAATCCTTGAATACTTGGCGGTTGGAAAAATATCATTTTAGCATCTTTAAAATCTTTAGCTGCTAATCCAAATAATTGTCCAATTACAGCATCTGTAGCCAACTCAGGTGTTTTACGGTCTGCGAATGGTTTCAATTTAATTAACATAAAACCATAGTTTGAACCTGCACCAGAAATAATACTTCTTCCTGAAATTATCGTTACTGATTCGATTCCTGGAATTTGACGCGCTTGTAAAGAGAATTTTTCCCCTAATTGATTCACACGGTCAACAGAAGCACCTGCTGGTAATTCGATATTTCCCATTACGAAACCACGATCCTCACTTGGCACGAATCCAGAAGGCATTGATTTACTAGCGAAATAAGTTAATCCTAAACAAGCAATTAAAATAACAAATGAAATCCATTTATGTTTGAATAAGAATTTAAATGAATTTCCGTATTTATTAGTCATTGCATTAAACGAATTGTTGAATGCATCGAAAAATCGTTGAACGAAATTACGTTTTTTACCTTCTTCATCGTGATGCGATTTTAAGAACAAAGCACATAAAGCTGGACTTAAAGTTAAAGCGTTAACCGCAGAAATTGCAATCGCAACAATCAAGGTAACACCAAACTGTTTATAGAAAACTCCGGTTGGACCAGATATAAATGTTACTGGAATAAACACCGCACACATCACCAAAGTAATTGAAACGATAGCTCCAGAAATTTCACTCATTGCATTTGTTGTTGCTGTTCTGGCATCTTCGCCTGTTTCTTCCATCTTGGCGTGAACGGCTTCTACAACTACAATCGCGTCATCAACCACAATACCAATTGCCAACACTAATGCAAATAGCGTTAATAAGTTTAATGAGAATCCGAATAAATTCAAGAAGAAAAACGTACCAACAATTGAAACAGGAACCGCGATTAACGGAACCAATGTAGATCTAAAATCTTGTAAGAAAATATACACCACAAAGAATACCAAGATAAATGCCTCAATCAATGTAGTAACTACTTTATCAATCGAAGCTTCAAGGAATTCGTTTGAATCTAGATTGATTTTATATTTGATTCCGCTAGGTAAATTCTTTTCGATTTGATCTAACTCTTTCTTGATATTTACAATAATTTCTTGTGCATTTGAACCTGGTGTTTGGTAAATTGCCATTGCCACCGCTGGGAATCCGTTTAACTCAGAAAAACCTGCATAAGTTTGTGCACCTAATTCAATCTCAGCAACATCTTTTAATCGTAAAACTTGACCGTTTTCTAAAGCTTTAATTACGATATCTTCATATTGTTCTTGCGTTTTATATTTTCCGCTGTATTTGATGATATACTGAAAAGTTTCTCCTGAATTTTCACCCAACTGACCAGCAGCCGCTTCTAACGATTGCTCATTAATTGCTGCAGAAACGTCCGACGGAATCAAACCGTAACTTGCCATTTTGTTTGGGTCTAACCAAACACGCATCGCATAATTTTTAGCTCCGAAAACCGAAGCATCTCCTACTCCATTAATCCTTTTTAATTCAGGAATAACATTGATATTCAAATAGTTTTGAATGTAAGTAGCATCGTAATCTTTATTCTCAGAATAGAAAGACAAGAACATCAACGAACTCGTTTGTTGTTTCTGAGTGGTAACTCCCGTTCTAGTAACCTCAGTTGGCAACAATGGTGTAGCACGAGCCACACGGTTTTGTACGTTGACAGAAGCAATATCTGGGTCGATTCCTTGTTTAAAAACAACTTGAATTGAAGCAGAACCATCGTTACTTGCTGTTGACGTAATATAATCCATTCCTTCAACACCATTAATTTGCTCTTCGATAGGTACAATCACACTTTCAAGAACCGTTTGGGCATTGGCTCCTGGATATGAAGCTGCAACTTGAACTGTTGGTGGAGCAATATCTGGATATTGAGTTATGGGTAAAGCAGATAATCCTAAAAGTCCTAAAATGACAATTAAGATGGAAATAACTGTAGATAATACAGGTCTTTCAATAAAAGTTTTTAACATCCTTACTGGTTTTAGAATATAGGTTTAATAGCATTAGCAATTGAATCGAAAGCAACTTTTTTAGGTTGAATAGCCGTTTTATCACGTAACGAACCTATTCCGCTCACAACAACAACATCACCTTCTTTTGCACCATCACTTACAATAATCATATTGTCCACGCGGTCAATTACAGTAACTGCAGATGCATAAGCAGTATCGTTACGAACTTTATACACATTGATTTTTCCTTGCTGTTCGTACGAAGCAACTTCTGGAATAACCAAAACTTGAGTATATGATTTAGGTAAACGGATACTTCCGCTATTTCCGTTGCTCAAAATGCGATTCGGATTTGGGAAAGCTACACGAAATTGAACGGTTCCTGTCGCTTGGTCAACTTGACCTGAAGCTGTTTCAATTTTTCCTTTTTCAGCATAAATATTTCCATCAGCCAATTGCAATTCAATTGCAGGAACATTCTTTAATTTTTGGTCTAAATTTTGTCCTGGCGTATCGTTTAAGAATTTAAAATATTCTTTCTCGTTCATCGAAAAATTAGCATAAACGGTACTTACATCAGAGACTGTTGTTAAAGGTTGTTGGTCATTTGGTCCAACTAAACTCCCTACTTTAAAAGGTAGATTCCCTACAATTCCACTTACAGGACTACGAACAACTCCGTAATCAATATTTGCATTGATACTTTGGTAATTGGCTTGCGCTTGAGCCAACATGCTTTTAGCAGAGGCTAAATTTGCTTTGGCAGTTTCTAACTGTACGTTCGAAATAATTTTTTTATCAACAAGTGGCGTTAATTTATTTACTTCAACTTGAGCAACATTTACTGATGCTTGTGCAGATGCAATTCCTGCTTTTGCTGCTGCTGCATTTTCATTAAGTGCATTTGTTTCTAAGCGAAATAAAACCTGACCTTTAGAAACTGTTTGACCTTCATGAACCAAAACTTCTTTTATATATCCTTGAATTTTAGCACGAACATCGTTATTAATTTTACCTTCTATTACAGCCGGAAAAGACTGATATCCTGTAACATCTTTAATCATTGTTTCAACAACATCTAAAGCGGGCTTCGGAGTTTCTTTCACTTCTTCTTTTTTAGAACAAGCTACAATTGAAGTTGCGCCAATTAGCAACAAGAGCGATTTAGTATTCATTTTCATTTTGATTGATATATAAATTTAGATTCTGAATTGTATTTTTAATTGAATTTGTCGCTTGACTTAAATGGTCAATATACAAATCAAAAGTTTCTTTTTTAAACATCAAGTTTGACCTTTCTGTTTTAAAATCTTTTAACTTTGAATATACATTTTTCTCACTTTCTAGACGTTCTTGTACATCCATTAATCGGGTTAAGAAAAGTTTTTTATTTACCTTGAAATGTCTTTTTCTTTCATTTTCATTTTTAAAATCTACTATAAAGCTTAATTCCATAAGTGTATTAATACTATGAGACATAGAACTTTTACTCACTTGAAAAATTTCGACTAGATAATCAAAAGTTAATCCTTCGTGGCAATTATTAAAAATAAAAAAAGTATACACCTTCGCAGTCAAAGGCTGAAATTTGTAGTACTTTTCAAAATGAACCGTAACTTCTTTATAAAGTTCAAGTTCTAAAATATCTTCCATTTAAATAATTTTGCACAAATCTAGCATTAGTTCGGCAAATACCGAACTAAAATTAAGTTAATTTTTTATTAACAAAACCTATTGAAACAAAAAAAATCAAAAGCTAAATATTTGATATAAAAAAAATTAGAGAACATCAACAAAATACAACAGAAAAAATTAAAAAATTTATTGCGTTACATATTAATTTATCTCTATATTTGCAATCACAAAATCAGAACTAAGATTAAAAAATAGTTAATTGCGGAAGTAGCTCAGTTGGTAGAGCTCCAGCCTTCCAAGCTGGTTGTCGCGAGTTCGAGCCTCGTCTTCCGCTCCAAAAACTTTGATAATAGTTTTCAAAAATATCATTTGCGGAAGTAGCTCAGTTGGTAGAGCTCCAGCCTTCCAAGCTGGTTGTCGCGAGTTCGAGCCTCGTCTTCCGCTCCAAAAACTTTGATAATAGTTTTCAAAAATATCATTTGCGGAAGTAGCTCAGTTGGTAGAGCTCCAGCCTTCCAAGCTGGTTGTCGCGAGTTCGAGCCTCGTCTTCCGCTCTAAAACTTTGATAATAGTTTTAAAAAAATATCATTTGCGGAAGTAGCTCAGTTGGTAGAGCTCCAGCCTTCCAAGCTGGTTGTCGCGAGTTCGAGCCTCGTCTTCCGCTCCAAAAACTTTGATAATAGTTTTCAAAAATATCATTTGCGGAAGTAGCTCAGTTGGTAGAGCTCCAGCCTTCCAAGCTGGTTGTCGCGAGTTCGAGCCTCGTCTTCCGCTCTAAAACTTTGATAGTAGTTTTTAAATAATTATCGCATGCGGAAGTAGCTCAGTTGGTAGAGCTCCAGCCTTCCAAGCTGGTTGTCGCGAGTTCGAGCCTCGTCTTCCGCTCTGTAAAAATCCTTAATCAAAACTGATTAAGGATTTTTTTTATTTCTTTTTTTAACATTTTTTTCCAATCTTTGTGCAAACCAAATTCCCACTTAAATAATGCAAGAAGGAAACAACTATTCTCCTGGTTTACATAAATTACTTACTTTAGAAGTTTTAGATTTAGATTCAACAACAAATCTAGAAGCTTTTGAAAATTTTGCTATTGAACTTATTAAAAAAAACAATCTTGAAATAGTTGGAACCTCTAAACACACTTTTGATTCTAACGGTTTCACAGCAGCCATTTGTTTAATGGAATCACACATTTGTATTCACACTTGGCCAGAATTTAATCAACTTACTTTAGATATTTATTTATGCAATTATCTTAAAGACAATTCGGATAAGGTTGAAATCTTATCAGAAGCTTTTAAGACCTATTTCAAAGCAAGAGTGTTGAATGAAACTAATGTTTACAGGTAATGAGAAATTATAGATGTCCAATTTGTAGTAAAATTACTGAACTACCGCTTACGAAACTGCACCCAAAAACTTTTAGTTGTCCGTCTTGTCTCACTATATCAAAAATAAATAATTACGAACTTAAATTTATAGGTCAATTTAAAGAAGAAATTGAAAACAATTACACCTTTATCGGTGAAAAAATAATTTTTCAATCAAAAACATATCATGTAGTTGGAATAAGTACAAAAAGAGACACATCAACACATGAAAAATGGAACGAATATATTGTTGTAGATTATGATGGTGACTTATTTTTTCTTTCGCACGGAAGTGATTTCAACTCTTATCTAAAAGAATTTCCGTTTAAAGAAATTGAAAATGCGGTCACTAACGGCCGACCATTAAGTTACAAAACAAACACTTACAAATTCGATTTCCATCAATATGCAGAAACGATATCTGCACAAGGATTATTTTTTAATAACATTAAGTCACAAGCATTTTTACGGACATATTACAACGAAACAAATGACAATCAATTTATTTCTGTTGAGGAATATGACAAGAAAACAGAAGCATTTGAAGGAAATTACATAAACAGCTATACATTTAAATCGCTTTTTGAAAAACAACGCGAACAACGTTACTTAAAGAATAATGTTATCAAAAACATCGTTTTGTTTTTTGCAATTTTGAGTTTCATCTTAGGAATATTACATTATGTAGTAAATTACAATAATGTAAATTCGTACAGTTATGATTCATACATTACAAGAAATAATTTTGTTAAAGAAATTGTAAGTGATTCTTTTAAAATAAAAGGAAACGACCAAAAACTAAAACTCGATTTTATTTCAGAAGTTGACAAAAAAGACATTAATGTTATTGTTTCGTTAGTTAATGAAAAAACAAATGAACATTTTAATGGCGGAAGTTTCATACATTTTTTCAATTCAAAAAATTTAGCATCAGGAAATCAAATTACTTTTTGCCTCCTCAATGAAGGTGATTATCATTTGGTTTTTACATTTAATGAAATCGGGACAGAACTTAATAAGAATTACGCCATCGATTATAAAATAACCGTTGGAGGTGTTTCATTAATCAATTTATATATTTTTATTGGAATTTGCTTTTTTGCTGGATACATATATTTTGAAGGCATTAAAAACAATCTAAAGATAAAAGAAACACAAACTTTCAACGCATTGTTAAGTTACAACAACAAAACGATTCTGTTTTTAGCGGCAGGAATTATAGTAGCTTTTTTAATATCAAATTATTATTTTGTTTCTAACAAAAATTGCAATTCAAATCTCGAAAATAAATCTTTAGAAAACGCCACTTATACAGGAAGTCGTAGTCATTTCATATATCAAACGTATAGTAATTCTGGTTCACATAAATAACAACATCATGACAAATATTTTAAACGGATTAACCAACTCAGTAGTTTATTCATTAGTTGGTATTGTAATTTTATTAATCGCTTATTTAATAGTCGAAAAACTAACTCCAGAAAATTCATGGAAAGAAATCGTCGAAAACAAAAACATCGCTTTAGCAATTGTTTTCGCAGCGTTTATCATCGGTATTTCACTAATTATTAGTGCAGCACTTCATGGATAAAAACAAAAAATTACAGCTTTTTTTATTTTTATCTGTATTTATTGTTGCTACTTGCGGATTGATTTACGAATTGGTTGCTGGAGCGCTTGCTAGTTATTTATTAGGCGATTCGGTAAAGCAATTCTCGTTCATCATCGGAACGTATCTTTTTTCGATGGGTGTCGGTTCGTTTGTTGCAAAATTTGTAAAAAAGGATTTAATCGACCGTTTTATCGAAATTGAACTTTTGATAGGAATCATCGGAGGATTAAGTTCGGTATTACTATTTTTACTTTTTCAGGAAGCGGCACATTTTCAATTCATTTTATATTTCATCGTTTTTATTACCGGATGTTTAACCGGAATGGAAATTCCGATTTTAATGAACATCTTAAAGAACCGTGTAAACTTCAGAGATTTGGTTTCTGATGTTTTTACGTTTGATTACATCGGAGCATTATTAGCTTCTGTGTTGTTTCCAATTTATTTTATTCCGAAACTAGGCGTTATCGGAACTTCCTTATTTTTCGGAATCATCAATGTTTGTGTCGGAATTGCACTTTGTATTTTCTTACGAAAAGAAGTCAAAAATCCGAAATCACTTTATGTAAAAGCATTTATAAGTTTAGCAGCGTTAATAACTGCGTCATATTATTCAAATGATATTTTAAGTTATACCGAAAAAAACCTGTATCAAAGTAACATCATTTACAAACACAGCACGCCATATCAACGCATTGTGCTTACAGAAGACCGCGGAAATTATCAGCTATTCTTGAATAACAATTTACAATTCAATACCAAAGACGAATATCGTTATCACGATTTATTGGTTCATCCAGTAATGTCGACGGCTCCATCCGTGAAAAAAGTTTTAATATTAGGAGGCGGAGACGGTTTAGCAACTCGTGAAGTTTTAAAATACAAAGATGTTGAACAAATTACTTTAGTAGATTTAGACGAAGGAATGACCAAGTTATTCCAACAAAACGAAGTCTTGACAAAGTACAACGAAAACGCTTTAAACAACAAAAAAGTTACCATTTACAATGAAGATGCTTTTGTTTGGGTTAAAAACAACAGAGAAAAATTTGATGTGATTATTATCGATTTTCCTGATCCATCAAATTACAGTTTAGGAAAATTATATTCGACTTATTTCTATAAATCGTTATACGAAAGTATGACTGAAAACACGGTGGTAAGCATTCAAACAACATCGCCGTATTATGCACCAAAATCTTTTTGGTGTATTCATGAAACCATTGCGTCGATTTATCCAAACATCATTCCGTATCATACGTATGTTCCGTCTTTTGGCGAATGGGGATTTGCAATCGTTTCGCCAAACAACAGCATTAATTTCCAATTCAATAAAAGGAAGTTAAACGATTTAAAATTCTATAATCATAATTTAAATGATTACACCGATTTTCCGGAAGATATGAAGGCAAGTGAAGTTGAAATTAACCGATTAGATAACCAATCTTTAGTACGCTATTTCGATGAAGAATGGAGCAAATTATAAATGGAACCGTCGCGATTTTATTCGGACAAGTTTATTGGCTTTGGCAGCGATTCCGTTTATTCAATCGTGCACAAAATCCATTGAAAAATTCATCTTTAAAATAACCGGAACCAATCATATTTTAGGTCATCGTTTACGAACTTCGGATTTTCCGAAACCTTCTGAAATCATTCAGGAAAACATTGTAATTGTTGGTGGTGGAATTTCTGGATTATCAGCCGCACGTTACCTTTCTAAAAACGGAATTTCTGATTTTAAACTCATCGAATTAGAAGATGAAGTTGGTGGGAATTCGTTAGCGAGTGAAAATGCATACAGCAAATATCCGTTAGGTGCGCATTATCTTCCAATGCCAAATCTTGCGGACAAAGAATTGATTTCCTTTCTAAACGAAGAAAATATCATTACACATTTTGAAAATGAAAATCCTGTTTTCAATGAAGCTTATTTATGTTTTGACCCACACGAACGTTTGTTTATCAAAAATTATTGGCAAGAAGGAATCATACCGAAATATTCACTTTCTGAATCTGATTTGTTAGCCTTTGAGAAATTTGACCAACTGATTTCAGAACTAAAAACTGCAAAAGGAAACGATGATTTGTTTGCTTTTGATATTCCGATGCGCAAGGTTTCTCAAGATGATAATTTCACCAAACTTGATAAAATCACACTAAAAGATTGGCTTTTAGAAAACAAACTCAACAACGAACATTTAAATATTTATTTGAATTATTGTTGCAAAGATGATTACGGAATCGGGATTGATAAAGTTTCGGCTTGGGCCGGATTACATTATTTTTGTTCAAGAAAAAACAACAATCACAATGTATTAACTTGGCCAGAAGGCAATCATTTTTTGGTAAAAAAACTATCAAAATACAGCAATGAAAAGCAACTAAATAATGAATTGGTTTACAAGATTGAAGAAAAAGAAAACAAAGTGCATCTTTCCGTTTTTGATTCTAAAAACAATACTTCCAAAACCATAATCGCTAATAAAGCTATTGTTGCAACTCCGCAATTTGTAACTAAATATTTGATTGACGAACGTAAAGAATTCGCATCGAATTTTGAATACGCGCCTTGGTTAACCGCAACAGTTGTAGTTAAAAAAATTCCGTTAAGTGAAGGCGCTCCTTTAAGTTGGGACAATGTTATTCACAACGGATTTGGTTTGGGGTATATTTACAACCAACACCAACATTTACATCAATACAAACCTCCATTTGTATTAACTTATTATGCAGCTTTATCTGAAAATGATTTATTAACTGAACGTAGAAATTTATTTTCAAAGTCCGATGATTATTGGAAAAACATTATTTTATCGGATTTAGAAAAAGCTCATTACGGAATTACAGATGAAATTGAATCGATAGAAATTCATAAAAAAGGACACGGAATGATTTCTCCTTTTCCGAATTTTATCTTCTCAGAAAAATTGAAACAAGCTTCAAAAAACACTAAAAATTTATATTTTGCTCATAGCGATTTAAGCGGAATTTCGATTTTTGAAGAAGCTTTTCATCAAGGAATCAACGCAGCCAAAAAACTAATAGATGACACAACCTTGGATACATAAAAAAAAGACCGATTTACTTTTTATACTATCTCCGCCTTTTATAATTGCGCTAATCGTAGTTTTATTTCAGAAGGAAATCACACATATTCAAAATCAATTTTCGTTTTTAACTTGGTTGATTTTAATTGTATGTATTGATGTAGCTCATGTATATTCATCGATTTTTAAAACATATTTGGTTCCGTCAGAATTTAACAAAAACAAAAAACTGTATTTAGGCATTCCGGCGGTTTGTTTCGTGGTTGGAACCATTGCCTTTTTAATCGGAAAAGATTTCTTTTGGTCGTTGTTGGCTTACATTGCCGTTTTTCATTTCATCCGACAGCAATACGGTTTTATGCGTTTGTATGCAAGAAACGAAATCAAGACAAAGTTCACGGTTCTATTCGATAAAATCGTGATTTACAACGCAACGGTTTACCCGATGTTATTTTGGTTTTTAAGTCCAGACAGAAACTTTACTTGGTTTGTTAAAGATGAATTTCTACAAGCTTCACATCCACAAATTCTGAGTTATTTAAACGTTGTTTATTTCATTATTTTCGGATGTTACATCATTCAACAACTTTGCAAATTCATAAAAACAAAAAGTATTAACGAACCCAAAACTTTATTGATTTTAGGAACGTACATTTCGTGGTATTTAAGCATTGTGTATTACAACAACGAACTCATTTTCACGGCTTTTAATGTGATTTCTCACGGAATTCCGTATATGGCTTTGGTTTATTTTAGAGAAGTAGAAAATGCACCAAGTAAAAAATTCAGCTTTAAATTCTCAAATTTCGCAGGAAAGCTATTCGGTTTTATTTTTGTTCTTTTATTGTTGGCTGTTTTCGAAGAATTTATTTGGGAAATTACCGTTTGGGAAGAACACATTCAATTGAATCAATCTTTTTATATTCCAGATTTTTGGCAGTTTTTATGGGTTCCGCTGTTAGCATTACCTCAATTTACACATTATGTTTTAGATGGTTTTATCTGGAAAAATAAAGCTTCCTAATCAAAAACTATTAAAGATTTTTTTATTCTGTAAATTTCAATATTAGTAATACAAATAAGGACTTAAATATTCTCCAGATTCAATTAACTTATCTCGAATATTTACAGATTCTTGATTAATATTCCAAGGTTTAGAAACACGATACATTTCATGTTTTTTTACACCTAAAGTATCAAATAAATAAAGAGTGTCGCGATTAATTATTTTCACAACAAAAGCTTCATCACAATTCATCTTTATAGTTGAATCATTCAACATCTCCCACCTATTACATTTTCCTGTAACATTCACCTTGGGTCCAATTCTACGAGCATATCTATCTTTCATACCCAAATTAAAAACGTCACAAATCAAGTCTTTATGAAACAAAAAACTAATAGTTCTTTCAAAATATGATGAATCATCATCGATAACCTGCAACTCCATAATTGGCATATCCCACATAGAAATACTATCATTTGTAAGATATTCATGTAAAATTTTCTTTTTATGACAACTAGAAAAAAGCAGAAGTGAAAATATAAATCCTAGAAATAACAAATAAGACTTCATAAACATTAAATAAATTTCAATATAACAATTATAACAAAAAAACCGCTCATAAAAAATGAACGGTTTTAAAATATATATCTCACGAATAATTAATCGTTTAATTTAAGTACAGCCATAAATGCTTCTTGCGGAATTTCAACATTTCCTACTTGACGCATACGCTTTTTACCTTTTTTCTGTTTTTCAAGTAATTTACGCTTACGAGAAATATCTCCTCCGTAACATTTTGCAGTAACGTCTTTACGTAAAGCTTTGATCGTTTCACGAGCAATTACTTTTACTCCAATTGCAGCCTGAATTGGAATATCAAACTGTTGACGTGGGATTAATTCTTTTAATTTCTCACACATCTTTTTACCAATGTGATATGCACTACTTTCGTGAATTAACGCAGATAAAGCATCTACATTTTGCCCGTTTAATAAAACATCCAAACGAACTAGTTTAGAAGTACGCATTCCAATTGGGTGGTAATCAAACGAAGCATAACCTTTAGAAACCGTTTTTAAACGATCGTAGAAATCGAATACAATTTCAGCTAAAGGCATATCAAAATTTAATTCCACACGCTCTGGCGTTAAATACGTTTGATTGGTAATAACTCCACGTTTTTCGATACATAAACTCATTACGTTTCCAACAAAGTCAGATTTTGTAATGATGGTAGCTTTGATATAAGGTTCCTCAACGCGATCTAATTTTGATGGTTCAGGTAAATCAGATGGGTTATTAACTACTAAAGCTGTATCTGGCTCTTTCTTTGTGTACGCCAAATACGAAACGTTTGGTACGGTAGTAATAACCGTCATATTAAACTCACGCTCTAAACGCTCTTGAATAATTTCCATGTGTAGCATTCCTAAGAATCCACAACGGAAACCAAATCCTAAAGCTGCCGAACTTTCAGCCTGGAAAACTAACGACGCATCGTTTAACTGAAGTTTCTCCATCGAAGCACGTAAATCTTCGTAATCTTCTGTATCAACTGGATAAATACCAGCAAATACCATTGGTTTTACATCTTCAAAACCAGAAATCATATTGGTAGTTGGCACAACCGCATCTGTAATCGTATCACCAACTTTTACTTCTTTTGCTTCTTTAATCCCAGAAATTAAATAACCAACATCACCAGCAGAAATCACTTGTTTTGGAACCTGATTTAATTTCAAAGTACCAATTTCATCAGCGAAATACTCATGGTCTGTTGCCATAAATTTAATTTTCTGACCTTTTTTGATTTGTCCGTTGATTACACGGAAAATAACCTCAACACCACGGAATGGATTATAAACCGAGTCGAAAATCAAAGCTTGCAACGGCTCGTCCGGATTACCTTTTGGTGCTGGTACACGCTCCACAATAGCTTCCAAAATTTTATCGACACCAAAACCTGTTTTACCAGAAGCATGAATAATATCTTCAAGTTTACAACCTAATAAGTCAACAATATCATCGCTAACCTCTTCTGGGTTTGCCGATGGTAAATCTACTTTATTTAAAACCGGAATAATTTCCAAGTCGTTTTCTAAAGCTAAATATAAGTTCGAAATAGTTTGCGCCTGAATACTTTGAGCCGCATCCACAATTAACAAAGCTCCTTCACAAGCAGCGATAGAACGCGAAACCTCGTACGAGAAATCTACGTGACCTGGAGTATCAATCAGGTTCAGAATATAATCTTCGCCTTTGTATTTATATTCCATTTGGATGGCGTGCGATTTAATGGTAATTCCACGTTCACGCTCTAAATCCATACTATCTAAAAGCTGTGCTTGCGCTTCACGAGCAGTAACAGTTTGCGTAGCATCTAAAAGTCTATCGGCCAAGGTACTTTTCCCGTGGTCAATGTGCGCAATAATACAAAAATTACGTATTTTTTTCATCTTCAAATATATCAGTTTTTGTGCGTTCCCTTTCAGGTCGGGCTATCCGTTGCAAGTCCTCACTCGTCGTAAACTCCTCATTGTGGGCTTTTCACTACTATCCCTAACGCGATGCTTTAATAGAACATCTCTAATTTGCAAATATAATTTAAAGTTAGTTAGTATGATAGCTTTTTTTATGAAGTGAGTAAATAATTTTTTGAGTAAAAACTCCGTCAGCGTTTTGAAGTCTGACGGAGTTATTTTTGATATTTACTTATCAAGTTAATGAATCAGAAAAAGTCTTATTTTTTCACAACCTTATAACTTCCTACTTTTCCATTTGACTGAACATTTACAATATATACCCCAGAAGACCAATTTTCAGTATTGATTTCAAAGGTTGTTTCTGACGGACTGTTTTGTTGTTGTATTTTTTGTCCTAACATATTGTATATTTCAATAGTATCGTTAGTTGAGAAACCATCTAAATTTTCAATAACCAAATAATTTACTGTAGGGTTAGGATATACCTTTATATTTTCTAATTGAAATGTATCTGTTGATAAAGGAGTTTTATCAAATAAACTGATTATCAAACCTCCATAATTTGAATAATTTTCAGAAGTTGTTAATGGATTTCCTTGGGTAATAAAATCTGTTGGGCTTAGATAATTATTTATATGATCTAAAGAAATATATCCCGTATTTCTAGGAATAATCATAGCTGTAGCATCTTGCCCTTGCAATCCATAATACGTTCCATACAACAAATTTGTTCCGTTTTGAGATAAAATTTGATGATAACCATCTTTGTTAATCCCTAAACCGTTAATGTTTGTAGGGTTTTTTGTAGTTTGATATCCATCAGCTGTTACTATTCCTGTAGTTTCTTGAGTTGCACCAAATAAGATTACATCTCCACTTAAATCTAAATTAAAATTTTGTTCATCTGTATAATTGCTCCAAAGTCTTGTTCCGGTATTGGATAACTTAGTTAAAACATTTGTCTTCGGTGTCCCAAAATACGCTCCTTCTGTAGCAGTTAACCCATTACCACGATGCAACACATAAATGGCATTACCAAAAGTACGCAGTCCATGAGTAAATGGTGTACTCAAATACGTACCCCAAGCTCGAGTACCATCGGTATTAAATACGTTTACAAAAGTTTTAGACCCATTTAAACTACCAACATTTTCTAATAAAGCCCCAGGTGTACTAAAAAAAGTAGGATTTGTCATTTCAAAACCTACTTTTTTAAACATATTTCCTACAATCACCAATTGGTTATTTACTACATCTATATTTGATATTGCTGTACGATGATGACAAAAGAATGTTTTCCATAGTAATTGACCATTACTGTTTAATTTTGTGATAATTGGAGCTTCAAAATCAGAAGTAAAAGCTTCCGCAGCGGTAGCAGTGGTCTGAAAAGGTGCATTGGGTAAGGTTTCTGTTATAGGTAAATAGGCAATAAAATAGATATTCCCTAAAGCATCTGTTGTAGTCACTTTTTTTGCCATGCCACCTTGTTCCAAAATATCCGTATACGTACAAAAAACTAAGTCTCCGTTTACATCAAATTTTGCTAAAAAACCATTCGTTCCAGATACTACATTTTGTGTTGGATCAAAAATAGATTTATACACATTAGCTGTAGTAAAATTTTGTATTTCTGATGTCTTACCAGAGGCATAAAAATTACCTTGTATATCGCGGTGAAGTTCATAAATTATAGTCGATGTTGCTGTACCTAAGGCTGCAAATTCGATAGGTGTGGTATTGGGTAAATTGTAATATACAATTTTATTGTCCGACGGGAAATACAAATCTGTATCGTTAACTAAATAAGAATATTCATAAATATTTGAATGAAATCTCGAATTTACCGCCCAAATGCGATCGTAACTGCTTTGTGCAAAAACAGAAAACGAGAAAAGAAGTAAAAGCAACAAGTATAATTTTTTCATAAAAAAAATAGATTTACAATAATAAAATTACATACATCATAAACTTACAAAAAATATTTAACCAAAAGACAACAATGTAACTAAATTACGCCTTTTTAGCCCAGATTGCAGCGGCATCCTTTTATGTAACGTAGTGAAATAAAAGATATAGCGGAAAGCTGGAAAAATTTGACCTAATAATAAAAATAAATCTTATATTGAAATTACTTGTAAACTCACAAAAATAAACAAAACACTTATAATCAATATTTTTTCACTAACTTGTAGTATTATATTAGATTTTTTTGATTTAACTATTAAATATATTGATTATGAAAAAAATACATTTTATTACATTTTATTTAATTTGTACAAGTGCAATAGCACAAAATTTTGAACCTGTATATAAACAAATGCCGACAATATCTGCTGAAAAATTTACTCCCGTAACACAAGATAGAGGCTTTGTACTTATTGGCAACCCGACAAGCACCTCTGACCTACCTCCAGCAACAATTGGCAAGCCTTACATTAATGAAGACTTCATTGAAGCAAGAGTTAACAATGGCGAAAAATTATTTAGGTTAAGATATAACAATCATGAAGATGTTATAGAATACGAAAAGTCCAAAAACGAAATACTTTTTCTAAACAAAGAAGCAAATACTTTAATAGAATTTACAAACGGGAAAAAATTATACCTAAAAGATGTCAAATATGGAAAAAAAACAGAAAATGGTTACTTCGAAAACGTAATTAAAGGTAATAATGTTTCTATTTTTAAAAATCAAAAAATCACATATTCAGAAGGAAATAAAAAAAGCAATGGATACTCACAAACTTCGCAACCAGAATACAAACCTGAAAAAGAAAAATTATATATTGAAATTGATGAAATTTTATATCCATTTGAATCCCCAAAAGATATTATTAAACTATTACCAAATCAAGAAAAAGATTTAAAAAAATATTTAAAAGAAAATAAAATCAGCTTAGAATCAATAACTGACATGAAAAAACTTATAGTTTTTATCGATGGTATTTATTAGTGTATTAACAACTTAAAAAACAATAAACTCCATCAGAGTTTTGAACTCTGACGGAGTTTAATATTTTAAAACCAACAAAACGATTTGTTTGCAGGGTTTGTCTTTTGGCCCAGATTGTAGCGGCATCCTTTTGCTTTTTATAAAAAGCAAAAGATATAGCGTTAAGCTGGAATCGCTTCAAATAGTCGAAAGTCGAAAACTTTTAGAACTTAAGATTCTACAACAATTGGGTTTTGAAGAATTTTATTGATTGGACATTTCTGTGCAATTAAATGCAAACGCTTCAATTGGTCTTCGGTTAAATCGCCTTTGAAGGCTACTTTCTTTCTAAAAATGGTTGTTCCAGGATTGGTTTCGGTATCGATTTCAACATCAACCAAAACTTCTTCTAGCGACCAATTGCTACGGTCGGCATACATTCGAACTGTCATGGCAACGCAACCAGCCAGCGAACCAGCTAAAAGCTCTTTCGGACTTGGTCCCAAATCTTTTCCGCCTTCACTTTCTGCTTGATCTGCGATAAAAGTTAAACTTTTTCCTTCAATAGTAGTTTTATATTTTTCTATTCCAATTTTTGCGTGTACTTTTTCCATGATTAATCTTTTTTTAATGGGTTTTGTGGTAATGGAACAAATTCAGTTTCTCCTGGAACTTTCGGGAATTCTTGTTTAATCCAACGTTCTTTAGCTTCGTCAATCGTTTCTCTGCTAGACGAAACAAAATTCCAAAAAATAAAATGTTCTTCTTCGAAAGGTTCGCCTCCGAATAAATAAAGAGTCGATCCGGCTTTGATATCAAAAGTACACAAATGTGCGTCTTTCGTAATTAAAATCTGTTTCGGTCCGAAAGCATTTCCGTTACTAGAAACTTCGCCTTCTAAAATATACAATCCACTTTCGCCATACAATCGATCGTGTAAATTAATGGTTTGATCTGCGTTTGCTTTTAGTTCGATCATATATAATTTACTATAAACAGGAACTGGAGATTTTATATCATCAAATTCACCTGCGATTAATTTAAAATCAACAGCATTTTCTGTCCAAGTTGGTAATTCATTTGCTTCGACATGTACGAAACTTGGATCGATGTCTTCTAAATGTTTTGGAAGCGCAATCCAAATCTGTAATCCATGAACCGATTTTTCTACATTTCGTAAATGATTTGGCGTTCGTTCTGAATGTACCACACCGTTTCCAGCCGTCATCCAATTTACGGCGCCTGGCTCAATCATTAAATCGTTTCCTAAACTGTCTTTATGTTGAATAGCACCTTCAAACAAAAAAGTTAATGTTGATAAACCAATATGCGGATGCGGTGCTACGTCTAAATTTTCACCTGCTTGTAATTTTTTCGGCCCCATGTGATCGATGAAAACAAACGGACCTATGTTTCGTTTTTGGCGAAAAGGCAACAATCTACCAACTAAAAAGTTACCGATATCAGCAGCTTTCTCTTCAAAAATATAATCTATGTTTGACATCTGTAGTAATTTATTTTTTATAAAGATACATGATTTATAAAAAACTAAAAGTTAATCTATGATAAGATAATTACAATATTATGCGACTTAAAAAATAATATAGTAATTTTGTGCAAAATTTAATTTCATGATCAAAATAGGAAATATTGAATTACCTGACCACCCGCTATTATTAGCTCCAATGGAAGATGTTAGTGATCCGCCTTTTCGTAGACTTTGTAAAGCACACGGAGCAGACTTGATGTATTCTGAATTTATTTCTTCAGAAGGATTGATTCGTGACGCAATGAAAAGCAGAATGAAATTAGATATTTTTGATTACGAGCGTCCGGTTGGCATTCAAATTTTCGGTGGTGATGAAGAAGCCATGGAACAATCGGCTCAAATTGTTGAAACAGTTCAGCCTGATTTGGTTGACATCAACTTTGGTTGCCCAGTTAAAAAAGTGGTAAGCAAAGGCGCCGGCGCAGGAGTTTTGAAAGATGTAGATTTAATGGTTCGACTTACTAAAGCGGTTATTAAAGGTACTAGTTTACCTGTTACGGTAAAAACACGTTTAGGTTGGGACGAAGAATCGATTAACATTGATGAAGTTGTTGAACGTTTACAAGATGTTGGTGTGCAAGCTTTGACGGTTCATGCGAGAACGAGAGCGCAGATGTACAAAGGTCATTCGGATTGGACGCATATCGAACGTATTAAAAACAACCCTAGAATTCATATTCCTATTTTTGGAAACGGTGATATCGATTCGCCGCAAAAAGCAAAAGAATACCGCGAGCGTTTTGGTTTAGACGGAATGATGATTGGACGCGCTGCGATTGGTTATCCTTGGATTTTTAATGAAATTAAACATTACGAAAAAACAGGAGAATTATTAGCGCCACCAACCATGAAAGACCGTTTAGAGGCGGCTAAAAACCATTTAATTTGGTCGATGGAATGGAAAGGTGAACGTTTGGGAATTGTGGAAATGCGCCGCCATTATACGAATTACTTTAAAGGTATTCACGGTTTCAAAGCGCATCGTCAGCGTTTGGTTACCGAAGATGATCCACAACAATTGTTACGCATCTTTGAAGAAATAGAAGATTTTTATAAAGATTATGTTATCGAACATTTATAAAACAAAATCCACTTGCTATTAAAAACGAGTGGATTTTTTTTTTATTAAATTCAGTAGTTTGGTAATCTAATATCATGTATTAATCTATAACTAACATAATGTAATCATAATTAGCATCTTTCTTAACTTCATTAAAAACAGGTTTAATTAAATGTTTCAACATTGATTTCGATGAAATATTAGCACATAAAAAAACGACGACTTTCTTTTCTGGATCTACGTTAATTTCACTTAAAACTTTCACTAGATTTTTATCAATCCCATTTAAATTTTCTAAATTAAAATTTTTGACAAAAACTAATTGCTGTCCACTACACCCAGCATTTTCTAGAACATTAGCACTATAAAACTTATCATATTGTAAAACACCAAAAACCCCAATTAAATTATTTTCAGTAATTTCATGAATAAAATCTGGATTATCACTATAAGAAACAGCGTAAATTTTATCTCTATCAAATTTATTTTTTTCAATAAACTCGTTTAAAACTTTAGGATATGCAGCTTTTTTAGTTTGTGCTTGAGCAAAACTTAAAGTAAGAAAAAATATACACGTTAAAATTTTCATTTTTTTAATTTATTAACCTGATAATCTAGTAATGTTTTTTTTACGGAGAAAAATAAGTCCGAATGAATTGCTGGAGTTAATCGAATGCATTCGAAAAGTAAATTCAATACAGGTTCATTCCATTTTTCACCTATCAAATAACTCGATTTATTTTCAATATAATCGTGAACCTTTTTTTTCTGTTCTTCCGAAATTATGTTTTTATATAATTCTAATTCTTCTAATTTTATGAGATGCGCTTTAAATTCAATTTCTTTGGGATGCAACGCTCTTAAATTAGATTGAAGAACCTCAAGCGTTAAGCTTTCTTGCATAAACGAAAGTGCATTTTCCATCTTACTCGTTGCTTCAAAACCGCGGTCGTAAAATTTATCCATTTCTATGTAAAAATCATAACGTGAGTTCCAATCGTCAAAAACATTATTTTGTTGTGCTTTTTGATAGAAAAAATTATAAATCAAAGCTTCATGAGCGTTCACTTTATTTTTTAACGCTTCTTTTTCCTTACTTAATGAATCCAGCAAACCCGAAGCTTGTTTTTTCTTATACTTAACACCATCAAAATCAAAAGTTTTAATACTGTGTTTTTCGGTAGCTAAAAAATTAATATCTCTATAATCATAATCAAGTGCTTGGTACAATTTGACCATTGCAACTTGCTCGTCAGTAAAAAGTGAATCAAAAGTTACTTCCTCAGAAATAGGTTGATATTCTGGCTTCTCAATTACAGGATTTATGCTATTAAAAAATCCATTATACGCTGAATTAAAAGTCAAAGATTGATAATATTCTGAAAACAAATTCATTTCGTCATTTATATCAATAAATTTCAAATCGATTAATTCGTGTTCTTTATAAAATTGCTTGGTAAGCGTTTCTTCTATTTTTTTTGTATCCGAAAACAAATGAGTAGCAGGAATATTTGAACCTAATTCTTTGGTAATTCCAAGTTTATTAATTGCCTGAATACGTTCTTTCATAGTTGGATGCGAAGCCCATTGGTCTTTGATATTTAAACGACTTTTGTTATTTGAATAAATTTCGTCAATCGTTACAATAGGAAATCTATCATTAAAAGCATGTTTTTTCTTTTCACCTAAAATTTTTAAGACTTGAGATTGAATCCTATAAAAATTTTCGAATTTAAATCCTTGTTTATATTTTGAATTTAAAAAGTCTATAGATGATTGGTCTGCAAAATCAGATAAATCTAAACGTGCCAATGTAATGCCCATGATTTCTGAACCAACTATATTTGTTGCCACTGCATCGGCATGAAACTCCATTTCGCGTGACAACGAAAGATGTGTAAGATTAATTACTTTATATAATCCTTTTAAAATAAATTGATAAAGACGCATAATCAAAAGAGAAAATCCTACTACAACCAGAAAGAAAAGATGTAAATTAGAAACCTTTCGAACAACATTTTCAAACGAACTATTTTCATAAACCAGATTAAAAACAATGCGATTGCAGTTGTAAACATAACTTCCGACTTTCATTGAATCTTGTGAGAAATGTCCAAATTCATGAGCTAAAATTCCTTTTAATTCTTGTTCTGTTGTAAGATTAACCAAACCGTATCCGATGATTAGATTTTTACGAACCGGCATAAGCATACTCCAAAACGAAGAATTATAAAAAACAGAAGCATTTACTTGACTTGAAATAAAAACTTTTTTAGGCATATCTGTTTTAACCTCAGCAGCAATTTCTTCAATCATTTTAAAAAGTTTCGGATGTTGACTTGGATAAATTTGAATCATTCCTTCGGTTACAGAAACCGATTTTTGAAACATAAATTTGAATAGAAAAATCAACAGAATTACCGCCGAACCCGCAATTGTAATTCCTAGTAAAATAACTCTATAATCATGAGCATTTACACTTAAAAACAGTGCAAAATAAAGCATTGTAAATGCAATTCCTAAACCTAGACAAATCATTAAAAGAAATACAACAAAAAATAAAACAATTGCTAAAACAGCTCGTTTGGTATGTTTTTTAAAATCAGAAGATACTTCAATATGCATAAATTATTTTTTTTGATTGGTTATTCTAATTTAAATAAAAAATGTTAAAAAACAAAAAAGCTTCCTTGATCGGAAGCTTTTTTGGCTATTTATCTTTTTCAGAAATGATATGCATTTCACGTTGTGGATACGGGATTGAAATTCCGGCTTTATCTAAAGCATTTTTAATTTCTTCTTGTAAACCATTACGGGTTGCCCAATAATCTTCTTTTAAAGCCCAAGCTCTAATGGTTAAATTAACTGAACTATCTGCTAATTCATTAACAAAAACTTCTGGAACTGGAGTTTGCAACACACGTTTATCATCATTCAGAACATTAAAAATTACGGTGCGAGCCGTTTTGATATTATCTTCATAACCGATTCCGATGTTGTATTCAAAACGACGGTTAGTGATTTTTGAATAATTTTTAATTACCGAATTTGCCAGCGGTCCATTTGGACTAAAAACTTTAATGCCGTTTGAAGTTGTTAACGAAGTATAAAGCAAATCAATTTTATCAACCGTTCCATCTGTTCCGGAAGCATTTTCAATATAATCTCCAACTTCAAACGGACGGAATAACAAAATTAAAACGCCACCTGCAAAATTAGAAAGCGAACCTTGCAAAGCCAAACCAACAGCTAAAACAACTCCAGATAAAGCTCCTAAAATGGCAGTCATTTGAAAACCTAAATTCGAAGCTACCGAAAGTACTAACAGAGCATACAAAACGAAATTAATGATTGATAATAAGAATCCACGTAATGATATGTCAACATTTCGTTTTTCAAATCTGTTTTTCACAATTCTTAAAACTGTTCTAATAATGAACAATCCAATCATCAAAAAAAGGAAACCTCTGAACAAATCAGGAATTGCATTTATAGACATCGCTATAATCTTCTCAACATAATCCGAAAGTTCAGAAACACGTTCAACAACTCCTTCTTTTACATTTTCTGGTTTAATTGCTTCAATAATTTGTTTTTTTTGTCCGGCTAACGTTATGGTGTCTTTAATCGTAATCGAATCTTTTACAATATTTAGTGAATCTTTACTCATCGTTTTATTTTTTACAAAAATAAAAAAGAGATGTAAAAACATCTCTTTTTCAGTACAATATTTTAAAAATTATAACGATAATTTTTTAGCAATTGCTTTTGGAACAGCATTTTTATTAACCATAATTGCTGTTGCTTTATATGTCATAAATTCTTTTGTCATATATAAATAACCTTTATGGTCGTTTGATAATCCCCAAGAGTTTTTAACGATATAATATTCTTTTCCGTTTTGGTCTTTAGAAATTCCAACGATATGCATTCCGTGGTCGTCTGTAGTTTCGTAGTTATCAAAAGCTTTTTGACGATCGTCTTCAGTTGTTTTCTTCTCAGGTTTTGGTCCGTTAAACATATCTGCTTTTTGCTCTGGAGTCATTACACCAAAATCGATTTCTGGCACATAAGCAATTCCATTTTTCCAGCTAAATCCTTTTTCAGAAACGTCACCAGCCCAAGCAACTGTATAACCGTTTTTCAATGCATTATCAACAATCTCAACCAATTCGTTCATCTTAACATTATAAACTAAATCAAAAGACCAGTTGTCTGGAACTAATAAAACGAATTTTGAGTAATATGGATATTCTTTGAAAGAAGAAATTTCTACATAATCATCAGGATTAATCCCAACCACTTGGTCAGCGAAAGTTTTAGGTGTGTATTTTTTACCTTCGTACATAAATTCCGCTGGAGCTTGACCTAAATACGTATCGATAACTGCTGTGTATGCATCAACCCAGTTATCAGATAATTTATCGTTTTTAATGATTGAACCTAAAAGAGCTTCGTTCATTTTAGACATTTCAGAGAAATTATTTCTTGTTTGTCCGTCACTTAAACCTGTATAAACTTCGCGTGGAACCGCACCATATTTTTTGTACATGTTCATTACATCATGAAACTGACCACCTTCGCCGAGCTCCACATTTCCGTGCATTTTTACATACATTTTTCCTTTTTCGATGTACGCATTACGAGCCGTATAAATCTGAGCTAACTCAACCGGTTTTTTTCCTTTACGAATCATTTCAGATTCGATGAATGAATTTCCTGAGTACGACCAACAAGTACCAGATGAACCTTGGTCTTTAATTGGTGTATTTTCTAAATTGATTACATCGGTAAATGTAAACAATTCTTTACTTTTTGCACTTTGATTATTTTTTACAGCATTTACTAAATTATCTTGAGCTAAAGCATTTCCAGAAATACCTAAAGCAATAATTAAAGCTGCTACGATTGGTTTTAATTTCAGTTTAAACATTATATTTTCAATTTATTTTTATAATAAGGCGCATAAAGATAATAATTGTTACATGATTACATGAATTAATTAACTAAAAAAGGAACCCGATTATTCAGATTCCTTTTTAAAAATTAATTTTGTTTTAAAGTTTCGTCTAACCAACGGAAAAATTCACCTTGCCAAACTTGAGCATTTTGAGGTTTTAAAACCCAGTGATTTTCTTCAGGAAGATAAACAAAACGCGATTTTATTCCTTGTAATTGTGCTGCTTGAAAAGCTTCTTGACCTTGACCAATCGGCACACGGAAATCATTTCCACCATGGAAAATTAAAATCGGTGTATTCCAGTTTGCAACATTATTTTTTGGATTAAACTCTTTATATGTTTTCATTGCAGCTTCGTTATTTTTATCCCAATAAGCTCCACCAGCATCCCAATTATTAAAGAAAACTTCCTCGGTAGTTCCGTACATCGATTCTAAATTGAAAACACCACAATGTGCAATTAACGATTTAAAACGATTGTTGTGAATTCCGGCTAAATAATAAACTGAATATCCGCCGTAACTCGCTCCAATTGCTCCTAATTTATCCTTATCTACGTAAGATTCTTTTGCTACTTCGTCAATTGCAGTTAAGTAATCTTGCATTACTTGTCCGCCCCAATCTTTAGAAATCGCTTCGTTCCACTCCACTCCGTGACCTGGCATTCCACGACGATTTGGCATAACAACAATATAACCTTCAGAAGCCATTAATTGAATGTTCCAACGGAAAGAATAAAACTGTGTCAATGCAGATTGTGGTCCACCTTGACAATATAATAAGGTTGGATATTTTTTATTTGGGTCAAAATTTGGAGGCAAAGCTACCCAAACCAACATTTTTTTACCATCTGTTGTAGTAACGTAACGTTTTTCAACTTTTACTTTAGCGATGTCTTTATAAGCTGCATCGTTAACATGTGTAATTTGGTTCCATTTTTTCGATTTTAAATCGTAAGAATAAACTTCAGTTGCTGTATTAAAATCGGTACGAGTTACAATTACTTTATCTCCTGAGAAACCTACAATACTTGTTACATCAAAATTTCCATTCGTAATTTGCTTAACTGTTGGAGCAATTCTTTTGCGTCCAGGAAAATTCACTTCAAAAAGCTGAATGGTTCCATCAACCGCAGCAGTGAAATAAATTTCTTCTCCGTTAGCACTCCAAACAAAACTATCAACGGTTCCGTCCCAGTTTGCTGTTAAATTCATATCAGCTCCCATGTAACGAACAATGATGTCGTTTTTATCAGCCTCGTAACCATCTCTTTTCATTTGCAACCACGACAATTCACCGTTAGGAGAAAACTGAGGATGTGTGTCGTAACCTTTATTATTCGGAGTTAAATTGGTTGTTTGCTTGGTTTCTAAATTATATTCATACAAATCGGTATTGGTACTTGTTGCATATTCAGTCCCAATTAATTTTTTAGATACATAAATAACCGATTTTCCATCAGGTGACCAAACGTAATCTTGGTCTCCGCCGAATGGTTTTTGAGGTGAGTTAAATGCTTCGTTTTCTAGGACATCAATTTTCTCATTATTTTCTAAGTTGGTAATAAAAACATGATTAAAAGTTCCGTCGTTATATGTATCCCAATGTCTGTAATCTAAACCGTCATAAACATAAACGTCCGATTTTTCCATTGTTGGATAATAATCCTTACCTAAAACTTTATTTACTTTAACTGCTTCGTCTGATAATTTAAATTTTCCGTCAGGAGAAATATTTTTATCAGCAACCAATCCTTCTAAAGATTCTAATTCTTTAAATTTTTTACCATCGATAGAAACTTGGTAATATTTAGAATTGATTTTATTTTCAGCCATATTCGGAGTTCCAACAGCATAGAATAAAGATTTACCATCTGCTGATAATCCAACCGGATTTACTCTACCCAATTCCCATAAAAGCTCCTTTGTCATGACTTTATTTTGAGCATTTGCAGACAAACCAGCAATACTTAAAGTTAGAATAAGTAATTTTTTCATTATTATATTTTTTAAACAGCGATAAAAATAAGGAAACTAATTGATTTATTAAATGATAAAAAAGACATTCTTTAAATATTGGAAAATGTTCTTAAAAAAATCTTAAAAACAGTTATTAATGAATACATCATAACTTATAAGTAAAAAAAAAAGAGTATTTTCACGGCTCAAAAAATTCTTCATCGTGAAAAGTAATAATAAATTATTTATTGCAATTATTGCAGCATTAATAATTGGTGTTGCAATCGGTGGAATTGTACATTATCAGTTCCCTGAATATATAGCCGGTTTTTCAAAGAACATCAAACTTTTAGGAACTATTTTCATCCGATTGGTTCAAATGATTATCGCACCTTTGGTTTTCTCAACCTTAGTTGTCGGAATCGCTAAAATGGGCGACATGAAAATGGTTGGACGTGTTGGTGGTAAAGCCATGGCTTGGTTTATTACAGCATCTTTAGTTTCGTTATTAATCGGATTGTTTTTAGTAAACTTAATGGCTCCAGGAAAAGGAACTTCTATACAAATGGATAATCCTGCAGAAGCCGCTTCAGATTTACTTAAAAATTCTCAGAATTTCTCAGTTGAACAATTTGTAACTCATATTTTTCCAAAAAGTATTTTCGAAGCCTTTGCAACTAACGAAATTTTACAAATTGTCGTTTTCTCAATTATTTTTGGAGTCGCATTAGCCGCCATAGGTAAAGAAGGCGAAAAACTAACCAAAGCTTTAGACACAATTGCACACGTAGTTTTAAAAATGGTAAACTACATTATGTGGGTTGCACCATTAGGTGTACTTGGTGCGGTTGCTGCTGCTGTTGCAAGTTATGGTTTTGAAATCTTTACCCTTTATGCAAACTATCTTCTAGCATTCGTAATTGGTATTTTAACTCTTTGGGCAGTAATGTTATTAGTTGGGTATTTGATTTTAGGAAATCGTTTGTGGGATTTATTAAGACACATTAAAACACCATTACTTGTAGCATTTACAACAACAAGTAGTGAAGCCGTTTTCCCTAAAATGGTTGAAGAATTAGAAAAATTTGGTTGTCAACCTAAGATTGTTTCATTTACGCTGCCATTAGGATATTCGTTTAATCTTGACGGAAGTATGATGTACATGACATTTGCCAGTGTTTTCATTGCTCAAGTTTATGGAATTGACATGCCTTTAGAAAAACAATTACTAATGTTATTGGTTTTAATGCTAACCAGTAAAGGTGTTGCAGGAGTTCCAAGAGCGTCTTTAATTGTTGTAGTAGCAACTTGTGCGATGTTCGGAATTCCACCAGAAGGAATTGCACTTATCTTACCAATTGACCACTTCTGTGATATGGCGCGTAGTATGACAAATGTTTTAGGAAATGCTTTATCAACTGCTGCAGTTGATAAATGGGAAGGAAAATCATTACAAACAGAACAAGAATAAAAACAACTATATAATAAAATGGAGCATTTTAATTGGGCAGATTTAATCAATCCCGAATTTTATATCAACTTAGAAATTGCAGGTCACAAAATTGGAATCTATGTAATCCTTTTCATCATTTTTGCTGAAACAGGTTTATTGGTTGGATTCTTTTTACCAGGAGATAGTTTACTTTTCTTATCAGGAATTTACAGTAAATCATTGATGGCCGAATTTATTTACATCGAAAATGATTTTATGAATGTTTGGGCACTAGCTTCATTAGTTGCTTTGGCAGGAATCATCGGAAATACTTTTGGATATTGGTTTGGCGCAAAAAGTGGAAACTATTTATACCAAAAAGAAGACAGTTGGATTTTTAAGAAAAAATACCTTTTTGAATCAAAAGCTTTCTTTGAAAAACACGGCGGAAGAGCAATTATTTTTGCACGTTTCTTACCAATCATCAGGACGTTTGCTCCAATTATCGCAGGAATTGCCAACATGGAAATTAAACGTTTTATGTTTTACAACATATTAAGTTCTTTTTTATGGGCGTATTCGTTAATTTTTGCAGGTCATTATTTATACCGATTTTTATTAGATAGCTACGAAGTAGATTTAACTCATTATATCGAGTATATCATTATTATCATCGTACTAATCACAACAGTTCCGCTAGTAATGAAAGCAATCAAATCAAGAAATAACTAAACGACATAATTTATATCAAATCCAAGTAGCTTTTACTTGGATTTTTTATTTAACCTGAATACAGTTTCTACAATCACACTTAAAAATAAAAAGATATATTTGTTGAAAATTTCTAAACATGATTCGCAAGATTTTTAAATTCATATTTAAAGTAATTTTATGGTTTTTTGGACTATCGATTGGCTCGACTATTCTGTTTAAATTCATACCTGTTCCATTTACACCATTAATGTTTATCAGGACTTTTGAACAAATTTCGACAGGTGAAAAAGTGGTTTGGAAACACGATTGGATTAGTATCGACGAAATGCCAATTAACATTCAAAAAGCAGTTATTGCAAGCGAAGATGGTAAATTTACCTCTCATAACGGATTTGATTTTGATGCGATTGAAAAAGCTTATAAAAACAACCAAAAAGGAAAACGCGTAAAAGGCGGAAGTACGATTAGCCAACAAACCGCAAAAAATGTTTTTCTATGGCCTGGACGTAGTTTCATCAGAAAAGGATTCGAAGCTTATTTTACTGTTTTAATTGAACTTATTTGGGGAAAAGAACGCATCATGGAAGTTTATTTAAATTCGATTGAGATGGGGAATGGCATTTATGGAATTGAAGCTGCATCAGAACATTGGTTTGGTAAAAAAGCAGAAAATTTATCTAAAAATGAAGCCGCAGCAATCGCAGCAATCCTGCCAAATCCGCGAGTTTACAAAGCTAAAAATTCTTCAGGATACATAAACAGACGAAAGAATGCTATCTCACGACAAATGAATCTTTATCCGAAACCGGATTATAATAAATAAAAGCAAAAGCTATTTCAAATGTAACGAAATAGCTTTTTTGTTTAAAAATTAAAGCGCAATTGAATGAGTTTAGGTTTGGTTTCTTTGTTGTTTAAATTTGTCATTGAAACACCAATTAAACGCACAGAATTCCTAAGCTTTTCTTGATATAACAATTTCAATGAAGCATCAAAAATTAAATCTTTATTGGATATAAAATAAGGTAAAGTTTCGCTTCTAGTTTGAACAGTAAAATCGCTATATTTAATTTTCAACGTAATTGTTTTTCCAGAAACACCTCGTTTTTTTAATCTAAAATCCAATTCTTCAGCAATAAAATTTAATTTATCTTTCAGGAAAACTTCCGAAGTTAGATTGGTTTCAAATGTACGTTCGGCTGCAATTGATTTTGGAATTCGATTGGGTTGCACGGGTGAATTGTGAATTCCACGAGAGATATTATAATAATGCTGCGCTGAATTTCCGAAATGTTCTTCAAGAAATTCTAAGGTTTTTTGTTTTAAATCTAATCCTGTAAAAATTCCTAAATGATACATTTTATCAGCTGTTTTTTGCCCGATTCCAAAAAACTTTTTTATTTCTAAAGTTTCAATAAAAGATTCAATTTCATCGGGATTAATTGTTTTTTGACCATTTGGTTTGTTGTAATCCGATGCAATTTTTGCAATAAACTTATTGGTTGAAATTCCCGCTGAAGCCGTTAAACCTGTTTTTTCAAAAATCTTTAAACGAATTTCTTCAGCAATTAAACTCGCACTTTTCATTCCTTTTTTGTTTTCTGTAACATCTAAAAAAGCTTCGTCTAATGAAAGTGGTTCAACTAAATTGGTGTATTCATAAAAAATAGAATGTACCATTTTTGAAATTTCTTTGTAACGTTCAAATCTAGGTTTTACGAAAATCAAATCTGGACAGCGTTTGATTGCAACTGAACCTGTTAACGCACTTCGAACACCAAATTTTCGAGCTTCATAACTCGCTGCCGAAATCACACCTCGGATTTCATTTCCGCCAACAGCAATTGGTAACCCTCTTAATTCAGGATTATCAAGCTGTTCTACAGAAGCATAAAATGCATCCATATCAATATGTATGATTTTTCGATAGGTCGGCATAAAAAAAAAAGAATCTCAAAAAAAAGAGATTCTCAAAGTTATAAACTATTTCTGTTTCTTGGTGGGAAAAAAAAGTGTGTTGGGTATTGTTTAAAATGACTCCAAACAGATTTTTGAAGAGAGAAAACTTCAAAGATTGGAATATCTCTAGAACGTAAAGCCAATCCCAAAGAAAGTGCAAAACTTACAATGAAGTTAAAGAAACCAATTAAAATCAATCCAACAATACACCAAATCCAAGTGGATAAAGTCAATGCGAAATCTGCGCCATAAGCTCCAAGAGCAATATTTCCACTAGCAAATGTAATGTGACGAATATCTAAATTTAAACCTAAAAATATTCCAATTGAATGCGTGCTTCCCATAAAGATACCAAACCAAAAATTTGAGATAATTCCAGGCCATTTTTGTTCTAACCAAGAAGCAATTTTAGCGGTTTTGGCAACTCCTAAACTACGTTTCAAAAAAGGATTTTCTTGAATTCGATAATAAACCTGATTATGTTTGTTCTTATTAGAAACATTTCCTGAAATTATTCCTGACAAAAATAAAAAAACACCTGCGATTGAAGCGTGAAAAATAGCCGCAGATTTAACTGGGTTAACATCATTTAATAAGGTGTGCCATTTGGTATCTGTAATATTAATTCCGGTTGATAAATCAATCAGCCAAATCAATAACAAAGCAACTGGAAAGGCCAAAATTACGTTTCCAACAAAGGCAATGAATTGCGAACGAAATAATCGAGCAAATAAATGAGCGAACGCCTTGTGCTTTTCGGATGGTTTTTCATTTGCTTTTAATCCTTCTTCGATAACTTTAATTAAAGTTGAAGCCGTCATCGCTGGCTGTTTCGTTGCTAAAGTAAAACCAAAAAGATAGATTAAAATAAAACCAATCGAATAGTTCATACTGTACAAAAACGCAAAACCGAAATCGCTGGTTTCTGCTTTTGACATCAAAACTTTAATTACACATAAAAAACCTACAATTAAACCACCTCCTAAAGCTCCTTTGAACATTTTGAAATATTCATTTGCAGACTCAGTAATGTAATGTTCGCCCGTTTTGGCTGTATGCTGTGTGATTTCGTAAGAAATTAATTGGGTACTTTCTCCGATTAATTTTTTTACGTTGTTTTTATAACAATTATATTCAATCAGTTTTAATGAAAGATTTATAGATTGTCTGATTTTATCAGATTCTTCGCGAACAATAAACAACGACAATAAAATTTCTACACGAATCAACTGTTGCCTAATTCTAAGTAAACTTTGATTCACTTTCATCGTAATTCCAAATTTTGAACTATTCTTAAAAGCTTGTCTTACAAAATCAACACATTGTTTGTGAAGGATAACTAATTGTTTATAATTTAAATCGTTAGAATCTACATAAGTAATTTCACGATTTCTTAATTGTTTTTCAATCTCTAGAAATTCTTTTTCTAAACCTAAAAAAGGACTTTCAAGATGATTATATTCCGGAACCATTCGAATAATATTCGTTTCCATAGAACGACCGCTCATTCGTTGTGTAATGATACCGATTGCGTACATCACTTCAGAAAGTGCATCTTTTTTTATTTTATGAGCTGTGAAAACATCAGGAAGTTGAAGTACTTCAAAAAGTTCAATAAGTTCATTGTAAGGTATTTTATTTATCCAAATAAAATCGGTTTCCTTATAAAAGACTTGGTTTAAAACGTATTCTAATGTTTCTTTTTCAGGTTGATAAGGTAATATTTTTAAGGAGATTCGTTTTCTGATTTCATAAATAAAATCAGAATCTTGTATAATACCAGCATCAGAAATCATACGACTAAAGCTTCTTCCACTTAAAAGATTTTTCAAATATTCTGCAAATAATAAACGGTGATTTTCGTTTTCGATTAAATGCGCTATCAAATCAATTAAAGTAACACTTTTTGTTTTTTTCGAATTTGACGGTCTAAAATAAGCTACTATTTCATACAGAAATATAAAATCATCAGGAAAAAGAACTTCGTCATTAACAACATATTTGTTGAAAATTTCGGAGATAGACGATGGTTTATTTTGCTTTCTAAATAATTTCATATTTGAATATTTAAATCGATATTTGAATTTCTAAAACAAATCATGATGCTTGAAATAGAAAGAAAATACAAGGCTAAAAATACTACTTTTTTGAATGAAACTAAAATTTCATTTAAAATAAATCAAGGATATTTGAACTCTTCTGCTGAGCGTACAGTTCGCGTTCGAACCAAAGACAACAAAGGTTTTATCACTATAAAAGGAAAAAGTAATTCTAGCGGAACAACACGTTTTGAATGGGAGAAAGAAATTCCGTTTGATGAAGCTATTGAACTTTTAAAACTATGTGAAGATTATATCATTGAAAAAACACGACATATTGTTATTTATGAGAATAAAACTTTTGAAATCGATGTTTTTGAGGGAAAAAATTCAGGCCTAATTATAGTTGAAGTTGAGCTCGAAAATGAAAACGAAAAAATAAAACTTCCAGAATGGATTGGCGATGAGGTAACTAGTGATGAAAAATATTACAATTCATTTATCAGCAATCATCCATTTTGCAATTGGTAATTAATTTAAAATTCTAATCGAAACTTTTAATTTTCCTTTATTAGGATTATCACTTATTTTCATAAAAGCTTTTTGAGACAAATCGATTTCCATTCCTTTTGTAAATGGACCGCGGTCATTAATAACGACAATTACACTTTTGTTGTTTTCAAGATTTGTGACTTCTACCTTAGTTCCAAAAGAAAGTGTTTTGTGAGCAGCCGTTAACTTGCTATTTGAAAAAACACTTCCATCGGCAGTTTTTCGACCATTAAATTTATCGTGATAGTAACAAGCAAAAGCCTCACTTTTATAAAATGAGGCTTTTGATTTTGTTGATTTACAAGATGCAACTAAAAATAAAATTGCAAACAAGTAAACTATTTTTTTACAACATAAATTCATCTAAACTTTCTTGTAAATCTAGTTTTGAATCTTCGTAATCTTCTGGTAAAACTTCAATTTTTACATTTAACGTTCCAGCTCCTTTGTTGTGTGTTATATCCAAAAAAGCTTGTTTTGATAAATCCAACTGACGTCCTTTTGTAAAAGGTCCGCGGTCATTAACGGTTACAATTACTGATTCGTCATTTTCATTATTTGTAACTCGAATCTTTGAACCAAATGGTAAAGTTTTATGAGCTGCTGTATATTTTTTATTGCTAAAAATTTGCCCACTAGCCGTTTTCTTACCATTAAATTTATCGTGATAATAAGAAGATTTTGCGTTTTCATTTAATAATTCAACCTCATCTTCTAGTGCTAATAATTCAGAGTTAATTGACATTATTTCTGTCATTTCAGAAGTGCTCTCCATCATCAAATCAGAAGTATCATTAACCGACAATGAAGCTAGCTCTTTTGAATAAACTTCAGTTTCATTATTTTTTTCTTGTTCAACTGTTGCGAATTGTGTATTATAAACACCAAATCCAATTGCAGTAAGCAATAAAATTGACAAACTTAAAATGTGCGTTATTTTTTTATTCATAATCGTTTCTTTTAAATTCGGCAAACTAAATCAATAATTTTACCAAAGTTTTGTTCTGTTTCCAGAACTAATTAATATATTATGCAAACCATACTGCCCAAGGAATTCTTGATAAAATTAATAACAATCCTATGATGTAGAAAATAGCAAAAGGTTTGAATTTTGCATTTCCGTCTGCGATTTTTTTATGTTTTGACCAACCAATTGTAATTAATACAATTGCAATGATGTTAATTAACGGGTGTTCTAAAGCATATAATCGTAATGTAGAATCTTTCATTGCACTTCCCATACTTACTACAAGCGGAGAAACAAAATATAAGATTAAACCTAATAAAAGCTGAATATGAGAAAAAATCAAGGCAAATAAACCAATTTTACGATCTCTATCAACAAATTCTCTTTTAGTTGCTAATGCTATAATTGCGTTTAATGATGCAATTAACAATAGTATAATAACTAAATAAGCTACACCTGAATGTGCCTCTTTTACAATGTTGTACATAATTATTTTTATTGTTTGTTAGGTGGCAAAGATAACAATAATTACCAACTAACCTACACCTGTTTTTTTAAACAAAGGCAAATGTATTAATTATCAAGTAGATAACAAAATTTTAACTAAAATTTATAACATTTTTTTAGGATTTAACTCGTTTAAAAACATCATTTTAAACAAAAAAATGTACTGATCATAAGGTTTTACAACTGTTGGAAAAATTAAATAAAATTATTTTTTTAGATAACTCTAAAATTTAATTTTTAAAACATGAAAAAACATTAAATTTGTAATAAAATTTATAAAATGCTTAGTCATTCAGAAGAAAATTATTTAAAAGCGATTTATCATCTTTCCTTAATAGAAGATTCTGGTGTTTCTACCAATGCAATTGCGCAGAAAATGAATACCAAAGCTTCGTCTGTAACGGATATGATTAAGAAGCTTAGTGAAAAAGAATTAATCGATTATCAAAAATATCAAGGTGTCACATTGACTTCTGATGGGAAAATGCGCGCCAAAATGGTTATTCGAAAACATCGGTTATGGGAGGTTTTCTTAGTAGAAAAGTTAGATTTTTCTTGGGATGAAGTTCATAATGTTGCTGAAGAATTGGAGCATATAAAGTCAGAAAAGTTAATTAATAAATTAGATGCTTTTTTAGGTTTTCCTAAAGAAGACCCTCATGGAGACCCGATTCCGAATGCAAATGGAGAGATTTTTATATCCGAAAAGTTTTTGTTAAATGAAATGGAAGCTTCACAAATTTGTATTTGTGTTGGAGTAAAAGATACTTCTTCTGAGTTTCTTCAATATTTAGACCGTCAAAATATTGCTTTAGGAAAAACTATTGTTGTAAAATCTAAAGAAAGTTTTGATAATTCAATGGTGATTGAAGTGAATAACAATGAAATTATGATTTCTAATAAAATAGCCAATAATATTTTGGTAAAAAGACAGTAAATATGAATGAGATTATTCAATATTTCGAAAGTATTAATCCTGTTTTGGCAGCCTTTTACGCAACTGTTTTTACATGGGCGATGACTGCTTTGGGTGCTGCAACAGTTTATTTATTTAAAAATCCGTCTAAAAAATTATTGGACGGAATGCTTGGTTTTACAGGTGGTGTAATGATAGCGGCTAGTTTTTGGAGTTTGTTATCGCCAGCTATAGCAATGAGTCCGGGTGAAGGTTTTGTAAAAGTAGCGCCTGCTGCCATTGGGTTTGGTTTAGGTGCTTTGTTTCTTTTTGGGCTTGATAAAGTTTTGCCTCATTTACATTTAAATCACGATGAAGAAACTAAAGAAGGTATAAAAACACCTTGGCAAAAAACGACACTTTTAGTACTTGCGATTACACTTCATAATATTCCGGAAGGTTTAGCGGTTGGTGTTTTGTTCGGTGGTGTTGCAGCAGGAATTCCAGAAGCTACAATTGCTGGTTCTTTAACTTTAGCAATTGGAATTGGTTTACAAAATTTACCTGAAGGATTAGCGGTTTCATTTCCGCTTAGACGCGCTGGTATGAGCAAAAAAAATAGTTTTTTATACGGACAAAGTTCGGCATTGGTTGAACCTGCTGCTGCTGTAGTTGGCGCATTGGCAGTCGGATTTTTCACTCCGATTTTACCTTATGCTTTGGCATTTGCAGCTGGTGCTATGGTTTTTGTTGTTATAGAAGAAGTTGTTCCTGAAACGCAACAAGGTAATAATTCTGATATTGCAACACTCGGTTTTGTTGGTGGTTTTATAGCCATGATGGTTTTAGATGTTGCTTTAGGATAAAAAGTCGGAAATAGAATTATAAATTAATTTTATCGAAATTTTTATCAACTACGTGTCTGTTTCTTTCAAAATGATTAAACTTATCTACAATTTCTTTTACTTCATCTAAAGTTTTTGCTTTTTTTGTTTCTTTCTGATTTTCATTTCCGTACAAAATAATTTCATATTCATTTCCTACTTTTTTAATATCTATGCCGTACTGAGGTTTTCCTAATGAATTATAATACAAACCTCCAATTCTATCGGAATAAATTGGGCTAAAATTTTCAGATATAAATAAATCTTTATAATTGGTTATGTTATTGTTCTTGAATTCATAAACTAAAGCATCAAAAAAATCTTGCAACTTTATGTCGTCATTCATCATTAAATTTGAATAAATTATCAAAGTAAGTCTGTCAATATTTTCTTCTGTATTTTGATTTAATTTCGCAATATGATTTCCGTCGATAAAAATTGATTGTAACGTATTGTCTTTAATAGAATATAAAGTTACAGCATTTGGCGCGCCTTCTTCTACAATAAAGTCACCACTATTTGTCAATAATTTTCCTTCAGAATCGATAATTTGAGTGATAAGAACTTCGTTTACTTTGGCTGATTTAATTGTTATATCGTTTTTTAATTCGTTGAACAAGAATTTATTTTCATTTAATTCAAATGTAAATTGATTGAAATAATGCATCGCAAACAAATTCAGTTCAATTTTATTTATTTTTCCATTTTTAAATCCTAAACCTAAAATAGTATTGTCGTGTTTGTTTGTGTATTCAAATCCATCTGTAATTTTATGGTCTTTATAAATTGCTTTATTGGAAAGAATAGTTCTCTCAAAATTATTTTCGGACTCAAATATATCCGAAGAATATTTATATTTTAAATTTCCTTTTTCGTAAAAATCCACAACAATCAAATCTTCAATATCTTGGTTTTGTCCAATAAAATAACCATCGTAAGGCTTTTGGTCTTTGAAAATTCCTTTGTAAATTTCTTGAATATCGGTTGGGATTTGAAAAAAGAAAAATAAAATAGTTGAAATTTGATTGTTTTTGTAAATTTCAGAAGTAAGAAGCTCCTCTGAATTTTCAGCAAAACTGTCTTTACGAGTTAAATTTCCAGCTTCGTAAAAGTACTTGTTATTTGCTTCCTCAAAAACTCCTTCGTAAGGTTTATCTTCTTTGAATTCACAGCTAAGAATATCACCGTTATCTTTTGTTTTCTTATAAAAACCATGACGTTTTCCTGCTATCATTTCAAACTCCTCTAATAAAATAGAGTTTGATAAACCTTTAAAACTTTGCTGAATTCCATCTTGCAATTGATTTTTGTAAGATTTAATACTATATGTATTTTGGTCTTCTTCGAAAAAAGTTCCATTGTTGGGTTTGCCATTTATATAATCACCTTGAGCGACAATTTCACCTGTTTCTGTGTTTCTGGTTATGGCTTCGCCCACAAAAATTCCGTTTTTTAATGCAAAAACACGATTAAATTTCCCAATGTTATAATTGAATTCGCCATCAAAAGGTTTTTCTTTTTTATATTTTAGAACAGATTCTTTTCCATTGATAAAAACAATTTCTTCTTCTAATTCAAAATTAACTGTTTTTAAAACACTGATTTTTATACCATTGCTATCATAATTTGTTTCCAATCTAATTTCGTCATCATTGCTAATAGTAATTTCTAAGTGACTTTTTATTTCAGAAGCAAATCCATTTTTGGTGTAGTAGTATTGTTTTAAAATAGTTTTGTTTTCACTTTCGCTGTTGTAAATTTCTTTACCCAATTTATTCCAATAAATATTACCTAAATTTGAATATCTTTCAAAATCTGTCTGAAAAGCTTTTTTTCCATTAACCCAAAATACAACTTCCGAATACGAATTCAAATTAACACCATCAACAGTTTGTGGTTCTTCATCGTATGCGTTATCAAAAGGATTTTGGTAATAATTATTTGGTTTATTAGGTGAAAAAACGCCTGAATATTTATAATCCGAAATTTCTCCAACGGCTAATTCTTTACCTTTTAGATAAACTATAATTTTTGATTTTTCACCTTTTTGATTGTATTGTATTTTTTTCCAAACCGAACCATTTTCATCATAATAGGTTAATTCTTTTTGATTAGAAAGATTAATAAACTGAGTTTCTCCCGAATCAAATCCATCTTCGGAATACCAAAACGCATCGCCAGCGTATTTTGATTCGTCATTCTGATAAATATAACCTTGAAATTGAAGTTGACCATTCATGTAAAAATCTTGCATAAAAAATAATTCACCGACTTTTTTCAAAGGCATTGGTCTGTAATATGAAGCGTTTTCTTTAGATGTTTCATTCCAATTTTGGTCAAAATAAATTTTGTTTTGTGCTTGACCATATAAAGAAAATAAGATTATAATGGTTGTACTGAATTGAATTTTCATAATAAGTTTATTGGTTGAAACTAAAGATATTAAAAAAAACAATAAAATAATAATGCCTTCAATTAGAATTGAAGGCATTATTATTATTTATCCACATTTACAGTTGTTATCAGTACCGCAACCTTTTTTATTTTTCTTTTTTAAAAAGAATTTCTTTATTAAAAAAGCCGCAGCTAAAACCACAAGCGCATAAGTGATGATATCTTGAATATTCATTTTCTTATAAAATTTGATAAGCTAACATTGCTGAAATATAAGCCAAAACGGTCATAAAAACTACCTGAACAATGGTCCATTTCCACGAATTTGTTTCTTTTCTTGTGATTGCAATTGTAGAAATACATTGCATTGCAAACGCATAAAATAACAATAACGAAACACCTGTTCCAAGTGTAAACATCGGTGAACCATCTTCACGAACCTGTGTTCTCATTTTACCAATTATCATATCTTCATCTTCACCGCTGCTTCCTATATTATAAAGAGTTGCTAGGTTTCCAACAAAAACTTCACGTGCAGCAAACGAAGTTAATACTGCAATACTCACTTTCCAATCATAACCAAGCGGAGCAAAAACAGGTTGAATGGTTTGTCCAATTTTTCCGATGTATGAAGTTTCTAACTGATAACCTGCAATCTCATCTGCTAATTGTGCTTCGGTTAAATTATCGTTGATGTGTTTTTCTGTAATTATCGATTCGGCTTGACCAAAAGTTTCACTTGGACCATGCGTACCTAAAAACCATAAAATTACAGATAATGCTAAAATGATTTTACCAGCTCCTAAAACAAATTCCTTCGTTTTTTCCCAAACTGTGTAAAATACATTTTTAAATAAAGGAACTTTATAAGAAGGCATTTCGATAATAAAATACGATTTTTCTTTCGCTTTAATAACATATTTCATTAACCATGCTGAAATTAATGCCATAAAAAAACCTAAAAAATACATTCCTGACATGGTTAATGCTTGTAAACTAAAGATTCCTAAAACGTTTTCGTTCGGAATTACCAACGAAATGATAATTACGTAAACCGGAATACGTGCAGAACAAGTTGCAAACGGAGTAACCAACATGGTTATTAATCTTTCTTTTGAATTTTCGATGTTACGTGCCGACATGATTGCTGGAATGGCACATGCGTTTCCAGAAATTAATGGAACCACAGATTTTCCGCTTAAACCAAACGGACGCATTACACGGTCCATTAAGAAAACAACACGGCTCATGTAACCGCTTTCTTCAAGTAAGGCTACGAATAAGAATAAAATGGCAATTTGTGGAATAAATATGACAACTCCGCCTATTCCAGGAATGATTCCATCCGAAATTAATTCGGTTAATTTACCTGCTGGTAAAACCGTTTTTGTCCATTCTGATAATGATGTAAATGTACCATCAATGAAATCCATCGGAATACCAGACCACTCAAAAATAGCCTGAAAAACCAACAACATAATCGCAAAGAAAATAACGTAACCGAAAATTTTATGCGTAAGCACTCGGTCAAGTTTTGCTCTAAAATCGGTAGCTTTTGATGCGTCGATTACGTAAGTCGTTTTTAAAGCTTCGCCGATGAATTGATAACGCTTAATAGTTTCGCGTTGTTGCATGCGCTTGATTTCCGAAGGTGATTTTTCGGTATAATTTGAACCTAAAACCGAGCCGATTCCGTCAAACGAAATTTGCTGAGAATGATGCAACCAAACCTTGTAAGGATTTTGATTTGCATACAATTTCTCCATTAATTCAAAATGCGCTTCATCTACTTTTTTAAGGTCTAAAAAAGAGTTTGTAGGTATTTCTTTATAATCAAAAATCAGTTGTTTTAGCTTGTCAATACCTTGGCTTTTTCGAACTGAAATTAATGCGATTTTAGTATCTAATTGTTTTTCAAGTGCAGCTACATCAATTGAAATTCCTTTTAATGTCATACGGTCAGCCATGTTTATAGCTAAAATACATGGGATACCTAAATCTTTTATTTGTGTAAACAGCAGCAAGTTTCGTTTTAAATTTTCGACTTCGGCTATTACAACTACTACATCCGGATGGTCGTTGTTTTTTGTGTCAAAAAGTGCTTTTAAAGTAATTTCTTCATCTTTTGAAGATGGATTTATTGAGTAAGTTCCAGGTAAATCAACAATATGAGCAGAAGTCGTTTCGTTTAATTTAAAAGTTCCTGATTTACGTTCAACGGTAATTCCAGGGTAATTCCCTACATGTTGATTTAATCCTGTAAGCGCATTAAAAATAGATGTTTTACCAACATTTGGATTACCAATTAATGCAATTTTTATGATGTTTTTCATTATTTCTTAAATAAGTTCAATAGTAATTTCCTTAGCTAAATCTTTACGAATACTGATGTGAGAATCGTTTACTTTTATATAAATAGGGTCATTGAATGGCGCTATATGCAATAGCTCAACAAAATTACCTTCAATAAAACCAAGTTCGATTAGCTTTAAAGGAACAGTTTCCATGTTAACTTGTGTAATTACTGCTTTGGCATTGATTTTTAAAGAATCAAGTGTCATAGTTCTTTTATTTAGATTTAATTTATATTACAAAAATAAGCATTTAAAAAGGAAACCAAACAGACTTCCTTATTAAACATTTTCTATTTTTTTTCTCTTAACCATTTGATGTCTTCAATTAACTGAAGCAAATTTTTGGTATCATCATCGGTTTCTTTATCGTAATTTGTACCGTCATAAAAACCTCTAATTCGTCCATTTTTATCGACTAAAACAAAATTTTCTGTATGAACCATATCATACATTTCATCAGGTGAACCCGTTTTTACAGCTAAAAAGGACTGACGTGCTAAAAAATAAATGTCTTTTTTATCGCCCGTTACCATATTCCATTTTCCATCAATAGCACCTTTTTCGTTAGCGTAATTTCTAAGTACTTCAGGTGTGTCAATCTCTGGCGTAACAGAAAAAGACAAAATTTTAACATCGGGCATATCTTTAATTGCTTCTTGAATTTTCACCATGTTATCTGTCATAATTGGACAAATAGTTTTACAAGTTGTAAAAAAGAAGTCAGCTACATAAATGGTATTTTCATAATCTTTTTGAGTAACTTTTTCACTATTCTGATTTGTAAACTCAAAATCAGCAATGATATGTTCTAATTTATTATTCTTATGCTGTACTAACGTATCTACCATTTCAGGGTTTACCATTGCAGGTGTATAAATTGGTAATTGTTTTTCTGGTTTTAAAGCGTTGTAAAACAATGAAATAATGACCACGCAAAGTGCAAAAAAGCCAATGAAAAAATAGCGATATTGTTTGAAGAAGCTAAGCATAATTAAAATTTGTGCAAAAATACGTAACCCATTTTTAAAAAAGGTTAAAAATTCTTTAAAGAACGCATTTATAAATCTAAGTTGCTATTTTTGTAAGAAAGGATAAAAATTTAATCTAATGAAAATAAATAAACGATTGGTTTTATTAGCTGCTGCTGCAATTTTTTCAACTGCTAATTTAAAAGCGCAAGTTAATACAAACGAAAACCACGGAATCAACTTGGAGTTTATGGACAAAAACGTAAAACCTGGTGATGACTTTTTTAGATATGTAAATGGAACTTGGTTTGATACAACTGAAATTCCTGCAGACAGAACGCGTTGGGGAAGTTTTGATGAATTACGTCAGAATACAGATGTTGATGCTTTAGCAATTTTGAAGAAAGCTGCAAACAATCCAAATTTAGATTCTAAATCTGACCAAGCCAAAGCGGTTTATGTTTTTGAAACATATTTAGATTTAGATACGAGAAATCAATTAGGAATCACTCCGATTGAGCCTTATTTAAATGATATTAATAAAATTAAAAATAATAAAGAAGTCGTTAACTTAATTTACAAAATGGTTACCGATGGTGGTATTGGTTTCTTTGGGATGTATGTTTCTGCTGATGCGATGGATTCGAACAAAAACGTAATTTATGTTTCTCCAGGAAGTATTGGTTTACCTGACCGCGATTATTATGTTTCGACCGATGCAGATTCGCAAGACAAAAAGAAAAAATACGAAGAACATGTAGCTCGTATGTTACAGTTTACTGGAGAAACTGAAGCTCAAGCAAAAAGTGATGCAGCTAAAGTCGTGGCTTTAGAAACTAAAATGGCTGAATCTCGTTTAGATAGAGTTGCACGTCGTGACCGTAGAAATACTTACAATCCGATGACAATTAAGGAGCTACAAAAATTAGTTCCGGCTGTTAATTGGAAAGAATATTTTAAAGCTGCCGGTTTAAAAGATGTCGACCAAGTTATTGTTTCGATGCCTAAATACATGGAAACTTTACAAACTATTTTAGCGAAAGCGCCTGTTGAAGATTTAAAAGCGTATATGCGTTGGACTTTAATTAATAAATCTACAGGAGTTTTAACAGAAGAAATCGATCAAGCTAATTGGGATTTTTACAGCAAAACATTAACAGGTGCTGTTGCGCAACGTCCGATTGAAGAGCGTGCATTACAAGTAGTAAACGGAACAGTTGGTGAAGCTTTAGGTCAATTGTATGTAGAAGAAAAATTCCCAGCAGAAGCTAAAGATAAAGCAAAAGAAATGATTGAATATGTTTTCTTGGCTTTTGAAAACAGAATCAATAATTTACCTTGGATGACTCCAGCTACTAAAAAAGGAGCAATTGAAAAACTTCGTAAATCGACAGTTAAAATCGGTTATCCAGATAAATGGAAAGATTATTCTGCAATGGAAATTAAATCTGCTAAAGACGGTGGAACATATTACGACAATATGAAAGCGGTTTCTCGTTGGGGATTTGCTGAAAATATTGCGGACTACGGAAAACCAGTTGACAAAACCAAATGGGGAATGTCACCACAAACAGTAAACGCATATTTTAATCCAACAAATAACGAAATCGTATTTCCTGCAGCCATTCTTCAACCACCATTTTATGATTACAAAGCTGATGAGGCAGTTAACTTTGGAGGAATTGGAGCTGTAATCGGACATGAGATTTCTCACGGATTTGACGATTCAGGTTCGCGTTATAATGCAGATGGAAACTTAGTTAACTGGTGGACAGAAGATGATTTAAAACAATTTACAGGTTTAGGAGGCGCATTAGCTGACCAATATTCTGCTTTAGAACCACTTCCGAATACTTTTGTGGATGGTAAATTTACTTTAGGAGAAAACATTGGAGATTTAGGTGGAGTCAACGCAGCTTATGACGGATTACAGTTGTATTACAAAGATCACGGTCGTCCTGCAAACATTGACGGATTTACTCCAGAACAACGTTTCTTTATTTCTTGGGGAACGATTTGGAGATCTAAAATGCGTGATGAAGCTATCAAAAACCAAGTAAAAACAGATCCACATGCTCCAGGTATGTATCGTGCGTATGTTCCATTACAAAACGTTGAATCTTGGTACGAAGCTTTTGATATCAAACCAAGTGATAAATTATATATAAATCCAGATGATCGTGTGAAAATTTGGTAAAAACAAAAAGCTCAAACGTTTCGGTTTGAGCTTTTTTATAACATTTATTTTTTAATAAATTTCTTTGTAGTTCCTCCTATTTTTAAAACATAAGTACCTACTTGAAGTTGATTTACTGAAATAGTTGCTTGACTAACATTGTCAAATTTTCCTTTTAAAACTTCTCGTCCTAAAAGATCATAAACAGAATAATCTTTATCTAAATTTTCAGTAAATGTTAAATTTAGATTTCCAGATGTAGGATTTGGATACATGGCAAATTCAACTCTTTCTTGATCTTTTGTAGCTAATGTATTCAAAGAAAAACGGTAAACTGTATTTGCTGTAATCATTGCATTTAACGAGGTAGGTTCATCTTCGTCATCAAATGCTTCTGTATAAATTGGAGTTGCAATTGTTCCATTAACGAATCCAACTCTTACATCGTAAGATTCTTCAGTTTCAGTTTCAGAATAAAACAATGAAATTAAACCACCTTCATCATTTAAAACAGCTAAACTTGTGATATTTGTTGGTCCAAAATGATATTCGAAAGAGTTATCTGCTTCGTAAAACCAAATTTGATAATTTAAAAAATAAGTTGAAGTTCCAAAATTAGGCATATCAAAATCTAAATCTGTTTCTAAACCTGCATTTTTTATTTCAAGTTTTAAAATTCTACTTCCTGCCGTACCATCAACTTTGTATGATATAGGAGATAATGACGTACCTATTTGCGAGAAATTTCTATCCGTTATGAAAGTTGAATAAGGATGAAAAAAAGTTAAAGTTGATTCGCTTGTATTTATAAAAACAAAATTGTCGTCATCAAAGCCAAAATTGGAATGATTTTCTCCGAATATTGAAATTGGAAAAGGAGAACTAAATGGTCCAAATTCATCAAACATCCAAGGTTCGTTGTTGTTCATAGAAGTAGCATTTGCTAAATCTTGATAGGTAGCTGTACTTTTTTCGAAATTGTAAAAATTTTGAGCATACATTCCGATGCTTAAAAAGCAACTTGATAATAGTAAAGTAATTTTTTTCATATTTATTTTGTTTATTTTGTCAAATATAGTTTTTATTGTACAAATAAATATCAAAAGTGATGTTATTTAAAAAATACATTTTATTTGAGTTTAGAAAAATGAAATAAAAAAACAATTATTTCGAAATTGATTTAATAATTATTTTACCATTTCTTCTGTGCAAAAACAGTATCTCAATTAGTTAAAAAGATTTATTTTTTACTAAACAAAAACTTTTTATTACCTTTCAATCCTAAAATAACTTTTTTTATGAAAAAACTAATCTTATCTGCGTTACTTGCAAGTGTTTTAATAACAGCTTCTTGTAATAAAAAAGAAGCAGAAGACAATATGGTTCACGGTATTAATTTGGAATACATGGACAAAAACGCAAAACCAGGTGATGATTTTTATCGTTATGTGAATGGTGCTTGGTTTGATAAAACTGAAATCCCAGCTGATAAATCTACTTGGGGAAGTTTTAATGAATTGGCTTACAACACTGATTTAGATGTTTTATCTATTTTAAAAGAAGCTGCAGAAAGTAATAATTACGCAGATAATACTGATGAAGGTAAAGCAATTAACTTTTACAAAACCTATTTAGATACTAAAAAAAGAAATGAATTAGGTGTTAAACCAATTCAAACGGATTTACAAAAAATTGATAATCTTAAAAATCTTGATGATTTAAACGCATTAATCAACGCGTCTATTTTAGATGGCGGAGTTGGATTCTTTAGTAACTACGTTTATTCAGATGCTCAAGATTCAAACAAAAACACTGTTTATCTTTCTCCAGGAAGTATCGGTATGCCAGACCGTGATTATTACGTTTCTGATGATGCTGATTCTAAAGAAAAGTTAGCTTTGTATGAACAGCATATTGCTCGAATGTTACAATTCATCAATTACAATGAAGCTGATGCAAAAGTTGCGGCTAAGAAAATTGTCGCTTTAGAAAAGCAAATGGCGCAACCACGTTTTACTCGTGTTGAAGAACGTGACGACCGTTTATCATATAACCCAACAACAATTGCTGAGCTTCAAAAAATGAATCCTGCAATTAATTGGGAAACTTATTTTAAAACAGCCGGTTTCAAAAACTTAGACCAAGTAATTGTACAACAACCTAGATACATGAAAGCTTTAGATGGAATTTTAAAAAATACATCTATGGACGATTTAAAATTGTATTTAAAATGGACACTTTTAAACAATTCTGCGAGTTATTTAACTACCGATATTGACAAAGCAAATTGGGAATTTTACGGAAAAACATTGTCTGGCGCAACTGAGCAACGTCCGATTGAAGAACGTGCGCTTGATGTTGTAAACGGAACTGTTGGTGAAGCTTTAGGTAAATTATATGTTGAGAAACGTTTTCCGGCTGAAGCTAAGAAAAAAGCACAAGATATGATTGAAAATGTGGTTCAAGCGTATCGCAATCGAATTGAAAAATTACCTTGGATGGCGCCAGCTACAAAACAAGGAGCGTTAGATAAATTGAATAAATTGACTATTAAAATTGGTTATCCAGATAAATGGGAAGATTATTCTAAATTGACAATCGAAAATCCTGAAAAAGGTAATTACTATCAAAATGCCGTAAATTATGGTCGTTGGGAAGTTGCTAAAAACATTGCCGAATATGGTAAACCTGTAGATAAAACCAAATGGGGAATGCCGCCACAAATGGTAAATGCTTATTTCAATCCAATGTATAACGAAATCGTGTTTCCTGCTGCAATTTTACAACCTCCATTCTATGATTACAAAGCAGACGAAGCTGTAAATTACGGTGGAATTGGAGCTGTGATTGGTCACGAAATTTCTCACGGATTCGATGATTCAGGAGCAAGATACAACGCTGATGGTAACTTGGTAGATTGGTGGACACCTTCAGATTTAGAACAATTTACAACTTTAGGAAAATCGTTATCTAAACAATACAGTGCTTTACAACCTTTTGAAGGTATTTATGTGGATGGTGATTTTACCTTAGGAGAAAACATTGGAGATTTAGGCGGAATTACTGCTGCTTATGAAGGTTTGAAATTGTTTTATGAGAAAAACGGCAAACCAGAACCAATTGATGGATTTACTCCAGAACAACGTTTCTTTATTTCTTGGGCAACCATTTGGAGAACTAAATCTAGAGATGAATATGTAAAAACTCAGGTTAAGACAGACCCACACGCACCAGGAATTTATCGTTCGTATGTTCCGTTACAAAATTTCGATGCTTGGTACGAAGCGTTTGACGTGAAACCAGGTGATAAATTATATATCGAACCAGATCAACGTGTAAGAATTTGGTAAAACTTTAAAAACTCTTTTTTCGGAAAGAGTTTTTTTATGCTTAATTTTATCAGATGATTTTTACATTCGAGAACAAACAATTCATAAAAAGCGACTTAAAAACCGTTTGGAATTATTTTAGTAATCCAAAACACATCAATGCGTTAACGCCTCCCGAAATGCATTTCAAAACATTAACTGAAAATCTTCCAACTCAAATTCACAAAGACCAAGTGATAACTTATTGGGTTTCTCCGTTGTTTCAGATTCCGATGAAATGGAAAACCAAAATAATTTCGGTAGAAAATGAAAAAAGTTTTATCGATATTCAAATCAAAGGACCTTACAAAAAATGGCATCATTTACATACTTTTGAAAAAATTAAAGATGGTATTCTGATGACCGATTTGATAACGTACGAATTGCCTTTCGGATATTTAGGAAATCTGGTACATCGTATTCTAGTTAAGGAAAAAATTGAAGAATTATTTGAATTCAGAACGAAACAAATCCAAAAACATTTTGAAAATGAATAAAGAAAAAATCGCAATTTTTTGGTTTCGTCGCGATTTACGAATCGAAGACAATCACGGACTTTTTCAAGCATTAAATTCGAGAGTTAGAGTTTTGCCTATTTTTATTTTTGACCCAAAAATTCTAAATCGTTTTGAAGATAAACAAGACCGACGCGTCGATTATATTCATCAAGCGCTACAAAATATCGATAAAAAACTAGCTGAATTTAATTCTGGAATCGAGCATTTTTTTAATTCACCAATCGAAGCTTTCGAAAAGTTAACAACAAAATATCATATCGAAAACGTTTTCTGCAATCACGATTACGAACCCAAAGCGATTCATCGCGATTTAGAGGTTGCAAATTTCTTGAAAACTAAATCCATCGATTTTCATTCTTATAAAGACCAAGTTCGATTTGAAAAATACGATATTCTAAAAGCAGATAACACGCCTTACACCGTTTTTACACCTTATTCGAAAAAATGGAAATTGCTTTTAAACGAAGAAGGTTTGCCCTATTACGATTCGGAAAATTATTTGAATCGATTGGTTAAAAAATCAGATTTCAAAAAATATAGTTTAGAAGAAATTGGATTTTCTAAAACCAATATCGTTTTTAAAGAACCAACATTGAAAATTGATATTATTGGAAATTACAACGAACATCGCGATTTTCCATCAAAAAATCATACCACACATTTGGGAATCGCACTTCGTTTCGGAACCATTTCTGTTCGAAAATGTATTGATTTCGCGAGAACATCAAACGAAACTTGGTTGAATCAATTGATTTGGCGGGACTTTTTTATGCAGATTTTATTTCATTATCCGCATGTAGAAATCAATTCGTTTAAACCAAAATACGATGCGATTCCGTGGGAAAACAACGAAACTTTTTTTCAAAAATGGTGCGATGGTCAAACAGGTTACGGTTTGGTTGATGCTGGAATGCGTGAATTAAACACTACTGGATTTATGCATAATCGCGTTCGCATGTTGGTAGCGAGTTTTTTAACTAAGCATTTATTGATTGATTGGCGTTGGGGCGAAGCCTATTTTGCTCAAAAACTAAACGATTACGATTTGGCTTTAAATAACGGAAATTGGCAATGGGCAGCCGGTTGTGGTTGTGATGCAGCTCCGTATTTCCGAATTTTCAATCCGGATGAACAAGTTAAAAAGTTCGACAAGGACTTGAAATATCTAAAAAAATGGGTTCCCGAATTTGATGACCAAATATTTAATAATCGAATTGTAGAGCATAAAGAAGCAAGAGAACGGGCCTTAGAAACTTATAAAAAAGCATTGCAATAAAATAATTAAAATTATATTTTTTTATTTTGACAAAATCAAACAAAATGCAAATATTAATTTTATATATCGTATTTATATCTTAAAATTCATCAAATTCATAACGATAATCTTAGTAAATTGATTAATCTGGTATTAACGATTTGTTATTTTAAAGCTTTAGTTATTAGAATTTTATGATTTAACATTAGGTAAAAAACAAATAATTTATGAAATTTGATAAATTTTACATTTTTAATATAACTGAAAAAAATGAACAACACATTTAAAGTTTCTGTTAATCAAACTAACAATTTTGAGATTTCAGAAAAACAAATCACAGATTTAGATGCTGTTTCTTTAGATGCGGCTAACTACCATCTATTGCACAACAACACTTCATACAAAGCAGAAGTGATTTCATCTGACTTTATAAATAAAAAGTACACGGTGATTATTAATAACAATGAATACGAAGTTTCAATAGCCAATCAATTAGACCAATTGATTAAAGAAATGGGATTTGAAGTTGGAAAAACAAAAATCGTTAACGCGATAAAAGCTCCAATGCCAGGTCTGATTTTAGAAATTAATGTTGCTGTTGGTCAAGAGGTTCAAGAAGGAGATAATTTATTGATTCTTGAAGCGATGAAAATGGAGAACAGTTTTGATTCACCACGTTCAGGAGTAATTAAATCGATTGCTGTTGAAAAAGGACAAGCTGTAGATAAAGGCCAATTATTAATTGAATTCGAATAGTCACAATGAAAAAAATATTAGTTGCAAACCGTGGTGAAATTGCACTACGCGTAATGAAAACAGCAAAGAAAATGGGAATTAAAACCGTTGCTGTTTATTCGGTTGCAGACCGTCAATCGCCTCACGTAAAATTTGCTGATGAAGCAGTTTGTATTGGTGAAGCACCTTCAAATCAATCATACCTTTTAGGAGATAAAATTATTGAAGTTTGTAAAGAATTAAATGTAGATGGGATTCACCCAGGATACGGATTCTTATCAGAAAATTCAAAATTTGCTGAATTAGCAGAAAAAAATGGAATTTCATTTATCGGACCAAAATCTCATGCTATTGAAGTAATGGGAGATAAGTTAGCTGCAAAAGATACAGTTAAAGGTTACGATATTCCTATGGTTCCAGGTTTAGACCATGCAATTACCGATATTGATGAAGCAAAACAAGTAGCTAAAGAAGTTGGTTTCCCAATTTTAATTAAAGCTTCTGCTGGTGGTGGTGGAAAAGGAATGCGCGTGGTTGAGAAAGAAGAAGATTTTGAATCTCAAATGCAACGTGCTATTTCTGAAGCAACTTCAGCTTTTGGAGATGGTTCTGTTTTTATTGAAAAATATGTAGGTTCTCCACGTCATATCGAAATTCAGGTTATGGCAGATATGCACGGAAACGTTGTGTATTTATTTGAACGTGAATGTTCGGTTCAACGTCGTCACCAAAAAGTTGTAGAAGAAGCTCCTTCAGCTGTTTTAACTCCAGAAATCCGTAAAGCAATGGGTGAAGCTGCTGTAAAAGTTGCTAAATCTTGTGATTATGTTGGTGCTGGTACTGTTGAGTTTTTATTAGACGAAAACAAAAATTTCTATTTCTTAGAAATGAATACACGTTTACAAGTTGAGCATCCTGTTACTGAATTGATTACAGAAATTGACTTGGTAGAAATGCAAATTCGTGTAGCTCGTGGTGAAGTGTTACCAATCACTCAAGATGATTTACAAATCAAAGGTCACGCTTTAGAATTACGTGTTTATGCAGAAGACCCATTAAACGATTTCTTACCATCTGTTGGAAATTTAGAAACATATATTTTACCAACTGGTGAAGGTGTACGTGTAGATAATGGTTTTGAGCAAGGAATGGATGTGCCAATATATTACGACCCAATGTTATCTAAGTTAATTACTTATGGTAAAGACCGTAACGAAGCAATCCAATTAATGTTAAAAGCGATTCAAGATTATAAAGTGGAAGGAGTTAGCACTACGTTACCTTTCGGAACTTTTGTTTTTGAGCACGATGCATTTGTTTCTGGAAATTTCGATACAAACTTTGTTAAGAAATATTACAGTGCAGATATCATCAAAGAAGCACAAGCTAAAGAAGCAGAAATTGCGGCTTTAATTGCTTTAAAACAATATTTAGCTGACCAAGAAGTTTTACGCGTACCAACAAAGTTATAGTCTAAAGTTTAAAGTTTGAAAGTCTAAAGTTCACAAAACTTAAACTAAAAAAGAATACAAATGGAATCAAATACAAAATTCGATATTTTAAATAAAAAATTAGCCGAAGCTAAATTAGGCGGTGGTGAAAAACGTATTGCAGCGCAACACGGTAAAAAGAAATTAACGGCTCGTGAGCGTATTGAATACTTCTTTGACGAAGGTTCTTTCGAAGAAATCGGAGCTTTTGTAACACACCGTACCAAAGATTTTGGTTTAGATAAAGAACATTACTTAGGTGATGGTGTTATTACAGGATACGGAACAGTAAACGGACGTTTGGTTTATGCTTTCGCACAAGATTTTACTGTTTTCGGTGGAGCTTTATCTGAAACGCATGCAGAAAAAATCTGTAAAGTTATGGATATGGCGTTGAAAGTGGGAGCACCAATGATTGGTTTAAATGATTCTGGTGGAGCTCGTATTCAAGAAGGTGTTCGTTCGTTGGGTGGATATGCAGATATCTTCTTCCGTAACGTACAAGCTTCTGGAGTTATTCCACAGATTTCTGCTATTATGGGACCTTGTGCTGGTGGTGCGGTTTATTCGCCTGCTATGACCGATTTCACTATGATGGTTGAAAATACTTCTTATATGTTTGTAACAGGTCCGAACGTTGTTAAGACAGTTACAAACGAAGAGGTTTCTGCTGAAGAATTAGGAGGAGCATCTACACACTCTACTAAATCTGGTGTGGCGCATACAACTTCTGCAAACGATGTAGAATGTTTAGAAGATGTAAAACGTTTATTAAGTTATATTCCTCAAAACAATCAAGAAGTTGTTGAAGATTTACCATACGAATTAGGTAATGAGTTACGTGAGCAATTAAACACCATTGTTCCTGATAACGCAAACAAACCTTACGATATGCACGATGTAATCAACAACGTTATCGATGAGGATTCTTTCTTTGAAATTCATAAAAACTACGCTGAAAATATCATTGTTGGATTCGCTCGTATTGGTGGAAAATCAGTTGGTATTGTAGCTAACAATCCAATGTTCTTAGCAGGATGTTTAGATGTGAATTCATCTATTAAGTCAGCGCGTTTCGTTCGTTTCTGTGATGCGTTCAATATTCCTTTATTAGTATTAGTAGATGTACCAGGTTTCTTACCAGGAACAGATCAAGAATGGAACGGAATTATTGTTCATGGAGCTAAATTATTATATGCTTTATCTGAGGCTACAGTGCCAAAAGTAACCGTAATTACACGTAAAGCTTATGGTGGCGCTTATGACGTTATGAACTCAAAACACATTGGTGCTGATATGAACTATGCTTGGCCAGGAGCAGAAATTGCTGTAATGGGAGCAAAAGGTGCGTCTGAAATTATCTTTAAAAGAGAGATTGCAGAAGCAGCTGATCCAGCAGCTAAATTAGCTGAGAAAGAAGCAGAATATGCTCATAAATTCACTAATCCATATAAAGCTGCACAACGTGGATTTATTGATGAGGTAATCTTCCCGCAAGATACACGTCGTAAATTAATCAAAGCATTTAAAATGTTAGAGAATAAAGAAGTAGCTACACCTAATCGTAAACACGGAAATATCCCGTTGTAGACTTTTTAGAAAAGAGATACTAGATTTTAGATATGAGAAACCCGTTCAGTGAAAGTTGAACGGGTTTTTTTATTATATTGCATTATGAAAAAGTTATTGTACTTTATAATTTTCTTTTACGGTCAAATCGTATTTTCTCAATGTGATGACAAACTAATGAGCGGAACTTTCGAAAATATTAAATATATTTTAAATTGTCCAACCTATACGTTTAACAAACAATCAAATGACTTTAAAAATATAGACGATACTTTAAAAAAACGAAATATAAAATTGGTAAAAGATGACTACCAAATAATTGACTCTTTAGTTAGATATACAATATTAAAAGATGCAAGCCCTTATTTTAAAGAGAAACTTGTATTTAGTAGTTTTGAAAAAACATACAATGATAGCATTGGAAATTTTAAAAATATCAGTCCAAAAGTAGATTTGAATATATGCAAAGCAAAATATTCAATCTATTACTATTTTGAACCTATTGAAAATGTAAAATATTGTATAGGATACGCTTTTGATAAAGATTTAAGATGGTTAAATGAAAACAGAAGATCCATCATAATAGCATATGAAAATTATGATGATTTAAAAATCAGTGTTGAATATCCTAGTTATCAACAAGTAAGTCCTTTTGAGAAAACAACAATATGTGAATTAAAAAAATTAGGTAAAAAGTATTTAAATAAAGAAATTGAAAACTTAGAATTGATTTTTTTAAAAGATAGGTTTTATTGGAGTATGAATGAGAAAGAGCATTTTTACAGAGGTAAAAATTCAATTAAAAATGTATTAATAAATCCTTTCAATTTAAAGGAATATCGAGTGGTTGATGTAAAAATATATGTAGATTTTTAGAGAAATTTCTAATCCGTAAAACACGGAAATGTTCCGTTGTAGTTTTTAGAAAAGAGATACTAGATTTTAGATATGAGAAACCCGTTCAGTGAAAGTTGAACGGGTTTCTTTGTATTTTGCAATAAAAATGAAGGTTTAACTAACAATATTATTTTTTCTATTAATTATTTCGAATGTAAATTCGCAAGAGAGAGATTGCAGAGTAGATTATTTAGTTATAGATTGTAATGAAGAATCCGTTCCTTGGAATTTTATAGCTTACAAATGAGAGAAAATCAATTATAAAGTAGCTTATAGATCTCCAGTTTTTACAAGAGCTATAAACGGAGAATGTAAATTTATGGAAAAATTATTATGCCAATAAATCGGTCAGAATTTAAGAAAAAGGACATCAAAAGAATCCTATAGATTATCAATAAAAAACTAAACTTCGAATATTTTACTGCTTATTCTACATGTGAAGCCGATAGAATATCAATGTCTTCATATCATCATAAATTGAAAACTAAGTTTTTAAACATTCATCAAATAGGTTTTTATAAAAAGGAAAAATCATGCATCAACTAACCATAGGGCACTTTTTACAAATTTACAAAACTAGACAAGAAATGCAAGATCTTGGCATAACAAGCCCTCCTGAAGAAATAAAAATTTTTACTAAGAACTTAGTAGAAACTCTTTTAAAATATCCTCAGGATGAAAAGATTTCATTTCTTGACATGAAACTTATAGATTCTAAAAACAAATTAATTGTCGATTTTAAAACCAAAACATTTTTATAATACAAAAAAGAACTTATTTACCAATAAGTTCCTGTCAAAAAAGTTAATCGGATAAATGCAATTGAAGAATCGGGTTTTAAATCAATACTTTCTTCAAAAGATTTGACTTCATCATCATCAACAAAAACGACAAATAAACCATCTTCAAAAGCTAATAAAGCATTTGCAATCGCTTGGTCAACTTGAGCTAGTTCGGTATTATTCAAATCGCCAAAACCAATTTTTCCAGTTTCGGATTGTTCTTGAATTTCTTTTGGTGAAAGAAACGACATTAACCTAATTCCCTCACGTTTTTCATTATAACGTTTGACTTCACTTTTAACGCATTCTTCAATAAGTTCTTTTAAAGTTTGTGGTTGTTTTTCGATTTCAAAATCCAACAAATGAATTTTCTTTTTACCTAATCGTTTCAATTGTAAAGTTATAATCGACATAAATTTCAATCGTTTAAAACAGGATTAAACCGTTTAGTGAAACCGTTTAATCCTATTTATTTTTATTATTTATTAATCTGAGCTAAAATCGTTGGGTCTTTGATTTTATCATCTTGAGCCAAGAATCGCATTTTAGTAATAATTTCTGCTGACTTTGGGTCGTCGTCAACAAAAGGTAAAAATACGCGTCCTCGATGTTGGCTGTGAACCGGAATAATCGATAATTGTAAGCCGTTTTTACTCACCAAACCGCTTCCTAGATGAATCGAATATTCACCTAATTTTCCTTTGATTAAAATATGACGTTCTTTAACCTCAACATTGTCTAACTTAAACAATCGTGCAGATTCTCGCGCCAAAACGCCTCGCATTTGCATAGAACTGTGACTTGCTTCTGGGTCAACTCCACCAACATGAGCAACACTTACAACCAAATCAACATCGCGCATGACTTCACTAAAAATGACCGAATTAATCTCTGTTAGCGGAACTACTTTATTGTCGTTTAATGAATGAAAACAAACATATTCTAAAGTTGGCGCTTCAACATCCGAAGGTGAGAACCAATCCGCCATGGCATAAAGTGTAACCCAAATTCCTTCTTTATGAAACACTTTTTGAAGTCCGTCTTCATAATTTACAGTCCAACCACGACCACGCAACAAAGCAACGGTTTTATTCGTTTGAATTTGATGTCCTTGATAACGTTCCGAACGATTGCTGTGTTCGATTTCATCTTTTGTAGGAACGTACAATTCTCTAAATACTTGTTTGAAAGGCTGAATGATTTCATTTTCGAACAGATATTTCTGATACAAATCCCATTGTACAGCCTGATACAGATGTGCAGGATGCGCAATAACAAATGTATCTGTTTCTTTAGTTTTTATTGATTTACCATCTAAATTGACGATTTGGTCATCTTTCCAAAAACCAGAATCGTTAGTTTTTAAATTAATCAAAACCAATTTTCCTAACATCGCTCTTACAATCGGATGTTCCATAATCTTTTGCAATTCGGCTACCGTAAACGAATCGCGACGAATCATTGCATTTTCTAAAGATTGCTTAGTTCTTGAAAATTGTTTGTTTAAATACGTTTTTCCTTCTTTAAGTTCATCTAAACGTTTGTCTTTTTTAAATTTTGTAGGAATTGATTTTTGTTCTTTTCCATCTTTTGTTATAAATAAATCGGCTTTTCCTTCGTCATCAATTTTGATTTCAATGGTTGTAGTTTCATCCAATTGAAGCAAAGAATTCGACATGATTTTTTGAGTCGCTTTTCCTTCCATCGCCCAACTAAAACGAATACTGTCATCAAAACCAGCATTTCGAGCCAAATTATCTAAACCAATTTCAACTGCATTTTTCTCGCTTTCACGACGTTGCGCACCAAATTGTTTACTTTCTTTTAAAAACGTTTGTAAAAGATTGTATCGTTTTAATAAATCTGCTTCAGGATTTGCTTTACTAATCGGAATTAATCCTAAAGCCATAACGTAATCTTTATCTCGCTTTTCAGTGATTTTAGCAATGGTTTCAGTAATTTTAATTTCGCCCAACATCACAGATGAATATATTTTTACACGACGATAACCCATTCCGTCAGATAAATATTTGGCGGCTTCGTGTACCAATTTCCAATTGGTTTTTCCTAAGTTGCTATAAACTTTATGAAACCATTCAATATCAATTGCTCCTTGTTGAAAATCGTTTTTAGGCACATTAGAATATCGTGAAATAATGGTTTCTTTTTCGGCATTCATGTAATCTGTTGTGTGCGCCAAAAACCACCAGACGGCTTCTTTAAGACTTTTAATTTTTAAATAATCGCCAATCCAATCAGCCCATTGCGTTGCATAACAAGCTGTTTCGACCAAACGTTTTTTATCGAATTTATTTTGTGCTAATTCAGTAGAAAACTCTTTATACATTTCTAAATCAGAAGCTTCGCATAATTTTAAAATCTTACTAAAAGTATGCTTTTTAGAAACGTTGGTTCCGTAAGAATATCCGCGGTCAAAATTATCTTTTCCCATGCGTTGAAGTACCTCAAAGAAATATTGCATGCCTTCAATTTTGTTCAAACTGTTGATGTAGATTGAAGCTTCTGTAGGTAATTCGCCACGTTCAAGTTCTACTTGAAGCAAATTCTTTTTTAAAGTTTCATTCAATTTAGGAATTTCGAAATTCTCAAATCTTTTGGTATAATAATTTTGTCCGCCGTCAAGCAGATAAAAGAAATCTTTATTCAAAAGAGAAATAAACAACATATCATCTTTGCCGATTTTTCCATCGTTAAACAATTTTAAAGTTAAGGACGGAAACGGAATTTCTAAATCGTTTCTTTTTTCAGGATTTAAAACTTTTGATAAATACGGAATCACATCTTGGATTTTTTCAACGTTTTCTGGTTGCGCAATTTCTTGTGCCAAAAGATACATTTGTAAATTCCAAAAACGCAACATTTGTTCTGCATCAAAAAATGGAGTTTCGTTTTCGTTGATGTAATAAGTAAAACTTGGAATTACAGAAGTCCAATGTGTTTTTGAATAATAACTTCCATCGTTATATTTAATTGTTTTACATTCTTCAGGAAAATGAAAAATAGAATCTTCTAAAACATCTAATTTATATGATAAAAGCATTTTTTTATCGGCATAAACATCTAATATATGTTCCAAGATTGTAACGATTTTACTTGTACGACTGTTCCAATAGTAATTACCTTTATCAAAATTAATGTTCTCGAATTTTGGTAAATAATTTTGTTTAAATTCAAATAACTTTGGATTTTTTATTCGTTCATCATAATGCGCTCTACAGAAATGAGTAACTGTAAATAATTCAAAATCATTAAGTTTCGATTTATTATACCATTCTTTCCAAAGTTCTGCCAATGGAAGGTTATTCAATTTATCTTCAGCAGAAAAATCTTCTGTAACTTTCTTTAAACGATTTAATCTATTCTTCAGAATTGTAGTTTCAATTTCACCTTGCCAACCTTCTGATTGATATTCGTAATCTTTATTTTTCTCGAAAATATCAATCAATCTATTTACTTCTTTTACGGTTTTATCCGAGTTAATTAAATCTTTAAATAAAAAACCAGAAGTAGGTATCAATCCCAAGAATTTCTTAGGTCTTTTAAATCTTTCTTGTGGTAAAACTAATGGCGATAAATGTTCGTAATTGATAGCTCCGAAACCATTTATATAATTAAATTCTGTAGTGACTTTTGTAAGTTTATCGATAAAAACTTGTTCGTTTTTAGAAAGCTTTCTTATTTTATAAATGGCAACCTGGTCCGCAACAAAACTTTGAACACGTTCGGTTTCATCTAAAATAGTTAGCATTTCTAAACCTGCTAAACGTTGGTCAAGATTAGAAGAAGTAACTAATTTTTGCGTACTTTTTTGAACACGAGTATCAGGTTGTGAAATCAAAATTTCAATACTCGCTTTACGTAAATCTTTACCTTTACGGCTCAATAAATTTTCTAATATTTCGATGTCTTCATCAAACAATTCCATCTTTTTAAACAAAGTAACACCAGTTGCAGATACAGAAGCATTTCTGTCTGAAATAGCTTGACGTGCCATATTTCGTTTCCAAGAATTTTCTTCAAGTTCAACTTTAGCCGTTTTATCTTTATTTGAATTACCATAGTACCAACTATATGTATAATGATTTGGGAAAATTTTGCGCATGAATTTTTCGCGAACATCAGATGAAATTTTACTCAAATCCTGAGAAAGTTCAATTAATTGTTTTTCGTTGGCGTAATCTAAAATTTTCTCGTAAAAAAAGCTTGGTTTAACCGTGTATTTCACCCAAGAAAAACCGCGATCTTCAAAAGTTTTTCCGTCGTTAGGAAGCGAGTTTGCACAAGATTTCATTTTTTCAAATAATGAATCTGAAAGTTCAAAATCAGGGAAATTTCGTAACATCCAATAATCGATTTCAATATCTTCACCTAAATGTTTTTCGGCAAATTCTACAATTTCTGTTCGTGTTCTTCTTGTTTCTGACACAAAAAACATACAAACTAATCGTTTAATTTTATCAGTTTTTTCGTCAAAAAATAAATCAAAGGCCAACTTGTTTGCCTCGTCAACATGGTAAATTCCTTTTGACCAAAGTGCGATATAAACTTCTAAATTATCTTTACTTTTTAAAGCATTTTCAATTTGCGTTTGGTCGTTTAAATACAAATCCGCCAATTCTAAAATCCGCTTAACCGTTGCTGTTTTCGGTGCTTCCCATCCAAAACCAAACCAAGTATCAATCGCACGAACCACACTGCTAAAACGTGCTAAATTATTATCTAAAATAATTTTAATGAAACGTTTAAGCGCAACAACCGAAGTAAAATCTAATGTTTCAAGAATTGTTTGTCTTAAACCTTCTTGTAATTGTGCGGCAATTAATAATTTTTCGACCAAAAGATGATTCACTGGATTTTCTGAAATCAATAATCCTTTGATAATTTCTCTAGAAACACCACCAATTTCATCTTCACCTAAAATGATTTCTTCTAATAAAGGATAAAATTCATCTTGATGTTTTTCTAAAACAGCCGCCAAAAACAAACCGAATTCTTGATACGGATAATAACTTGAATATTGAATTTGTTCATTGATGCTTAATTTTGCAATTCCTGAATTTCCGAAACTATAAAACTCTGACAACTCTTGAAGTTTTATTGAAATATGTGCATCTGAAACTGGCAAACGGAAAGGTCTTTTGTAATATCCAGATTGAAAAGGAAGCTGGTTTAAAGAATTCCAAATATCAGAAATGTAGGGTGCTCGAATTTCTCCGAAAAGTAACAAAGCTAATTTCTGACCTTCATTAGTTTCCCACGGATTTATGTTTGAATCTTCGCCGAATTGTTCTTTGAAAAGTTCAACTGAAGATTGTTTTTCTGATTTGCGCTTGTTGATAATAATCAGACCTAAATTTTTATAAGGCTCAGTATAATTTTCTAAATCTGATTTACTGACATTAATTTTTGATTGCTTTGACAAAAAGGAATCTACTTGTTCTCTTGGAATCATTTTATAAAAGTTTTTAGTTGGTTGACAATACTAATTTTGAATACTAAAATACGAATCGATTTTAACAAATACTATTAATTTTTTATCGATTATTTAATTAGAAAATAGAATCATCAATCAACTTAGACAATTCAATAATTCTCTGAATATAATGTCTTATTTTTGCAACTAATTAAAAAAACAAAAATGAAATGTCCATGCTGTTCAGGAAACAATTATGAAGATTGTTGCAAACCTTATCACACAAAAGAAAAAAATGCACCAACAGCTGAAGCTTTAATGCGTTCAAGATATAGTGCGTTTGCAATTCCGAATGGAGAATACTTAATAAATACTACACTTCCTGCAAAACGAAAATTTCATAATAAGGCAGATTTACAAGAATGGGGAGAAATAAATCAATGGCAAAAATTAGAGATTGTTGCAACACCTTCTTTGAATAGAGTAGCATTTAAAGCATTCTATATCGATGAAGATGGAAACGAACAAGTACAACAAGAGCTTTCTGTTTTTCAGAAAATGGGAGATAAATGGTTTTATGTTTCAGGAGAGTTTGAGGAGTAAAACGAATTTATTTCACTCATTATTCTTATTTTGTTTAGCCTTTTGACGTAAAACATACAAATAGAGAAGCTCTACTTTTTCTCTAGCCCACGGCGTTTTTCGAAGAAATTTCAATGAAGAATTTATAGTTGGATCATGCGTAAAGCATCGAATTCGAATTTGATTACCTAAACCTTCGAAACCCTTATAATATTCAACCAATTCTTCTAAAATATCGATTAATTTTTTTCCGTGTAATGGATCTTTTGATATTTCCATGATTCGTGCGTATTTTACACAAAGATAGCTTTAAATAAATCATTAACTAAAATATATAATTACAGATGATTTATCTATAAAGTAAACAAAAATCTATGTAATTTTACACTTTTAAGAACAAAAACAATTTTATTAAAACAAAAAACTAATTTTAACATAACAAAAAGTATTAATTTTCAATTTAATGTCAAAATATTTTGTATTTCTAAACAACTTCTATTTATTATTACCCATAATAACTTTTGTTGGAATAATTGTTGGTTTGTATTATTTTAAAAAATTAAATTCAGGTTTTAAGACACTAACCTTTTTATTGATGTATTCGCTTCTTAGCGAGATTTTAAGCTATGCTTCAGCAAAAATTTTCGGTAGCAATTTAATTTTTCTAAATACTTATGCGATTGCTGAATTGATTTTGATTTATATTTTTTTGAAAACTTACAAAAATCCATATAGTAAATATTTTGATTTTATATTTTCGCTTTTAATTTTATTTAATATTTATGAAATTATAAACATTGATTATACAAATTTTGATATGTTTCAAGCCTATTCTAGGTCGATAAATTCTATTTTTTTATTAGTAACATCGCTTGTTATTATAGTAGAAAAATTAAAACAAGATCAATTTGAACCATCAAACAAAATATTGTACGCCCTACTCTCTTATTTAGTTATCAACTCGTTGTTGTTTTTACCTTTAAATATTTTAATAAATTACAAAGATATACGAGTATATGTCGTTTGGATTGTAAATGTTTTAAATATTAGTGTATTTTTTAGTATTATAATTTATCAAATATGGAAATTTGGAAGACTCCAGAAAGTGTAATTACTTGGCTTTTTATCATTTTAATTATCTTTTTAGTTTTATTGTTTTTTATTATTACCTTAATAAAAGTTAGTTATAAAAAAGCTGTGGAGAAAAAACAAGCTCTTTTTGACGAAAAAATAAAAAATGAACAAAATTTAAAAAACGCAATTATCGAAATTCAGGACCAAGAACGAAAAGAAATCGCCTCTGAATTACATGATCAAATTAGTAATAAATTAAATCTTGTTGTTCTGAATTTAAACAATTTGACTGACAACGAAAGTAATTCAATCAAACAAATTAAAGATGATATTAGAAAAATCATTGATAAAAACAGAGACATTTCTCACTATTTATTTCCTGTTGAAATTGAAAATATTGGAATTATTTTCACACTACAAGATCTTTCTCTAAAATATAGAACAAGTAATTTCAAAATTGATTTACTGAATCGCACTGAAATTAAATTCAAAGATAAACTAACAGAAATTCAACTTTATAGAGTAATCCAAGAATCTTTAACAAATACACTTAAATACAGTAAAGCAACTATTTTTAATATTCATTTCAGAACATTTAAAAATCGAATTTTTGTAGTTGTCAGTGACAACGGTATTGGATTTAATATAAACGAAATACAAAAAGGAATAGGATTAACAGGTATCGAAACACGATTAAGCAGCATCGATGCAACATACAAATTAAAATCAAGTTTAAACAAAGGAACGCAACTAATCATAGTTCTATGAAAAAAAACATAAATGTAGCCTTATTAGATGACGACTGTCTTTTTGTGGAAGGCTTAGCTTCTTTGATTGGGAATAATCCTAATTTTAAAGTTGTATTTAAAGCGAGTAATCCGATTGATTTTATAGAATATTTAAAAACTACTCAAGAATTACCTGACGTAGCTCTAGTTGATTTAAACATGAAACCTTTAACAGGTTTAGAAGTTTTAGATATTATAAATCAAAATGAAATTGATTTACGTGTTATTGTACTTTCGTCATTATTCAACTCATCCATGTATGGCTATATGATTCGATATAGCATTTCTGCGTTTCTTCCTAAATACACAGATAAAAAGGAATTATTTGAGGCGATTGAACAGGTTTATCATCATAAAGTTTTTATGAATGAAGAAAACCAGCTTTTGATTAAAGAATATTATAACAGTAAATCAAAAAGTCAAAATCCTTGGAGCAACATTTCACTTTCTGAACGAGAAAACGAAGTTTTGACTTGTATCTGTAAAGAAATGTCAACAAGAGAGATTGCAGAAAACTTATTTATTACAGTAAAAACCGTTGAATCACATCGTTCTAAAATAATGGAAAAAATCGGTTGCAAAAATGTTATTGGCATGGTTGTTTTTGCAATTTTAAATGGTCTTTTTGTTTTAACAAATAATAACAAATAACAAAAATCAGGGTAAACCCTTAGAAAAAATAAAATCTCGCGTTCTATATTTGTCATACCAAAAAATACAGAATTAAAAATACCAAAAAACACTTATGACGTTAATAAGGCATATTTCCAATGCGATATGCCTTTTAATTATTTTTTTGTTATTAAATAGTTCACGTGTATTAAACCACTTATTGATAATTTAAATTGTTTGTTGTTGTTTCAAATTAATTTAGATTAAAATTGAAAAATAAATTATCAACTAAGTTTCACTGTCGATTTAATAAAAAATTATTAAAAAAAAAATCAGGATGTAATTATCCTGATTTTTTTTTTAATAATTTTTTATTTTTCTTAGTGGCTATGCGTTCCGTCAATTCCGTGAGCATGACCGTGATCTAATTCTTCTTCAGTTGCTGGACGAGTTGCGATTACTTCGACATCAAAGTTTAAAGTTTTACCAGCCATTGGATGATTTAAATCTGCAACAACAGCTTGATCATTAACTTCAACTACGATAGCACGAAATTCGTTTCCTGCATTATCTGACAAAGGCAACATAGCACCAACTGGTGGCATTCCTGATTCAACAAACATCTCTAAAGGCAATTGTGCAATTGCATTAGGATCAATTTCACCGTAAGCTTCTTCAGGAGCAATCACAAATGATTTTTTATCTCCAACAGCTAAACCAGCTAATTCTTGTTCAAATTTAGGAATCATCATTCCAACTCCATGTAAATAAGTTAATGGATTTTCTGAAGTAGTTTCTTCTACAAAAACTTTTTCACCATTCGCTTCAACGGTATGCAATTTATAATTAACTGTAACTGCGTGATTGTCTGCTATTGTCATATTATTTCCTTTTTGGATTTTTCCAATTTATTAATGAATAAAATTCAATGACATTCAAATTTTATGTCATTTAAATACTTAATAACAACAATCGTTCCGTTGCTTTAATATGTGTCAGAAATGAGAAAAATATGACTTTATGACACTTGGAAATTTATTCACATTTCAAGACATCAAAATAAACTTCAAAATGACGCATTCCACGCATATCAATTTCAACCCATCTATAACTCTTAACTTGATAAGCGTTACCTCCTGAAACTTTAACAGATTCATCAATAAATTTAGCTAATTTTTTTAAATCTTTTTGTTTTGTAAAAGCACAAGGTTTAAAGTATAATTCTTTTGGATTGACTATTGAACAATTTTCAGAATCACGTTTTAAAGTAGCTTTTGTATTTTCTGGAAGTTCTCTAAAAAATCTTTCTTCAGGTATTGTATAAGCAGCAGCACAAGAATTTAGAAATACAGACAATAATGCAATTATTAAGATTTTCTTCATTAAATCAAAATTTAAGAATAATATGAAAACTAAAAATTTAATTTAGAAATTCGGTTCAAAAGGTGGAACAGGTCTTGAAATATCATATAATCCAGCAGGATTCCCAACAATTAAATCAATTTGATTATCTGATAACAAACCAAAATTAAAAGTATTTCCATGACCATTTGCATAATCTTCTGTAGGTATTTCAAAATATTTTACTATTTTATTTGTAGCAGCATGGTCTAAAAACCACTTCGATTTTTCTGACGACCAAGTTTCAATACGTGTAAATCCAACTTCGCATTCTATTGCGTTTGAAGTATCTGGTCTTTTTTTCTTTTCATAAAAGCTTTTGAATGCGTTATAACCAGCAGTAGTAAATGCTTTAAATTCAGATTCAAAAATTTGTGTTTCTTCTGTCCAATCTGTGTACTCGATATTTTCATTCACTAAAAAGCCCATCAATTTTGAATCTTTGATTCCTAAAAACAAATTTATATTGTCGTTTGGAAATGATGTAAATGATTTACTTACTAAATCGCAATAATCTGCATTTTCAAAGTAAGCTTTAAAATCAGACTCTGAACAGTTTTTAATAAGTTCTTGATAATCTGCAATACAAGATTGAATTTCATGTAATTTCATTGGTTTGTTTTTTTAGTTATTATTAAAAATTTAATGGAGTGAAGATAATCTAATTTTAAAAAAAACAAGAAAATTTAACATTTACAGATAAATCGCGACTAAACAAACTAAAAATTAGAAAATTTTAAACTATTAATTCAAAAACAAAAAACGCAGAACATATTTTTAATCAAAAAAACTACTCCATTTCACCACAGATTGGTGTTTCGAAATTTTTCTTAAAATCACTTTGAGTAATTTTTTTACCTAATAAAAACATGAGTTTCGTAATCGCAGCTTCAGTAGTTATGTCTTTTCCAGAAATTACACCAATTTCTTTTAACGCAGTACTGGTTTCATATTGTCCCATATTCACACTTCCACCAGAACATTGAGTTACGTTTACAACATGAAGACCGTTTGAGATAGCTTCTTGTAATAAACTAATAAACCACCATTCGGTTGGCGCATTTCCGGAACCATAAGTTTCTAAAACAATTCCTTGTAAGCTTTCAATTTTTAAAATTGCCTCCAAAACATGTTTTGAGATTCCAGGAAAAAGTTTCAAAATCATAACATTTGCGAACATATTCTTTTGAACCACTAAATTTTTCTTACCGTAGAATTCATCCAACAATCGCTCATTCACTTTTAAGTGAACACCAGATTCTGCTAAATGAGGCAAATTAGGAGAAGTAAAAGCACTAAAATGTTCAGCACTTATCTTAGTTGTTCTATTACCGCGATATAATTTATATTCAAAATACAAACAAACTTCTTTAATTACTTGCTGATTATCTTCCCATAACGATGCAACCTGAATGGCAGTAATTAAATTTTCTTTTGCATCTGTACGTAAATCGCCAATTGGTAACTGAGACCCTGTAAAGATGACAGGTTTTTGTAAATTTTCCAGCATAAAACTCAAAGCAGAAGCTGAATACGACATCGTATCAGATCCATGAAGAACAACAAAACCATCAAATGAATTGTAATTAGATTCAATAACTTCTGCAATTGTAACCCAATGATTGGGATTCATGTCTGATGAATCAATTGGATTATCAAATGAGAACGTATCGATTGTACAATCTAACAAATGCAACTCGGGAATACGTTCTAACAATTGATCGAAATTAAATGCTTTTAAAGCACCTGTTTCAAAATCTTTAATCATACCGATGGTTCCACCGGTATAAATAAGTAAAATTGCAGGTTTATGATTCATTTGCATATTTCATTTTGTTCACAACCGGATTTGAATACATGGCTAAGAAACCTTGTAATAAAGGTTCATTTTCTTTATCAACACGTAAACCTAATCGCTTTAAGAAAACTTGTTTTTCGTTTTCTGTATATTTATCTGAAAATTTATCTGTTTTATAAACTATATCGTAAGCAATATAATTAGTTGGCCACAATTTGTAATTAGTAATAATTTCTTTATCTAACAAATTGGCTAATGCCTGAACTTGCTTATTAGAACTATCAAATTGTTGTTTAATTAAATCTATTTCAGAATCAATAACATCTCCAATATGAATATGAATGTGTTTTTTTTGTCCTAAAAGCCCACTCATTATATTAACAAAATCTTCATTTTTACCTTTAATGTAAACTTCGTCTTTAAGTTGTGCTAAAAGTTGTGGTATTTTTAATTTATCCGTTGGGTCGTATTCATAAGAAATAGAAACAGGAACTATTTTAAGTTTTTTAAAATAATCCATCACATCTTTTTCATCAGATGCCATTCCAATCATTTTTAAAACCCCTGGATTTGTCGCATCGTTTCCATCTTTGGTTCTTCCTTCGCGTTGTGCAATCCAAACCGAACGTTTTTCTTCTGTCAACAAATGATAAATAAATTCTGACATTAATTTAGAACTCATCAAAAGTTCGCGTGGAGAAAGTCCTCTTCTAACTAAAAAGTTTCTGTTCAATTTAGCTAATGCTAATATAAACGATTTTGTAACAAGATTATCTCCTACCGCTGAGGCCGTCAATTTTTTTCCATAATCCATCAACAACACATTCAGCAAACTAGTATCTAATAAGATATCTCTATGATTTGAAATGAATAAATAAGCGCCATCAGCATCTAATTTTTCAATACCAGAAGTAGTAATTCCTTCAGAAGAAATAGCTAATACGCGTTGTAAAGAATGATAAATGAATTTACTTTGGAAATCGTCAATACTATTTATTGAAGCAAAAACTTCTTTTAATTCAGCTTCAGATTTTTCAGGAAACGTAAAAGCAATCAAAGATTTAAACATCGGATGGTTTAAAATCGAAGACAATGCTTCCTTAACTTCTGAATCGTAATAATGACGAATTGAATCAAATTTTGACATTCTCTTTATATATTATATTTTAAAGTTCACAAAAGAACAATTTATTATTGAATTTACTAAAATTTTACACACCAAAAACAACTTGTGCATTTATATTTGTTTGCTCAGCAATTTCTTCTACAGACAATCCATAAATTGAAGCTAATTTCTCCGCAACTAGCACAACATAAGCGCTTTCATTTCTTTTTCCTCGATATGGTACCGGTGCCAAATAAGGTGAATCTGTTTCCAAAACAATATGTTCTAATGGAATTTGATTAATAAATTGATCTACCTTTCCATTTTTAAAAGTCACAACACCGCCAATTCCAAGTTTAAGATTGTAAGAAATCGCTTTTTTAGCTTGTTCTAAATTTCCTGAAAAACAATGAAAAATCCCAAATAAATCAGCTCCTTTTTCTTTTTCTAATACCTCAAAAACTTCATCAAACGCATCTCGACAATGGATATTAATAGGTAATTTATATTTCTTAGCTAATTGTATTTGTTTTTGAAAAGCTTCTTGTTGAATTTCTAAAGTAGATTTATCCCAATACAGATCAACCCCTACTTCGCCAATTGCTGCAAACTTATGATTTTCTAGTTCACGTTCCACAAAAGCCAATTCAGCCAAATAAGTTTCGGGTTTTACATAACAGGGATGTAACCCCATCATCAAATGAACATTATTTGGATATTGGCTCTTCAATTCGTACATTTTTTTGGTGTACGAAGAATCAATCGAGGGCACAAATAAATTTTGAACACCATTTGCTATAGCACGTTGCATCATTTCGGCTTGATCATTTTCAAATTCTTCGCTATATAAATGTGTGTGTGTATCTGTAAATATCATTTGTTTGTTGTATTTTTATCTTTTAAAATTGAATCATGACCCATTTAGAAACTGTTCTAAAACAAGAAAAATATAAAAAAATTAAATTTAAAATCTCTAACACCAAGCATTTACTTATCAAGGCTTCATTAAATGGCATTGTCGGTGATTTTATTTTAGATACAGGAGCTTCTACAACTTGCATCGATTTTTCTGGAATTGAATATTTCAATATTGTTGCTCAAAATTCTTCCGCAACAGCTTCTGGTGCAGGCGCAATAGGTATGGAAACTCAAGTTTCAAAAAACAATTTAATCAAATTAGGTTCTTGGAAAACAACCGAAATCACTTTAGTTATTTTTGACCTTTCTCATGTAAATACTGCTTTAACTGATTATAAAGCTAAAACCGTTCACGGAATTATTGGAGCAGATATTTTAGAAAAAGGTTTTGCCGTTATTGATTACAAAAATCAACTTCTTTTCTTAAAATGATTTTGTTTATTCCATTCTGTTGCAACCAATTCTAACTCTGCATACCAAGATTGTCCATATTTACGAATCAAGGGTTCTTTCAAAAATTTATAAACAGGAACTTCTAATTCTTTTCCTAAAGTACAAGCGTCATCGCAAATGTGCCATTTGTTATAATTAACAGCCGAAAACGATGAATATTCTTTGATACGAATCGGATAAAGATGACACGAAATTGGTTTTTTCCATTCAACTAATCCTTCATTATAAGCTTGTTCAATTGCACAAAGCGCTGTAGCTCCGTCAAAAATAACATAAGCACACTCCTTACCTTCAATCAAAGTAGTTTCCAAATCACCATCTTCTCCTACCACCCACTTTCCTTGATTTTCAATCGCTTCAATTCCTTCAGGTCGCAAATAAGGTTTTATTTTATCATAGATTTGATCTAAAATAACTGTTTCTTCCTTGTCTAAAGGCGCACCAGCATCTCCATCAATACAACATTGTCCTTTACAAGCCGATAAATTACAGACAAATTCTTTCTCTAAAACATCTTCAGAAACAATTGCTTTCCCTACTTGAAACATATTTTCTAGCTATAAAATTAATTTGCAAAGGTATAAACTTTATAGACGAGTTTAAAATCTGAAACAAGAAATCACAAAATTTATGCGAAAAATTCAGTAGATTTATCTAAAAACAGTAAAATCAAAAACAAATATTAATAACTTTGCACAAAAAAAGCCATGGGAATAGATTTTAAAGAAATTATTACAGCCGGAATGATTCTATTTGCAGTAATTGATATATTAGGTTCTATACCAATTATTGTAGATTTACGTTCTCGAGTTGGACAAATTCAATCCGAAAAAGCTTCGATTGTAGCTGCTGCAATAATGATTTCATTTTTATTTGTTGGAGAAAGCATCTTAAGTTTGATCGGAATTGATGTAAATTCATTTGCCGTTGCAGGTTCTTTTGTGCTTTTCTTTTTGGCTTTAGAAATGATTCTTGGTATTCGCTTATACAAAGACGAAGAAGCAAATACAGCATCTATTGTTCCTTTAGCATTTCCTTTAATTGCCGGAGCAGGAGTTATGACAACAATACTTTCATTAAAAGCTGAATTTAAAACCATAAATATTGTCATTGCTATTATTTTAAATATTATCTTAGTTTATATTGTTTTAAAGTCATCAGGTAAAATTGAAAAAATAATCGGAAGCAATGGTTTAGGGGTTATCCGAAAAGTATTTGGTGTAATCTTATTAGCAATTGCTGTTAAATTATTTGCTTCTAATGTTAAAGGGCTATTTGCCTAATTTATTATTTAGTAATTTCGTATTCGAATTACAACTTTACAATCTTTATATAATGAAATACATTACTTACATTGCTGTAGCAATCATCATCGTTTTAATTGTTATGAATGCAATGAAATTAGATTTCAACAATCTTTTTCAAGGTGATAGCATTATTGCTTTGATTTCTATTGTTGCTTTATTATGTGCCGTTTGCATCTTATTAATTTTCAAGATGTCTAAATCAATCGAAGAAAAATCTAAATAATGACGTACGACGTTTTAATTTTTGGCGGTGGAGTTGCAGGAGTTTCTTGCGCTTTAATTTTAGGTTCTGCACAAAAAAAAGAATTTGTAGCTGACAAAAAAATTGGACTTATTGCACATCAAAAGGGTTCGATGCTACAAGATGCTTTGTTTAACAACGCTTACGGAATTGCACCAGGAACTCTTGGAAGTGAATTACTAGAAACTTCTCTTGAAGATTTAAATAGAACTTACCCACAAATCAATCAAATTTTAAACGAAAAAGTAATTTCAGTAGAAAAGCAAAACCATTTGTTTTTGGTAACCACAAACAAAAATAGTTATCACACTAAAATGATTGTAGTTGCAACAAATTCAAGTAACGCTTTTAATATTGAAGGCTTGATGCAATATGTAATTCCGCATCAGAAATCAATAGCTTCAAAAAACAGAATTCAACTTGCTAACATTGACCATAAAGTTACAGAGCATATTTATGTAGCTGGAACTTTAGCAGGATGGCGCAGTCAATTAAGCATTGCAGCCGGAAGTGGCGCAGCAGTTGCCACTGATATTTTAGTTGAATGGAACAATGGAAATGAAACTCACGCTCACGATAGCATTAAGAAATAATCAAAAAAGAAAGCTTTAACTGCTTTCTTTTTTTTGATTAAATATGTTTTGCAAAATATTTATTGAATATATATTTCGAAATAAAAGCACCTCCAAAAATAGCAGAACAAATAATTAGAACATACAAACCAAAGCTTAGAGGATTTTTGTTTATTAATAAAATAGGCAACATTGCAATTGCATAAGCAGGAGCCATTTTTTGTTTGAATACTGCTAAAAAAAATGAGATTACTACAAAATCAACAAGTAGTAATAGCAATAAATTTGAAATGTATAAAGTTAGAAAACCTCCTATAATTGCAGAACAAACCAACAAAAAGGTTTTAATCAAAATCGGTTTTAATTTGATTTCGGCTAAACTAATCATTTCTAATCCAACTACAATTACTGGTGGAATTGCCAACATAAAGGTGTAATTGTTGTAGTAACAAAACGATAGCCAAATTACAATTATTGAAAAGTACGCAAAGAAAGTTCTGAACGAAATCATTTCATTCGAAATTTTATCTTGTGTTTTGTATTTGATTTGAACAATAATAGATAACAAAAGTGTAAAAACTACCGTTGATATTAAAAAATATACTGAATGACAATTTGTGATAATTGGTAATAAACCAGTTGCAATTGCAGGCGCTAAAACATTTTTACTAAAATAAAAAAGTAAAAAAATAAGTAATAATACAAGCGCTATTTTAAATTCTAGTTTAATCGAAAGTATGTTAATTCCAAATCCTAAAAAAGCTGTTACACTTGGCAGAATGAATAATGCTCTTGGATTAGAAATCCATGAAGATTTTTTATATATAAAACATCCAACGCATAACGCGCCTAATTCGGGTAAAATAATTTCAATATCATGTGTGATAATTGAAAAGGTTCCCATTAATAACAACATGGTGGCTGCTAAGAAATAATCGCGAGAAATGGTAGCGTTTATATTTTTAAAAAACATTTTTCTTTCAAAATTACGCTACTTATCAAGGATAAAAAAAGTATTTATCATTTATTTTAATTCATCTTTATGGAATTAAAACTAATAATTTTTTAAAAAAGAAGACTGAAGAAGCTTCTCGTTTAAACAAATCGCATAATTACCAAAGTTAAAACGCCAATTACAAATCCGTAGAAATATACATTTTTAATTCTTAAATTCAAGTTTATCCATTGATATAAAAAGTAAAATGTGGTAATTAAAGTTATAACAATCATATATAACCAGCTTACTTCATAAATCAAAGTAAAAAGTGATAAACCTGCAATTTGTGGCACTTTAGAAAAACTCCAAAATGCTAGACTAATAAAAATTAAAATAGCTGCTAGTTTGTCTAAAAATGGTAACTTATTAAATGGATTCATTGTTTTTTCTTCAAATAAAAAAAGTCCTCGTTAATAAGGACTTCTTAATTGTTATTGTTCTTTAAAAATTCGTTTATTAAAAATGATTAACAAAGCTACTCCGACAGAAATTGCAGCATCTGCAACGTTAAAAATAGCATTAAAGAAAGTGAAATATTTTCCACCCCAAATCGGCAACCATTCTGGTAAATAACCTTTCCAAATCGGAAAATAAAACATATCTACTACTTCGCCATGAAACCAAGTTCCATAAGGTTGGTCTGAAAATGCTGTTGCTACTTGAGTTTGTGTGCTTTCGCTAAAAATAACTCCATAAAAAACACAATCAATGATGTTTCCTAAAGCTCCGGCTAAAATAAGAGATATTGAGAAAATTAAAATTTTTGAAGCATCCTTTTTAATGGAATCTTTTAACCACCAAAAAATTCCACCAACGGCTAAAATTCTGAATAGTGTTAAAAATAGTTTTCCGTAATTTCCAGGAAGCTCAACGCCCCAAGCCATTCCGTCATTCTCTATAAAGTGAATTCGAAACCATTCGAAAACGGGTACTTCGTAGTCTAATAGAAAATTTGTTTTGATATATATTTTGGATACTTGGTCAATTAAAAGTATTAGTAGTACAAATAGTAAGGATTTTTTTAAAGACATTTTTTTTATTTTGATTGACAAATATAGGCTATTTTATAATGTAAAAAAACGCCCCGAAGAGCGTTTTAGTATTATTTTAAGAAGAAAAATTAACGTTGTTGCATTTTTGCTTCCATACTCATGGTTGCGTGCGGCACCACTTTCAATCGTTCTTTTTCAATCAGTTTACCAGTTACACGACAAACGCCGTACGTTTTATTTTCAATACGAATTAAAGCGTTTTTTAAATCGCGAATAAATTTCTCTTGTCTGATTGCCAATGCAGAATTTGCTTCTTTAGACATGGTTTCACTTCCTTCTTCAAAAGCTTTGAATGTAGGAGATGTATCGTCTGTGCCATTGTTCAAATCGTTCATGTAAGCACTTTTTATCAATTCCAAATCAGCTTGTGCTTTTTCAATTTTCTTTAAAATGATTTGCTTGAAATCAGCTAAATCAGCATCCGAATAACGTATTTGTAAATTTTCTTGTTCCATAACATTTCATATTATTTAGTTATTGAAATTTGGGTCTTAAGCTCATCAAACTCAATTTCCATACCATTTTCTATAACATCAACAAATTGTAAATCATCAGTTAATGTTTCTGATTTAATGTATTCTAAATTCGCTTTGACAGCTTCTTCAATTACAGCTTGTGATAAGATTTTAATTTTCACTTTGTCCGTAACTTCAAATCCCGAATCTTTTCTAATATTTTGAATTCTATTAATTAATTCACGTGCAATTCCTTCTTTTCTTAATTCATCAGAAATTGTTATATCTAAAGCAACTGTAACTCCATTTGCATTAGCAACCAACCAACCAGGAATATCCTGAGAAGAAATTTCAACATCGGTTGTTGTTAAAACTACTTCGTTACCTGAAACTACAATCGAAATTTCTCCATCTTTATCAATTGCATTGATTTGCTCTTGATTTAAATTTTGAATTTCTTTAGCGATGTTCCCCATATCTTTTCCGAAACGTGGACCTAATGCTTTAAAGTTTGGTTTGATTTGTTTTACCAAAACTCCAGAAGCATCATCAAGTAATTCTATTTCCTTAACATTTACCTCAGCCATGATTAAATCTGCAACTGCTTCAATTTCTGCTTTTTGATTTTCGTCTAAAACAGGAATCATAATTTTTTGTAACGGCTGACGTACTTTAATCATTTCTTTCTTACGCAATGATAACACTAAAGATGATACGATTTGCGCTTTCTCCATTTTACTTTCTAACGACTTATTAACAATTTTGTTATTATATTTCGGGAAATCAGCTAAATGTACCGATTCAAAACGGTCTTTGTTTGTTACAGCAGATAAATCTTTGTACAACTTATCCATAAAGAAAGGTGCAATTGGTGCAGATAATTTAGCAACTGTAATTAAACACGTATATAATGTTTGGTAAGCTGCAATTTTATCTTGTGCGTAATCACCTTTCCAGAAACGACGACGACATAAACGTACGTACCAGTTTGACAAGTTTTCTTGTACGAAATCAGAAATCATACGAGCTGCGCGTGTTGGTTCGTAATCTGCATAAGCTTCATCAACATTTTTGATTAACGAGTTTAATTCAGACAAAATCCAACGGTCAATTTCCGGACGTTCATCTAACGGAACCTCAGCTTCGCTGTAAGTAAATCCATCTATGTTTGCATATAACGCAAAGAACGAATATGTATTATATAAAGTTCCGAAGAATTTTCTACGAACTTCTGTAATTCCTTCTAAATCGAATTTTAAGTTATCCCACGGATTTGCGTTTGAAATCATGTACCAACGCGTAGCATCTGGCCCGTGTTCAGCTAAAGTTGTAAACGGGTCAACAGCATTACCTAAACGTTTAGACATTTTTTGTCCGTTTTTATCTAAAACCAATCCATTAGAAACTACGTTTTTATATGCGTTTTTACCAAAAACCAATGTTCCGATTGCATGTAAAGTATAGAACCAACCACGTGTTTGATCTACTCCTTCTGCAATAAAATCTGCTGGGAATGATTTATTCTCATCGATCATTTCTTTGTTTTCGAATGGATAATGCCATTGTGCATAAGGCATCGCACCAGAATCGAACCAAACATCAATTAAATCAGCTTCACGTTTCATCGCTTTTCCAGAAGCAGAAACTAATGTAATGTTATCTACTACATTTTTATGTAAGTCGATTTTATCGTAGTTTGCCTCAGACATATCTCCAACAACAAAACCTTCAAAGGCAGTGCCATTATCAATTCCTGCAGCTTTCGCTTTAGCGATTTCCGCAACTAATTCTTCAACAGAACCAATTAAAATTTCTTCGGTTCCGTCTTCGGTTCTCCAAATTGGTAACGGAATTCCCCAATAACGAGAACGAGATAAATTCCAATCGTTGGCATTTTTTAACCAGTTTCCAAAACGACCTTCTCCTGTTGCTTTTGGTTTCCAGTTGATATCGTTGTTCAATTCGAACATTTGATCTTTAACTTCAGTTACTTTAATAAACCAAGAATCTAACGGATAGTATAAAATTGGTTTATCTGTTCTCCAACAATGTGGGTAACTGTGCACGTATTTTTCAACTTTGAAAGCCTTGTTTTGCTCTTTAAGCATGATTGCAATTTCAACATCAACCGATTTCTCTGGAGCTTCACCTTCATTGTAATATTCATTCTTAACATATTTACCAGCCATATCGCCCATTTGAGCTACAAATCGACCTTGTAAATCAACTAAAGGAACTGCATTTCCGTTTTCGTCTAACACCAACATTGGCGGAACTTCTGGAGTTGCTTCTTTGGCAACCTTAGCATCATCGGCACCAAAAGTTGGCGCTGTATGTACAATTCCAGTTCCATCTTCTGTAGTAACGAAATCACCAGAAATAACGCGGAATGCATTCTCTGGATTTTGATATGGTAATGTGTAAGGTAATAATTGTTCGTAACGAATTCCTACTAAATCAGCACCTTTAAAATCTTTAACAATGAAATAAGGAATTTTCTTATCACCTGAGTTGAAGTTAGCTAATTCAGCTTCATCTTCAACCGCAAAGAATTTACCAGCAAATTGCTTAGCAACTAATGGTTTTCCTAAAATAACCGTAATAGGTTCAAACGTATATTGATTGAATGTTTTAACTAAAACATAATCGATTTTTGGACCAACTGTTAAGGCAGTGTTCGATGGCAACGTCCAAGGTGTAGTTGTCCAAGCTAAAATATCAATAGCTCCGTAACCTTGTAAGAAATCTGGTAACGAACTTTCGATAGTTTTAAACTGAGCTACGATTGTTGTATCGGTAACATCACGGTAAGAACCTGGTTGATTTACTTCGTGTGAAGATAAACCTGTTCCTGCTTTTGGTGAATATGGTTGGATTGTATAACCTTTGTACAACAAATCTTTGTTGTAAATTTGTTTTAACAGCCACCAAACCGTTTCCATGTATTTTGGTTTATAAGTAATATACGGATCTTCCATATCTACCCAATATCCCATTTTCTCAGTTAAATCATTCCACAAATCTGTGTAACGCATAACCGTACGTTTACAAGCTTCGTTATATTCTTCAACCGAAATTTTAGTTCCGATATCTTCTTTGGTAATACCTAATTCTTTTTCGGTACCTAATTCAACAGGTAAACCATGCGTATCCCAACCTGCTTTACGTTTCACTTGGAAACCTTTTTGCGTTTTGTATCGGCAAAAAATATCTTTAATGGCACGCGCCATCACGTGGTGAATTCCAGGTTGACCATTTGCTGAAGGAGGTCCTTCAAAAAACACGTAAGGTTGATTCCCTTCTCTCGACGTTATACTTTTGTCGAAAATAGCTTGATCTTTCCAATATTGTAACATTTCTGATGCGATATTTGGCAAATCAAGTCCTTTATATTCTGTGAATTTAGTGCTCATTTTATATTTTTTGTAATCGATGTCGCGAATTTACGCAATTTCTATGAAACTGATGTATATATTTAGAAATCAACTTACAAAAAAAAGCGACAATCTTCAAAAGATTATCACTTTCTATATCTATAATATCTAAGGTTTATAGTTTGTTCGATTTCAACCAAGGCTTTTTATTCGGGCGTTCCCTTCGGGCGTTCCCTTCGGGCGGGCTTTCCGTTTCAATCTTTTTATGTTGCATGCGCTACGCTTTAGCAACTTAAAAAGGATTTTCACTGCAATCCCTAACACAAATTAAGTCGTAAAGTCAAAAGTCAAAGTCAATGTTTGTTTTAAACTTCTAATCGTTCAAATCTAACTTCTTATTGCTTAAATCTAATTTCTAATCATTCAATTCTAACTTCTTATTGCTCAAATCTAGTTTCTTATTACTAGAATCTAAACTTAAAACTTCCTAAAACATATCGAGGTAACAATCGGTAAGATGTGGTCGAATATCCGACATCTGATGCGTTAAACGTGGTAAATTTTTCGGTATTGAACAAATTATTTGCTTTTAAACCAATGGTGTATTTATCGCCTTTTAATTTATAAGTCGCTTCAAAATCCAAGAAAAAATAATCGCGTTGATTTTTTTCTAAGTTCCCAAAATAATAATGTTCGGTAACCGCCTTAACATCTAAACGTTCGTTAAGTTTATAAAACAAATCTAAGAAACTAAATCCGTTTAAATTGGTGTTTTCAAAACCTGGCGATTGTACTTTACTCTCGGTCCATTCGGTTCCTAAGTAAAAATTAAAAGCCGATTTAAAATTGGTTCGCCAAGCTACATTATAACGTAAAGACTCGTAAATATTTTTACGCAAATCGCTTCCGTTAATGGCATTGAAAGAAACTCCTCTATTAGCATTAAATTTAAGATTTAAATTGCTTTTTAATTTTCGTAAATAAAAATTCGCTTCGGCATTTAAACCATAATTATCACCACCTTTAATAAAAAAACTTTCAGAAAGCGAGCTGTTTTGCTCCAACGAAGTTCGACTGGCTAAAGCATCGTTTTGTTTGGAATAATTGATTCCGACAGAAAAACGAAAGCGATTTAAATAATGACGAATCGAATAATTTAACGAGGCATTCGAATTTTCGAGCTGATTGAATTCGCCCAAACCTTTTGAAAAACTTCTTGATGATTGCAATAAATACGTATCATTTACTTGCTGAATATCTAAGTTCGAAAAATTATACGAATAATATCCAGACAACACATTGGTTGCATTGATATCCCATTTGGCATTTACGTTCGGATTTATAAAAAATACACCTTTTGTTGTTTGTTTATGTAAGGAATTCGAAAACGTATTAAACAACTGATGCACATCTGCGTTGGCCGTTACTTGTGCTTTTTTCCATTTCCAAGTGTAACCGCTTTTTGCATAAAAATCGTGTAATTGAAAATTGATATTTGTTTGAAAATCGTTAGGTTGAACAAAATCTGCATCGGAAGTAAACAATTTAAATTGCGTACTCAAATCTTGATTTGAAAATTCGTAACCTACTCTGACTTCAATTAAATCATCTTTTTTCTGTTTGAATTTCAAGTCGGTTTCAATTCCGCCATAGGTTTTATTATTCTGAATATCGTTACGAACCGATTGCACATCATACGGAAACAAATCGCCCATTAAATAATCGTTGATGTTATAAAACTGTGGAATTTTATTCGTTAAAAAACGCGCTTTGACTAAAGCTGCATTTTTGTCTTTCCACTTGGTAGTAAACGTAGCTTTGGCATCAAAAAAGGTGTTTTTAGTTTCTAAACGTTCTAAGGTTGAAACACCATTAAAGGTTAAATCGTTTTTATTGTTTGCATTTCCGAAACTGAATAACGAACCGATTTGCAGCATTTTGGTTTTAGAAATATCGTACGTTAAAAAAGCGTTTAAATATCCTTTTTGAAGTTTACTTTTAAATTTTTCTGCTTCGATATTCTCAAAACTGGTTTCACCTACTTGTGTAAAACTTGCCGAATTACGAAAAGCATCCAACTCATCGTAACCTAAAAATCCGCCTAACTTTAATTTCATTTTAGGATTGATTGGAAAGATGGTATTTAACGAAATCATTTCGGCATTATTAAAACGTGTACGATGGTCTTTTAACATCGTTCCGCCACCCGAAAGATACATTTGTTGGTGGTTTTGCTGTCCGTATCCAATACTCATCATATCGGACGAATTGTAAAACATATCGTCTATATTTCCAACATTGTCGTAACCAATATTGTTTAAACCAAAGGTAAAAAAGTTTTTCTGTTTTTTACCAAAGTTCATTAAGTTGCCCGAAACTTGATAACGGTTTTCGGTTACTATGCCGTAACCCAAACTCAAATCGCCAAACCAAATGCTTTTATATTCGTCTTGAACGGTAAGATTAAGTGCAACAGCATCTGAATTTTCAACGCCTTTTAATAATTTGTTGTTGGAATAATGACGTAAAACTTCCACCTTATCTAAAGGTTTCGATGGCATGTTTTTGGTTAAAATGGAATAGCCGCGATTGAAAAAATCATCGCCATCGACCATGACTTTTTCAATTTCTCTATCTTCAAATTTTATTTTACCATCTTTTTCTACAGTGATTCCCGGAATGTTTTTAAGTAAATCTTCAACCACTACTTCTCTTCCGGTACTAAAAGCTTTGGCATCGTAAACTAAGGTGTCGCCACGTAGTTTTATGGGATTATCAATCTCGATAACCAAATCTTCTAACATTTCTGTAGATTCTTCGAGCACAAAGTTTTTTGTTACTTTTTTGTCTTTAGCTTTTATGGTAATTTGAGCCGTTTGTTTCACATAACCTAAGGCATTTACCTCAACAACGAAAGTACCCAAATCATTTACAGCAATAGAAAATTCGCCGTTTGGTTTGGTGAAACCAAAATACAAAATTTTGTCTTCGGTGTTTTTTACAATCACCGATACGTTTGGCAAAACTTCATTTGTCATAGAAGAAACCGTTCCTTTAAACTCGGTTTGTGCGAGTAAAGGAACGGTTGTTAACAAGGTTAAAATTATAAATATTATTCTTCCCATTCGTATTTGGGTTCTAATGCATTTCTGTAACCAACTACTTTAGTTCGATTCTCATAATTTCTACTGGAATCGTTTATCACATCGGAACTTGCATCCATAAATTTTATTAAATCTTGTAATTTCATTTTTTTGTAGTTTGGTAAGTTATCATCTATTATCAAATTACCTGATTTAATCTCCTCTAAAAGATAGCTAACTTTTTTATCAACAGTTGATGCTTCAAAAATTAAACCTGGAGCTCCAAAAAGTTTCCACGGGCCAAATGGAATTGGATATTTTGTTGAAAACCAAATTTCCCATTGTAATCCACGAAAAATTCCAATTGCTTTTTGACATTTAACATTATTGATGGTTTTAAATTCATTTTCTAAATTCCAGTCTATCACTGTTAAATTTTCTTCTGAAATAAAATTTCCAAAATATGGATCTTGGACTGTTTCGAAGAGTTTGTTAGTTGCTAAATTTTGAACTAAAAATTTATCTTCATATTTATGTTCTGCTTTAATTACAAAGTTGCTTATGTCAGTTAATAATCTTTCATCTTCTATAATATCAGGAATTACAAATTCTTTCTCCTTACCTAAAAAAATAGTAGAATTTGATTTTTCAATGTATAGTGCTTTCATGTCACTTATCGTCATAAATACATCACGTGACAAAGGTTTTTGATAATCATAATAGACTTTATAGCTCAATAAAACAACTTCATTTTGCGACAAACAATCGAAAAAAGAGAAACTGAAAATTGCAATTAGAAAAAATCTCAAAATATAAAATTTAATATTTAAAACTATCTAGGAGAAATAACTTTTGGTTGTGGACCACTTACATTGTGTTTTTTAGCCATTTCTCCAGCAAACGCATCACATTTTAGATTACCTTCTATTTCACTTACAAACCAAAACGTTTTAGATTCAATAATTGTATAATCATTACCAAACCAATCAGTCAAATGTACATGAACGGTACAAACCACTTTGTAAACAGGGTCAATTTCATCATCATGTTCAATAGATTGAAATTTATCAATTTCTAAATGATTAACATCTTGCACTTCATTCGAAGCGAAACCGCTAAAAGCAAAAGCTACGCAAGCTAATGCACTAAACATCATTTTTTTCATAATATTATAAGTAATTAGTTAAAATGTTTTAGAACTTTTCTAAAACTTATAATACAATAATAATAATACAAAACAAGTGTTTTTGTAAATAATTTAACCTAAATTAACTTAAAAAAAATAAATATAATGTATTTTCTTAATACTTTTAGGTAATTTTTCTAAAACAAAATAAATTTCAGAAAAAAAGTGGTTTATTTTGGGTTTTGAGGTTAAAAAAATTATTCTTCCCATTCAAACTCTATTTCGATACCTTTTCTTGGCATTTTTTGACGTATCATAATAGTTCCTCTGTCTTTATTTGCAGTATTAAAACCATTTTCTAAAATTTGCTCTCTTTTTAACATAAAATCTTTTAAAGTTTGCTGTTGATTGAATGGAATACTTTCTACTTCAGCTATTTTTTTGGTAAAAATTTCTTCTTTTAAAAATTCAATTTTCTCGACAACATAATTATACTTATTTGATTCATCATATAATTTTATTATTAAACCTGGTAAACCATGAAATTTATAAGGTCCTGAAGAATACGGAATAGATGGTGCATACCAAGCAATCCATTTTCGACCTCTAAAATTAACAATTGCTTTATAGCATTCAATTTTATCTATGATTTGTTTTTCATTTATTAACTCCCAATTTAAATTTAATGTATCTACAATTTTTGATTTATTTTCGAAATACAAATAATCAAAGGTTTCTATCTTTTTATTATTTAAATTTGTTGTTACAATATTATTCTCAATAACCAATGGCTCTGATTTAACATTATCTTCATTTGGAATTATAACAAGCTTTTGTTCTGCTCTTATTGTTGATTTATAGTCTTCTTCAAATACAGAAAAATTAGGAGTTGTATGTAAATAGGCTAAACGTTGAATTGGTCTATCTGTATCAAAAACTTCTTTGTAAGTTACAAAAAGGCCTTGAAATTGAGCAAATGATATAAAACTACTGAAAATACAAAAAATTAACAAATAAAAACTCTTATTCATATCATTATGGTTTTAAGGAAAAATATAATAATTTATTATTGCGTTTGTACTACACCGATTATTTTCACTAACATTTCTTTTAAAAACACACAAATCACTAAAAAACAAATTTGCATAACAAATCATTCTTAGTGATTTGGTTTTCAATATAATAGATAATTTGATTTTAAATTAAAACGAAGTAATTCCTCCTTCAACAATCATCGTTGGATAAAGTCTCTTTATATGTTCAAATTCGGTTTTAAAACTTTCACTACAAGGTCCAGGTTTTAAATCACTAAAATACATTTTAAAATCAATAATTACACCTTCTGGACTCGTTATTGAAATATAATACTCACAAGGTTTAGTTCCTTCGATATTAAAATCACTTTCGTTTATTTCAGTTTCTAAATTAAAATCAGAAACAGATTCGTTTCCTTCAACAACTTCATTCGAAGCGAAACCGCTAAAAGCAAAAGCTACGCAAGCTAATGCGCTAAACATAATTTTTTTCATAATATTATAAGTAATTAGTTAAAAACGTTTTAGAACTTTTCTAAAACTTATAACACAATAATAATAATAATAATAATAATAATAATAACACAAAACAAGTATTTTTGTTGTTATTTTAAAATAAATTAACTTAAAAAATGAATATAATGTATTTTTTAATGCTTTTAGGTAATTTTTCTAAAACAAAATAAATTTCAGAAAAAAGGTGGTTAGTTTTAGGTTTTTTGGTTAAAAACAAAAAGAACCACCTTTTGGTAGTTCTTAAAATTTTCTAACTAAAAACCTCAATCAACACATTTAAGGCGTTTGGTTCTTTAAAGTTTACAATGTGTTTTTGATAATAAGTAACTAATAAACGTAGTAAATTTCGTCTTTCGTTTCCGCTAAAATATTTTTCGTTATCGGTTAAATTAAATTGCATTAATTTGCGCCACAAAATAGTTTCTTCTTCGTTAAAACAATCCGGGTTAAATTGGTTTACAAAAATACCTTCACGCGCATTGAAATAAAAGGACGTTTCATCTGAGTCATCGAAATAAAAACCTAAATATTTGGTTAATTCTAATATAAAATACAAATGAAAATTGGCGGTTCCTTCATGATTGTCAAACCATAAAAATGCTGTTTCGATGAATGTATATAATGGCTTATTGGGTTCTTCTTCTTTAACAGCATTCGAAAGAAATTCGGCCAAGAAAATCGCGATGACATTTTTTACATAATCAATATTTAACGAATGATACGGTTGTGCTAAACTTACCGATTTAATGTATTCTAAACTCGATTTGTTTTTATGATCTGCTTCGATTTCTAATAAAGTTAACGGCTGAAAATACACACGATTCTGAGCGTTTTTAGCTTTCGAAAATGCATTCCGAATAAAGTAAGTTTTAAGCCCAGCTTCTTCTGTCAAACATTTTACAATTAAGCTTTTTTCTTGATACCGAATAGCACTAAAAACAACCGCTTTTGTTTTAACAAGCATTATCTTACAATCATTACCTTTTTAACGATGGTATCTCCACCATCTGGAGCAGCGATAAAAATCATATAAACACCTGAAACTACTTTATTTCCAGCAAAATTATACGTATCCCAAAGTACAGTTCCACCTTCAGATTTTTTTTCGAAAACCAAATTTCCTGCCACATCCGTTATCTTAACATTTGATTCGTCCACCAAACCAGCAATTTTTACCTCTCCGGTGTATTCAGGACGAACTGGATTTGGAAACACTTTAACGTTATCAAGTTTTTCACTCGCTTCAGTAGCAAAATTTAAAAACGAAACAATTCCTTTTGAAGTCACAAAGAAAACTTCACCCGTTTTACCATTAATTGTAATATCAATAACGTCATTACTTGGTAAAGGTGAATTTTGCATATCAAATTTATAAAGTGTTTCTTGACCGTTTGGAGAAACCAAGAAAACACCTCCACCTGAAACCGAAACCCATTTGTTATTCGCTCCATCAACAGTAATTTTCAAGACTTGCTGCTGATAAAACAATTCCTCAGCAACTCCTTCTTGAAGAATTATAATGGAATTGGTTCGTAATTCATTAGAGTTTATAAATTGATCAATCGAAGAAAGTACGCGTAAACCGTATAAAGTACCAATCCATAATTGATTGTTATTATCAATAGCTATAGTATTAACATGTCTTGATGGTAAATTTCCAGTTCCTAAAGTTAGCTGTAAACTTTTGTTGTTTCGAGTTTCGTTAAATGCAATAATTCCATTGTTGTTAGTTGCTAACCATTTTGTGTTATTTTTATCAATTACAGGAACACCAAATTTTTCTTTTTCCTGTCCATTGTTTCCAGAATCATTGAAATGTTGCGAGAAAGAATATGACCTCCAATTTCCATCTAAGTCAAACGATTTCAACGGAGCATTTGACCAACTATTTGTAATCCAACCTGTTCCATTTCTGTCAAAAGTAGGCCCACTTACACGAGTTGTATTTAAACTACCATCAGGAACCGAACTCAAAGGTGAGTTTGTATAATCATATAAAACAGAAGTACTTTGAGAGAAATTTTCAGAATTCACAGTTATATCAACCATGCCCTCTAAAAATGAACTTAAAAACATATGTCCTTTTTTTCTAGGATTTAAAGAAAGGTTATTTGTTGCACGTACATTATTTAAATTTGACGGCTTCAAATAATTCCAACCTGATCTTGTGTTGTATTTACTTATTCCTAAGGTTGTATAGACAGGCACATAATCAGAAGTCATTCCACCGAAAATAACATAGAAATCATTGTTATCAAAAAACAATTTATAAGTTCTGTTTGAATGAGGTCCAGATGGAGAAATATTTCTTTCTGAATTAGATGATCGGTCAATAACCATGGCGCCATCTTGCTTTGTTCCCAAATAGAACGTCCCATTTTTAACTAAAGCGCAATTAAATCTTCCTGTATTATTATTGAAAAGATATTCAAATTGAAATGATAAGTTTTGATTATATAATCTAACCGATTCGTGCGTAACAACAGTTAACTCTTTATTGAAAGCTGTAATTTTATAAAATCCGCCGTACACCGTTCCGACAGCAATTGGTAAATCGTTTTCAAAACGATTCAGAGTTAAATCATCTTTTACTCCAACCAATGAACCATCTAAATTTGCAATACTCAACCATTTTGAAACATCGTAAACTTGCCATTGCATGAAATCAATCATATTTGGGTTAGAAAGCGAAATGCGCTTCAAACCAAAATCTGAAGTAATTGCATAAAGAAAATTATTAACACTTGTTATTTGTAAAACTTGAGTATATTCTCCTGCATCTCCAATATAATAAGAGTCTCCAAAATTATTATCATTCAAGCGAATAGCACTTATTCCGTAATCTGTAGCTACATATGCAAAATTTTCATGAATATAGATGTCGTTAATTCTCTTTAAGTTATCAGCGATTGAATTTTTGTTTACAATGTCATTTAAATACAAAACATTCCCAGAAACTTCATCGATAATCGCAATTTGTCCGTTGGTATTTCCAATTAAAATTTTATTAAAATTAGGGCTATAAGCAATTGCAGAAATATCAAAAGCTTTAAATCCATTAATTGAATTATAAATTTCAGATGTTTCTTCTTGATCGTCCCAAACAAAAACTGCATTGTCTGTTGCAAAATAAGTTTTTGAAGGTGAATGTGTAATTGCACGAATTTCGTTATAAGAAAAATATCCTTTCCAAATTTGATTTTGCGCAAAAGCACTTACTGATAAAAACAGAAATAATATGTTGTATAAAAATTTCATATTCACGATTTAATACTTACAAATATAAACGATAAGTTATATAAAAATAGTACATTTTGGTTTCGAAAATTTTTTGTTTACATAATTGTGAATAAGATTTTACTTTTTTGAAGTAAATCATCACATAAATATTTAATTTTAAAACATAGTTTCAAACTTAATTGAATTGCTATTTTAGCACAAATGGGGAATCGTGTGAAATCCACGAACTGTAGCGCAACTGTAAATAAATCTTGTGTTTATGAGTCAGACCTCCACAATTATGTTGACTTTGCTTTCGCATAAAAGTAAATGTCTGATGGTTTTCTGCACTTCAAAAATTTACAGATTTCCTTTCTTCATTTACTTTTTAAATTCGTTTAATTAAAAAGTAAAACAATGAGCATTTTCACCAAACGTATCAATTACAAACCTTTCGAGTATCCAGAGATATTAGAATTTACCAACGCCATCAACAAATCTTTTTGGGTGCATTCTGAAATTGATTTTACAGCTGATATTCAAGATTTTCATTCGCATTTAAATCCAAACGAACAAGAAATTGTTAAAAGAAGCTTACTAGCTATTGCGCAAATAGAAGTCAATGTAAAAACTTTTTGGGGCGATTTATATCTTCATCTACCAAAACCAGAATTCAATGGGCTAGGAAGTACGTTTGCCGAATGTGAATTTCGTCATTCCGAAGCTTATTCTCGTTTACTTGAAGTTTTAGGATATAATAACGAATTCGAAAAAGTAATTGAAATTCCGGTTATTGCAAAACGAATTCAATATTTATCAAATGCTTTAAAAAATTCAAAATCGGACAATAAAAAAGAATATTTAAAATCGTTAATTCTCTTTACCATTTTAATTGAAAACGTTTCGTTATTCAGTCAATTTGCTATTATTTTATCGTTTACACGTTTCAAAGGTGCAATGAAAAACGTAAGTAATATTATTGCTTGGACTTCGATTGATGAGCAAATTCATGCAAATGGTGGGATTTTTATCATCAATAAGATTAGAGAAGAATTTCCTGATTATTTTGACGACCAAACGATAAAAGAGATTAATGAAATTGTAGTGGACTCAATCAATATCGAAGCCGAAATTTTGGATTGGATTTTTGAATTTGGTGAATTAGATACCATATCAAAACAGAATCTTTTAAATTTTATGAAATTCAGAATCGATGAAAGTTTACAAAAAATAAACCTTTCAAAATTGTTTTTCATTTCAGAAGAAAACTACCAGCCGATGATTTGGTTTGAAGAAGAAATATTTGCAAATAGCTTGGACGATTTTTTTGCAAAACGTCCGGTAGATTATACCAAACACGACAAAAGTATCACAGCAGACGATTTATTTTAATTCAAACAAAACAATGATTATGGAAAGATTATGGTGGCTTAACGAAGAAAGCGAACAAATATTAAATCGTGGCTATTTATTAAAAGGAGAAACCACACAAAAAGCAATTGAACGAATTGCGTCTGCAGCGGCAAAAAGATTATATAAACCCGAACTTACCGAAGCTTTCATTGAAATGATAGAAAAAGGTTGGATGAGTTTATCGTCTCCAATTTGGGCAAATATGGGAACCGAACGCGGATTACCTATTTCGTGTTTTAATGTCTATGTACCAGATAATATCGAAAGTATTACGCATAAATTAGGCGAAGTTATCATGCAAACTAAAATTGGTGGTGGAACTTCGGGGTATTTTGGCGAATTACGTGAACGTGGAAGCGCTGTAACAGATAACGGAAAAAGTAGTGGTGCTGTTAGTTTTATGAAGCTTTTTGACACCGCAATGGATACCATTTCGCAAGGTGGTGTACGTCGTGGTGCATTTGCTGCATATTTAGATATTGACCACGATGATATTAAAGAGTTTTTAGAAATTAAAAACATCGGTAGTCCAATTCAAAATTTGTTTACCGGTATTTGCGTACCCGATTATTGGATGCAGGATATGATTGACGGAGACAGAGATAAACGAGAAATTTGGGCTAAAGTTTTAGAAAGTCGTCAACAAAAAGGTTTGCCTTATATTTTCTTTACCGATAATATTAATCGAAATAAACCTCAAGTTTATAAAGATAAAGAAATGCAAATTTACTCTAGTAATTTGTGTTCAGAAATTGCTTTACCATCCTCTGCAAACGAATCATTTATTTGTTGTTTATCGTCAATGAACTTGGAATTGTATGACGAGTGGAAAGATACCGAAGCTGTGAAATTAGCAGTTTTCTTTTTAGATGCTGTTTTACAAGAGTTTATTGCAAAAACTGAGGATAATCATTATTTAAAATCGGCAAACACATTCGCAAAAAATCATCGTGCACTTGGATTAGGTGTGATGGGTTGGCATTCGTATCTTCAGAAAAATAAAATTGCTTTTGAAAGTTTAGAAGCAAAAATGCAAACGAATATCATTTTTAAAAACATTCAAGAAAAAAGTATAAAAGCTTCACAAGAATTAGCTAGAATTTACGGAGAACCAGAAGTCCTAAAAGGTTATGGATTACGAAATACAACTTTAATGGCAATTGCACCAACAACTTCTTCGTCTGCAATTCTAGGACAAACTTCTCCAGGTATTGAACCTTATAGCAGCAATTATTACAAAGCTGGTTTGGCAAAAGGTAATTTTATGCGTAAAAATAAATATCTAAAAACGTTACTTGAAGAAAAAGGAATCGATAACGAAGAAACTTGGCGAAGTATTATGTTAAATCACGGAAGTGTTCAACATTTAGAATCGTTAACGCAAGAAGAAAAAGACATCTTTAAAACATTTAAAGAAATCAGTCAGTACGAAATTGTGTTACAAGCTTCTATCCGACAAAAATATATAGACCAAGCACAAAGTTTAAATTTAAACATTCCGGCTAATGTCCCAATAAAAGAAGTAAATAGATTAATGATCGAAGCTTGGAAACTTGGCGTAAAAACCTTGTATTATCAGCGTAGTCAAAGTGTATCGAAAGAATTTGTTACAAATTTAGTTATTTGTTCAAGTTGTGAAGCCTAAATAAATTTGATTGCTTTTTTATTCTTAAAAAAATGGTCAAATCTGTAAAAATTAAAAAATAATACGTGCGATTAATTATCAAAATTTGATAATTTCATAAATTGCATAGAATCAAATACTATTAAAAATGAATTTAGAAGAAAGAATTTCAAAATCAGAAACTCGAATATTTAAAGCTGTTTTTCCAAATACAACCAATCATTACGATACCCTTTTTGGAGGTACGGCCATGCATATGATGGACGAAGTTGCTTTTATTACAGCAACCCGTTTTTCTCGTCAAACTATGGTAACCGTTTCATCTGATAAAATAGATTTTAATAAACCAATTCCAGCAGGAACCATTGTTGAATTGGTAGGAAAAGTTACACATGTGGGAAACACAAGTCTAAAAGTTGAAGTTGAGATTTTTGTTGAACAAATGTATGAAGACGTTCGCTATTTAGCTGTTAAAGGACAATTTTCGTTTGTGGCTTTAGACGAACACAAAAAGCCAACTAACGTTATTAAAGAATAATTCTGGCATAAAAAAGGAAGCTGAAAAGCTTCCTTTTTTAGTTATATAAAACATTATTTCAATGCTTGTTCAATGTCTGCAATCAAATCTTCGATATCTTCAACTCCAACACTTAAACGAACCATGTCGTCTGTTACTCCAATTTCTGCACGTTTTTCTGCAGGAATTGAAGCATGTGTCATTAAAGCTGGGTGATTTGCTAAAGATTCAACTCCACCTAAAGATTCTGCTAAAGTAAATACCTTTAAATTTTCTAAGAACTTAATAGCATCTGCTTTAGCTCCAGTTTTAAATGTAAAAGAAACCATTCCGCCAAAACCTTTAGACATTTGTTTTTTAGCTAAATCGTGTTGTGGATGCGATGGTAAACCAGGATATAAAACTTGGTCAATTAACGGATGTTGCTCTAAATACTCAGCTACTTTTTGCCCGTTTAAACAATGACGTTCAACACGTAAATGCAAGGTTTTAATTCCGCGTAAAACCAAGAAACTTTCTTGCGGACCTAAAGTTGCTCCGGTTGCAAATTGTGTAAAATGCAATTGTTTTCCTAATTCTTCATCTTTAATAACTAAAGCTCCAGCAATCACATCAGAATGTCCACCTAAATATTTAGTAGCCGAATGCATCACAATATCAGCACCTAAATCTAAAGGCTTTTGTAAATACGGCGTTGCAAAAGTATTATCAACCGCAAATAAGATATTATTTTGCTTAGTGATTTTAGCTATCGCTTCGATATCTGCTAATTTCATTAACGGATTTGTTGGTGTTTCAATCCAAACTAATTTGGTATTTGCATTGATTTTAGATTGAAACAATTCCAAATCATTCATATTAATGAAATGAAATTTAATTCCTAAATCTTGATAAAAACGAGTGAATAAACGATAAGTTCCTCCGTACAAATCGTCCATCGCAATTACTTCATCGTTTGGTTTTAATAAACGTAAAACACAATCGATAGCTGCCAATCCAGATGAAAAAGCCAAACCACGAGCACCGTTTTCAATACTTTCTAAAGCATGTTCTAAAGCTGTTCTTGTCGGATTATCTGCTCTACTGTATTCGTAACCTGTATGAACTCCCGGACTTGTTTGCGCGAAAGTTGATGTATGATAAATTGGTGGCATTACCGCTCCAGTACTTGGGTCGTGATGCTGTCCACCATGAATTACTTTTGTATTAAATTTCATAACTAAAAACGTTTTTTAAAAATAATTACAAAGATACTTTTTATGAAGGAAATATTATAGATTTGTTTCACATTAACAAAAAATTATATGACCAGAAAATTACTTTTATTAATCTGTTTTTCAACGCTATTATTCAATTGCACCAAAAAAGAAACTTGGTATTTTGAAACAAAAAAATACGAACTAAAAACAACACTTCCGTGCGATAATGATGATTGTACTTATGTCGATTTAATAATCCCGACGATTATTTCTGATGAAAAAGAATTAAACAAAATCAATGACGTCGTTTTTAAAAACGTAAAAAAACATATCGCGTTTGAAACCGAAAATGCCGAAATTAAAAATTACGCCGATTTAGCTAAATCTTTTATCGCTTCATACGACGAAATAAAAAATGCCTTTCCGAACGAACCTTTGCCTTGGGAAGCTTCGGTTAATGGAACATTGGAAGTTTTCGAAAACAAAAGTGCCAATATCGTTTTAAATTATTACACCTTTACAGGTGGAGCTCACGGAAATGAAGGAGTCGTTTCTTTATTTTTTAATTTAGAAGACGGTAAACAAATTTCTCAAAAAGATTTATTTTTAGATTTCGAGGGATTTAAGAAAATTGCCGAACAAGATTTTAGAGCTTCTGCTAATTTATCAGCAACCGATGACATCAATAAAAACGGAAATATTTTCAAAGACCATCAATTTAGTTTGCCAGAAAACATTATCGTTACGCAAAATGAAATAATTTTGCATTACAATAAATACGAAATTGCACCTTATTCATCAGGAACCACTATTTTAAAATTCCCGATGAAAACATTTAAAAAATATTTAAATCCACTTTATTTCTAAAACACGAATTTTGAGCGTATATAAAAAACTTTTTGGTCAAACATTAATTTACGGAATTGCCACTGTTGTTCCAAAAATGATTGGTTTTATCATGGCACCGTATCACATCGATTGGCTTCCAAAAGATGCGTACGCAGATTACACGCTAATATTTTCGTGGATGATGTTTTTCAATGTCATCTTATCTTTTGGAATGGAAACAGCTTTCTTTAGATTTTACAACAAAAAAGAAAATAAAAACGAAGTTATAAATAATACCATTTTATTTTTAATGGCTGTTTGTGCAATTTTCCTCGGAGGAATTTACCTCTTTAAAGAATCGATTGATTTATATTTTGAGATTCCGCCCATTGTAGTATCTTATTTAATTTGGATTTTAGTTTTAGATACGTTGGTTGTTATTCCATTTGCGATTTTACGAGCACAACAAAGACCGATAAAATACAGTTTTATCAAAATTACAAATGTGGTTGTAAATGCCGGATTGACTGTTATTTTATTGTATTTAATACCGAAGTTTTTACTTCAAAATCCAACAGATAAAATCGCTGCATATTATAATTTCGGTTTCCAAGTAGGTTATTTATTTCTTGCGAATTTAATTGCCAGCGGAATCACATTACTGCTACTTTCAAATCATTATTTAAAACTGAAGTTGAAGTTCAATAAATCGTTGTGGAAAGAGATGATTATGTATAGTTTTCCTGTGATGATTGGAGGTTTGGCTTTTGTTATAAACGAAACTTTTGATAAGGTTTTTTTAAAAGAATTACTTCCAGAAAGTTTTGTAGATTTAGGATTAGCAAGTTATGGTGCTATTTATAAGATTGGTGTTTTTATGATTTTATTCCGAACGGCTTATTCAATGGGAATTGAACCTTTCTTTTTTAGTTATGCCAAAAATGATGACGCGCCAATAAAATACGCTACAGTTACCAAGTACTTTGTGATTTTTGGAAGCTTAGCAATGTTAACCATTGTTGTTTTTTCAGATTTAATCAAAGTATTTTATATTCCTCAAAAAGATTATTGGTTTGCGATGGAAATTGTTCCTTACATAATCTTAGCAAATTTAATGTTAGGGATTTACACCAATTTATCGGTTTGGTACAAAATTCAGGATAAAACAAAAATCGGCGCATACATTTCAATTGTTGGAGCAATTGTAACAGTTGTTTTAAATTTCATCTTAATTCCGATTATTGGATTATTAGGTGCAGCCATTACAACATTACTCGCTTATGCAACTATGATGTTAATTTCTTATGTATTAGGACAAAAGTCTTATCCGATTCCGTACGATAAAAAAATAATCGGATTGTATTTAGGAACATCAATTGTATTTGCATTTACCTATTTTTATAATTTCAGAGAAAATTATTTTATCGGAATAACTTTCCTTCTTATCTTCGTAGGAATGATTTATTACAACGAAAGAGTAATGATTCAACGCATACTTAAATCTGTACTTAAAAAATGAAAATAAACATTATTAATAAATCGCAACATCCGTTGCCAAGTTATGAAACTATTGCTTCTGCAGGAATGGATTTACGCGCAAATTTATCAGAACCAATCTTAATCGGACCAATGGAACGCGCTTTAATTCCGACTGGATTATTCATGGAATTACCAATTGGATTCGAAGCTCAAGTGCGTCCAAGAAGCGGATTAGCATTAAAAAAAGGGATTACTTGTTTAAATTCACCAGGAACCATCGATGCAGATTATCGCGGTGAAGTTGGGGTGATTTTAGCCAATTTATCAAAAGAAACATTTGTAGTTGAAAACGGCGAACGCATTGCGCAAATGGTCATTGCAAAGCACGAACGTGCTGAATGGATTGAAGTAGAAGAATTATCAACAACAGAACGCGGTGCTGGCGGATTTGGAAGCACGGGCGTGAAATAATAAACCAAAATTAAAACAAATGAAAATTATTGTACCCATGGCCGGACGCGGTTCTCGTTTACGTCCACATACATTAACTACACCAAAACCATTAATTCCAATTGCAGGAAAACCAATCGTGCACCGTTTGGTTGAAGATATTGCAAAAGTAATCAATCAACCAATTGAAGAAATCGCTTTTATCATTCACGAAAGTTTCGGAAAAGATGTTGAAAAAGACTTAATTGCAATTGCTGAGAAATTAGGCTCTAAAGGAACTATTTATTATCAAAACGAAGCTTTAGGAACAGCTCATGCCATTTTATGTGCTAAAGAATCGATGCAAGGTCCAATTGTAGTTGCTTACGCAGATACGTTATTCCGTGCAGATTTTTCTTTAGATGCAACTGCAGATTCTGTTATTTGGGTAAAAGCAGTTGAAGATCCTTCTGCTTTTGGAGTAGTTCAATTAAACGACAAAAATGAAATTGTTGATTTCGTTGAAAAACCAAAAGAGTTTGTTTCTGATTTAGCTATTATTGGAATTTACTTCTTTAAATCAGCAGAAAATTTACGTTCAGAATTAGAATATCTTTTAGATAACAACATCGAAAAAGGCGGAGAATATCAGTTAACCGATGCTTTAGAAAACATGAAGCAAAAAGGTTTACGTTTTGTTCCGGGTAAAGTTGATGAATGGATGGATTGTGGAAACAAAAACGTAACGGTTGACACAAACAATCGCATGTTGAATTTCTTACATGCTGATGGTGAAAACATGGTTGCTGCTTCAGCATCAATCGAAAATTCAACAATTATCGCACCTTGTTACATTGGAGAAAATGTTATTATAAAAAATGCAACTGTTGGTCCAAATGTTTCTTTAGGAAATCATTCAAAAGTTGAAAATGCTACCATTAAAAACAGTTTAATTCAAACGAATTCAACAATTACAAATGCAGATTTAGACAATGCAATGGTCGGAAATCACGCAAAATTTGATGGCAAATTCACAAATATCAGTATTGGAGATTATTCTGTATTAGAATAATTTTCAAATCAAACAATAAATTTTAAAAATTCCGTTTTCATTTTCAGAAACGGAATTTTTCATTTAAAAGGAATAGTTTTTGATAAAAGTTCGACTACATTTGCGTATATTTTAACCTATGAAAAAAGCTGTTTTATTCTTTATTCTATCGACCGTTTTATTTTCTTGTAAAAGCAAAAAAAATCTAACTGACAATGCATCAACAAATGATTCGTTGTTTAAGGAAATAATCATAATCAATGATGGCGATAGAGCTCCTTCCAAAAAAGAAAATCTAACGTATCTTAAGGCAGTAAACGACCATTACGCTTTGAATAAAAATTTCAATACGCTACAAATTAATGCTGATATTGAATTTAAAAATAAAAGTTTTAACGAAAGTCTTAGCGCAGATATTCGTATTCAGAAAGATGAGACAATTCTGATTTCGATTAAAAAATTTGGTTTTACTGGAGCAAAAATATTAATCACACCAAAAAGAGTAAGCTATTACGAAATTCTGAACGGAACTTTTTATGACGGTGATTTCGAATTCATAAGTAATTTTTTAGGAACGAATTTAGATTACAATCAAATTGAAAATTTATTACTCGGAACCTCTGTTTTTAATTTAGCCGAAGAAGAATTAACGACTAAGGTCGAGGATGGTCTTTATAAATTATATAAAAACACAAATGATTTGTCACTTGTTTTTGTATTAGATGGATTAGCTCGAATGAAACAAGAAGTTATCCAACAAAAAGATTCAAACGACAAATTGGTTATTGACTATTTATCGTATCAAAATAAAAATGATGTTTTGTTACCATTAAATTTATTAATTCGTGCGATTCAAAAAGATGAAACGAATTTGAATATCAATTACAAAAAAATAGATTTGAATCCGAATATTTCTTTTCCTTATAAAATTCCTAATGGTTCAAAAGAAATAAATTTTAATTAAATTTGACAAACTTTTTATTCAATGCAACGAATTTTATTAATACTAGTTACTTTCTTCATTACCATTTCATCCTATTCGCAAGATTATGAAGAACAGCAACGTAAATTAGAAAACAGAAAAGCGCAAATCCTTAAAGAAATTAAGGAAGTGCAAACTTTACTGAATTCTGAAAAAAAGAAAGAGCGCAATATTTTCAATGAAATTACAAATCAGAATAAAAAAATAAAACTATCAACTGAGCTAATTAATAATTCGCAAAAACAAAACCGTGTATTATCAGATGATATTTACACGGCAACTTTACAATCAAATAAACTAAAACGTGAGCTTAAAGTTTTACAAGCCGATTATGCCAAAACAATTGTAAAATCATATAAAACGCGTTCAGAACAAAGCCGAATTTTATTTATTTTATCTTCAGATAATTTCTTACAAGCCTACAAACGTATGCAATATATGAAGCAATATGCCAATTTTAGAAAAACGCAAGGAGATGAAATAAAAGAAAAAACAATTGAATTGCAAGAGCTTACCAAGCGTTTGGAAATTCAGAAAGTAAAACAACAAGCAATTTTAGCTGAACAAGAAAAAGAACGTAAAGTTTTAGAAGACGATAAGAAAATTCAAAATCAATTATTGGCTGAAGTCAAAAAAGATCAAAAAAAATACGACAAACAAATCAGAGATAAACAAGCTGAATCTAAAAAAATTGATCGCGAAATAAAAGCCGTAATTCAAAAAGCAATTGCTGAAGCAAACAGAAAAGCAAAAGAAAAAGCAGAGAAAGAACGTCTGGCAAAAGAAAAAGCAACTGGTAAAAAAGAAACACCTACAAAAACATCTACGGTTAGCTCAACGAAATTTGATTTGACTCCTGAAGAAAAAACGCTTTCTAACAGTTTCAAAACAAATCGTGGACGTTTACCGTGGCCTGTAGAAAAAGGTTTTATCTCAATGAAATATGGAGATCAACCTCTACCTGGAATGCCAAATGTAACCGTTCATAATAGTGGCGTTGAAATAACAACCGAATCGGGTAGTTCCGTTCGTGCGGTTTTTGAAGGAGAAGTTTTCAAAATTCAAAATATCGGAAACATCAAATTGGTTTACATTCGACACGGAGAATATGTAAGTATTTATCAAAATCTAAGTTCTATTTCTGTAAGTGATGGGCAAAAAGTTTCAACCAAACAAAAAATTGGAACCATCTCAAATAATCACGAAGGAAAAGCTGTTCTTAAATTTGTTATTTCACAGAATGATACGTTTATGAACCCGGAATCTTGGATCAGCACAAAATAATTTAGATAATGAAATTGATAAAACCTTTTAATTTACAACAATGGATTTCGGGCAACAAACATTTGTTGAAACCACCAGTTTCTAATAAAAATATTTATGTAGAATCTGAAGATTATATTGTGATGATTGTTGGTGGACCAAATGCTCGTAAAGATTATCATTACAACGAAACAGAAGAATTGTTTTATCAATTAGAAGGAACTATTCAAGTTGCAGTACAAACCGAAAACGGAAAAGAAGTTTTAGAATTAAGTACTGGAGATATGTTTCTACTTCCAGCAAAAATTCCACATTCTCCAATTCGAACTGAAAATTCTGTTGGCTTAGTTGTAGAAAGAAAACGTAATAAATCAACAGCAAAAGATGGTTTATTGTGGTTTTGTGATAATTGCAATGAAAAATTACACGAAGTTTATTTTCCATTAAACAATATAGAAACTGATTTTTTATCACATTTTCAACATTTTTACAATTCAGAAACGTTAAGAACTTGTACAAAATGTAACCACACCATGGAAGTTGACAAACGTTTTATTAAATAAATAATTTTTAGCTTAGATTTTTAATTATTTGTATATTAGCGCAACTAATATCAAAAAACGAAAAATGACAAATCAAGCCGCTGATTTCGGAATAGAAGAAGCATTACAAAAATTAGGATTAAAAGAAATTAACGAAGGTACTTCAACAGGAAACAACTGGTTTTCAAACGGTACAATCATTGAATCATATTCACCTGCTACAGGAAAACTAATCGGAAAAGTAAAAACTTCAACTGCTGAAGATTACGAACAAGCAATGGTAAAAGCTTCTGAAGCTTTCAAAACTTGGAGAATGGTTCCTGCTCCTAAAAGAGGTGATTTAGTTCGTCAGATGGGAGACGCTTTACGCGAAAACAAAGACGCTTTAGGTAAATTGGTTTCTTATGAAATGGGAAAAAGTTTACAAGAAGGCTTAGGTGAAGTTCAAGAAATGATCGACATCTGTGATTTCGCAGTTGGTTTATCTCGTCAACTTTACGGATTAACGATGCATTCAGAAAGACCAATGCACAGAATGTACGAGCAATACCACCCAATCGGAATTGTTGGAATCATTTCTGCATTTAACTTCCCAGTTGCAGTTTGGTCTTGGAACACGATGTTAGCATGGATTTGTGGAGACGTTTGTATTTGGAAACCATCTTCAAAAACACCTTTATGCGCAGTTGCTTGCCAAAACATCATCGCTAAAGTATTAAAAGATAACAATATTCCAGAAGGAGTTAGCTGTTTAGTTACAGGAAACGCTTGTGGAGATTTAATGAATAACGACAAACGTATTCCTTTAGTTTCTTTCACAGGATCTACAAGAATTGGTCGTCACGTATCTAAAACAGTTGCTGAACGTTTCGGAAAAACTATTTTAGAATTAGGTGGAAATAACGCAATCATCGTTTCTGAACATGCAGATTTACAAATGGTGTTAGTTGGAGCAGTTTTCGGAGCTGTTGGTACAGCAGGTCAACGTTGTACTTCAACACGTCGTTTAATCGTTCACGAAAGTGTTTACGACAAAACTATCGAAACCTTACAAAAAGCTTATGCTCAATTAAACATTGGAAATCCATTAAACGAAAACAATCACGTTGGACCACTAATCGATAAAGGAGCTGTTACTGATTACTTAAATGCAATCGAAAAAGCGAAAAAAGAAGGTGGAAAAATCATCGTTGAAGGTGGCGTTTTAGAAGGTGAAGGTTACGAAAGCGGATGCTACGTAAAACCTTGTATCATTGAAGCTAAAAACGAATTCGAAATTGTACAAGAAGAAACTTTTGCTCCAATTTTATACGTTTTAAAATACAGCACAATCGAAGAAGCTATCGATATGCAAAACGGAGTTCCTCAAGGATTATCTTCTTCTATCTTTACAAACAACTTAAGAGAAGCTGAATTATTCCTTTCTCAAGCAGGTTCTGACTGTGGAATCGCTAACGTAAACATCGGAACTTCTGGTGCTGAAATTGGTGGTGCATTTGGTGGAGAAAAAGAAACTGGAGGAGGAAGAGAATCTGGTTCTGATGCTTGGAAAGTTTATATGAGAAGACAAACCAATACAATCAACTACGGAACGCAACTTCCGTTAGCACAAGGAATTAAATTTGATTTCTAAAAATATTTAAAACAGACTTTCGGGTCTGTTTTTTTTTTTTTACAACAAAAAAAGAAAGCCGATAAAGCTTTCTTTTTTGTTTAATCCTAATCTATATCCTCTAATTCGAAACCAAAATTAATGTAGCTTTTATACATATTAATTTTATTATAATCCAAATAGTCAAATTTAGAATTTCGTATTTTATACCAAATTTTCACTTCATATTCTTTAGGAGCATTACGAGCTTGTTCTGGACGAATAGACATTTTAATTTTTTTATCAATAAAATATCCCATCTCATCAACCGCACCAAGAACTTGAATTTCAATAAAAATGGGTTTGTCAGTTAATAAAATATCATCTTCAATATCGATTTCAAAAAAATTTTTATTTTTTGAAATAAACTCTATAGGTTTAGAACTAAATAGTAGTTTTTTATCAGTATCAAAAATATTAATTCTTAAAATTTGAGTAGCATTTTTTATCTTTTTAAAATCTTCTGATGAATAACCATCTATAGACGGGATATAAGATTCGGGTAAACTTTTAAAATAAATTTTTCGTAAATATTTATTTTGATATTCTTTGTTAAATATAATTTCGTTTAAAATAACACCGTCAGATTGAACAGGAAAATATTTAAATAACTTTTTTTTCTGAGGATTGATAATCTTCCTTGGTTTTTTGCTAATTACCATCTCGTCTAATTCGGTTACAGAATTCTGCAACTCAATACTTTGGGTAGTTGCAGAAATTTCGATAAGATTCGGTTTGTAATTCCCGTCTAAAACTTCAATTTTATCGGAATTGAAATCAATAAAAACGTTACCGTTTTTATCTGAAAACAAAGTTTCGTTGTTGTACAACAACTCGACAAACTGCAAAGGTTCTCTGGTTTCTTTGTTTATCAATTGTATTTTATGTTGTTGCGCAAATAAAATTATTGGTAATAGACTAAAAAAAACAAAACTCTTCATAATTCTTAAATTAGTAAAACATTTTCTTTAGTTATTGTATGAGGTTTAGGTCCATTAGCATCATTACAACGAAATGTTTCAGTTTTTGAAACCTTAGACCATAAAGTAACATAAACACAATCTAATTGACATGACACTACCTCACCAGTTAATTTATCATGATTGGTTGTCCTTGTGCAATCCCAACCCCAAAATCTAGGTGAATTAAAAACAGGAAATTCAGCACGAATAGATATAGCAGCATCTATTAAATCAAAATTCGTTTTCTTTAACACTGGAATTTCAGCTAAATCAGAGATTAACACAACTTGATTATTTGAAATTTCAAAAGATTTTATTTCCTCTTTATTTTTATCTATTTCAATTAAAAATTCTATTTCTCCATTAGCATCAGATAATGTATAAACTCCAATATAATCATTTGAAGGGAATTCATATTTAGTTAAAACACAATTTTCATCTCCGTTGATTACCTTAACAGTTTTCAAAACATGCATATCAGTTCCATAATATTGCTTGATCACACTACTAGCTGTTCTTGCATTAGCTGTTTTATTTTCTGTTTGTTGTGCGTCTGTTGTTTCGTTATCGTTACTACAAGAATACAAACCTGTAGTTAATAAAGCCGCTCCTAAAAGCCCTAATGTTATTTTCTTGAATTTGTTCATTTTTAATCAATTTAATAGGTTATACACCTAGTTAATAAATGGTTGAATAATTTGTTAGAAATTCTTTATCCGGATTCAAAATTCTCAACAACAAAACCAAACATAAATCATTATTTTATGTTAAATTTCAAGAGCAATAATAATAATAATAATAATAATAATAATAATAATACAACACAACAATAAATTATAAAATCATTAAAACACAAAACATACGTAAAAAAATTAACTTTAATCACAAACAATTGATTTAGTCTAGAAAAAGCCCAATTAAATATTAAATTTCATAGAAAATTATTCAGACAGTAAAACCAAAAAATAACTCATAAAAACTTAAGCGTATAGTAGAAAATGTCAAATTTTAGTTTTCGAACAAAAAAACCATCGCAAAAACGATGGTTTAATTTTATATTTCTCTAACTGCTTCTTTCAAAATCCAACCTGAAATTTGATTGGGTAAAATAACTTTGTACCATTTGGTAGTTTCTTCTTCGATAAAAACTTCGGTTCCTTCATGTATGATTTGCGCGTTTTTAGCCGAAGTTCTAGGTTCTACTTTTAAAGAAACTTCTTCGTTAAAAACAATCGCATAACGTTCTGATTTTTGAAAACTTTGTTCTGAAAATGCTGAAACGATACTTATAATTGTTACAAATCCTAAAACAATTTGTAAAGTAAAAAATACTTTTTTGACCGTGGGATTCTGGCTAAAATAAAAAATAACAAAACTTATTAAAATCAAAAAAATAGCTACAATTGCGGTAATTCCCCATTCGTTCATATCAAAAAATCCAATGGTATTATGTGTGATTTGACTTGAATTTAATTTTATTTTTTTGTCAAATTCGTCTAGTTTCATTTTATCAGCGAACTTTAAATTGGTTTTCGCTGCAGTATTATCCGGATTTATTTTCAGTGCTTTTTTATAATTATAAATACTCGGCGCTACTTGTTGCAATTGATAATAAGCATTTCCTAAATTAAAATATACGGCTTCGGCTTGGTAATTTTTATCAACCAAAGATTCGTATTTTTCTATTGCTACTTCGTAATTCTTTTGTTCGTATAAAGCGTTCGCTTCATCAAAAACCTTAACCGGATCGATGGTATTCGCCATCGAAATCCCGGAAATAAGAAATACCAAAAGGATATTTAAAATTCTCATATTCTTATTTTAAAGTTTTAAATTGTTTCTCTAAGCTCGAAATAACATCGGCTGCTTGCGCATAATCATTGTTCATTGTTTCGACGCTCATTTGCGAATAACGCGCCATTTCGCAAGTTTCTTTCAAATGCATAAATGCTTGAATACTTTCTTCGGAAATGTTTTTGTTTCGAAGCGTTTCTACAATAATATCGTTACTCATTTCAGAAGTTTCGATATGTAATTTTGCTTTCAGGAAATTATGTAAACAACGTTCTAAAGCTTCATAGAACTTGTCTTTGTTTCCTAAATTACGCTTGGCTTCACCTAAATATTTTTTCGCTAAACGATTATTTGTTCTCAATCGGTTTCCAACGATATCGCCTGCAGCTTTTTTACGTTGTCTATCAACTAAAACCACTAAAGGCATCGCTACAATCGGAGCAATTAATAAAAAGTAGAATAAATTGGTATCAAAGAAATTCGATTTTTCTTCAGTGTCGAAATTTACTTCTTTCACAATATCAACAAATACATCGCTATTACTTAACTCATCTTTTTCTGGAAGATTTGTTGGTAATTCTGGACCTTCGGTTACATCGATTACGATTTCTTCGCTCGTAATGGTTTTATACGTTTTAGACGCAACATCAAAGTAACTAAACGACATCGGTTTGATTACGTATTTACCTTTGTACTGCGGAACAATCGTGTATTTTTCGGTTTTAGAACCGTCCATTCCGGTTTTGATGTTCTTATTGATTTTTTCAATCAATTGTGGATCGTAAATTTCTAATACAGCCGGTGCCACTGGTTTTGGTAAATTAAGTAAATCTAAATTTCCACTTCCGTTAACCGAAACGTTTAATTCGATAGTTTCGTTTGCCTTAACAGTTGTTTTATTTGGCGTAACTTTAAAGTCAAATTTTCCTACAGCTCCCGTAAAATCAATAGGTTGATTTTCTAAAGGTAATGGTTTTACATTGATTTTTTTACTTCCTGTTGAATATTGTTTTTCGTTTAAAACAATTTCTGGAGCACCAAAGATATCATATCTACCCGTCATTGATTCGATTTGTAAATTCAACTCAAAAGGTTCTAAATCTAAAGTTCCGTCTTTTAATGGTAATAAAACTACTTTTTGTAGAACAATATATCGATATTCTTTTCCTTTGTATTGTCCGACTTGAACACGCATTTCTTTTTCGTCAATGGTATGGCTCCAGAAATTTTTATACTTTGGTAATTCGGCTTGACCGATATTTCTTACACCAGCATTATGACTCACATACAATCTGTAAACCACAGTAATGGGTTCGTTTACATACGGATTGGTATTTGAAATTTCTCTATCCAAGAAAATACCTTCGCCCATTTTACTTCGATCAATTTGAGGTTGACTTTGAGGTTGCCTTCCGTAATATCCACCATATCCGTAGTTTTGTTGTTGACGTTGTTGCTGTTGAACCGCATCACCAACTTTTACAGTTACAACATTTGATTTATAAACAGTTCCTCTGTACTCAATGGTTGCAGTTCCAATTTGTAAGATTCCTTTCTTTTCAGGAACTAAATAATACGAAAAACTCTTAGTAAACGAAGCTTTTCCATTCACCCAAACTTGACTCACGGAATGCATAGGACCGCCAACAACTTTGAAGTTCTCAAAGTTTGGTGGGTTGAAATTATCTCCGTCTTGATTCATCGAAAACCGAACCTCAATACGTTCATTAATTCCTATACTATTTCTACTTACTTCAGACACAAAAGTGAACTGACTCCAAGCTAATGAAGAAAAAAGTAGCACTAAAGCACAACTAATATTTGTTATAAATTTCATTTTACCAATCTTTTGTACTTTTATTTTTATAGTTAATAAAAATTTTACAGCTTCTTATTTTTTATATCTGAAAGTGGTTTTACATTAATTATGTTTGTTCCTGTTGAGCGAACTTCTTCTGAAATGTCTAATTCAAAAGCATGACGAGTATGAGAATACCCAGTTATCGATTCAATTTCAAGATTCAATTCGTACGAATCTAAAATTAATTCACCTTCTTTCAAAGGAACTAAAACTACTTCACGTAAAATAACATAACGATATGTTTCTCCTTTATATTCTTTTACTTGAAAATCTTTTACTTTTTCATTAATGGAATCAATTAAAAAGTTTTTATACTCAGGAAGAGACTCTTTTAATACATTAATTCCAAAATTTTCACTTACATACAGTTTGTAAATCACTGAAATTGGTTCGTTTACAAACGGATTGGTATTAGAAATTTCACGCTCTAAAAAAACTTCTTCTTCCATTTTCTTCAAATGTTGACTTGTACTATTTCCGTAATGATCTTTCTTTTCTACAGCATTTCCAACTTTTACATATACAACATTTGATTTATAAACGATTCCTTCGAATTCAAATGTTGCGACATCAATTTGTAGGTTTCCTTTTTTTTCTGGAGCTAAATAATAAGAATAAATTTTGTTATATGAAGTTCGGCCGTCAATCCACGATAGACTTTCGGACTGCGTAGGACCACGAACAACTTTGAAGTTTTCAAATTTGGGTGGGTTAAAATTATCTCCTTCTTGGTTCACGGTAAACCTAACCTCGATACGTTCATTAATTCCTATACTATCTCTACCTACTTCAGACACAAAAGTTACCTGACTCCATGTAATTGTTGAAAAAAGCAGTACTAAAGCACAACAAATATTTGTTATAAATCTCATGATTTACCAATCTTTAGTATTATTTACTTTAACAGGTTTACCTTCACGTTCACGACCTTGAACTCGTTCTCTGACTTTTTGTTCTTGGTTGTTCAAAGCATTCAACATATTTTCCATTTGTTGTTTGCTTTGATCTTGTTTTTGTTGCTGCGGATCTTGTTTTCCTTGATCTTTTTTATCGTCTTTCGGCTCATCACCTTTGTCGTCTTTCTTATCGTCGCCTTTATCTTTTGGATCGTTTTTGTCTTGATCTTTTTTGTCGTCTTTCTTATCCTGATCCTTATTGTCTTTGTTATCTTTATTATCTTTATTATCCTTATTATCGTTGTTATCTTGATTCGGATTATCTTTTTGCATTTGTTTAGCTAAAGCAAAATTATATCTCGTTTCTTCATCATTTGGATTATTTCTCAAAGCATTTTTATAAGCTTCAACGGCAGCACCATAATTTTTTTGCTTCATAAAAGCATTTCCTAAATTATGATAAATACGATGTTTTTCGTCTTTTGTTTTAGCTGATTTTAAAGCTTGTTGATAGGAACCAACTGATTCATTGGTTTGATATTGACGGTAAATCGCATTTCCTTTGTCGTAAGCAGCAAAAGTACTTTTATCGTCTTGCGAAAAAGCTGAACGATACAAAGCCTCTGCTTGTGCATAATTACGTGTATTGTATTGTTTATTTCCTTGAACGATTTGCGTTGTTGGCTTTTGTGCAAACATTTGTACGGAAACAAAACTAAGAAGTATTAAAAAGATGTTTTTCATTTCCTAAAATTATTTTTCGTTAAAAATGTTTCGTTTTGCTAACCAAGAAGTTTTTCTCTCTAAGACAAATAAATCTAAAATCAATAATAAAAGTGCCAATCCAATAAACCATTGGAATTGAGATTGAAAGTCGGCTATTTGTTGCGATTCAAAATCTGTTTTTTCAATGTTTTGAAGTGATTCGTTAACTAAATCAACCACTTCTTTTGTGCTACTTCCGTAGATAAATCTTCCGCCAGTTGCTTTAGCGATTTCTTCTAAAGTACTTTTATCTAATTTGGTAATTACGGTATTTCCTTCGCTATCTTGTTTGTAACCTGTAATTTTACCGTTTACTTTTAAAGGAATTTGACCTCCGTTTTCGGTTCCAACTCCGATGGTGATGATTTTAATTCCTTTGGCTTTTGCAATTTCAACTGCTTCTGAAATTCCTTCACCGTGGTCTTCACCATCCGAAATTAAAATCATTAATTTACTTGTGTTCGGGTCGTCAAAATATTCGCTTCCAACTTGAATAGCATCGCTTAAAGCTGTTCCCATCGATGAAACCATATCGGTATTCATATCCTGAAGATACATTTTAGCCATGTTGTAATCTGTAGTTATTGGCAACATCGGGAAAGCTGTTCCGGCATAACCCACAATTCCGATTCGGTCTGAACCTAAATTATTAATAATCTGTGAAACCAATTGTTTTGTTTTGGCTAAACGCGATGGAGCAATATCTTCTGCCAGCATACTTTTAGAAACGTCAATCGCAAAAACAATATCAATTCCTTGGCGTTTTACGGTTTCTAATTTGGTTCCAATTTTCGGATTAACAATTCCAATTACTAAGAAAAAAACAGTTGCCAATGCAAGAACTGCTTTTACAATTCCTTTTGAAGTTGATGCATCCGGAGCCAACTTTTTTAGGAAATCTCCCGAACCAAATTCAGCAATCTTTTTCTTTTTCCAAAGTGTATTCCATAGAAATATTGCTGCTAAAACGGGTAGTAGTAGCAATAAATAAAAATACTTTGCATTATCGAATTCCCACATATTTTATATAAATCCTTTGAAAATTGTACGTCTTAAAATCAATTCAATAACCAATAATAATAAAGCGAATAAAGCTAACGAACGAAATAACTCATTACGCTGAACGAATTTTTGTTCGTCTATTTTGGTTTTTTCTAACTGATTGATTTCATCATAAATTTGTTTTAATGATTGGTTGTCAGTTGCTCTAAAATATTTTCCGCCAGTTGTTTTGGCAATCGATTTCATTAAAGCTTCGTCAATTTCAACCTTCATTTTCTGATATTGAATTTTACCATCAGGAGTAATCGCATACGGATAATCGGCCATTCCGTTGGTGCCAATTCCAATCGTATAAACTTTGATTTTATACTCTTTAGCAATCTCGGCTGCCATCATTGGGTCAACCAAACCGGTATTATTAACTCCATCGGTAAGTAGAATCGCAACTCTACTTTTAGCTGGACTGTCTTTTAAACGATTCACAGCTGTTGCTAATCCAACACCAATTGCCGTTCCGTCTTGAATGATTTGGTCGTACTTAACATCGCGCAAAGCATTCAATAAAACATTTTTATCACTTGTTACGGGAGCTTTTGTATAAGCTTCGGCAGCATAAACCACTAAACCTAAACGGTCGTCTGTACGTTCTTTAACGAAATCGCCAGCAACAACCTTCAAAGCTTCTAAGCGGTTTGGTTTTAAATCTTTGGCAAGCATCGAACCAGAAACGTCCATAGCCATAACCATATCAACTCCGTTTGTTGACTTCGTTTTTGTGCTTGTGTCAACTGTTTGTGGTCGTGCTAAAGCTACAATCAAGGCTGAAATTGCAAGTAATCTTAAAGCAAAAAGTACAGGTTGCAATTTGGCTAATAAGGTTTTCTTACCTTGAAATCCTTTGATTGAACTTATTTTTAAAGCTACGTTCTGTTTGTTTTTATTCTTAATCCATAGAAAAGCTAAAACTGGTAATAACAGAAATAACCAAAAAAATATCGGATGTAAAAAAGTTATATTACTCATTGTTTACGCTTAGTTGTATCGATTCAATTACTCTACGAGCGATTTTAGTTCCGTATTCATCGCCAATTTGACTTAGAATAGTTACTTCTTGAACTCCGTTTGATTGTATAAAAAGATACGTTTCAAACTGAAGATTTTGCTCTTTATTAGTTACTGGATTTACAATAGAAAAAGTTCCTACACCACGAACACCATTGATTCCTTCTTGATTGAAAGATTCTTGTTCTGACTTGATGTTCTTTGCTCCCATTGATTTTTCTAATAACTGTAATTTACCTTTTAATAAATCTTCTGGTGTAGCACTTTCATCAGTTTTCATTGCAGTTGTATTTACTGTAATGGTCAAATCTGTTTTTAGATTTGCATAAACGAAAGTAGCTGTATTGGACTGTAATTCCTCTGTTTTCTTTGTTGTTTCTTTAACACGAGTTAAAACTTCTGGAGTCGACAATTTGATTCCCGGAAGTCCGTAATCACTAGTTACCCATTGTTCTTTTTCGTATAACGATTTATTGGTTTGGAACCAATTGATTTGCATGCCTTCCATTACCGAATTGTATAAATAAACACTTCCGGTAACTAAAATTAAAAAGGCAGAAACCGCAATTGGAATCCAAGTTCTCACTTGTTTACGTTTCTTAAAACGTTGCTCTCTTAACTTTACACGTAACGATTGTTCTTCTGCAAAACGAGGTAAAGCTTTATCGATAGAAAGCGAAATTGTTTCAGTTACTTTTCTATCGGTTTCGATTTCGCTCATCTGAGGGTCAGCTTTAGCGAACTTTACCAAATCGGCATTTTGTAGCAAACGTTTTAAATCGTTTACAATCTCTTTACTTAACTTGATTTTTTTGTCTTTGATGGTTTTCTGAAGATGTAAAATCAACTCAGCAGTTGTAGATTCTTTTGCCGGAATATCAAAAACTTCTTCGATGTAATCTCTTGTAATATCTGTCATTTCAGAATAATACGTTTTTACATCGCCATTCATAATCAAACGCTTTCCGTCTAAAAGTTGTAATTGTTTCGTGATTTTTTCAAGTGGTGTTTTGAATAAATCATCTTCAGTTAAATTCTTTTCTTGACGTTTTTTGATGATGTAATAAGTCAAAAATCCAAATCCAAGACAAAGAACCAAAGCGATGATATAATACACTAATTTTGAAGTGTCTGTTGAACTTCCTAAATTGGTTTTAATATCATACATTGGTTGTTTTAAAGTATCAACCTGAACATTGGTTACTTCGACATCAAAAATATCGGTTTGATAATTTTTTCCATTAATCAAAACAGAAAGTCTTGGAACGGCGTATTTTCCTGAATCGAACTGAGTTAACGTATATTTTTTAATCAACTCCATTTTACGGTCGTTCAAAACCGTATCAATCGGAGTCGCTTCTAAAACCTCAAAAGCACCAATCATTTTTTGTTCCGGAAAAACAACTTTATCATTCTCGTTGGCGTTAGCTTTAATCGTTAAATTAAATGCCGAACCAATTTTGATTTGAGTTGAATCTACTTGCGATGTCACAGGATTCTGTGCAAACATCTGAAAGTTTAATCCGAATATAATTAATAAAAAAATGTGTTTCAAATTCATTTTATCTTGCTTTAAAATAAGCTAATAATTTTTTCACGTAACTTTCGTTAACGCTTGAATTAATTGTTCCGGCACCCGATTTGGTGAATATATTTTTAAAATATTTTTCCATTTCATCAAAATGTTTGGCATAATCTAGACGCACATTTTTGTCGTTGGTGTTCACCAAAATTTCTTCGCCTGTTTCGGCATCTTGCATTAAAACCAATCCAACATTTGGCATTTCTTTTTCGCGTTCGTCGTAAATTCTAATTCCGGTAATGTCGTGACGTTTGGCAACGATTTTTAAGGTTTTCTCGTAATCTTGCGATTGAAAATCAGAAATCATAAAAACGATTGCTTTCTTTTTCATTACTTTAGAAAGATATTCCAAAGCTTGAGAAATATTGGTTTTGTCGCTTTTTGGTTCGAATTGAATCAGTTCGCGAATGATTCTCAAAACGTGCGATTTTCCTTTTTTTGGCGGAATGAATAATTCAATCTGATCCGAAAATAAAATCAATCCTATTTTATCGTTGTTTGTAGTTGCCGAAAAAGCTAAGGTTGCCGCAATTTCTGTAACGATGTCGTTTTTAAATTGTGCGCTTGAACCAAAGTTTTGCGAACCACTAATATCCACCATCAACATTAAAGTCAATTCGCGTTCTTCTTCAAAAACTTTGATATAAGGCTCGTTGTATCTAGCTGTTACGTTCCAATCGATTGCTCGAATGTCATCGCCATACTGATATTGTCTAACTTCGGCAAAAGACATTCCTTTTCCTTTAAACGACGTGTGGTATTCGCCAGAGAAAATATGATCGCTTAATCGACGGGTTTTAATCTCGATTTTTCGAACTTTCTGTAAAATATCTTTTGTTTCCATTTAAATAAATTAAAGTTGTAAAAAGCGCTACTTGCTTAAACGAAATTAAACAAGCAGCATTCAAAGTTTACTTTTTAATATAATTATGGAACTTGGATTTCGTTTACGATTTTGTTGATGATATCAACAGAAGTTACGTTTTCTGCTTCTGCTTCGTAAGTAACTCCAATTCTGTGGCGTAATACATCGATTACAACTGCACGAACATCTTCTGGAATTACATAACCTCTACGTTTAATGAAAGCGTAACATTTAGCAGCTAAAGCCAAATTGATACTTCCACGAGGCGAAGCTCCGTAACTGATGAAAGGTTTTAAGCTATCTAATTTAAATTGTTCTGGGTAACGAGTTGCGAAAATAATATCTAAGATATATTTCTCGATTTTCTCGTCCATATAAACTTCTTTGACAGCTTCTTGTGCTCTTAAAATTTGTTCCATAGAAACAACTGGGTTAATAGTTGCTCCACTTCCACTTAAATTTTGACGCATTACCAAACGTTCTTCTTCTAATTTTGGGTAATCAATTACTGTTTTCAACATAAAACGGTCCATTTGAGCTTCTGGTAACGGATATGTTCCTTCTTGTTCAACTGGGTTTTGCGTTGCCATTACTAAAAATGGTTTTTGTAATTTATGTGTAGTTTCTCCAATTGTTACTTGCTTCTCTTGCATCGCTTCTAACAAAGCAGATTGTACTTTTGCTGGCGCACGATTGATCTCATCGGCAAGTACGAAGTTTGCGAAAATTGGACCTTTTTTAATTTTAAAATCGTTTTCTTTAACGTTATAAATCATGGTTCCAACCACATCGGCTGGTAATAAATCTGGAGTAAACTGAATACGACTAAAAGAACCGTGAACTGCTTTTGACAAAGTATTAATTGCTAATGTTTTTGCCAATCCAGGCACTCCTTCTAACAAAATATGACCTTGACCTAATAATCCGATTAATAAACGATCAATCATGTGACGTTGCCCAACGATTGTTTTGTTCATTTCGTTGACTAATAGATCGATAAAAGCACTTTCTCTTTCAATTTTTTCGTTGATTGATCTAATGTCTGTTGTTATTGTTGTTGCTTCCATATATGTTTAAAAATCTCTTTTTATTAAATTACAATGCAAATAGATTAATTTTTTTTGTTTTTTGTTGTTAACAATCGGTTAAAATAAAACCAAATGAATAATTTTAAGTGATTATTGTGAATTAATTTTTATAATTTTAAGACTTAAAATCAAAACATGATAAATAAACGCCTACTTATTAAGAATTTACTAGCTCATTTTGATGAGAACAGTTTTTTTGATAAAAAAAGGCAGCTAAATTTACACACAAAAGAAGGTAAAGCAAAATTTTTAAAACATATTTGTGCTTTGTCTAATTCTAACCCGAATAACAACTCGTATATCGTTGTAGGTGTTGAAGATACAGATAATGAAATCGTAGGTGATGACTTTTATGATGACAGTAATATTCAGCATTTGGTTAATGCTTTTTTAATGCATCCGCCTAAAATTGCTTACGAAAACGTCAGATTTCCTCATTTAAGTTCTAATAAAGTAGTAGGTTTGGTTACTATTTTTCCGAAACAAGAAATTAGTTACTTTAAAAATAAAATCTACATCATTGAAAAGTTTGCAGCTTTTTCTAGAATCGGTAGCAACACCGTTCCACATTACGAAAAACAATTGTTTGATAATAAAGTCTTAGTTGAATCAATCGAAAATAATTCAAGAAACGATTTAAAACAAACCATTACCGATGTATTAGATTTTATTAATGTTACACATGTAAACCGACATCCAAAATACGAGGTTTTTAAAGAATATTTTGTGCTTTGTTGGGCAGGAAATGTAAAATGGATTCGTGGAAAACGCTTTCTTTCTCGAGTTGATATTTTTTTGGTAAACGAACATTTGAATTTGTTTTATTCTGAACTTGATGAAGTTACTATCGAATACAATGAAAACGAATTTGTAATAACCGAATATATCAAGTTAGGATTAAAAGAAGCAACTTCATATTATCCGTTTAGTAAGCAAACCATTACATTTTTCGATAACGTTACTTACAAAATTGAATCTGAATTAATTTTTGAACTTCCGCCTTATAATCGAAAATTGTTGCATCATATTTACAACTCAAATTTAGTTTTGATTCGGAAGTTAAAGAATAAAGAATCGTTAACTTTTTCTGAAGAACGCGATTTAGATTATTTATCACATTCGATGATGATTTGTTATTTAAATGGATTTTCAGAAGCGAAAAACGACTTGATTAATTGCAAAGATTATTTAAAGAATTCACAAAATCCGAACCTTTTTATTTCATTTAAAGAAGTTATGCGTATCTTACGCAAGTTGAAATATGAAACAAATAAAAATGAATAACACTTTTGTAATCGGAGACATTCATGGCGGTTTAAAAGCTTTGCAACAAGTTTTAGAACGTGCGAATATTACCCAAAACGACAAATTGATTTTTCTTGGCGATTATGTTGATGGTTGGAGCGATACGGCAAATCTTTTAGATTTTTTGATTGACTTAAATAAAAAACAAGATTGCATTTTTTTAATGGGCAATCATGAAGAAATGGTTTTGAAATGGCTAAAAGGCGAAGAAGATAATGAATTGTGGCGTTTTCATGGTGGACAATCAACAGTTGATATTTACGAGAATATTTCCGACGAAAAAAAGCAACTTCATATTGCATTTTTATCAAACTTAAAAGAATATTATTTAGACGATAACAATCGATTGTTTATTCATGCTGGATTTACGAATCTTAAAGGTGTTGATTTTGAATTTTTCAGACCACTATTTTGGTGGGATCGTACATTGTGGGAAACTGCAATGGCTTTAGGTAAAGATATTTTGGAAGATGATATTCGTTATCCGTCAAGATTTAAATTGTATTCCGAAATTTTTATCGGTCACACACCTGTTACTCGATTTAATGAATCCGAACCTATGCATTTTGCAAACATTTGGAATGTTGATACCGGAGCAGCTTTTAAGGGAAAACTAACCTTGATGAATATAGAAACAAAACAATTTTGGCAAAGCGATTCACTTCCTGATTTGTATCCGAATGAAAAAGGCAGAAATATTTAACTAAATAAAATATTTCTATATTTGCGTCATTAAAAATAAAATAATTATGAAAAAAATAGCTGTTATTGCATGCGTTTTAGGAAGTGTTTTTTCTTCTCAAGCACAAAAATTGAATGAAGTTAAATGGAATGTTTTAAATACTATAGTAAATACATCTGTTGAACTTGGTTACGAACATTTTATTGACACAGACCAATCAGTTGGAGTCGATTTATTTATAAACGATCGTTTTTCTTACTTTGGTCAAAATAAAAAAGAAGGAAAATACAAACAGTTTAACACAAACAGTGTGGCTGTGAATTACAATTTTTACTTTGGAGGTAAAGATGGCGAACATGCTTCTGGTATTTATGCGTCACCTTTTTTAAAATATCGTTTTGGAAATTACAAGCACGACGAAAAAATTGGAGGAATTAATCAACGTGTAGAAACAGACATGAATTCGTTTATATTAGGAGTTGGTGTTGGTTATAAATTGGTTAAAAATGATTCGTTCACCGTTTCTCCTTTTATTAACATCGCAAGAGATTTCAGCAAAGAAGTTGTAGATGAATTTAGTGGAGTAGAAATTAATGCTGGTATTAATATCGGTTACCGTTTTTAATTTAAAATGTAAAAAACAAGAATTTTGGTCAGATTTGAATCTGACCATTTTTTTACACTTCTTTTAAATTATCATTTAATTTATCAGCTTGTTCATCAACCGCTTCTAAAGTCATTTGATACCACTCCTCCATCATTGGATAAACAAGCTTTGAGAAATCTTCAATCGGTTGATAAAAAAACGATTTATTCAATGTTTCATCTGAAACTAAATAATTATTAAAATTAATTTTTTGAAATAAATTCAAAACAACACTAATAATTAAAATCATTTTTAAAGCAAGAAAAACAGCACCAGCCAAACGATTCAAACCACCCAAAGCAACTGTTTTTAAAATTTTAGTCAATGCTTTCCCAAGCAATTGAACACCAATCAAAACCAACACAAAAGTAAAAACAAAAGCGCAAATAGTAATGACATTCGGATTCCACTGTGTTTTTTCAAAAATCCAATCTTTAAATAAAAAAGAAAATTTAAGCGAAATAAAAATTCCCGCAATTAACGAAACTAAAGAAATCAAAGCTAAAATCAAACCTTCTTTAAAACCTTTATATAAAGCATATCCGATTAAACACGCAATGATAATATCAACAACCAACATAAATTCAAAATATCAGTAAAGATATAAATCCGAATCCGTTATATTACAACTTTTGATATTATCTTTGCCATTATTTTAAAGAACATGGCAAGAGACGAAAAACTTAAAGAACGTTGGGAAGATTTGGTTTTAAAACTTTCCAATCAATTTGCCGATGGAGATAAATTAGATTTAGAAGAAATTATATATTTAATTGGTGTTCAAGAATTAGGACAATTCAAACGCAAATTTAAAAAAGACGACAAAGTAAATTTAATGCACATCGCCATTTGCAGATTACTTTCTCCTTACGGATATTATCAATTTACACATTATGATGAAGACGGTTGGCCACATTACGATGTTTTAGAAGAGCTTCCGCCTTTAAAAGCTGGAGAACAATCCGTGTTGATGAAAGAAGCAATTGTTGGGTATTTTTTAGAAAACCAATACATTAATTAATTTTAATTAAAAATTGCAATTGTGATTTTTAGTCTAAAACAAAAATAGTAACTTTGTTACAACTACTTCGAACAGCAAGATGATAGATAAAATTAAAGAGTTAATTGGTGAAGCGCAAGCATTTACAACCGATAACAAAGAAACATTAGACGCATTTAGAATTAAATTTATTTCTAAAAAAGGTTTAGTTAACGAAATATTCGCCGAATTTAAGAATGTACCAAACGACCAGAAAAAAGATTTTGGTCAAGCGATTAACACCTTAAAAAATACGGTTGAAGAAAAAATAAAAAGTATTCAAGATGCTTTAGAAGCAAAAGAAGAGTCTAATGGGCTTTTTGGCGATTTAACTCGACCAGGAACTCCTATTAATTTAGGTTCTCGTCACCCAATTTCTTTGGTTAAAAATCAAGTAATTGATATTTTTTCGAACATTGGCTTTAACGTTTCTGAAGGTCCAGAAATCGAAGACGATTGGCATAACTTCGAAGCATTGAATTTCCCAGCACATCACCCAGCTCGTGATATGCAAGATACGTTTTTTGTGCAAATGAATCCAGATCAACTGTTGCGTACACACACATCGTCTGTACAAACACGTTATATGGAAAATAACAAACCACCAATTCGTACCATTTCTCCGGGACGCGTTTTCCGTAACGAAGCTATTTCATCACGTTCGCATTGTATTTTTCATCAAGTAGAAGGTTTATACATCGACAAGAACGTTTCGTTTGCAGATTTAAAACAAACCTTAATGTACTTTACTAAAGAAATGTTTGGTAAATCAAAAATTCGTTTACGTCCATCGTATTTTCCATTTACTGAACCAAGTGCAGAACTTGATGTGTATTGGGGATTAAAAACCGAAACGGATTACCGAATCACAAAAGGCACAGGTTGGTTAGAAATTATGGGTTGCGGAATGGTGGATCCAAATGTTCTAAAAGCAGTTAATATCGATTCTAATGAATATTCTGGTTTTGCTTTCGGAATGGGAATTGAGCGTATGGCAATGCTTTTATATCAATTAGGTGATATACGTATGTATTTTGAAAACGACGTTCGTTTCTTAGAACAATTCAAAGCGAATTTCTAAAACAATAATAATTTGAAATCCTCAGTTTTTTAGACTGAGGATTTTTTTTTATTAAAATAAACGTTAACCAAAATCTGTAATAAAAAATCTGTAAAAAATACACTAATTTTACGATTTTGGAGTTATAATTATTTATGAGAGTTTTGTATTTGTTTATGTTTTTTTTCTTTATTTCTACCCTTTCGGCTCAAGAAATAAATAATTTGTATCAAAACAAAAGATTTTCAAGTCAAGATAGCATCATACAATTAGAAAATGTAGCTTTAAACAGTTCTTTTTTTGAAGTTTTAGATTTAGAAGGAAAACCAATTACTACAGAAAAATACCAAATTGATTTCGAAAAGGGAATTCTAAAACTAAACAACATCTCACATGATTCCATTCAAGTTAATTATTTAAAATATCCAGATTTTCTTACGAAGACCTACTCTATCTACGACAAAAACCGAATGGTTTCCAATGATGTTGGTGCAAAATTATTTGTTGTTCCAGAAAAGAAAAAAAGTACATATGTTCCGTTTGACGGTTTAAATACCGACGGAAGTATTACTCGCGGAATTACGGTAGGAAACAATCAGAATATGGTTACTAACTCAAATTTAGACTTACAAATCACGGGTAAACTTTCTGAAAAAGTGAGTCTTAGAGCTTCAATTCAAGACAGTAATGTTCCGTTACAAAATGGTGGCTATTCTCAAAAGATTGATGAATTTGACCAAATATTTATCGAACTTTTTGGAAAAGATTGGTCGATAAAAGCGGGAGATTTATTCATTGAAAACAGAAAATCGATGTATATGAACTTTAATAAAAAAGTTCAGGGAATTTCTACCAAATTTACATTTGAAAGTGAAAAATCAAAAACCGAAATTGAAGCTGCAGCAGCTTTGGCACGTGGACAATATGCAAAAAGTAATTTCATTGGTCAAGAAGGAAATCAAGGTCCATACAAACTAAAAGGTACAAATGGCGAACTTTACATTCTAATTATTTCGGGTTCCGAAAAAGTTTATGTCAATGGACGCTTATTGACTCGTGGAGAAAACAATGATTATGTTATCGATTACAACTCTGGAGAAATTCGTTTTACATCTCTTTTTCCAATCACAGCCGATATGCGAATTGCTATTGAATATCAATACACAGATAGAAATTACACACGATATTTGGGATATGGTGGAATCAATCATAAAACCAAAAGTTGGGATTTCGCTGGATATGTTTATACAGAAAGTGATATAAAAAATCAACCTTTACAACAAAATCTAAACGAAGAACAAATCAAGATTTTACAAGAAGCAGGTAACGATATTAATCAAATGTATGCGCCATCGGCCTATGAAGATGCTTATTCTGAAAATAAAGTTTTATACAAAAAAGAAGATTACAACGGAACAGAGATTTTTGTGTATTCAAACAATCCGGATGATCAGTTATATTCGGTAAGTTTTAGTTTTATGGGAGCAAATCTGGGTAATTATGAATTAGCAAGCACATCGGGTATTGGAAAAATTTATCGTTTTGTAGAACCAATTGGCGATATGCCACAAGGAAGTTACGAACCTGTTTCTAGACTTATTGCTCCAACAAAATTAACCGTGGCAACTGTTATGACTAAATACAATCCGAATGAAAAAACGTTAGTCAATTTTGAAATTGCAATGAGTAATAATGACCAAAATTTATTTTCGTCAATTGATGACCAAAACAATAAAGGTTGGGCAGGTAACATCAACGGAAAACAGCGCATTTTATCTAAAAAAATTACTTTAGACGCCTTTGCTAATATGCAATTTGTACATAAAAACTTTCATCCGATTGAACGTTTGTATTCTATTGAATTTGATCGCGATTGGAATTTAGAAACGCAATTTGGCAATCAAAACATCATCACTGCAGGATTGACTGCAAATTTAAATCCGCAAAGTCAAATTACATATCAATTTGATAGATTGGAATTTACAAAATCATATGAAGGTTATAAAAATACATTAACCGCAAACTATAATAAAAATGGATTCGTAGCTCAAACAAATTCAAGTTTATTAACAGCAAATTCAACGACAAATCAAACCAATTTCATTAGAAGTAATTCAAAAGTTGTATATAAGAAAAATGAAAAATGGATTGGATTAAACTTTGATCTTGAAGATTATCAAGTTAAGAATAAAGATTCAAGAGAATTTCAGTCATCAAGTCAACGTTTCTTTCAAACAGATTTCTTTATTGGTCGTGGAGACAGTACAAAAATGTACATTGAGTTAGGTTATCAATTTCGAGCAAATGATAGTTTACAAAATAATCGATTACAACGAACCACACAAGCAAATGCTTTTTATGTAAAATCACAAGTTTTTAAAACGAAAACTTCTGATTTAAATGTTTATGCAAACTATCGAATTTTAGATTATAAATATGGAAATCTTCCAACAGAAAACACTTTAAATTCACGTATCGCTTACAATGATCGTTTCTTTAAGAATTTGATTCAGACAGCAACGGTTTATGAAAACACTTCCGGAAGTATTGCCCAACAAGAATTTACGTATCTTGAAGTTGAAGCAGGTTTAGGAACGCATATGTGGAACGATTATAACGGAAATGGAATTCAAGAATTAGAAGAATTTGAAGTTGCGCTTTTTCCTGATCAAGCAAAATATGTGCGTTTGTATTTACCTAATCAAATATATTTACGAACTCATCAAACTAAATTTTCAGAAGCCCTTAATATTAATTTCAGTATTTGGCAAAACGATTCTGGTTTTAAAAAATGGATCAGTAAATTTCATAATCAAACAACCTATATAATAGATAAAAATGTATTGAGAAACGGACAAGAAATTCAATGGAATCCGTTTGCTAAATCAGATGAAAGTCTGGTTTCAACAAATGAAAATTTCAGAAACAATTTTTATTTTAATCGTTCAAAACAGCGCTATTCTACAACCTATTCCTATATTCAAAATCGAACAAAAAATCTATTAAATTCAGGAAGTGTCGAAGGGAATTTAAAAACGCATCAATTTCAATTTACACATCTTGTAAAAAAACTTTGGTTGTTTAATTTCATTACCAAAGCAGAAAATGCTAATTCTGTTTCTGAAAATTATAGCGAAAAAAATTATCAAATCGATTCATATACGTTACATCCAAAAGTTTCGTATTTGTTTTCAACTCAAGCAAGTGTCGATATTTTTTATGAATATAAAAACAAATTTAACAACTTGAATAATCAAGAAACTTTAGATCAGCATCGAATTGGAGCATCGTTTACATACAACAGTATAAAAAAGTTTTCAATGAATGGCGAAATATCATACTATGAAAATAATTTTACTGGAAATCCCTTTTCGCCAGTTGCTTTTCAAATGTTAGAAGGTTTACAACCAGGAAAAAATATCACTTGGCGGTTATTAGTTCAAAGAAATTTAACCAAATATCTCGATTTAAATGTGAATTACCAAGGAAGAACATCGGAAACTGGAAACACGATTCACACGGGAACTATTCAATTAAGAGCGTTCTTTTAATGTAGATTAATTGCATATCAAATAAATAGTTCTATTTTTGTTTTTCAATTTACTTTAAAAAATATGAAAAAAGTTTTTCTTTTAGCAATTGCAACTGCATTCACTTTCGCAGCTTGTAAAGATACAAAAGCTGAAGCTACACCAGATGCGGCAGCAACAGAAGCAAATGCAACTCATGAAGACCACACAGGTCATGATCATGGTTCAGAAACACCTGTAGCTACAACAGAACAAGGAACACAAGCACCTGCTGCAACTAATGCTGAAGGAGTTAAATTAAATCCTCCACACGGACAACCAGGTCACCGTTGTGAAATTGCTGTAGGCGCACCTTTAGATGGAAGTGCTGCTCCTGCTCAAGCAACTCCAACTCAACCACAAGCCCAACCAGCAAACAGCGGAAAAGGATTTTTAGGCTCTGGAAATACGCAAGCTCAACCAACAGCTCAATCACCTCAAATTCAACAAACTGCACCTGCACAACAAACAGCTCCAGGTATGCAAGGAAAACCAAATCCTGCTCACGGACAACCAGGTCACCGTTGCGACATTTCTGTTGGACAACCTTTACCATAATTTTGAATCATTGCTTAGAATCATTAAATTCTAAACGCTAGATTACGAGATAAACAAAAGCGATTGAAACTCTATCGAATTTCAATCGCTTTTGTTATTTTGAATTCACTCAAATTATATTTCTGCTAATTTTGTTTTAAGATTTTCTAACATGGTTTTAGTCATTTTTTTCATATCAAAATCATGACTCCATCCCCAATCTTTTCTCGCTTGAGAATCATCAATACTAGAAGGCCAAGAATCTGCAATTGCTTGTCGGAAATCTGGTTCGTAAGTAATAGAAAAATCTTTTTGTTCTTCGGCAATGCACGCTGCTAATTCTTTAGGTGTAAAACTCATCGCAGATAAATTATACGATGAACGAATTTTTACATCTTCTTTTTTAGCTTGCATAATTCCAATGGTAGCTTTGATTGCATCATCCATAAACATCATTGGCAAACCTGTTTCTTCAGAAAGAAAACAATTGTATTTATTTTCTTCGATTGCTTTGTAATAAATATCAACTGCGTAATCTGTTGTTCCGCCGCCTGGTAACGTTTTCCAAGAAATTAAACCTGGATAACGAATACTACGAACATCAACACCAAATTTATTGAAATAATATTCACACCAACGTTCACCTGCTTGTTTTGAAATACCATAAACTGTTGAAGGTTCCATTACGGTATATTGAGGTGTATTATTTTTTGGAGTAGTTGGTCCAAAAACAGCTATACTAGATGGCCAGAAAATTTTCTTGATTTTATTTTCTTTAGCTAAATTCAACACATGAAAAAGAGAATTCATATTCAAATCCCAAGCAAAAGCAGGATTTTTCTCAGCAGTTGCAGAAAGTAATGCAGCCATTAAATAGACTTCATCTACTTTGTATTTTTCAACAACAGCAGTTACTTGCTCTAAATTCATTGCATCAAGTACTTCGAAAGGACCTGTTTGAAAAACTTCTTGTTCTCCTTTTCTAATGTCTGAAGCAATTACATTATCAATTCCGTAAACTTCTCTAAGCTTAGCGGTTAATTCAGTACCGATTTGTCCGCAAGCTCCAATGATTAATATTGTTGTGTTCATGTTCGTTAGTTTGTTTCAACAAATATAATGCATTAAATAATTCTTTAAAATAAAATCAAATAATAAATAATTCTTAAAAATTAGAATGTGTTTTGAGTCTTTTTTTTTGTTAATTATTTTTTTTTATTCTAATTGAAATTAATGTTATATTTATTTAACTAAACACTTTTAAAATGAAAAAGACAATATTACTTGTTCTTTTTGTATGTCTTTTCAATAAAAATTTTGCTCAAGAAATTACGAAATTGAACTCAAAATTCTACATTGATTTTGATGAACTCTATACAAACAATGGAATTATTGAAATTAAGGAATTAATAAATTATGATTTTTACTCAGATTTTGATGATGAAACTTTAAAAAAAATCAACATCGAAAAAGCAAAAAAAACAAAGAGTGAATTTACCATATTTAAGCCTCAAAAAGGAAAATATGTATTAGAAGATGAATTTTTTAAAATGCGATTCGATGTAAACGATAAAGGAGAATTCATTAACAATACAATTATTACTTTTGAAAATGGCGAGAACGAAATTCAAATATCTTTTCCTTTTGTAAACGGCAAATTCTCTAAGGCTACAGCAAGTGATTCTAAGGGAAATATATTTTATACAGTTGAAATTTCTGATTCATCTACAAAATTTAATCACTTTGATGCTGATGGAAAATTAGAACAAAGTACGATTATTAAAAAAGGTGACAAAATAGAAAATGCATTGCAAATTAGATATTATCCAAACGGTCAAATGATGTCTGAAATAGATAGATCTAAAAATATCGAAAAGTCATATTTCGAAAACGGTATTTTAGAATTTTCAATAGATGGCAATACTCAAGAGCGTTTTTATTATTATGACAATGGTCAATTAAAATCTCATGATTATTTGCTTAGTCAGGATGAAAAATGCACAAATGATTTTAAAGATAACCAATTGATTCTTACAAGATGTATCAACTACGAAACACGAATAAGTACTACAAAATTTTATAAAAATAGTAGTTTAGATTATTATTTTATTGAAGACGAATCTAAATTAGAGAGACGTAAATATGACCAAAATGATCAATTGATTGAAACGATAGCAATAGAAGAAAAAGTGGGAATTGCGATGTAATCGATTTCCAAATTTTATTTTTATTAAAAGATTAAATCAAAGATTCAACTCTAGCAATTGTGTCTAATTTAGATAAGGTTAGACGAATTATCGAATTCTCATTAGCTCTTAAATCATGCGGAACATTTGCATCTAAAGTTATCAAATCTCCAGCATTCATTTCTTGTATTTCCCCTTCAGAACCTAAATTAATAGAACCTTGAAGCACGTGAATTACAATCGGAAATGGCGCTTTATGTTCTTTCATTAATTGTCCTTTCGAAAGTGCAATTCGAATTTCTTTAGAAAACGAAGTTTCTAAAATCACTTTGGTTTGGATGCGTTCAGTATCAAAAACCAAATCTGTTGTAAAAGATTGTATTTTCATATTATTCCCACCATTTAAAATTTTCAAGTTCTAAACCTTTATCCACATCAAGTTCTGTTTCGCTAGAATTAATCAGAATCAAAGATTTCCAACCTTTATTAAAATATTTACTATTTGGAGAAAATTCTCCAGCACCAATATCTAAATCCCCACTTTCTGGAATTCTAAAATCTCCCCAATGGCATTTTTTCGATTTTTTGGTTTTATAACTGGTCCATTTTCCAATAAATTGATTATTAGCAAAACTATCTGAGAAAAAATCCAAAGCGTCGTAAGTCAATGTATTATTTAAATCAATTATAAAATTACTTATTAATTTTCCCGAAATCATACCGGATGATTTATCTGTTTTGTTTTCGAAAATATGGATTTCAAAGACAATAAATCCGCTTTTATAATCTGGATAACTTGTTTGATTTATAACGAATGCTTCTTTGACTAAAAAAGTACCTTGAAAAGAACAAATGTTATTTTTTACTCGAGTTTTTCCGGAAACAAAATATTCGTAAGGATTTTTTTCGTTTTTAACTACCGAAAAATATTTGATATCAAAACGTTGATAATCGTCACCTATAAATCCATAAATCAAAGCTTCAGACAGCATTTTTCTTTTAACACCTTCAGAAACTTCAAAAATTTCATTCGGTTTTATGACCTCAGATAAATTATAATCTTTAATTTGATTATAGAAATTAGTTTGCGACATTACAACAAACGTTTGCATGAAGCACACACAACAAAAAATCCAATATTTCATAAATCACCTTTTTACAAACTATTTAAATATCGCTTTACATTTGAACAAATTTTGAATCGTTGTAATCAAATTTAAATTCAATACTTTGTGAAATCAAATTTGGTAAAACGTCTGACATAAAATAAGAATAATCGTATTTTGAATTGTAATACAGATAAAAATCATATCGAGAATAATCAAAAGAAACAGAAAAAGTACCGTTTCGAACCAATTCTCTATCTGATTTGGTTATGTCTTTTTTATAAAATTTTTGCATCATATTTTTTTCAAAAACAGCAAAATCAGATGAATAACCATCTAAATATCCACTTTTAATTTCTGAAAAAACACCGTCTTTAAACATCAAAAACTTAAAATCGCTCTGAACCGAATTATAATTCTCCCTTTTTGTTTTAGAAATCACCAACAAATATCCGTTTTCTAAAGGCCAATATTTTAATACAACTTCCGCTTGAATTATAGAATTTTTCTCGGCACTTTTTTTAAAACTCAAATAATTGTACTTTAAATTAAAAATCGATTCGTAATATGTGTCATCTAAAAATCTAGCTCGGTCAGAGATTAATTCTCTACGTGCAAATTCAGACAAATCATCGACATAAATATCTGGAATTGCATAAAAAAAATCCAAAATATTTTGGGCATATCCAAAATTGATTGTAAAGAATAAAATAAAAATTTGATAAAGCTTTTTCATAAGTGTTGATTAAAAGTTTATTTCCTACGATAAAATATATAATCGGTATTTGCAGGTTCTATATGTATTTGTTTTAAATTGGTTGCGATTTGAGCGCGATGGTATGTCGAATGATTGATAATATGAAATAGTACATCATCAATCGTATTTGAAAAAACTTCATTCTTAGAATTTGAATACGAAATAAGTTCTTCTAAAGTTCTATTATCGAGAATCTCGATGGTATTTTGAAAATTTGACTGATTAATTTCGGTTAAATCAAAAAAACTTTGAGTTTGCCAAACTTCAAAAGGCTGTTGACAATTAATTCTTGAATTCCAAATTTGATGAGCATTGACAATATGATTAATCAAATTAATACTTTTCTCGTTAACTTGGTTTAAGTTCACAGAAAACAAATCAAACAAACGTTGATTCATTTCATAATTATATGTAAAGAGCTTTTCGAAATGTATTTTCATTTAAACATGTATTAACTAACTTACAAAAAAGAAAATTGAAGTTTGTTGAAATTATTCATTTCATAACCATTGGTAAGAATTAGACCATTTATAAAACGCATCAACTTTTTCTTTATTATCTTTTAAATATTTTATTGCATCTTTATCGTTATTAGCAGCAAAAGCAATATTTGCGAATGTATTTACTAAATCTTGTTTTTTCATTTCGATAAAATACGGAGCTAAATATTCCCAATAATAACCTGTTTGATTTTCTTTTGTTTCTGACAAACTATTAAAAAGAATTGATAATTTTCTTGAAAATTTTTGTACTTCACTATCGTTTTTAAATTCTTTATCATCATCTAAAGCTGCTGAAAGCGTCAAAACCATTTCGGAAGCAGAAAAATTGTTTGGAATTGATTTGGAACTTGCATTACTCAATAAACGTTCATCTAAAGAAATTGAAATTGAATTTTCGCCTCTTTTCGAAATTCCTTTATTCATCAATATTAATAGATAATTAAGATTATCTGTTGAACGTTGAGAATTATTATCTAAACTTAAAAATCTACAAGCTGACATTATTGCTGCGATTTTATTTGATTGATTCAAAATTGCTAATGCATTATACGACCCAGGATGATTTGGATTTAAAACAGAAGCTGATTGAATTGCTTCTTTTGCTTTTTCATTTTCTCCTAATCCAGTAAGAGCAATTCCTTTATTGAAATAAAGTTGATAATGATTTGGATACTTTTGAATTCCTTCGTCGTAAATTTTAATTGCCTTTTTAGATTCTTCTAATAAATCTAAAGCGTTTCCGTAAGTTACATACAACATCGTAAGTTCTTCATTTGGATGAAGTTTTAGAGCTCTTTTACAAATCTCAACAGATTCTTTATAATTCTGAGTAGTAACCAAAGTCATCGCTTTTTCTGCTAATGCTAGAAAATTGTCTTTATCAACTTTTAAAGCATCATTGTATTTAGAAATTGCCTGAGTATATTTTCCTTCGTCGTAAAATGCTACGCCTTCTAAAACTAATTCTTTAGCGACCTGAGGATTTTGAGCAAATGCAAATGAAGTAGTAAATAAGATAAAATAAGTAATTTTTTTCATAAGTGTTTTTTGATTTAATTACATATCTAAATATAATAAAAAAAGCTCCTGAAAAATCAAGAGCTTGAATATTAATTTGAATACGAAATCACGTATTTTTTTAAATCGGATTTTAATGTTCGGTGAATCACAAAATAAACAATCACTACATTACAAATCATCAAAGTTAATAAGACGCTTAACTTAATGCTGTTGGTATAAAAATCATAACTTTCTGCATTAAAAGAATTCATCGGCTCAACAAAAAAATTAAAAGCGAAATTGGTGATTACAGCGTTTAACCCGGTTAAAACAGCAATAATCCGAAAACTGATGCCGTTTAATAAAAATCGATTTTGTTTACCATTAATCTTTTCCGTTTGATACATGTTTACCAAAATCAATCCTAAACCAAACAACAAACAACTTATTGAAACCACAAATTTCACTTGAAAAAACCAAAATTCGTCAATCATTAAAAGTTTAAAAAGTACTATTCCAATCAAGAAAACATATAAAAGATAGGGCGAAAACAACATTTTTTTAAAAGCTGAAAAATACAACTTGGTATATTTACTTCTTAAGACTTTTTCTTTAGCAAGTTCTAATTTCTGAAGTTCGGTTGCCTTCCATTTTTGTTTGACTAATTCAAAAGCTTCTGAAAATGATTCGTTTTCGCTTTGCATTAAATCTTCAATATTCGAAGCGATATGATCCGTCATTTCGCACTGAATATCGTAAAACAAATGCTTTTTGTCTTTTCTTCCGAAAGAATCAAAATCGGTTATTTTTTGATTCGTAATCCAATTTGAAATTTGTTGTAACTGTTGAATGGTTATTTGCATTTTTAAATGGTTTGGTAACGTTTTTCGGTTTCGTCTATACTACTAATTAAGCTTGGTTTTATTACATCATAAAAAATAAAAATAAATAACATGTGAACAAGAAGAAACAGCGATAAAAAATACACTCCAGCGTTTGAAAGTGCTAAACTTTCATCAAAAATACGATTGAATAATGGATAAAAAATGGCTCCAAAACCAATTGTCGGAATTGAAAACACACTATGCGCAACCGATTGAATCAGCCAACTTTTCCCTTTTTTCTTTTGCTCTTTTTTTATTTTGGACATATAGCGTAAAGCATCAATCATAAAAACAACATAAGAAATAACCATTGCTGTCAAAGCTATTGTTTCTCCGAAATAGGCTGTTTTTATTAGCAAAAAATAAATTCCGAAATAAAGTGTGATAGTTAAAATTATCTTAGGAACAGAAAAAAAAGTTTTAATTTCTGTCCAAAGCATTTTATTGTAATACTTATGTAATTCGTTTTGTTTTTGTTCTACCAAACCGGTAAAACCAAAAATACCAAATTTTTTAAATTCGGCTTGCAAAACATCTTCAAAAGAAATGTTTGGATTTATCTCCCATTCTGCTTCAATGGCATTAGCTAAATGATCGACCAATTCTACTTGAACGTCGTAAAATTCGACAAAATGCTTTTTGGTAAAATCAAACAAATACACAATTTCTTTTTCAGTCAATTTTTTCATATCATTTCCATTTTTTGTTCTGTTAATCGAATTTCATTTTTAATTAATGGAATAATTTTAAAAAATAAAATGACAACAAAAAGTATATATAAAGTAGTACTTGTCGCACCGACAACAATAGAAAACAGATTTGGATTGCTTTTAATTGAAAAGCCAAAAAAGACAATAAAAGTAAACGGAATACTATAAAAATAGTTACTTATTGATTGAATTAAATATTTTTTATTACTTTTTTTAATTTTAATATATTGATATATCCATATAACAATTGTTGTAATTAACAACACTCCTTCTAGTGCCAACCAAATTTGCTCACCAAGTGTTGTTGGTTTTGAATAAAATTGAAATAATACATAAAACAAAGCCACTGAAATCACTATTTTTGGAATTGTAAAAAAGCTTTGCATTTCATTTTTAATTATATTCCAATAATGATTTTGCAAGGCTGCTTGTTTTTGTTCTACCAAACCAGAAAATCCAAAAACACCAAAGTTTTTATATTCTTTTTGTAAAGCTTCAGTAAACGAAATGTTTGGGTTTATTTCCCATTCGGCTTCAATGGCATTGGCTAAATGATCGACCAGTTCTACCTGAACATCGTAATGTTCTACCAAATGCTTTTTGGTAAATACAAATAATTGATCGATTTGTTCTTGCGTTAGTTTTTTCATTTTTATTGAAGTAAAGCGTTGTATTTTTTATCGTTTTTAAGCTTGTAATAAATCGGTAAATAATAAAACATTAAACTAATTGCTGTAAAACCAGACAATAAGATTAACGAAGGAAGTTCTGAAAATTTTCTAACCCAATGAATGCCAAAATACAAGTAAAACATAGAGATAAAACTTAAAGTAAAAAATGCACCAAATGTACTTGTAACCTTATTTTTAGATTTGAAATAATAGATACCAAAAACAACAAAACTAATAATTGGTAATGCTAAAGGAAGTACATCTAAATCTGCTAAAAATGTTTGATGATTTACAAAAGGTAAAGATTTAAAAACCAAGAAACAACAAACCCAAAGAACAAGAAAAACAGGATTTAAAAAAATATCTTTAAATATTGAAACGCGTTGCTTTGTTAATAGATACCATTGTGATAACTTTTGTGTTTTTAAATAATCGTTTTGTTCATTGAAAACAACGTTTAAATTAGCGTCAAAATCATTACATTCTTTTTCTTCAAGTAAACAAATTAAATGATCTAAAACTTCAATGCGAATATCTATAAAACCAAAACCGTAAGTAATTAATTTTTGATTTACTTGTTCAATTTGTTCTTGCATTAGTTTTTTCATACCAAAAACTTAAAAATTAAACTTGGCTCTTTTCATTTTGTTTACCAATTTAAGATGACGGAAATAATTACAGTATTTGATGATAAATGAAAAATAAAATGCACTAAAAAATAACAAAGTAACTAACCAAAGATTCAGGCTCTCTTCGTATTTAATCGAATTTTGAGGTATGAAAATAAAAAATATTGATAATGCACATAGTGAGATTAACATTTTTTTATTTGAATACGCCGCAATTTGTCCGTAAACTGTGGTGTAATTTCCGTTCTCATATTTCTTTAAAGTATAAATGTTTAAGAAAACGGCAATTGCAAATACAATGATTTTGTATATGTAAACCGTAGAATTAATCGTTTCTAATTCCATTGAATCTTTAAAAATAAAAAAAATACCTGGTACTAAAACGGAAGCTAAAATCCATAAAAAAATATCTTTTCTAAAATTTTGAGTTAACTGTTGTTTATAGAAAAATGGTATTTTAAATTCACCATAAAAATACTTTCCATTCCATTCGGTTTCTTGTAATTTAGATTTCCATTGGTCAAAAACAGTATCAAAAGCAAATTGAAAAGTTGAAGTTTGCATTTGGTCTTCAATCTCTGAAGCTATGTGGTCGATGATTTCGTATTTAGAATCGTCGTAATAAAAATCGTAATCGTTATATAATTTATTTTCGATTTGTTGAAGTTGTTCTGTAGTTAGAGTTTGTTTCATTTAAATAACTTTTAAAAGTTGGTTTTCAATTTTGATATTTTTATGAGCCACGAAAGCTCTGCTAACCATTAATATTGAGAAATATATTAAACCATAATAAAGCGGGAATAATTTAAAATTATCTCCATCCAATGACAATGCGATATTTAAAACTATAAAAAGAATAAAAGTCAATGAGTTTTTATAGATACGTTTATATGCATAAACGCTTAATGTTGTTGTAACTTTTGTCGTGATCTTTTTATAGAACAAATAAACATTTGCTATTAATCCAATTGAAATGACAGGTACTAAAAATGTTACTAACGAAGTTCCGCTTTCAATTAATTTATAAAAAACAAATGTCAATAAAATGGATAATACTAAACTTCCGAAATAAAATTTTGAATCTAAAGATTTCCAAAGTTTACAAACAATGTAAGGAACATTGCTATAAAAACTAATCGTTTTGGGCAAAATTAACGGATTCCATTTTGTCATAACTTTAATAAAAGCCGTTCTAAAATCAGAATTCAAATGGTTCATCTCTTCTTCAATTTCAGAAGCCAAATGGTCAACCATTTCTAAACGAACGTCATTAAAATCTTTGAAATCACATTTCTCTATTAAAGCTTTCTCAATAAATTGAAGTTGTTCTGTAGTTAAAGTTTGTTTCATTTAAATTGTTTTTAAATCAGGACCTGTAACAATGTTTTGCATGTTGCGAATAAAGTTTTCAAGCTCTTCCATACGCGAAACCGTTTCTTTAACTCCGTTTTCGGTTAACTTGTAATATTTACGAATTCGTCCGTCAACCTTATCCATTTCTACATCTAAAAAACCTTCTGCTTCCATTTTGTGTAACGCCGGATACAAAGCACCTTCGGTGATATTCATTTCGCCTTGGGTAATTTCTTTTACCTTTTGCGTGATTTCGTAACCGTACATTTTACCATTTTGTTCAAGAAGTTTCATAATAATGGTATTTAAACTTCCTTTATATAATTGTTGTTGCTTTTTCATACTAAAGAATTTTAGGTATAGCAAATATACATAATTTTCTTATACATCAAAATCATAGGTATTAAATTTTCATCTTTTTTTAAAAGCTGACATTCATCATAAAAATCACAAATTAAAAATTCGTATTTTTGCACAAATTAACGATATATGTCAACATTTAATTTACTTACCGTTAAGGAGGTTCGTAACGAAACACCTCATGCCGTTTCGATTTCTTTTGAAATTCCTGACACGTTAAAAAATTTGTACACTTTTATTGCAGGACAATATGTTACTGTAAAACACATATTCAACGGAAATGAAATTCGCCGTTCGTATTCTATTTCGTCATCACCAAAAAGTGGTGATTTTAGAATTGTTGTAAAAGCTATTGAAAACGGAGCCTTTTCGACCTTTGCAACCAACGAATTAAAAGCTGGTGACCAATTAGAAGTTGGAACTCCAGAAGGAAAATTTGTTTTTGAACCTAACGAAACCAAACAAAATAATTATTGTGGAGTTGCTGCAGGTAGTGGAATTACACCTATTATTTCGATTGCAAAATCGGTTTTAGAAAGCGAATCAAACAGTTCATTTGTTTTGATTTACGGAAACAAAACACCAGAAGAAACTATTTTTTATAACGAAATTCACGAATTACAACAAAAGTATGTGGGTCGTTTTTTTGTTCATTACTCATTTTCTCAAGCACATCCTGAAGGAAGTTTGTTTGGAAGAATTGAACGTTCGACTATGAATTTTGTTTTAAAAAATAAACATAGCGAAAAAGAATTCAAAGCGTATTATTTATGTGGTCCGGAAGATATGATCAACTTAGTTAGTGATGTTTTAGAAGGAAACAACGTAAATGAGAAAAACATTCATTTTGAATTATTTACTCCAAGTACCGATGGCGGAAAAAAAATTGATGCAAGCGGAATGGCTAAAATTACGGTTTTAGTTGACGATGAAGAAACGACGTTTGAGATGTCAAAAAAATTAGACATTTTAGACGCTGCTTTAAAACACGGAATCGACGCTCCGTATTCTTGTCAGGGTGGAATTTGTAGTTCTTGTATGTGTAGAATTGTAAAAGGTTCTGCCGAGATGAAGAAAAATTCTATTTTATCTGACGAAGAAGTTGCCGAAGGTTTGATTTTATCTTGCCAAGCAATTGTAACTTCAGACGAAATTTATGTTGACTTTGACGATGTTTAATCGAAACATTTTATCATAAAAAAACTCCCGCTGTTTTAAGAAAACATCAGGAGTTTTTAGTTTATTGATACATCAGAAATTATTTTGTAATTTCTTCATTATACAATTTAAATATTTGAATTAAATCGGGTACATTATTGATTTCAAGTTTTTCGAAAATTCGATTTTTATAAGTGCTAACCGTTGATTTTTGTAAATCCAATTCAGCTGAAATCTCAGTATTTCCGTAACCTTTGACTAAAAGTTTGGCGATTTCAAATTCTCTGTTTGACAACTGTTGTAATGCGTTTGATGGTTTTTTAAAGATTAAACTATCCATAATTTGATTTTGGATGTTTCTACTAAAATACTTTCCGTTGTTCATGACATCAGTAATCGCATTCTTGATTTCATTTACACCGCTTGATTTACTCAAATAACCATTTACATTAGCATGAAAATATCTAATCGCATACATGTTTTCGTCATGCCCAGAGAAAATTAAAATCTTAATATCTGGTTGAATTGCTTTAATTTTTGGAATAATTGTCAATGTATCACCTTCTGGAAAAGAAATATCTAAAATCAATAAATCGATTTTTTCTTTTTTCAAGGTTTCAACAATTTCACTTAATTTATCTATTTGGTAAATCTCTGCATCTTTATATAAATCTTTAATAATAAAAATCAGTGATTTTGCAATTATTTCATGATCATCTGCTGTGATAAATTTGAATTTATTAAACTTATTTATCATCTGTATTCAATTTATATTATTAATTATTAAGCTCGAGTTGAATTATTCGCTGTGCGTTTACAATCTTTTTATGAAGTTCGTTGCTCATTTCAAGGAAATTACTTGAATTAACTTCTGTTTCTTCCCACTTGTTTACTGTTTTTAACAAACCTACTAAACCAGACATTCCGGCTGTTCCTTTCAATTTATGTAAATACATTTTTACAGATTGGTTATTGAAATTATCTTCGATATGTTTTAAATTCAACAATGAACTATTAAGTTCTGTTACTAATAAATCTAAAAAATAAGCTTTGAATTTTTCATCACCACCGGTTTGGGCTTCTAATACAGATAAATCAATATTTTCTGAATCGTCAGTTACCTGAGTATCTGATAAGGTTTCAACCTCAAAATATTCAGCCAACATATTCAATAAATCGTTTTGTTTGATTGGCTTAGCTAGCATATCTGAAATTCCAGCATTCATACATTTTTCTTTTTCAATCAAAATATTTCCTGCCGTAACACCAATAATTGGAACATTGTCAAAACTTGATATTTTACGAATTTCTTTTGTTGCTTCAATACCATCCATTACTGGCATTTGAATATCCATTAAAATTAAATCAAAGTTTTCTCTTTGACAAGCTTCAAGAGCTAATTTACCATTTTCAACTTCAACTAACTCGGCGTTTGGCACAAGCAATTCCATGATTTTCAAATTAAGAGCCATATTCACAGGATTGTCATCTGCTAAAAGGACTTTAATCTTCTGAGAAATAATTTGTGCTTTTACAACTTCAGTCTCATTATTTGTTGAAATCTTGCTCAATTGTGTACTCGCTCTGTGAAGAACCGAATACAATTCATTTGATTTAATTGGTTTTAACAAACAATAAGATTGTTCTTCTTTTTTGATATTTGCAATTACTTCTTGTTCTTCTGAAGAAGTATGTAAAATGATCAACGGAATTTTATTACTTTTTTTCTTGAATAATTCTTTGATTTTTTCAATGGTTTCCAATCCAGACAAAATTGGCATATGATAATCCATTAAAATGGCATCATACTCATTGCCTTTCATTAAAAATTGAATTGCTTCTAAACCGTTTGCAGCTAATTCTGCTTGAACGTTTTTGAACGAAAGCATTTGTTTTAAAATGATTCTGTTTTTTTCGTTATCGTCAACAACTAAAACTTTTTGTAAATCGATAGTTTCATCATCATCATCAAGCGTTGAGTTTTCAAAAGGAACTTCAATATCAAAATAGAATACAGATCCAAGTCCTAATTCACTTTTTAAAGATAATGAACTTCCCATGTATTTCAGAATGTTGTTGGAAATTGTCAATCCTAAACCAGTTCCGCCATAACGTTTACTTACCGAACTATCTTCTTGCGTAAAGGCATCAAAAATACGTTGCTGTTTTTCGACTGGAATACCAATTCCGGTATCACGAACCGCAAAACGTAAAGTAACTTTTCCGTCAGCTTGAGCCATTTTACGAATTCGAAGTTCAATTTCACCACTTTCAGTGAATTTAACTGCATTTCCAAGTAAATTCATCAAGACTTGTTTGATACGTGCAACGTCCATCCAAACGAAATTTGGTAAATCGTTTTCTATATTAAGAAGTAATTCAATTTGCTTACGCTGAGCTTGGTATAAAACAACATTGATTACTTGATCACCAATATCAGATATTTTAAATTTATCGATGAATAATTCTAATTTACCCGATTCGATTTTTGAGAAATCTAGAATATCATTAATAATATGTAATAAGCTATTTCCTGATTCATTAATATAATTCAGATATTGTTGTTGAATTTCATTCAAAGGCGTTTTCAATAATAAATCAGAAAAGCCAATCACTCCGTTAAGTGGCGTTCTAATTTCGTGACTCATATTTGCTAAGAATTCCGTTTTGGCTTTACTTGCTATATCAGCCATTTTCTTAGCTTCAATTAATTCTTGATTGATTTTTACAGCAGGTGTTATATTTTGAGTAAACAAAATAATACCGCCAATTTCGCCTTCTAATCCATACCAAGGTTTAACTGCCCAATTATAATGCTGTGGATTTTCTTCTTTTAAATCTAAAAAAACTTGATTCTCATTTATATAAGAATGACCTTTTAATGCGTTTGCATAAATTTGTTTTCGCTCTTCAGGAACATTTCGAGAAAGATCATACATGTGGTTTCCAATAAGATTACGATTATCTTTATTAAACTCATCGGACCATTGTTTACTTACCGTAATGTAATTCAAATCAGTATCAAACATAGCTACTGCTGCAGGTACATCTTTAACAAAAGCCTGTAACATTGCTTCCTTTTTGGCAAGATCTAAATAAATCTTTTTATTCTCATCTATATCTTGAATAATTCCAAATAAACGCGTACAAACACCACCTTTGAATTCAGGAATTCCTTTTACTCGAACCCAAATCACAGTACCGTCAGCACGAACTAATTCTAATTCTTGATCATATGAAATACCTTCGTTAATAGCTTTTGAAATTGAACTATTAATAAATCCCTGACTTTCATCAGTATAGAATTTAATTGCTGAATCTAAATTTGGATCAAAATCTTCAGAAACACCATGAATCATTTTTGTATTCTTAGACCATGTTATTTGATTTGTTTCTAGATTTAACTCCCATCCTCCAACTTGAGCAACTTCATTAGTTTGTTCTAAAATTTGCTGCACATGTTTGTATTTCTTTTCTAAAAGAATTCGTTCCGTGATATTTAAAGCTGTGCTCACAACATAAGGTTCTCCATTTTCGTCGGTTTCGAGCATATTATGGTACATCCAATAAAGTTTAGTACCATCTTTAGCATTTAAGCGCATCAAACCTTTGGCAACTCTATTTTCTGCAATAGCTTTTAAATACTTGGCAATATCTTCTTTTTCAGATTCATCAACCAACGAATATAAACTCATTTGACTGACTTCATCTTCACCGTATAACAAGGCATTTCTACCTTGTTCATTTACAGCAATCATACTTCCTTTTAAATCATGAAGACTCATCAAGCCAATAGAATTCTCGAAAAACTTTTTGAATTTTTGTTCTGAATTGGCTAATTTGATTTTTTCTTTATTTTCTGCAGTGATATTTCTTCCAAAACATAAAATTTCAGTTTTAGAATTATTTAGTTTAATATGCCAATCAATCTCAACAATTTCGTTGGTTTCTAATGTAGATTTTGTGATAACTTGAATATCTTCAAAATCTTGCAAATTTAATTCTGATATTTTTTGGGAATCAAAAACATTATTAAACAAATCTATAAATGAAAATGAAGCTGTTTTGTCTTTAGTAAAATTAAAAAGCTTATCAAAAACTGGATTGGTTTCTTTGATCTTAAAAGTATTATCTAAAACACAAATGATGTTATTAGTCAAATTAAACGTATCCATAAAATATTCTGCATAAGCATTTTTCTTCTTACTTATCAGAATCTTTGTTATAGATTCGCTTAATTTTTTTATGGAATGTATTTGTTTAGGCGAAATTTTCTTTGGTTGAAAATCAAATGCACAGATAGTTCCTAATGCCACACCTTCTTCATCTAACAACGGAACACCAACATAAAAACGAACACCCGCCTGAATCATCATTTCATTATAACGAGAACGATCATCAAGTAAAGTATCTTCAATTACCAAAACCTCATCACTCATAATTGTGTATTGGCAAATTGTACTTTGACGAGGTACAGTTTCTAACTCAAATCCAACACAACTTTGAACAGTCTGTGTATTTGATTCCATCATTGCAATCAATGCTGCTGAGCAATCTGTGATCAAACAAGCAGCTTCAGCAAACACATCTAAATCAGGTTCTTTGGCTAAATTTTGTAATCCGTAATAAGCTAATTTTTCAAGACGCTTATTTTCATTTCCGGGCATTGGAAAATTTATCATTGCATTTATATTTGATGCAAATGTAGTATCTTTATAAATATGTTAGCAATTAGAATTTAAAAAACAAAAAAATATTTTAGAAGAAATTTTAGTTTTTTTTTAAGTAAAAAAAATAAGTTTTAGTTTTCTATTAATTTATAATCCTTAAAACTATATAAATCTTCAGTTTCAGAATTTACTTCAATAAATTGAATAATTTGGGGAGATAAAAACTCAAATTGATAGCTATCTATTTGCTCATCGGATTCGCGATATTCATAAAACACATCATTTATCACATACCAATTTCCAGTTTCAAAAAATTGTTCTACAGTTCCATCTTCGTAATGCGTTTCAAAAATAATTTCAAAAGTTCCGTCTGATTTTCGATGCATCATCCAAAAGTTAATTTCGCCAGCAACCATTTTTCCTTCGTCAGAGCCTTTCCATTTACCTACAAAACGGGCATCGATTGTTTTTGTCATTTTTTATTTTTAAAATGTAAAAATATAAAAAAGCTCGGCATAAAACCGAGCTTTTGTTATTCTTGAACCAAAGCATTTAATGCTTGGTGTACTTTATTGAAATTAAAATCTTGAATCACTTTTTCAAAGGCTTCAGAAATTTGTTTATTCATTAAATTACCAATACTTCCTTCGTGCGTGTGATTAACTTCTTTTAAAGGTTTGTATGTTCCGTCTTCGATAGCTAAACCAATATTTTTGTATGCTTCACGGAACGGAACACCGTTTAAAACTTCGTTATTCACCACCTCAACACTAAATAAGTAATCGTATTTTGAATCGTTTAAAATCGTTTCGTTAATCTGAATATGGTCTAACATCAAAACCAACAATTGCATACAATCATTTAATGATTCAAAAGCAGGAAATAAATTCTCTTTCAACAACTGTAAATCTCTAAAATAACCCGAAGGTAAATTCGTGGTCATTAAAGCGATTTCATTTGGTAAGGCTTGAATTTTATTACAACGTGAACGAATCAATTCCAAAACATCTGGATTCTTTTTATGTGGCATAATACTCGATCCTGTTGTTAAATGATCTGGGAATTTCACAAAAGCAAAATTCTGATTCATATATAACGTAATATCCATCGCCATTTTAGCCATAGTTGCGGCAATACTACTCATCGCTTGTGCCAAAATACGTTCGGTTTTTCCGCGTCCCATTTGTGCATAAACCACATTGTAATTTAATTGCTCAAAACCTAACAAATCAGTAGTCATGGTTCTGTTTAATGGAAACGATGAACCGTAACCTGCAGCAGATCCTAACGGATTTTTGTTTGTGATTTTCCAAGCAGCTAACATCAATTCTAAATCGTCAATTAAACTTTCTGCATAAGCACCAAACCACAATCCGAATGAACTTGGCATTGCCACTTGCAAATGCGTATAACCTGGAAGTAAAACGTTTTTATGTTTTTCGCTTAACGAAATCAAGGTGTCAAACAATTCTTTTACATGAAGAACCATCTGCTCGATTTCTGAACGGAAAAACAATTTTAAATCTACCAAAACTTGGTCGTTACGAGAACGTCCGCTGTGGATTTTTTTTCCAGCTTCACCGATGCGCTCCGTCAACATAAATTCAACTTGTGAATGTACGTCTTCAGCATGGTCTTCAATTTGAAACTGACCTGCTTCGATTTCGCGGAATATATTTTTTAATTCTTTTTGAATTTCTTTTAAATCTTCTGAAGTCAATAAACCAATAGATTCAAGCATTCGAGTATGAGCTAAAGAACCCAACACATCAAATTTTGCTAAATAAAAATCCATTTCTCGGTCGCGACCAACTGTGAATTTTTCAACGGTTTTATCTACTTCTGTATTTTTTTGCCAAAGCTTCATAAAACAATTTGGTCTAACATTTTAATATATAAAGGAATTCCTTCCTCAATTTCTTTTACATAAATAAACTCATCTGCGGTGTGCGAACGAGCCGAATCTCCAGGTCCTAATTTTAAAGACGGAATACTTAATAAAGCTTGGTCACTTGTTGTTGGCGAACCGTAAGTTTCGCGTCCTAAAGCAATTCCTGCTTGAACAATTGGATGATTCTTATCGATACAAGATGGTTTTAAACGAGTCGAACGTGGATGAATATCGCTTATCGTATTTTCGTGAACAATATCTAAAACTTCTTCGTTTGTATAAGCATCAGTTATACGAACGTCAACTACAAAATCGCAACTTGAAGGAACTACATTATGTTGCGTTCCTGCTTGAATCATGGTAACCGACATTTTAATAGGTCCGAATATTTCAGATTCCTTTGGAAACTTATACGTTTGAAACCAAGCAATATCTTTCATCGCATTGTAGATAGCATTTTCACCTTCTTCACGAGCCGCATGACCAGATTTACCAGGTGCTTTACATTCTAAAACCATCAAACCTTTTTCGGCAATAGCCAAATGCATTTGTGTTGGTTCACCTACAATGGCAAATTCCAATTCACCTAATTTCGGAACAACAAATTCCAATCCGTGTAGGCCAGAAATTTCTTCTTCAGCTGTAGCTGCTAAAACAAAATTGTATTTTAAATCTTGTTTTTCGTAATAATGTAGGAATGTTCCGATTAACGAAACCAAACATCCACCTGCATCGTTACTTCCTAAACCAAAAAGTTTTCCATCGATAATTTCTGGGAAGAAAGGGTCACGTGTATAATCTTTATTCGGATGAACCGTATCGTGATGAGAATTCAACAAAATGGTTGGTTTTGATGAATCGAAATATTTATTGAAAGCCCAAACATTATTTAATTCACGATGCGTTTTAACTCCGTGATTTTGTAAATATGTATCGATAATTTGAGCTGTTTGATCTTCTTCTTTACTAAAAGATTGCGTTCGGATTAAATCCATCAACAATCCAACACTTCCTTCTATAATCTTTTCCATCTATTTTTTATTTGGAGACAATGGTTCCGGCAAACTCATCTAACAAATCGTTTGCGTTTTTAATAATTACTTGAGAAACACCTTTATTCACTGCTTGTAAGGCGTTTGTAATTTTTGGAATCATTCCGTCTGCAATAATATTTTCTGTAACAAAAGTATTAAAATTCAATTCATTAATAGAACGAATTACAGAATTTTCGTCGTTAATATCTTTTAAAACACCTTTTCTCTCAAAACTAAAAATCAAACGAACGTCGTAAAATTCTGCTAAAGCAATCGCAATAGTAGAAGCAACCGTGTCGGCATTTGTATTAAACAACTGACCTTGACCATCGTGCGTAATTGCTGAGAAAACAGGTAGGAAATTTTTATCTAACAAATCTTTCAAGAAATCGGCATTGACATTTTCTTCGGTAATATCGCCAACATAACCATAATCAATTTCTACAACCGGACGTTTTTTAGCAACAATTACATTTCCGTCAGCGCCGGTTAATCCGATGGCATTTTCTTTTAAACCTTGAAGTTTTGCAACAATCGTTTTATTAGTCAATCCTGCATAAACCATGGTTACCACTTTAAGCATTTCGGCATCTGTAATTCTTCGACCTTGTACCATTTCTGGATTCAACCCGATTTTTTTACTTAATTCCGTTGCTATTTTACCACCTCCATGAACAAGAATTTTCTTTCCTGGGATTTGATGAAACAAGTTTAAGAAATCGTTTAAAGCTATTTCGTTGTCAATGATGTTTCCACCGATTTTTACAAGTGTTAGTTTTTTCATTGTTTTGATTTTTGTTGTATCGTCAATTGACCACAACTTTATTTAATACTGAGAGCAACGTCGAATTTACCTCAATGTTATTCAGAACGAAGCGATAGCGAAGTAAAGAATCTTTTTATTATAGATTCCTCCTATCGTCGGAATGACAAAGTATTGAATTCTTAATTCTCAATACTAAAATCTCAATACTTATTATTTATTTTCCAAAATGCGTTTGATAACAACTTGAGCTGCCCAAACACGATTTCCAGCTTCTTTAACTACTAATGATTTTTCTGAATCAAGAATATCAGAACCTAATTCTAAATCACGACGAACTGGTAAACAGTGCATTACTTTAGCATCGTTAGTGATTTTTAAACTTTCTAAAGTTGGCATCCATTCTCCTTCAAAAGGTAAAATCTTTCCGTAATCTTTATAGCTTGACCAGTTTTTTACGTAAATAAAATCGGCATCTTTAAATGCTTCTTCTTGATTATAAACCAAAGTCGCACCCGGAGTAAAATCTTCATTTAACTCATATCCTTTTGGTTGCGCAATAACAAAGTCAACTAAACCTTGTTTTTGAGCTTCGCACATCCATTCAGAAAATGAATTCGGAACAGCTTGTGGTAAAGCCTTTACGTGAGGCGCCCAAGTTAAGACAACTTTAGGCTTTTTACCGTTGGGAATATATTGTTGCGTAGCTTCATTAAAAGTAAAATCACCGTTTTCAATAATCGTGATTAAATCAGTTAAACTTTGTAATGGATGGCGCGTTGCACTTTCTAAACTTACAACCGGCGTATTACAGAATTTTAAAAATTTATTGAATAAATCTTCGCTATAATCTTCTTCAGCATCTTTTAAGCCTGGGAAACAACGTAATCCTAAAATATCGCAATATTCACCCATAACAGCAGCTGCTTCACGAATATGCTCAACCGTAGTTCCGTTCATTACTACACCATCGCGCGTTTCTAATGCCCAACCATCTTTGTCCATATTCATTACCATAACATTCATTCCTAAATTCATGGCTGCTTTTTGCGTACTTAAACGCGTACGTAAACTTGGATTTAGAAAAACTAAGCCCATCATTTTGTGTTTACCTAATGCTTCATTTGCGTTAGGCGAAGCTTTTTCTTGTAAAGCTTCATGTACAATTTGTGATAAATTAGCTACATCACCAACCGAAAAGAATTTTTCCATTTATCTTGATTTCAAATTGTTTATAATTAATTTAAGTCTTAAAGTTGAAAGTTTTCATGTCTAATGTCATTCAGAACGATGCGTTAGCAAAGTGAAGAATCCTTATGTTTTAGATTCCTCCTATCGTCGGAATGACAATTCAAACCTTTTTCAAAAGACTAATACTTATTTAATTGTCCTTTTAAAGCTTCTAAGAAGATATCTGCTTCTACTTTCGATACGTTTAATGCAGGTAATAAACGAATAACGTTTGGAGCTGCATAACCAGTAAAGATTTTATTTTCGAATAATAAATTATCTTTTACCGCTTTTAATTCCATTGGTAAATCAATTCCAATCATTAAACCTTTACCACGAACTTCAGTAATTTTATCGAAACCCTTTAATTCGTTCATTAAGTAATTTCCAACTTCTAAAGCATTTGCCATTAAATTATCTTTTTTGATAACTTCTAAAACCGACAATGCCGCAGCACATGCTAAATGATTACCACCAAAAGTTGTACCTAACTCACCATGCCACGGAATAAATTTTTCAGAAATAGAAATTCCACCAATCGGGAAACCATTCCCCATTCCTTTTGCCATAGTGTAAATATCAGCTTCAACACCTGAATAATCTTGTGCGTAGAATTTACCTGAACGACCGTAACCACACTGAACCTCATCTGCAATAAAAACAGCATTGTACTGCGTAGTTAAAGTTCTGATTTTTTGTAAAAAAAAATCTGTAGCTAATTGAATTCCACCAACTCCTTGGATACTTTCAATAATTACAGAAGAAATTTCGTTGCCAAAATCGGCAAATGCTTTTTCTAAAGCTGTTTCATCATTAAATGGTAAAAAAACTACATTGTCGGTTTCGTTAACTGGCGCAACAATTTTTGGATTATCGGTTGCTGCAACTGCTAATGAAGTACGTCCGTGAAATGCATTTTTAAAAGCGACGATTTTTTTACGATTGTTGTAGAACGATGCTAATTTTAACGCGTTTTCATTTGCTTCTGCACCTGAATTACATAAAAACAATTGGTAATTTGTTTTACCAGAAACTTCTCCTAACAAAGAAGCTAATTGTTTTTGGATAGGAATTTCAATTGAGTTTGAATAGAAACCTAAATTTTGTAATTGTTCTGTTAATCTGTTTACATAATGTGGATTAGTGTGACCGATTGAAATCACCGCATGACCACCATATAAATCTAAATATTTTGTTCCGTTTGCATCGAAAACATAAGACCCTTGTCCTTTTTGAATTTCGATGGCATTTACCGGATATACATCAAATAATTTCATTCCTTAATCTGTTTAAAGTCTTAATGTCAAATGGCATAAAGAGCTCTTAATACTTTGTACTTTTATCTTAATTCTTGTCATTCAGAACGTAGTCATAGCGTAGTGAAGAATCTTTATTATAATTAGATTCCTCCTTTCGTCGGAATGACAAAGATTCTAAATTCTAGTTTCTCACTACTAAAATCTAAATATTAGAATACGACAGCTTTCAATTTTAAACCTGCAGTTTCTTCTAAACCGAACATTAAATTCATATTCTGAACTGCTTGTCCGCTTGCTCCTTTCAATAAATTATCGATTACAGAGAAAATAGCCAATTTGTTTCCGTGTTTTTTCACGTACAACAAACATTTGTTGGTATTTACTACTTGTTTTAAATCGATATTAGTTGCAGATACAAATGTAAACGGATGATCTTGATAATATTCTTGGTATAATTTTACAGCATCTTCTTCAGATAAATCAGATTTCATATAAACCGAAGCAAAAATCCCTCTTGAGAAATCGCCACGTTGTGGAATAAAATCAATCTCTTGTTTAAAATTTGGTTGCAATGAAACTAAACTTTCTCCAATTTCATTTAAATGTTGATGTTCGAATGCTTTATAAACCGAGATATTATTGTTTCTCCAACTAAAATGTGAAGAAGTACTTAATCCTTGACCTGCACCAGTAGAACCTGTAATGGCATTGATATGAATATCATCATTCAATAAATTTGCAGTCGCTAAAGGCAATAATGCCAATTGAATAGCTGTTGCAAAACAACCTGGATTTGCAATATAATTAGCTGTTTTAATTTGCTCGTGATTCATTTCTGCTAAACCATAAATAAATCCGTTTGCATTAGCTACCAAACGATGGTCTTGACTTAAATCGATAATTTTAACGCCTTCATTAAACGGATTGGCATCTAAGAATTTCTTAGCATCACCATGTCCTACACATAAAAACAAAACATCTATATCTTGTGAAACTTGATTGGTAAACAATAAATCGGTTTCGCCAATTAAATCGGTATGTACTTTATATAACGGATTTCCAGCGTTACTGTTACTATGTACAAACGTAATTTCAGCATTTGGATGATTTACTAAAATACGTAATAACTCTCCGCCTGTATAACCTGCACCTCCAATAACTCCTACTTTTACTTTCCTCATTACTTTATATTTTCAAAAAAAGGCAGAGGCCAAAAATGAACTTCTGCCTTAAAGTAGATAAAATCTATTTGTTGTTTACTTTATGCCAAATTGAAACTTGGTTTCCAAAAATTTTCGAGAATCCTTTTACGTCATCGCCTGTCCAAGAGTTATTCATTTCACCGTAAGTACCAAATTTGCTCGACATTAAATCGTTTTCAGATTCAATACCAATAACTGTGAAATAGTTTGGTTGTAATTGAACAATTACACGTCCGTTTACCGTTTCCTGAGATGATTGTAAGAAAGCTTCAATATCTCTCATCACTGGGTCGTGGAATTGTCCTTCATGTAAGAAGTTACCATAGAAAGCGCCTAATTGGTCTTTCCAAGATAATTGCCATTTTGTTAACACATGTTTCTCTAATGTATGATGCGCTTTTACAATAATGATTGGTCCAGCAGCTTCAAAACCAACACGCCCTTTAATACCAATAATCGTATCACCAACATGAATATCACGACCAACACCGTAAGGTTGAGCTAAATCTTGTAATTTTTGAATCACCTCAACAGAAGTCATTGTTTCACCATTTAAAGCAACAGGCTCACCTTTTACGAAATCGATTGTAACTTGCTCAGTTCCTGTTTTAGAAATTGGAGTTGGCCAAGATTCTTCAGGTAAATATTGATTAGAAGTTAAGGTTTCTTTACCTCCTACCGAAGTTCCCCAAAGACCTTTGTTGATAGAATATTTAGCTTTTTCAGCATTTACTTCAACTCCATGTTTGTGTAAATATTCAATTTCCGCTTCACGAGATAATTTTAAATCACGAATTGGAGTGATTACTTCTACATTCGGAACTAAAATTTCGAAAATCATATCAAAACGTACTTGGTCATTTCCTGCTCCTGTAGAACCGTGAGCTACACATTCAGCACCGATTTTCTTTGCATAATTTGCAATAGCTGTTGCTTGGCAAACTCGCTCAGCACTTACAGATAAAGGATACGTTGCATTTTTAAGAACGTTTCCGAATATTAAGTATTTAATACTATCGTTGTAATAATTTGTTGTTTCATCAATCACATTATGAGAAGCAACACCTAAACTTAAAGCCCTATCTTCGATTTGTTTTAATTCTGCTTCATCGAAACCACCTGTGTTAACAACCACAGAATGTACTTCTAAATTTAAATCTTGTGCTAAATAGATGCAGCAAAATGAAGTATCTAAACCTCCACTGAATGCCAAAACAACTTTCTTTTTACTCATTTTAATACGTATTGATGATTATACAAATAATGTAACGATTTTATTTCCTTTAAGCTTCATAACCAATCGTTTTAGTAATGAAGATTTTTTTTGCATATTTTTCAAACGCTCTTTCGCTTTTGTTTTTTCTTCGATTTTGCGTTTTAACTCTTTTTCTTTTTCAACCGGATCCCAAAGCATTGCGGTACATAAACAATTTTTACGTTCTTTGCTTTGTAAAATTTGGAAGTTTACACAAGAAGTACATCCTTTCCAGAATTCCTCGTCTTGCGTTAATTCAGAATAAGGAACTGGTTCGTAACCTAAATCGGAATTGATTTTCATAACCGCCAAACCTGTTGTAAGACCAAAAACTTTTGCGTCTGGATATTTCTCACGTGATAACTTAAAAACTCCGTTTTTAATAGATTTAGCTAAACCACATTTTCTAAATTCAGGATTTACAATCAATCCAGAATTAGCCACGTAATTTCCATGACTCCAAGTTTCTATATAACAAAAACCAGCCCAACGACCATCTTTATGAAGTGCGATAACCGATTTTCCTTCTTTCATTTTGTTTGCAACGTACTCAGGTTTTCTACGAGCAATTCCCGTACCGCGCGCTTTTGCAGATTCAAACATTTCATCGCAGATTTGTTCTGCGAAACCCATATGCGATTCATTCGCAGGTATGATAATAAAATCCGATGGTTTATTCATTTGGAAATTATAAATGGTCAGAATAATCTAAACAAAACACACGTATGGCGTAATGTTTCAATTAAATATAATTAATAAAACTGTTTTTTGAATTGTAAGCAAGAACTGAAAAGCTCTATACTAAAAAAGATTTCGAAATATATCCGAAAATCAAGCCCTGGCCCTTATTGGCGAAAAGGTAGAAGTAGTATTCACACAACGTCGCAACATAGCTTGGATGCTATATTGGTCAAATAAGATATTTGTGTGAATTGAAATCATTTCTTTCTTTACGAAATTTTAATTTTGCAAAGTTATCTAATATTTTTTTTAAAAAACAAGAAAAAAAGTTTTTTTAAGATTTACAGCATTTTGTAAATCAGTGTTTTAAAAGATAATTTCAAACCAAACGCACGCATTCACAAAAGTTAATATTTAGTGATTTTTTAAAAAAATGATTTTTTTGAACGAAAAAAAAACCGACATTTAAAAAAATATCGGCTTTGTAATATTTATTTTTTAATTATTAAAATTAAATTAACAAATCAAGTTCATCAAATCAATCAAATTAAATTCGTCTTGAACGAAATAATTTTAAGAAAACATTAACTTACTAATTCTTCTTCTAAAACTTCTTCACCTTTAAAAAAATGAAAAACATCAATGATTGGCGATTCAGCAATTGCAGGAATTGTAAATTCACCCATAGTATTTTGCATTACTTGCATGGTATTATCAAAAGCTTCTTTAACGTCGTTTGCTTGAATTAGCAAATAAAAACTTGTTTTACGTTCTTTACCACTTTCTTCATCATAAGCCAAAAGCGAAACTTTAGATTTAAACCAACGGTCAGAATTTTCAAAGTGGTGAATCTCTGCAAAATTGGCAACTTTGATGTTTACAATTTTAAATTCTTCACTTACAAAAGCAGCCATTTCTGTATTGATTCTTGATTCGGCTTCGGTAAATGAAAGCGCATCAACCAAATACGGTTCTGAAACTACTTTTTGAACTCCATTTTCATCTAATTTTCTATATTTAACTTTGCATTCGTACCAAATTGCGCTCATAATTTCTTTAATTTTTAAGTAACGCAAAGATATATTTTAAAGAAAAATCACAGGATAAAAAAGACAAATAGATATTCACAATTTGAATACAATCATACTAAAAATCTAATTACTAATAATGTAGCAAAGCTTGCACGTCGTAACCTTTTAATTTGTCTTTTCCGTTTAAGAAATCCAATTCCATTAAAAAATTACATTGTACAATTTCTCCACCAGCACGTTCAATCAATTTACAAACAGCAGCGGCTGTTCCACCGGTTGCCAAAACATCGTCATGAAGCAAAACTTTATCGCCAGGTTTTATCGCATCGATATGCATTTCTAAAGTATCTGAACCATATTCTAATTCATACGATTCCGAAAATGTATCGAACGGTAATTTTCGTGGTTTACGAACCGGAACAAAACCTGCGTTTAATTCTTGAGCTAAAAGCGTTCCGAAGAAAAAGCCTCTACTTTCAACCCCAACCACTTTATCAATTTTTTGTCCGTTTAATTTTTCAACCAACAATTTCAAAGCTTCTTTACGAGCTTCAACATCATTTAAAAGCGGAGTTATATCTTTAAATCCAATACCTTCTTTCGGAAAATCTTGAATATCTCTGATGAATGATTCTATTTTCATAATCAATTATTTTACAATTTTATTTATTTGATTCGCGATCGTTTCAGGTAAAATGGTTCGCATAGCTTTTTCATAGCCCGGAATTATTTTATTTCCGTAAATAGACATTGGAATTAACGGATATTGATTTCTGTCAACAGTTAACGAATTTTCTTCTGATTGATTAAAAGGCACAAAACCAGCAAACGGATGGGTTTGACCCCAAAGTGAAACCACCGGAATTCCGTACATAGCAGCAATATGTGCATTGCCCGAATCCATAGAAAGCATGACATCTAAATGTTGAATCACGATTAATTCTTCTTGAAAAGAAAGTTTTCCAGCCAAAACAACAACATTATCAATTTGTTGTTGCATTTGGTTTAACAACTCAATTTCCTTCTTTCCACCACCAAATAAAAAGATACGATACTTTTTATTTTCTGCCAAAATTCGAATTACTTCTTCCATCAAATCTTTTGGATACACTTTGGTATCGTATTGAGCAAAAGGTGCAATTCCAATCCATTTATCGTTTTTATTTCCAACCTTAGAAATAATTTCTTCTGTCAGCATTGGTTTAGTTGGAAAAATTGGATTTTGCAACGAAACATTAAACCCTAATTTCTGTAAGGTTTCTAAATGACGATTAACCATAGATTTTACAGGAGCAAAAACTTTATTTTCTGCACGAGTTAAAGCTTTTTTCTCATCACGCCCTTTATCTGTAAAAGCAACTTTAGTTCCAGATAAAGCAAAAAAAGTTCGAACTACTTTAGAACGCAATACATTATGAAAATCTGCAAAATAATCGACCTTAAGCTTTTTTAAATCTGAATACAATCGGTATAAACCTAAAAATCCTTTATGACGATTATTTAAATCAACAGCAAAAAAATCGACATTTGGAATATGACTAAAAAAAGGTTTAAAAAACGGACGAGAAACCACAGTAACTTTTACCTCTGGATATTGAGAAACCAAAGCCGAAATAACCGGAACTGTCATCGCAACATCGCCCATTGCAGACAAACGCATGATTACAATATGTTTCATTATTCGGTAAAAGTATTTAAAACCGTTATTGAAAATCGGATGAAGGTATTGTATCCGTAAGCAAACGAAAGCAAGGGAACGATAATCATGAATAAAATTAAATATTTCCAAGGTTTTGATGTTTTACCACTAAGTAATTTCACAAAGGAAAACAACAGTAAGTAATACACGCTTAAAAATCCTAAAGGCAAGAGCAATACTTGCGCATACGGATCGAAGAACGACCAAATTACGGTTCCGACTACCAACAATAAAATGGTAAATATGAGAATTGAAATGGTTTTTGAAATTTTTTCCATAAAAAAAGACTTTCCGATTTAGAAAGTCTTTCAAAGTTACTATTTTTTGTTTTGATATAAAACAGGGTTTAAATCATCGTCGTTGTACATTTTCATTTGTTTGTACACTTTCATGTATTTGTCACCGTTTTCGATGTCTGCAATTAATTGACTGATTGAAGCAAACATGTCATTTTTTTGGTCTAATAACACGTCTAATTTCGCTTGACATTTTGCTCTATGTTCATCTGAAGCAGTTTCGCGAGTTGCTTCTTCGTTCATGTGGTAAATTTTCAAAGCTAAAATAGACAAACGGTCGATTGCCCAAGCTGGACTTTCTGTGTTGATTTTAGCTTCTGCTTTTACAACAACATCTTTATATTTATCTAAGAAATAACTATCGATATATTCAACCATATCTGTACGAACTTGGTTAGAAGCATCGATTTTACGTTTTAAATCTAAAGCTGCAATTGGGTCAATTTGTGGGTCACGAATAATATCTTCATAATGCCATTGAACCGTATCTACCCAGTTTTTTGCGTATAATAAATGTTCGATTGTTCCTTTTTCGTAAGGATTATTAATAGGCTGATAAACATCGTCAAATTTGTGATAATCAGCAATACTTTGCTCAAATATAGGAAATGCGAATTCTGCAAACATGATTAAAAATTTTATTTACAAATATACTTTTTATAACTTTATAATCTCAAATTTTTTATTCAAAAAAAAACATGAACATTCATTATATCTCAGAACAGAACAGCATCTTAAATCACTTTTTAGCGCAACTACGCGACGTAAATATTCAAAAAGACAGCATGCGCTTTCGTAAAAACATTGAACGAATTGGTGAAATTATGGCTTACGAATTAAGTAAAACATTACCATATCAAGAAGTTGCTATTCAAACTCCATTAGGAATTAAAAACACAACGACGATAAAAGACAATGTGGTTTTATGTTCGATTTTACGAGCTGGATTGGCACTTCATACTGGATTTATGAACTTTTTTGATGATGCTGAAAACGGATTTGTATCTGCATCTCGAATTCATGGAAACAAAGAAATCAAAGTAGAATATCAGGCAGCACCATCGTTTGAAGGAAAACATTTATTATTACTTGACCCAATGTTAGCAACCGGGCATTCGTTAGTAGCAGTTTACAACAAATTGTTAACAGAAGAAACTCCAAAAGAAATTCATATTTGCGTGGTAATTGCAGCACCAGAAGGAATTAAATATCTTCAAGAAAACCTTCCGGATTACTGTCATTTATGGGTTGCAACTTTAGACGACGGTTTAAACGAAAACAATTACATCATTCCAGGTTTGGGTGATGCGGGAGATTTGGCTTACGGCGAAAAATTATAATTGAGTAATAAAAATCCAAATACTAATTCCAAGAACGCTTACCAAGGTTAATTCTTTCATCCAATTCTTTGCTAAGCGTTCTATATAATTTGCTCCAAGAATTGATAGTGGAAAAAATGTATAAACTAATAAGCTGTTCATTTTATGGTCTGATAAAACATAAATAGCAACTCCTATTAAAAAACAAACCAAGATTTTATTATAAATAGCATGTGAACTTATTGGTAAATTTCTCAATTCTAAAACTTGAGAAAAAGCAAACAAACAAGCAATAGAAGTAAAAATAGCTAATGCAATATTTTGATATACATTTTCGAAATAACTAAAATCAAAACTAATTACAGCATGGTCTTGCCAATAGTTAACAAAAGAAATATCAGTATATAAAGTGTACGTATAAAACAAAATACTCACTGAAAACAAAGCGATAAATGGTATAAACCAATTTCTATAATCTTCAGATACAAATCTTAAAATGGCAAAATAAAGTAAAACTACAAAAAGTATGCTCCAGAAATGAAATAATGAAGCAATCAAAATCCAAAAAGCTGCATCAAATATCTTTTGTTTCACATCTTTTAATGAATGAATTGAAAAAATTCTTCGCAACGCAAGTAGAATAAAAAAATTTGCTAAAATTACTTTACCGTTATCTAGTATTGTTGAAAAAAGAATTAAAAAAGCTGTGTAAAAAAAGAGCGTATAAAAATTACCATTTGCTAATCCGTTTTTGTAAGTGATAAATTGAACTGCAAAAACGGTCAATCCTAAAGTTACAAAAACTCCGATTTGTCTTACTAAACTATAATTATTCGTCAACCAAGAAAAATCAGTCAATAAATTAATTAAATACACAAATAACAAAGCTGTAATAATTAAAAAATAGTTGATAGGTCTGCTTTTAGAAAAAAGATTTGTTAACATGTGTAAATTTTTTAAACTTTATGTAAATAACTTGTTGATAAAATTATTACTTTTGTAGCAAAGTTACTATTTAACTTTTTTCATTCAGCAATTATTTAATAACAATATTATGTGGACATCTTTATTTGAAGGACTAGGTAGTTTTTTTACCGATTTTTTAATGGTACCTTTTTTATGGTTATCTAAAGTAGAAAATGCAAACTGGTGGTTAGGTAACATCATCACGTTTATCTTTATCATTATTGCAATAATAGCTTTCTTCTACTGGATTAAACAATTACAAATTTTCCAACAAAGCGGCGAAGATGTGCAAGATACAACTGCACACTCTTTCTTAAAATAATACATTTAAGTCACGATTCCGTCGTGACTTATTTTTTTACTACTTATAAATGACAATAAAAACTTACCAATCGTATAATTTTCCTTTTGAATTAAAGAGAGAAATTGTAGATTTCCTTTACACACATCTTGAACAATTTGGCGATGATAAGGAAGTAATCACTAAAGCATTAAATTACATTGTTGACAAAGGCGGACATTTGGTTTTATGCCTTGAAAAAGATGAAATAGTTGGAGCTGCAGTGATTAATCACACACACATGGATAGCTATATTCCAGAAAATATTTTAGTTTATTTAGCTACAGATTTAAATCGAAGAAGAACGGGTATTGGAACCTTAATTATGACTGAAGTTTTAGACGTTTGCAGAGGAAATATTCTATTGAGAATTGACGCAGATAATCCGGCAATTAAACTTTATGAAAAATTTGGATTCAAAAATCCGTATTTAGAGATGGTTTTAAAGAGATAAACACAAAAAAATATAGAACAAATAATTAAGCTGACTTTTTGAAGAAGTCGGCTTTTATTTTATCAATAATTTAACAAAATTATCATATATTTATACATATTTTTATTTTTTACAACTAACCAATTTTAATATTAATTTATGAATTTAAGGAAACTAACACTTGGTTTATTAATTCTCCCAGCATCTTTATTTGCACAAATCGCAGATTTAAATCAAAAATTACCGACCGATCCTAATGTAAAAATCGGAAAATTAGACAATGGATTAACGTATTACATCAGACATAATCCAAAACCAGAAAAAAAAGTAGATTTACGCTTAGTTCTTAATGCCGGTTCTGTTTTAGAAACAGACAGCCAAGTAGGACTTGCGCACTTCTTAGAACACATGGTTTTTAACGGAACAAAAACATTCCCTAAAAATGAATTGATCGATTACCTTCAAAGTATTGGTGTTAAATTTGGTCAACATTTAAATGCATACACTAGTTTTGACGAAACCGTTTATTTCTTACCAATTCCTGCAGATGACCCTGTAAAATTAGACAAAGGTTTTCAAATTCTTGAAGATTGGGCTTTTAACGCAAATCTTGACGGAAAAGATATCGATGACGAACGTGGTGTTGTTATTGAGGAATATCGTACACGTTTAGGCGCGAATGAACGTATGATGCGTGAGTATTTACCAAAAATGCTTTACAACTCAATGTACGCACAACGTTTACCAATCGGCACAAAAGAAAACTTAGAAACGTTTAAACACGATGAAATTCGTCAATTTTATAAAGATTGGTATCGTCCGGATTTAATGGCAGTTATTGTTGTTGGTGATATTGATGTAAATGAGATGGAGCAAAAAATCAAAAGTCATTTTGGTTCATATAAAAACCCAAAAAATGCACCAGCTCGTAAATCATTTGACATCCCAAATCACAAAGAAACCTTTGTTTCAATAAGCACCGATAAAGAAGCGACAAACGCAAATGTACAAATCCTTTATAAAGACCAAGGTATTTCAAAACCTTCAACAACAGTTGGTGATTTCAGAAATGATTTAATCGAAGGATTATTTGGACAGATGATAAACGCACGTTTAAAGGAATATACAAATAGTGCAAATCCACCATTTATTTACGGATACAGCTATTATGGCGGCATGTATGGTCGCGGAAAAGATGCCTTCCAATCCTTTGCAATGACAGCAGAAGACAAACAACTTGAGGCTATCAAAACATTAGCAATCGAAAATGAAAGAGCTAAAAGATATGGTTTTACACAATCTGAATTAGACCGAGCTAAGAGTGAATATTTATCATCGTATGAAAAAGCTTACAACGACAGATATAAAAACAATTCATCTGCATACTTAGGTCAATATCAAACCAATTTCTTAGAAGGCGAAGCAATCCCTTCTATTGAATATGAATTTAATTTAGTTAAGGAATTACTTCCAACTATTTCATTAAACGAAACAAATAAATTAATTCAAAATTACATCAAAGACGAAAATCGTGTAATCATTTTAACTGGACCTGAAAGAAAAGATGGTTCGAAAACTACTGAAAAAGATGTTTTAGCAGCGCTAGATGTTTCTAAAATTGAAATCACACCATATCAAGATGCAGTAGTTGCAAAGTCTTTAATTCGCAATGAAATCAAACCTGGTAAAATCACAAAAACCACAAAAAACGCGAAATTAGGAACAACCACTTTAGAACTTTCAAACGGTGCTAAAGTTACTTACAAAAAAACTGATTTCAAAAACGACGAAATTCTATTTAATGGCGTTAGTTTCGGTGGCTTTAATTCCATAGATACAAAAACATACAAAACAATCAATTTAGCAACCGGAGCAGTACCTCAAGCTGGTATTGCAGGAATGGATCAAAATGCGTTAACGAAATTCAATTCGGGTAAAATTTATCGTGTTAGCCCATATGTTGGTGGAATGACTGAAGGTTTCTACGGAAGTTCAACGCCAAAAGATTTAGAATTTTTATTTCAATCGGTTTATGCTTATTTCACTGATTTAAATTATGATGAAAAAGCATACGAATCAGAAAAAAACAAATACAAATCATACTATGCAAATTTAATGTCTCAACCTGAAATGTATTTTTCTAAGCAAGTAAATGATTTCATGTACGGACATAACGAACGTTATATTTCTTTCCCACCAAGTGACAGCGATTGGGATAAAACAGATTACAAAAAAGCATATGAATTGTACAAAGATCGATTTGCAGATGCAAGCGATTTCGAATTCTTCTTTGTTGGAAATGTAACTGATGATGAAATGAAAGCTTATTCTGAAAAATACATTGCATCTTTACCAGCAACTAATAGAAAAGAAACATTCAAAGACACTGGTTCAAGACCAATTAAGGGAATTCATAAAAAAGAAGTTTTCAAAGGAAACGATGATAAAGCAACAGTTAGAATTTCATTCACTGGTGAAACTACCTATTCTGAAAAAGAAAATTTAGCAATGCAAGCTTTAGGTGAAATCTTAACAATAAAATTAATTGAAGAACTTCGCGAAAAAGAAGGTGGTGTTTATGGTGCTAGTGCACGCGGAAGTTTAAATAAATTACCTTATGGTTCTTATAGCTTCAGTATTGGATATCCAACTAATCCAGCAAGTGCTGATAAACTAATTGAACTGACTTTAAAAGAAGTTGAAAAGATTCAAAAAAATGGACCTGAAGCTAAAGATTTAGATAAATTTAAAGAAGGTGAAATGACAGATTACACAATTTCTTTAAAAGAAAACAATTACTGGCTTGATGTATTAAGTGATTCATATACTTCGAAAGAAAATCCTGAAAAAGCATTGGAATTCGAAAAGAACTTAAAGGCTTTAACAGCTAAAGATGTTCAAGATGTAGCTAACAAATACTTAAAACAAAACAGAGTAATTTCGGTTTTAAAACCTGAATCTGATAAAAAATAATGATTAAAAAGAGGCTTTCGCCTCTTTTTTTTATCCATAAATCTCATTTAGAACTTTTGCTAAACGTAAACCACCTTTTAATAATTGATCTTCTACATTTTGTTTGTTTAAATAATGATATTTATATCCTAAATTGTCATTTGCTTGAACTTCTTTGTAAATGTTATTGGATAGTTGATATGTTTCAAATATCCAATCGATATATTCCTTTTCGGTAAGTTTTTTGTTGTATTCATTAGAATGAATATCTAAAACATCGCAATATTCGGTATAACTATATTTTTCATAATCAACTAAACTTGAATCCCAAACAGAGTGAATATTTGTACGTTTTCCAAACCATTCAACTGTAATTTTATTTCCTCCTAAGTCTTCGGCTCTACCAACATGCATTGGTTGATGAGAATCGCCTAAAATGTGAATTAAGAAAGATAATTTTTGTTGCTTTTCTAAATCTGTAAGGTTTTTGTCGTTCTTTAATTCATCGATTAAAATTAAACCTCTTTTGTACATATTATCTGCGCTTGTTTCGTTTATAGTTTGTACATAAGATGTGTAATCTAAATCTCCAGGAATATTTACATAATGCCAAGATGAAGCGTAGTCAAAATCAGGATTTGATTTTATGAAATCTGGCCAATTAGCCCAATAAGCTAATTTTTGTTTTCCGTAGATTTTTTCAATATTTGCTTTTGCTTTATCTGTTAAATTGCGCTCTGCAATTTCTGCGATGATTCTATGACCGTTGGTTCCCCAAGCAAGACTTAGTTGTGCAACTAATAAGCAAGTAATCGTTAATAATTGATTTTTAAATGTTTTCATTATTGAATTAATTTTGTTCAAAATTAAACACTTAAAACTTTAGTTGTGTCAGATTTGGAAACTTTAAGTTTTTTTTAAAATAAAAAATCGGAAATCCGTTAATGAAATTCCGATTTAATATGTTTTATATAAAAAGAGCTTTTAATTCTGTTGCATCTTCAGGCTTTAATTTTCCTGCTAAAACTAAGCTTAATTGTTTACGTCTAAGAGCTGCGTCAAAACGTGTTTTTTCATCCTCTGTCTCTGGAATAATAGGTGCTACTTCAACAGGTCTACCTGTTTCATCAACAGCAACAAAAGTATAAATTGCTTCATTTGCCTTGATTTTTTCACCAGATTCACGATCTTCAATCCAAACATCAATAAAAATCTCTAAAGAAGTTCTGAATGTTCTAGAAACTTTAGCTTCAATAGTAACAACGCTTCCTAAAGGTATTGATTTGTTAAAGGCGACATTGTTTACTGATGCAGTAACGCAAATTCGTCTTGAATGACGTCTTGCTGCAATACTTGCCGCACGATCCATTCGAGCAAGTAGTTCGCCTCCAAATAAATTATTTAAAGGATTTGTTTCTCCAGGCAAAACAATGTCAGTGATTGTGGTTACAGATTCCGAAGGGGTTTTAGCTTGCATTTTTTTATATTTTGTGCAAATATAGGAATCTATTTAATAAAAAAAGAGCTTAATTAAGCTCTTTTCTGATTATTCTTCAATGTAAACCCAAGCGTCTTTATTTGCTTTTAGGTGTATGTTATTTAATTCTTTTTGCGCTTCTTCTTTTGTTTTAAAGCTACTGTAAATAACCGGACGCATCCCATGCTTAGATTTACCTAAATATTTTGCTTCACTAAATCCTTTTTCTTTAAGCTGGTCAACAAGAATTTGTGCTTTTGCTACTGTTCTAAATGATCCTGCAACTATATGATAACGTAATTGTTCTTCTTCTTTAATTATTTTTTCATCAACAATTTTAGAAGCGTCATTTAAAGCTTTAGGTGTGTCTATGAAGAAAGTAGCTTGTTGAATTTTATTTTGAACTTCTTTTTGTACTTGTTTTTCTATATTAGATTTCTGGTTATCTAATTCTTGGTTATTTCGATAATTCATAAAAGAACTAAATAATCCTAGTCCAACTACTAAAATAGCAGCATATTTTAAATAATTAGTTTCTTTTTTAGCTTTCTGAATTGGAATAACTACTGGTTGTTCTTTCTCTGATTTAGAACGTTCGACGTTTGCTGCTAAAATTGAACTTAATCCAAAAGATGAAGTTAAATAATTAGTTGAGCCGATAGGTTCAAAAATTAATTTATGTTCATCATTAAGTTGAATTTCACCAATGTTTTTAAGATACAAAGTTTTGTTTTGATCTAAAGTTTCCTTCCAATTAAAAACTCCATCTCTGATTGAAATCAAAGCTTCATCATAAGATAGATTTTCTTCTAAGGCTACATGATTTCCTAGTAATCCATCATTGTTCTTTAATTGTGAATTAAATGAAATCATTTTCTTTGGAGGAGAAAATGTACCAGTAAGTTCATTAAAGCGAGCTGAAGAAGTTTCAGTTAAAAAAGCACCGAAACCAGGCACAATAACGCATTGGTAACGATACAATAAAGCCGATATATGTTTTTCTATCATCATACTACAAAAATATAGAAACAATATGGGAAATAAAAAATTATTCACAAATGTTATCAACAATTTTTAATTAACACCATATAGTTGTTAATAAGTGGTTTAATTTGGAATAAACTTACGTAATTTTTTTTATATATTTAAAATAAAATACTGATTTTTAATTGTTTGTACATGGATTTTTTTTCGGATGATGATTTGTTTTTTCTTTTAGCACTAAGTAAAACTGAAGGTGTAGGTGATGTATACGCGCGCAAAATCATATCGAAATACTCGAATTTAAAAGAGTTATTTGAAAATAAGTCAGTGAAGTTTTTTACTTGTGATGGCGTTCCAAATGTTATTTTTGAAAGAATTAATAAGTTCAATAAATTTAAAATTATTGAGAATGAAATTCGTTTTATAAGAGAAAATAAAATTGAGGTACTTTCGGTTTTAGATGCTCTTTATCCATCTGATTTGAAACAATGTTACGATGCACCTTTTTTGTTGTTTTTAAAAGGAAATATTGATTTTAAAAACAATAAAATAATAAGTATTGTTGGAACACGAAATGTAACTTCTTATGGAATGGGTTTTATAAAAGAATTTGTTCAAGATTTAAAAAATTATAATCCAATAATTGTAAGTGGTTATGCTTATGGAGTTGATATTTACGCTCATTTAGCTGCAATCGAAAATGATTTACAAACAATTGCTGTTTGTGGTAAAAGTCTCGATTCGACTTATCCTAAAATTCATAAAAAATATAACGAACTTGTTTTAAATAATGGTGGTTTCATTTCGGAATTTAGAACTTATGATGTTTTTAAAAAAGAAAATTTTATTAAGCGAAATAGAATCGTTGCGGGTTTGTCAAAAGCTACAATTGTTGTTGAAAGTGCAATTAAAGGAGGTTCGCTTTCGACTGCTAAATTCGCAAATGACTATAATCGAGATGTTTTTGCTTTGCCAGGAAGAAATTCGGATTTATATAGCGCAGGTTGTAATCATTTAATTAAAACCAATCAGGCAAATCTGTTGACTTCTGTCGAAGATTTGGTGTATTATTTAAATTGGGATAAAAATAATCAGGATGAACCAAAAGAAAAAGTATTTGAAATACCAGTCGATTTAACTTCGGATGAATTAAAAATTATTTTATTTCTGAAAGAAAATGGTTCTGAAATTTTAGATATTATTGCTTTACAAACCGATATTCCTGTGTATAAATTAAGTGTTGTTTTGTTGAATTTAGAACTTCGAAATTTGATTGTTCCATTGCCAGGAAAGTTATACGATTTAAAAAAATAAAGTCGAACCTAAGTCCGACTTTAAAATATTTAATATCCCATTTTTTCTCTAACTCTCTTTAAAGTTGCATTCGCTACAATTGCGGCTTTGTCGGCTCCAATTTTTAATAAGCGTTCAACTTCTTCTGTGTTGTTGATATAAAAATTATATTTTTCTCTTACTTCTTTAAAAGTGTCGCAAATCAATTCAAATAAAGCTTGTTTTGCATGACCATATCCGTAATTTCCGCCTAAATAATTAGTGCGCATAATTTCTAATTGTTCAGGTGTTGCAATTAATTTATAAATCGTAAAAACGTTACAAGTATCTGGATTTTTTGGTTCTTCTAAAGGAGTTGCGTCTGTAACAATTCCCATAACTTGTTTTCTTAAAGCTTTGTCATCTAAGAAAATGTTAATGAAGTTGTTCGCAGATTTACTCATTTTAGCACCGTCTGTTCCGGGAATAATCATTACGTTTTCTTCGATTTTAGCATCAGGTAAAACAAAAGTTTCTCCCATTTGATGGTTGAATCTCGATGCAACATCACGTGTGATTTCTAAATGTTGTAATTGGTCTTTTCCAACAGGAACAATTTCTGCATCATATAATAAAATATCTGCAGCCATTAACATTGGATACGTAAATAATCCTGCATTAACATCAGCTAAACGGTCTGCTTTGTCTTTGAATGAATGTGCTAAAGTTAAACGTTGAAACGGAAAAAAACAGCTCAAATACCAAGAAAGTTCAGTTGTTTGTGGTACATCAGATTGTTTGTAGAAGGTCACATGATTAATGTCTAACCCACAAGCAAGCCAAGCTGCTGCAACACTTAATGTATTTTCTTTTAATGTTTTCGCGTCTTTAATTTGTGTAGCCGAATGTAAATCGGCAATGAAAAGAAACGAGTCATTTTCGGGTAAATTTGCCATTTTTACTGCTGGTAAAATAGCACCCAAAAGATTTCCTAAGTGTGGCGTTCCAGTACTTTGAACTCCAGTTAAAATTTTTGCCATTTTTAATTATTTCAATTAATAATACAAATTTACTTTTTTTATTACAGTTGAAGCTTTTCAGATTGATATTTATTTTTTAATTCTTATTTTAGTCGAATCAAAATCAACCCAATCTATGAAAATTATAAAATACCTGTTTTGGTTTTTCTGGAAAACATGGTTTTATTTATTAATATTAATTGTAATACTTTTATTTTCACCATTATTAATTGTTTCACTTTCTAATCAACGTTGGTATAAATTCTTTTTTGTGTTGGCACGAATTTGGGCAATTGTTATTTTTTACGGAATTGGATTTCGAAAAATTGTAAAAAGTTCACAGAATTTCAATCAGAATGAAAGTTATATGCTTGTGGCAAATCACACCTCAATGATGGATATTATGTTGATGTTGATAATGGTTAAGAAAAATCCTTTTGTTTTCGTTGGAAAAAAAGAATTAGCTAAAATGCCAATTTTTGGATATTTTTATAAGAAAGCATGTATTTTGGTTGACCGTTCAAGTGTGAAAAGTAGGCATGAAACGATTTTAAGAGCTCAAGAAAAATTAAATCAAGGTTTAAGTGTTTGTATTTTTCCCGAAGGTGGAGTGCCAGATGATGAATCGGTTGTGTTGGATTCGTTTAAAGATGGAGCTTTTCGTTTAGCGATTGAGTTTCAAATTCCGATAGTTCCGATGACTTTTGTGGGTTTAAAAAAACATTTTCCATTTAGATTCTTTGCCGGAAAACCTGGATTGATTCCGGTTTATGTACATGAATTCATTTCTACAAAAGGTTTGACTCAAGATGATAAACCAGCTTTGAAAGAAAAAGTACGAAATGTTATTTTAGAACCTTTATTGAAATAAAAAAAGCGAACTATTGTTCGCTTTTTTCATTTGTATCTTGCGCTTTTTTAGAAGTTCTTGCGTTTTCTTCTTTAGTAGCGTCTTTGAATTCCTTAATTCCAGAACCAAGTCCTTTCATTAATTCAGGAATTTTTTTACCTCCAAATAATAATAAAAGTACTGCTACAATTAATACTATTTCCATTGGACCTAATCTACCCATCTGAAATATTTGTTATTTATTTTCTGAATCCGTTTTTGAAGAATCGTCTTTTTTTGCGTTTTCTTCTTTGGTTGCATCTTTAAATTCTTTAATTCCAGAACCTAATCCTTTCATTAATTCAGGGATTTTCTTTCCTCCAAATAATAATAAAATAACAGCAAGAATTACGACAATTTGCCACGGACTAACCACTCCTAAATAAGTTACTAATGAAGTCATAAGTAAAAGAAATTAAATATTTAATGGCAAAGATAAAACATTTTACAATGAATTAATTATATCTGCGTTTGAAATTTAACATAAGCTTACGATTTGCTGTCTGATTATTTGTAATTTTATAGAATTAAAAGAAAAAAATACGACTTAAATCTGTTAAAGAAAGTTTGGTTTTGTAACCTTTTTCTTTTTTTTGCGTATAATAAAAACGAATTTGTTTTCGCGACTTATAAATATTAAAGCTTTACTATGTCAATTAAATCATTTTTTGCAAAAATTTATGCCAAAGCAATTGTTTCAAAAAATCAAAAATGGGTGAATAATCCGATTGAAACACAAAATAAAATATTTCAAGATTTGATTTTAAATGCTAAAAATACAGCTTTTGGTAAAGACCATAATTTTAATTCAATTCGTAATCATGCTGATTTTGTAAAAAATGTTCCGATTAATGATTACGAAGGTTTACGCAAATATGTCGACCGTGTGGTACAGGGAGAAGAAAATATTCTTTGGCCAGGTAAACCAATTTATTTTGCTAAAACTTCGGGTACAACTTCAGGTGCAAAATATATTCCGATTACTAAAGAATCGATGCCTTTTCATATTGAAGGTGCTAAAAATGCTATTCTTTATTATATAAATGAAACAGGTAATGCCGATTTTGTTGATGGTAAAATGATTTTCTTACAAGGAAGTCCAGTTCTTGAAGAAAAAAACGGAATTAAACTAGGTCGTTTATCCGGAATTGCAGCGCATTATGTTCCTTCATACTTACAAAAAAATCGTTTGCCAAGTTGGGAAACCAATTGTATAGAAGATTGGGAAACTAAAGTTGATGCGGTTGTCGAAGAAACATACAAACAAAACATGACGGTGATTTCTGGAATTCCGTCTTGGGTGCAAATGTATTTTGAGAAATTGATTGAAAAATCAAATAAACCTGTTGGTGAATTATTTAAGAATTTCAATTTGTTTATTTACGGAGGTGTAAATTATGAACCTTACCGTCAGAAATTTGAACAAATGATTGGACGACGTGTAGATTCGATTGAATTATTTCCAGCGTCAGAAGGTTTCTTCGCCTATCAAGATTCGCAAAAAGCAAAAGGCATGTTGTTGCTTTTAAATTCTGGAATTTTTTATGAATTTATTAAAGCTGATGAATTTTTTACAGAAAATCCAAAACGTTATACCATTGGCGAAGTGGAATTAAATACGAATTATGTTTTAATTCTTTCTACCAACGCTGGACTTTGGGGATACAATATTGGAGATACCGTTGCGTTTACATCTTTGAAACCTTACCGAATTATGGTAACTGGTCGTATCAAACATTACATTTCTGCTTTTGGTGAACACGTGATTGGAAAAGAAGTAGAAACGGCCATGCAAGAAGCTTTATCAGCAAGTGATGCTATCGTAAACGAATTTACGGTTGCGCCACAAATCAATCCGACAGAAGGTTTGCCTTACCACGAATGGTTTATTGAATTTGAAAAAGTACCATCAGATTTAGATGCTTTTGCTTTAAAAATTGATAATGCCATGCGTAATCAAAATGTGTATTATGACGATTTGATTGTTGGAAATGTTTTGCGATCTTTAAAAATTACGCAAGTTCCGGTAAACGGATTTCAAAATTATATGAAATCAATTGGTAAATTAGGAGGTCAAAATAAATTACCTCGTTTATCAAACGATAGAAAAATTGCCGATAAATTGTAAAAGTTGCTTATGAAAAAATGGTGTTTATTATTTTTAATCTTACCTAATCTGATTTTTAGTCAGATTAATGGAGTTGTGGTTGATGAAAATAATAAACCGCTTTCTTATGTAAATATTTGGAATAAAGATTTATCTGCTGGTGCAACTTCAAATATTGAAGGGAAGTTTTTAGTTGAAAAGGCTACCGAAAAAGATACGCTTGTTTTAAGTTTAGCGGGTTACGAAACAAGAAAACTATCAGTAAAAGATGACCAAATCATTAAACTTAAAAAAAAGGAAAAGCAAAGTAATCAGGTTGTTGAAAATCCAGAAAATAAAAAAACGCTTACCATCGGAAAATCGATAAGACAAAATTTATTTTTTTCGCCAGGAAACTTACCTTGGATTTATGCGAAATATTTTAAGAATGATAGTTCAGATACAAGTATCAGTTACTTAAATAAAGTTGAAGTTTTTATTCGAAGTAATGTTGCAAACGCAACTTTTAAATTGAGATTTTTTAAAGCGAATTTAGACGGTACGCCAGGCGAAGATTTACTTATCGAGCCACTTGTTGTACATCCGGTAAGAGATAATAGAAAAAACACCATCAATTTACTTGAATATAAAATTAAAATGCCCGAAACAGGTGTTTTTGTTGGAATTGAATGGTTGTTGACCGAAAATAATCGAATAAAGCTAACTGCCTTTTATAAAGGAGAAGAAGCAATTGCCGATTATAGATATGCTCCAGATTTGGTATGTAATCAGGTTGAAGAAAGTAACGCATATCGATATGTAGCTGGAGAATGGAAAAAGAATAACGAATTTATAAAAAAAACAGAATTAGATGAAAAAAAGCCTATTATTGAGCCGGCTATAAATTTAATTCTATCTAATTAATATTAAACGAAAAGAGAATGAAAGAGATTAAAAACACTACAAGAACCAGAGCACAAGAATCTTCAGCAGCTGTTGAAAGAATGTATATTACCATGCGCCATTTATTTAATCGCGGGTTTTATAAACCAATGGGTGTTTCTGGTGAAACTTTAAGAGAAGCTTTATTATTATTACGTCCTGAAATTTATGGTTCTATCGCAGAAGAAAAAGTAGAATTAAACGGACTTTTATATGTTATTGAACGATTACCAATCGGTATAGAAGAATGTCGTTTCATCAATTTAACTTCAGATGAAGGTTATTCGCAATCGCATTTTTCTGCAATTGTTCCTCCAAAAAGAAGAAGAAATTGTTACCGAATTGACGATGAACAAATGAATATCGAAATTACACGTGGACGTTCAGATATTTATGATGTTTTAACGCATTTAACGTTCATCTTTATCGAATCGCACAAAATTAAAGACCGTGTTTTAGGAGACGAAGAAGAAATTATTTCTCGTGATTGGATTAAGTTAGAACAAGCTGTTCAGAAAAATGAACCGTTAACATTAGAAGAAAGAGAATTAGCTATTTCACATGCATCAAATGTTTTGGGACGAAGTTTTGCGGAAATTAAGTCGATTTATTCGCAATTTGCAACAACTGAAAATCCAGACCGTTTTATCCATGTAATTTATTGGTTAGGAAAATTAGCGATTCAAGAAACGATTAAAAACGAAAAACGTACCATTACATTTAGTCCTATTTTACGCGAACGCTTAGGTCACCATATTTATGGAGAAATTTGGGCAGATAATATCAAAAATGAGTTAGAGCGTTTAGGTTTATTGGAGCGTCCGTTACATATTATCAGTGCGAATATGCACAGTGTGATGAATTCTATTTTTGCTACAAATGTTTTAAAAACCAAATTAAAAGCAAAAGAAGATATTCAGGTTTATGAAGAATTAAGTAAATCAGGTAACGGATCTTTGCGTGCTTTGGTTTCTGACCGCGCTGCCAAAGAAGGTATGTTGTTTTTGCCTGATACATCGGGTACTAACATTGATGTTCAGATTTTTGATACAGCTAAAATCGATTTTAAAAACACATTGTTCCCAACAGCTGATTTATCAAAAAATGATGCAGAAAAGCCTGTAATTATTGTAATGGATTATGCTTTTGGGGAGCAAGCTTATGAAACTATTGACGAATTGTTAAAACCATTCAAAAAAGATATATATTTGAACTTTGAATCGGTTTCGATAATGGGTAAAGCCGGAATTTTAACTGGAGGGAAAGGAGATATTATGATTCCGTTTGCTCACGTGAATGAAGGAACAGGAGATAATTATGCTTTTGAAAACGAATTAACCGCAGAAATGTTTGAAGGAAACGGAATTCCAGTTTTCTCAGGAACGATGATTTCTGTTTTGGGAACATCATTACAAAACAAAGATTTGTTACAGTTTTTCCATGATTCCACTTGGAAAGCAATCGGTCTTGAAATGGAAGGTTCTCATTATCAAAAAGCAATTCAGTCGGCATCGAAAATTCGTAAAAGTATCAATCCAGATGTAAAAGTTCGTTATGCTTATTATGCATCTGATAATCCTTTAGAAACCGGAAGTACATTGGCATCTGGCGGATTAGGTTCAACCGGAGTTAAACCAACATATTTAATTACCATTAAAATTTTAGAACAGATTTTTAATATTAAATAATATTATGAACAACACACCACCAAACGAAAACACAAATAATCAAGAAATTGATTTAGTTTATTTATTTAGAAAAATTAAAGATTTCTTTCAATCTATACGATTTGGAATATTTAGATTTATTCAATTTTGTTTAAATAAAATTATTTATATCATTACCTTAATTGTTGTAGGTGGTATTTTAGGATATTTTATGGATCAAAATTTACCCGAAGAATATAAACATGAAACAATTGTTGCAGTGAATTTTGATTCAGCAGAATATCTATATAATTTTATAAATAAAAAGAAAGCAAAAGATTCTAAAATAACAAAGGTTACGATTGTTCCGGTTTACGATGTTTTTCAACTTATATCAGATAATCAAGATCATTTGAGAGCATTGACTTTTTTAAGTGATGCGGGTTTAGAAATTGCAAATTATAAAAAAGGAACAAGTAATATTTTTCTTTATCGATATCATTTGTTGACAATATATACAAATGGTAAAGATGAAAAAGGTAATGTCGTGAACGATTACTTATCCATGATTAATAATAATCCGTATTTTGTAAATAAGCAAAAAATTGAATATCAGAATAATAAAAATAAAATTGAAGAGTTTAAAAAATCGATTCAAAATATAAATTCTGTTTTTGAAAGTATTACAAAAGATAAATCGTCGGCTTCTGTAGATATAACTACTTATAACCAAATGAACGAATTAACTCAAACTAAATCTTTGTTATTAAAACAATTAAATAAATTAGAAACAGAATTAGCTGAGCAAAATGTAGCTGTTTTCCCAACAGTTATTCAAAATAACATTGCGGCAAGTTTATTTGGATATATTATTAAAATGCCGTTTCTGTTTTTATTTATATTCTTTATGGTGTCTTGGATGATTTCATGGTTTAAAAATACAAAGAAAGCCTATCTGTTAAAAAACTAAACTTTTGATTTTGCAATATGATTAAAGGTTTAATTGAAAAAATAAATTCAAATTCTCTTCTTAAACATAGTTTAATTACTATTTTATTGAGAGGATTTGGAGTTTTAATTTTATTTGGATTTACCGTTTTTATTACAAATTTTTATTCAGCTTCAATAGTCGGAGAATATGAATCTGTTCGTGTTTTTTTACTTGTAATTGGTAGTGTTGCTTTGTTGGGAACGGAGCAATCTGTTTTATTTTATGCTGGTAAATATCAAGCAACAGGAGATGTTAGTGGACTGAAACAAGTTTACTTTAAGATGTTACGAATACTTGTTTTAACAGTTTTTATATCCACTCTTGTTTATTTGATCATTCCAAAAGAAATGATTCTTTCTTTTCTAAATAATGATTTGATAGCATATCAAAATATCAAAAAAAGTTTTTTTATTTTATTTTTTTTTATTTTGACCTTGTTTAATACCGAAGTTTTACGTGCTTTAGATTATATATATTGGGCTGAAATTTTTAGAAATATTTTAAAATATCTTCCTGTTTTAGTCGGAGCATTTTTATTGCTTTTTGTAGGTGACCCAAATTGGTTGGTAGATTTTTATATTTATGGATTTGTAATTTTAAGTTTACTGACTTCATTTATGGTCTTAAAATCCTTCAACGCAATAAAAATCGAAAGAAGTATCATAACTTCAAAGGAAATCATGAAGGTTTCATATCCAATGGCCATAAGTGCGACTTGCTTTTTCCTGATGTTGAGTATTGATGTGTTTTTGTTGAAAAAATATTTTTCAAACGAACATGTTGCTTATTACGCAATAGCTGTAAAATTATTAACGGTACTTACAATGGTAATTGTTGCTATAAATACCAATGTTTCGCCAAAATTAGCTGAGTTTTACACCAATAAGGATTTTTTTAATTTGAATGAAATTCTGAAAAAAAGTAAAAAAATAATAATTTATACCAATCTTTTTTTTGGTTTAGTGTTAATCATTTTTGGTATTCAAATTTTAAGTTTCTTTGGAAAAGATTATATTAACGCCTATTATCCAATGATAATTCTTGTTTTAGGTCAAATGGCAACATCTTTTTTTGGCTCAAATGCAGCTTTGTTGAATATGGCTCACAAACAACACGTTTATAAAAATATTTTAATTATTGCAACGCTATTAAACTTAGTTCTAAATTTAATTTTGATTCCCAGATTTGGAATGATTGGTGCGTCTATTAGTTTTGTTGCTAGTTTAGTATTTTGGAATATTTGCGCTTATTTTTATGTTAAATTTAAAATTTTAAAAACTATATAGTTTTCAATTGAGTAACCTTTCGTTAGATGAATAAATTACAATTTTATATTTTAGTAATTGGCTCAGTTGTTATCAGCTTAGTGTTACCTTTTATTTTACCTGAGCGTTTTTATTTAGATGCAATTCTGATTGTTAAAGATCCTTATGACGAAAAAGGATGGTGGGGAAGTTATCCACTTTCAATGATGTTTTATCATATTACCAAGTTAGGAAAATTACCTTTTAGTGTAGTTGCGTTAATTCAATTACCATTTTTATATTTTATTCTACGGCTTATTGGAATTCCGGAACGGTTCCAAATTTTCACGATAAAAAACACCCTTATTTACCTTTCTTTTTTAATGATGGCTATTTTTATTGGTCAACCATCTAAAGAGTTTTTTACTTTTATTTTTATTGGAATAATAGTTTTACTTTTTCAACAAAGAGTACTTTCTTTAGGCGTTTGTCTATTGATTAGTTTTTTAATGTTTTTTGCTTTTGGAGCTATTTTTAGACCTTATTTTACATTTATTCCTATCATATCAATTGGCATATTTTTAATTACAAGAATACGTTTTAAAAACCGATGGATTTTAGGTATAGTTTCAGGAATCGCTGTAATTGTGCTTTTATCATTTACATATAGTTTAGTAAAAGGTCAGTTTTTTTCTGGAATGACAAGAGAAACAATCAATCTAGAACGTATGAATCAAGAAAATGCTGATACAATGCTTGTTTCTCCAATTGCTCCGACCAATATTTTTGGAGAAGCTTTTGCTACTGTTTATGGTTTTATTTCTGTAAATTTTCCGATAAACGCATTGAAATTTATATATAAACCTCAAGTGGTTGCGTTTATAGTTTGGCAATTGTTGTTAACTTGGATTATTGTTGTAAGATTTGGTTATTTACTGAAGGATTACAAAGTAAGAAAAAAAGAATTCTGGCTGATGCTTTTCTTTCTAAGTTATTTAGTAATTCAAGGTATTTTTGAACCAGATTTAGGTTCGGCTGTTCGTCACAAAATTGGTTTATTGCCGTTGATTTATTTCTTATTTTATTATGATGAATTCAAAAGAAAATTACAATAAAATAAATACTGCTTTTATTGTTTTAATTGCAAGTACAATCGCTTTTCGTTCGTTTTGTACACTTTTAATTATTCTTTTTACAGTTTATAATTTACTGCATTTCAAATATTTAAATTGGCCAAAAAGCCTTTTGAAATATGTACTTTTTCTAAGTTTACCTTTGGTTTTTGAAATTCTTTTCTTTGGGAATAATTCTAATTTAGCTCTCGGTTTTAAATCATTAGAAAAATATACATCATTATTGATATTCTCTATTTTTGTTTTAGGAAACTATAAACAACTATCTTTTTTCAAGATTCTTAATCAATATCGATATTTGTTTTCTGTCATTTTAGCAGTTTTGTTACTACGTTTTGTAATTGTAGATCATCATTTGGTGCAGAAATATATCCATGGAATTCATATGGCAGAAATGGGATATAAATTTGCTGAAAGTTTCGGTAATCATGCTCCAGCAATTAATATGCACGTTGCATTTTTGTTAGTGACAAATGTTTATTTTCTTTTACGTGAAAAATCTTTAAAATTGATTTCAATCAATGTATTGTTATTGTTAATAAGCTTGGTTTCAATATTGGTTTTAAATACACGAATAGCTCTTGCAGTTGCAATCATAGGTTCAATTATTGTCTTTTTTGAATATTTTACCCAACGATTAAAGACTTGGAAAATTGTCAAACTTTCAGTTTATTTTGTGGCAATCATTTTTGGAATTTTATTTATAAGTTTTAAATCAAATCCGTATATGAAAGAAAAATATTCGTCTGTTACTTTTGCGTACATGGATAAGATTGGTAAATTAGATGAAATTGAAAATCCAGAGGTTGTTGTTTTTAATGCTTTTGTTACACGACTTTCTATTTGGAAATCTTCTTACGAATTAGCTCTAGAAAAACCATGGATTGGTTATGGTTCTAGTGACGGAAAAAAAGAAGTTGTCAATTATTTTAAAAAAACAAATCAACATTTTTTAACAAAATATGAATTTCCTGTTCACAATCAAATTTTAGATTTTTTCGTCAAGTTTGGTTTTTTGGGTGTGGTCATGGCAATTACTTATATGTTGTTTCCGATTGTTATCAGTTTGAAAAGTAAAAATGTGATACTGTTTTGTTTCGGGATGATATTTTTCATTTCAAATTTATTTGATGATTTTTTAATACGTTTTGATGGAATTGTTTTTTTTGGAATTTGGATAAGTCTAGGAACCGTTTATTACCTTCAAAATAAAAGCCTCAAAAGCTCGATTAATTTGAGTTAATATTGTTTAAAATAATTTACATAATAGCTAGAAAGATTTTTTAAAAAAATTAATGGAAGCTATTTTTATAATCTAAAAAGAAAATCTGTTGAAAAGAGTTTTAGTTGTTGATTGGTTGGATAAGTTTGGTGGAGCTGAACGCGTAATTGCTAAATTAGAAAAAGTATTTGGTTTTGGTAGTATTTACGCTTTGACAAACGTTATGAAATCGAACGATTTGAATAAAATTACTAACGGTAAAAAAATCAGAATTGAAACCACATTTTTACAAGTTTTCGGAATTTTTTTTCGTGCGTTTTTTTTTACGTTTCATTATTTCATAACTAAAATCAAAATTGAAAAAACAGCACAAACTATTATTTCTTCATCGCATGCTGTAGCTAAAGGAGTTTCGAAATCTCAAGATAAACAGTTGCATATTAGTTATTTTCAAGCTCGAAATTTCAAATATATTTGGGATGATGCTCCTTTGTATTTTGGTAAATTTCTATTCTTAGTTAAACCTTTGATTAATCACCTTCAAAAAGTTGATTTTAAACAAGCGCAAAAACCAGATTATATAATTAGTAATTCTAAGTTTGTTCAACAATGGGTTAAAGAAAAATATAAACGTAATTCAGTGGTTATCTATCCGCCAGTTGCCTTAAATGATTTTCCTCTTGAGTGTGATAAAGACGATTATTATGTTGCCGTTGGAAGAATAGTTGCTTACAAACGTTTTGATTTAATTGTCAAAGCATTTAAAAATTCTGACAAAAAATTAATTGTTTTGGGAGATGGAGCTGAGTTAGAAAATTTAAAAAGCATGGCGTCTTCAAATATTCAGTTTACTGGTTTTGTTGATTCTTCGACCGTTCAGAAATATATTTCTAAAGCAAAAGCATTTATACATATCGGAGTTGAAGACTTTGGGATTGCTCCAATTGAAGCACAATCCTGTGGAACTCCTGTAATTGCTTTTAAAGCAGGAGGTATTTTAGAAACTGTTCTGGATGGTAAAACGGGATTGTTTTTCGATGAACAAACCGAAGAAGCTCTTCTTGCTGCAATCGAATCTTTTGAGATGAAACAATGGGATCCAATTCAAATTCACGAACATGCACAATTGTTTTCTGAAGATAGATTTGCAGATGAAATAAACGATTATGTTTCTAAATGTGAAAATGAATTTTTCTTTCAAACGTAATTAAACTTTTATATACGAACTTAAAGCCTTAATTTTACAATTATAAATTTAAGAGATGAAACGTATATTAATAACTGGAGCGGCTGGTTTCTTGGGTTCGCACTTATGTGACCGATTTATTGCCGAGGAATTTCATGTAATCGGAATGGATAATCTGATTACTGGAGATTTAAAAAATATCCAACATCTTTTTCATTTAGAAAACTTTGAATTCCATCATCACGACATTACCAATTTTATTCATATTGCTGGAGATTTAGATTATATATTGCATTTTGCTTCGCCAGCAAGTCCCATTGATTATTTAAAAATTCCCATTCAAACTTTAAAAGTTGGCTCTCTTGGAACGCACAATCTTTTAGGTTTAGCTCGTGTAAAAAACGCTCGTATTTTAATCGCATCAACATCCGAAGTTTATGGTGATCCGTTGGTTCATCCGCAAACCGAAGAATATTACGGAAACGTAAATGCAATTGGTCCGCGTGGTGTTTATGATGAAGCAAAACGTTTTCAGGAATCTTTAACCATGGCTTATCATACATTTCATGGTTTGGAAACACGTATTGTTCGAATTTTTAATACCTATGGACCAAGAATGCGTTTGAATGACGGTCGTGTAATTCCTGCATTTATGGGACAAGCACTTCGAGGCGAAGATTTAACCATTTTTGGAAATGGAAATCAAACACGTTCATTTTGTTTTATCGATGATCAAGTTGAAGGAATTTACAGATTGTTGTTTTCAGATTATCATTTGCCTGTCAACATCGGAAATCCTGATGAAATAACAATAAATGAATTTGCACAAGAAATATTAAAACTAACAGCAACTGATAATAAAATTGTTTATCATCCGTTACCTATAAACGATCCTTTACAACGTCAACCGGATATTTCAAAAGCTAAAGAAATTTTAGGATGGGAGCCAAAAGTGGATAGATCTGAAGGAATGCAAATAACCTTTAATTATTTTAAAACACTTTCTCCAGAAGAATTAAAGAAAGAAGAACACAAAGATTTTTCAAAATATATTAAATAAGTGAAAAAATATATCGGTAGATATTCAAAATATATTCGTCCATTAACCATACTTTTTGATGTTAGTGTAATAAACGTATTGGCTTTTGTGTTTTTTGATAGCGATATGTTATCATTTTCAGAATTTTTGGCAGCTTCATTTATTTGGATTGTTTGTTCGATTATAACCTCGTTTTACGACGTTTATCGATTTACAAAATTGATTCAAATTGCTGATAAGTGTTTAAAACAGATTGCACTTTTTACTATATTTTCTTTTGCATATGTTGGTTTTGTTTCTAAAAGTTTTTCAAATGTTGAATTAATAAAATACTTAGCGACTTGTTTTTTTATTATTGTTTTTGTTAAATACGCTATTTTCAACGCGCTTAAATTATTTAGAAAATATTACAACGGAAATCAACGAAGAATCATTATTGTTGGGAATGATGTACTGTCTAACCAATTAGTTAAATTTTTCAATAAAGAAAAAGATTACGGTTATGCATTAATCAAACATTTTAAAGAAGATGAGCTTGTACAAAATGTTATTGCTTTTTGTTCAGAAAATTATATTGATGAAATTTATTTTTCTTTAGATGGCGCTACAAATACAGAATTAAATAAATACATCAATTATTCCGATAATAATTTTAAAACATTAAAATTTATTCCTACTAAAACCGAAATGATTTCCAGTTCGGCTGAAGTACATTATTATGGATTCATTCCAATTATTCCTTCTCGTAGATTTCCGCTTCAAAAACCTTTGAATAAGCTTGTAAAACGAACCTTCGATTTAGTAGTTTCGATATTAGTTATTGTTTTCGTTTTGTCTTGGATGGTTCCTTTAATTGGTTTACTTATTAAGTTAGAATCCAAAGGACCGATTTTTTTTAATCAAGTCAGAAATGGATTGTATTACAAAGAATTCAATTGTTTTAAATTCCGTTCAATGCATGTAAATAATCAGGCGCATACTTTACAAGCAACAAAGAACGATTCAAGAATTACAAAAATCGGAAAGTTTTTAAGGAAATCTAGTTTGGACGAAATGCCTCAATTTTTAAACGTTTTTCTTGGTGATATGTCTGTTTGTGGACCGCGTCCTCATATGATTTCGATGACTAATCAATACGAACAAATGGTTACTAAATTTAGATTGCGTCATTACATAAAGCCTGGAATTACCGGAATGGCGCAAACTCATGGTTGTCGAGGTGAAATTGAAAACGAAAGAGATATTATCAATCGTGTAAAATATGATATTTTTTATCTTGAAAATTGGTCTTTATTACTCGATATTAAAATTATTTATCTTACAGTTAAAAACGCCGTTTTAGGTGATAAGAAAGCTTATTAAGAAGAACAAGGTTCTTCTTTTTTTGTTTTTAATTTTGATTATAATAAAGTATTTTTGACCTAAATTATTTAACAACACAACACAATGAATATTTTACTATTAGGTTCAGGTGGAAGAGAACACGCTTTCGCATGGAAAATGTTACAAAGCAATAAATGTTCGAAACTTTTTGTTGCGCCTGGAAATGCAGGGACAGCTTCAATTGCTACGAATGTTGCTATGAATCCAAACGATTTTTTTGCAGTAAAAGAATTTACTTTAGCTAACAACATCGAAATGGTTGTGGTTGGTCCAGAAGATCCTTTAGTGAACGGCATCTACGATTTCTTTAAAAACGATACTGCTTTAGTACAAATTCCTGTAATCGGACCATCTAAATTAGGTGCTCAATTAGAAGGAAGTAAAGAATTTGCAAAAGAATTTTTAGTAAAACATCATATTCCAACTGCTCGTTACCAATCTTTTACCAAAGACACAGTTGAAGCAGGTTGTGAATTCTTAACTACATTAAAAGCACCTTACGTTTTAAAAGCAGATGGTTTAGCTGCCGGAAAAGGTGTTTTAATTTTAAACGATTTAACTGAAGCGAAACAAGAATTACGTAATATGTTGGTAGATGCTAAATTCGGAGATGCTTCTTCAAAAGTAGTTATCGAAGAATTTTTAGACGGAATTGAATTAAGTTGTTTTGTTTTAACTGATGGCAAATCGTATAAATTACTTCCAACAGCAAAAGATTATAAACGTATTGGCGAAGGCGATCAAGGTTTAAATACCGGTGGAATGGGAGCAGTTTCTCCAGTGCCGTTTGCGGACGCAGAATTGATGAAAAAGATTGAAGAGCGCATTGTAATTCCTACAATAAACGGACTTCAGAAAGATAATATCGAATACAAAGGTTTTGTATTTATCGGTTTAATTAAAGTAGGAAATGATCCGTTTGTAATTGAATATAATGTTCGAATGGGAGATCCTGAAACTGAAGTTGTTTTACCGCGTTTAAAATCTGATTTAGTTGAACTGTTTCAAGCAGTTGGCGCTCAAAAATTAGATAAGGTTTCGTTTGAAATTGATTCAAGATCTGCAACTACAGTTATGGTTGTTTCTGGTGGCTATCCTGAAGATTATGAGAAAAATAAAGTTATTTCTGGTTTAGATCAAGTTACAGATTCAATTGTTTTCCATGCAGGAACAGCTTTAAAAGATGATCAAGTAGTTTCAAACGGAGGTCGTGTTTTAGCTTTTACTTCATATGCAGATAGCTTTGAAGAAGCTTTGCAAAAATCATACACAAGTATTGAAAAAGTAAAATTTGACGGTATGTATTTTAGAAAAGATATCGGTTTCGATTTAAAATAAAAGCAAAAGAGCTTCGGAATTCCGAAGCTCTTTTTTATTGAATTTATAAATTATCTTCCAATACTTCTACTTGATGAACCGCCACCACTTCTAGATGAAGAAGGTGCACTCATACTTCTTGAAGGTGCTGGAGTTGAAGAACGGTTAAAAGAGCCAGAATTTGAACTTCTATTAAAAGAACCTGAATTCGAACTTCTGTTAAACGAACCTGAATTATTATTAGTATTTAATCTAGTTGATCTTTCTATTCTATTGTTATTCGATTGATTAAAATCTGAATTCGATCTTATAGTTGAACTTGATCTAGTGTTTGTTCCAGCAGGAATACTCACTCTAGTTTCACCAGAATTAACATTTGTTCTCGTTGCATTAAAATCACTTCTTACTCTAGTTCCTGTTGAACGTACTTCCGAAGCCGAAGAATTTGAGCCTACTCTATTTGAATTCGTTGCTTTTCTTGAAGTTTCTGACACTCCATTTCTTCCAACAGTTGTAGCATTTCTATCTGTAGAAATATTTGATCTATCAGATGTCATTGTTCCTCTATCACCACTAAAAGAAGCAGTTCTAGTAGCAGTACGTTCTTTATCAAAAGCATATCTATTTGTTACACTTCCATTTCTTCCTTCAAAAGATCTTCCTGGATTTTGACGTTCCAACGAATTTCCTCTTACATTAGAATACATTCTATCCGCTCTAGATACACGTCTTGAATCGGTATAAACATATCTATTATTTTGGTTTATATAATTATAACAGTTTCTATTGTATCTAAAATAAGGAACTGGAGCCCAGTATGAATAATAAGTTGGGTAATATCCCCAATACCATGGCGAATAATATGGTCTATAAGTTGGCATCCAAAAGAAATCAAAAAAGACTGGAGTTCTGTAATAATATGGTTCGTAAATATAATTTGGACCATATATATAAGGGTTTCCTACAATTTGAATATTAACATTTGGTGAAGAAGAAGACGCTGTTGCACGTTGTCTTTCTAATTCAATTGTAGCAACATCCTGAAACTGATCTTGACCTAAAACGGCTTGAATTACTATCACACGAACATCACCTTCAGCAACTTCAAGAACTCTTAAATAATCAACATATCCATCTTGATTTAAATCTAAATTAGAGATTTGCATTGATGGATCATTTAATTTTTTTTCAAAATCTTCCAAATCTTTAGAATCTCCAAATATAGAAGCAACAGCTTGCAAATCTAAATTATCAGAAATATCGCGACTTTTAGCTACAACATTTCCATTTGTGTTCTTTTGCGCAGATACTACGTTCACTAGCATCAAAGCAAAAACCATCAGTATTAATCTATACGCTTTCATATCTTTATATTGTTTTAATCTATTATTGTTTACTATTATATTTCAAGTATCGTGCCACAAATCAAACTTAGTTTGTTAATATACAAAAAAAAAGCCCAACAAAAAAACATGTTGAGCTTTCTCCAAATTAAATATAAATCTATGCTATTTCTGTGTGATAATAAACTCTGATCTGCGGTTAGTTGCATCTTCTTCTGGCGTACAATTTTCGCCACAATCTATTTTTGGTTGACTCTCGCCATATCCTTGTGCTTCTAATCGATCTCCGCTTATGCCTTGTGATTTCACATATTGTAAGGTTGACATTGCGCGACGTTCTGATAATTTCAAATTGTATGCATCACTTCCCTTGCTATCGGTATGCGATTCGATTTTGATTTTCATGTTTGGATTTCTTTCTAAAATCTGAACTAATTTATTCAACTCGAAGGCTCCTTGTTGGGTGATGTTTGATTTATCAAATTCAAAGAAAATATCATCTAATACAATTTTATCTACAATAACTATTAATTCTATCGGACGTAAATTAACTTCTACAGGTTGTTTTCCACCTTTCCATTTAGCTAATTCTATATCTTTTCCTTCGTAATCTGCTTTAGTTACTTTTAATGAATAGCTTCGATTACAATCTACTTCATATCTTACGATTCCGTAATTATCGGTATATCGTGTTTCGATTGGATTGTTGTCGTGATCAAATATCGTTATTTGTGCATCTTTTAATAATTCGCCTGTTTTTGAGTTTTTTACGGTCGTTATTATTTCGGTTAAACAAATTGGTTTTACACGGTAAATATCATCACGTCCAACACGATTTGTTGATAAAAATCCGATCCCTTTATTTGGATAAAAAGACATTGCAAAATCATCTTTAGGTGTATTCACCGGATCTCCTAAGTTTCTAGCTTCTGAACCTGGTGTTTCTAAATCTAACGAATAAACATCTAATCCTCCAAATCCTTTTCTTGAATCTGATGCAAAATATAGTTTGTTATTTATGCTATCTATAAATGGAAAAGATTCTCTTCCTTCGGTATTTACTCGTTCACCTAAATTCACTGGTTCTCCGTAGCTACCATCTTCATTTATCGAAACTTTCCAAATATCCATTCCTCCAAATCCTCCTGGCATATCTGAAGCGAAATACAATGTCTTTCCGTCTCCACTTATACTTGGATTACTTACCATATATTCGGCACTATTGAAAGATACAGGTTGGACATCCTTCCATTTCTTTCCATCAAATTTTGCGCGATACAAGCTTACTTTTCCTTCTTTTAAACGTTGTGCTACGTTTTTCGTAAACTTTCTTGAACGAAAACTTTCACTTGAAAAATACATGGTTTGTCCATCTGCCGTGATACTCACTGGACCGTCGTGTAATTTTGAATTCAATTCTGTTACTTGAGCGATATCTTTAAACTTCCCTTCTTCTGGGTCATATTTTGCCGAATAAATATCTAAATAAGGTTGTTCATTCCAGCCATATTTCTTTTTGCTCTCTGTACGTGCACTTGTAAAATAAAACGTGTTATCTTCGGTTAAGATTCCTGCAAAATCTGAATATTTCAAATCATTCATTCCACTGTCTTCGTATGTAAACAAAGCTTCTTGGCTACGTAATTGTGGTATATAATTTGGATCGGATAAGAAATCTTTTGAGCGTTGATCATCTGGTTTTAACTCAGCATATTTCTTCATTACATCATTCGAAGCTTCATAGCGACCACTCGCTTTTAGCATCTGAGCATAACGGTAATAAATTTCAGCATCTAAATTTGGATTTGCTTCGATTGCTTTTCCATACCATTTAGCTGCTTCAACTGTATTAAACATATTATAGTAGCATTCTGCTAATTGCAAATTGATGTAATTATCTGTCTTTACTCCTTTGGTTAATTTATGATAATGGTTAGCAGCGTCCGAAAATTCGAATCTATTGAATAATTTGTCAGCTAATTGTAAACGTTCTTCTGGTGTATCTTGTCCGTAACTAAGACCGATACTACCTAGTAATAATAAACTTATGTATAGTTTTTTCATTAAATTTAGTTTTGTTGTCGGTTTTAGAAATATCGTGGTGAACTTGATACTCGTTTTTTGAAATAAATATCAAATAATAATATAATTTCATGAGATGAGCTTGCAGCGGTTTTCAAATCTGAGGTTACATAATCATATGAATATCCTATTCGTAAATTTGGAAGTACGGCATAATTTATCATCGCTCCAAATGAATCTTCTAAACGGTAGGTTAAACCAAACTCTAATTTCTTTGCATACAAGGCATTCGCTGAAACATCAACAGATAGTGGTGCACCTGCAGCCATCTTTAACATCGTTGATGGTTTGAATTTCCAATTTTCATTCAAATCAAATACATACCCTCCTGTTAAAAACATATGCATAACATCACTTCCGAATTTACGATTGTTTTTTTCTACATAAGTGTTTTGAAGAAAATTAGGTACACTAAACCCTACATAGTATTTATCTGTATAGTAAAAGGCTCCTGCTCCAACGTTAAAAAAACTTTGGCTCGTATTTTCTGCAAACGCAGGGTCATTAGCATCGGGTACATGTCCGTTGATTTCACTGAAAAAATCGGATTGTTGCATCGTCATACCCGCTTTTAACCCTAAAGCCAAATTATGCCCTGGTTGTAGCTTTAAGGTATATGAGAAATCAGCATAAACATTGTTCTCTGAAACTGGTCCAATTTTATCTGAAATTACTGATAATCCCAATCCTACTTTTTTTCCAACACGACCGTTTCCAAAGAAAGTTGTTGTCTTTGGAGCACCTTCTAATCCTGACCATTGTTCACGGTGTAAAAGTCCTAATGATAATCCTTCGCGTGATCCTGCATATGCCGGATTTATCACACTTTGATTATACATATATTGTGTATAATGTGGATCTTGCTGTGCTGATAATTCTGAAAGCCCTAACAAAGCTAATAATGCACTTATGTATATTTTCTTCATAAAGTTAATAATTAAACCAACTGAAAACTAACGCTTTCAGTTGGCTAATAGTTAAGTTCTTAATTTTGTTCTCTAACAACCTGAATCCAACCTGTAAAGTTTTCATAAGGAGTAACTATAGTATAGAAATAGGTTCCACTTGGTAATTCAGCTCCATTATTGCTTTGTCCTTGCCATTGATTTGTATAGCCTGGACCATGAGAATAAACTTCTTTTCCATGTCGATTGAATATTTGAAGCTTCTGAACTACTAAATTTTTCAATACAAAAGTATCATTTAAACCATCTCCATTTGGTGAAATACCTTTTTGAATCAAACAATAGATATCTGTAACAACAATTTCTGCAGTCTCAACACATCCATCAGCAGTAGTAACAGTTACTGAATAAGTACCTGGTTTATCTACTGTAGCAATTGACTTATCTGATGAAATAACATTATTTGACCATTTAAATGTTGCAGTACTAAAGTTCAATGTTCCTAATATATCAGTTGCTGAAATAGTGAATATTTCATTTCTACAATATCCATCTATTAAGAAACCTATACGATCTAAAACTCTTATTTGGAAAATATGAGAATCTGAATCACCACAATTTGCTGAACTTACTGGATAATCATATTTAATATCATATAATCCAGCTTTACTAGCTTCTAAATCAATCTCACCTGTAGCAGAATCAATAACTAATCCAGGAGTAGAACTAAACGTACCACCTAGTGTGAATCCAGGTACTAACTCTGGACTAATGCTATCTTGACCGTTTACACAAATAGGAGTCGGGTAAACAAAATCAACAACAGGATAAATCGTAGTTTTTAAAATTAATTCTAATTCTTCAACTCTAGCACAAACTGGTCCTGTGGCATTAGCTACACGAACGAAAATTGTTTTTGGAGAGCTTAAATATGGTGATGGTAAAACACCAAACCCAGCATTAGCATCAATTAAATTATCATGATATGTAACATTATAGCCTTGTTGTCCATTTAAGAATTGATTTGTAAACTCTTGCAAATCGAACAATTCTTCATTATCATTATTAAAATCACATAATGTTAAAGATTCTGGTATTTCGCCATTGAATGGACTAACAAATGTAATTTCGATATCATCTACAATTGGTTCTCCTGTTGTACATCCATCTTTATCAATATCTACAGTATAAATACCAGACTGATTAACAGTTATACTCAATGTATTGTATATAGTAGGATCCATTAAATCACCGTCTAAATACCATTTTATAGAAGTTATATCTCCTGTACCAACAGTTGAAATTTGAGCATTCAAAGTTGTTTCAGTTCCACAAATAACTCTATCTGGTCCTAATTTAACTTCACAAAGGAAATTACAATCTGTGTTACCAGCGCCAGGAGCCGTAGCGTTTGTTTGAACAAATTTGATCTTACCTTGAGCACCATTAAAGTTCGTAATCAAAATTGCATATACTTGACCTGGCTGAGCGTTAGGAATATTAAAATTTTCTACAGCAGCAGCAGAATAACTACATCCTACAATTTTTGAATTAGGATTAGGTGAACCTGGCGCGATTATAATATCTTCACAAGCCTGAGCTAAACTATTAAATGGTCCAAAAGCAATATAATCGACATCTAAAGTAGTACCAACAGGTTGACCTTGAGCATTAAACAATGTATTCTGAACAATTTGGAAATTTAAAGGTCCTGCTTGATCAACTTGCATAAAATACCATACAGGATTTGGAGTTGTTCCTAAACAATGGAAATTTCCATTTGTTAAATTCGGCACATTTTGCGCATTGTAAACATTATCAAATAAAATACCTTCAGGTCCAGCACAGAAAGGATTAGCACTTGCAACAGGACTAGATCCTGCATAAAAATTATTACTTACCCATTCTGAATTTCCATTTTCTCCTCCACAAATCGCACGAACCCAAATAGTATAATCTGTTCCTAGAGTTAAACCAGAATGAGTTGCCTCAGGCATTGTAACCACGTTTCCTGTAGAAGGTGTAGGAGCATCTAATGGAAGTACAAGATATTCCCACATAGTTTCCGTTCCACGAGGTGTCCACGATAAATTAATTATTGAAGCATCAGCACAAGAAACTTCACCTTCAATATCTGTTGGTGCTTTACATGTTAAAGCTTTAAATGTAATATTATCGACTGAAGCAGGACCTTGATTACCAGTCACATCATTATTTACCCATTCGAATACTAATTTCACAGTCTGACCTGTTAAATTAGCAGGTATAGCTATCTCAAAATCTTTAGCTTGATAACTTACAGTAGGATTTACTGCACCAAGTGGATAAGCTCCGTTTGTAGGATTTTGTATGATTTGAGCACCTGGAACTAAATTATAAGTTGAAGGTACAAGCCAAACTTTCATAAAATCAATATTAGCCTGCCCAAAATATTTATAAACAAAATTTAAATTATAAGTTGCAGCTCCTGCAGGTATTGCTAAATCTCTATAAGCATGCACAACCGAAGCGGATGTAATATTATAGTTATAATCATTTTCGTTACTAGAAATATATAAAGATTTAGTTGGAGAAAACGACACTGAAGTTCCAACCATCCATTTATTAACTTGAGTTCCATTACTTAATCCGAACACAAAACTATTTGAATCAAATTTTTCAGTGTAAGGCAATGTAGCAGGAATTTGAGTTGTTGTAAATATTTGTGGGCCTACCCAGAAACTATTTCCATCACCAGAACCACAATTACTTCTAACCCAGAAATAATACTGAGTTGCTGTACTTAAATTTTGAAGTAAAACAGAAGTAGCAGTTGTATTTCCAGATGGTGCAGTTGCAGCAGTTGGATAAACATTTGAGGTAGAATAATAATAGTCATAAGAAGCTATATTAGTCGATGTAGGTGCTGTCCAACTTAAAGTTGCATCATTCTGATTTACTGTATTAGTAACAATATTTGAAGGTGCAACACAAGTAATAACATTAATATTAATATTATCAACTGCAGCAGGAGGTTGTGTACCTGTATTGTTATTGTTTACCCATTCGAAAACAATTCTTCTATTTGCTCCCGCAAATGCCGAAACATTAATAACATTATTATATGTTACCCAGTTTGGAACTTCGCTATAATTAGTTAATCCAATTTGAGTACCACCTGAATTTACAGCAGTTATATTCACACCTGGAGTCGGAATAAAAGTAGTTGGAACTAGCCAAACTCGCATTCTATCTAAAACTCCTTGTCCCATACCTTTAAAATCAAACTGTAAATTTATTTCAGTTGTTCCTGCAGGGATTGCAAAATCTCTAAAAGCAGAAGTAGATGAAGTTTGAGTTATAGTATATTCATTATTTTGATTATTATTTGTAATATACAAACTATTATTTCCTGCATTAGCAACTCCATTACCAACCATCCAATAATTCGGCTGGTTCGTTAAACTAAATTGGAAACCATGATTTCCACTTTCAAAACCTTGACTATAAGGTAACTGAACTGGCACTTGATTTATATGAGCTACTACAAATCCAATCCAAACACTTTTCCCATTAGTTCCACAGTTACTTCTAACCCAAATATAATTACTGCTACCTGGAGCTAAGCCAGTAACGTTAGCAGAATTCGTTGTAGATGTTCCTGTTGGTGTAGTTGTATCAGTAGGTGGTGTTGTATTTTGAGAAACATAGTAATCATAAGATGCAGGTGGAAAAGCTGGAGCAGTCCATGAAATTTGAGCTGATTGCGCCCCAACAGTTCCTAAAACTAAATTTGTAGGTGCTGTACAAGGAATTACACTAATATTGATATTATCAACCGAAGCTGGAGGTTGAGTTCCTGCACTATTATTATTTCTCCATTCAAAAACAAATCTACGAGTTGTACCAGCATATGCAGAAACGTTCACAATGAAAGAACGGTTCGTATAGTTTGGAGTTAAATTCATTACTCCACCAATTTGAACTCCATTTGCATTTACTATTTGAGTTCCAGCAGTAGGAAGAAAAGTTGTAGGCACAGACCAAAGACTCATGAAATCTAAGGTTGTTTGACCTTCACCTCTATAATCGAAAGTAAATAATATTTCATTTGTATTTGGAGGTATTATAACATCTCTATAAGTATGAGTTGTTGAATTTGTACCTATTGTATATATATTTGCTGCTCCATCGTTATTAGAAATATACATAGATTTAGCTCCTCCGTTCTGTGTTGCACTACCTACAAACCATTTATTTGGTTGTGTTCCATTAGTAAATCTCCAACCATGGAAAGCTTCAAAGTTTTCAACATAAGGAAGTGGAGCCGGAAGTGGATTTGTATCAAATTCAAATGGACCTATCCAATCACCAAAAACATTGTTTATACAAGTAGAACGAACATAATACTTATAAGTAGTGTTTGGCAAAAGCCCAGTCATTATTTGAGTTGTAGTTGTAGTTGAATTTGTATAAGTTGGAACCCCAGTTGGAGTTGCTGTTGCTAATACAACTTCTGTTTGAAAATTTGTAGCTCCACCTGGGTTTAACCATGTTGCTGTCCCTCCATTTTCAGATAAATTGGTTACACCTAAATTTGTAGCATCTGGACAATCTTCAAATACAAGAATATCATCTAAATTCCAAGTTTTTCCTTGTCCTTGATTTACCATAACAAAAGCAATGTAAATATTCTGTCCAGCATAAGGTAACAAACTTAACTCTTGAAATCCATAAGCACCTCCAACAGAACTAATCGGATTGGTAGCGCCACTATTAAAATCTTGAAAAGATGCAATAGTTGTAAAACTCGTTAAATTTGTATTTGTTGTTGAAACCCTAACTTCTAATCTACTATTTCTAGTCGGTCCAGCAGGAGATGCTTTTCCATAGAAAGACAATTTAGGATTTAAAATGCCCGTTAAGTTGGTTGCAGAAGTTATAACCCAATCTTGTATTGGCGCCGATGCCGTCGCAGTTTCTGGAGCTACCATTAAACTCGATGTACCAGAGTTAGCCAAAGCAGCAGTATTATTAACATACCATGGGCTGTTGACTCCAACTCCATTATGTGTAATAATCCAGCCTGCAGGAACACCAGTTTCAAAACCAGTGCTGATAATTTGGCTATAACCTACCAATGTACAGAACATTAGTAATATTAAGCTAGTAATTTTTTTCATAGAAAAAATATTAAATTATGAGACTATTACAAATATATCATAATTAAACAAACAATAATCTTATTTTAACACAGAAATTCATTTTTTTTTAAAAAACAAAAAAAGCCCAACAAAAAAACATGTTGAGCTTTCTCCAAATTAAATATAAATCTATGCTATTTCTGTGTGATAATAAACTCTGATCTGCGGTTAGTTGCATCTTCTTCTGGCGTACAATTTTCGCCACAATCTATTTTTGGTTGACTCTCGCCATATCCTTGTGCTTCTAATCGATCTCCGCTTATGCCTTGTGATTTCACATATTGTAAGGTTGACATTGCGCGACGTTCTGATAATTTCAAATTGTATGCATCACTTCCCTTGCTATCGGTATGCGATTCGATTTTGATTTTCATGTTTGGATTTCTTTCTAAAATCTGAACTAATTTATTCAACTCGAAGGCTCCTTGTTGGGTGATGTTTGATTTATCAAATTCAAAGAAAATATCATCTAATACAATTTTATCTACAATAACTATTAATTCTATCGGACGTAAATTAACTTCTACAGGTTGTTTTCCACCTTTCCATTTAGCTAATTCTATATCTTTTCCTTCGTAATCTGCTTTAGTTACTTTTAATGAATAGCTTCGATTACAATCTACTTCATATCTTACGATTCCGTAATTATCGGTATATCGTGTTTCGATTGGATTGTTGTCGTGATCAAATATCGTTATTTGTGCATCTTTTAATAATTCGCCTGTTTTTGAGTTTTTTACGGTCGTTATTATTTCGGTTAAACAAATTGGTTTTACACGGTAAATATCATCACGTCCAACACGATTTGTTGATAAAAATCCGATCCCTTTATTTGGATAAAAAGACATTGCAAAATCATCTTTAGGTGTATTCACCGGATCTCCTAAGTTTCTAGCTTCTGAACCTGGTGTTTCTAAATCTAACGAATAAACATCTAATCCTCCAAATCCTTTTCTTGAATCTGATGCAAAATATAGTTTGTTATTTATGCTATCTATAAATGGAAAAGATTCTCTTCCTTCGGTATTTACTCGTTCACCTAAATTCACTGGTTCTCCGTAGCTACCATCTTCATTTATCGAAACTTTCCAAATATCCATTCCTCCAAATCCTCCTGGCATATCTGAAGCGAAATACAATGTCTTTCCGTCTCCACTTATACTTGGATTACTTACCATATATTCGGCACTATTGAAAGATACAGGTTGGACATCCTTCCATTTCTTTCCATCAAATTTTGCGCGATACAAGCTTACTTTTCCTTCTTTTAAACGTTGTGCTACGTTTTTCGTAAACTTTCTTGAACGAAAACTTTCACTTGAAAAATACATGGTTTGTCCATCTGCCGTGATACTCACTGGACCGTCGTGTAATTTTGAATTCAATTCTGTTACTTGAGCGATATCTTTAAACTTCCCTTCTTCTGGGTCATATTTTGCCGAATAAATATCTAAATAAGGTTGTTCATTCCAGCCATATTTCTTTTTGCTCTCTGTACGTGCACTTGTAAAATAAAACGTGTTATCTTCGGTTAAGATTCCTGCAAAATCTGAATATTTCAAATCATTCATTCCACTGTCTTCGTATGTAAACAAAGCTTCTTGGCTACGTAATTGTGGTATATAATTTGGATCGGATAAGAAATCTTTTGAGCGTTGATCATCTGGTTTTAACTCAGCATATTTCTTCATTACATCATTCGAAGCTTCATAGCGACCACTCGCTTTTAGCATCTGAGCATAACGGTAATAAATTTCAGCATCTAAATTTGGATTTGCTTCGATTGCTTTTCCATACCATTTAGCTGCTTCAACTGTATTAAACATATTATAGTAGCATTCTGCTAATTGCAAATTGATGTAATTATCTGTCTTTACTCCTTTGGTTAATTTATGATAATGGTTAGCAGCGTCCGAAAATTCGAATCTATTGAATAATTTGTCAGCTAATTGTAAACGTTCTTCTGGTGTATCTTGTCCGTAACTAAGACCGATACTACCTAGTAATAATAAACTTATGTATAGTTTTTTCATTAAATTTAGTTTTGTTGTCGGTTTTAGAAATATCGTGGTGAACTTGATACTCGTTTTTTGAAATAAATATCAAATAATAATATAATTTCATGAGATGAGCTTGCAGCGGTTTTCAAATCTGAGGTTACATAATCATATGAATATCCTATTCGTAAATTTGGAAGTACGGCATAATTTATCATCGCTCCAAATGAATCTTCTAAACGGTAGGTTAAACCAAACTCTAATTTCTTTGCATACAAGGCATTCGCTGAAACATCAACAGATAGTGGTGCACCTGCAGCCATCTTTAACATCGTTGATGGTTTGAATTTCCAATTTTCATTCAAATCAAATACATACCCTCCTGTTAAAAACATATGCATAACATCACTTCCGAATTTACGATTGTTTTTTTCTACATAAGTGTTTTGAAGAAAATTAGGTACACTAAACCCTACATAGTATTTATCTGTATAGTAAAAGGCTCCTGCTCCAACGTTAAAAAAACTTTGGCTCGTATTTTCTGCAAACGCAGGGTCATTAGCATCGGGTACATGTCCGTTGATTTCACTGAAAAAATCGGATTGTTGCATCGTCATACCCGCTTTTAACCCTAAAGCCAAATTATGCCCTGGTTGTAGCTTTAAGGTATATGAGAAATCAGCATAAACATTGTTCTCTGAAACTGGTCCAATTTTATCTGAAATTACTGATAATCCCAATCCTACTTTTTTTCCAACACGACCGTTTCCAAAGAAAGTTGTTGTCTTTGGAGCACCTTCTAATCCTGACCATTGTTCACGGTGTAAAAGTCCTAATGATAATCCTTCGCGTGATCCTGCATATGCCGGATTTATCACACTTTGATTATACATATATTGTGTATAATGTGGATCTTGCTGTGCTGATAATTCTGAAAGCCCTAACAAAGCTAATAATGCACTTATGTATATTTTCTTCATAAAGTTAATAATTAAACCAACTGAAAACTCACGCTTTCAGTTGGCTAATAGTTAAGTTCTTAATTTTGTTCTTGTACTAATTGAACCCAACCTGTTAAGGATTCAAATGGTGTTATAATAGTATAGAAATATGTTCCGCTCGGCAGTAGTTTACCACTATTATTTTGTCCTTGCCATTGATTTGTATAGCCTGGACCGTGAGAATAAACTTCTTCGCCATAACGATTGAATATTTGCAGCTTTGTTATATTAAAGAATGATAAATCAAATCTATCATTTAAACCGTCTCCATTTGGTGAAACACCTTTTGGTATAGAACAATTTAAAACCTCAACATTAAAACTAGTTTCATCAAAACAAATATCTTTTTGACTTAATATATATATCTTATGAACACCGATAGCAAGATAAGAATTTTCTTTTAAGTTTTCACCAGTTCCGTTAGGACCAGTAAAATATTTTTGCCCTTCTGGTAAAGTTGGTAATTGATAAGAGGTACAAACAATAACATCTTCAATAAACATTGGTTCATCTGCAGTAATATATTCAACAGGAAAACTCATAACTTCTTCGCATCCAGATATCAAATTTTTAACTTTTATATAAATTTGATAAGCTCGATCAGCATTAAATGTTTGAGGATTTGTAATCACATTTGTATTGTCATTTAAGTCAGAAACTGAAGGATAATACTGAAATGAAAAATCTGACGCAGGAATTCCATTCAACATTACGGCTTCGTTAACTGTTAAGTCAATTATTTTATTCCCATTATGACAAACTTTTAATAATTCTGGCTCTGCAAAATCATCTATAAATATTGGATAAATTTCAACTAAAATACTATCTGAAACCGCGCAACTTGAACCTATATAAGTAGCTTCAATTGTATAAACACCAGACTCTGTAACAACTAAAACTGGGTTGGTTGCTCCTGGTATAGGATCACCATCTTTTAGCCACTGAACGGTATATTGATCTAAATCTACACCTGAATCTAATTCGTAACTTTGAGCAGCACATAAAGCATTATTTTCTTCAACTGTTAAATCGGTACCTAAATCAATTGTCCCAAATTGGAAACTTCCTCCTTCAATAAATACAGCAGAATCGTGACTTCCATCGTTATAATCAGCAATTGCTAACTTAATATGATATGTATTTCCTGGCACAACTACAGATTGTGCAACCATAGAAACTGTTTGTCCATGGAAATTTATCGGTGCCCCTAATGAAGCTGCATCATCTCCTCCTTCAAAATATCTATCAAAATATTGAACATTAGAAGATGTACAAGTTGTCGGTGCACCTGGCGGATTATATTGCGCATCGCGCACTGTATAAACAGAAATAGGAATATTGGTATTTGGTACGACAGCAATATTTGTAGTAACACCTGTTGCTAAATCAGTTAATAAAAATATAAATATATCTGAGAATTGACATTGAAAACCTCCATATTCTTCTGAAGCAAATAAGAAATTAAAACTCATCTGATTTGTAATCGCTTTAAAATCAAACTCTAGCACAGATGCATTATTAGAAGTCCCTGTCAATCCTTGAGATTGCAAAAAGGCATTCAAACTAGCATCTCCACCTGAATTTCCTTGAGCTTGAGCAAATGCTAATTTTGGACCTGGAGCATTTAAAACATTTCCAGAAGAAAGTATAATTCCATCATCATAAGTAAAAGAAGAGTTATTCTTTTCAAAATATCCAATTCCCATTGTATTTGAACCTGTACTCCAAGTAATATTATCGACTTCAGCACAAGGATTATTGATTAAAATATCTGTTACTAATTGCGGAACAGTATATTGTGTATTACTTGTTCTAATTGGTGGTAATGGTGATAAAACACAAACACTGTATGTAGTAACCGCAGGAACAGTTAAAGAATAAACCTTAACATAATAAGTTGTTCCTGGCATTAAATTATTGTAAGTAACAATAGAATTAGCATTGGTAAAGGTATTACATTCCATTTGATTTAATCCACCTCCGCATTGTCCCGAATACAAAACAGTATATAAAGTTGTTACATTACCAACAATATTACTTAAGCTTAAAATATGTACTGATTGTGTCGCTGTAAACTGGAACCACACATCATTATTGGAAGTACCTGAACATACAGTACCTAAATTTGAATTTGTTGCACCAATCAAACTACCATCTACACTAACCACACAATCAGTATCTGGATTTACAGGTACTTGGACAGCTGTTGTACATTCGTCATTTGGTGCTTTGGTAAAACCTGACCCCGCAATTGACCAAGTACTTTGATTGGTACCAGAACAATTTGATCTAACATAAACATCATATAAAGTTCCTGAAGGCAATGTTGGTGTTGTAAATGGTTTTGTAGTTGTATTAAAAACCGTTAATCCAGTCGTATTTCCAGTAAATGGTATACCAGCTGGAACTAAAACTACATCCCATGAAGCCACAGTTCCAAATTGTTGCCAATCTAAAACCATATTTGTAGCCGTAGATGAAGTATTTACAACATCATAAGGTTCTGGACAAGATGGTACAGGTTCAACAACAACATCATCAATGAAAATTCTAGATACTCCATTAGATTGAACATGCCAAGAAATAGCACCAGTTCCTACAAAATTTGGTAAATAAACAATTTTTTCTTTGTAAGTTGTGTTTGAATATCCTGCATCAGCAAGTAAAACGGTAGTGAAATCAGAATTACTTACACCTCCATTTTGCGACATCTTAATTGCAAAATTCTGAGGAGTAGTTCCTGAACTTAATTTGTATTTATAACGTAAGCGATATTGTCCATTAAAATTAAAAACAGGAGAAACTAAAAAATCATCATTTGGTAAAGTTCCTGAACCTATTGCATTTAATGACGCTGACTGATTTCCTTCAAAAGGAGTTAATGTATAATTCAAATCCCATAAACGTGTATCGTTATTAGCATTAATTACATTCCAACAAATTTCTGACAACGAAGTAGAATTAAATCCTTCAGAAAACGGCAAATTTAATGGAGCACATAGTGTATTAAATGTATAAGGCCCTGCCCATGTACTAAAATTACCATCACCACAAGAAGCACGAACATAATATTCATAAATCGTTGATGGTTGCAACGGAGTTCCATTTTGTAATTGATTAACTACTGGCGTTGAACTTGAAACTGTTGTTCCTGAGGTAACTGGTAAATTATCAGCTGTGTTTTGAACAAATATTTGCCAAGATGTAGCATTGTTCCCTGTTCCATTTTGCCAACCTAATTGAGCGCTTGTTTGAGAAAAATTAGAAGCAGTTAAATTAATCGGTTCAGCACAACGAATTCTTTGAATATTAAATGTGTATTGTACAGATTGAGGTTGTGGCTGAGCTCTTGTCGAAATTACAAAATAATACGTTGTACCCGCTGTTAAACTCAAATTGTTAATTTGTCGAATAGTTGCATTTGTATTAGCAACACCCGCAACACAAGTTACTCCAATGTTTGCACAACTATCATACACAAAAAGTCCTGAAAAAACATCTTGAGGAATTAACTCAGCTTCAATTTCCATATTTTCATTTGGAGTAAAAGCATATACCACATCATCTCCATTTAAATAACTACCAGTTATTCCGCATGAGTTTCCAGGAGCTCCATTATAATCATCTCCATAATTCGCAGTAGTATCTGAATGCGTATAAGGAAGTGAAGCTATATTTAAAGCCGAATGACAATCTGAACCTGGGACTTTGGGTGTGAATGGACTTGAAACTAACCAATCAGATGTATTCCCCGAACATACAGCTCGAACATAAGCTTTATAATTAAGACCAACAACTAAAGGTAATTCAATTGAATTAGTTGTTGAAGTATGCGTAGGAACACCTGTTGGTGGATTATTTCCTACAACTAATTCTATTTCAAACGACGCAGCACCTCCTGGATTACTCCAAGAAACTACACCTGAATCTAAATCAACGTTACTAACCATTATATTAGTTACATCTAAACAACGATTAAAAAATTTAACATCATCAATAATCCAAGATTTACCAACACCTACGTTTTCCATAACAAATGCTATGTAAACATTTTGATTCGCATAACCTGTTAAGTTCAATGTTTTTAAGTTGAAATTCGCATTTGGACTTATAGGACTTGTAGCTCCAGAAAAACTTTCTGTAAAAGTTTGTAAATGCGTAAAGTTCGATGGAGCAGTGCCTGTCGTAGAAATCATAACTTTCAAAACACTATTCCTATTTGGACCGACTGGAGTTGTTTTTCCAACAAAAACCAGTTGAGGATTGGTAACACCTGTTAAATTAACTTGAGGTGTTATCAACCAATCTTGAACAGGGTTCGCGGCAGTACCAGTTTCGTTAGCAACCATAGCAGCTACAGTTGTATTATTTCCCAAACTAGCAGGAGAATTCATCCAACTTTGACCTAATCCTACTCCATTATTTGTAATGATCCAGGTTGAAGGAATTCCAGAATTGAAATTCTCTTGAAAAACTTGGGCATTGGCAAAAAATGAGATAGCTAAAAAAAATAAAAGTAATATTCGTTTCATACACACTCAGTTTATTTATTATTTGATTAAAAAAATTATATTATATTTATGTATAACTCCAAATATATAAAAACATTTCACTTCTTTTAAATAATAATTAACAATTTAATTAAAAAAATAAAATCTAAAATTTAAATTGTATTTTTGCATCATCAAGATCTATTCAAAACTATATGTTAGATAAAGAAATAATTAGTTACGAAAAAGCAGTTTTGGTTGGTATCATTACTCAAAACCAATCTGAAGATAAACTAAACGAATATTTAGACGAATTACAATTCTTAACATTCACTGCAGGTGGTGAAGTTGTCAAACGTTTTAAGCAAAAAATGGACAAACCAAATCCAAAAACTTTTGTCGGAACCGGAAAACTTGAAGAAATTGAATTATTTGTTACAGAAAATAAAATAGACACCGTTATTTTTGACGATGAACTTACTCCTGCTCAACAAAAAAATCTATCAAAAATATTGGAAGCAAAGGTTTTAGACCGAACCAATTTAATTTTGGACATTTTTGCTCAACGCGCAGAAACTTCATATGCAAGAACTCAAGTTGAATTAGCTCAATTTCAATATTTACTTCCTAGATTAACCGGTATGTGGACTCACCTTGAACGTCAACGAGGTGGAATTGGTATGCGTGGACCTGGAGAAACAGAAATTGAAACCGACCGTCGTATTGTTCGTGATCGCATCGCTTTACTTAAAGAAAAATTAAGAACCATTGACAAGCAAATGGCTATTCAACGTGGAAATCGAGGTGCTTTAGTTCGTGTTGCTTTGGTTGGTTATACCAATGTTGGAAAATCGACTTTGATGAATGCTGTCGGAAAAAGTGAAGTTTTTGTTGAAGATAAACTATTCGCAACATTAGACACTACGGTTAGAAAAGTGGTCATTAAAAACCTTCCTTTTTTGTTAACCGACACTGTAGGATTTATTAGAAAGCTTCCAACACAATTGGTTGAATCGTTTAAAAGTACTCTGGATGAAGTTCGAGAAGCCGATTTATTACTTCACGTGGTTGATATATCACATCCTGAATTTGAAGACCATATCGAATCGGTAAATCAAATTTTAAAAGAAATCAAAAGTGATGATAAGCCTACGATTATGATTTTTAATAAAATCGACAAATACAAAGCCGAACATTTTGATGAAGAAGATTTAATGATTGAACGTTCAACAAAACATTATTCTATTGAAGAATGGAAAAATACATGGATGAATAAAGTTGGTGAAAATAATGCCATTTTTATTTCAGCAACAGAGAAAGAAAACTTCGAAGAATTTAGACATAAAGTTTACGATGCGGTCAGAGAAATTCATTTAACACGTTTCCCTTACAATAACTTTTTGTATCCAGAATATCAAGATGCTTTTGACAAAGAAGATGAAGTTGAATAAATTTAACAAAAATTAAAGTTTACTCTAAGTATTAAATACTTAATTTTATCAGATTAAAATTCAAAAAAAATCAAATGATTTTAACAATTAACAATAATTTCAATTTCAATAATTCGAATAATCCTATTCGGAAGGGAAGTTATTGCTTATAATTAAAATTATATTTTAAACATATTATCAAGTAAAGGCTTCTCTGTTGAGAAGCCTTTTTTATTATAAAAAATTTCAATCATGTGTAGAATTCAATTAGAAAACGAACAAAAAATCGCATTCGTAAAAAAAACATTTTCGCATTTACTTTGCGAAAAATTAAACTTGATTCCCATTTCTTCGCCATTAATGGTATTAGATGGTTTGGGAATCAATGACGATTTAAATGGTATTGAGCGTCCAGTTCGATTTCCGATTAAATCAATGAACGACAAACAAGCCGTAATTGTGCATTCATTAGCAAAATGGAAACGCATTCGGCTAAAAGAATACGAAATAAAACAAGAAGAAGGAATTTTAACTAACATGAGTGCTTTACGTCCTGATGAAGATTATTCTCCAATTCATTCCATTTTTGTTGACCAATGGGATTGGGAAATCCGCATGAATAAAACAAACAGAACAATAAGTTATTTAAAAGAAAATGTTCTGAAAATTTATGAAAGTATTTTAGAAACTGAAAAAATCATTTCTGAAAAATACACTGAGATTAAACCTATTTTACCTCAGCAAATAACATTTATTCATACCGAAGAATTATTACAATTATTTCCAAATCAAACCGCAAAAGAACGCGAGCATTTAATCACAGAAAAACATGGAGCAGTTTTCTTAATTGGAATTGGCGCGAAATTAAGTTCAGGTCAATTACATGATGGTCGAGCAGCTGATTATGATGATTGGAGCACAGAAACAGAATTAGGCAAAGGTTTAAATGGAGATTTATTAGTTTGGAATCCTGTATTAAAACAAAGTTTTGAACTTTCGTCTATGGGAATTCGCGTTGATAAAATGGCATTACATCGTCAATTAATCGAAAGAGAACAAGAAGATAAACTTTCACTTAGCTATCATCAAATGATTATGAATGACGAAATTCCGTTGAGCGTTGGTGGCGGAATTGGGCAATCTCGTTTGTGTATGTTTCTTTTAAGGAAACAGCACATCGGTGAAGTTCAAGTAAGTTTATGGGATGATAAAATCGTTAAAGAACAACTTGATAAGAAAATCATCATGTTGTAAACTAAAAAATTGAAATACATAATTGTTTAATATTAAAAACTTTAAACTTTTCTCAAAAACTTTATTATATATTATAAAGTAAAATCAATTTTCGCAACAAACTTGCAAATATTAAAAAAAATAATCATTAATAATACTTTATGAAAAAAAACACATAATATCTATAAAAATTTAGATTTTTTTTATATAAATTGCATAAAATTTACAAAATTTCATATTATGAAAAAATATGCATTTTCACTTTTTTTAATTGGTATAAATTCAATTTATGCTCAAGTAGGTATCAACATCACAAATCCGAGAGTCACACTAGATATAGCTACAAAATCTACTGACTCTAATTCACCTGAAGGATTAATAGCACCTAATTTAACAAGAGCAGAAATTATATCAAAAAACAACGCGTATGGATTAAATCAAAAAGGAGCATTTGTGTATATAAAAGAAATTAATGACACTGACGTACTTGATACAAAAACGGCAAAAATTATTAGCACTGGATATTATTATTTTGATGGGGCAATATGGAGAAGATTAAGTTATAACACCGAACAAATATATCTACCATCATTTAATTTACCATTACCTGATGTATCTGAAACAATTCGCACATATGATCTTTACAATAAAGTATATAAAAAACAATTTGTAAAACCTTTAGCAACAGCTCCTGCTTCTGAACAAACATTTATTAGTAGTAATCCCACTCTTACACAGGTTCCAGATTTTTATAGAGCTGATCAATTAGATTATGTTGTGACATATTATGATACAACAGTACTTAAAGAAGTTACTATTTCTGCGACTGGTGTATTAAGCTATAAGGTTCTTAATACGAATCCAACAAGCAGTTCATTCATCAATATCGTTTTGGTTGTAAAATAAACATATATGTTAAAAAGATTATCCATTTTATTAGTATTAACATCGCTTAGTGCTAAAGCTCAAATACAAAACTACAACTGGAATTTTGGAAACAATCAAGGTTTTAGTTGGAAGAATTCAGAACGAAAAACTCTAACAGGAATGTATGGAATTCCAAACGAAACTCTTTACGATTTACCCGTTTATCAAGTTGGTTCCGTAATAAAAACTTTAGAAGGATGTTTTACAATTTCTGATTATAATGGCGATCTAGTTATGTATTCAGATGGAAAAACCTTGTGGGATAAAAACAACATACAACTTACTAATGGAAGTGGATTATCTGGAGATGCTTCATCTGCCCAATCTGGAACCATTGTACCTTATCCACATAGTTATGATAAATTCCTTGTCTTATCACTCGGAAAAGAAAGTCAAAATAATTTAGCTTTTAGTGTTGTGGAAAAAAACGCAACGGATCCTTTAATTTATGAAGTAAAAAGCACAGCTAAAAATATTTATCTAACAGGTCACAGTGGTTTGTTAGGAGAAACAGTAACTGCAGGACGACATAGTAACAAAAATGACATTTGGGTATTGGCTGTTGGTAGAGGGAACGGAACAACTCCGACTAATACAACAGGGCATCCTTATTTAAATGTTTGGAAACTTTCAGATGATTCACCAACCAACAACTCAATCAACTGGACATTCACCACTGCTTTAGATTTAGGAAACCAAGGTGTAATAGGAAATGCACAACCCAATGGATACATTAGATTCACTAATGATAGTAAACATTTTGTTTGGGCGAATTTTGGATTTGGAGGAAATATTGCTAATGGTGGGGTTCCATTTATTTGTTATGGTGATTTTAATAATACAACTGGAGCAATTAGTAATGTAAGAATAAAAAGAGGAATTCAAGAAGACTCTTCAAATGGCTACGGCGTAGAGTTTACAAATGACAATAAATATTTATACATAACATTTTCTCCACCTGATATACCAGGAAATCAATCAAGTGCACTTTTAGTTTTTAATTTTAATGACTTATTAGCAGCAAATACGGCAACAGAAATAGCAAATATTACACCAATAAAAAAAATCGTTACTCCGCCATCTGATGTAATTTCTTCAGGGAATGCATTCTTTGGAGCCATACAAACAGGTCCAGATGGGAGAATGTACATAGCAAGTCCTGCAAAAAAAGAGGTATTTGTTATAGACAATCCTAAAGATCCCGTTAATTTACGGATGTATAAGCTGCCAAACCCTATTAATGGTTCAGGAGGAACAGGATCTTATGACAGATATGGATCATATTGGGGTTTACCTAATTTTGCAGTTCCCTGGTATAATACAGCTATTGAGATACCACAAGTACCAAATTCTATTTGTGTTGACAAAGAAATGCCTTTTAACTTGTACATAATAGACGGCCATGGCTTTGACAAAGTCGTAAAAATGGAAGTAGATTACGGAGACGGATCTCAAACTAAAGAATATACAGGATCTGCAATAGCACCAGGCTTAAAAAACGAATCACACACTTACAAAACAATTGGTGAATTTAAAATAAAAATTAATTCTTATGACATCAATAACGAAATAGTAAACACTACTGTTAAAACGATCTACATTAATTCATGCGTTTTGAAAGCTAATCCGTATTTAAGAGGTGAAATTGAATAAAACTTTTCTTATGTTAAAAAAAATTATCTTATTTGCGTTTTTTACGTGTGGTAAAATTTGCAATGCCCAAGTTGGATTTAATACAACAGATTCAAAAGCTACTGTTCAAATTAAAGAATTAAATTCGTCAATTTTCGCAGATGGAATAATTGCACCCCACCTTTCGAGATCTGAATTAACTTCAAAAGATGATGTTTATACACCGAATCATAAATCAACTTTAGTTTATATAACAAGTATAGACGGAACAGTTAGTTCAAAAACAGAACACGTCAATCGAATCGGATATTATGTATTTAATGGAAATCAATGGAAAGCGGCAGAAGAACGAATTAAATTTTTCATGTTACCTGCATTTACCCTTAAGCTTGATCCAAATGCATCTACAACAACTGGTTTAACCTTTGATATTTATAACGATGTTTACAAAAAACAATTAACAAAGCAAGGTGGTGGCGTTTTTTCATCTAATAACATAAACTTAGAATCAACTCTTAATGAAATTTATGACGCTGACGAATTAGATTATGTAATCACCTATTTTGATACTGAAGTTCTAGAAAATATTACAATCTCTACAAATGGAGTTATGACTTATGATGTCAAAAACTTCGACTTAAGCTTAAATTCATTTATTAATATTGTATTAGTCATAAAATAACACAAAAACTCTTAGAAAAAACAGAAATCGCTTCAAAAAAACTTCTTTGATCAAAGAAGTTTTTTATACATATAAGTTTCTTTGATAAAAATTATGATCTAAAAAACTTATTGAATCTTTAACAAATAAATCCCACAAGACATATTCATCAAAAAAACATTTTCTAAAAACATTTTACAATAAAAAACAATGTAAACATAAAAAATAACAATAAAAATGTATATTAGACAACTATCAAACTATAAACATTAAAACTTAATTATGAAACATTTTTATTTTATTGTCTTTTTTCTCTCAATACAAACTTTTCAGGCACAAACCATCCGTTATGTCAAATCTGGTGCAACCGGGACTGGTATTTCTTGGAACAATGCATCTGGCGACTTACAAGCCATGATTAATCAATCTAATTCTGGAGACAAAATTTATGTAGCAGAAGGAACTTACAAACCGCAAATTAAAGCTGGCGAAACAGTTTATGAATGGTTAACCAATAATCCTAAAGGGCCAACGGATGACAAGGCTAAAGCATTTGTACTGAAAAATGGAATTGAAATTTATGGAGGATTTTCTGCAACAACACCAACAACGAATTTAGATTTAAGAAATTTTGAAACAAACGAAACCATTTTATCAACAGATATTAATAATGACGATACCGGACATGCAAATCTAGCAACTTATGCAGATAATTATTATCATGTGGTTATTGTTTCCGGATTAACATCCGAAACAAAACTTGACGGTTTTACGATTAGAGGTGGCACATCCAATCAAGTATCAAACAACGATTACATTTCTGTTAACAATCAAGAAGTCAAACAAAGTTGTGGTGGAGGAATTACATTTGTGAATTCTACTGCAACAATTAAAAACATCAAATTAGAAAAAGTTGGAAGACCTATTTTTGTTATTAACTCAACTGTAGAAATGAATAATCTTTCAATCAAGAATGGATTTGGTGAATTTGAAGTAGAAAATTCAAATTTAAATATTGAAAATTTAGAATATTCTAACAATAAAGGGCATTTATACTGCAGACCAGTATCAAACATGCCTGCCACAAACATAAATATAAGAAATGCTGTTTTCTCAGAAAACATTAGTGGACCTGCGGTTTTACGCATGCCTAATGACTTAAACACAAATTTATTTGTTAATATAGACAGAGCCAAATTTATTGGAAATCAATCTACTTCTTATGCAATCATTCAGAATAACGGAGGTAATTTAACTTTATCAAATACAGTTGCAACAGGGAATACAAGTGTTAATCAATCAGGTTTTTTAACAATTACTCCACGTTCACAAAACTTAGTTAACACCATTGACCTTATTAATTGTACTATTGTTAGCAATAAAAACAATTCTAGTTGGCATTCAGAATCTGGTGCAATAAGTGGCAGCGGTAGTGTAAATACACATATTCGAATTAGAAACTCTATCATCACAAAAAATAAAAAAGCAGAAGAATATGTCAGCTTAAAGGATCTAATAACTAATCCAAATCTTTCTATAGCCAATAGTATTATTGACGGAATCTATAATGAAGATAACACTTGGAATACAACCATGGGAGTTGATTTGGGAGGAAACTTAAATGCAATTCCAATTTTCGCTAATTTCATTCCAATTGAAACAAATCCATTTGCAGATGGTGACTTTAGCTTAGTAGAAGATAGTCCAGGAATTGGAGCAGGAAATAGTAGTATTTACACAACTATCTTAAATCCAGATTTTATTTTAGATGTCGACGGAAATCCGAGATTTACAGGAACTTCTATTGATATGGGAGCTTTTGAATTTATTGATACTGCGAATAATAAAAACTTCAATAAACTAAATTTAAAAATATATCCAAATCCAACTTCTGATTTTGTTACTGTAGAAGGTTTAGATTTTGAAGCAAAATATTTTATTTATGATTTAAATGGTAAAATTTTGCAATCGGATTCAAATATCAACAACAATGAAAACATATCGCTTTACAACTATACATCAGGTATCTATATTTTAAAAATCGAAAATAAAGAAGGTGTTTATCTTCAGAAAATTATAAAGAAATAATACAAAAAAAAATCCCTAAGAATAACTTACAGTTTAAATGTAAGAAACATTCTTAGGGATTTTAGATTTCAATAATTTGTTATTATTTACCTTCTCTTACCAATTGAACCCAACCTGTAAAAGTTTCAAAAGGAGTTACAATTTTATAGAAATAAGTTCCCGAAGGCAATTCTTTTCCTCCTCTATCTTGACCAGACCATTGATTTGTATAACCTTTTCCATGACTATAAACCTCAACACCATATCGATTGAAAATTGATATTTTTTCTACATTATAGAAAGATAAATCAAAATTATCATTCAAATTATCATTGTTAGGAGAAATTCCTTTTGGTACAGAACACGCTTTTACTTTGACATTAAAATCTGATTCATCTGCACAAGATTGATTATTTGAAAAAATATAAATCTTATATTCTCCTTGACCCAAGATTTGACCTGGTTGATATTGATTTCCTTGACCGTTTGCAAGCGAATGATAAGTCATATTTGCTGGTAAATCAGGAAGTTTAAAATGAGTACAAACTTCAACATCATTAAAATCAGGAGCTTTAACGGTTTCAGTAACATCTATTTTAAAATTTAAAATCTCAACACAACTTGTCAATTGATTAATTATTTTTACAAAAATCTGTGGATTATTGGTATAATCATAATTCTGGAAATTATTTATTTTATTAATACCGTTTTGAGAATCTTGTAACGAATTATAATATTCAACTGTAAAATCTTGAGGATTCAATACATTAAAAATTGTAATTTCGTTTATTGTTAAATCTACAATTGGGCTATCGCTTTTACAGACTTGAATGTCCTTAGGAATTCCCAAATCATCTTTGAATGAAGGATAAATTTCTACTACAATTTCATCAATAATTTTACATTCAGAATCTAAAAAAGTAGCTTCGATACGATAAGTTCCAGATTCTTCAACCAATAAACTTGTTGTGTTTTGACCTGAAATTTCATCGTCATTTTTAAACCATTTTATACTAAAATTCTGTGTGTCAATTTGCGCTTGTAAAAGATGAGTTTGACCAGCGCATAAGGCATTATTCGTTTCGATCGTTAGATCAGAACCTAAATCAACATTACCAATATCAAAACTACCACCCAATAAAAACACAGCAGAATCCATAGCACTATCATCTCTATCTGCAATGACCATTTTTATATGATAAGAAGTGCCAGGAACAACAGTAGCTTGTGCCGTCATTGGAACGGTATGTCCTTTAAAATTAATAGGCGCAGCAAGTGGATTCAATCCATTATAATTTGGATCAAAACATTTATCAAAATAAATTTCGTTATCGCTAGGACATAATGGTATATTTGTTTCAGAATCTATTGGAGAATGCAATTCGTTTCGAATAGTTGTAACCGAAATTGGCGCATTAGACCCAGGAACTAAAGCTAGATTGGTCGTTATATTTGTATTCAAATCTGTTAAGAAAAAAGCAAATGCATCTGAATAATTACATTGAAATTGACCATATTCATTTGATGCAAAAATAAAATCAAAAGAAAAATTAGGATGAGTAGGTATAAAATCAAATTCTAAAACCGTAGCATCATTGTAAGTATTTACAATCAAACCTTGATTTTGCATATAATCTAACAAATCATCATCACCTACCCAAGATCCACCTGACTCTAAAGTATTACTTGCCGGTCCTGCAACGGCAGAAAAATCTCCAGTTGAAAGTACAATTCCCTCTGCAAAAGCAAATGATGAATTATTTTTATTAAAATAAGAAATACCATTTCCTTCATCAAAATTTGTTCCAGTACGCCAAGTTATGTTTGATACTAAACAAGGATTTCCAACCAACACATCTTTTACTAACTCATCTATAGTATAATCAGATTCGCTTACATACAAAGGTGAATCAGGCGTTATTACACAAGCTTCATAAGTCAATTGTGTATTCATTTCACTTGAATACACTTTGAAAAGATATTGTTGATCAGGCACTAAATTTTCTAAAACTATAGATGAATTTCCGCCTCCAGATGGATTTTGACTACAAGCTACTTGCGTAAGATTTCCATCACAATCACCAGAATACACAACAATATAAACATCTTCAAAAACTGATGACATATTAACCAATCTGATCATATGTGTACTTCCGACAGCATTGAAATTATACCATACATCTCTAACTTCAATATCACTAGAGCATACATCACCTAAATTTGATGCCGTTGCCCCTATTAATGTTCCTGTTACACTTTCAACACATTCAATTCCAGGGTTTACTGGAACGTTCGTTGAATTTACGCATTCATTATTCGAAATCAAGGTCATTCCTTGAGAAATATAAGACCAATTACTCACTTGATTTGACGAACAATTAGCACGAACATAAATGTTGTAAAAACTTCCAGAATTTAGATTTGGAATTGTAAATGGTTTTGAAGCCGTATTATAAATTGTAATTCCAGTTAAATCATCTGGCAAAGTATTAGGAGCAGGAATTGCAATTACATCCCAAGAATTAGTTGTACCAAACTGAACCCAATCTAGTGTAATCGAATTTTCTGTAGTACTAATTGCAGTAACGTCATAAGGTTCGGGACAAGAAGGAACGGGTTCAATAATTATATTATCGATATATATATATTGGCTTGTACAACATTTGGTACGTGCCATCCTATTAAAAGATTGCCAGAAGTGACAGGTAAATAAACCGTCTTTTCTAGATATTGTAAATTTGAATAATTCTCTTGAGGTACTAAAGTTTGATTAAAACTAGAAATTTCTGTATCAGTTGTAGACATTTTAACTTCAAATGGCTGATAATTATCTCCGAAAAAATCAACTTTATAATTATATTTCAATCGATATTGACCATTTACTATAAAACGTGGAGAAATTAACCAATCATCATTTGTAGGATCTTCATTCCAAGTGTAAGCTTGCAATATAGCAACTTCGTCACCTTCAAACGGATCAAAGCCAGAGTCTAAATTCCATAAAGCCTCATCATTATTGGCATTAACTATTGTCCAACAACTCTGTGTAGTTGAATCAGAATTAAAACCTTCAAAAAATGGTAAATTAGTATTTAAACAAGCTGTTTTGAATTTTTTAGGTCCACCCCAAGGACTAAAATTTCCATTACCACAAGAAGATCTGATATAAAATTCGTACTCAGTATTCGGTTCTAAATTTTGTCCAGCAGTAATTTGTGTTGCGACAAATGAATTTGAAGAAACTGAAGTTCCCGAAGTTAAAGGCAAACCTGGACTTACCTCTTTCACAAAAACTTCCCAAGAATTGGCATTCGATCCAGGTCCATTTATCCACGATAAAGTTGCAGAATTAGTTAAAATTTGATTTACCGATAAGGAAACTGGAGGTGGACAAAACACTTGTTGAATATTTAAGGTATATTCAAAATCTTGAGGTTCTGCAAAGCTTGAATTTGAAACTAAAATATAATAAGTTGTATTTGCATTTAATGATAAATTATTCAAATATTGACTATCAGTCGTGTTAGAAGTACTTCCTCCAATACAATTAATTCCTATATTATCACAATCATCATAAATAAAAAAACCTGTGTAAGCTTTATTTACAACCATTTCGATATTTACTTCCATCGAAGTAGTTGGTGTAAATGCATAAACTACATCATTACCAAACAAATAATCTGTTGGTTCCCAAATATTTATTATTCCACATCCATTTCCAGGTGAACCCGTATAATTATTTGGATAATTTACAGTATTTTTTGTATCAACAAATGGAAGCGAAAGAATCGAAATTGGAGAATTACAATCACTGCCTAATGGTGCTACTTGAAATTCACTTGAAGCCACCCAGTCAGCATTTAAATTTGAACAAATAGATCTGATATAAACTTTATATACAATTCCTTCATTTAAATTAGAAATCGTATAAGTTGGTGTGTTTGAAGTAAAATTAGCCACTCCAGTAGGTTGATTATTACCTTCTACTAATTCAATTTGGTAAGAATTTGAATTACCTGGATCGGTCCAATTGACTGTAGCTTGATTTATACCAATATTTACTATTTCAATATTTGTAACATTTAAACATTGATTTTCTACACTCACATCATCAACATACCAAACTTTTCCAATTCCAGTATTTTCCATAACAAATGCCAAATAAACATTAGCGTTAGAATATGAAGACAAATCTAATTGCTTTAGATTAAAATTATTATTTGGACTTATAGGATTAGGAGATCCAGTATACGTTTCATTAAAAGTTTCTAGTAACTGAAAATCCGAAAAATTAGTACCTGTTGTAGAAATCATTACTTTTAATACACTATTTCGATTAGGAGCTACAGGCGTAACTTTGCCATAAAATTTTAGTGAAGGATTTGAAAAGCTGTTCAAATTTATTTGAGGAGAAATTAGCCAATCTTGAACAGGATTAGCTACAGTAGCTGTTTCGTTAGCTACAAAAGCTGCAACGGTTGAATTATTTCCTGATGCAGGCGGAGATGAGCTCCAATTTTGTCCAACTCCAATTCCATTATTTGTAACAAGCCAAGTTGATGGAATACCAGAATTGAAATTTTCTTGAAATCCTTGTGAGTAAACACACGTAGAAATCAATAAAAAAAATAAAATCTTTTTCATAAAAAATTCATTATTAAGTGGTTGTAATATTAAAATTAATAAAAATTAATTTAAAAACACAAAATATCTTAGCGAATTTTTCAGAATAAAATTCAAAAAACAAAAAAGTTTAGCAAATTTTACTAAACTTTTTAAAGATTATATTTTTTATTCATCTTTTTTTTAAATAAAATTCAAAGCGCAATTCTTGAATATTTCACAATTTAAATCACTAAAAATTAATTGTGAAAAGCATATTTAAACCCTACTCCTATCGACTGTCTTTGTTGCATTGCTGCAAAGGTTTCGTTATCATAAATAGCTTGATAATTGATATTAGCTGTTATAAATTTGGTCACCTTCATATCAATATTTAATTGATAATCGAAATCGACATTTTTAGTATTTTCAATATAATTTGAATATAAACCTAAAATATTCTCAATCGTAATATTATCTAAAACTTTAAAGCGATAATAAATATAAGCAGCAGCACCAAATTCTAATCGTTGGGTTTCGTTTTGTTCAACGCTAAATGATTTACCATCTTTAGTAAACTTTTCGTGAACAAAAATGAATTTTGTTGATGCAGGTGAGATATTAATTTTTAAATCGTCGTGTTTTTTCCATAAAACTCCAGGTCCTAATTGTAAAAAAATGGGCGATGCAAATTTTGATATCGTTTTAAATTCATTATTTGGGTCATAACCTTTGTCAAACTGTGTTTGAAAATTCATATATGCAGAATACGACCATTCTTTAGAAACCGTTTTTGATACAATTGAATTCAAATCGATACGGTCATCGGTTTTTTTAACCGAACTTTTTTTATTTCTGTTAAAGCCGTAAGTAGCCATAACTTTATTATCCCAAGACCATTTGTTTTTATTGTAATTAAAATCGTAATTGATTTTTGCGTTTACAGTTAAGTTATTTGTTCCGCCAAGTTGCCACTTATCAAAACTGGTTTGACTACCTGTAAGTGAATTAGAACCTGCAATTTTCCAACGTTTTGTCGGAATGCTATCGTTATGAACTTGTGCATTTGAGAAATTAAATCCTACAGCAAATAATAGTAAAAAAAAATACCTACCCATGATAAAGAGATTTATCACAAAGTAAGTATTTTATATATTTATTTCAAATTATTTCTTTTTGAAAATCGGTACTGCCGAACAAGCTTCACCGAACATGATGGAACGTGCAAAGTTCATCATTTTTTGAGTTGCCATTACGTAAGCTTCTTCTGGTATTGGCTTTTTAGAACATCCTTTAATGATTACAGGTTTATTCTCATATCTAGTAAAATCTAAATTAGCGATTACTTCTTCATAAAAAGCTAAATCTAGTTGATGTAAACTACCTTGAACTACTTTTTGAACATGCGGTTGTAAATACGAACTCACCAACATAAACGCCCAAGACGGCAAAATAGCATCTGTAGAACAAGTTAAAGCAACCAATTTGTCTTTATAAATTTGAAAATCGAAATTCTTTAATGAATCACGAAATTCTTTTTCTTTTAGAATAAATCCTGCGTGTAGCCATTGAGAAATATCTAAAATTACACGCTCATTTTTAGGGTAATAATCTTCTAAATCAAAGACCATTAAACTACTTTGAGCAACTTTATTTACAATTTCGTCTGCCATAATTAATTAAATTATAACATTCCTAATTCTAATTTTGCTTCTTCGCTCATTAAATCTTTAGACCAAGGCGGGTCAAAAGTTAATTCAATTTCAACATCTTTTACCATATCAATAGACGAAACTTTTTCTTGAATTTCCATTGGTAAAGTTTCAGCAACTGGGCAATTTGGCGAAGTTAAGGTCATTAAGATTTTTACTTCTCTATTTTCATTTACAAAAACATCGTAAATCAAACCTAATTCGTAAATATCTACTGGTATTTCTGGGTCAAAAATGGTTTTTAAAACCTTTACGATTTTTTCACCCAATTCATGCATATCTATTTCTTCCATTTTATTTTGTTTGAAGCGCTAATGCGTACATTTTAATTTTTTTAATCATTGAAACCAAACCGTTTGCACGAGTTGGAGATAAATGTTCTTTTAAACCAATTTCGTCGATAAAACTCATATCAGCATTTAAAATATCCTCTGCTTTTTGATTCGAGAAAACACGAATTAAAACAGCAATAATTCCTTTGGTTAAAATAGCATCACTATCCGCAGTAAACACAATTTTATCATCTTGCTTTTGAGCATGGACCCAAACTTTAGATTGACATCCTTTAATAATATTATCTTCGGTTTTGTAAGCTTCGTCAATCAACGGAAGGTTTTTTCCTAAATCAATGATGTATTCGTAACGTTGCATCCAATCATCAAACATTGCAAATTCATCAACAATTTCTTCTTGTATTTCTTTAATTGTCATTTTATTTTGAGCTTAAGATAACATGGTTTTCGCCTTTTTTAAAGCTTCGATAAAGATATCAATTTCTTCTTTAGTATTATAAAAAGCAAAAGAAGCGCGAATGGTTCCAGGTATATTAAAATAATTCATAATTGGTTGTGCACAATGGTGACCGGTACGAACTGCAACACCTAGTTTATCGATAATTGCACCTACATCATACGGATGAATTCCTTTGAAATTAAACGAAATTACAGATGCTTTATGTGCTGAAGTTCCGTAAAACTCTATTCCATCAAATTCTTGTAAACGTTGGGTTGCGTAATCTAAAAGTTCTTGTTCGTAAGCTATGATATTTTCAAATCCGATTTGATTCAAATAATCAACAGCAACACCTAAAACAATTCCACCTGCAATATTTGGAGTTCCAGCTTCGAATTTATGAGGTAAACACGCGTAGGTAGTTTTCTCGAAAGTTACTTCTTTAATCATTTCGCCACCACCTTGATACGGAGGTAATTGATTTAACCATTTTTCTTTACCATAAAGAATTCCGGTTCCAGTAGGTCCGCAAATTTTATGACCAGAAAAAACATAAAAATCACAATCTAAAGCTTGAACATCTGGTTTTAAATGTGGCGTTGCTTGAGCACCATCAATTAAAACAGCAGCAAAAACTTCGTGAGCTTTTTCAATAATAAACTCAATTGGATTAATGGTTCCTAAAGCATTTGAAATATGATTAACGGCAACAATTTTTGTGTTCGGAGAAAGTAATTTCACATATTCATCCATTACCAACTCGCCTTTTTCGTTCATTGGAATAACTTTTAAAGTAGCTCCAGAACGTTCGGCAGCAAATTGCCAAGGTACAATGTTAGAATGATGTTCTAAATGTGAAACAATGATTTCATCACCAGGCTTTAAAATCTGACCGAAACCATTTGCCACTAAATTAATTCCGAAAGTTGTACCAGCAGTAAATAAAACTTCGTAGGATTGACGTGCGTTTATATGCTTTTGAATTTTTAAACGAGATTCTTCGTAAGCATCTGTAGCTACTTGACTCAAATGATGTACACCACGGTGAATATTTGCATTGATTTCTTTGTAATACTTTTCAATAGCATCAATTACAACTTGCGGTTTTTGGGCAGTTGCTCCATTATCAAAATACACTAAAGGTTTTCCGTTTACTTCTTGTTTAAGAATAGGAAAATCAGCTCTTATGGATTTAATATCTAACATCGTCTTTAAAAATTTGTACAAAGTTACAACTTGAAATCGTAACCCAATTATTTTTAATACAAAGATAACGTTTCAAACCATTGAAAAATACGAAAAAGACAAATTAATTAAATTCATTCTAAATAGAAATTTAAAATAATTATAGATATTTGCAAAAAAACGGGGTGCTCATTCATGGGCTGAGATGATACCCAAGAACTTGGTTCTACACCTGATTCAGATAATGCTGACGTAGGGAATCTTTTTTATCATCTCCTCATCTTTAAAAACATTAAAATGATGCAGGATATCTTTTCACAAATTTCAATACTTGAATGGATCGGCGTAAGTCTTGCCGTTGTTCAGGTTTTACTTTCAAGGGTAAACAATCCTTTAAATTATTTATTTGGTATTGGTAGTATCATTACAACACTTTTTGTAATGTTTGAAAACAAGCTTTATGCAGAATTCACACTAAATTTATATTATTTAGTGATGAGTATTTATGGTTGGTATTTTTGGAAATTTGGTAAACAAAAACAAGAAACATCCATTTCGTATGCTACAAATAAAGATTACGTTGTAAGCTTTTCCATAGTTGTTTTTACTTTCTGTTTGTTTTATTTTGGATTATTTCACTTTACAGATTCAGATGTTCCAATTTTAGATGCTGTAATTAGTGCATTTGCTTGGGCAGGTATGTGGTTAATGGCAAAGCGAAAAATTGAAAATTGGATTTTTTTAAACATCAGTAACGCGATTGCAATACCGTTAATGATTCATAAAGAATTATACTTGTATGCGATTTTAAGTTTGATTTTATTTATCGTTGCAACTTCTGGATATTTTAAATGGAAAACTTTAATAAAAAAGACCAACTAAAACAGTTGGTCTTTTCTTAAATATTAAAATTTATTTTTTATAATTGAATTACTTTAAATACGGACCTACGGTTGACTTCGTGTTCAGCATCTGTACATTCTACACCGTTTTTACATTTATTCAAAATATCAGTTTCGCCATAACCTTTGTACGTTACACGAGAAGCCGAAATACCTTGAGAAATAATCCATTCTGCAGTTGATTTTGCTCTACGTTCTGATAATTTCATGTTATAAGCATCATTTCCTCTACTATCTGTATAAGACTGAACATCAATTTTAAGACTCGGCTGCTTTTTCATTACATCAACAATTTTTTGCAATTCAAGTGCAGCATCAGGTCTAATATTCGCTTTATCATATCCAAAATGAATTGGATTTAATTTCAAAGTATCATATAAATTGTCTCCAACTTTTATTTCAGGTTCTTGTTTTATACTTTCTAAAACTACAATAACTTCCGTTACGCCAGTTTCATCAGCTACAATTACTACTTCTTCTTTCGATAAATATCCATTTTTTTCAACCTTAATCCGATAGGTTTCTCCGCATTCAAAATCGGTTTTGAATTCATAAAAGCCTTTACTCATTGAAGTTGAAGTTGCTTTAGCGCCATTATCTTTATCGAACAAACTTAAACTAGCATCTGATATAGTATTACGAATTTTACTATCAAGTACAACCACCCTAAGTTCTTGAATACATTCTAAATCCAAAGGGCGAAGTTCATGAAAACCGTAAATATCATCTAAACCAACACCACCTTCACGGTTACTAGAAAAATAACCTTTTTTAGAATTTTTATCGATGATGTAAGCAAAGTCATCAGCATTACTATTCACAGGAGCTCCAATATTTTGAACTCTAGAAAACTTACCGTTAGATTTAATTTTAGTTGCGTAAACATCTAAACCTCCTAAACCTTCACGAGCATCAGATGAAAAATACAATTCGTTATCAGATGTAACAAAAGGAAACGTTTCACGACCATCTGTATTGATATCAGACCCTAAATTTTCAGGAATTCCAAAACCATTAGATGTAATTGAAACTCTCCAAATATCAGATTCTCCAAAACCTCCAGGTCTATCTGAAACAAAATACATCATATTTTCGTTAGCATTAAGAACTGGATGTGCAGAACTATATTGATTACTATTAAATGGAAGTTCTGTAATATTAGTCCATTTACCATTAACTAATTCTGCTCGATAAATTTTTAATAAAGTAGTTAATTCAGAATCTATTCCTCGTTTTCCTTTATTATAATTATTTCGAGTAAAGTACATTGTTTGACCATCTTTAGTAATAATTGGAGTAGATTCATTGTATTTTGTATCTACCTTACTACTATATTTTTTTGGTTTACTTAATGAACCGTCTTCTGCTAAATCAGTCGAATAAATTTTTGTAAATGCATCTCCTGTCCAAGTGAATACTCTTTTGGTAAAATTACCTGTATCTCTTGAAGAGGTAAACAATAATTTATTGTCGTAAATACTCGTTCCATAATCTGAATAAGGCGAATTAATTGTAAGATTTTCTATTGAAAATCGTCCAGAATTTTTCTGAATTTCTAATTTTTTGTCTCTTTCATTATTAATTAATTTAGAACGCGTTGAATTAGTGTTCTTTTCAGCGAATTTTTTGAAAAATTTTTCTGCATTCAAATCATCACCAACATTCATTAATGTTTGAGCAAATCGATAATCGTATTCAGATTCAATTTCTTTTTCATCAAAATCATTGAACAATTTACTATACCAAAGGTAAGCTACCGGATAATTACCATTAAAATAATAGCTGTTTCCTGTATTTTTTAACACTTCTGCATTAGCATACCCTTGAGAAACTATTTTCTCGTAGTAATCTTTAGCTGTGTTATATTCTAACCTTTCATATGCTGTATTGGCCGTTTGCAAACCTGCTTGAGCCTTAACCGTGGTATTTCCTAAAAACAAAGCTGATACCAAGGTTAATAATGTTAATCCTTTTTTCATAATCTTTAGTTTTAGAAGAATCTCGGTGAAGTTACACGACGGAATTTATTAAATAATTCAAATCGTAGGAAAACTTCATGTGACCCTGAGTTATAATTTGCAAGTTTTGTTGTGTCTCCATCATAAGAATATCCAATCATCAAACCGTCTGTAATTTGAAAACCTGCTAAAGCACTCCAAGCTGCATCCCAACGGTAGGCACCTCCTAGAGTAAGCTTTTTACTTATCAAGAAATTAGCCGATATATCTGCTTGTAAAGGTGCTCCATCGACTGCTTTTAACAACAATGCAGGCTTGAATTGTAAATTTGGATTCAGATCAAATACATAACCTCCAATTAAATAAAAGTTCATTCTGGTTTGGACTGTTGCATACATATTATCATCATATCGATCTGTTTGTAAAATATTTGGAACAGATAAACCAATGTAGCTTTTTTGAGTATGATAATAAACCCCTGCCCCTATATTTGGTGTAAACTGACTTTCTATATTTTTACTAAATTTTGGATCTGATGAATGCTGTTGATTCAAATCACTGAAACGAACATCTAAAATATTTGCTGATCCTTTTAGTCCAAAAGATAACTTGCTATCGCGGTTATTTAAATCGATTGTATAAGATAAATCTACTGAAATGGTATTGTCTTTTGAAACCCCAATTTCATCATTGATAAATGATACACCTAATCCTAATTTACTATTCTTGATAGGTGTGTTTATCGAAAAGGCATTGGTTTTAGGCGCTCCATCAAGTCCAACCCATTGTTCACGATGCATACCGTAAATACTCATCGCTCCACGTGATCCTGCATAAGCAGGGTTAATGTTGATAGTATTGTACATGTATTGTGTGAATTGAGAATCTTGTTGGGAATGTGCTTTTGCACATCCCAACAATAAAATCCCAATAATTAGTGTATTAATTTTTACTGAAAAATTCATAAATAATTTATTTTACAGATTAGTTTGACTCTAACTGGAAGAAACCTGTTTGCTCTTTTGGATATACTTCTCCATTACCTAAATCATAGTTATACTTAACTAGATAGTAGTATGTTCCTGATGGTAATAAAGAACCTCCATTAATAGTAGCGCGTGCATCTGAATGACCTTTGAATGTATTTCCGTTTGAGTTATAATTATTTGTTTTAAATACAACAACTCCCCAACGGTTATAAATTTCAACAGAGTTACCAGGATAACATTCAATTCCGTTTAATACTAATTCATCATTGAATCCATCTCCATTTGGAGAAACCGCATTGAATATTTCAATTTGGCAAGACATATGAATTATTTGTTCAAATGTAGTTTCATTATTACAAGAATCAGTTGCTGTCCAAGTTCTTAAAATTGAGTATTTAGTTTCACAATCTCCAGGAATCAGCTGATCATTTGTTGAAATTGTAACTTCACCACAATTATCAATTGCTGATAACTGTTCTGCATCCTTAAGATCTTCACACTTGATAAAGATTTCTTTTGCTGGTAAAGTTCCAACAAACTCTGGAGCTGTTGTATCCTGAACTGTAACAGTTTGCGTATGAACTTTTGTATTTCCACATTCGTCTGTTGCTGTCCATGTTCTCAATAAAGTATAGTTACTAGGACAATTTCCATCTGTTCTAACTTCTGTACTTACAACTTTTGCAAAGCCACAATTATCTGTTGCTGTTAATTCTGCAATCATAGGAACTGAATCACATTCTACTGTTATATCTGTTGGTAACATTTCAACAAATTCAGGTGCTGTCGTATCTTGAACAGTAATGTTTTGAGTATGCGTAACATCATTTCCACATTCGTCTGTTGCTGTCCAAGTTCTAACAATTGTATATGTGTTAGCACATGAGCCATTTGTAACAACTTCTGTCGCAGATACAGTTGCAAAACCACAATTATCCGATGCTGTTAATGTTTCCATGTGAGGAACTGTATCACTACATTCTAATACTAAATCTGTTGGTAATGTTCCAATAAATTCAGGTGCTGTTGTATCTTGAACAGTAATAGTTTGAGAGTAAGTAGATGTTAATCCGCATTCATCAGTTGCTGTCCATGTTCTTACTAAAGTATAATTATTTGGACACGAACCATTTGTTCTTGTTTCTATACTTGAAACTACAGCTATACCACAATTATCAATTGCTGCTAAAACAGCTATTACAGGAACTTCATCACTACATTCTAATGTTAAATCAGTAGGTAATGTTCCAACAAATGTTGGTGCAGTTATATCTTCAACTGTTATGGTTTGCGTATGAGTTGTAGTTAAACCACATGCATCGGTAGCAATCCAAGTTCTAACAATAACAAATGAATTTGCACATGAACCATTTGTTCTAACTTCTGAACTAGTAACTGTTGCTGTTCCACAATTATCTGTAGCAGTCAAATTAGCCATTGTAGGTATTGTGTCTTGACATTCTAATGTTAAATCTGAAGGTAAAGTTCCTACGAATGTTGGAGCTGTTGTATCTTCAACAGTAATCGTTTGTGTATGAACTGTTGTATTATTACATCCATCATCTGCTATCCAAGTTCTTGTTAATGTATAAGAATTTGAACAAGAACCATTTGTTCTAACTTCTGAACTAGTAACTGTTGCTGTTCCACAATTATCTGTAGCAGTTAGCACTTCAATTGTAGGAATTGCATCGCAAGAAACAGTTATGTTAGCCGGTAATGCTTCTACAAATATTGGAGCTATAGTATCAATAACAGTAATTGTTTGAACAAAGTTTGTGCTAATATTTCCACATTCGTCTTCAAAATTCCAAATTCTTACTTGAATATATCCATTTGTACAAGTTGCTGTTGTTACATCAGACACTAAATGAATAGTTAAATCTGCACTAGCTGAACAACTATCTGTTGCTGTCGGAACTAATGCTAATGCAGAAGCAATTTCTGTTGCATCTGAACATTGAACTGTTCTATTTAAATCACCTGCAACTGTTGTTATTACAGGTGCTGTTGTATCAATAATTGTTAAAGTTTGTTCAAAATCTGCACTAATGTTTCCGCATTCATCAGTAAAATTCCATGTTCTTACTTGAACATAAGTATTTCCACACGTTGAAGTTGTAACATCAGATAGTAAATTAAGTGTCAAATTAGCAGCAGCAGTACAGTTATCATTTGCTGTTGGAACTAATGATAAAGCTGATGCTATTCCTGCTGTATCAGAGCATTCTAACGTTCTATTTAACGCATTAGCAACAGTTGTAATTACAGGAGCTTGTATATCTTGAACTGTAATCACTTGCACATAATTAGTACTAATGTTTCCGCATTCGTCTGTAAAGTTCCAAGTTCTTGTACGAACATAACCTTGAGCACAAGACGCATTAGTAAGATCTGATACTAAAGTCATTGTTAGTCCTGCAAATGAAGAACAATTATCGGTTGCTGTTGGTATTAATGTTAAAGCCTGGGCTAAACCATTAGCATCTGAACATTCTAAAGTTCTATTTAATGAATTTGGAGCAGTTGTAATTACTGGCGCTTTCGTATCAACAACTGATATGGTTTGAACGAAATCAGCACTAACATTTCCACACTCGTCTGTAAAGTTCCAAGTTCTAACTTGAATATAACCATTTGCACAAGTTGCAGTTGTAACATCTGAAACTAAATTCATAGTTAAATTTGCTCTTGTTGAACAATTATCTGTTGCCACTGGCACAAGAACTAAAGCTGCATTTAATCCTGCTGGGTTTGAGCACTCAACAGTTCTATCTAATGAAGCTAACGCTGTTAAAACCACTGGAGCTGTTGTATCAGTTACTGTAATTGTTTGTACATGTGTTGCTGTTACTCCATTTGAAGTTGTCGCTACCCATGTTCTAACTAATTCGTATGAATTCGAACACGTTCCATTATTTCTTACCTCATCAAAAACAACTGTAGCTGTTCCACATGATGAAGTTGCTGTTATTGTTGGACGAGTTGGAACCGAATTACATTCAACGGTTACATCTGCCGGTGTTGCTGAGAAAACAGGTACTTCTGATCGATCTACTGAAATAGTTTGTGTATGAACTGTTTCATTTCCACATAAATCTCTCGCTGTCCATGTTCTTATTATCACATAAACATTAGCATTTGATGATTGTGTATCTGTTTCTGTAAATGAAACTGATGCTGTTCCACAATTATCTGTTGCTGTTAATGTTACAGCAGTAGGTATAGCTCCACAACTAACTGTTAAAGTAGCTGCTGGTAAAGTACCAACAAAACTTGGTGCTGTTGTATCAGTTACTGTGATTGTTTGTACATGTGTTGCTGTTACTCCATTTGAAGTTGTTGCTACCCATGTTCTAACTAATTCGTATGAATTCGAACACGTTCCATTATTTCTTACCTCATCAAAAACAACTGTAGCTGTTCCACATGATGAAGTTGCTGTTATTGTTGGACGAGTTGGAACCGAATTACATTCAACAGTTACATCTGCCGGTGTTGCTGAGAAAACAGGTACTTCTGATCGATCTACTGAAATAGTTTGTGTATGAACTGTTTCATTTCCACATAAATCTCTCGCTGTCCATGTTCTTATTATCACATAAACATTAGCATTTGATGATTGTGTATCTGTTTCTGTAAATGAAACTGATGCTGTTCCACAATTATCTGTTGCTGTTAATGTTACAGCAGTAGGTATAGCTCCACAACTAACTGTTAAAGTAGCTGCTGGTAAAGTACCAACAAAACTTGGTGCTGTTGTATCAGTTACTGTGATTGTTTGTACATGTGTTGCTGTTACTCCATTTGAAGTTGTTGCTACCCATGTTCTAACTAATTCGTATGAATTCGAACACGTTCCATTATTTCTTACCTCATCAAAAACAACTGTAGCTGTTCCACATGATGAAGTTGCTGTTATCGTTGGACGAGTTGGAACCGAATTACATTCAACGGTTACATCTGCTGGTGTTGCTGAGAATACAGGAACTGCTGATCGATCTACTGAAATAGTTTGTGTATGAACTGTTTCATTTCCACATAAATCTCTCGCTGTCCATGTTCTTGTTATAGTATAAACACTAGCATTTGATGATTGTGTATCTGTTTCTACATACGTCACTGTTGCTGTTCCACAATTATCTGTAGCTGTTAATGTTACAGCAGTAGGTATAGCTCCACAATTAACTGTTAAAGTAGCAGCTGGTAAAGTACCAACAAAACTTGGTGCTGTTGTATCAGTTACTGTGATTGTTTGTACATGTGTTGCTGTTACTCCATTTGAAGTTGTTGCTACCCATGTTCTTACTAATTCGTATGAATTCGAACACGTTCCATTATTTCTTACCTCATCATAAACAACTGTAGCTGTTCCACATGATGAAGTTGCTGTTATCGTTGGACGAGTTGGAACCGAATTACATTCAACGGTTACATCTGCTGGTGTTGCTGAGAATACAGGAACTGCTGATCGATCTACTGAAATAGTTTGTGTATGAACTGTTTCATTTCCACATAAATCTCTCGCTGTCCATGTTCTTGTTATAGTATAAACACTAGCATTTGATGATTGTGTATCTGTTTCTACATACGTCACTGTTGCTGTTCCACAATTATCTGTAGCTGTTAATGTTACAGCAGTAGGTATAGCTCCACAATTAACTGTTAAAGTAGCAGCTGGTAAAGTACCAACAAAACTTGGTGCTGTTGTATCAGTTACTGTGATTGTTTGTACATGTGTTGCTGTTACTCCATTTGAAGTTGTTGCTACCCATGTTCTTACTAATTCGTATGAATTCGTACACGTTCCATTATTTCTTACCTCATCAAAAACAACTGTAGCTGTTCCACATGATGAAGTTGCTGTTATTGTTGGACGAGTTGGAACCGAATTACATTCAACAGTTACATCTGCCGGTGTTGCTGAGAAAACAGGAACTTCTGATCGATCTACTGAAATAGTTTGTGTATGAACTGTTTCATTTCCACATAAATCTCTCGCTGTCCATGTTCTTGTTATAGTATAAACACTAGCATTTGATGATTGTGTATCTGTTTCTACATACGTCACTGTTGCTGTTCCACAATTATCTGTAGCTGTTAATGTTACAGCAGTAGGTATAGCTCCACAATTAACTGTTAAAGTAGCAGCTGGTAAAGTACCAACAAAACTTGGTGCTGTTGTATCAGTTACTGTGATTGTTTGTACATGTGTTGCTGTTACTCCATTTGAAGTTGTTGCTACCCATGTTCTTACTAATTCGTATGAATTTGAACATGCTCCATTATTTCTTACCTCATCAAAAACAACTGTAGCTGTTCCACATGATGAAGTTGCTGTTATTGTTGGACGAGTTGGAACCGAATTACATTCAACAGTTACATCTGCCGGTGTTGCTGAGAATACAGGAACTGCTGATCGATCTACTGAAATAGTTTGTGTATGAACTGTTTCATTTCCACATAAATCTCTCGCTGTCCATGTTCTTGTTATAGTATAAACACTAGCATTTGATGATTGTGTATCTGTTTCTGTAAATGAAACTAAAGCTGTTCCACAATTATCTGTTGCTGTTAATGTTACAGCAGTAGGTATAGCTCCACAATTAACTGTTAAAGTAGCAGCTGGTAAAACACCAACAAAACTTGGTACTGTTGTATCAGTTACCGTGATTGTTTGTACGTGTGTTGCTGTCACTCCATTTGAAGTTGTTGCTACCCATGTTCTAACTAATTCGTATGAATTCGAACATGCTCCATTATTTCTTACTTCATCAAAAACAACTGTAGCTGTTCCACATGATGAAGTTGCTGTTATTGTTGGACGAGTTGGAACCGAATTACATTCAACGGTTACATCTGCCGGTGTTGCTGAGAATACAGGAACTGCTGATCGATCTACTGAAATAGTTTGTGTATGAACTGTTTCATTTCCACATAAATCTCTCGCTGTCCATGTTCTTGTTATAGTATAAACACTAGCATTTGATGATTGTGTATCTGTTTCTACATACGTCACTGTTGCTGTTCCACAATTATCTGTAGCTGTTAATGTTACAGCAGTAGGTATAGCTCCACAATTAACTGTTAAAGTAGCAGCTGGTAAAGTACCAACAAAACTTGGTGCTGTTGTATCAGTTACTGTGATTGTTTGTACATGTGTTGCTGTTACTCCATTTGAAGTTGTTGCTACCCATGTTCTTACTAATTCGTATGAATTTGAACATGCTCCATTATTTCTTACCTCATCAAAAACAACTGTAGCTGTTCCACATGATGAAGTTGCTGTTATTGTTGGACGAGTTGGAACCGAATTACATTCAACAGTTACATCTGCCGGTGTTGCTGAGAATACAGGAACTGCTGATCGATCTACTGAAATAGTTTGTGTATGAACTGTTTCATTTCCACATAAATCTCTCGCTGTCCATGTTCTTGTTATAGTATAAACACTAGCATTTGATGATTGTGTATCTGTTTCTACATACGTCACTGTTGCTGTTCCACAATTATCTGTAGCTGTTAATGTTACAGCAGTAGGTATAGCTCCACAATTAACTGTTAAAGTAGCAGCTGGTAAAGTACCAACAAAACTTGGTGCTGTTGTATCAGTTACTGTGATTGTTTGTACATGTGTTGCTGTTACTCCATTTGAAGTTGTTGCTACCCATGTTCTAACTAATTCGTATGAATTCGAACACGTTCCATTATTTCTTACCTCATCAAAAACAACTGTAGCTGTTCCACATGATGAAGTTGCTGTTATTGTTGGACGAGTTGGAACCGAATTACATTCAACGGTTACATCTGCCGGTGTTGCTGAGAAAACAGGTACTTCTGATCGATCTACTGAAATAGTTTGTGTATGAACTGTTTCATTTCCACATAAATCTCTCGCTGTCCATGTTCTTATTATCACATAAACATTAGCATTTGATGATTGTGTATCTGTTTCTGTAAATGAAACTGATGCTGTTCCACAATTATCTGTTGCTGTTAATGTTACAGCAGTAGGTATAGCTCCACAACTAACTGTTAAAGTAGCTGCTGGTAAAGTACCAACAAAACTTGGTGCTGTTGTATCAGTTACTGTGATTGTTTGTACATGTGTTGCTGTTACTCCATTTGAAGTTGTTGCTACCCATGTTCTTACTAATTCGTATGAATTCGAACACGTTCCATTATTTCTTACCTCATCATAAACAACTGTAGCTGATCCACAAGATGTACTTGCTGTTATTGTAGGACGGGTTGGAATTGAACTACATTCTACTGTTACATCTACAGGTGTAGCTGAGAAAACAGGAACTTCTGATCGATCAACTGAAATAGTTTGTGTATGAACTGTTTCATTTCCACAAGTATCAGTTGCCGTCCATGTTCTTGTAATCGTATAAACATTAGCATTTGATGATTGTGTATCTGTCTCTGTAAATGAAACTAAAGCTGTTCCACAATTATCCTGAGCTGCTAAAATTACAGCCGTTGGAATTGTTCCGCATGTTACTGTTAAAGTAGCAGCTGGTAAAGTTCCTGAAAATGTTGGTCCTGTAGTATCAACAACAGTATATGTTTGATTATGTATAGTTTGATTTCCACACAAATCTGTAGCCACCCATCTTCTAGTTACAATATTTCCAGTTGTACAATCTCCAACAATTGTTGAGTCAGTATATGTAACATTTAATTGTTCTCCACATAAACCAGTAGCCGTTAAAACTGGATTTAAATCCACTGATCCACATTCAATAGTACCAGTTTGTAAGTTAGCTAACTGAGTTGCATCAAAAACAGCACTTGGTGTTCCAGGTACACAACAAACTGATTGTAATACAACTGGTTCACAAATATCTGATATTCCAAAATTAGATTTAAATTTTAACAATAGAGGAGCATAAGGTGCTATATAGGTACCTGAAACTGAACCTGATACAGTTGACCCTGAAGCTATAGCTCCACTAATTGTACCATTATTAACAATCAACAAATCATTAGAATCAATCAATCCGTCGCTGTTAACATCTTTATAAATGTCATATCTTAATAAATCTTTTACCTCAAAATTAGTTGAAGTATTAGTCAGATCATAATTAATATTAAAATTATGATTCAACCCATTAATTACTAAGTCTGTGCCAATTACCACACCTGAGATACTTGGTTTATTAGATGGCAAGTTAATATCTTTTAAAGTTGTCGTTGGAAATAATATTTCACAATTCTGCCCATTTACAATACAAAATGCATCTTTTACAACATATGTACCTAGTGTAGCAGTTTTCAATTCTACACAATCTAACACTTCTGTATTTGTTGCTTTAATCTTAAAAGTAAACTTAATTTTTTGACCACTAGCAAATCCAATTGGCAATTGCCAAATTAAAGTTCTTGTATTATTAGCTACAGAAACATTGTTCGCATAATTTAAATCAAAAACTCCAGTTGAGTTTGTAACTGCATTATCAAGAACAACACTTCCAGAAACTATATCATAAGCTCCATCAAATTGAATTCTGATTGACTCCGTGTTATCAGTAACACTTCCTGTCAAATTTGTAATTTCTACAACTAATTCTTCCTCATTGTTAACATGGAAACCACTTGCTGAAGCAGCATTAACAAATGTAAATGAAGAATCATAATTTTTATTAGTAGGAGCACCTGTGATGTTTATATTTTGTGAACGTACAATCACATCTAAAGCCGAAGCTCCACAACCTGATTCAGAGGCTACATCATAAATAATTCTTGAACCTGACAAATAGTTATTATTTCCTTGTGTTGTACACTGAGTTATAACCTTGTATTTAAGTATAAACTGTCTCAATAATGTATTACTCTCAGAGGTACCTGGCAAACCAGAATTCTGGAATGGTGTTACAACATCATAAATATCTACCTCATAATAACCTAATGTAGTATTTAAGGTAATACTAGAATCTGGTAAAGCTATATCAACCCCGTTATAATTAATTATAAAAGAACCATTAACAAAAGCTAATCCAGTTGGAAGTTTTATTCGAGGTACAATATTATAAGCATAACCTAATGCTGTATTTGATACAGTCAATGATTCATTGATTTCTGTACATATATTAAAATAATCAGATCCTGTAGCATTTACATTAGAAACTGCTTGTAAATTAGATACAAAAGTAGATACAGTAACTATGATTGATTTAGAATATGGTGCAGCACTTCTAAATTCACTTATAGCATCTGGTGATTTAGGATACCCTCCGCAATTGTAACCTGCTTTTACAACAAAGTTTGTCAAATCACAACTATTAAAGTCATTTGATTTAATTCGGATTGATTTTGTTTGTGCAATATCACCAATTTGTACCCAATATTTTCCTGTACCAAAATTAAGCGTTGGTAATTGATTAGCTCCATCCCAAAAAGTTGGAACCAAAAGACCTGTAGATTCTGGTTCAATAGAAATCCAAAATTTTTGTAATGTTGGATATTTATTAAATGTTGTATTGGTTATATTAATATCCCAATAAACTTCGTTTGTATTGGTTTGTTGATTAGGTTGCGATGATGAAATAGTGAAATTTGGCTCAATTTCAATTGGAACTCGAATATTTGAAGAAAATACCTGACCATTACCAATCTGTACCGATTTAGGTGTGTTTTGATTTAAACTATAAGTTATATCACCATCAATTAAAATCATCCTGAAATCATTATTCCAGTCCCCTGATAAAAAAGAATTATCAAGATAAACTACATCTGCAGTTATATAAGAAGATTGATAAGCTTCTTGATGATCTGTTCGTTGCCAATCATTATTAGAATTAATAAAAGTATATTTATTATATTTTCCATTCAAATCGACCTGTCCTAATTCATTTACTCCTTTAACTATAACTACTTGAGATGGTTGTAAAGGAATTTTAAATGAATTATTTAAATCAACATTACTTTTAACTGCTTGATAAAATGGTTGATTATCTGGTATAACAAGACAACTTGGAATTAATACTGTAAAGTTATTAATTTGGTAATTATAACGTAATTCATTAGGGAATATATCTGTTCCGAAAGCAGGATCATTACTAAAAAAATGATGTAATTTAAGCTGTATTGGACAACAAATAATTTGGTTTCTAAATTCCTGAGGAGCGAAACTATGAAAACTATAAACTACTCGAATTACATCGTTTTTAACATCCTGAAGACTAAGATCTGTTTCATTTGTAAGTTTGGTTAATAAGAAAGAACTAATATTATGTGTATTAGTTGTTACATTATTAACTACAGAGATATCTGTATCATAATCTACGTTAAACTCAAGTATTCCACCAACTTCTAGTAAATTTTCTAATGGACCACCTGTTAAAAACAAATTCATAACATCAAATTCGTATTTAGAGAAATTGGTTCCACCTTCATTAAAACTATGTGTGTAAGTATAATATCCCGATAAATCTGCTAATGGAATGTCAAAAGTAGTTTCGATATTATTACTATTTATATATTTACCTGAAATTTTAGTTAAACTAGCATGCAGAGCTGGATCATTTATATTTAGTAAATTTGCTCTAGGATACTGCATCTTAATTATCATTTCAGAAATATTATCATCTAAAATTTTAATTCTATTATTAACTACAATTTTATCACCGTTGATAATATCGTTTAAATTGATACCCGGAGTATTAGCATTAACGGGTAAATTTGTTACTGGATCAACTCCAAAAGTATTACGATTAATTTCAAAACCATAATTAGCTACAGTAGACGTAAAACAAGATAAATTTACTAATGTAGAAGCGCATGCAAAACTTGTCGGAAAAGCTACTGTTTCAGATTCCATTAAATAAGTACGAACAGATATCTCTACTTCTTCGATTTTAGTACAACCAACATCAACTACCATTGGAAGATAGTAATTGGTATCATGAAAGGCTAGGTTGAAATTAGTAGTACCATCTGTAATTGGTTTCAAATCATAATAATGATAATTATCAGGATTATTTACTCCACTAATTGCAGCATTATATGTTAATGTATATCTATTATCATTATTTCCTGAAAGAGTTGGAGAAAGAGTCAAATCAGGGCTAATGCCTAATGGTAAAACTACTCTAATTCTATAAAAAGCATTTTGTGCTCCATTATTTAGAAGTGTACCTATATAAACATTATTATTGGAAGAAATAAAATATTTTAAATTAAATTTATCACCTAACTCAAAAACATTACTTAATGAACCTGACTCTGTAGATAAATTTGTATCTACATAACCTATTGAAAAAACAGAAACATCCCCATAAGCAGCATTGTGCAAAGTTTCTACTCTTATTCCACAATCATTTTTATAAGAATAAGCCCATCTAATACCTCGTCTTGTAGGATTAAAATTACTACAATCAGCCACATTTCCATATAGTTGACGTAATTTAACAGTAAATGTAATTGATTTACCAGCAGGTAAATCATTAAAATTACCATCGCCATCTAAATCAGTTAAACCATCTGGTCCATCAGGATCATTTGCAAAATTTAAAACAAACGATTTTTCATTAGCTTCTGGTTGAAATGTTTGCCCTCCATATTGTAAGTCATAATATTGGAAACGACCAGTAACTGCACTAATTTGCTGACTACCATTTGTAAAGAAACCAAAAACTGCTCCAACATCTTTAAGAGGAGTTGTTCCATTATTTGAAATTGTATATGTACCCGTATCCCAATTTTGAGAAGCTATTCCTGGATATGGCAATTGATCAGCCGTCATCGTAACAGTAGGTGTAACTGAAAAGTAGCTTACGTCTCTAATAATAGAGTTACCGACTAAACAAGATGAATCAGTTTCTCCACACGAATTACTTAATTCAAATTCCAAGCTACTAGTACTCTCACTAGAACATGTTACATAAGTAGCTCTTACGATTAAGTTTATCGTTTCATTAATTTCAAAACGATTATTATTATTACCTATTGTAGCAAATTCATTAGCGCCAACTAATAATACATCTGTTTGCATATTATTGCTATCAGGTGTACCTAAAGTTAATTGTCCATTTGTTCCAGATACACTTAATTGTATTGTACTCGAATGTGTTATTAAAACCTTAAAACTTTTTGCATAAACAAGTGGATCAAGCGACGACTGAAGTATACTAACTGTATAATCTACATAATTACCTAAACTTGGAAATTGATGTACCAGTTGCGGAGTTATATTAGAAAATTCAAATTTAGGATATTTAACAACCGGATAATTTACTGGAGGAATTACATTAGTTCCACCAATAATCGTATAAACAATATCATCTTGAGTACTTAATAGAGTTTCATCACAAGATGTTTGAACTCTATAGCTTACTACTAATTCTGCACCTGCTGCCAGAGCAGAAGTTAAACTTTAGAGTAGCACCTGTAGGTGTTATTGTTTCAGTAACTCCAGTAGTTAGTAAATTTAAATATTTACTTCCTTCAGGTAGAGTTATCGAGATTTGACTTCCAGAATTTAATGGACCAGACACTCTAAAAGAAAATGTAGCTGGATCATCACATGCAATCACAGAAATTGGCATGTCACCTGGAGAGACAATAATGTTTTGTGCTTTACCCAAGAGGAAAGTAAAAAACATAAATAAAAATAAAATATATTTTTTTCCCATAGTTTTTTTAATTTATCATTTAAAACTTGATGCTTTCTTTTTCAATTTTTAGCATTTACTTTTCATAACATTTTTTTATCTATTTCATAAGTTTTTATTAAAGGTTAATATTTATTTCACACTCATTTTTTGGTTACTCTCTTTATCAACTTTTAACAAAGTCAATATCTGTGAAATTATAAAAAAATTAGATTCTTTTAACATAAATAGTTAAAAAAAACTTTATTATTTTTTTAATTAATGATTAATAACAAAATAAATTATCAGAAAAATCAATAAACATCATAGTTAAGAATGTTTTAACAAAATAAAAAAATATTAATTTAAGAGTTAAAAATCTACATAAAACGTCATTTTTAACCAAAAATCAATCAAACAGAAGGTTCAATTCTGTGAAAAAACGTCGAGTTAAGGCAATAAATCACAAAAAAATGTCATTATTTATACTTATAAAAATAAAAATGTTATAATAATTAATTAAAACAATATTTTAAGAAAATAAAATGAATTTTTTATATAATTCACAAATTCACTTTAATCAAATCCTATTGCTTTATTATTTACATAAAACAATTGTATCGTAAAAAAATTTATCAATGAGAAAACAAGAAAGGATTCTGATTTTATTTCAATAATAAAAGGAGGTAAAATAAAAATGAAGCATGTACATTTTTTATAAAAATGACAATCAAAAAAAGCGGTAAAAAATGTATATATATATTAAGGAGTAAAAAAAACGAGCTTTTACTGTCGTAAAAACTCGTTAATCTCTTTATTCATCGTGCTTTTGAGCGTTTTAAAAAGTGTAAATACACAAAATGTAAATAAACTGTTTTTAAGCTAAATAGTTGTCAAAAAAAATTAAAATAAAGCATTTTTAAATTTTAAAAAGGACAACTGTTTAAAAACTAAATATCAAATCCAATATGAACTCCTAATTTCAAGGAGATTAATTTTTGTAATTTAAGTTTCAAATCTGGTATTTTTACAGAAGAAATTACCTCATCCGTAAAGGCATACATCAACAATGCACGAGCTTCTTTTTTAGGAATTCCACGTTGTTGCATATAAAACATTGCTGATTCATCTAATTGCCCGATTGTACAACCGTGCGAACATTTTACATCATCAGCAAAAATTTCTAACTGCGGTTTAGTGTTCAAAGTAGCTTTATCTGTCAACAAAATGTTGTTATTTTGTTGAAAAGCATCTGTTTTTTGAGCAATTTTATCTACGTAAATCTTCCCATTAAAGACACCTGTTGCGCGATCATCAAAAATTCCTTTATAATTTTGATGCGACTCACAATTTGGTTGTTCGTGATTCACTAAAGTATAGTGATCAACGTGCTGTTTTTCGCCAATAATGGTGATTCCTTTTAAAGTAGAATCAATTCTTTCGCCTTGTTGATAGAAATTAAGGTTATTTCTGGTAATATTTCCGCCAAAAGAGAAGGTATGAACCGAAACTCTGCTTTCTTGCTTCTGAGAAATGAATGTATTATCTACTAAATTAGCTGTTAATTTATCGTTTTGAAGCTTGTAATAATCAACAATTGCACGTTTTTGACTAAAAATTTCAGTTACCGAATTGGTAAACATCGGTGCATCTGTTAAACTTTGGTGACGTTCTAGAATTTGAACATGCGAATTTTCGCCAATAATAATCAAATTTCTAGGTTGAATAAAATTAGCAACATCACCTGTTGTGAAATATAAAATCTCAATAGGCTTAGCTACAACCGTTGATTTAGGGATGTTTATAAAAGCTCCTTCAGCAGCATAAGCCGTATTTAGGTTGGTTAAACTATCCGTTTTATCAGCAATTTTATTGAAATACGTATCAATAATCATCTTGTATTTTGGCTTTGTTAATGCCGATGACATCAAACAAACATCCAAACCATCATGCGTTGTTGATGATAAATGTGAAGAAAATACACCGTTTATAAATACCAATTTATAGGTATCTACATTGTTTAAGAAATATTGCTTCACGTCTTTCCATTCAACAGGAATTTCGTTACTTGTTAATACAGCAAAATCGTTGTTTAAAACAGCATTTAACGACGTATATTTCCAAGCTTCTTCCTTTTTGGTAGGAAAACCTTTATTTTCAAACACCTTTAAAGCTGCATTACGAACATCATGTAAATCTGTGTTTACATCTATTTTTTGTTCGAAAGCTAGAAAAGATGATAATAATTTTTCTTTTAAATCCATTTTTTTATTGTTTAATGTTTAAAGTTTTAATAGTTTAAAGTTGAATCCTTAAACTTTAAACTTTAAACTTTTTAAACTCAATTATTTAAGCCAATCGTATCCTTTTTCTTCTAATTCAAGAGCTAACTCTTTTCCTCCTGTTTTAACGATTTTACCATCGTGTAAAACGTGAACAAAATCTGGAACGATATAATCTAGCAAACGTTGGTAGTGCGTGATTACAATAACTGCGTTATTTTCACTTTTAAGCTTGTTTACGCCATTTGCAACAATGCGCAAAGCATCGATGTCCAAACCTGAATCTGTTTCGTCTAAAATGGCAATTTTTGGATCTAACATCGCCATTTGGAAAATCTCGTTACGTTTTTTCTCACCACCCGAAAAACCTTCGTTTAATGAACGTGATAAAAATTTACGATCAATTTCTAATAATTCTGATTTTTCTTTGATCAACTTCAACATTTCGTTTGCTGGCATGTCTTCTAAGCCTTTAGCTTTACGAGATTCGTTGATTGCTGTTTTCATGAAGTTTGTTACAGAAACACCAGGGATTTCAACTGGATATTGGAACGATAAGAAAACACCTTTGTGTGCTCTTTCTTCTGGAGCTAAATCACCTAAATCTTCACCATCTAAAATGATTTCACCTTCAGTAACTTCAAAATTCTCATTACCTGCAATTACAGCAGATAAAGTAGATTTACCAGCACCATTTGGTCCCATGATTGCGTGAACTTCTCCAGCTTTAACTTCAAGATTAATTCCTTTTAATATTTCTTTGTCCTCAACAGAGGCGTGTAAGTTTTTAATTGTTAACATTTGTACAAGATTTGAGATTTGAGATTTAAGATGTTAGATTTCTGAAATCTTAAAATCAATATTTATAATGTATATTTTATTTTAATTTCTCAATACTAATAGCTAAAAGCCATTAACCAACTGACCCTTCTAATGAAATTTCTAATAATTTCTTAGCTTCTACAGCGAATTCCATTGGTAATTTATCTAAAACCTCTCTTGAGAATCCGTTTACGATTAATGCAATTGCCGTTTCTGTTGGGATTCCGCGTTGGTTACAGTAGAAAATTTGATCTTCACCAATTTTACTTGTCGTTGCTTCGTGTTCTAATTTCGCCGTTGAATTTTGAGATTCGATATACGGGAATGTATGTGCGCCACATTCGTTCCCCATTAATAAAGAATCACATTGTGAGAAGTTACGCGCATTTTCAGCACGAGGACCAATCTTCACTAAACCACGGTACGAGTTTTGAGATTTACCAGCCGAAATTCCTTTTGAAATGATTGTTGATTTGGTATTCTTACCAAGGTGAATCATTTTAGTTCCTGTATCTGCTTGTTGGAAATTATTCGTTACAGCGATTGAATAAAATTCTCCAACCGAATTATCACCTTTTAAAATACATGATGGATATTTCCAAGTGACAGCCGAACCTGTTTCAACCTGTGTCCAAGAAATTTTAGCGTTTTTCTCCGCCAATGCACGTTTAGTTACAAAGTTGAAAACACCACCTTTTCCGTTCTTATCTCCAGGAAACCAGTTTTGAACTGTTGAATATTTAATCTCTGCATCGTTCATTGCGATTAATTCAACTACCGCAGCGTGTAATTGATTTTCATCACGAGATGGAGCCGTACATCCTTCAAGATAAGAAACGTAAGAACCTTCGTCAGCGATTAATAACGTACGTTCAAACTGACCGGTTCCTGCTTGGTTGATACGGAAATACGTTGACAATTCCATTGGACAACGAACACCTTTTGGAATATAACAGAAAGATCCATCAGAGAAAACAGCAGAATTTAATGCAGCGTAGAAATTATCGGTTGTTGGAACAACAGTTCCTAAATATTTTTTCACTAATTCTGGATGCTCTTTAATCGCCTCAGAAATCGAACAAAAAATAATACCTTTTTCGTTCAATGTTTCTTTAAACGTTGTAGCAACAGAAACAGAATCCACTACGATATCCATCGCAATATTATTCATACGTTTTTGTTCCTCTAAAGAGATTCCTAATTTTTTATACATCTCTAATAACTCAGGATCTACATCGTCTAAAGTTTTATTAGGATCAACATCTTTTGGTGCAGAATAGTAAGAAATAGCTTGAAAATCTGGTTTTTCATAAGTTACGTTTGCCCATTCTGGCTCAACCATTTCTTTCCAAATTCTAAACGCATCTAAGCGCCATTCAGTCATCCATTCCGGCTCATCTTTCTTTTTAGAAATAGCTCGAACAATATCTTCATTTAGACCTATAGGAAAAGTTTCGGAATTTAATTCTGTATAAAATCCGTATTCATATTCCTTAGTTTCTAATTCTTTTTTTAATTCTTCTTCGGTATACTTACTCATAAGTTATATATTTCAAAACGAAAAAATTCGAATTGTTACATTATCATAAATTATTAAAGCGAAAAACTCTCACCACATCCGCAAGTTCTAGCAGCATTCGGATTGTTAAACACAAAACCTTTACCATTTAAACCTCCCGAATATTCAAGTGTTGTTCCAATTAAATATAAAAAGCTTTTTTTGTCCACAGCGATTTTAATTCCTGAGTCTTCAAAAACTTTATCGTCTTCTGTTATAGCTTTATCGAATTTTAATTCGTACTCTAAACCTGAACATCCACCGCTTTTCACACCTACTCTAACGAAATCGTTAACTGGATCGAAACCATCATCTTCCATTAGAAGAGAAACTCTTTTTGCTGCAGATTCTGATACTTTTATCATGATTATTTGGTTTTAAACTTTATCATTTGCAAAGATACCATAAAATATGATTTTTATCATATTTACTAACATTTTTATAACTTATTGAATCATAAAGAAATTCTATAAAGAAAAAGCCATCTCAGTTTTGAGATGGCTTTTAAAATATATTTGAATTCTAAGCGTTTAGAATGTAAACTTAGCAGAAACACTCCAAGTACGACCCCAACCCATTAAACCTTGATTGGTTGTATCAATTCCTTTGAAAGTTTTACTATTTTCAGTTCTTTGAGTAGCCGTAGATAATTGAGAAATATATTTCGTATCTAACAAGTTATTTACGTTTACACGGAAACTTAATCTGTTTTTTGTATTTAAATCTAATGCGTATGAAACTCCAGCATCGAACAATTGATAAGATGGTAATTGTAAATTATCTAATTGTTGACGAGATGAATATAAATCATCATAATAACGATAATCTACATCTACAGCTAAATTAGGAATGATTTTATATTTGAAACCTAAACCAAAAACAGTTTGAGCTGCATCTCCAACTTTAGCACCATCTAAATTAGTAGATTTTTCTTCTAAAACAACACGAGCTTCATTACGAACTAATGTATTTGCAGAGTTTCTGTATTTCCAATCTCCAACAGAAGCAAAACCTCTAACTTCTAAATTATATAACGGACGCGCAACAAAGTCTAATTCTATACCTTTATGATCTTGTTTTGTTCCGTAGTTTGATGTATAAATATATTCACCAACGTTTAAAATTGCAGGATCAGCATCTGGATTGTATTTTTCTACATCTGTAGCAGTAGCCATTTTAGATGAACCAGTTACACGGTTTTCCCAAGTCGTTTTATATGCATTAACATTAATATCAATGAATTCCGAAACAAATTTGTATCCTAACTCTAGACCAACGATATCTTCATTTTCTGCATATTGATTCACATCGTTTTTGTAGTTCATGAAAATGTTGTTTTGGTAAGGTTGACGAGAATAAATTCCTGCATTACCAAAAATAAAATGTTGTTGATTGATGTTATAAGAAACTCCTCCTTTTACATTATACCCGAAATTAGAAACTTTTTCTGATTTATCGTTACCAGGTGTGTATTGATAAGTATCTGTTCTTTCGTTTGATTGTTGTGATGCTGAACCTTGGAAGAATGCTGAGAATTTATCTGTTGCATATTCTAACTGTCCGAAAACACCACCATAACGAATGGTTTGGTCGTAAATCCATCCATAAACTTGATCCGGATTTTTAGCAAAATTGGTATAAGCTTTCCAAGGATTCGTAGAGAATGTATCTGAAATTTTAATTTCTCCTAGGTTTACATTGTATCTATCAACAACATAATCAGCACCTAATAAATTTGTTACTTGACGTTGGTGAGAACCTTTATAAGTTCTTAAATCAAATCCAACATTCATTGTTAAGTTTTTAGCTAATTCACGGTTGTAACTAGAAACGATTCCAAACCATTTGTGGTTGTTTACATCTGCACCTAACCAGTTTTTAGCAGCACCGCTTTCGATAGCTTCATTAGTTTGTACAACTTTATTATAATCTAATAAACCTGAAGTTGAATCCATATCTACAGCATATCTATTACTTTGTCCTCCACCACGAGCAATAGAAGCATAAATTACAGTAGATAAACTTGATTTTTCATCTATTTTCCAATCCCAGTTTAAATTTGCTACAGGTTTGTGGTAATAGTTTTTACGTCCATTAAAATCTTCACCATTCAAAGTACCTTGATTTGCATTAAACTTACGTCCGTAAGTTACATAGTTAGATAAAGCAGTACTTGTCCCTTGATTATGCCATTGTGGCGCACCAGTTATTAAGAAGTTGAAATTGTGTTTTTCATTTGGTTTGTAACCAACAGAGAAGAAATAATTCTGACCTTCACCAGCAGTTTGGTTTGTGTAACCATCACCTTGCCACTGTGTAAACATTGCAGAAACTCCCCATCCACTTTTCAATAAACCTGTGTTGTAACCTACAGTTGTTTTGAAATAATTATCGTTTCCGTAAGCAGCTTTAAGAAAACCACCTTCTTTCATTTCAGTAGCTTTAGTAATAAAATTTATTGTCCCACCAACAGAAGAGATTGCTAATTTAGACGAACCTAATCCACGTTGAATTTGAATTGCATTAGCAATATCAGCCATTCCTGACCAGTTTGACCAGTAAACACTACCGTTATCCATTCCGTTGATTGGCTGACCGTTTAATAAGAACGCTGTATTTGATTGATCAAATCCACGAGTTGTCATTGAAGATTCTCCAAAACCACGTGCCTGAGAAGTCACATAAACCGATGGAGTGTTCACTAAAGTCGATGTAATATCTTGAGCACCTACTTTTTCTTCAATTTGTTGTTTGGTAATTGTAGAAGATGCAATTGGCGTTCTTCTTCCTTCTGCAACATCAATTACACCACGAGCCATAACAACAATTCCGTCTAAAGATTGTTCGTCTTGATTGATGTATATTGTACCTAAATTAATTTCATTTGCACCGTTCAAATTAAAGTTAACTGTTTTAGAAACGTAACCTAAAAAAGAAACTTGCACTTGTCCTTGATTGAATTCAGTTGTTAAAGTAAAGACACCGTCACTTTCTGAATAAGTTCCGTTTGTAGTACTCTTAATAAGGATTTCTGCACCTTCTATCGCTGTTTTAGTACTTGAGTCATAAATAACTCCGTTAATTTTATTTTGAGCATAAGTCAATGAACTCGTAAATAAAACACCTAAAACGAATAACCTTTGAAATCTTTTCATTTCTGTTGATTTAATTGTGTTTGTTTGAAAATTATTAAAATTCGAGACAAAATTATAAGAATAATCAAAAATAACCCACTCAAAAACAACACTTTACAAAAAAATAACATTCAGAAAGAAATCGTATTTTATTAACAAATAACAAACACTTTATTTAAAAATATTAGAAAAATATGTAGTTAATATTTTTTAAAACTAAAAAAATAGAACAACGATAATTGCCAAATAAATTTCTTAAGGTTCGTTTAACTTTAAAGATCAATTGATAATCGTCTAATTAAAAAAATTTAAAATAAAAAAAGTGGCTAATTAGCCACTTTCTGATACAAATTATTTTTTTTGTTAATATCTGCCATATAATTTGATGGATCAATAACGATAGAAATAATTGAAGATTTTTCTTTATTTAAATCAAAAGTATATGTTGGATAAGCCCAATCCCAACCTTTTAAAATGGTTCTTGGAATTTCTCCAAAAGGATTCTCTTTATTCCAACGCATTAATGTATTCGGAATATAAAATGTTTCTTGAGTTCCGTCTGCATAAACAACTAATATATCAAGTGGCATTGGCATCATTCCAATGCGTTCTAAAGTAACTTTTGTCTTATTACCATCTGTAACAACATCTTTGATTCCATAGTCGATTGTATTTATGGTTTGTGTCCAATCTACTAAATACCAATCTAGGTTTGCACCTGTTACACGTTCTGCGGTACGCTTAAAATCATTTGGTGTTGGATGTGAAAAACGATAATCGTAATAAAAACGTTTTAATGTTTTCATGGTATTTTCAAAACCAATAATATAAGATAATTGCGTAATAAAAACAGCACCTTTGCTATAAGCAGAAACGCCATAATTCATATTATCATTAAAACGATCAGCATGAGTTGAAAGCGGTTGTTCGCCATTTTTACTAATCATATAATAATAATTTTTATACATCGAATCAAAAGGATTTTCATCTTCTTGATTTTCTTTTTCCATAATAGAATTAACAGCAAAATCAGCAATAAATGAAGTGAAACCTTCATCCATCCAACCGTGTTTCGATTCATTAGTCGCTAACATATGTTGAAACCACATATGTGCTAATTCATGTGCTGTAACACCAATTAAACTTGGTAAGCTTCTGTTTCCGGTGATTAAAGTACACATGGCATATTCCATTCCACCATCTCCACCTTGAATAACCGAATATTGTTTGTATGGATATTCTCCAATAGTTGAGTTGAAAAACTCAAGTAATTCAACTGTTTTTGGTTGTAAAGCTTTCCAGTTGGCAATAATATCTTTGTTGTTTTTATATAAAAAATGTAATTCGACATTATTTGGTCCCATCACTTTATCATGGATAAAATCAGGATCAGCACCCCAAGCAAAATCGTGTACATTTGGAGCAACAAAATGCCAAGTTAACGTTTTTTGTTTTTTAGGAATTTTCACCTCAACGCCCTCAGCTTGATATCCGTGACCGATTTCGTTCGGATTTTGTAAATAACCTGTTCCACCAACTGTGTAGGTTTTATCTAAAGTTAACTTTACATCGAAATTACCCCAAACGCCGTGAAATTCTCTTCCAATGTATGGATCGGCATGCCAACCTTCGAAATCGAATTCGGCCATTTTAGGATACCATTGCGTCATTGATAAGGCAACACCTTCGTCTGAATTTCTTCCTGCTCTACGAACCATTACCGGAACTTGCCCATCGAAATTCATAGTCAACATGGTAGATTTATCAGGTAATAAAGGTTTAGCTAAATCAACTTCTAAAATAGTTCCAACAACAGTAGAATTAAGAGCAACACCATCTTGTTTTAAATTGGTAACTTTTAAAAAGCCAATTTCATTCGATTTAAGCTTAGATATTTTACTTTCCTTTATTAAGTTACCATCTGCACCTTTAAAGCTCTTAATCATACGTTTGTCAGGGTCAGCAATAGATGTTAATCGTGCATCCATTTCGCTACCTGGCTGAAACGCATTGAAATACAAATGATAATACACGCGTTTTAACGTATCTGCTGAGTTGTTTGTGTATTTCAATTCTTGAGTACCTGAATATTGAAATTTTTCAACATTCATTTTTACATCCATTTTATAATCGACATGTTGTTGCCAATAACCTGGATTAGGATTGTTATGCTGCGCACTTGCAACAAAACCAATACTTAAGAATAAGAATAATAGTTTTTTCATGATTTTTAATTTAAAAAAATCCACTTACTACTCAAAGAAAAATTAAGCAATAAGTGGATTAAAAAGTTTTAAAATATATTTTTAAAATTATTTTCCTCTTGAAACTTTATCTGCTAAAATCAAGGCATTGTAAGCGTTAACAAACTTTCCAGAAGTTGAAATTTTTTCGAATTCACGTTTGTCATCTTTATTACCAGAAACAATCACCTCTTGATTTACAGTAACTCCAGAATCCATAATAATTTGCTTAACTTGATTAGCTGTTAAGTTTGGATAATATGAACGAATCAAAGCAGCAACACCAGCAACGTTTGGAGAAGCCATTGAAGTACCTTGTAAATATTCGTATTTTCCGTAAGGAGTTGTTGCATAAATTTTTACTCCAGGAGCAAATACATCCACATCTTTTTTACCGAAGTTAGAGAAATTAGCAATCATTCCTTCGCCGAAAGTAGGATTTAAAGCACCAACAACTAAGAAGTTATCAGCAAATTCTTTAGAAGCATTTAAATTTCTATCGTTTGGATAACGATCAACATCTCCAGTTAAAGGATTTAAATCTAAAGCATCATTTCCAGCTGCTACGACAATCAACACATCTTTAGAAGCTGCATATTTGATTGCATCTTGAACCCATTTATTATTTTGTGAGAAATATTTACCAAAACTACCATTGATAACTTTTGCACCATTATCCGCAGCATAACGAATAGCTAAAGCAATATCTTTATCATATTCATCTCCGTTAGGAACAGCTCTTAAAGACATGATTTCAGTTACTTCAGAAGCTACACCGTCTCCACCTAAACCATTATTTCTAGATTGAGCAATGATTCCTGCTACGTGCGTACCATGTTTTGCATGATCGCGATCCCCCATCACATCATTATCGCCATAATTTACATCATTTATATCATATGGATTATCACCAACAACAGCTCTACCATCGAAGTTAACGTTTAAGTTAGCATCCATTTGACCTTTGTAATAATCTTTCATATCATCAATAAAAGTTAATGTTCTGCCTGATGCAAAAATATTACCCATTAACTTTTTAGCTTTTGTAACATCTTCTGGAGCTGTTTCTACAATAGTTTCTAAATCTTCTTTTGTATAAACATCTTTTCCTAAATGTTTAACCAAAATAGCATTTGATGCTTCTAAAAGCTCAATACGTTCTTTTAAAGGTTCTAACTCAGCGATTTTTAAATCCAATTCGCCTTTAGCACGTTTGTATTTCATTGAACCGTCATCACCTTTCTTAACGATACGAGTCATTTCAAGGTTTTCATCGTTAGATTTTCCTAAGAAATTCCAACCGTGAATATCATCTTTGTAAATATTATTTTTATTCTTTTTCTTTTTAGCTTTAGAAGTATTTTTATTATAAATCTGAGGTTTTAAATCTTCATGGTCAATTTCAATTCCTGAATCAATAACAGCAACAATTACTTTATTACCTACTTTATCTTTGATGATTTCTGCATAAGCACGATCAACAGACATTCCAGGGATTGTATCATTGATGATGTCTAAATGACTCCAACGTTTTAAATCTTCTTCAGATAATTTAGATTTTCTTGTTGGTAAATGATCTGCATTTTCAATGGGTTTTAATGTACTTAAATTAGGAAGTTTGCTTTTTTGAGTACTACAACTTGCTAATGCCAATGCTAATGCAGCTGATAAGTAAATGGATTTGTTAATGTTCATGATACTAATTATTTATTTTCTATTGGTCAATCATTCTTAAAAATTGTTACACTAAAAAACTAGTTTAACATTGATTAACATAATTTATGAAGATTATTTTGCGGTAAAATTAGCAAAATTTACTATAAAAGAAAAGTATCAAAATATAAACTCATGTTAACAAACGATATTGAACCTAGTATTTTGTAAATTTGCATTTTTAAATAATAACATGAACGCAACATATCCCAAAACAGAAAAATTAAAAAAACAGAAACACATTGATTTACTTTTTAGTGAAGGAAAATCAGTTTCTAAATATCCATTACGACTGGTTTATGTTGCATTAAATGAAAATGAAGTACCTATAGAATTTGGAGTTTCAGTGTCTAAACGTTATTTTAAAAGGGCTGTTAATCGCAATTACTTCAAACGCGTTTTACGCGAAACTTATCGTTTGAACAAAGAATTACTTCATTCGAATTTGAAACAACCTTACGCAATGATGTTTTTTTATCAAACCAAGGAACGTTTGAGTTATGCCGAAATTGATGCGAAAACGAAACTTTTATTTGAAAAATTCATAGAATCAATAAATAAAGATTGATTTTTATTTGTTAATTTAATAAAATTAAAATCAAAAAAATCACAAGTTCTTTTTTAATTAGATAAAGTTTTTAGGATAAATGAGGCTTTTAAACCAAATTATATTTTCGAAATATTATTTAATTACCTTTGCTCGATATTTTTATCTATTTTCAGTAAAATTTTAGGTAATTTTTAACGGAGTATTATTTTAAATGATTTGATTTGAAACCTCAAAATTCAGGGCATTTTAACAAAATTACTTTTGGTTCACTTTTAGTGACCTTAGGAATTATTTACGGTGATATTGGTACATCGCCATTATATGTAATGAAAGCCATTTTTGGCTCAACTGCAATTCAAAAAGATATTGTTCTTGGAGCAGTATCTGCTGTTTTTTGGACACTAACCATTCAAACCACAATTAAATACGTTTTTTTAACACTTAGAGCCGATAATAACGGAGAAGGTGGTATTTTCTCACTTTATACTTTAGTGAAAAAAATAAAGAAAAAATGGTTAATAATCCCAGCAATTATTGGCGGAAGTGCCATGATTGCAGATGGTGTAATTACTCCGCCAATTTCAATATCATCAGCAATTGAAGGTATTCAAATCTATCAACCAGATATTAAAACCATCCCGATAGTAATTTTTATTATTATCTTATTGTTTTTCTTTCAGAGCTACGGAACAAAAACTATTGGTAAGTTTTTTGGTCCGATTATGCTTATTTGGTTTTCGATGTTAGGAATTTTAGGTGCTTACCAAAGTATTACTAATTTTGAAATTCTTCAGGCAATCAATCCTATCTATGCCATTCAACTTTTAAAAGCACATCCTGATGGTTTTTATGTTCTTGGTTTTGTCTTTTTATGTACGACTGGTGCAGAAGCTTTATATAGCGACCTTGGACATTGCGGAATTAAAAACATCCGTTTAAGCTGGATTTTTGTTAAGCTAATGCTTGTTTTAAACTATTTTGGTCAAGGTGCATATTTACTAACACGTGAAAACGAAATGCTTACGCAAATCATAAACGGTAAATCAATCACCGAGAATCCATTTTTCTTAATCATGCCAGATTGGTTTTTACCAATTGGAATTTGTATAGCTACTTTATCTGCTGTAATTGCAGCACAAGCATTAATAACAGGTTCATTTACCATGATTAACGAAGCCATGAGATTAAACTTTTGGCCAAGAGTTTTGGTTAAATATCCATCTATTATCAAAGGACAGTTATATATACCATCTATTAACTGGTTACTTTGTATTGGATGTATCTTAATTGTTTTACATTTCGAAGAATCTAGCAATATGGAAGCTGGTTATGGTTTAGCTATTGTCATGTGTATGATATCTACCACCATTTTATTTACTTTTTATATGATTTTTAAAAGATATAATAAGTTTATAATCATTTCATTTTTTGTCTTTTACTTAGGATTTGAGCTTTGCTTTTTTATTGCAAACATCAATAAATTTTCACACGGTGGATATGTTTCTTTAATCGTTGCAGGACTACTGATTATTGTTATGAGCGTTTGGTATTTAGGTAAGAAAATCAGAAAAAATTATACCGAATTTGTTAAGCTTAATGATTATGAAAAAGTAATTTGTGATTTAAGTAAAGATGAAACGATTGCAAAATATGCAACCAATTTAATTTACTTAACAAACGCACAAAACAAAGATGAAGTTGAATCAAAAATCATTTATTCAATTCTACATAAACGACCTAAACGTGCAGATAATTATTGGATGATTCACGTAAATGTTTTGGACGAACCTTATGGAATGGAATATCAGACCAAGAAAATTTCGGATAAAATTATGCGTGTTGATTTTTACTTAGGATTTCGTGTAGCTCCAAAAATTAGTGTTTTATTTAAAAAAGTATTAGATGATTTAACGTGTTCAGGCGAAATTAATCCGATGAGTACTTATGAATCATTAAAGAAAAACGATATTATGGGTGATTTTAAATATGTAATTATCGAAAAAGTAATTACTTATGATAACGATTTGCCTTGGTATGAATCTATAATTTTAGATGCTTATGCTTTGATTCGAAAAAACAGTTTGTCCGAAGAAAAAGCTTTTGGTTTAGATAACAGTTCGGTTAAAATAGAATATTATCCGATGATTTTACATCCAAAACCAGTAATCAACTTAAAAAGAAGACCATAAAAAAATCCAGCACTAAGCTGGATTTTTTATTTGATTTGCATTTCTACATGCGGAATATCGTCTTCTAAATACATTTCAGATGTGGTTACAAAACCATGTGCTGCATAAAATTTTTGTAAATGTTCTTGTGCAGAAATAGTAATTTCTTCTGTTTTAAAATTTTCATGTATTGCTTGTATTGCTGCATTGACTAAAACATGTCCAAGTTTTAAATTACGCTTTGTGGGCGAAACTACTACACGACCAATCGAAGCTGTTGGGTATTTGATTCCTTTATCAAAAATGCGTGCATAAGCTGCTAAATCATCATTTTCAAATAACATTATGTGCAGAGCTTTGTCATCATAACCATCTAAATCCTGATAGATGCAATTTTGCTCCACTATAAAGACTTCATTTCTTAAAGTTAAGGATTTATATAACTCAATAACAGAAAGCTCTTTAAATCGCTTTATTTCAATTTTCATTATCGTAAAAATTTACTGTTTTAATAATTCCTTCCATTTCAAACAATAAATCGCGTTTGGGTTTGTATGGATAATTTACAAAAGCTTGAAATATTAAATATCTATTGTAATAAGAATCTCGCAAAGCTATATTCAAAAAAGGACCATTCATAAAATCATTTTCCATTTCCCAAGTTCCAGAAAATTCATATCCAGAAAACTCTTGAATTTTAATGGGTCTGAAAGCTGGAAAAAAACCAGTTTCTGTAATCAAAAACGAATTTGGATTGGAACCTTGAATATAAATTTTCGAAATAGAATCTTGTACTTTAATCAGATTACTTTCAATGTCATCAACAGAATTTTCAATAGTTGAAATTGCAACTTCGTAAATAACTAAATTAGAATTCCCGGTTGGCAAATCTTTCTGATACCATAAAAAATTATCATGTTCTAGAACCAATTGAAATGTGTTTGGAATTTTAATCGTACACGCAAAGATATCTTTGACAACTTCTGTATTCGTAAGTTCTTTACGTATTAAAGCATGTTGCTCTTCATTCAATTCTGATTTTTTAAAGACTGAAATAATGGAATCGGCATGTTTACTAAAATTTTGAATCAATTCCTTACTTGAATTCGCTCGAATAAAAAACAAATTTTGAGGAGTTGCCCATAAACTTTTTTCAAGGATAAAAGAATATTCATCTTTACTTGAAAACATCACAATGTTTCGAGAAGTTTTGGCTTTAGCAGAAAAAATATCGGGACTGTATTGATCTAAATCAAAAATAGGTTCATCTTTATCCAAACCAAAATGTCTTTTTGCTAATTTTTTTCGAATACTATCACCTACTTCTCCGTTCCATAAATCGTCTTCTATAACAATGGTAATATGATTTCTTGATCCAAAAGATGGATTTAATTTTCCGGTTGTAATTTCATTTTTCTTGGTACAAGAAACAATACAAACAACGATAAAAATTAAATGTAAATATTTCAATTGAAATTTTGTTTTAGAATTAGATTTTTAATTTCATTCCTGGTTTTAAACTACTTGCATTTTTGATATTATTTTTCTTCATCAACTGTGCAACGGTTACATTTCCATATTTTTTAGCAATAGAACTTAAGGTATCCCCTTTTTTAACTACATGTGTTTTAGCTAAACCTACGGCTTTTGATTTTGTTTGAGTTGCTGCAATTGCAGTACTTTTTTCAGAAACAATATCATCAACAATATTTTTTTCTAATTTGTAATTTTTTTGATAATCTAAATATGCATAAATCTTTTTTTCGTTTGATGTAAAACGTGAAATTTTATCAATAGGCAAACGTAATGAATGTCTTTCTTGATCGTAATTTGGAATATAATCTAACTTATATTTTGGATTTAACAACTTAATTTCATCAATCGAAATATCTAACAATTCTGAAATTTCGTCAAAAGCAATAGCTTGTTTCAGATGAATTGTGTCCGTTTTGATAAAAGGTAAAGTTGCTTTCTTAGGAACGATTCCATGGACTTTGTGATATTCATAAATGTACAAAGTTGCCAAAAAAGCAGGAACATAACCTTGTGTTTCTTTTGGTAAATATTCGCGAATTTCCCAATAATTTGTTTTGCCACCTGATCTACGAATAGCTTTTGAAACGGTTCCAGGACCTGAATTATAAGATGCTAAAACCATTTCCCAATTTCCAAAAACATCATATAAATCAGCTAAATATTTTGAAGCTGCATCGGTTGATTTTAATGGATCTGAACGTTCGTCAACATACGAATTTACTTCTAATCCGTATTGTTTTCCGGTTGGATACATAAACTGCCAAAGACCAGTTGCACCAACTCTCGATTTTGCTTTAGGATTCAAAGCTGACTCAACAATTGCTAAATATTTAATTTCAATAGGTACATTTCTTTTAGCTAATTGTTCTTCGAACATTGGGAAATAGTACTCAGAAACTGCCATCAAACGTTCAAAAGATTTTGATCTGTTTTTTAAGAAGTTTTTGATTACTTTCTCTAGCGTTGGACTGTACTTAATATCAAAAGGATATTTTTTGTCAAGTTGAGCTAAACGGGTTTTTAAAACATCTGTTGATAAATCGTAAGCAACTTCTTGATCTAAATAAACGCTATTAATATCTGATTCCATGTTTTCAAACATTTCATCGTTTAATAATTCGTTTATCCATTTTTTGTCGATGTTTGCACCAGCTTTGTGATTCACAAATGTTTTTTTAATCGAATCTAAGTAAGCTTGTGGGGTTTGAATTTCTTTTGGAATAACTTTAATTTCAACTTCCGTTTCTTGAGCAAAAGCAGTTAAAGAAAAAACTCCAAAAAGAAAAGTGGTAAGGGTCTGTTTCATAATACAAAAGGCTTATCAACTTTTCAGTTTTTAATTAATTATAAAAAGGCATCTCTCAAAACGTATTGAGAGATGCCTTTTTGGTTATTTTAAAACAGCTGCAATTCCAGGAAGTGTTTTTCCTTCTAGCATTTCAAGCATGGCTCCACCACCAGTAGAAACGTAGCTCATTTTTGGTTCTAAACCAAATTGCTTCACTGCAGCAACCGAATCGCCTCCACCAACTAATGAAAAAGTACCATTAGCTGTAGCTTCAGCAATAAAATTTCCTAATGAAATGGTTCCTTGAGAAAATTTTTCTAATTCAAAAACACCTAATGGACCGTTCCATAAAATAATTTTTGATTCAGCAATTACAGGCTTTAAGCTTTCTAATGTTTTTGGACCAACATCTAAACCTTGCCATCCTTCAGGAATTTCGTTTACATTAACAATTTGAGTATTTGCATCGTCTGAAAAACGGTCTGCAATAATCACATCAATTGGTAAATGAATTTGAACATTTTTAGCTTTTGCTTTTTTCATAATTTCTAAAGCCAAATCTAATTTATCATCCTCAACTATTGAATTACCAATTTTACCACCTAAAGCTTTAATAAACGTAAATGTCATTCCTCCACCAATAATCATATGATCGATTTTATCTAAGATGTTTTCGATAATTGTGATTTTTGAAGAAACTTTAGAACCTCCTAAAACTGCGGTTACAGGTTTTTCTGAACTGTTTAAAACTTTATCTATACTTTCGATTTCTTTAGCTAACAAGAAACCAAAACATTTATTTTCTGGAAAAAATTGTGCTACAATTGTGGTAGAAGCATGCGCTCTATGTGCAGTTCCAAAAGCATCGTTTACATAAACATCGCCAAGGTTTGCTAATTGTTTAGCGTAATTTTCATCGCCTTTTTCTTCTTCAGGATAAAAACGAAGATTTTCAAGTAAAATAACATCACCTGATTTAGCATTTGCAACAACTGTTTCTACATCAGTTCCAACAGAATCAGAAACAAAAGTTACTTTTTTACCTAAAACTTCCTCAACTTTTGAAACGATATGTTTTAAAGAAAATTTATCTTCTGGACCATTTTTAGGTCTTCCTAAATGTGACATTAAGATAGCGATTCCACCATCGTTGGTAATTTTCTCAATCGTAAGTTTAGCAGCTACAATTCGGTTATCGTCTGTTACATTAAAATCTGCATCTAAAGGCACATTAAAATCTACACGTACAATGGCTTTTTTGTCTTTAAAATTAAAATCTGAAATTGTTTTCATTATTAAATTAAATGATGTTGAGTTGTTTATAATTCACAAATATAAAAAAATAATAAACTTCAATTTTTTTTATCTTATTTTTACAAGTGTTAATTAATTCTTAAAATATTAATAATGAAGTTACTAAAATAAAAATCTCAACTAAAAAAGTTGAGATTTTATAAATACTACGATTATGAATAATTATTTTATCTTATTTATTATCTATCAAATCAGTTTATTTGCGCTAATTATTACACTGCTTTTGGACATTGCGAGAATTAGTACTTTTCTGTTTCATGAAAAAGAAAAAAAATATTTAAACAAAAAATTAATGATTGAACCATTTATTGGAAAAAAGTTTTTTTCAGTAAAAAATATTTTGGCAACTTGTTTCATATTACCTACAATGGTTTTGCTTTATGTTTTTAAATCAATGAAAAACATCTTTGTTTATTATATTTTGTTTATTTTCTTAACATTAATATTTATTGGAATTGCATTCTTAAATAAAAAAGTACAAATTGATAATCTAAATCGAAAAAAAGCTAAACAAGTTTTAATTCTAGAAATTTTAGTTTTGATTTTACTTTTTATTCTAATTTTAAATCCTCTAATCGATATTGAATCAATGATAAATTAATAAGCAGCTGTAAATCTTTGTTTTATGAAATGCGGATATTCTAATTCATCAACAATTGCAACAGCAACATCTTCAACTGATAAAATACTTCGACCTTCTTCGTTAAAAACAGGCTCATTTAAATTGGTACGATAACTTCCTTTACGAACACCAGAAGTACCCGGATGCATTTCTAAAGCAGGAGAAAAATAAGTCCAATCTAAAACGGTATTATCTTTTATGATGTTATAATAATCTCTAGCTGCAGAAGCACCTGGCTTTATTTCTGAAGGAAAATCTGCACCATCAACAAATTGATTTCCATCTTTATCGAATAAACTTCCTGCGCCGCCTACAACAATAAAACGCTTTGTTCCTGCTAAAATAACTGCTTTTTCAATTGCATTTGAACCATTTAAAAAATCATCATACAAATTCGGATTACTCCAACCAGCATTAAATGCACTAATAACAGCGTCAGCAGCATTAATTGCATTTACAAATTTATCTGTTTTTGTAATATCGATTGATTCATATTCCACGTGTTTAACGTGAGGAAGTTTACTAACATCTCGCGCAACCGCTTTTACAGAATGTCCACGATCTACTAATTCTTGTAAAATTTTTGAGCCAACAAAACCTGAAGCTCCAACTAAAACTACTCTCATATTTTTGTTTTTTTGAATTAATTTAAAAAATAAACGAACTTTCAAAATGTTCATTTCTATAAAATTAAGCATTTTTTTTGTAATATATTTTTAATTTTTCCTATCAATTTCAACAAGAATTTCTAGGAAAAATGATGTCTTTTTTGTATATTTGAAGTATGAAGTTTTCTAATATAATTGGTCAAAATAACATCAAAAAGCACTTAACTCAAAGTGCAAATTCAGGCCGAATTCCACATGCTCAACTTTTTATCGGACCAGAAGGTACTGGAGTTTTACCCATGGCAATTGCCTATGCGCAATACGTTATTTGTAAAAATGCTGGTGAAGAAAATTCGGGTGGAAATGCAGCTTGTAATTTAAAATTCGAAAATTTTCAACATCCAGATATTCACTATGTTTTTCCGGTTGCAACCAACGAATCTGTTGGAAGTAAACCAGTCAGTGATAATTTCATGGACCAATGGTTTGATTTTTTAAAAACTGATATCTACGGAAATATAAACGACTGGTACGAACATCTTGATATCAAAAATAAACAAGGAAATATCAGTGTTCATGAAGCATCGAACATCTTAAAAAAACTTTCTTTAAAATCGTTTGAAGGCGGTTATAAAGTGATGATTATTTGGATGGCAGAAAAAATGAACACTGAAGCATCTAACAGATTATTAAAATTACTTGAAGAACCCACTGATAAAACGGTTTTTATTTTAATTGCCGAAGATGAAAAAGCGATTTTACAAACCATTTTATCTCGATGTCAAGTTTTACATTTTAATAAATTAGCTGCAAATGATATTCAAGAAGCTTTAATTAAAAATGAAAATTGTGATGTTTCTGAAGCAGCAATTATTGCAAATAGTGCGCAAGGAAATTATAACAAAGCTTTAAAAATATTAAATCATACCGAAAATGATTTACCGTTTGAACAATGGTTTATCACTTGGGTTAGAGCAGCTTTTAGGGCAAATAAAAATGCAAAAGTGATTTCTGATTTGATTAATTGGAGCGAAGAAATTTCTGCAATTGGACGAGAAAAGCAGAAAAAATTCTTGGAATATTGTATGGAAATGTTTCGTCAAGCTTTGTTAATCAACTACAAAGTAAACGAATTGGTTTACATAAAACCGGAAGATGCATCGTTTAAATTAGAAAATTTTGCTCCGTTTGTAAACGATAAAAACATTCTAGATATTTTCGATGAACTTTCTGATGCCATGTATCACGTGGAACGTAACGGAAATCCGAAAATTATTTTTACCGATTTATCTATCAAACTTACTCGTTTGATTCACAGAAAATAAATAAACCGATTTCAGATTGAAATCGGTTTATTGTTAAATATCTAAAGTAGCTTTAAACAAGCGAAGTTCTTCCCAAGAAATGGTATCTCCAACTTCGGCTTTTATTTCAGTTAACGATTTATCTCCGTAATCTTTGAACGCTTTTTCTAAATCTTTGATTCTGTTTTTTGGAATAATTTCTGAAATTTTTATTTTCTTTTGAGAAATTAATTTAGCTAAATGTCCGTAAATGGTTTGCGGTGTAAGCTTTCTAAAATCGGCTATTTCTTGAATCGTTTTCTTTTTCAACCACAATTCAAAAGTAATATCTGTTGTTGCTTTTTTCTCTGATTTCTGAATTACTTTTTTCTCGTAATAACCATCTTCTGCAACATCATCATCTTCAAAATTTAAACTCGTTTTAGAAATAATATTCTGAATCGTAACCAAAAGATTGATACGATATTCGGCTAAAGAATTCAATTGCAAGGTTGTTCTTGTAATCAGTTGACCTTCTGAAAATGCAATCATAATGCGATTCATTTTCTTTAATTTCAAAACTAACTGAATTTGAATAGTTTCTAATTCTAAAAGTTCTTCATAAAATCCACGCATATTTTTTGTACGCTTGATTTTTTCTAAAGTAAACAAAGTTTCGAACGCCAATTGGTCTAACTTCGGAAAAAAATATTCATAAGCTTTTTCAAAACGTTCATTTAAGTACGTCATATTTGGCGTATTTGAAGAATATATCGAATGAATTTGTTTTATGAAATTCTCAGCGTGTTGAAAAATAATTTTAATTCGGTCTAATTGCTGATTTGCCCATGAAAAATACTGATATTTTTTACTTTTAGTAGATTCAATTTCAAAGCTTTTAACTAAACGCACCCATTCCATCATACAATCAAACCAAGAAAAAGTTTCTAATAAATTAATTTTGATAAAATTTAACGTTTCGTAAGATAAATCTTGAGCTAAACTATCAACATTTTTTTTATTCTTAGAATAATTAATTACATCTTCGTCCGACGAAACACCATTCAAATCTATCTCAGAAAGCAAAATAAGCCCATTTAAGCTACGTAAACGAGAAAGAGCTACATAAGCTTGCCCAGATATAAAAACGTTCGATACATCAAGCACAGCTTTATCAAAAGTTAAACCTTGCGATTTATGAACCGTTATCGCCCAAGCCAACTTAATTGGATATTGAGTAAAGGTTCCTAAAACTTCTTCTTCTACTTGTTTTGAATCTGGATTGACTTTGTACTTAATATTCTGCCATTCGTATTTATCAACTTCAATGGTTTTCTTATCTTCAGGAAAATAAATCAATATTTCTTGAACTGACAAAGAGGATATAATTCCCATCTTTCCGTTGTAGAATTTTTTTTCGAAGGATATATCGTTCTTCGTAAAGATGATTTGCGCTCCAACTTTTAAACACAATTCATATTCCATCGGAAAAATTTTTTCAGGAAAATCTCCAACAATTTCTGGTAGATAAATATATTCTTGTTCTTTTAAATTTTCAAGAGCTTCGTTATTAATTTTATCTGCTTTTGCATTATGCGTTGTTAAGGTAATATAACCTTTTTCTTTTTTGGTATCGAATTTAGGATTTACATATTGATTTAAAACAGCAACATCTGCTTTTGAAATTTTATTATTTCGAAGATTGTTCAAAATAGAAATAAACACATCATCAGATTGACGGTAAATTTTACTTAATTCAACATACAACGGCGGATGATGTTCTAAACATTTGGCATTGAAAAAGTAAATTCCGTTGTAATAATTTTTTAAAAAATACCATTCTTCATTTTTCACAACTGGCGGAAGCTGTAATAAATCACCAATAAATAAAACTTGAACGCCTCCAAAAACCATATCATTTTTTCGAATCGAACGAAGCATTAAATCCATCGCATCTAAAACATCGGCACGCAACATACTTACTTCATCAACAATCAAAAGTTCCATATTTTTTATGACTGCCATTTTATCGTTGTTCATTTTAAAATGTCGTAACAAAGTCACGTAATTTTCAAAACGGAAATATTCTGAATCTGAATTTATAAAATCGTACGTTGGAAGAAAAGTTGCAAACGGAAGTTGAAACAACGAATGAATAGTTACACCGCCGGCGTTCAAAGCTGCAATTCCGGTAGGTGCAACAACCACTGTATTTTTATGCGTTGAATTAACAATTTCTTTAAGCAAAGTTGTTTTACCAGTACCTGCTTTTCCTGTCAAAAAAATAGACCGATTGGTTTGGTTGATAAACTTTAGTGTTAATTCGGCTTCACGTGAAACTTCCATGATTTATTTTTTTACGAAAATACTAAGAATAAAAAAGCCACCCAAAAAGAGTGGCTTATATAATTTAAAAAGAATATTATTTTTTAGTTTCTTTTTTTACTTCTGGAGTTTCTGTAGAAGTTGACTTATTTTCATAAGCTTCGTTCATTAATTTTAAAACTTCTTCAGTAATATCAGAACCTTCTTTAGCATATAAAACGGTTGAAGCATCTCCAGTTCCAAGAACATAATCATATCCTTTTTCAGCTCCGTAAGTTTTAATAAATTTTTTCATTTTAGAAACTAAACTGTCACGTTCAACAGCAGATTCTTCTTGAAACTTTTTCATATAGTTTTGTTCTTTCTGAGCTAAAGTTTGTTGACGTTTTCCTAACTCAGCTTCGCGTTGTTGCGCCCATTCCATTCCTTTTGATTGTGCATTTTTTTGTAAATCCATCACATCATTTTGGAATTTTTTCATATCGCCTTCTAATTCACTTTGCATCTTTTCAGACATAGCTTTGAACTTAGATTCAAAATCAACAGATTCTTTATATTCTTTCATCAATTTTTCAGTATCGATATAAACAATATTTTCATTACCTGATTTTGATTCTTTAGTTTCTGATGAAGTTGCAGTCTTTTCAGATTTGTCATTACAAGAAATCATGGCAGCAGCTAATGCAACAAATAAAAATATTTTTTTCATTTTTAAAGCTTAATTATTTTTTTGTAAAAGTATAACTATTTTTTGAATACTACGAATTTTTTAAAATTTCAGCACTATAAAGAAATCTTATTCGGAAATTAGAAAAATAAAAAAACGTCTATTAAAAACGACCTTCATATTTTCGATTTAAGACACTTTTAAAAAATCTTAATATAGAATTACATTTCGGCTAGAGATTTTAAAAAAGAAATATCTTATTTTAAGTTTTTTAAAAAATAAACATGTGAAGAATACTCTTTTGATGATTTTCCTTTCAAGTTGGAAAGTAAGCCAACATAAAAAGCACGAAATGGATTCATCTTACCTGTTTTGTATTTCTCGGATAAAAGTGAAACATAAAAACTATCGAAATACATCGGTTTAATATGTATCAACTCCATCTGATAATTTTTAAATATTTTTTTTATCGCAGTTTTGCTAAAATGCCAAAGATGTCTAGGTACATCGTAAGCTGCCCAATCTGATTTATAAAATTGCGCATCGTACGATTTAAAATTAGGAACAGCAATAATTAAAATTCCATTTGGTTTAAGTAAACTTTTAATTTGTTTGATTTGTTTATCTAAATCTAGAACGTGCTCCAAAACATGCCACATGGTAATTACATCGAAAGTATGTTTTTCAAAAGAATCTAAATCATCAATAAGATTTATATTTTTAGATTTTGAAATGGCTTTAGCTTTTTCATTAGGTTCAAAACCGAATACCTTCCATCCTTCTTGATTTGCACGAAATAAAAAATCACCAGTTCCACATCCGATGTCTAAAATTTTTTGAATGTTTGAATGCTTACTTTTAATCCAACCTATTTTATCATTTAAGGTTTTCTTCTTTACCAACTGATAAACCTTTTCAAATAAATTACGCGTTCCATCAGTATGAGAAATATAATCTTCACTTTCGTAATATTTACCTAATTCATTTAATTCTGGAAAAGGCATCGTTTTTAATAAATCATATTCTGAATCTAAATACAAATCAAATTTTTCTTTGGAAACGGAGTAATCTTTTACTTGGATTATTTTCTTATCGAAATGAAACATACTATTTTTTAAGTTTTTTTATCGTTTGGAGTGTTCGAAATTACTATATTTAAAACATGATTTCTAATAAAAATAGATAATTTTTAAAAGTTTTTTAATCTTCTTCCCAATTTATTTTTTACTCTTTCGTTTGGATTTCTATTAAAATTAAAAAATCATCGAACTAGGAAAGAGTTTTAAATTTTAGCAAAGTTACTACCTTGTAAAATAAAATAATTCTTAAAATTCGTTCTTGAAATTCGTTCTTGAAATTCGTTCTTGAAATTCGTTCTTGAAATTCGTTCTTGAAATTCGTTATTGAAATTCGTTATTGAAATTCGTTATTGAAATTCGTTATTGAAATTCGTTATTGAAATTCGTTATTGAAATTCGTTATTGAAATTCGTTTTGGAGATTCGTTCTTGAAATTCGTTCTTGAAATTCGTTCTTGAAATTCGTTATTAAAATTCGTTATTAAAATTCGTTATTGAAATTCTTTCTTGAAATACATACTTGAAATACATACTTGAAATACATACTTGAAATACATACTTGAAATACATACTTGAAATACATACTTGAAATACATACTTGAAATTTATTTAAACATACGTAATAGAAAATATTATTAAAACTATCTAACTCCGACAAAGTTTTGAACTCTGTCGGAGTTGCTTTTTATATAAATATAAAATCATTCTTGAAATTCATTTTGAAGATTCGTTCTTGAAATTCGTTCTTGAAATTCGTTCTTGAAATTCGTTCTTGAAATTCGTTCTTGAAATTCGTTCTTGAAATTCGTTCTTGAAATTCGTTCTTGAAATTCGTTCTTGAAATTCGTTCTTGAAATTCTTTTTTGATATTCGTTTTGGATATTCGTTTTGGATATTCTTTCTTGATATTCTTTCTTGATATTCTTTCTTGATATTCTTTCTTGATATTCTTTCTTGATATTCTTTCTTGATATTCTTTCTTGATATTCTTTCTTGATATTCTTTCTTGATATTCTTTCTTGATATTCTTTCTTGATATTCTTTCTTGATATTCGTTCTTGATATTCGTTCTTGATATTCTTTCTTGATATTCTTTCTTGATATTCTTTCTTGATATTCTTTCTTGATATTCTTTCTTGATATTCTTTCTTGATATTCGTTTTGGATATTCTTTCTTGATATTCGTTCTTGAAATTCGTTCTTAATATTCGTTCTTGATATTCGTTCTTGATATTCGTTTTGGATATTCGTTTTGGATATTCTTTTTGGATATTCTTTTTGGATATTCTTTTTGGATATTCTTTTTGGATATTCTTTTTGGATATTCTTTTTGGATATTCTTTTTGGATATTCTTTTTGGATATTCTTTTTGGATATTCTTTTTGGATATTCTTTTTGGATATTCTTTTTGGATATTCTTTTTGGATATTCTTTTTGGATATTCTTTTTGGATATTCTTTTTGGATATTCTTTTTGGATATTCTTTTTGGATATTCTTTTTGGAGATTCGTTTTAGAGATTCGTTTTAGAGATTCGTTCTTGAAATACTTTTCTACACAAATCCACTATTCTATTTCCAAAACAAAAGATATAAAAAAACCTCAAAATGTAAGTTTCGAGGTTTAAAATTTTATAGATGTTTCACGTGGAACATTATCTTCCCATGTGAATTAATAGGATTGAAATATCTGATGGAGCTACTCCACTAATTCGTGAAGCTTGTGAAATCGTAACTGGACGAATCTTTTTAAGCTTTTCACGAGCTTCAAAGCTCATAGATTTTATCTTATCGTAATCAAAATTTTCAGGAATTTTTACATCTTCTAAACGTGTAAGTTTATCAGCATTTTGCTTTTCCTTTTCGATATATCCAGAATACTTAACTTGAATTTCAGCTTGTTCAATAATTTCTTGGTCTAAATTATTTTCTTGAATATAATCTTGAACTTTATCAAACTTCAACATATCTTCTAATTCAATTTGAGGACGAGAAAAAACCTTAAACATTTTATCAGGTTGAACCATCGGAGCAGAACCTTTTGCTTCTAAAATAGGATTTGCTTCTTTTGTTTTAACTGAAGTTTCTTTAAAGAATTGAACAAATTTATCAGATTCATCTCGTTTATATTCCATACGTTTTAAACGAGAATCCGAAGCTAAACCAATCGCATGTGATTTTGGAGTTAATCTAAAATCAGCATTATCTTGACGAAGTAATGTTCGATATTCTGCTCGAGAAGTAAACATTCGATAAGGTTCTTCTGTACCTTTTGTAATCAAATCATCAATTAAAACACCAATATAAGCTTCATCTCTTTTTAAAATAAACGGCTCTTTTTCTTGAACTTTTAAAGCAGCGTTTATTCCAGCCATCAACCCTTGAGCAGCTGCTTCTTCATAACCGGTAGTTCCGTTAATCTGTCCTGCAAAATACAATCCAAAAACCAACTTCGTTTCTAACGTATGTCTTAATTGAGTTGGTGGAAAATAATCATATTCGATAGCATAACCAGCACGTAGAAATTTTACTTTTTCAAAACCAGCTACAGAACGTAAAGCTTTAAATTGAACATCTTCTGGAAGCGAAGTTGAAAAGCCGTTTACATAAACTTCACAAGTTTGCCATCCTTCTGGTTCAACAAAAATTTGGTGACGTTCTTTATCAGCAAAACGATTAATCTTATCTTCAATTGACGGACAATAACGTGGACCTAAACTTTTAATACGACCGTTAAACATTGGCGACCTATCGAAACCTTCACGTAATAAATCATGAACTTCATTTGACGTGTACGTCATGTGACAAGAACATTGAACAGTTAAAGGTTTTGTAATATCTGAATATGAAAATTTAGCAGGATTGACATCACCAGGTTGTTCTTCCATTTTAGAATAATCTAAACTACGACCATCAACTCGTGGAGGAGTTCCTGTTTTCATTCTTCCAGATTCGAAACCTACTTTAACTAAATCTTCCGTAATTCCAAAACTAGCACTCTCACCTGCTCTACCTCCACCGAATTGTTTTTCTCCGATATGAATCAAACCATTCAAAAAAGTACCATTTGTTAATACAACCGTTTTAGATTTTATCTCAATTCCTAAACTTGTACGAACACCTTTTACCACATGATTTTCGATTAAAATCCCAGAAACCATTTCTTGATAAAAATCTAAATTCGGAGTACCTTCTAACATCAAACGCCAAGTTTCTGCAAAACGCATTCTATCAGATTGAACTCTTGGTGACCACATCGCTGGACCTTTAGATTGATTCAACATTTTAAACTGGATTGCAGTTTGATCAGATACAATTCCAGAATAACCACCAAGTGCATCAATCTCTCGTACGATTTGACCTTTTGCAATTCCACCCATCGCAGGATTGCAACTCATTTGGGCGATATTTTGTAAACTCATTGTAACCAATAAAGTTTTCATTCCCATATTTGCAGCAGCGGCAGCAGCTTCTGAACCTGCATGACCAGCGCCGACTACAATAACATCATATTCTTCTTGAAATAAACTCATTGTTCCACGTGAAACATTTAATTAATAATATAGAATTTATGGTTTATTGTTCCACGTGGAACATTCCCATTTTTTCGTTTTCCTTTTGTCGCATAAGATTAGAATCATCTTCTGACTTATCTTTGTAACCACAGTAGTGTAAAATACCATGAGACATTACGCGAAGTAGTTCCTTTTCGAAAGATACCTCGTATTCTTTGGCATTCTCTTTTACACGTTCAATTGATATAAAAATATCACCAGAAATTAAATTTCCAATAGTATAATCAAAACTAATGATATCTGTTAGAGTATCGTGATCTAAATATTCCACATTGATTTTGTGTAAATATTCGTCATCACAAAAAATATAATTAACCTCACCTTCAGTATAATCTTCAGATTCAATAATCGCTTCAATCCAAGCTTCATAATCTGATTCATTTTTTAACTCAAAGTCAGTTTCGTAATTAAAAGTGATCATTTATATATAAAAATTAAAATACTTACAAAGGTAAAACAGAAAAATCTTAAATAATATTAAAAAAAAAATAAAAATTATTATGTAACAAACTGAAATTCAGTATATTGATAAATTATAAACATCAAAACTATATAAGTATTAATAAAATAAAGCTAATTTTTAAAAAGTAACGTCTTATAAATCGCATATTTGAGATTTAAATGTAAAACATATCGAATATTAAAAATATAAGCGATTCTCATCAATCAAAATAAAAATTGAATTACGATTTTATTTTAATTTCAAAACTTGTTATCAACATATATATTTAATAAAAGAAAAAATATTTTTAAAAAATTAAATTCTTCTTTCTTTATATTGTTTGTTAATATCTACAATAATTTTTTTTAAAGTTACTTGATTTTAAAGTTATCATTTGATATCAACAAATTCTTATTTATTAATTTGTTTTATTACAAAGGATTATAAATGTTATCAACAATTGTGTTTTTATTTTTTAATATAAAATATTTAATAAGTTACTTTGTGAATAATTGTTGATAACTGTGAGTAACTATCTCATAAACCAAAAATATTTTTATCATAAATAAATTTGTTTATTAAGATTCAATTCTTGTATTGTAAATTTTTTTGAATAACATAGTAAAAGTTTGTCTTTTTTATTTTTAGTTATTAACATTTTTATTACATTATTAATTAATTGATAATCAATAATTTAAGTTTTTAAATTAACATAATATTTTATTAAAATATAACCTATTGATAACGAATAATTTACATACTAATTTTATATAATAAACACCATGAGAAAATTATTTTTATGCCTTTTTTTGATTTTAAGTTCGCTAATGCAAGCACAAAAATTTAAAAATGAAAAAGGTGATTTAAATTTTTTAAAAGGAACAACAGAAATGAATGTGATTTTTAAATACGATAATCTTCGTTTAATGAAAGAAAATTATACCGAAGAAGAATATATCAAATCACACAAAAGTAATTTAAATGAAAAAGAAAAAGGTTTAGGTGAAATTTGGATTCATCAGTGGAATAATGCAAAAAGTCAAGTTTGGGAGCCTAAATTTTTACTTTTATTAAATAAGTATTCAAATAAAAAAATAACGTATCAATTAAACGATTCTAGTGCTAAATACACCATGATTATTGATGTTGTTTGGTTATATCCAGGTTGGGATGCTTTTATGATGAAACAACCTGCAAAAGTGACTACCAAAATTCAAATTGTTGATACAAACGATTTGCAAAATGTACTTTACGAAGTTGAAAGTATTGAAGCTCCGGGAAATCAATTTGGAAGTAATTTTAATAACGAAACGCGTTTAGGAGAAGGTTTTGCAAAAACAGCCAAATCGTTATCTAAAAAGATAAATAAGTTTTTATAAAAAAAGAGAATCTATTACAGATTCTCTTTTGCTTCTCGCTCCATTTTAATTAAATGAGCCATATTTTTTATCAAGTTATCATGTTTAGCTACAAACGGATTTGTTTTGTCCCAAACGTAACCTGCTAAAACCGAACATATTTTTTGTTTTACATCTGGATTTTCAGGTTGATGATAAAATAATTCTTGTAAATTGCCTGTGTACCATTCTCTAACATAAGTTGTAAAAACAGCGATTCCATATTTCATATAATCGGCATATTCAGTTTCCCAATCAACAATTTCACCTTTAATTTCTCGTTCAGCTAATTTCGCAGCAAGCATTCCAGATTCGGTTGCAAAACAAACTCCTGACGAAAATACTGGGTCCAAAAATTCAGAACTATTTCCTGTTAAAGCAAATCCATCTCCATATAAATTTTTTACAGCTGCCGAATAATTAGTTAATTTTTTAGGTTCAAAAATAAAAGGTACATTTCCAAAACGTTTGATGTAATAATCAGATAATTGAATCGCATTTTCTAAGGCTTCTTTTGTATCTTGATTTTCAGATAAACCATTAATAAACTCAGTTGGACCAACAATTCCTACACTTGTATTTCCGTTAGAAAACGGAATAACCCATAACCAAACTTGAGTTTCTAAAATATCAAAAGAAATTAATGTTCCTTCTTCTCCTTCAGGACGATTAACATCTTTTACATGAGAAAAAATGGCTGAATGCGGATTTAATTTTGATGGTTCATCTAAATCTAATAACCTTGGTAAAACACGACCATAACCACTTGCATCAATTAAAAATTTAGCTTTGATTTGCTTTAGATTTCCATTTTTATCTTTAACAACTGTTGTTGATTCTTTACCTTCAAAACTTACAGAAATAACTTCGGTTTCAAATTCTAAATCAACACCTTTACGTTTCATTTCTTGAGTGATTTCAAAATCAAAATCAGCACGCGGAATTTGCCAAGTCCAATCCCAACCTTCTCCGTATTTGTTACTAAAATCAAAAACACAGATTTCTTTTCCGCGAATAAATCGAGCACCTTTTTTCTTTTCAAAACCTTGTTTATCTAAATGATCGAATAATCCGGCTTCATTAAAATGATCCATTACTCTCGGAATTAAACTTTCACCAACAACAATTCTAGGAAAATTTGTTTTTTCGACAACTTTCACCTTCACTCCCTGATTATGTAGATAAGAAGAAGCAACGGCACCAGAAGGTCCTGCTCCAATAATTAAAACTTCTACAAATTCTGTTGTCATATTTTGATTCATAGTACGTTAAATTGTATTAAATTTGTCCAAATATTTTATATCAAAATTATAGATAATATTAATATTAATTTACAATAAACTAGATTTATTTTCAACTAATAAAACATTAATGATACAACTTAAAGAATATTTAAATTTAGAAGATTTTAGCCGTATTGTTTTTTCAAATGAACCCATTGAAATTAACAAAAATGTAATGAAACGTGTTGAAGAAAGTTTTGCATTTTTAAAAGAATTTTCTTCAAACAAAGTCATTTACGGTGTAAACACAGGTTTTGGTCCTATGGCACAATATAGAATCAAAGAATCAGATTGTTTACAACTTCAATATAATTTAATTCGTTCTCATGCATCAGGAACCAATCAACCATTGAATTCTACTCATGTTAAAGCAGCAATTTTAGCACGTTTAAACACACTTTCGTTAGGAAATTCGGGTATTAATTCTTCGGTTATTTTATTAATGAAAGAACTGATAAACAGAAACATTACACCATTAATTTTTTCACACGGTGGTGTTGGTGCAAGTGGAGATTTAGTTCAATTAGCACATCTGGCTTTAATTTTGATTGGTGAAGGTGAAGTGTTTTATAAAGGCGAAAGAAAATCTACGAAAGAAGTTTTTGAAATTGAAAAATTAGAACCTATTTGCGTTGAAATTCGGGAAGGTTTAGGATTAATGAACGGAACTTCTGTAATGACAGGAATCGGAATTGTTAATGTTAATCAAGCAAAAACATTATTAAATTGGTCGGTTAAAGCTTCGTGCATTATTAATGAAATTGTTCAAGCTTACGATGATCATTTATCTCAAACATTAAACGAAACCAAACTTCATAAAGGGCAACACGAAATTGCGAAACAAATGCGTAATCATTTACAATCAAGTAAATTGATTCGTAAACGCGCTGATCATTTGTATTCTGGGACAAATACTGAAGATGTTTTTAAAGAAAAAGTTCAAGAATATTATTCGATTCGTTGTGTTCCTCAAATTTTAGGACCGGTTTATGATACGATTGAAAATGTTGCTATGGTTTTAGAAAACGAAATCAATTCGGCAAACGATAATCCAATAATTGATGTAAAAACTCAACAAGTTTATCACGGTGGAAATTTCCATGGCGATTATATTTCGTTAGAAATGGATAAATTAAAATTGGTTACTACTAAATTATCTATGTTAGCAGAACGCCAATTAAATTATTTATTAAATGCAAAAATCAATGAACTTTTGCCGCCATTTGTAAATTTAGGAACATTAGGTTTTAATTTCGGAATGCAAGGCGTTCAGTTTACTGCAACATCAACAACTGCCGAAAATCAAACCTTATCAAATTCCATGTATGTGCATAGTATTCCAAACAACAACGACAATCAAGACATTGTAAGTATGGGAACCAATGCTGCTTTAATTTGTAGTAAAGTAATTGAAAATGCGTTTGAAGTTGTTGCTATCGAAATGATTACAATTGTTCAAGCGATTGATGCTTTGAACTTTAAAGATGAAGTTTGTACCGAAACAAAAAATATATATAATGATATTCGTCAAATAGTTCCAACTTTTAAAGAGGATCAGGTAATGTATCCGATTGTTCAAAAAGTGAAAGATTATTTAATGAAAGATGTAATTTAAAAAATATTAAACCATGAAATGCGCTTTAGTTACTGGAGGTTCGAGAGGAATTGGAAAAGCTATTTGTTTAAAATTAGCATCAGAAAATAAATATCATATATTAGTTAATTATCAATCTAATGAAGTTGCTGCATTAGAAACAGTTAAAGAAATTGAAGCTTTAGGCGGTACTGCCGAAATTCTAAAATTTGATGTTGCCAATCAAGAGGAAGTTCAAACTGCTTTATCTAATTGGAAAGAAAAAAATCCAGAAGCAATTATGGAAACCATCGTAAATAATGCTGGAATTACTCGCGACGGACTTTTTATGTGGATGCAACCCAACGATTGGAAATCTGTGATTGATACCAGTTTAAACGGTTTTTATAACGTAACTAACTTTTTTATTCAAGATATGTTACGCAAAAAATACGGACGAATAATTAATATGGTTTCTGTTTCTGGGGTAAAAGGAACAGCTGGTCAAACCAATTATTCTGCTGCAAAAGGTGCTTTGGTTGCTGTAACAAAAGCATTAGCTCAAGAAGTTGCTAAAAGAAAAATTACAGTAAATGCTGTTGCTCCTGGTTTTATTAAAACCGATATGACAGCAGATTTAGATGAAAAAGAATTGATTAAGATGATACCAGCTAATCGTTTTGGCGAAGCAGAAGAAGTTGCTAATTTAGTTTCGTTCTTGGCTTCTGATAAATCGAGTTATATTACTGGCGAAATAATTAATATTAACGGAGGAATTTATTCGTAATGAATAATAGAGTTGTTATTACCGGTATGGGAATTTATTCTTGTATTGGTACTTCTTTAGAAGAAGTAAAAGAATCTTTATACAATGGAAAATCTGGAATTATTTTCGATGAAAAACGAATCGAATATGGATTTCAATCGCCTTTAACAGGAAGCGTTCCTAAGCCAGATTTAAAAAAATTATTAAGTCGTCGTCAGCGAATTACCATTGGCGAAGAAACCGAATATGCTTATTTAGCAACCATCGAAGCATTAAAAAACGCAAACATTTCCGAAGATTATTTTAACAATCACGAAGTAGGTTTGTTATACGGAAATGACAGCGTTTCTAAAGCAATTATCGATGCAACTGATATTGTTCGTGAAAAAAAAGATACAGCTTTAATAGGTTCTGGTGCTATTTTTAAATCGATGAATTCGACCGTAACCATGAATTTATCTACGATTTTTAATATTCGTGGAATAAATATGACCATTAGTGCAGCTTGTGCAAGTGGTTCACATGCAATCGGTTTAGCTCACATGATGATAAAAAATGGTTTTCAAGACATGATTATTTGTGGTGGAGCTCAAGAAATCAACGAATATGCGATGGCAAGTTTTGATGGTTTAGGTGTTTTTTCGCATGAAAAAGTTGATGCAACCAAAGCTTCTCGCCCATTTGATGCTTCAAGAAATGGTTTAGTTCCAAGCGGTGGTGGTGCAACTGTAATTTTAGAAAGTTATGAATCTGCTGTAAAACGTGGAGCTCCAATTATTGCTGAGATTTTAGGTTACGGATTTTCATCTAACGGTGGACATATTTCAACTCCAAACGTTGACGGACCTGCAACAGCAATGAAAAAAGCATTGGAACAAGCAGGTTTAGAAGCTAAAGATATCGAATACATCAACGCACATGCTACTTCAACTCCGGTTGGTGATGCTAACGAAGCCAAAGCAATTCACGAAGTTTTTGGAGCAACGAAACCTTATGTAAGTTCTACAAAATCAATGACAGGTCATGAATGTTGGATGGCTGGTGCAAGCGAAATCATTTATTCAACTTTAATGATGCAGCACGATTTTATAGCTCCAAATATTAATTTTGAGACTCCAGATGAAGATTCTTCAAAGTTAAATTTAGTAAGTAAAACTATAAATAAAGAATTTGATATATATTTGTCCAATTCTTTTGGATTTGGAGGAACAAATTCAGCATTAATCGTAAAAAAAATAAAATAATTATTATAAAATGAAAATTGACGAAATAGTAGAAAAGGTAAATGAGATTTTGATAGAAGAATTTGAAGTAGATCCTGAGGTTATTTCATCTGAAAAAAACTTAAAAGAAACATTAGATTTAGATAGTTTAGATTATGTAGATTTAGTAGTTATCATAGAATCAAATTTTGGCGTTAAATTGGTTGAAGCCGATTTTGCCGGAATGGTTACTTTTAATGATTTTTATAATATCATCGAAAACAAATTAGATTAAATTTTCTAAAATGAGCCAATGGGACGGTAAGTCTAAAGGAAATCTATTAGGCTACAAAATTTTTGTTTTTTTAATTAAAAAGTTAGGAGTTAAAGCAGCATATAGTATATTAATATTTGTTGCTTTTTACTATTTTATCGCCTATCCAAAAAGTTTTAGAGATATTTTTTATTACTTCAAAAACAGACAACAATTCTCGTATTTCAAATCTATTTTAGCTGTTTATAAAAGTTATTTTGTTTTTGGACAAATTCTAATAGATAAAGTTGCTATTTCTGCAGGTATGCGAGATAAATTCACGTATGATTTTGATGGAATTTCGGTTTTAAAACAACTTTTATCTGAGAAAAAAGGCGGAATTTTAATCAGTGCTCACATTGGTAATTTTGAAATTGCTGAAAAATTTTTCGCAGATATCGATTTCAATTGCGAAATCAATATTGTCACAACAGATCAAGAACATTCGATAATTAAAAGTTATTTAGAAAGTATTGCTCAAAAATCAAATATGAAATTTATCTTTGTTAAAGATGATATGTCGCATATTTTTAATATTAACGAAGCTTTATCTAAAAACGAATTGATTTGTTTTACTGGTGACCGTTATTTTGAAGGTTCTAAAACGTTAAATGCTAATTTATTAGGTGAAGAAGCAATTTTTCCTGCTGGACCATTTGTAATTGCTTCGCGTTTAAAAGTTCCGGTTGCATTTGTTTATGTGATGAAAGAATCGAATTTGCATTATCATTTATATACACGTAGATCTGCCGAATTCAAGCAAAGAGATGCTCAGGCAGTTTTAGATAATTATACAAAAAGTGTTTCTGAAATCTTAAAAAAATATCCCTATCAATGGTTTAATTATTTTGATTTTTGGAATCATTTTAAAGAAAATTAGTAATGAAAAATGTATTGGTAATTTATTATTCGCAATCTGGTCAATTGAAAGAAATTGCAGATCAAATTTCTCAACCTTTTATTAAGGATGAGAATGTTCGAGTTGATTATTATCAAATACAAATGCAAAATGAATTTCCTTTTCCTTGGGATAAAGATTCGTTTTTTGGAGCTTTTCCGGATTCATTTCAACAAGTTCCACATCAAATTTTGCTACCATCTGAAAGTATTTTAAATACAAATTATGATTTGATTTTATTTCATTATCAAGTTTGGTATTTAACACCTTCCATTCCAATTAATTCATTTTTAAAAAGTGATTACGCTAAAAAAATATTACAGAATAAATCTGTAGTTACCATCAGCGGAAGCCGAAATATGTGGGCTTTAGCTCAAGATAAAATGAAAATTTTATTGCATGATAATAATGCAAAATTAGTTGGAAACATTGCTTTAGTAGACCGAAATATTAATCTTATAAGCGTTGTAACCGTTGTAGATTGGATGTTTAGTGGTATAAAAAAGAAAGCTTACGGTATTTTTCCTTTACCCGGAGTTTCTGAAGCTGAAATTAAAGAATCAAGTAAATTCGGAACAATTATTTATAATCATTTTTTGAATGAAAATTATACAGGTTTACAAACCGAGTTAGTTGCTAACGGAGCCGTTGAATTCAGACATTTTTTAATTTCAATGGATAAGAAAGCAAATAAGATGTTTAAAATTTGGGCTAAAATAATTTCGTCAAATCCAAATAAGAAAAAAATTCTCACTAAATTGTTTAACTATTATTTATTCGTTGCAATTTGGGTTTTATCTCCAATTGTACATTTAATAGAAACCATTTTATATCCTGTTTTATATTTTAAAATAAGGAAACAAAAAAAATATTATCAAGGTATTTAAAAAAGCATGTTAAAAGAAGTTTATATAACAAGAGCATCGAAATTTTTACCAAATCAATCTGTATCTAATGATGAAATGGAATCGATTCTTGGAAAAATTAATCAAACACCATCAAAAGCAAGACGAATTGTTCTGAGAAATAACGGAATTCAGTCGCGTTATTATGCATTGGATAATCAAGGAAAAGTTACACATTCTAATGCTGAATTGACTTTTTTAGCAATTTCAGATTTACTTGATACAGATTTTTCTGCTCAAGATATCGAAGTTCTTTCTTGTGGAACTTCAACACCTGACCATTTATTGCCATCACATGCAGCTATGGTTCATGGTTTATTAAAAAATAAATCGGTCGAGTTAAATTCTTCGTCAGGAGTTTGTAATTCGGGAATGAATGCGCTAAAATTTGGTTATTTATCTGTGCTTTCAGGAAATTCAAATAATGCTGTTTGTACAGGTTCAGAACGTGTTTCTACTTGGATGCTAGCTGATAGATTTGAAAAAGAAATAGAAAATTTAAACGAGTTAGAAGAACAACCAATTATAGCGTTTAAAAAGGATTTTTTACGTTGGATGTTATCTGATGGAGCTGCAGCTTTTTTACTTCAAAATAAACCAAATTCTGAAGCTTTATCACTAAAAATCGAATGGATGGATGCCTATTCATATGCTCACGAAATCGAAGCTTGTATGTACGCTGGTGGCGATAAATTAGAAGATGGTTCAATAAAACCTTGGAGTGATTATAAAACCGAAGAATGGTTGTCGCAATCTGTTTTTTCTATTAAGCAAGATGTAAAATTATTAGATAAATATATTTTAACTAAAGGTGTTGAAAGCATGAAAGCTGCTTTAGATAAACATCAAGTTACAGCTAATGAAATCGATTATTTTTTACCGCATATTTCTTCAAATTTCTTTAAAAACGGACTTCAAGAGCAACTTGCAGAAGCCGGAATTGTACTTGAAGACGAAAAATGGTTTATGAATTTGTTTAAAGTCGGAAATGTTGGTTCTGCTTCAATTTATTTGATGTTAGAAGAATTATTTAATTCAGGCAAACTTCAAAAAGGACAAAAAATATTATTGTCTGTTCCTGAAAGTGGACGTTTTTCTTATAGTTATGCTTATTTAACGGTTTGTTAATTATGAATTATTCTTTTCCGATTACAGATAATAAATTGATAGAAAGCTTTATTCCGCAACGAAATCCAATCGTTATGGTTGATAAACTAATTGAATATTCTGAAAATAAAATTATTGGAGGTTTACAAGTTTCTGAATCTAATATTTTTGTAGAGAATAACATCTTAAAAGAACCGGGATTAATCGAACATATGGTTCAAACCGTGGCATTACACACAGGTTTTCAGTTTTTTCTTAAAAATCAAAAAGCTCCAACGGGTTATATTGGGTCAATAAAAAAAATAAATATCGAACGTTTACCATTGGTTAACGAACAAATTACTACAGAAGTTACTATTATTCAAGAATTTCTTGGTGTAACTTTGGTTGAAATCGTTTCGAGATGTAATAACGAAATCATTTCTAAAGGCGAATTAAAAACTGTAATTGCAAATTAATGTCTGATTATAAATCGAATAATATTACAGATATTTCTAGTTATCTGCCACATCAAAAACCTATGTTAATGGTAGATTTTATTGATGAAATTAGTGAAAATGAAGTGATTACTAAATTTACTATTTCATCAGATAATATATTTGTGGTTGACGGTTTTTTTCAAGAATGTGGATTGATTGAAAACGCAGCACAAACTTGCTCTTCTATTGTTGGACAAAATTATTTTTTCGACGAAAATTTAAATAAAAATCAAGAAGTAAAGGTTATTGGATTTATAAGCGCAATAAAAAAAATCGAAATATTTCAATTACCTCAAATCAATACACAAATTATTACAAAAGCTCAATTAGAATCTCGTTTTGAAGGCGATGATTATTCAATTTGTAGTATGTTTATTGAAATAAAAAATAACGAAAACGTGCTTTTAAAAGGTACGATGAATTTATTTTTACAAAAAATGTGATGTATGAAAAAGTCCGAAGTACCTCAAGATAAAAGTAGTTTACAAGATAAAAATTTAAAAGAAGTTTGTTATGCTATTGATGATGATGGAAAATTTACTACCGAATTAAGTTCGGGTTGGGAAGTTAAAACCATTATTCAAGAAAACAATTTAAATCATTTAAATGAAATTATCCAAGAAGCGAAGTTAAAAGTTCAGAAAGGCGAAGCAAGTCCCATTGAATATTTTATGGAACTGAATCGAATGGATTGGAAACTTTTAGCCGATTATATGGGAAAATGGGTTTGGCAAATCAAACGTCATCGCAATCCAAAAGTATTCAAAAATTTAAGCGAATCCACTTTAAAAAAATATGCAGAAACCTTTAATATTTCTGTCCAAGAATTAACAACATTTACAGGAAATTAATGCGCGCAACATTTACACATCATCAAACAGCACATTGCGAAAACGGCGTAGCTTCTAACTTGTTACGCAACCAAGGTTTAGAATTAAACGAACCAATGGTTTTTGGAATTGGCTCTGGATTGTTTTTTGTTTATTTACCTTTTTTAAAAATTAATCACGCTCCGGCGGTTTCATATCGTCCGTTACCCGGACAAATTTTCAATCGATTAGCTAATCGATTAGGAATCAAAATCAAAAGAATTAAATTTTCGAATAAGAAAAAAGCTCAAGAAGTTTTAGAAGAAAATTTACGCAATAACATTCCAACTGGTTTGCAAGTCGGTGTTTATCATTTAAACTATTTTCCTGACGAATATCGTTTCCATTTCAACGCACACAATTTAGTTGTTTTCGGAAAAGAAAACGGCAATTTCTTGATTAGCGATCCGGTTATGGAAACAACAACGTTATTAACAGAAGAAGAGTTAGAACGTGTTCGTTTTGCAAAAGGAGCTTTAGCACCCAAAGGACAACTTTATTATCCGATTTACATTCCACAAAATATAGATTTAGCTCCGGCAATTAAAAAAGCTATTAAGAAAACGTGTAACGATATGCTTGCTCCCGTTCCGATTGTTGGTGTTCGTGGAATTCGAATGGTTGGACGTGCCATCTTAAAATGGCCTAAAAAACACGGCGTAAAGAAAGCAAATCATTATTTGGGACAAATTGTTCGTATGCAAGAAGAAATTGGTACAGGTGGTGGTGGATTCCGTTTTATCTATGCCGCATTTTTGCAACAAGCTGCCGAAATCTTAAATAACAAGCAATTAGAAGAATTATCTTTAGAGATGATGAAAATTGGAGATTTATGGCGCGATTTTGCTGTAAATGCTTCTCGTGTTTATAAGAAAAGAAGTAATCAAGATAATGTTTACGAAGCCTTATCTGCCGAATTAATTCACATTGCCGATTTGGAAGAAGCTTTCTTTAAAAAACTTAAAAAAGCCATCTAATGAAACCTATTATTCAAATAGATAATTTATATAAAAAATATAAGAATACCGATTTTTTCTCGGTACAGGATTTGTCTTTACAAATCGACCAAGGAGAAATTTACGGATTATTAGGTCCAAACGGAGCCGGAAAAACCACTTTGATTTCCATGCTTTGTGGCTTGATAATGCCAACAACCGGTACTTTTCTTATCGACGGATTATCTTTTGATAAAAACAGCCAACAAATCAAAAAATTTATTGGAGTTGTGCCTCAAGAATATGCACTTTATCCAACATTAACAGCTTTTGAAAATTTAGTTTACTTCGGAAGCATGTACGGATTAAAAGGCACAGAATTAAAATCTAAAATCAATACGTTACTTGAACGTTTGGGATTGTTGTCATTTGCTCATAAACGAATTGAAACTTTTTCGGGTGGAATGAAGCGTAGAATCAATCTGATTGCGGGTTTATTGCATCAACCTAAAATTCTTTTTCTAGACGAACCAACCGTTGGTGTTGACGTTCAATCTAGAAATGTGATTATTGAATTCCTGAAAGAATTAAACGCTTCTGGAACTACGATTATTTACACCTCGCATCATTTGGTTGAAGCTGCCGATTTATGTTCGCAAATCGCAATTATTGACCAAGGAAAAATCTTTATTTCCGGAACGCCTACCGATTTGGTTAATCAAACAGCAGGAGCAAAAGATTTAGAAGATGTTTTTTTAGCATTAACCGGAAATCAATTACGAGATGTGGTATAAATTATTTCAAGCAATAAAAAAGGAATTTCTTTTATTGAAAAGAGATATTGGTGGTTTAATCACCTTGTTTGTTATGCCAATTGTTTTGGTAATAACCGTTACTTTGATTCAAGACAGTGCTTTTCAAGTGGTTTCTGAAACTAAAATTCCTGTTTTGGTTGTTGATAACGATAACGATGAAATTTCTAAAGCGATTCATTCTCAATTGCAAGAAACTGGAAGTTTAGAAATTATCAATCAAATAGATAATCAAACGGTTACCGAAGAAATGGCTAAAACAGCTGTTTTTAAAGGTAAATATCAGTTTGCGATTGTGATTCCTAAAGATTTATCTAAAGATTTAAATAAAAAAGTTAGTCAGAATGTGGACCAAATTTTAGGTGAATTTGGATTAGAAACCGATTCGACTCAAACAGTTGTAGAAGAAATTCCTTCAAAGGAAATCAAATTATATTTTGACCCGGCAACGCAAGCAACTTTTAAAAACGGAATTATAAATGCCATTGATAAAATGGTTGCTCAAATTGAAACTAAAGCAATTTATTCGACTTTTGAAGACCAAATGGGTTCTGAAATTTCATTAAATTCAAACGATAAATTTATCAGTTTCAAAGAAATTGTTCCAAATCTAGAAAACGATGCCGTTCCAAATTCGGTGCAACATAACGTTCCGGCTTGGACTTTATTCGCCATATTTTTTATCATTGTGCCACTTTCGATTAATTTTGTAAAAGAAAAAAATCAAGGAACTTACGTTCGATTAATCACCAATCCAACGCCAAATATTCTTTTAATTTTAGGCAAAACAGCAACGTATTTAATCATTTGTTTGATTCAGTTTTATTTGATTTTAGCTGTGGCTTTATTTTTATTTCCTCAAATGGGATTACCTCAATTAAATATCGATGGAAAATTAATCAATTTAACCATTTTGACTTTATTTGCTGGTTTAGCCGCCATTGGATTAGGAATTTTATTAGGAACCATTGCTAAAACGCAAGAACAAGCTGCACCATTTGGTTCTACTTTTGTTGTGATTCTCGCAGCTTTAGGCGGTGTTTGGATTCCCGTTTTTGCCATGCCAACGGTAATGCAAATTATTTCAAAGATTTCACCGATGAATTGGGCTTTAAATGGTTATTACGATATTATGTTGAGAAATGGTGGTATAAAAGATATTTTTCCAGAAATCTTATCCTTATTTTTGTTTTTTAGTTTAATGCTTGCAATTGCACTGATTTATGATAAGAAGAAAAGATTTGTATAAAGAAGAATCGAAACTTACAGTTACCAAACATTTTGACGTTCGTTTTAGCGAAGTTGATTCGTTAGGAATTGTATGGCACGGAAATTATATCATTTATTTCGAAGATGGTCGCGAAGCTTTTGGCAAACATCACGGAATTTCATATCTCGATGTGCAAGCAAACGGTTATACAACTCCAATTGTAAAATCGGTATGTGAACATAAATTGCCATTAAAATATGGCGAATCTGCTCGAATTGAAACAGCATTTGTTGATTCTCCGGCAGCAAAAATTATTTTTAGATTTCGAATTTATAATTCAAATAATCAGTTGGTTTGTTTCGGCGAATCAACTCAAGTTTTTTTAGATAAGGATGGAAATTTAGTTTTAAATCTGCCACCTTTTTTTGAAGAATGGAAACAAAAAGTAGGTTTATTGTAAGATGAAAAAAGTTTTTATAAAACAAACAAATTGTATCACGCCTTTAGGTTTTGATGTTGCTTCAAATTGGAATGCGATTCAAAATCTAGAATCAGGTATTCAATTACATGAGCAATTTGGAGCTTTTTCGAATATTTATGCTTCTTGTATTCCAAATTCAAAAATCAATGAACATTTTCAACAGATTGAAAAAAATACAGCTGATTTCAGTCGAGTTGAACAATTGTTGATTTCTGTAATGAAACCGGTAATTGATTCAAACGGAATTCAACCAAATTCAGTTTTGATTCTTTCTACAACCAAAGGAAATATCACGGCTTTAGAAAACAACGATTTAGAAAATGCTTTTTTAAGTCAATTGGCAAAAAAAATTGCGGATTATTTTCAGTTTAAAACCGAACCAATTGTTGTTTCAAATGCTTGTGTTTCTGGTGTTATGGCGCTTTCAGTTGCTAAACGAATGTTGCAAATGCAAGTGTATGCAAATGCTTATGTGGTTGCTGTTGATGAAGTTACTGAATTCGTAGTTTCTGGATTTAATTCGTTTCAAGCCATGAGCGACGAACCTTGTAAACCTTACGACGCTAATCGAAAAGGTGTTAATTTAGGAGAAGCTGCTGCTGTTTCTTTTTTAGATACAAATTCAGAAAATGCTTTAGTTGAAATCATTGGCGATGCAAATATCAACGATGCTAATCATATTTCTGGACCATCAAGAACGGGAGAAGGTTTGTTTTTAAGTATTCAATCTGCATTGAACGAAGCAAATATTACAACATATAAAATTGATGCGATTTCGTTACACGGAACGGCAACTTTGTATAACGATGAAATGGAAGCAATTGCGTTGAATCGTTTGCAAATGGAAGAAATTCCTGCACAAAGTATGAAAGGTTATTTTGGTCATACTTTAGGAACTTCTGGTTTATTAGAAACAATTTTATTGATAGAAAGTATGCAAAAAAATACTTTAATTGTTTCTAAAGGTTTTGAAACTTTAGGAGTTACGCAATCAATTAATATTACCACTCAAAATGAGTTTAAGAATATTAATTACGCACTGAAAACCGCTTCTGGTTTCGGAGGATGTAATTCGGCAATTGTATTAAAAAAATAAAAGTAAGGTGAAAGAAAGTTATTACATATCAAATTCTTGTGTGATTAAAAATCAAAAGGTTTTTAAAAATGAAGCTTTGGTTTTTGAATCAGAAAACACCGATTTTAATGCATTTGCAAAAGCTACCTATAAAAATTTGCAATTAGAATATCCGAAATTTTTCAAGATGGACGGATTGAGTAAATTGGCCTTTCTCGCATCTGAATATTTGCTTTCAGACAAAAATGAAGCAGATAACATTGCTTTGCTTTTTGCAAATAAAAGTGCTAGTTTAGATACCGATTTAAAACATCAAGAAAGTATTCAAGATAAAGAGAACTTCTTCCCTAGCCCTGCGATTTTTGTTTACACATTAGCAAATATTTGCATCGGTGAAGTGAGTATCAGACATCAACTAAAAAGTGAAAGTGCTTTTTTCTGTTCGGATAAATATCAAACAGAATTTATGTCTAATTACACAAATTATCTAATAGAAAATCAAAAAGCAGATAAAGTATTATGTGGTTGGGTTGATTTTTTAAACGATGATTATCAAGCAGTTTTTTATTTAATTGAAAAACACGGAACAAAAAAACATACAATTAACGAAATAGAAAATTTATTTATATAAAATGGAAAATTTAGCACACGAATTAAAAGTAAAAATAATTGACGTTTTAAACTTAGAAGATATTAACATTGAAGATATCAATGATACTGACCCGTTATTCGGAGATGGTTTAGGATTAGATTCAATCGATGCTTTAGAACTTATTGTTTTAATGGATAAAGAATACGGTATTAAATTAAGTGACCCGAAAGAAGGAAAAACTATTTTCCAAAACATTGAAACAATGGCAAATTATATTGCTGCAAATCGTACAAAATAATTTATGAGTAAAAAAGTTGCTATAACTGGAATGGGAATTATTTCTTCAATCGGGAATTCGGTTGAAGATAATTTCAATGCTTTAATTCAACAACAAACTGGAATTTCTAGATTAGAAAATTTTCAATCAAAACATGTAAATGAAATTAAAGTAGGAGAAATTAAACTAACTAATGAACAACTTGTTGAGCAGCTTAAATTATCTCAAGAAAATACGTTTACACGTACCGCTTTATTAGGCGCTTTTGCTGCTAAACAAGCGGTTGAAAATGCCGGTATTACAGATATTAATGAATATAAAACCGGTTTAATTTCTTCAACAAGTGTTGGTGGAATGGATTTCACTGAAAAACATTTCTACGAATATTTGACAGACGATTCATTAGCAAAATACATTACCAGTCACGATGCAGGCGATTCTTCAAACAAGATTGCTGAATATTTAGGTTTAAACGGATTTGTTTCTACCATAAGCACGGCTTGTTCATCTGCTGCAAATGCAGTGATGTTGGGCGCTCGTTTAATCAATTCAGGAAAATTAGACCGCGTAATTGTTGGCGGAACAGATGCTTTATCAAAATTTACGATAAACGGTTTTAAAACGTTAATGATTTTATCTGATACGTATAATAAACCTTTTGATGATAACAGAAAAGGTTTGAATTTAGGTGAAGCTGCTGCATATTTGGTTTTAGAATCGGAAGAAATGATTCAGAAAACCAATAAAGAAGTTTTAGCTTATGTTTCTGGTTTCGGAAATGCGAATGATGCTTTTCATCAAACAGCTTCTTCAGAAAACGGAGAAGGCGCTTTTTTAGCGATGCAAAAAGCTTTTAAAATTGCCGGATTAAATCCATCTGATATTGATTATATCAACGTTCATGGAACAGCAACTCCCAACAATGATTTATCTGAAGGAAGAGCTATTGCACGTTTATTTGAAAATCAAGTTCCCGATTTTAGTTCAACCAAACCTTACACCGGTCATACCTTGGCTGCTGCTGCTGCGATTGAAGCGGTTTTTAGCGTACTTGCAATTCAAAATAACATTGTATATCCAAACTTGAATTTTGAAACTCCTATGCAAGAATTTGATTTGATTCCGAATACCGAAGTAAAATCAAAAGAAATCAATCACGTTTTATCAAATTCATTCGGATTTGGTGGAAATTGTTCTACTTTAATTTTTTCTAAAAACTAATGAAAGCAGTTTATATAAACGGAATCGGTTCGGTTTCCATTCAATACCAAGATATTTTTGATTTTAATTTGGGAAGTATTTCAGATTTATCTGATGTAAATTACGCTAAACATCCATCATACAAAGAAATGATTCCAGCTGCGATGATTCGTAGAATGGCTCAAGGAGTAAAGATGGGAATTTATGCTTCGCAAACAGCGTTAAACGATGCTGAAATTGAATTTCCGGATGCGATTATTACCGGAACAGGAATGGGATGTTTACAAGATTCAGAAAAATTTCTTCGTGCCATTATCGAAAACGAAGAAGAATTTTTAACACCAACTTCTTTTATTCAATCTACGCATAATACCGTTGGTTCTCAGATTGCTTTGAGATTGGGTTGTAAAGGTTATAATTTTACGTATGTAAATGGCGCAAACTCTTTTGAAAATGCTTTGTTAGATGCCAAACTTCAAATCGAAAACGATGAAGAAAATAATATTTTAGTTGGTGGAATTGATGAAATTTCCGATTATACATTAAGTCTTTTAAAGAAGATTGAAGTTGTAAAAAAGGAAACATCTGAAATCGATTTTAAAAATCCAACATCTGTCGGAGTTCCGTTTGGTGAAGGAGCTAATTTCTTAGCTTTATCATCAGAAAAAAAATCGAATTCGTATGCAGAAATTTGTGATGTTTTTGTCCAAAATAAAATAGATTTGACAGATTTAAAACCAACTGTTTTATCATTTTTAGAAGCAAATGCAATTGATTTAAATGCAATTGATGTTTTAGTTTTAGGACGAAATGCCGATGTCAATTTTAACGAATATTATTCAGAAATTGAACAAATGTTTGAAGATAAATCCCAAGTTTATTACAAACATTTAAGTGCCGAATTTGATACGGCTTCTGCTTTTGGAGTTTTAGTTGCTGCAAAAGTTTTAAATAAACAACAAATCCCAAATGAAATACTTTGGAATAATGTACAAATAGCACAAACAAATTACGTTTTGTGTTACAATCAATATCGTGGAAAAGACCATAGTTTAGTACTATTAAAAAGATGCTAAAACATAAATACATTTGGATTATTTCTCTTTTATCCGTTTTTGTAATTCTAGTTTGTAACTATTATTACGACGTTTCATTGAGTTATCTTTTCATTGTTTTCTTCTTTTGGTTGGGATTAACTTCGTGGGGTTCGTTTGATATTCGATTAAATTACTTTATCAAAGCCTATTCAAAAAATACCAAAACTTTAGACCAAAAAATCGCTTTGACTTTTGATGATGGTCCGCATCCAATTACCAATCAGGTTTTAGATTTGTTAGATAAATACGAATTCAAAGCTACTTTTTTTTGCATTGGAAAACAGATTGAAATGTATCCGGATATTTTTAAGAGAATTCACGAAAGTGGGCATACCATCGGAAATCACACGTATTCACATACATCAAAAATGGGTTTTCTTTCAAAGAAAAAAATCATTCAAGAGATAACTATTTGCAATCGAATGATAGTTGATAGAATTGGAAAGAAACCAAAATTATATCGACCGCCATTCGGAGTTACAAACCCTGATATTGCTCTTGCTTTAAACGAACTTAAAATGGATGTAATTGGTTGGAATGTTCGTTCTTTAGATACTATTTTAACGAATGAACATGCTATTTTAAATCGTGTTTTACCAAGAATTAAGCCCGGTTCAATTGTTCTTTTTCACGATAATTCAGAACGAACGGTGCGTGTATTGGAACAATTATTGCATTTTATGAAGCACAATCAAATCGAATCAGTTACCGTTGATGAACTTTTAAATTTAGAACCTTATGAAAATTAAAAATATCGTATTCATTCTTTTATTAACTTTTAATTTTTCTGTTTTTGCTCAACAAAAAATGTCTCAAACAGAAATTAGTACTTTTAAAACCAATTTAATTGAAGCTAATAAAAAAATAAAAAGTTTAACGGCTGATTTTGTTCAATATAAACACATGGATTTTTTATCAAAAGATATCGAATCAAGTGGAAATTTTTATTTAAGTGTAACCAATGAATTGTTGTGGAAATACAATAAACCGGAAGCAATGAGTATTCTTTTTAAAAATAAAAAAATGCATACAAAATCTAACGGAAAAACATCAACCGTTGATTTATCTAAAAATAAAAAATTTGAACAGCTAAACAATTTTATTGTTGGAAGTTACACCGCTAATTTTTTAAATGAGAAAGATTTTACGATTTCATACTTCAAAGACGGAGCTACGAAAATTGTAAAATTAACTCCAAAACAAAAAGATTTAACCAAGTACATTAAAAGTGTTGAATTGTTTTTTAAATCTAACGAATACATTCTTTCTGAAGTTAAATTAATTGAACCTTCGGATGATTACACAAAAATTATTTTCAAAAATAAAGTAGAAAATGCGAAAATTAATCCTTCTGTTTTTAGTTTGTAATACGTTATGGTCTTGTAAAACAAAACAAATTATTGGAAGTGAATCTACTTCAGAAATTATTATAAATCCTTATTTTAATAATCCGGATATAGATTACGTTTATAAAGCTAAAATAAATGCTTTTTCTAAAGAATTTACCGGACTTTTTATTGCCAAAAAAATTGATAAAACTTCGCATCGAGTGGTTTTAAGTTCTGATTTCGGAAATACTTTGATTGATTTTACGATTTCTGAAAACGATTTTAAAGTCAATTACGTTTTAGACGATTTAAATAAAAAGTTGCTTATTAAAACACTTGAAAGCGATTTTAGAATTTTGTTAAAATCTAATATCCAATCGAATTCTAAATCTATTTCAAATTCAGAAATTCAATATTTTGCTAAATCTCAAAAAAATAATTTAGAATATTCTTATAAAATAATGGATAATGAATTATTTCAAATAAAAAAACTTAAAAGACATAAAGAAATTGTTACTTTTGATTTTAATGAGATAACCAATGATTATTGTTCAAAAATAACAATCAGTCACAAAAATTGGCCAATTACCATTCAATTAATCAAACAATAAATTATGAAAAAATTAGTTTTAGCACTTACGTTTTTTGCCTTCGCACAAACCAATGCACAAGTTACTTTTCAGCCAGGTGTAAAAGCTGGATATTCTGCTTCGACGATAGCAAATATTGGAGCTGATTACCGTAGTGATTTTTATGTTGGTGGCTTTGGATTATTAAAACTGACTAAAGTTTATAATATGCAATTTGAAGTGATGTATTTACGTCAAGGAGCTACGAATTTTAAATGGACTCAAGTTGAATATGGAAATATAAATACACAAACATTCAGAACTGATGACATCAAATTGAATTATATTTCATTGAACTTTATTAATAAATTTAATTTAGAAAAATTCAATTTCCATGCAGGTCCAGGTTTAGATATTAAAGTTTCTGAAGACCCATATAATAGCTATGATTATTATAATTATGGAAATTATTACGATTCATATCCTTATACTTCAAATAGCAGTGTGGATTTAACTTTCAATTTTGGATTAGGATATCAAATTACACCAAATTTAGGATTTGATGCTCGAATGAGAATTGGTATTATAGAACCGATTGATATAAATGGTGGATATTATTTTGATAATGCGAACTTAAATAAATCTTTTTTAATCGGATTAAATTATACTTTTAATAAATAAAACTTTCTGAAAAGAAAGTTTTTTTTTCGTTTTACTAAATACATGTATATTTACAACTTATTAGAAAACTTATGTTATTAAACGATTTTTATAGTTTAACTAAATTAGAAAATATGAATGATTCAAACTACAAAGCTTTGATTCATTTAAATGCTTCGCACGATATTTTTAAAGGACATTTCCCCGATAATCCTGTAACACCAGGTGTTTGTATGTTGCAAATCATTAAAGAAATTACAGAGAAAATTGTTTCTAAAAAATTGTTTATGAATCAATGTTCTAATGTAAAATTTATGGCTTTGATTAATCCAGAAGTAAATCCTAATTTGGTTTTAAGTATTGAAATAACTGAAACGGCAACAAACGTATACAAAGTTAAAAACACCACAACTTTTGATGAAACTGTGGCATTAAAATTGGTTTGTAATTTTAAAACTATTTAAAATGAAAACGTTATTATTCTTATTCGTCTCAATTTTTGCTTTTCAAAATATGTCACTTTCAGAGATTAGAAAAGCTTATGCTACAGCAAATTCAAGTAAACAAAATGCGCTGAAATTTTATGATGAATTAGATAATTATTCTGGTAGTAATCAAACAATTTTAGCTTATAAAGGTGCTGCTTATGCATTGCAATCTAAATATGTTGGTACGAAAGAATCTAAAAAAGAAAATTTTACCAAAGGTGTTGCTTACATAGAAAAAGCAATTAAAGCAGAACCAAATAACATTGAAATTCGAATGATTCGTTTAAGTGTTCAAGAAAACATTCCAAAAATGTTGAAATACAAAATGAACATCAACGAAGATAAAAATCAAATTCTAAAGCTTTATGATTCGCAGACAAACGAAGTCAAACAATTGATAAAATCGTACGTTAAAACATCTAAATCTTTTACAGAAATTGAAAAGAATAAATTGAAATAAATAAATGATTTCAGCAGATAAAATAATAACACAAAAGCCTTTAAACCTAAGTATTTGTGTTATTATACCTACTTATAACAACGAAAAAACTTTACGCCGTGTAATCAACGGCGTTTTGTTGTTTACAGACCAAATTATTATTGTAAACGACGGTTCTACAGATAGTACGCCAATAATTCTCGAAGATTATAAACAAATTACCCAAATTCATTTCGATAAAAATAAAGGTAAAGGAATGGCTTTGCGTGTTGGTTTTGAAAAAGCCAAAACATTAGGTTTTTTACATGCGATAACTATCGATTCGGATGGACAACATTTTCCTGAAAATTTACCTCTTTTTGAAAAAGAAATTTTAGAAAGTGAACATCCGGTTTTATTAATCGGAAGTCGAAATATGACGCAAGAAAATGTTCCAAAGAAAAGTAGTTTTGGAAATAAATTTTCAAATTTTTGGTTTTGGTTCGAAACCGGAAAAACATTAACCGATACGCAATCTGGTTTTCGATCGTATCCGTTACAAAGTATTCCAAATCGTTTTTTTACGCCTAAGTTTGAATTTGAAATCGAAGTTATTGTACGTTCATCTTGGAAAGGAATTGAAGTTAAAAACATTCCAATCGACGTACTTTACGACCCAACCGAACGTGTTTCGCATTTTCGTCCGTTTAAAGACTTTGCAAGAATTAGCGTTTTAAATACCGTTTTGGTAACCATTGCATTGTTGTATATCAAACCGAGAGATTTTGTTCGTAAATTCAAAAAAAAAAGCTTTAAACAATTTATAAAAGAAGATGTTCTTGCAAGTAACGATTCTATCGAAGTTAAAGCTTTGTCAATCGCTTTAGGAACTTTTATTGGTATTGCGCCACTTTGGGGATTTCAAACGTTTTTATCTATTTTTTTAGCTGTTGTTTTCAGATTAAATAAAGTTTTGTCATTCGTTTTTTCGAATGTAAGTATTCCGCCAATGATTCCAATAATTATTTATTTATCATTAAAAACAGGTGGTTTATTTGTTTCTCAAAAAGCCGATTTTGTTTTTTCTTGGGATGCGATTTCTACCGAATTTATCAAGATTCATCTATTGCAATACATCATCGGAAGTTTGGTTTTAGCAGTTACGACAGCTGCCATTTTTGGATTATTAAGTTATTCATTATTACTTTATCATAAAAAAAGAAATTAAAATGCATATTTTCTTTTACAAAATACATCTTTGGATTCAGAAAAATAAAGCTTTTGCTCTGATTGGAGCTTTTGTTTTTTTAGGAATAACTGCTTTTTTTGCTTCACAAATTAAATTTGAAGAGGACATTACGCGTATTATTCCCAAGAATGAAAAAACAAATGTTACGTCAAAAATCTTACAACAATTAAATTTCACTGATAAAATTGCTGTCATCATCGAAAAAGATTCTTTAGGAAACGTAGATGATTTAACTCAGGTTGCGAATCAATTTTTAGATACTATTCCTGTTGCAGATGCTTATATCAAAAATATTCAAGGTCATTTTGATGAAGATTTTATTACGCATGCATTTACTTTTACGAATGAAAATTTGCCGATGTTTTTGGATGCATCCGATTATAAGCAAATTGAAAATAAACTTCAAAAAGATAGCATCGCTTTAAAAGTTTCGCAGAATTATGAAGCTTTAACTTCGCCTTCATCTATTGTAACAAAAGATTTTATTGTAAACGACCCGTTAGGAATTTCGTTTATCGCTCTGAAAAAACTTCAAAATTTTAATGGCAATAGCGACTTTATTCTTAAAGATGGATTTTTGCTAACTAAAGATGAAAGTAAATTATTACTATTTATAAATCCCAAATTATCTGGAAGCGAAACTGAACAAAACACTAAGTTTTCTGAAATTTTATATGGAATTCAATCGCAATTAAATCAAGAATATAAAAACAAAGTAACCGTAGATTATTTTGGTTCATCGTTAATTGCAGTGGCCAATGCAAAACAAATTAAAACCGATATTTTAACTACTGTTGCCGTTTCTATGACCGCATTGATGTTGTTGTTAGTTTTGTTTTACCGAAAAATTTTAATTCCAATTATTATTTTTCTTCCTTCTGTTTTTGGAGCTTTTGCTGCACTTTGCTTTTTATATTTTTATAAAGATTCCATTTCTGCAATTTCATTAAGTATCGGAGCCGTTTTGTTAGGAATTACCATCGATTATGCCTTACATATTTTAACGCATTACAAAGCTACGAGCGATGTAAAATCGTTATATAAAGAAATTACAAAACCTTTGTTAATGAGCAGCTCTACAACAGCAGTTGCCTTTATTTGTTTGCTGTTTGTCAATTCTGATGCACTTAAAGATTTAGGTATTTTTGCTGCAATTGCTGTAATGTTTTCGGCATTTTTTTCGTTGTTGATTATTCCGCATTTGTACAAACCTTCAAAAAATGAACTTAAAGAAAGTTCAATTATCGATAAACTGGCTGGATATTCGTTTCATTCAAGCAAAGTTCTTTTGGCTATTAGTTTGATTTTAATCGGAATTAGCTTTTTTACGTTCGGAAAAGTTTCTTTTGATGACGATTTATCTAAGATTAATTTTATTCCGAAAGAATTACAAGCGTCAGAACGTAAACTCGAAGCTACATCAGATGAAACTTCTAAAGCTTTGTATTTAGTAAGTCACGCCGCATCATTAGATAGTTTATTGCAAATCAATTCTGAATTGTATGCTAACTTATCTGATAATAAAGACAAGTTGAATGTCCTTGAAATCGCATCGGTTGGAAAGATTGTTTTATCTGAAAAAGAACAATTACAAAAAATAGAAAAATGGAATGCGTTTTGGGATTCAAATCGTATCGAAAATCTTGAAAAACAACTCATTTCTGAAGGTGCTATTTATGGATTTAAACCAACAACGCATCAACCATTTTATGATGTGCTTCGCAAAGATTTTCAACCACTTAAATTAACGGATTATAAAGAATTAAATCCTGCATTTGTTGACGAATTTATAACTGAAAAAGACGGGTTTTTTACGGCTGCTACAACGGTTAAAATTCCTGAAGAAAAAAGAGATGAATTTGTAGCTCTTTTCAATCAGGACAAAAACATTACCGTAATTGACCGTCAACAAATGAATGAAACTTTTTTAGGCGAATTGGTTTCGGATTTTAATAACTTAATCAATTATTCATTTTTGGCAGTTTTAATCATTCTTTGGTTTTTCTTTAAACGAATTGAATTGGTTTTAATCAGCTCAATTCCAATTGCAATTACTGGTTTTATTACCGCAGGTTTGATGGGATTGTTTGGAATTGATTTTAATATTTTTAGCACCATTGTTTGTACTTTGATTTTTGGACATGGAGTCGATTTTAGTATATTTATGACAAGTGCATTACAAAAAGAATATACAACTGGTAAAAACGAATTACAAGTTTATAGAACCTCAATTTTATTAGCGGTTTTAACGACTATTTTAGCAATCGGTGCTTTGATTTTTGCGCAACATCCTGCATTAAAATCAATTGCTGCGGTTGCCTTAATTGGTGTTTTTTCTGCGGTATTAATCACTTTTGTTTTTTACCCAATTTTGTTCAAAATCGTTATCAGCAATCGACCAAGAAAAGGGAAATCGCCGGTAAGTTTGATTTTGTTTTTACAAACCGTTGTGTTTTTTATTTATTATGCTGTATTCGGAATTTTATTATCTATTGTTCTTCGAATCTTACTAAAAATATTACCTGTTTCTAAAAACAAACGCTATAAAATTTTTGGTAAAGCGATGTCCATTTTTCAGTATAGCGTTTTACATTTAAAACCTACGGTAAAGAACCGATTGATAAATCCGAATAACGAAACTTTTAAAAAACAAGCGATTATTATTTCAAATCATACTTCGTTTTTAGATACCTTGGCAATTGGAATGTACAATCCAAATATTGTTTATTTAATTAACGATTGGGTTTACAATTCTCCAATTTTCGGACGTGCGGTTCGTGCAGCAGGTTTCTTTCCTGTTTCTGAAGGTTTAGATGGCAATGTCGATAAACTTAAAGAACGTTTAGGAAGCGATTTTTCTTTGATGATTTTTCCTGAAGGAACGCGTTCGTATTCAAACGAAATGTTGCGTTTTCATAAAGGAGCATTTTTCTTGGCAGAAAAACTTCAATTAGATATTTTACCGATTTATATTCAAGGGAATTCTGAAATCATTCCAAAAGGAGATTTTATTATTTACGACGGACAAATCATCGATTATGTTGATGAACGAATTACGCCAAATGACGAACGCTTTGGAATTGGTTATGCAGAACGAACCAAAAAAATCAGTAAATATTGCAAAACTAAATTCGATGAAGTTCGCTTACAACTAGAAGATGAAAATTATTTCAGACAAAAATTATTTTTAAGCTTTTTATACAAAGAAGAAGGAATTGTCAAAGAAGTAAAATCTGATTTTAATAAAAATAAAAGAACGTATCATCAATTAAATCTGTTTGTTGCTAAAAACGAAAAGCTAATTCATTGGGCAAATAATTACGGGCAAATCGATTTTCTGTTAACCATGCAACAAGCTAACAGAAACATACAAACCGTAATTTCAGATGTAGAAAAAAGTGATATTGCTTCAACTAATTACATCACTAAGATTCGAAAAATTATATATTTCAATCAACTGAATGATGTTGATGAAACTCGAAAAACGTTATTGATTTCTTGCGATAATGCGTTGGAAATTCCAAATCAAATCGAAAAAATCATCGTTTTAAAAATCAATAATTATTTCACAGAATTCGTTAATTTTAAAAAGATTAATGAAACAGACCAAGTAATTGTTTTCCAAAAAGATTCAAATGAAAAAGTATGATGTTGTTGTAATCGGTAGCGGTTTAGGCGGTTTGGTTTCTGCTTTGATATTGGCAATGGAAGGCAAAAAAGTTTGTATTCTAGAAAAAAACAATCAATACGGTGGTAATCTTCAAACCTTTGCGCGTGATAAAACCATCTTTGATACCGGTGTTCATTACATTGGAGGTTTGGCTGAAGATGAAAATTTATTCAAATATTTTTCTTATTTAGATATTATTTCGGAGTTAAAGCTTTCAAAATTAGACGAAAATGGTTTTGATTTGATTTCGTTTTCTAAGGACGAAAATCAATTTCCACACGCTCAAGGTTACGATAATTTTATAAATCAATTATTAGTTTATTTTCCTGACGAAGAAAAAGCTATTCGAAATTACGTTGAAAAAATTCAAGAAATTTGCGATTCATTTCCGATGTATAATTTAGAAAACGGATTTGGTTATAACGAAGATTTTTTACGAATAAACACCATCGATTTTTTAAAAAGCATTACATCAAATACAAAATTAATAGCGGTTTTATTAGGTTCTAATTTTTTATACGCATTAAACAAACAAACGCCATTTTACGTACATGCATTAAGCGTAAATTCGTACATAAATAGCGCTTGGCGTGTAATTAAAGGCGGCAGTCAAATATCCAAAATATTAATCAAGAAACTTAGAGCGTTCGGTGCAGATTTGTTTAAACATCAAGAAGTAATTGGTTTTGAAACTTCTGATAATAAGATTAGTTTTTGTTTCACTAAAACCGAAACTTTTCTTGCAGATATTTTTATTTCTAATATCAATTTAAAACACACTTTAAATTTAGTTGGATTTGAGAAATTTGGAAAACCGTTTTCAAATCGAATCAATTCATTAAAAGTTGTTCCTTCGGTTTTTAGTTTGCATTTGGTTTTAAAACCCGATACCATTCCCTATTTCAATCATAATTTGTATCATTTTAAAGATGAAAATGCCGTTTTAAATTCGGCTTTTGAACAAGGAGAAAATTGGCCACAAATGGCAGTGATTACAACAGGATTGAGTAAAGAAAATCAGAAGTTTTGTGAGAGTTTAACCGTGATGACTTACATGAATTTCGATGAAGTTTCGCAATGGGAAAATACTTTTAATACGGTTAACGATGTTTCAAATCGCGGATTAGATTATCTTGCTTTTAAAGAAAATCGTACAGAAAGACTTTTGCGTTTGGTCGAAGAAAAATTCCCGGATATTAAATCAAATTGCATTTCAATTTATGCTTCTACTCCGCTTTCTTACCGCGATTATATTGGTTGCGAGCGCGGAAATATGTATGGATTTGAAAAAGAATCTGATGCGCCAATGAAAACATTTATTTCATCTCGAACTAAGGTAAAAAATTTATTTCTTACTGGACAAAATGTTCGAATGCACGGAATTTTAGGTGTTACCATTTCTGCTTTTGCTACCGTTTCAGAAATTATTGGAAAAGAATATTTGTTTGATAAAATTAATACGAAACCTGATGAATAAGCATTCAATATTTATCTTTTTGATAAGTTGTTTTCTGATTTCATGCGGAGCGCAACAAATAAAAAAGCAAGAGCAAATTTTCGCAAGCAATAAAACAGACAAATTTAATTTAGTTGTTGAAAATGATAGTATACGCGTTATTGATGATAATTTTCTTTTGAAAAATAAAGTCGGTAATTGGGAAATGTATGTTTCGGGTTCACCGGCAGAAATTGGTGCAAAAATGGGAATGTTATCTCAAGATTTATATCATTTTCAAGAAAGCGCTTTGTTCGAGAAAGTCGAAAATTTAATTCCAAATCAAAACAAGCAAAAATTTTTATTTCATTTTTTACAATTTTATAATCGCAATTTAAGTAATCATGTAACCGACGAATACAAAGAAGAAATTTATCATTTAGCGCAATTTGCTTCAAACGATTACGATTATCTTTCATCAAAATACAAACGATGTTTGTTTTTACATGGCGCTCACGATATTGGTCATGCTTTTCAGGATTTGATGTTGGTTGGTTGTACGTCGTTTGCCGTTTGGAATACCAAATCTGTTGATAAGAATTTGTTGGTTGGACGAAATTTCGATTTTTATGTAAACGACGATTTTTCTAAAAATAAAATCATTGCCTTTGTAAAACCTGATGCTGGTTATCCGTTTGTTTCGATTACTTGGGCTGGCATGATTGGTGTTACTTCCGGAATGAATCTCGAAGGAATTACCGTTACTTTAAACGCAGGAAAATCGTCAATTCCGATGCAATCCAAAACGCCGATTTCTTTAATTGCTCGTGAAATTCTTCAATATGCAAAAAATATCGATGAAGCTATTGCGATTGCCCAAAGTCGTGAAGTTTTTGTTTCTGAATCTATTTTAGTTTCAAGCGGAAATGAAAATAAAGCGGTTATTATTGAAATGGCTCCCGATAAATTTGGAGTTTATGAACAAGAAAATGCAAACGAAATTATTTGTTCAAATCATTTTCAAAGTGAAGTTTTTGAGAACGATGCAAGAAATACGGAACACAAACAAAAATCACATTCAAATTATCGTTGGGATAAAGTTAGCGAATCGCTTAATCATTTTGACGAATTAGATTTTAAAGATGCAATTTCGATTTTACGAGATACCAAAGGTTTAAATGAAGCCGAATTAGGTTTAGGAAACGAAAAAGCCTTAAATCAATTGTATGCGCATCATTCGGTCGTTTTTAAACCGTCAGAGAAGTTGTTTTGGGTTTCATCAAATCCCAATCAATTGGCAGCTTTTACAGCTTATGATTTAGACGAAGTTTTCAATTCTGAAAGAAAATTCGTGCCATCAAGTTTAATGATTGATAGTTTGTTTGTCGAAGAAGATGCATTTATTGATTCTGAAGCTTTTAAGAATTTTGAAACTTTTAAAACATTTGATGTTTATGTCGATAAAAAAACGGCTAACAACGAAAAAATTTCTGAAGATGAAATTTCGTATTATATAAAATTAAATCCCGAATTTTGGTTGGTTTATTTTAAAATTGGAAAATATTATTATTTACAAAATCAGTTCGAAAAAGCTCAAATCTATTTTGAAAAAGCTTTGAATAAAGAAGTTACAACCGTTTATGATATCGAAACCATAAACGATTATTTGCAAAAAATCAGAAAAAAATTACAATGATTCCAAATATAGAAACGCAATCCATCGCAGCAATCAAAACATTTCAAGAAACAAAACTTCAAGAATTGTTGGTTTATTTACAGAATCATTCGCCCTATTATCGTGAGTTGTTCTTAAAAGAAAACATCAATATCCAAGAAATTAAAACCTTGGAAGATTTGCAACGTTTGCCAATTACGACCAAAACAGATATTCAGTTAAATAACGAATCGTTTTTTTGTGTTCCGATGACAGAAATCATTGATTACGCAACAACTTCCGGAACATTAGGTGATCCTGTAACTTTTGGATTAACAGATAAAGATTTAGATCGTTTGGCTTACAACGAAATGATTTCTTTTCAATGTGCAGGAATTCAAAAAGGAGATTTGGTTCAATTAATGACCACCATAGACCGCCGATTTATGGCTGGTTTGGCCTATTTTTTAGGACTTAGAAAATTGGGTGCAGGAGTTATTCGTGTTGGTGCTGGAATCCCACAATTACAATGGGATTCTATCTTAAAATACAATCCAAAATATCTGATTGGCGTTCCTTCTTTTTTGCTGAAATTAATTGAATATGCCGAACAAAATAATATCGATTACAAAAATTCAAGCATTAAAGGTGTTGTTTGTATTGGAGAAGCTTTGCGCACATCTGATTTAGAACCTTCGATTTTAGCTAAACGAATCAGCGAAAAGTGGGATGTTAAATTGTTTTCGACTTACGCTTCTACCGAAATGAGTGCAGCTTTTACCGAATGTGAATATCAAGTTGGTGGACATCATCATCCGGAATTGATTATTACCGAAATTTTAGATGACAACAATCAAGTGGTTGCTGATGGCGAACTAGGCGAATTAACTATAACAAACTTAGGAATAGAAGGAATTCCGTTGTTACGTTTTAAAACCGGAGATTTGGTTCGTAAACATTCTAATCCGTGTGAATGCGGTAGAAATACGTACAGAATCGGTCCTGTTGAAGGTCGAAAACAACAGATGATTAAATATAAAGGAACCACGCTTTATCCGCCGGCAATGCAAGATGTACTTTCTCATTTTGAAGAAATTAAAATGCATTTAATCGAAATTGAAACCAATGACATCGGAACCGATGAAATCAATATCCGAATTCATTCCGAAGATGAATCCATCGAATTTTTGTCTAAAATAAAAGATTATTTCAGAGCCAAATTACGTGTAACTCCAAATATCGTGTTTGATGACCCAAAAGAATTACAAAAAATCATCTTTAACCCTTTAAGTAGAAAAACCATTACTTTTATTGACAAAAGATAATTTTCAAATTGTTGATAGTTGTATATTTGTAAAAAATTAAATGCAAATGTCTAAGCAAGTTAGAGTGCGTTTTGCACCAAGTCCGACTGGACCATTACATATTGGCGGCGTAAGAACTGCCCTTTTTAATTATTTATTCGCAAAAAAAAATAACGGAACTTTTTATATCCGTATTGAAGATACCGACCAAACTCGTTTTGTTCCTGGAGCTGAAGCTTATATTTTTGAAGCTTTGAAATGGTTGGGAATTGAACCTGATGAAACCATCGAGAAAAACGAAAAATTTGGACCTTACCGTCAAAGTGACCGCAAACATTTATATAAGGAATTTGCTTTACAATTGATTCATAACGGCTCAGCTTATTATGCTTTTGATACACCAGAAGAATTAGATGTTCTTAGAAAACAAGCTGAAGCTGATGGTAAAACATTTATTTACAATCATACGATTAGAGAAGAGTTAGCAACTTCTTTAAATATGACGCACGAAGAATTAGATGCACGTTTGTATAATAACGATGCTTACGTGATCCGTTTTAAAACTCCAATTGACGAAACTTTAGTAGTTAACGATTTGGTTCGTGGCGAAGTTAAATTCAATACGTCGTTGTTAGATGATAAAGTTCTTTTCAAGTCTGATGGAATGCCAACGTATCATTTAGCAAACATTGTTGACGACCATTTACAAGAAACTTCTCACGTAATTCGTGGCGAAGAATGGTTACCTTCACTTCCACTTCACTTTATGTTATATCGTGCTTTTGGATGGGAATCTCCAGAATTTGCACATTTACCCTTGATTTTAAAACCTGTAGGAAACGGAAAATTATCTAAACGTGATGGTGATAAATTAGGTTTCCCTGTTTTCCCATTAGAATGGACTTCAGAAACAGGAGAAATATCTTCTGGTTACAGAGAAAAAGGATATTTTCCAGAAGCTGTTGTTAACTTCTTAGCTTTATTAGGATGGAACGACGGAACAGATAAAGAAATTTATACGATGGATGAATTAACACAAAGTTTTGATATCAGTCGTGTGAATAAATCGGGTGCTAAATTTGATCCAGAAAAGAATAAATGGTTCAATCACCAATGGTTAATTTCTAAGACAGACCTAGAAATTGCTGAATTATTTTTACCAGTTTTAGAAGCAAAAGGAATTGCAACTGATATCAATTATGTTGAAAAAGTGGTTGCATTAGTAAAAGATCGTGCGAATTTTGTGACTGAACTTTATGATTTATCTGATTTCTTTTTTGTTGCTCCGACAGAATTTGATCCCAAAGCATTAAAAAACTGGAAAGAAGATACAAACGAATTGTTAGATAAAGTTGCTGTAGTTATCAATTCGATTGATGATTTCGAAGCTAAGAACATTGAAACAGCCGTAAAAAATTGGATTACAGAAAACGATTTACCAATGGGTAAAATCATGCAACCATTACGAGTTTCAATTGTTGGTGCCATGAAAGGACCAGATTTATTCGAAATAATTTCTATGCTAGGTAAAGCTAATGTTTTAGAAAGAATTTCTAATACTTATAAGATATAACTAAAAATTAACGTAAAAATTTAAAATATTGTTTTGAATTATGTTTTTAAATTTTATATATTTGAATACTTTAAATAAACAAATGCCCTTGATTATTTTAAAGTATTGATATTTTTTTCATATCAACAAACAACAATTTTTTTTTTTTCTAAATTTTCTAAAATCCCATCTCTTTGGGATTTTTTTTATATACTTGTGTAACGTTAAAAAAATGTTTTATGAAAAAAATCAGTTTATTTTTTATCCTTTTTGGATTATTAACTATTGTTTCTTGTAGTTCTGATGACGGAACACCTACTAATGAAGTAAATCCAACTCCAAATGTAGTTGAATGGATTCCAAAACAAATTATTGTAGAAGCTATTAATTATCAACTTGATTATCCGCATGCACAAGGTTGCCCAAATGATTATATTCGTATTGTAAATAATAACTCAGCGATTTTATTTGAGCACGAACAAGGTACCTGTGCGATTACAGAAACGGAACAAGCTTGGAATCGAAATGGAAATCAAATTTCATTAACTCTTTTTGATACAAATATCACTGGAACTGTTGTAACAGAAAACAATACCGAAATGATTATTCAAGTTTCCGTGAATCAGATTTCAGGTTTGATAACTCTTTTATATCCAGAAGTAGCAGATTATATTGGTTTATTGGCAAACACAAATGTGAAAATTATCTTACTTAAAAAGTAAGTTTGTTTTAATATTCTAAAAAAATATTGTATTTTCACTAAATTAATTAATAAAAACTAACTTATGTATCCAATCTACATTATTGTAATAATTTTAATTATTATATTATTAAGTTCCTTTTTTACTGTAAAACAGCAAAGTGCTGTAATTGTTGAACGTTTTGGAAAATATAATTCTATTCGTCAATCAGGTTTACAGTTAAAAATTCCAATAATTGACCGAATTGCTGGTCGTGTTAACTTAAGAATTCAGCAATTAGATGTAATTATCGAAACGAAAACAAAAGATAACGTGTTTGTTAAAATGAAAGTTTCCGTTCAGTTCAAAGTGGTACAAGATCGTGTTTACGAAGCTTTTTATAAGTTAGAATATCCGCATGATCAAATTACTTCTTATGTATTCGATGTTGTACGTGCTGAGGTTCCTAAATTAAAATTAGACGATGTTTTTGAACGTAAAGATGATATTGCAATAGCAGTTAAACGCGAATTAAATGAAGCAATGATTGCTTATGGATATGATATCATAAATACGTTGATTACGGACATTGATCCAGATATTCAGGTAAAGAATGCGATGAATAGAATTAATGCCGCAGATCGCGAAAAAACAGCTGCAGAATATGAAGCAGAAGCAAGTCGTATTCGTATCGTTGCAAAAGCTAAAGCTGAAGCAGAATCTAAACGTTTACAAGGACAAGGTATCGCGGATCAGCGTAGAGAAATTGCTCGTGGTTTAGTAGAAAGCGTTGATGTATTAAATAAAGTTGGAATCAACTCTCACGAAGCATCTTCTTTAATTGTTGTTACTCAACATTATGATACGTTGCAAGCAATCGGAGCAGAAAATAACTCTAATTTAATTTTGTTACCAAACTCACCTCAAGCGGCAAATGACATGTTGAATAATATGATCACATCATTTGCAGCAAGTAATCAAGTTTCTGAAACAATGAAGGCTAATAACGCAAAGCCTAAAAAAGATAGCAGAATAGATGATTTTGAAAAACCATCTCAAGATTTATATTCAGATGATATTTAATTATAAAACCCAAAAAAAACCGCTTTCAAAGCGGTTTTTTTTATACTTATATTTCGTAAATAAAGCTATAGAATAAGCTTATTTTCTTTTAAAAAGTCTTCGTACAAAGAATTTTAAAATGGTTGTGAATATAAAAACTTTAAATTGTTTTGATTGACCGATTGAATTACCTAAAGAACTCATTCCAAGTTTAAACAAGTTACCTGTTGTAAATTGATTTGTAATATGTTCTGAAGATTCGATTATTTTTAGTAATCTTATCTCGCGTTCAATTTTTAAAATTTCTAACTGTTTATCTATTTCAGCATAAGAACTGTATGATTTTTTCATAATTAAAACTGCTAAAGATTAATTGTTATAGAAAATGTCCGATAACTTTTTGATAACCGGAATATCTATAAGTGCTTTTCTGTTTAAATAAACGATTGCACAAATAATTAAGTAAATACCGCCAATTATTAAAAATCCTAAAGTATTACTATTTAAAAGAGTTCCTAAAGCAAAAGCTGCAGCAAACGATATAAATAATAGTGCTATTGATAGAAAAAGAGCTAAAAGAAAAATCTTTAGTATTAAACTAAATGCTTTTGAGCCAATTTTTAATCCTAACAATTGATAATATTCAACGTTATGATCAATAAAAGCTTTTGCATCGTCTTTTATTTTTTTTAAATCTTCTTTTAATTCTTCGTTCAAAGCCATTTTAAATTATTTTGAATTAATTGATTGCGCTTCTTTTTTCAATTCTGCTAATTTCTTTTCTAAAACTTCAATTACGTTTTCTGTTTTACTTCCTGCCTTTTTAACATAAGAGTTGATTGTCGATTCTAAATCTTCTTTCTTATCGCTCATCATTGATTTAACTTGACTTTTTAAATCATCAAATTTATGAGCAATTTCGTCGCTTCCTGATTTTATTCCTCTTCCTAATCTTTTGCGAGTTTTAGATCCTTGATCTGGAGCTAATAAAATTCCTGCTACTGCTCCCACTGCTGCTCCAGCTAATATTGCTACGATTGTTCCGCCTGTTCTTCCCATAATTTTTTTATTTATAGTTTAATTTTGACTAAAGTTAATAAAAAAAAGATTTTTTAGCAATTGAAATCACTGAAAAATCTTTTTTATTATTTATTTGGTTTCTACTTTAGCCCAAGTATCTTTTAAACCAACAGTTTTATTAAAAACTAATTTATCTGTTGTAGCATCTTTATCTACTGCAAAATAGCCTAAACGTTGGAACTGAAATTTATCACCATCTTCTGCAGTTTTCAAACTCGGTTCTAAATAACCGGTGATCACTTTTAAAGAATCTGGATTGATAAATTCTTTGAAATCAACTTCTTTGTTTCCGTCTGGATTTTCGTTTGTAAATAAACGATCATACAAACGAATCTCTGCAGGTATGGCATGCGGAATCGAAACCCAATGAATCGTTCCTTTTACTTTTCGTTTCGAAGCTTCACTTCCACTACCTGATCTCGAATCTGGATCGTAAGTAACGTGAATCTCTAAGATGTTTCCGTTTACGTCTTTTACAACACTTTCACCTTTGATGATGTACGCATTTTTTAAACGAACTTCTTTTCCTAAAGTTAAACGGAAGTATTTGCTGTTTGCTTCTTCTAAGAAATCATCTCTTTCGATGTATAATTCTCTTGAGAAAGGAACTTTTCTGTAAGTAACTTCTTCTGCTTCTGGATTGTTTTCGGCATCTAACCATTCTTCTTGTCCTTCAGGATAATTAGTAATTACCAATTTAACCGGATCAAGAACCGCCATTACACGATCCGTAATTTTATTTAAATCTTCGCGAACACAGAATTCTAATAACGAAACATCAATTAAGTTGTCGCGTTTTGCGATTCCAATCGTATCAGCAAAGTTACGAATTGCAGCAGCTGTATAACCTCTTCTGCGCATTCCAGAAATGGTTGACATACGCGGATCGTCCCATCCTGCAACATGTTTGTCTTGAACTAATTGTAATAATTTACGTTTAGAAACTACCGTATGTGATAAATTTCTACGTGCAAATTCACGTTGTTTTGGACGAACTTTATTTTCAACACAAACTTGATCCAAGAACCAATCATATAATTCTCTGTGTGATAAAAATTCTAATGTACAAAACGAATGTGAAATTTGTTCAACATAATCGCTTTCTCCGTGCGCCCAATCGTACATTGGATAAATACACCATTTGTCACCTGTTCTGTGGTGAGATGCGTTGATAATACGATACATAATCGGATCACGCATCAACATATTAGTTGCTGCCATGTCAATTTTTGCACGTAAAATATGTTCTCCTTCTTTGAATTCGCCGTTTTTCATTCTTTCGAATAAATCAAGGTTTTCTTCAACCGAACGATTTCTATATGGTGAATCTTCTCCTACTTGAGTTGGAGTTCCTTTTTGTTTTGCAATTTCTTCAGAAGATTGACTATCAACGTAAGCTTTACCTTTTTTGATTAACTCAATTGTCCAATCGTATAATTGTTGGAAATAATCAGAAGCATAAACTTCTTTATCCCATTTAAAACCTAACCATTCAACGTCTTTTTTTATCGCATCAACAAATTCTTGCTCTTCTTTAGCCGGATTTGTATCGTCAAAACGCAAGTTCACTGGCGCATCATAATCAATACCTAATCCAAAGTTTAAGCAAATTGATGAAGCATGTCCAATGTGTAAATATCCGTTTGGTTCTGGTGGAAAACGGAAACGTAATTTATTTTGTGACAAACCATTTTTAAGATCTTCTTCGATGATTTGTTCTATGAAATTCAATGATTTTTCTTTTGTTGACATATTCTTGAATTAAGATTACAAATTTACCAAATTTTATTGATTTATTTGATATAGATTTTTGCTGTAAAAAATACTAACTTTGAAGTTATAAATTTAAGAAATGGGAATTATTAGATTAAAAAACATTCGTACGTTTTCATACCACGGTTGTTTAGTTGAAGAAAGTAAAATTGGTTCAGATTATCGTGTAGATTTAGAGATTAAAGCTGATTTGAGAAAATCTGCTATTTCTGATGAACTTGCAGACACGGTTGATTATGTGCATTTAAATAAAATTGTTGTCGAAGAAATGGCGATTCGTTCAAAGTTATTAGAGCATGTTGCTAAACGTATTATTGCTCGTGTTTTCAATGAGATTCCGCAGGTTTCACGAATTGTATTAGAAGTTTCAAAAATTAACCCTCCGATTGGTGGTGATGTTGAACAAGTTACGATTGTGATGGAAGAATATCGCGCATAATTTTAAAAAAAGCCTTTGATATTTAAAAAAATGTGGTAGATTTGCACTCGTAATACACAAGGCATCGTGGCCGAGAGGCTAGGCAGCGGTCTGCAAAACCGTCCACAGCGGTTCGAATCCGCTCGATGCCTCAAACAAAAGCTCCTAATTTATTAGGAGTTTTTTTTTATTTCAAGCGAAAAAAAGTTCTAGTTTTCACTAGAACTTTTTTGTTTTATTTGATAGAATCTGTTTTGTCTGTATTTGAAAAAATCTGCTCATCTATAAACTTTGATTCGCTTGGAATTAATGCTTTTGACATAATTACGATTCCAAATATAATCAGTAAAAGCGAACTTATTTTTTTTACTTTGATGATGTTTTTTGGTGTTAGTTTACTTTGTAATTGTTTGGCTAAAAATATTTTGAATAAATCGGTAATAAAATATGCGATAATTACATAAGTAAAAAATAAAAATAAACGCTTAGGAACCATATCCATTTCTGGACCCATAGTAATGATTATAGCTAACCAAAAACCTAAAACTCCAATATTAATGAAATTCAATAAAAAACCTTTAGCAAATAAAGAAAGATAGTTTTTTTTGTAAGAATTTGTTTCAATATGAATTTCTGCTTTATTTAATTTTTTTAGTTTAACGTAAGAAATTAGTCCATAAGTAGCCATTATTCCACCACCAAATATAAATAATGCAGGGTCGTCTTTAATTTTACTAATTAATTTAAAACTACTAAAATAAGCGATAAGAATAAAAGTTATATCAGCTAAAATTACCCCAATATCAAATGTTAAGGCAGCTTTAATTCCTTTGGTTATACTGGTTTCAATTAATATAAAAAAGACAGGTCCTATCATAAAACTTAAAAAAAAGCCTAATGATATTGCTGTGATAAAATCGTCCATAATTATAATTTAAAGCAAATGCCAATTATCACAATTGGCATTTGTATAAAGTATTGCAAGTTACAAAAAAATTATTTGACACGTTTTATTGTTCCGCCTGCAGTTGATTTTTCTGTTACAGTTTTCGGATTTCCATAAATATTTACATATCCACCTGCTCTAGTTGTTGCATTTACGGTGTTTGAAGCGTTAACTTCAATTTTTCCACCTGCATTTACAGTTGCTGTAGCATCGTTAAAAACTAATTTCGAAGCATCAATAACGCCACCAGCAGTTCCAATTAATGTTCCAGTTGTTCCAGAACCTTCAAGTGTTATGTTGGCACCAGCAAAAACTTTTGCTTCTAAAGTGGTGACTTTTAGTTTTAAATTGACTTGAGAACCAGAGTTTGAAGAAATTTTTAACGAATTAGCATCAATTTTTTTGTTACTAACAATATAACTTCCTGATTCTGCAGATATATTTTTTAGTTCTTTAAAATAAACTTTAACAACAATTTTATAATCTGAATCAGAAACCAATTCTTTGATGTTATTTTTAATGATTAATTTCCCGTTTTTATTGGTTAAACTAACATCTTTTTCATCTTTAGTTTCTAATACAATTTTTTCTTCAGAACCTTGAATCAGTTCTACTTTAATTCGATTTGTTGTTTTTAAATCAGAGAAAGTCCCCATGTCTTTCTCGACTTGAGCTTGTGAATTAATTGCAATTAATCCAACAACGGTCATAAATAAATTTTTCATAACTAAGCTTTTTTAATAAAATTAAAATCCAATTGTTTTTTAACTAAATCGGCATTTTTTACCTTTACAATTACTTCGTCTCCAAGCTGAATAATATCTTTGGTAGTCTCACCAATCATAGCATATTGTTCTGGGTCAAATACATAATAATCGCCTTTAATTTCGCGAATTCGAACCATTCCTTCACACTTATTATCTACAATTTCAACGTAAATTCCCCATTCGGTTACACCAGAAATCACACCTAAAAACTCTTCATCTTTATGGTCCTGCATAAACTTTACTTGCATGTATTTTACGCTATCGCGTTCTGCATTTGCCGCTAAGTTTTCCATTTGTGAACAATGAACAGCTTTTTCTTCAACCTCTTCTTCGTTAACAGAAGCTCCGTTATCTAAATAATGTTGTAATAATCGATGCGCAATAACATCCGGATATCTTCGGATTGGCGATGTAAAATGCGAATAATAATCAAATGCTAAACCGTAATGTCCAATATTTTCTGTAGAATAAACTGCTTTACTCATGGTTCTGATAGCTAAAGTATCGACCATGTTTTGCTCTTTTTTACCGTTTACATTAACTAATAATTCGTTTAACGATTTAGAAATAGTTTCTTTTGATTTGAAATTCAAACTATATCCAAAACGATTAATTACCGTTTGCAGATTGAATAATTTGTCTGAATCCGGTTCGTCGTGAATACGATAAATAAAGGTTTTCTTTTGTTTACCGATAAACTCAGAAACTTTACGATTGGCCAAAAGCATGAATTCTTCAATCAAATGATTGGCATCTTTCGAAACTTTAAAATAAACACCAGTTGGTTCGTCTTGTTCGTTTAAGTGGAACTTCACCTCTACTTTATCAAATGAAATCGCACCGTTAGACATTCTTTTCGAACGTAAAATTTTAGCTAATTCATCCATTTTTAAAACTGCATCTACAATTGGCTTTTCGATGATTTGCTCCTCGCCTGTTATCGAAATTTCTGCAGGAATCGTATTTCCTTTAGTTTCTATAATTACCTGAGCTTCTTCATAAGCCATTCGTTTGTCAGAATACGTAACCGTTCTACCAAACCATTTGTTTACAATTTCAGCTTTGTTGTTTAATTCAAAAACCGCCGAAAACGTGTATTTTTCTTCATTCGGACGTAACGAACAAGCAAAATTAGAAAGTACTTCTGGTAACATCGGTACTACTCTATCAACCAAATAAACTGAAGTGGCACGTTGATAGGCTTCTGCGTCTAAAACGGTTCCTTCTTGAACGTAATGCGAAACATCGGCAATATGAATACCAATTTCGTAATTTCCGTTTTCTAGTTGTTGGAACGATAATGCATCATCAAAATCTTTTGCATCACGCGGGTCGATTGTAAAAGTCAACACATCACGCATGTCTCTACGTTTTGCAATTTCTTCATCGGTAATCGAAGTGTCTAAATGCTGTGCATAGGTTTCCACATCAATCGGAAAATCGCTAGGTAAACCGTATTCAGCTAAAATAGCGTGCATTTCGGTATTATGTTCGCCTTGTTTTCCTAAAACTTTAATGATTTTTCCGTACGGATTATTTGCTTTTTCTGGCCAATCGGTCATTTCAACTAAAACCACATCACCATCTTCTGCCCCATTAAATTTTTCTTTCGAAATAAAAAAATCTGCATACATTTTTGGATTTGCATTTACCACAAATCCAAAGGTTTTATTGACTTGTAAAACTCCAACAAACTCAGTTTTATGACGTTCGATGATTTCAACAACTTCTGCTTCGGGCTTTTTACCTTTACGTTTGTTAAAAATATAAGCTTTAACCGTGTCTTTGTCTAAAGCTTTGTTTAAATTATTGGTCGGAATAAACACATCTTCTTCTAAATCAGGAGAAACCAAATATGCTGTTTTTCGAGATGTCATATCGATTTTTCCTTCGATATAATCTGTTTTAGCAACGATTTGAAATTTTCCTCGGTCGGTTTCTTCTATTTTTTCTTTCGAAGTTAAGTATTTTAATTCTTTGATGATTTCGTTTCTACTTTTGGTATCATCAACCTCAAAAGCAGCTGCAATTTGTTTATAGTTATAAGCTTTGCTTGGATTTTTAGATAGTAATTTCAGGATTTTTCCTGAAAAATCTTTATCCTTTTTGCCTAATTTTTTTATTTGTTTTGTCATTTTTTCTTTTAATCAATAGCTATCAATACGGAATTAAAGCGATACCTATTTTTCTATTATTTTTTAAAATTACGAAAATAAAGTTGAAATTTCTTCCTTATGAAGTTAACCTTATTTTAAAATTATCCGAATTTATGTTACATAAATCGTTCCAATGTTTGTTTTTCTAAAATAGAATTTAGATTGTTTTTTTATAAACTGTGTATTTTTTTACTTATATTTTTATGAAATTACCAATGTTAAAACAGATTGAGTGAAGATTGTTTTTTGTAATTTGACATATAATAAAAATACCATTATAATATGAATACAATATCTTATGTGAACGGAATATCTGAAATTTCTTTATTAGGTGAAACTATCGGACAAAATTTGAAGAAAATTGTAGCTCAATTTCCAACAGCCGATGCATTAGTTAGTGTTCATCAGAATTATAAAGCCGATTACCAAACATTTTATAAGGATACAACAAAGGTAGTAAAAAGTTTAATTGCTGCCGGAATTGCCAAAGGAGATAGAGTAGGGATTTGGGCTCCCAATTGTTTTGAGTGGACCTTGCTACAATTTGCAACTGCCAGAATGGGAGTGATTCTTGTTAATATCAACCCTGCGTATCGTCCACATGAAGTGGAGTTTGCAATTAATCAATCTGGAATTTCATTAATGGTTTCTGCAGTGAATTATAAAACGAGTAACTATAAAGAAATGCTTTCTTGTGTGATTGAAGATTGTCCAAGTTTAACTCAAGTTGTTTATTTAAGCGAAGAATGGGATGCTTTTTTTGAACTAGGTAATGAAATTTCGGATGAAATTCTTGATATTTTAGAAAAAGCTGTTCAGTTTGATGACCCTGTAAATATTCAATACACATCAGGTACAACTGGATTTCCTAAAGGAGTAACCTTATCGCATCACAACATTTTAAACAACGGATTTTTTATTGGTGAACGTTTAAAATATACATCAAAAGACCGAGTTTGTATTCCGGTTCCCTTTTATCATTGTTTCGGAATGGTCATCGGAAATATTGCTTGTGTAACGCACGGTTCATGCATGGTAATTCCAAACGATGGTTTTGATGCTACCAAAACTTTAGAAGCTGTACAATCAGAAAAATGTACTTCGTTATACGGAGTTCCAACTATGTTTATTTCGATGTTAGGACTTCCAAATTTTAAAGATTTTGATTTATCAAAGCTACGAACTGGAGTAATGGCAGGTTCGCCATGTCCGGTTGAAGTTATGAAACGAGTGCAATCAGAAATGAATATGCACGAAATTAGTATTTGTTACGGAATGACCGAAACGTCACCAGTTTCTACACAAACTAAAATCGGTGTTCCTCTTGAAAAACAAGTTGCTACAGTTGGAACGGTTATGGACCATTTAGAAATTAAAATTATTGATTCAGAATCGGGTAAAATTGTTCCACGTGGCGAATCTGGCGAATTGTGTACACGAGGTTATTCTGTGATGTTGAAATATTGGAACGACCCAATTAAAACTGCCGAAGTTTTAGATGAAGGCCGTTGGATGCATACTGGCGATTTAGCTTCAATGGACGAAGATGGTTATGTTACTATTACTGGTCGTATCAAAGATTTAATCATTCGTGGTGGCGAAAATATTTCTCCTAAATGGATTGAAGATTTCTTGTATACACATCCTAAAATTGTTGATGTTCAAGTAATCGGAGTTCCGAGTGCAAAGTATGGCGAAGAGGTGATGGCTTGGGTAAAATTACACGATGGAGTAGAAGCAACCGGAGAAGAACTACGTGCTTTTTGTGACCAAAAAATTGCTCATTATCGTATTCCTAAATATTGGAAGTTTGTAGATGATTTTCCAATGACCATCTCTGGTAAAATCAGAAAAGGGGAGATGCGCGAAATTTCTATCAAAGAGCTTGGTTTATAGTTTTTTCTTGAAGCTATTTCCAGCTTTCCGTTATATCTTTTACTTTTAGTCAAAAGCAAAAGGATGCCACTCCAATCTGGACTAAAAGACAAACCTGCAAGATATTTCGTTTTGCAGGTTTTTTTTATGTCATTTCGACGCTAGGAGAAATCTTTTACTTTAAATTCTTCGACTTCGTTTCACTTCGATCAGAATGACAATGGTGTTTAATTGTCATTTCGAAGTTAGGAAAAATCTTTAAAAAAAATTCTTCGACTACGTTTCACTTCGCTCAGAATGTTCTGTGTTTCTATGCAACTATTTTAACAATAATTTTCTTGATATTTACCATTCGCTTTAGCTATTGCAAACGCTTGTTTTAATAGTTTGTTTGCAATAGCTATTTTAATTACTCTTTCTGGTTTTCCAAGGCTTTTCAATCTGTCGTACATTTCTTTACAAGTTTTGTTACAATGTTTAGCTGACCAACTGCACATATAAAGCAACTTTCTGATTTGTGCTTTACCCATTTTACAAATATGTCCTTTTCCCTTTACACTGGTTCCACTTTGATATATTCTGGGACTAAACCCTACATAAGCGATGAGCTGTTTATAATTCTCAAACTTCTTGAAGTTATCGGTTATCAAAGATAGCATCATTGCGGTTTTTCTACCTATGCCTGGAATACTCTCAATATTCTCGATAGTCTGACCGTATTGCTGTTTTGCTAATCGTTCCATTTCTACTTCGATTTTATGTTTGGTTTTTTCAAGATTGGAAAGATCTTTTTTTATAGTCTTTTCTAAAAATTTGTCTAACGAACCACTGCTTTCAAAGGCTTCTAATTGGCGTTTGTTTTGTTGGATTTGTTTATTTAACAGTTCAACTCGTGTGTATAAATGTCGAAGCTTCGTACAATTTTCACTTTCTTGTTCCCACTGTTTCAAGTCATACTTTTCACCATATTCGGCTATTGTTCTTGCGTCTTTTTTGTCCGTTTTAGCACGATAAAGCATTGTCTGACTAAAACGCTTGATCACCAAAGGATTTTCTACACAAACTTTAATATTCCGACTGCTTAAAAAAGTAGCTAATGGGAAATAATAACTGCCCGAAGCCTCCATAACAACCCAATCTACTTGTTCTATCAAATTTAACAACTGTTTAAATCCTTTTTCTTCATTAGGAAAAACAAAATAATCCCATCGTTCTTTTCGCTTAAAACTTACATCAAAAGTTTGTTTGCTAATGTCAATTCCAATAATTTTACACATACATAAAATGTTTTATCAGAAAAGAAATTACTACACTAATTTACCTATTCTAAATACAGGCTTTATAACCTAATGTTCTGTCCAAATTTTGTAGTAAGGGTAAAGGAACTAACATTCTGAACGGTCTTATATGACAAATGACAATCAATAGTCTTACTTCTTTACCCTTTCTTTTCTTTCTCGATTTACAATATTTAAAAATAACTATTTGCAAACATAGAATGACATCGTGGTTAATTGTCATTTCGACGCTAGGAGAAATCTTTTACTTTTGACTTTCATCTTTAAGACTTTCGACTTTTTCACTATCTTTGTTCCAACAACACAACACATAAAATCATGAAAATTGCTATCGGAAACGACCATGCAGGTCCAGAGTACAAAAAAGCGCTTGTAGCTATGTTAGAAGCTAAAGGAATTGAAGTAATTAATTACGGAACAGATACGTTCGATTCTGTTGATTATCCAGATTTCGGACATAAAGTAGCTCAAGATGTAGAAGATAAAAAAGTAGATTTCGGAATTGTAATCTGTGGTTCTGGAAATGGAATTGCTATGTCTGCAAACAAACATCAAGGCGTGCGTTGCGCACTTTGTTGGACAAAAGAAATCGCTGTTTTAGCTCGTCAACATAACGATGCGAATGTGATTTCTATTCCAGCACGTTTTACTGCCATTCCACAAGTAGTAGAAATGGTTGAAGCTTTTCTTGCAACTGAGTTCGAAGGTGGTCGTCACGCAAATAGAGTAAATAAGATTGCTTGCTCGTAAGTAATTATTTCAATATATATTTTTAAACCGATTCAGAAATGAATCGGTTTTTTTATCGTCTAAAAACAAAGAATATAATTATCAATTGAATGACCGCAATAATATAAAACGGAATCTTAAAACTTGTTTTATTAGTTTTATGATTGAAATTTTTCATCGCTAACCAAGCACCAAAAGTGCCACCAAAAGCACAAAGCGTTAGTAAATTCTTTTCTGAAATACGTCGCATGTTCTTTCTCGCACGTTTCTTATCCAAATGAAACATACTAAAAGCGATGTAATTAATCATGATTAAATATAGGAATACGTATTTCATATTATTAAAATTGAAGCAAAGGTAGTATTTTCGCTTTTTAAATCCGACACGATGAATGTAATTCAATATATCCAACAGTTTTTGCAAACTGCACCCAAAAATATAGAAAACACCCTGCAACTTTTATCAGAAGATGCAACCATTCCCTTTATTTCTCGATACCGAAAAGATCAAACCGGAAATTTAGATGAAGTTCAGATTGAAACCATAGCTAAAACTTCGGCTCGTTTTGAAGAAATCGTGAAACGTAAAGAAGCGATTTTAAAATCTATTGAAGAGCAAAATCAATTAACCGATGTTTTAAAAGCTAAAATTGAAGCAAGTTTCGATTTAACTGAATTAGAAGATATTTACCTTCCGTATAAAAAGAAACGCAAAACAAAAGCCGATACGGCTCGTGAAAACGGTTTAGAACCTTTGGCTAAAATGTTGATGTCACAAAATGTAAACGATTTAGATTTTGTAGCATCGAAATATTTAAATGATAAAGTTGCCAGTGAAGACGATGCTTTACAAGGAGCACGAGATATTTTGGCCGAATGGATCAATGAAAACATGTTTGTTCGTAAAGCATTACGTAGAAAATATCAACGTAATTCAACGGTTTCAACTAAAGTGGTTAAAGCTAAGAAAGACGAAGAAGGAGCGTCTAAATACGAACAATATTTTGATTGGAGCGAATCGTTATTAAAAGCGCCATCACATCGTTTATTGGCTATGTTACGTGCAACTAATGAAGGTTTTGTTAAGTTAGATGTTTCTATAGATAAAGAAGAAGCTTTGGCTTTTATGCAAGAAACAATCATTAAAAATCCCAATCACGAAACAGCGGTTCATATCGAAAAAGCAATTTCCGATTCGTACAAACGTTTATTAGAACCAACGCTTTCTAACGAAGTTTTACAAGAGGCTAAATTAAAAGCCGATTTTCAATCGATTGGTGTGTTTTCAGAAAACTTAACACAGTTGTTATTATCGGCTCCGTTAGGTGAAAAACGTGTTTTAGCAATTGATCCTGGTTTTAAAACGGGTTGTAAAATAGTTTGTATTGATGAAAATGGTAACTTGTTGTATAACGAAACTATTTTCCCACACGCACCTCAAAAGGATACCACCATGGCTATTAAAAAAGTGCGTTCTATGGCGAATTCGTATAAGATTGATGCAATTGCTATCGGAAACGGAACAGCTTCAAGAGAAACCGAGTTTTTCATAAAAAAAATAGCTTTTGATAATCCTATTCAAGTGTTTGTGGTTAGTGAAGCAGGAGCTTCGGTTTATTCGGCATCTAAAATTGCACGTGATGAATTTCCAAATTACGATGTAACGGTTCGTGGAGCCGTTTCTATTGGTCGTCGTTTACAAGATCCGTTGGCAGAATTGGTAAAGATTGATCCAAAATCGATTGGAGTAGGGCAGTACCAACATGATGTGGATCAAACATTGTTGAAAAACGAGTTAGATGCTGTGGTAATGCGTTCGGTAAATAAGGTTGGTGTGAATTTAAATACTGCAAGTAAATCGTTATTGAGTTACGTTTCGGGTATTGGTGAGAAAATGGCCGAAAACATTGTGACTTATCGTGCAGAAAATGGTGCTTTTACCAACAGAAAGCAATTGAAAAAAATACCTCGTTTGGGTGAAAAAGCCTATCAACAAGCAGCTGCTTTCGTTCGAATTTTTAATGCCGAACATCTGTTAGATAATTCATCGGTTCACCCAGAAGCTTATGCTTTGGTTGAAAAGATGGCAAAAGATTTAAAAGTTTCTTTAACTGATTTAATCGGAAATAAAGAGAAAATCACTCAAATTGATTTACAGAAATATGTTTCTAACGATTTTGGAATTTTGTACTTACAAGATTTAGTGAAAGAGTTAGAAAAACCAGGAATCGATCCACGTAAAAATGCAAAAGTATTAGAGTTTGATGCCAATTTAAAAACTATCAACGATGTAGTTGTTGGAAACATTTACAACGGAATTGTCAACAATATTACCAATTTTGGTTGTTTTGTTGATATAGGAATTAAAGAAGGTGGTTTGGTTCATATTTCCCAACTTAAAGATGGTTTTGTCAGTGATGTAAACGAAGTGGTTAAATTGCACCAACACGTACAAGTAAAAGTTTTAGAAGTTGATGTGGCTAAAAAACGTTTGCAGTTAACGATGGTGATTTAATATATTAATAACAAAGATTCAAACTCTGACAGCGTTTAAACAGCGGTCGGAGTTTTTGTTTAAATATATTAAAACAATTAATTATCAATTAGTTTTTTTGTAATTTAACAAAACACTTATAATTCAATCAAATGAAAAAAATATTTACAATTATTAGCTGCTTTTTATTTTTAAGTTGTTGTAAAAATTATCTCTTTAAAAGAGATACTGTTGCAATTTATAACGAACTAACAAAGATAAATGAACAAGACCAAAAGGTTAGAAAAGAATTGACACCCATATATTATAAATACAATTTAAGAACCCTTCAAACTGTAGTTGATAGCATAGATAAATTAGGTTTAGATTATTTTCCTGAAAATCTCAATCTTAATTTTGAAAATATAGACGATCAGATTAAAAAACTAAGTGTTACAGAACAGAAAAGTTTTCAAAAGGAACATGACGATCAATGGAAAAAAATAAACCATACAGATTCTATAAATTTTGAAAAAATATATAATATTGTTAAAAAATATGGTTTTATAGATTTTGACACAAGAGAATGGAAAAATGATAGTTTAAAAATTGGAATTATTAGCACTACTACACATTTTAATTACAGAACTAAAAAAGGAAAAAAGTTATTAAAACTAATAATAAGTGAGTATTAAAAAGGGAGAGTTGATGATTCTGGAATGACCCATTTTTTATGGCATGTTAGAGGACGAGGAAAAGGAAGCCCTAATTTAGATGGTAAAACAATAAATGAAGTTATTTTAGAATTAAAAGAACAAAATGCTTTTTAAGCATCAGAAAAACTGTTTTTGGATTTTAATTAAATTATACTTTAAACTCTGATAGTGTTTAAAACGCTGTCGGAGTTTTTGTTAATACGATTTTTCGAAAATCTAATTTATTATATTTAAAAGAGATTCCTCCTGACGTCGGACTCGAGCTTGCGAACTGAACGAAATTAATGACAGAAAAAATGCAATGTCGTTCTGAGCGAAGTGAAACAAAGTCGAAGAATCTTAGTTAAAGAGATTTCTCCTAACGTCGAAATGACAATTAAAACCTAATGTAAACAACAATTAGTTTTTTTATTATTTAAATAAAAAATTCAATTTGATTTAATTCAAGAAAAGTTTTTATTCATTAGAATTGTTTTATGTTTTTTTGAGAATTTTAGATGATAATTTAATAATTTAAGTTTTATATTGATTTATTTGTAAAAATATTATATTAAAATTTTTAAATATGTTTTTTTGTAGTTAATATTTTAAAATATTTATATATTTGTTTCAGTTGATAATTAATAATTGTCTACAAACTATTAAAAAGTAGTGTTTTTATTATGTTTTATAAGGGAAATGCCCATCTAGAAATAGGTGGGTGTTTTTATTCAAAATGTTTGAAGGTAAATCCAAAACTATTTTGAAATTTTTTACTTGAAACTATTCTGTTTTTTGGATTTTCGACCTTCTTAAAAGGAGCTAATTTTAATCCTAAATTCTGAGCTGCTTTGTTGTAAAAAACTTCACGGGAATCGTATTGTGGATAAACCAAGTTATAGATTTCGTTTTTGATAGATTTATTGATTATATTGGAAATAGCCTCAACAGCATCATACAAATGCAACATGTTTACTGGTTCGTTTCCGTTTTCGTTACTTTCTTTTTTAGCTAAAAATTTCACAGGTTGTCTTTCTTCGCCGAATAATCCACCTAATCGTAAAATCGTTGCGTTGAAATTTGTGTTTTTAAGCAAGCTTTCTTCATTGATGATAATTTCTTTTGCTCTGAGATTATCTTCTTTTAAAATTACTGATTCATCAACTTCATTTTCTAATCCATCATAAACTGATGTAGAACTGGTATAAATAATTTCTTTGATTTGATGTTTTTCTGCTTGCTCAATAATCCAATTCATTTTAGAAACGTATTCCATCATTTCAGAATTTTTTCTGTTTGGTGGAATGGTAACAATTAAAATCTCACAATCATTAAAAAAATCAGAAATTGTTTTTTCATTTTCAGTCGGAACTTTCATCAAAAATCCTGACAGATCGACATCAGAAAAAAGTTTTAATTTATTTTCTGATGTCGTACTTATTTTAATCTGATGCTTTTTGGCTAATTCTTTTCCTAACGGAAATCCCAACCAACCGCCACCAAGAATACTTATTTTTTTCATTTAGCTTTTAGATTGTATAAATCGGTACGTCGGTCTTTTTTAATTCGTACGCTTCCGTGTTCATGTAATTCTTTCAGTAAATTTAAGTCAACATCGACAATTAACGTCATTTCTGTGTTCGGAGTTGCTTCGGCTTTTACGCCATTTGTAGGAAAAGCAAAATCAGATGGAGTAAAAACCGCGGCTTGTCCAAACTGAATGTCCATATTATTTACTTTCGGTAAATTTCCAACACAACCTGTAATGGCTACATAACATTCGTTTTCAATGGCACGTGCTTGTGCGCAATTTCGAACTCGAGTATATCCATTTTGCGTATCTGTTAAATACGGAACAAATAAAATTTCCATTCCTTGGTCTGCCATTAAGCGTGAAAGTTCTGGGAACTCAACATCGTAACAAATAATAATTCCAATTTTACCACAATCGGTATCAAAGGTTTGAATCACGTTTCCACCTTGCATTCCCCAATACATTCGCTCGTTTGGTGTAATGTGAATTTTGCGATACATTTCTGATGAGCCATCGCGTTTGCAAAGAAAACCAACATTATACAACATTTCATCTTCGTCGTCTAAATAAGGCATGCTTCCGGTAATGATGTTGATGTTATGTGCAATGGCAAATTCTTGGAATTTTTTTCGAATCGGTTCTGTAAATTTTGATATTTCACGAATGGCTTCAGACTCGGTCATGTGATTATAATCTGCCATCAGTGGTGCGATGAACAATTCTGGGAAACAAGCGAAATCACTTTCGTAACCAGAAACGGCATCGATAAAAAATTCGGCTTGGTCAAAAAATTCTTCTAAATTATTTAACGAACGCATTTGCCATTGAATCAAACCTAAACGAACCACGCTTTTTTTAGCGTTGATTAAAGTTGGTGTTTTTTCGTACGAAATGTTATTCCATTCCAATAAAACCGCGTAATCTTTAGAGCTGTGGTCACCTTCGAGATAATTTCGCAGAATACGTTTGATGTGAAAGTCGTTATTTATTTGAAAAGAAATAACCGAATCGTGAATTTCTGTATTTTTTACTTTTTCTAGATATTGTTTTGGAGTTAATTCCGAAGAATAATTATGATAATTTGGAATTCGTCCTGCAAAAATTATGGACTTTAGATTCAACGTTTCACATAATTCTTTACGGGCATCGTACAAACGACGACCCAATCGCAAACCACGATATTCCGGATTTATAAAAACATCAATTCCATATAAAACATCGCCATCTTCTTTGTGTGATTTGAATTTGCTATCAGTAACAATATCATTGTATTTATGGTTTGAAAGCGCTAAAGTTTCATCGACAATCAAAGAAAGTGCAGCACCAACTACAACATCGTCAACTACAATTACAATTTGTCCTTCCGGAAATATTTTTAGTAAACGTTTAATTTCTTCCTTTTTCCAATATAAATCTTCGACATCTTCGTCAACATAAGATTCAACCATCGATTTTTTAAGTTCGATGTAATCTTCGATTTCAAGATTTCGTAGTTCAACTTTATTAATTTCTCTTTCCATTTTTTTTCTTCGTTTTATCTAAATTACTAAAATTCGATTTAAAGAAAGAGATTATTTTACTAAAGATTGGTTAAATAAAAATCTCGAAAATTTGGTCGATTAGTTAATGGTGAAAATGACCACGGAATGGAACTTAAAATAATGATTAATATGATAATAAATCGTTTTAAGAAATAAGTTACCGCTTTTGTTGTATTGATTTTATTTCGAACTTTAAATGTAAAATAATTAAACAAAATGATTCCTAAAAGCATCATTGAAGGATGTTCGAGTCCGAAAAAGCGAGGTTGACGCATTTTTACGGTTTCTTGAAAATTGTCCCAAAGTAAATAAACCAATTGACTTTTTGAGAAAAGCAAAATTCCGATCACTAATTGTACATTTAAAATCCAACATGTGATTTGTAGTAAACGGTAATTTTTTATAGAGAAAGTTTCTTTTGTAAAATATTTGTAAGTAAAAAGTGCAATTGTGATTAGTAAGAGAATTATAACCAACCAACGAAACAACGAATGAAAAGCTAATAAATTTGAAAACATTTTTTATGAATTGCGTTTTACTACGATAAACCAATCATTTTCTATCGGCATATAACCTTGGTCGTAAACAAAAAAATATGTGGTTCCGGTTTTTGTTGTGTAAATTGAAGTAAAATATTCAAACTCAAAACCCAGTTGAAGAAGTTTTGTGCGTGTAGTTTTTGTTTTATCTTCTGGATTTAATTCGCAAAGAATACGATAATTTTTGCGTAATCGGTTATTGATATTACGCATTAAATTGGTAGCATCTTTATTTTGTTTGTTGTTGTATGAATTTCTACAACCATCGTTACAAAATTTTTTATCTTCTCTACCAATAATTTTATCGCCACATTCTAAGCAAATTTTACTCATTTTTCTTTTAAAAATACAAAACTAATTTCAATTTAAAATAAAAAAAGCGAAGTCATTAACTCGCTCGATGTTTTACTAATTTAAAAGTTGTAAATGTTTCATGATTTCTGTTCGAACTTCCATATAATTTTTCATATATAAGCTCGACATTACAGCAACCGATTTATTATTTTTGATTAAATATAAATGTTCTTGATGTTGTCCTCTAACTTTAAAATCGCGAATTACAAAACCTTGTAAATCTTTCCAATTATGTTGACGTTGCGTTCCGATACCTAATAATTGTTTCATCACAATCTTTTCTTCGTTTAAAACGAATTTTGCCATTCGGATGTTCATTTCAACAAAAAAACCCCAAATAACAACGGCTAAAATTAAAAGTACAGCAAAAATTAAAAATAGAATTATTTGCCAGTTATAATCACCATTCGTAAAGCTAAGAACTTTTCGGACTAAATAGGCAGAAATAACAGGAAATGAAATTACTAAAATGCTATAAAAATATGCGGTATTAGAAAATTTTGAAGTTACCATTTTTTAATTTTTTACAAAAATAACCATTATCAAGTACAAGTTTAGATAATTTTTTATTAAAAGTTTTAGTCTTGATTTTATTGATTTATACTGAGGTTGCGTCAATGGTTTAGCGACCAATAAGCGACAACAAACGCTTACAATCGATTTTAAATGATTACTTACCGATTATAATTTGATAAGTGTTGCAACTTTGCTCCAGAAACAAATCGAATGTTTAATTTTAAATTTATATGCCATGAGTACTTTAAGAAACAGCGTAAGATTAATAGGACGCGTAGGAAACAATCCAGAAGTTAAAAATTTTGACGGTGGAAAAAAAGTTGCAACTTTAACTTTAGCAACAAATGAAGTTTATTATAACGATAAAAATGAAAAGATTGAAACTACCCAATGGCACAATTTGGTTGCTTGGGGAAAAGTTGCAGAAATCATTGAAAAATTCGTAGAAAAAGGAAAAGAGATCGCAATCGAAGGAAAGTTAACCTATCGTAACTACGAAGATAAAGATGGAAATAAACGTTATGTTACAGAGATAGTAGTTAATGAAATTGTATTGTTTTAATGCTATCTTATTATAATAAAAACGAGCTTGAGAAAAATAATCAAGCTCGTTTTTTTATTGAAAATATTTGATTTGATTTTTTTCTATTTCATTCGGTTTTGAAACATACGGAATGATTAATTCCATTTTTTTGGTTTGCAAATCAACTTCAACAATTCCGTTTAACGAAAGATAAATCAGGTTGTTGTTTTTATTGATTTCAATATTCGAGATTGGATTTAGATTTGAATCTGAAGTTTCTAATTCAAAAATTAATTTACCATTTAGATCAATCATAAAAATTTTGTTTTTAGAAAATGCAGTAATTTTATCTTTAGTGAGTTGCCAATTTTCGATGGCTTCATTGTGTTCAAAAATCCAAGCTTCATTTCCATTATCAATATTCAAAGCAATAATTGCGTCTTTTGAATCGTTTTCTGATCTAAGATTTACAATATAAAAATCTTTGGTTAATTCGGTATTATAGTTAGCTAAATATCTGTATTTGGTTGATTTATATTTCCATTCAAACAAATCTGTTCTATCGATAAAATTGTTAGTTGGATCAGTAATATCGCCACCTTTTGCCAGTCCTATTTCATTAGTTGCTAAAGCATAAATAACACCCATTTCATCGCCAAAAAACAAACGATTTTCATTAGATTGAATTTGAATGTAAAGCGGATTTTCAAAAGCAGCATCTTCATACAGACCGTTACTTGCCAGAGTTCCTTCTTTATAGTGCTTGTCTAAATAAACAGCTGAGGTTATATAAATATTCGTGTTGCTTTCTACAGGTTTAAAAAAATTATAGAAAGTTGAATTTTCGTCCACAAAATTTATCTTTCCATCTTTCTTGTTGATAATGTAAAATTTGGATCTGTTTTGATAATCTCTTTTGCACGAAGCAATGTAAACGAAATCGTTATAGATTAAAGGTTGGCTCATAAAAATGGAACTCTCGTTTATACTTTCGTTTAATATGGTCTCACAATTTTCATTTATTGTTGCATACGAAATTTCGTTGAAAGTACTCAAATCATGTGGCGCATGAATCCAATTTAATTTTCCAGAGTTTATTTGAGCTGAGATAAACCGACCACTTTCAAACGGAAGATAAATATTTTCGCTATCGTAAGAAAATAAATTTCTGTTTAAACCTTGGTTAACATCTTCTTTTGAGGCATATTCCCAATTCACTTTTTTGGTTTCTAGATTGAAATTTATCAATTTTCCTTTGCTTGAAACAATTAGCGTTTCGTTCGGAACAACAACATTGATTTTTTTTGTTGCGTTGTTACAACTCGAAAATATAAGTAAAATTAGTAATTTATAGATGTTGCTTTTCATGTCTTTTTTTAATAAAGATATTTTATTTTTAACATATTATATAATAAATATTTGTTTTTTTAGTTATGAATTAAACTAATTTATTTGAAATATGAAGTTTTTAGTGGTGATGTTTTTTTAAATTTCTTTATCTGTTTTTCACAAAAATGCGGAATTGCAACTTATGATTTTAAAATTTTAGATTCGGAAGATACTCAGTCTCCATTGTTTGATATTTTGCGAGCTGACAGTGAATTGATCGAAATAAGTTTACACTTTAATCAAAATTATTCTCTTTATGAAATAAAAAAACTTGAAGGTTCTACAAATTTGGCTCGAGAAATTGCATTAGCGACAATCCTGTTTTATATTCAAAAAATGAAGATTTATTTAAATTTAATAACAGTGAATTTATGTATATCATACCAGCAAAAAAATATGTTGTAAACAAGAGCAATTTAAAATGGGTAATTCATGATGAATCAAAGATGATTAATGATTTTTTATGTTTTAAAGCTACTTCAAGTTATTCAGGTTTAACAACAAAAGGTGAGTTTACTACAAGAAATGTAACTGCTTGGTTTGCGCCAGAAATAAATATACAATATGGTCCAGGTTTCTTTTCAAATTTACCTGGTTTAATAGTAGAAGTACAATATGATACCTATTTTTTATTGGGATTAACTAAAATTTCTTATTCTGATTGTAACGAAATGTTTGTTGACACAAATATAGTAGGAGAAGATATAGATGATAAAGAATTTGATAGAATTCAAGCTCCTTTTTTAAAAAACGAATTTGAAGATTTTTATAAAAACAAACCTTGAAACCAATTTCATTTTTTTTGCCTTACAACAACAAGTTAAAAACATCCCCGAAAACAGTGATTTTTACCTAAGTAACTAAAAAACATTGTTTTGTGTTATTATTATTATTATTATTATAATTATTATTGGCTATCTGAAATTTCCGGAAAAAATTAAGATAGTCGGTGTATTTAGGTTACGACTTTAAGAATAAACCTATCTAACCTAAATTTTTATAAAATGAAAAAAATGATATTTTCTGCTATCGCAATGGTAGCGTTTGCGAGCTCATCAAAGGCTCAAGATTTATATATACCTATAACGTATTTACCTTATTATTGTTTGGGAGCAGCTAGCGCAGCAGCAACTGAATTAAATGAGTTAGGAATTGAGAATGTTCAAAATTCAAATGGACAATATTTAAGTGAAGCGATATTTATTAATACTTTTAATGCTTGTATGTTAAGTTGGAAAGGAACTAAAAATCCGAATGTAATATCTAAATAAGTTTCATATGAAAAAAATTTTAACCTTAATAATAACAGTTGGTTCTTTTACTTTAGTGAATGCTCAAGATGGAAAAAATGGGTCAATTCAACAGCAACCATCAACTATCACACCTGTTGTAGAGTTAAGTGTTAGATGTGGTAATGCGGCAAATGCAGCAGTTAATACATTAAGAGAGTTTGGTATTGAAAATACCATGCAATCTAATGGGCTAACAACATATCAAAACCTTTATTTAGCAACTTATACAGGTTGTATGAATCCTAAAAAAAAGTAATAAAAAACATGAGGGCATAAAAACATGCCCTCTAATTCATTCAAAAACATGAAAAAAACAATATTTATATTCACTTTTTTTATTCTATTTATAAGTAATGCACAAACAAATAATATCAAAATTATTTACGATATAAAACTTGTAGAAGAAAATTTTAAAAATACTGATAGTCCAATATTTTTTAGATTGAACTTTAACGCTGAAAATACTCAATTAATTTTTGAAAAATATGACAGCGTTTCTTCATCTTATTTAATTAATGATTCGGAAATTGATCCAACTTTGTATTCATTAATAAATTTATTTTATCCTCAATATCATAGTTTCGATAATAAGACGACATTTTCATACCAAAATCAAAATTTTTTATTAAAAAATGTAGATTATTTACTAGATATTACAGATAATTATGTATGGGATTTTTTAGATGAAACTAAAGAAATTGGCAATTATTTATGCTACAAGGCAGTTTTGAAAAGCATTGAAAATTCAAAAGGTAGCTTTTATCCTGTAACAGTTTGGTATTGCCCAGCTATACCAATTGAAGCAGGTTTTAAAAATTACAACAATTTACCAGGAGCAGTATTGGAATTACATGAAAAACATATAGCTTATTTGGCTACAAATATCATATTCAATTAAACTGAAAAAATTGAAATTCCTAATCTTCCAATACTTACTATCGAAGAATTTCAAAAAAAATTAGAACAAGCTAAAAAAGATAATCCTGAAATGTTTCCTGATTTTAAATCAAATAATTAATACAAAACTTTGAAGTTACAAATCTTCCAACTTTTATTTTTCTTTTTTACATTACAACTACAAGCGCAAACGCTGGTTGGTACTGTAAAAGACCAAAACCAACAACCCTTAGAAAACACCAACGTAATGGCAAAACCATTGGGTGGCAAAAAAGGGATGAAGTTTGCAATTGCCGATCATTTAGGACGTTATAAACTAGAACTTGAAAAAGAAACCGATTACGAAATCACAGTAAACTATATTGGTTTTCTTGGTGAGAAAATCACTTATTTGAGTCAAAACCCAATAACAACCTACGATTTTGTATTGGAACAACAAGAAACGCAGTTAGAAGAAATTGTTATTGAATACGATTATCAACCGGTTATCGTAAAAAAAGATACGCTTATTTTTGATGTTGCTGCTTTTGCAAATGGTAACGAACGTAAGCTTAAAGAACAATTAGAAAAACTTCCGGGTGTTGAGGTTTCAGAAAACGGTCAAGTAAAAGTGCAAGGTAAAACCGTAACCCAATTTATGGTCGAAGGCAAAAGTTTTTTTGGTGGTGGAACCAAAATTGGTGTAGAAAACATTCCTGCCGATGCGGTCGATAAAGTAGAAGTTATCGATCATTTTACCGAAGTCGCACACATGAAAGAAGTTTCGGGTTCTGATGATTTGGCAATGAACATCAAACTGAAAGAAGATAAAAAACAGTTTGTTTTTGGTGATCTTCGAGCGGGTTATGGAAACAACAAATATTACGAAACGCATGCAGCGTTGTTTTATTACGCGCCAAAAATAAATTGGAGCGCCATCTTAAACGTTAATAATTATGGTGGTCAGGTTTTAGATTATGGTGATATTGCAAGGTTTGAAGGTTTTAAAAGTGCCTATCTAAAAAACAGCAATTCTTTAATTAATTTTATATAATTACACTTCACCAAATACCCATGTTGTCGAAAATAAAAATCAGTTTTTAGCATCCGATTTTCGTTATTCGTTTGATAAACGTTGGGATGTGAAAGCTTTTGTTTTAGCGAATAAAAATTGGATTCGTTCGCAAAGTGACCAATCAATTGAGTATTTACAAGAAAACGAGATCAGTTTTGAAAATAGAAATACGTTTGGAAAAGCAAAATCTAGTTTGGTTTCTGGTCGAATTTCTGCAGACTTCCGTCAGAATAAAACCACGAATTACAGTTATAATTTTCAAACTTCCTTATCAAATAATAATAAAAACAACAGCATACAAACTCAAAATAATTTAAGAGAAACGGTATTTCAAACGCATTCAGAAGCTGATAATTTTGCGATTGCACAATTGTTTGAATATCAAAAAACATTCAATAAAAAACACAAAGGTTCGTTTGCTTTGAGTCATAATTATTCTAACGAAAAGCCAACGTTTCAATGGGGAGCAGACCAACCTTTTTTAGGAGAATATATTCCGTTGCAAACTGCCGATTTTTATTTATTGCAACAAATTGAAAAGATTCAAAATAATCAAATTCAAACCAGTTTTAAACATTTCTGGATTGCAGGAAAACGACATCATATTTATACAACATTAGGTTTAAATGCCAATTTAACCAAAATGTTTTCAGAAAATAATCAATTAATTAACAACCAAACCGAAAGTTTATTTGATGCAGGTTTCGGTAACGATTTAGATTATAAGTTATTTAATTCGTTTTTAGGGTTAGAATATAAATTGTTGTACAAAAAGTTAACCACTACATTTGGTTTACAACTTAATAATTACAATTTACGCAACAAACAAATTGCTGATAATCGCACGTTTAACAAATGGTTTTTGGAACCAACCGTAACATCAGAATTCGAATTTAACAAGTCAGAAAGTTTAAATTTTAATTACAGTTTATCTAACCAATTTTTAGATGCAAATAGTTATGCTAATCGATACCAGATTTATTCGTTCAATTCTATTTATCAAGGAAATGCCTTGTTGCAAAGCATGCGTTATCACAATTTGAGTTTACGTTATAGAAAATTTAATATGTATCAAGGTTCAAGTATTTGGGCTTCGATTAATTACAACAAACAAAATAACACCGTGCGCAATCAAGTTGAGGTTACCAATACCGATTTGTTTTACAAAACCGTAATGACCAATAATCCGGATGAACGATGGAGCATGTACGGAAGTTTTTCGCAGCGTGTTAAAAAATGGGAATTTGGTTTTAACGGAAGTTTGAGTTTTAATAAATACGTTCAAAACACGAATAATGTTGATATTCCAACACAAAATAACAATCAATCGATTGGCGTTTCGGTTCGTACTTTTCATAAAGAAATTCCAACTTTTAGAATAAGTTATGATAAGAGTTTTTCGCAGTTAAAAGCATCGTACGATTCTGAAACAACTTCTGATAATATCAGTTTTGGAATGGATTATAAGTTCTTGAAAAATTTTACTTTTAAAGGGAAATACAGTTACAACATTTCTAAATACAATACTTCGAATGTAAAATTTGAACAAGCCAATGTTTCGTTAGATTACAAAAAAGAAAACAGTCCGTGGTTATTTATGCTTCAGGGAAATAATTTGTTTAACACAGGGTTGATTAATAATGTTTCGTTTTCTGATTTTCAGATTGTTAATACAAATACTTATGTATTACCGCGTGTTTTCTTGTTTTCTGTTCAGTATAAATTATAGTTTTTGAATTTTATTTTCAATTTAATGATCGGAAAAACTCATTTCACTCCGACAGAGTTTCAAACTTTGTCGGGGTTTTCATTAAGAAGTAAGCTTTTTCGTCACTAATTTAATTGTCATTAACTCCGACTTTTTTTGTTGTCATTCCGACGTAAGGAGGAATCTCAAAGTAAGATTCTTCGATTTCGTTTCACTTCGCTCAGAAAGATATCGTGTTTTATTGTCATTGATTCCGACTTTTTTTTGTCATTCCGACGAAAGGAGGAATCTCAAAGTAAGATTCTTCGACTACGTTTCACTTCGCTCAGAATGTTCTGTGTTTCTATGCAACTATTTTAACAATAATTTTCTTGATATTTACCATTCGCTTTAGCTATTGCAAACGCTTGTTTTAATAGTTTGTTTGCAATAGCTATTTTAATTACTCTTTCTGGTTTTCCAAGGCTTTTCAATCTGTCGTACATTTCTTTACAAGTTTTGTTACAATGTTTAGCTGACCAACTGCACATATAAAGCAACTTTCTGATTTGTGCTTTACCCATTTTACAAATATGTCCTTTTCCCTTTACACTGGTTCCACTTTGATATATTCTGGGACTAAACCCTACATAAGCGATGAGCTGTTTATAATTCTCAAACTTCTTGAAGTTATCGGTTATCAAAGATAGCATCATTGCGGTTTTTCTACCTATGCCTGGAATACTCTCAATATTCTCGATAGTCTGACCGTATTGCTGTTTTGCTAATCGTTCCATTTCTACTTCGATTTTATGTTTGGTTTTTTCAAGATTGGAAAGATCTTTTTTTATAGTCTTTTCTAAAAATTTGTCTAACGAACCACTGCTTTCAAAGGCTTCTAATTGGCGTTTGTTTTGTTGGATTTGTTTATTTAACAGTTCAACTCGTGTGTATAAATGTCGAAGCTTCGTACAATTTTCACTTTCTTGTTCCCACTGTTTCAAGTCATACTTTTCACCATATTCGGCTATTGTTCTTGCGTCTTTTTTGTCCGTTTTAGCACGATAAAGCATTGTCTGACTAAAACGCTTGATCACCAAAGGATTTTCTACACAAACTTTAATATTCCGACTGCTTAAAAAAGTAGCTAATGGGAAATAATAACTGCCCGAAGCCTCCATAACAACCCAATCTACTTGTTCTATCAAATTTAACAACTGTTTAAATCCTTTTTCTTCATTAGGAAAAACAAAATAATCCCATCGTTCTTTTCGCTTAAAACTTACATCAAAAGTTTGTTTGCTAATGTCAATTCCAATAATTTTACACATACATAAAATGTTTTATCAGAAAAGAAATTACTACACTAATTTACCTATTCTAAATACAGGCTTTATAACCTAATGTTCTGTCCAAATTTTGTAGTAAGGGTAAAGGAACTAACATTCTGAACGGTCTTATATGACAAATGACAATCAATAGTCTTACTTCTTTACCCTTTCTTTTCTTTCTCGATTTACAATATTTAAAAATAACTATTTGCAAACATAGAATGACAGCGTTTTTCTTTTTTTGTCATTCCGTCGAAAGGAGGAGCTATTGGTTTTTAATTGATATTTATTTATATAATTTAAGATTAAAAAAAATATAATAATTTTTTACATAAATATATTTGATGTTTTGTAAAAATATTAACTTTATGTTAAATTTTAATTCAACTAAATGATATGAAATTACGTAACTTTTCTTTTTTAGCATTAATTGTTTTTATGACAAACAATATGAATGCACAGCAAGCTTTACCGTATTCTGAACCGTTTACTGGTTCAATTCCATCAACTTGGTATGTGGCTTCACCGAATGATCAGGTAATCATGTTCCATAATACCGCTACAAGTGCTTTTGAAGCACCAAACGCATCTACATCTGGATCATTGGTTTATAATTTCTTTGCTAATATTGGCTTTACAGAATTTGATTTAAGATCGCCTGTTTTGGTAAATCCTGATGCTAAATTAAAAGTTTCTTTTGATTTTGCTGGAGCTGTAAAAAAGACGGTTCCTGCCGCTTTGCCGTTTACTGAATATGCAGAAGATTATATTGAGCTTGAATATTCTACTGATGGTGGAACTACTTTTTTACCTTTCAATCAAATGTTGATTGGTTTAGATGGTGAATTAAATACTGCTGGATTTACTGCTAATTCGGTTTTTAATCCAACTGCAGCACAATGGGAATCAAAAACTTTAACTTTACCAGCAGGAACGAATCGTGTGAAATTCAAAGGGCAACGAACCATTAATATGGGTGCAGGAAATTTCTTTTATTTAGATAATGTTTCTTTCTCAATTTGTGAAACTGCAATGCCAACAGGTGAAACAACTCAGTTTAATGCCACTTACGAAACTTTAGCAGATTTGGTTGTGACTGGAACTGCTTTAAAGTTTTATTCTGATGCGAATGGTATTAACGAATTGCCTTTAACAACTCCATTGGTTTTAGGAACTACATATTATGTTACTCAAACATTGAATGATTGCGAAGGGTTGCCATTAGCGGTTCTTTATGATGATGCAACTGCAAGTGTTGATAATTTCTCAGTTTCTGATTTACGTGTTTATCCTAATCCAACTTCAGATTTGTTGAACATTGATACAGTAGAAAAAATTAATGCAGTAAAAGTGTTTAATTTATTAGGTCAAGAAATTAAAGTTGAAACAACTAATTTAAATCAAATTGATATGTCAAATTTAAGTGCTGGGACTTATTTAGTGCAAATTCATTTTGAAAAATTCGGAATTAAAACTTCGAAAATTATTAAGAAATAATATCAACTGATTGTAAATAAAAAACTCCGACAAAATTAAAACATTGTCGGAGTTTTTTATGATTTAAATGTAAAATTTGATACTTTGCAGGTTTATCTTTTAGCCCAGATTGTAGCGGCATCCTTTTGCTTTTCTCAGAAAGTAAAAGATATAGCGGAGAGCTGGAAAGAGCTTCTAATTAAAATCGGCTAAAATTTTATCGACGATTATTTGTGCTAGTTTGCGTTTGCTTTCAATTGTCCAGCCGGCAATGTGAGGTGCAAGTAACACGTTTTTTGCGGTGATTAAATATTGCATAGGTTCCGGAAGTTCGTTTTCAGAAAACATATTTTCAAACGACGATTTTTCGTATTCCAAAACATCTAAAGCAGCTCCAAAAATTTTACCGTTTTTTAAAGCAGTAACCAAAGCTGCGGTATCAACCGATTTTCCGCGTGCGGTATTCACAAACCAAAACGATTTTTTAAAATTCGATATAAAAATCTCATTGATTAAATGATACGTTTCAGACGTTTGTGGTGTATGTAAACTCAGAATATCTGTTTGTTCGAATAATTCTTGTAATGAAACTTGTTGAGCATTTTTATCACCAACATTAGTTTTGATGTCATAACAAATAACCTTGCAATTAAAACCTTGTAAACGTTGCGCAAATGCTTTACCCATGTTTCCGTAACCGATGATTCCAACGGTTTTACCTTCGATTTCAAAACCGCGATTTTCTTCGCGTAACCAAATGCCGTTTCTTACTTCTTGGTCTACTAAATTAAGTTTATTCATCAAACAAAGTAACATTCCTAAAGCGTGCTCACCAACCGATGAGCTGTTTCCTTCTGGTGCGGCAATCAATTTAATTCCTTTGTTTTGCGCATATTCACAATCGATGTTTTCTAAACCTGCACCAACGCGACCAATGAATTTTAGTTTGGTTGCGGCATCTAAAAAGGTTTTGTCAATTTTAAAACGACTTCTTAAAATGATTCCATCATAAGTTGCTATTTTTTGTTCGATTATTTCTTTTGGAGAGGTATAATCTTCGTGATTTTCAAAACCTGCTTGCGCCAATTGTTCAAGCATCAATTCGTGATTGGTATCTAAATGGAGTATTTTCATGACGGAATTTTTACAGCTTAAAAGTAATGAAAATTTCATTTTATTTATACTCTAATAGTTAGAAATGATTATTTAGTTAAAAAAGCGAAGTCTTTTTATTTAGAAATATTTAATTTGCTTAAGTGAATTTATCTGAAAGAAAATTTAATTAACGATGATTTAAAATGTTATTTTTTTAATATAATGCTACTTTAATGTTTTTTATAATGTATTTAGATTTTTAATCTAATTAACTGATTAGTATTGTTTTATATTATTATTATTATTATTATGACATTGATTGTTTTTGGAATTTAACTAATAATCATTAGGGCGGTACGTTTAATTTAAAACCAAAATTGTACCTAAAGTTATCGTCCTTTCGTTTGTTCGAATCAATAATAAGGTATAATTTTAATTATGAAAAATCTTTTTTTAATTTTTGCACTTTTAATTTCTTGTACATTAACGGTGCAAGCGCAAAATGTAATTGGAAAAATTTCTGACGGTAAGTATGTTATTACGATGGATACTAATGAAATTAAATTAGCAGGCGAGGCGTTATTAACAAAGCAAGGAATCACCGCCAGATTAACACGTTTTGAAATTTTACAGGACCGAGTTGATGGAGCTGGTGATATATACTATTTTCTTTTAGCTCAAACTGACGATAATAGTATAAAATTAGCCACAACGTTGAGTTTAAAAAATGGTTCTTTTTATCCTGAAGGAAATTATTTATTTTCTGGTTCAATTACTTGTTCGGGTTGTAGTAGAGGTTGTAATCCTCGTCATGAAAAATCCAGTGATGGAATCACTGATTGGTATTGCACTGCTTGTGCTAAAGGAACTGTAGGGGGATGTACAAAAACAGTGACTATGGATTAAAATTTGTTTAAGTTTTATTCATTTATTAAAATCAACTAAATAAAAAAACGCTTCCATTGAGAAGCGTTTTGTATTTAAAATCCTAAGAATAATTTGGCAATTGTAAAATAAATAAAAATTCCGAAAATGTCATTACTTGTTGTGATGAAAGGTCCGGTTGCAATTGCTGGGTCAATGCCATATTTGTTTAATAAAATTGGAATAAATGTTCCGATTAAACTTGCAATAACCATTACCATAACCAAAGCGGTTCCGATAGTAAAGGACATTTCGTAAGAAGTTTCCATTAAAAAATGGGTTCCGAATAAAAGTATGACTGCTAAAATGGTACTGTTGAATAAGCTTAGTAACATTTCTTTAGCTAATCGCTTAAACAACGAACCTGTTAAGGTGTTATTTGCTAAACCTTGAACAATAATTGCTGACGATTGTACACCAACATTTCCTGCCATTGCGGCGATTAGCGGTGTAAAGAAAAATAATATTTTATATTTTTCCATAGCATCACTAAAGCTTTGTGAAACGTTTACGGCTACAAAACTTCCAATTAAAGCAAGTAATAACCAAGGTAAACGCGCACGGGTCAATTCCCAAATGCTATCATCGGCTTCAACGTCTTGTGAGATACCAGCAGCCATTTGGTAATCACGGTCAGCTTCTTCTTTGATCACGTCAACGATATCGTCAATGGTAATTCGTCCTACCAAACGATTGGTTTCATCAACAACCGGAATGGCTTCTAAATCGTACTTTTGCATGATACGAGCAACTTCGGTATCTTCAGTATCAACCTTAACAGAATCAACCTTTGGGATGTAAATATCCATGACTTTAGTTGTTGTCGAAGAAGTGATTAAATCTTTTAAAGACAAACGTCCTTTTAAGCGGTCTTCATCATCAACCACATAAATCGAATGTACACGAGAAACATTTTCGGCTTGTTTACGAATTTCTTGAATACACGTTAAAACATTCCAATTTTCGTTCACCTGAATATATTCTTTCGCCATCAAACCTCCGGCGGTATCTTCATCGTAACGCAAAAGTTCAACAATATCTTTGGCGTGTTCAAAATCTTCAAGTTCAGAAATTACCTCGTCTTTCATTTCTTCCGAAAGTTCAGAGATGATATCTACCGCATCATCGGTATCCATCTCATCTAACTCTTCGGCAATTTCTTTAGCCGAAAGTTCACTTAAGATTTTTTCACGAACTTCTTCGTCAAGCTCCAAAAGAATTTCTGAACTGACTTCTGAATCTAAAAGTTTAAACAGATAACCTGCATCTGCTTCTTTCAGTTCGTTCATCAATTCGGCAATATCAGCAAAGTGAATATCTTCGAGTAGCTGAAGTATCGCTTGCTCGTTTTTTTCAGAAATTAAAGTTTCAATTTCCGTGATAAATTCCTTACTGATTTTGAATTCCATACGCTTCTATTTTTTGAGTGATGGTTATAAATTCTTCGAATCCTAATTGTTCTGGACGTAAGTTAAAGATTTCATCGTCTTTGATTTCGTCGTTAATTAAACTTTTAATGCTGTTTCGTAACGTTTTTCTTCGTTGGTTGAAAGCTGTTTTTACTACGGTAAAGAATAATTTTTCGTTACATGGTAAATGATAATTTTCTTTACGAATCATACGCATAACTCCCGATTTTACTTTTGGTGGTGGCGTAAAAACGTGTTCAGAAACCGTAAATAAATATTCTACATCATAAAATGCCTGACATAAAACCGAAAGAATTCCATAGGTTTTACTTCCTTTCTTTTCGCAAATACGTTCAGCAACTTCTTTTTGGAACATTCCAGAAAATTCAGGAATTTGATCGCGCATTTCTAAAGTTCTGAAAACAATTTGTGTAGAAATATTGTACGGAAAGTTTCCGATAATCGCAAAAGGTTCTTCATTGAAAATCTTCTTTAAATTGTATTTTAAGAAATCTTCACCAATGATGTGATTATGAAGTTTTTCGTAATGTTTTTCTAGATAAGCAACAGACTCCGTATCGATTTCAACCACAAAAGTTTCGATAGGTTTCTCTAATAAATATTTGGTTAAAACCCCCATTCCAGGACCAATCTCCAGAACTTTGTCATAACCTTGTAACGTAAGTGCATCGGCAATATTTTTAGCGACAGATTCGTCATTCAAAAAATGCTGACCCAAATGTTTTTTTGCTCTTACTTTTTCCATTTTGTTTGTTTAGGCGATTAGTGTTCGCTAATGATTTCTAATTCGGTACAGAAAGTTAGCATTTTATCTGCAAATCGTTTACGAGCTTCCATATCTAATGCAGCTTCGTTTTCTCTATAATAAGCATCTAAAGTTTCTTTGTTTGGAGAAGCATACTGAACCGAATAAGTAACGCCACCCATTTCTTCGTTAATTAAAACTCTTACCAAACGTGCCGATGTAAATTTACCTGTAGCAATCATGTTGGCAATGTGCTCATTTTGCATCCAATTTAACCATTCTTCGTGAATGCTTTCGTCGATGTTTGCAGTTATATTATAAATAATCATTGCTTGTATTTTGAATAAAAAACACCAACTTTTGATTGGTGTTTTTTTATGTTAGTTAATTATATCGAATCCGGTGTATTTTCTTAATACTTCTGGAATTACGATACCTTCTGGAGTTTGATAATTTTCTAAAATTCCAGCTAAAACACGAGGTAAAGCTAACGAACTTCCGTTTAATGTATGTGCTAATTGCGTTTTTCCGTCTTTACCTTTGAAACGTAATTTTAAACGATTGGCTTGGAATGTTTCGAAATTAGATACTGATGAAATTTCTAACCAACGTTCTTGAGCAGTTGAATAAACCTCGAAATCATAAGTTAAAGCTGAAGTGAATCCCATATCACCACCGCATAAACGCAAAATACGGTAAGGTAATTTTAATTCGTCTAAAATAGATTTTACATGTTCTACCATTCCGTCTAAAGCTTCATAAGATTTTTCTGGATGTTCGATGCGTACAATTTCTACTTTATCAAATTGGTGCAAACGGTTTAATCCACGAACGTGAGCTCCCCAAGAACCTGCTTCTCTACGGAAACATGGTGTGTAACCTGTTACAGCAACTGGCAATTCGCTTTCTTGTAAAATCACATCACGATAGATGTTAGTTACTGGAACTTCTGCTGTTGGAATTAAATATAAATCGTCTTTAGCATCGTGGTACATTTGCCCTTCTTTGTCTGGCAACTGACCTGTTCCGTAACCTGAAGCTTCGTTGATTAAATGCGGAACCTGAACTTCATTATATCCAGCTTCTGTATTTTTATCTAAGAAATAAGAAATTAAAGCACGTTGTAATTTAGCTCCTTTTCCTTTGTAAACTGGGAAACCTGGCGCAGTAATTTTTGTACCTAATTCAAAATCGATGATGTCGTATTTTTTGATTAAATCCCAATGCGGAACAGCACCTTCATGTAATGTTGGAACTTCTCCAGATTCGAAAACGTTTAAGTTGTCGTCTGCAGATTTTCCTTCAGGAACAATCTCTGTCGGTGTATTAGGTAATTTATATAATTCTTGAGTTAATTGCTCGGTTACTGCATTTAAAACTTCAGTAAGATTTTTAGTTGTTTCTTTAAAATCGGCAGTTTGTTCTTTAATTGCAGCAGCTTCTTCTTTTTTACCTACTTTCATTAATTCACCAATTTCTTTGGATAGCTTATTCGATTCGGCAAGAATGTTATCTAATTCAACTTGAGTACTTCTACGTTTTTCGTCAAGTTCCACAACTAATGCGATTAATTCCGAAGCATCGAAATTTCTCTTAGCAAGTGCTTTAACCACTTTTTCTTGATTTTCTCTAATGTATGCTATCTGTAACATAATAAAATAAAGTTTTTTATAGATAGCAAATTTACTAAATTAGAATGGCTTTCACTTTATGATTTCTGAATATTTTTGATTTCATAATTTCCGATATGAATTTTTGATACAAAACGATTTGTAAAATGTTAAATTTTTATATATTTATAGGTAATTTAAAATTAAAACAATGAATATTGAATTTAATCAAGCGAATAGAGTTAAAGGATTGATTTTTACAATAGTGTATTTAACTGTTGTTTTCGGAATCTTATTGTCTTTTTTTTCCCTTTTCGAAATTATTGATTATTTAGAAAATGGAAGCACTAAATTTAAAGTTATTTTAGGAGCTATCGGAATCATATTTCCTGTGCTTTTTTTGATAAGATTTGCGACTGACCGAGGTAGTTTTGTATTAAAAAATGATAAAATTTATATTGAAATTAATCATAAAAAATCACAAATTGATATTCAGCAAGTCGGAATGCTTATTTTTAATGATGGTCCTAGAAAAACCTTAGCCATTTATTCGAAATCGGGTCAAATTTTTGTGACACTTTGCCCCGTAATTGGTAAAACAGTTCCCGAAAAAATGCTTTTAGAAATCATTAATGAAATTTCTAAACACATCGAATTTAAAACTTCATCAAGAAAAGAAAAAACTTTAGGTCAAGAATATTTAGTAACCATTTATAATAGATAAATATGTTAGTTTCTGAAACAACTTATTATGTTGTAGTTGCAATAATAGCAGCGTCAATCATGGCTTTTCCGCTTTATGCGCGTTTTGTAAAAAAACAAGATAATAAATATGATATTATTTACTTTTTATTATTGATTTTATTTCCGATAAATTGGAACACACCAACCGTTTATACGATTACAGATTGTAATGAATTTTCTAAAGAAGTACTTTTGCTTCCGACAGAAAGAGACGGAATTTCATTTGGAATGGGTTCGTTTAACTATATCATTAATAACTCTAATAAAAATTTGTATTTTGAGAATGTTTATTACGGTGATGTCAAACCTAATGAAAATGTTTCTGATATAGAAATCGAATCAGGTGCTGTTGAAAAAATTAATATAATAAGTATCGATTATTTGTTTACAGAGCCAGATGAATTTGTGTCTTCAAAGTCAGGCGGAGCGGTTAAAACTGTTTTATATTGTCTAGATTAATTTCATGAAATTTTTACAAAAGTCATTTTTTTAATTCTAAATAAAATAAATAATTTATTTTTGAATTAAATATCAAACTGTTATGAAATTAAAAGGACTTGTTTGTTGTTTGTTTGCGTCTGGATTTGCATTTGCACAAACTTCTCACATAGATACGGATTATCAAAAAATGATTGAAAGAGAAATGCAATCTGCGCAAAAAAAGATGGCTTTTCGATACAATCCAAATACGCAAAATTATGATATCCGTTATCATAAAATCGAATTAACCGTAAATCCTGCTGTTTATTCAGTTTCTGGAAAAGTTACTTCTCGTTTCAAAGCTACTTCCGGAACTTTGAATTCGGTAGTTTTTGATTTAAGTAGTCCGCTTGTAGTTTCTTCAGTGAAACAAGGTACAACTAATCTTATTTTTAATCAGTTAAATAACGAATTGATAATTCAGTTAGCTCATCCTGTTGCCTTAAATCAAGAAGGCGAAGTTGAAATTACGTATTCAGGTGCGCCAACTTATGTAAACGAAGCTTTTACAACAAGTCAGCATAATGGAACTCCGATTATGTGGACACTTTCTGAGCCATTTGGTGCTAGAGATTGGTGGCCATGTAAACAGGATTTGACAGATAAAATCGAAAATATTGATTTTTACATTACTGCGCCATCTGCTTATAAAGGTGTTGCAAACGGATTGGAGATTTCTGAAATAACCAATAATAACGGAACAAAAACGGTTCATTATCAACATAATTATGCAATTCCTGCTTATTTAGTTGCTTTTGCAGTAACCAATTATCAAGTTTATACTCAAAATGCTGGAACAGCTCCAAATACTTTTCCGATTGTAAATTATTTATATCCTGAAAATTACAATACTGCGGTAAATCAAGTGGCAGTTACTCTACCAATTATGAATTTGTTTGAAAGTTTGTTTGAAACTTATCCTTTTCATGAAGAGAAATACGGTCATGCACAATTTGGATGGGGCGGAGGCATGGAGCATACTACGGTTTCGTTTATGGGAGGATTTTCTCGAGATTTAATTGCGCACGAATTGGCACATCATTGGTTTGGAAATAAAATCACTTGCGGAACTTGGAAAGATATTTGGTTAAATGAAGGATTCGCAGAATATATGTCGGGATTGGTTTTTGAACATTTGGATGGACAAACCGCATTTACAAATTGGAAAAGCAATAAAATTCAGAATATAACTTCGCAGCCTGGAGGAAATCTTTATTTGACAGATGCACAAGCGGAAGATTCTGACCGTATTTTTAGCGGAAGGTTGACTTATGATAAAGGTTCGATGGTGGTTCATATGTTGCGTTACGTTTTGGGTGATGCTAATTTTTACCAAGGAATGAAAAATTATTTAGCTGACCCAAATTTAGCTTATGATTTTGCTATAACAACACAATTAAAAACACATTTAGAAACCGTTTCGGGTCAAGATTTGACGGAGTTTTTTAATGATTGGATTTATGGTCAAGGTTATCCAATTTACAATGCTGCAGTTCAGGTTTTAGGAAATAATCAGGTTCGTGTAAATTTATCACAAACTACTTCGCATAATTCGGTTTCGTTTTTTGAAATGCCCGTGAAAATTAAGTTTTTTGGAACAAATAATCAAAGTGAAACCGTTGTTTTAAATCACACCCAAAACAATCAAGAGTTTATTGTAGATTTACCATTTGAAGTCCCGACGAATGTAGTTATTAATCCAGATAAAGATATCATTACCAAAAATGAATCTTATACTTTAGGAAATGATTCTTTTGATAAACTTTCAAATGCGATTCAAGTTTCGCCAAATCCTGTTTCTGATGTTTTGACTATTGAAAAACAAGGTGATTTCGAAATTCAAACGATTGATGTTTTTTCGGTAAATGGACAAAAGGTTTTAAAAAACGTCAGTAATCCTGTTGAGGTTTCGCAATTGTCAAGCGGAAATTATATTGCTGTAATTACTACTGATTTAGGGATATTTCATAAAAAATTTATAAAAAAGTAATAGTTTGAAAATAGTTTGGCGTATAGTTGAACTAAAATCTTACTTTTGCTAAACTTAAAAATAAATCTTATTTATTAGAATGGATATTGTAATTAAATTAACTCAGTTTTTACTGAGTTTATCTTTATTAATCGTTTTACACGAATTAGGACATTTTATTCCTGCTAAATTATTTAAAACTCGAGTTGAGAAATTCTATTTATTTTTCGATGTAAAATTTTCACTTTTCAAAAAGAAAATCGGAGAAACCACTTACGGAATTGGATGGTTACCTTTAGGTGGATATGTAAAAATTGCCGGTATGATTGACGAAAGTATGGATACTGAACAAATGAAACAAGAGCCACAACCTTGGGAATTTCGTTCAAAACCAGCTTGGCAGCGTTTAATTATCATGTTAGGTGGAGTAACCGTAAACTTTATTTTAGCATTTGTTATATATATTGGAATGACTTATTTCTACGGAGATAAATACATTGCAAATTCAGAATTGAAAGATGGTGTTTGGGTAGTTTCAGAACCTTTGGAACAAGCTGGAATGCAATCAGGTGATAAAATTATTTCGATTGATGGGCATTCGTTAGATCGTTTTAACGAAGCTAATGCAGAGTTAATTACGGCTAAAGAATTAGTGGTTGATAGAAACGGTGAACAAAAAACGATCCAATTACCTGTTGATTTTGTTGACCAATTGATGAAAAACAAAACTGAAGGTGGATTAGTTATTCCTAGAATTCCTGTAATTGTTTCTGCAATCGATGAAACGTCACCAAATTTTGAAACTTTACAAGTAAAAGATTTTATCAAACAACTTAATGGACAAGAGATAAAATATGCAGATGAATTTAAATCTGCGTTAGAAGCTTATAAAGGACAAACGGTTGATGCTGTAATTGTTCGTGATAATAAAGAACAAAATGTACAATTAAAAGTTGATGCAGAGGGTAAATTAAATATGGCTTTTGCAATGGGTGTTAATTTAAACGATGCTGAAAAGTTGGGGTTGTTTAAATTAAATACCGATCATTATACATTAGCAGAATCTATTCCGGTTGGATTACAATTAGGAGTTGATAAATTGGTTGGATACGGAAAACAATTAAAAATGATTGCTTCTCCAGAAACTGGGGCGTATAAAGGTGTTGGTGGATTCAAAGCAATTTTTGATATTTTTCCTCAAACTTGGAGTTGGGAAGCATTTTGGAGTATTACTGCTTTGTTGTCAATTATGCTTGGGGTTATGAATTTATTACCTATTCCGGCATTAGATGGTGGGCATGTTATGTTTTTGTTATACGAAATGATTTCAGGTCGTAAACCAAGTGATAAGTTTATGGAATATGCGCAAACAATTGGTTTTGTTTTACTTATCGCATTGCTTTTATTTGCTAATGGTAACGATATTTATAAGTCGATTGTAGGTAAGTAAAAAAGATTCATTTTTTTTCGGCTTAGGCTTTGCAGAAATGAAAAATCGTTCTATATTTGCATCGCAATAAAGGTAACACACCTTCCTCCTTAGCTCAGTTGGTTAGAGCATCTGACTGTTAATCAGAGGGTCCTTGGTTCGAGCCCAAGAGGGGGAGCAAAATGCCTAAAGCACGTTCTTATTTATTGCAAATAAAAAGAAACTGAAAAGTTACAGTTTCCTCCTTAGCTCAGTTGGTTAGAGCATCTGACTGTTAATCAGAGGGTCCTTGGTTCGAGCCCAAGAGGGGGAGCAAATTACGCAAGTAATAATCTTTTATTTATTGTTTTTAGAAACTTAAAAATTTAAAGTTTCCTCCTTAGCTCAGTTGGTTAGAGCATCTGACTGTTAATCAGAGGGTCCTTGGTTCGAGCCCAAGAGGGGGAGCAAATTACGCAAGTAGTCAAAATTTTTTAAATTCTAAGTTTCCTCCTTAGCTCAGTTGGTTAGAGCATCTGACTGTTAATCAGAGGGTCCTTGGTTCGAGCCCAAGAGGGGGAGCAAAACAACAAAGCCTTTACAGAAATGTAAGGGCTTTTTTCGTTTATGTACCACTGTAAAGCATTTTGTCAACTTTTAATACATGAAATGCTAAGTTAGTTATGGTGGAAAAGGTGTAAAATTCGGGGGAATATTATTTTTAAAAAAGGGGGAATTCAAATCTTCATTTTTAAAATGGGGACTTATTGTAAGTCAGTTTGTTACGTCAATGTTTTTAACTAAAAAAATATTGAAAATGAACTTTAATCAAGTGAAAGTGTTATTCGTTTTGCGAAAAAATAAACCGAATAATCAAGGATTATGTCCTTTAGTTTGCAGAATTACCATTAATTCTTAAAGACGTGAATTAAATACAGACTTTCTTCAATAAAGCAATATTTTATATAACTCAATTGGTTTAAACACTACATGACTCACATTAAATTAACGCGTTTTATTTAGTTTAAAACCTCTGCTATTATAGTTTACTAGAACTGATTTTTTGTAAATTGTTCTTTGATTTGAATTAACGTCTATAAATTACAATTAGATTATTTAACTAAAATTATTGTAATTTGTAAAATTTTTATCATAATTTTTATTGTATTTAAAAAAAAATTATACTTTAGTAAGAAATTTTAAAAATGTAATCTTATGAAAAAAATTAAAGTTTTATCCGTAGTGTTTTCAATTTTTGCTTTTGCAAATGTTCATTCTCAAGATTTGAGTTCAGATTCTCATACGATCGGAATAACCATTCCATCAGTTGCAATTGTAGATATTGAACCAGAAGCATCAAAAAGCATCACCATGGCTTTTACTGCTCCAACAGAAGCTGGATTATCTGCTGTTGCACCTGCAAATAATACAAGTTTATGGCTGAATTATTCTTTTATACCTACAGCAGTTAATCTAAAAGCTAACATTTCAGTTGAAATTGACGCATTAGTTCCTGGAGTTGATATTTCTGTTAAAGCTGCAGCTCCAACTACGACTGTATCTGGTGGAACGTTAGGAAATGCGTTAACAACTGCAGTTGTGCTATCAAGTTCACCAACAAATATTATTTCAGATATTGGTGCTTCCTATACAGGAGACGGAGCTTCTAATGGATATAATTTAACTTATTCGTTAGCATCGACTACCGATTATGCAAATTTGTATGCCCAAACGCCAAGTGTAACAGTTACTTATACAATTAGCGAATAAAAATTTTATTGTACGAAATCATTTCGAATAGAAATAGTGTCGCTTTACATAAATTAGTCGACACTTTTTTTATTTAATAGTTTACAGATATTCTAATTTCATATTTTTTTTATGATGAGTTTCAAAAAAATATTTTTGTTAATTATTTTTAGCTGTACTTATGTAAATAGTAGTGCTAACATTGTAATTACAAATGGTTTAACGCATAGCTATAAAGTTAAAAATGGAACCGTTCAAAAAGGTATCATTACAATTGAAAATACGGCTCATGTTTCTCAAAACGTTAAGCTAAATCAGCAGGATTATAGTTACAATGCAAGTGGTACTTCTTTATATGAAGATTTCGGTAAAAACGAAAGAAGCAATCTGAAATGGATTACGTTAAGTACGAATTTAATTAAAATTGATGCTAAAAGTAAGGTTAATGTTTCTTATGAAATTAAAATTCCTGAAAATGCATTTTCTGGAAGTTGTTGGAGCGTGGTTATGGTTGAACCTGTAGATGAGATTCTGCCAAGTGATAATAAAACAGGTTTCCAAATCAAAACGGTTGTTCGATATAGTATTCAAATAGTTACAACGAATATTGAACCAGCAAAAACTTTGTTGACTTTTGATTCTATTGAATTAAAAAAGAATGAAACCAAGAATTTTTTGCAACTAGCAATTTCTAATTCTGGAGAAAGCTTTCAAATTGTTGATACATCTATTGAAATATTTGATAGCAAAACTGGGAAAAATCTGGGAAAATTTAAAAGCGATAAACAAAGTTTATTGCCCAATAATTCCAAAATGTTTTCCATTGATGTTAGTCAAATTCCTTCTGGAAATTATAGCGCTACAGTACTTGCAAACGGCGATGAAGATTATGTTTTCGGAATAAACATTGAGTTAGAGATACCAAATGAATAAAACAATAATTCTTGTATTATTTTTTATTTTACCTAATTTTTTCTATGGACAAGATTTGATTGTTGATTTTGTTAATCAAGATCAGAATCTTTCTCCATCAAATGTGCATACCTTAGTTTTTAGAATTACTAATCCGCTTCAGAGTGAGATTTTACTTACGCCTTCTATAAAAATACCAGAAAATTGGACTTTATCAACAAAGTTCACAAGTATTAATTTAGCGGCAAATGAAACCAAGATTTGTCTAATTACAATTCAAATTCCAAGTTTTGCATCAACAGGAAGCCATGATTTTGATTTAAGTTTTATAAATCAAAATGAATATGTGTTGTTTTCTAAAACATATTTTTTAGATATAAAGCAAATTAAAAAAGTAACGTTAGCACCAGTAGAAATTTCTGATTATGTCAAAGCTGGAGATACGATTAAAGGGTCTTTTGTTTTGAGAAATGAAGGAAATGAAATGGAAGAGATTTTTATCGAACCTACAAAAGGAACTTTTTTACTTCAAGAAAATCCCATCGTGTTGTTACCTGGAAAATCAATCATTATAAATACTTTTCAACCGACAGATAGCAAGCAACCCAAACCTTCCATTGAAATCACAAAATTAATTGCTAGTTCAGCAAATGATCTTCAAAAAACTGTTTTCGCAACCCAACGAACAGATGTTATTCCTCTTTTTCAAGTTAATGAGGATGTTTGGCTACGATTCCCAATTAAAATAAGCGGAACTTTTTTGGGAGCGCAGCGATTTAATGGATTTGAAACTGGTTTTCAGGGCGAGATTCACGCTAAAGGTTCATTGAATGAAAAGAATTCGAATTTTTTAGAGTTTAAAGCTGTTGGTCCAGATCGTTTCAGCTTGACCACTTTTTCGCAGTACGAGGAATATTTTGTGAATTACGAAAGTCAAAATTTTTATGTTCATCTTGGCGATAAAGTATTTACGTCTTCTTTGTTAACTGAGTTTTTTAGATTTGGAAGAGGTGTCGAAATCAAAAAGAAATTCAATAAATTCGAAGTTGGTGGATTTTACAACAAGCCGCGTTTTAATCAAAATATTTCAGATGAAATAAATGTTTATTCTAAAGTTAATTTTAATCCGAATACACATTTGCGATTTGGATATTTATTAAAACGTAATGAAATGCGAGATGAAACTCATTTGTATTTTATTTCAGGAAAAGGAAAGCTCTTTAAAAAAGTAGAAATTGAATCAGAATATGCTCTAAGTAATTCTCAAAATGCAAACAGAAATGCCTTTCAAATTCAAGCTTCAGCCTATTTCAATAAACTGAGCGTTAATATGAATTATGTTTATAGCGCACCTCAATTTTCAGGATATTATTCTAATAGCGAATTTTATACAGCGAATTTAAATTATCAAATTTTTTCAAAGCTTAATCTGTCAATGAATTATCAAAAAGACGCTAGAAATTTTGAAAGAGATACGTTGTATGGAGTTGCACCTTTTAGAGAAAATTTTCAAATGGGTTTGCGATATAATTATATTAAAAAAGGAACGATTTCTTTGTTTAGCGGAGTTCAAGAATATGAAGACAGAATGAAGATAAAACAATTTTTTTATAATGAAAATTTCTATCGTGTGGAATTGTTTCAAGAGATAAATCGTTTTACAATCAATCTGCAATCTTTTTTTGGAAAGACAACCAATTTCTTAATTAATTCTTCAGGTAAATCAACACTTTATACGGCTAATGTTGGATATGTCAAGAACAGTTTTTCTGTAAACTTAAACGCTGGTTATTCCATTTTGGATAGATATGAAACTAAAGGTGAAAAAATGTTTTTATTCGGAGGTCGTCTAAACGCTTTTATTTCTAATAAATGGGAAACCAGTTTGTTTTATCAAAACACATATTACCGCGAAGATAATTTTGCAGATAGAAATTTATTTGAAACTTTTGTAAATCATAAATTAACTTCAAAACAACAAGTTCATTTGATTGCAAGATATGCTTTGGCTCGGAATCAAATTCAAAATAATGATTTTTCGTTTTCATTAAAATACATTTTAAATATAAATGCACCATTCAAGAAAATCAAAGAATATGGAACTTTAGAAGGAAACATTTCTAACTTAGGAAACAGTAAAATCGAAGGAATAAGAATATTATTAGGTACTTATATTGCAATCACCGACGCTAAAGGTTATTTTATTTTTAAAGATGTAAACCCAGATGATTATTTTCTTGAAATGGATTACAGTACTTTAAATATTAATGATATTACGGAGGTTTCCTTGCCGATGAAAATTTCGATTTCAGAGGGAAAAAATTATTTTGATTTTGGAATAACACAAGCTGCCAAGATAAAAGGATCAATAAATTTAGAAACTACAAATGAAGATCAAGGTCAAAGTATCATTGTTGAGTTGACTTCTGAAACCGAAACATACAGAAAAATATGCGACATTACCAAACCTTTCGATTTTACGTATTTAAAACCTGGCGATTGGACTTTGAAAATATATCGAAATGGTTTGGATAAAAAATTTATCATTTTGACAGATAATTTAAATTTTACATTGCATCCAAATGAAGAAAAAGAAATTGAAATTAAAATAAGTAAAAAAGAGAAAGAAGTTCAGTTTCTACAACAATCAATGAAAGTAGGAGTCACTAATTCAAAAAAATAAAATATGGTTTTTAAATACAATTATTTTCGATTTCTTATTTTTTTGCTATTTGGATATCATGGTTTATTTGCACAAACTACTGCGAATTTTTCAATCAATTTAAACCTTTCAGAAGTTGCGTTGCTCGATGTCGAACCACAAAATAGTACATTAAATTTTAATTTTTTACCACCGTCCGAGTCAGGAAATAAAATAACAACTCCGACTGTAAATACAACTTGTTGGTTGAATTATACTTCTGCGAAAAAAACAAGTTCATCAAATCGAAATATTACTGCTCGTGTTGATCAAACAATTCCTGGTGTTTTGATTAAAATGCAAGCAAATGCAAGTTCTGGAGTTGGAGCAGGAGCTTTAGGAACTCCTTCTGGTAAAGTTACGTTAACTACAAATCCAATCATAATCATAAGCGGCATTGGAGGTGGTTTTACAGGAAACGGAATTAATAACGGACATCAGCTAAATATTTCTTTAGAAATAAATGATTATAAAGAATTGGTTAAAGTAACCAATAAAGTCATCACCATCACATATACAATAAGTAACTAAAAGTGTAAAAAAAATGAAACTAAAAAAAGAAATCAAAATAGCTTTGTGTTCATTTATTATGATATTTTTAATCGGTTCAAAAACAAATGCTCAATTAGTTTTTCGTTCTATTTCTGTTGTTGGAACCAATTGGACTCCAATAATTCCTACAATAACAGAAGCAGGATCAGATTATGTTGGAACTTATACAACTCCAACGGATCAAATAAAATTGAATGTAGCAGTTCCGTTACTTTCAAGTTCAAAAATTTCGGTTAGATACGAAGCCAATTCTATATGGGACAATTCAATAAAAATTCAGTTAAATAAGTTAAACAATGGTATTGGATTGTGTGTAGGTTGTTCTATCACTCCTTCTGGAGAAACTCCGTTTCAGGAAATTTTACAAACAGATACCGAGCTTTTTAAAATTGTTGCATTGGGCAGTTTGTTAAGTGTAAATAACATCAATTTAAATCTTAGATTGTCTGGGATTTCTGTAACGGTTCCAGTTGATAATTATAGTGCAAAAATTGTTTTTACTATTGGACCACTTTAAAGAATGAGTCCAGAAGTAGAAAAACCTCTGGATTCATTTTAAAAATTTATTTAATAACAATATTATATTTATCTAGTAAACCAAAAACACCTGGAATAGAAAACTTTGCTTTTTTAATGTCATTGTTATCTGGATCAATTGTATAATCTTTGGCCGAATTGAAATTTGCTTTTACTAAATTGGTTTGTTTAAAAATTGCACGAAATAAATTTGATTCAGAAAAATCAGATTCCATTAAATGAGCTTCTGTAAAATCGGTTTCAACTAAATTACAATTTTTAAAAACGGCTTTACGAATCTTCATCTTATAAAACGAAGCCAGATTTAAATAACAATTTTCAAAAATAGCTTCAAATAAAAAGGGATTGCAAGTATCAAATCTTACACCTAACATTTTACAATCAATAAATTTGACTTGTTTAAATGAAGTATTTCCGACTTCAACCATATTGAAATTACTATTCAAAAAAACACAATCAATAAATACAAATCCAATTAAATTATGCTTTGTGAAATCTCCTGATTCAAAAATACAAGATTCATATTCGGCAATTGATAAACCAACAAAGCATTCAAATTTTTGATTGTAAATATTTTCCATTAATCTTCGATATATAAAACCAAACCTTTTAGATAAGATCCTTCTGGATGAAACATATTAACTGGATGGTCTGGACCTTGTGATAATTTATGTAACACACGAACTTTACGACCTGATTCAATAGCAGCCGCCGCAACAGTGTTATAAAACAAAACATCGTCAATAACTTGTGAACAAGAAAACGTAAATAAGATTCCGTTTGGTGCTAAAGCTTTCATCCCAGCGATATTTAAACGTTTGTAAGCCTGAGTTGCTGTATGTTTACTTTTGATGCTTTTAGCGAAAGCTGGTGGATCAAGTACAATTAAATCGTATTCATGTTTATTTTCTTTTAGGAAATCAAAAACATCTGACGCGACTGCTTGATGGTTTGAACCAGGAAAATTTAATTCCATATTAGCTGCAGCTAAATCAACTGCTTTTTGAGAAATATCTACGGATGTTACCAATTCTGCACCTGCGCTCATCGCATAAATAGAGAAACCTCCGGTGTAGCAAAATGTATTTAAAACACGTTTTCCTTTTGAATAATGTTTTAAAAGTTTTCTGTTTTCGCGTTGGTCTAAAAAGAAACCTGTTTTTTGACCTTCAATCCAGTTTACATTAAACAAAATGTTATTTTCATTAGCAATTGTTTTTTCATTTGTTCCGAAAAGAAAGAAATCTGTTCCTGTTTTTGGAAGTGTCTGCGCACTTTTACAATAAATGGTTTCGCAATATTCTGGAAAAGCTTCTTGAATAGCTTTAGCGATATTTTTTAGTTGAAAGTAAATTCCAGTTGCATGTGCTTGAACTACGAAATTGTTGTTGTAGAAATCGATAATCAATCCTGGAATATCATCACCTTCACCGTGAATTAAACGGAAAGCATTTGTCTCTTCTAAAGAAAAAAGTTGTGTGCGTAATTTCCAAGCAGCTTGTAAACGTTGTTTCCAAAATGAATCTGAAAAAGCTTCATTACCGAAAGTTAAAATACGAACAGCAATACTTCCTTTGTCACTGAAATAGCCAGTTCCAAGTAAATTATCATCGTTGTCAACTACTTGAACCATTTGTCCGTCTGTTAACTCTTCACTGATACTATGAATAGCACCGCTAAATACCCACGGATGTTTTCGTTGAATTGAGCGTTCTTTTCCTTTCTTTAATCTAACTACTGCGTATTCCATTTAATTAATTTTTTGCAAAAGTAAGAAACGAAAGAGGAACTTAAATCAAACTAATGCAAAAAATATCATATTTTTACTTAATAACTAAATTAATAATTATGAAAAATGTATTATTGAAATTATTTTGCTTTTTAGGTTTAGGTTTAGCTTTTGGATGTAACAGCGATGATAATTCATCCACTAAAAATGAATTAATTTTTGAATTTGATAGAGTACAATTTGAAAAGAATCGTGAAGCTTGGTTATCAAATGATTTTCAGAATTATAATTATTTTGAATATCAAATGTCTTCCTCTACAGGTCCATTAGAGTATCAAATTGAAGTTCGAAATGGCATAGCCAAAAATGTTTCTGAACCTGATGTAAAGTCCAAATCAATTTCTCAAATTTATGAAGAAATTCAAAAAAATGTTGATTATTACACAAGTCCAGATTATAAACCAGAAGGGAAAGAGCATTATTCTTTATACGTTCGATATGATTCCGAATTTCATTATCCAACGTATTATTCATTAACGCTATATAATGCTCCTCCTGGTGGTGGTGGCTTTTCAAAAGAGTTTTCTGAATTTGAACTAATAGAATAAAAAAACGTTCGATTGATTTCGAACGTTTTAGTTTTATAATACATCTTGGATGCTTGCGTCTTTTTCGAATGCTGCTTTAGCAAACGGACATAAAGGTAAGATTTTTATGTTTTTTTCTCTCGCAAAATCAACTGCGGCGAAAACCATTTTTTTACCAACACCTTGTCCTCCAAATGCTGAATCGACTTCGGTATGGTCAATGATAATTAAGCTTTCACCTGCTTTTGAATACGTCATTTCACCTGCTTTTTTACCTTCAGATTGAGCTATAAATGCACCTTTGTTTTCGAATTCTTTATGTACGATTTCCATAATTTATTTTTTTTCTGATTTATTGTTTTCTACGATTTTGTAAGATACGAATAAAATCGCTAACCAAATTGGAATTAAAATTACAGAAACTTTCATTCCGGTTATGTACATAATTATCAAAATAGCAACTAAAAACGCGATGCAAATGTAGTTTGAAATTGGGAATAAAAATGAAGGGAATTTTGTTTTTACGGCTTCTTTATTTTTTATGTTTCTGAATTTAATATGTGTGAGTGAAATCATTACCCAATTGATGATTAGACACGAAACCACCAAAGACATTAATATTTTAAAAGCATGTTCAGGAACAAATTTGTTAATGATGATACAAATTCCAGCAAAACAACTTGATACAATTATGGCTCTTGTAGGAGAAGCATTTTTGTTTAAATATTTTAAAAATTTAGGTGCATTTCCTTGTTCAGCTAATCCGTATAACATGCGGCTGTTGCTATAAACTGACGAATTATAAACCGATAATGCAGCGGTTAAAACAATTAGATTTAGGGCATTTGCAATAAGATTTGTTCCTGAAATTTCATTTCCAAATAAATTAAAATGCAATCCTTTTAGGTTGTCGAAAACTGTTACAAACGGACTTGTTTCTGTGGTAATATTTGTCCAAGGTGTAAGTGAAAATAAAATTATTAACGCTCCAACATAAAAAATTAAGATTCTGTAAATAACTTGATTGGTTGCTTTTGGAATATTCTTTTCTGGATTTTCGGCCTCGGCTGCCGTGATTCCAATTAACTCTAAACCACCAAACGAAAACATGATAATTGCCATTACCGAAAGCAAACCTTGATAGCCGCTTTCTGTTTTTTCAAACCAACCTTTCGGAAAAAAACCTCCGTTATTAGTTAAGTTTGCAATAGTTGCTTGTTCACCACCTGTTCCTGAAATTAATAGATAACATCCAAAAATAATCATTGCTACAATGGCAACTACTTTTATAATTGAAAACCAAAATTCGGCTTCTCCAAACATTTTTACCGAGCCTAAATTCAAAGCTGTAATGGCTACGAAAAAGAATGAGCTTGAAGCCCATAACGGAATTTCAGGCCACCAATATTGTACGTAAATACCGATAGCCGTAAGTTCTGACATCGAAACTAAGATATATAAAATCCAATAGTTCCAACCAGATGAATAACCTGCAAACTTGCCCCAATATTTATAGGCAAAGTGAGAAAAACTTCCAGAAACGGGTTCTTCAACAACCATTTCGCCTAGTTGACGCATAATAAAAAAGGCAATAATACCTGCAAAAGCATATCCTAAAATTACCGAAGGTCCGGCTAAAACAGCAGCAGGTCCAATTCCTAAAAAAAGTCCAGTACCGATTGCACCGCCTAATGCGATAAGTTGAATATGACGATTAGAAAGTCCACGTTTTAACTCATGCCTTTCTTGATTTTTTAAATCCTTCAAAATTTAGTTTTATTAGTTTGGTAGATGCGAAAATAAAGGATTATTTTATAAAATCAATAAAAAAGCGAACACGTTTAAAAATTTAGAATAAATACCCATTTAGGATTAGCCGTAAACTCGCCATCTAAATTTTGTTTGAAATAATATATTTTCGAATTAGAATGTTCCATTCCCCATCGAACAATTTGTAAACTTTGAATGGCTGACCATTTGGTTTCTACTTCTGTGATATCAGAAGGACCATTGGTTAACTCAATCGCTGTTTGTGGTAATGTTACAAAATCGTTTGTAAGAACTCGCTCAAAATGCGAAGAATCTAATAATGGATTGGGGATTATTATTTGTCCATTACCATTAAAAATTTGAGTAGCATAATAAATGAGTTGATTTGCCTCAACAAAATTTACTTTTATATATCCAGCATCTTGAGCAGGAATATTTTCAACACTTAAATTAAAACTACCATTTTGTTCATTGTAATAGTAAATAGTCCCACCTTCAAAAGTTTGAGTTGCATCATCAACAATTAAAACAGCAATTCGGTCACCTGGAAGATATGGCTCTGGATAATCATCTCCTTCTGGACAGCCACACATCGAAGCACAAAGAGGGATAATCATCATCAAAATTAAACTTTTAAAACCCATCATATTTTCTATTTTTTTAATTAAGTAAAACAATCATAAATCATATTGCTATAAAATGAGTACAATGTAAATTTCGTTTTTATCCTTTTCTACGTTCTAAAAGAACCATCATTTTTAAACTTAAAACCAAAAGTTCTTCTGGAATTTCAGTAGTTCCGGTTTTTGTAACTTCAAATTTTCGACCAAAGAACGAAGGTTTTTTGTATAAGGTTACTAAAACTTTTCCGTTTAAGTCTTTCACATCGTATTTCGGATTGAAGAAGTAACCTGTAAAAAATCCAACAACAGGAATTTCTCCAACCATGCTATCCCAAATTTTAACCCAAGCATTTCGTTCTCGAATTTCATATTTGTGTTGGTCTTTTTCGTCGAAGATATCATATTTGGTTTTCCAAATAGAAACCCAACCTTTTCGAGCTACCTTTCCTAAATATTTACCCGAATTATCCGTAAAATTATAAGCTGTATTAAAATCAATCCATTTGTTGGCGTTAATTTTATACTTTAAATTGGTTTTGTTAGAATTGTCAAAAACTTCAATTTCATCAACGAACTTAAACATTTTTTGACGAACATAAGAAATGGTGCGATTTGAAGCATCTGTAACTTCAAAATCATTAGATAAAGTAGTAACCTTGAATTTAAAATTCAATGGAAATTGTAAATTATTCATAAGTAGTAGTTTAAAGATTTAAATATAATGTTTTTTTTGATTCATACTAATCTTATCTTTGTAAAAAGATTTCAGGATGAAAGAATATATAAAAGTGATTGGTTTCGACGCAGATGATACGTTATTTATTAACGAACCTTATTTTGATGAAGCTGAAGAAAAATTCTGTGCTTTATTTGAAGATTTTCTTTCTAAACAAAGTATTTCTCAAATCTTATTTCAAACACAAATAGATAATTTACCTTTTTACGGATATGGAATTAAAGGTTATATCTTATCGATGATTGAAGCTGCTAATAAAATTTCTGATGGGAAAGTGTCCATAAAAGTAACTGCTAAAATTCTTGAAATTGGAAAAAATCTACTTCAAAAACCGATTGTTTTATTAGATGATATTGAAGAAACTTTAAAACAACTTCACGGAAAATATAAATTAATTGTCGTTACTAAAGGTGATTTAAAAGATCAACACAGAAAAGTTAGTTTGTCTGGTTTAGGACCTTATTTTCACCACATCGAAGTTTTAAGTGAGAAAGAAGAAATAGATTATGAAAAACTTTTAAAACGTTTAGATATTGATGCTTCAGAATTTTTAATGATCGGAAATTCATTAAAATCAGATGTGCTTCCGGTTTTAAATATTGGCGGAACAGCGATTCATATTCCGTTTCACACCACTTGGGCGCACGAACGCATCGACCACGAAATTGTTCATGACAAATTTTATACAGCAATAACAAACGCTGACATTTTACCATTGCTTTTATAATGAAACAAATTATAGATCTTGAAAATTGGAATAGAAAAGAACATTTCGAATTCTTTTCCGCGATGGAGGAACCCTTTTACGGTGTGGTTACCGAAGTTGATGTAACGATTGCCTACAAAGAAGCCAAACGCAAAAACATTTCATTTTTTAATTATTACCTGCACAAAGTTTTATTTGCAATTAATGAAACCGAAAATTTCAGGTTGCGAATTGAAGATAAGCAAATTGTTTTACACGACGAAATTGATGCTTCGGCAACTGTGATGCGTGCTGATAAAACTTTCGGATTTTCGTTTATGAAATACATCGCGGATGAAAACGAATTTTCTGATTATGCGATTAAAGAAATTGAACGTGTTCAAAACACCACAGGTTTACTTTTAAAAAGTAATTGGAAAGAAAACATCATACATTTTTCGGCAGTTCCGTTTGTGAATTTTTCTGGATTAACGCACGCGCGTAGTTTTACTTGGCCGGATAGTTGTCCGAAAATTTCTGTAGGAAAAGTTTTTGAACGCGACGGTAGAAAAATTTTCAACATAGCCGTTTATGTGCATCACGGTTTGGTTGATGGTTATCATATTGGTTTGTTTCTCGAAAATTTACAAAATAGTTTAGATAAATAAAGCTGAAGTAATCTTCAGCTTTATTTAATTTCAAATTTGGCTTGAATTTCAAATTTTAATAATATCGGTTTAAAACCAATTTCATTTTTATTTTCGTTAGTATCTACAGAAATATTTGACATAAATTCAGGAGCTTTTGAAAGATAAACATCTGTATTTTCCTTAATTTCAAGTGCATTTCCAACTTTTTGGTTGATACTTTCTAATAAATAAGTAGCTTTATTTTTTGCAGCTTGTAAGGCAAGAATTTTTACTTCTTTGCGATACATTTCAATTTCAGAATGAGTCATTTCTTGTATGTAAAACGATTTTACATTAGCGTTATCAAACGCGTCCAAAGCACGGTTAACTTCTTCGATTGTATTCAGTTTTAATTCGAATTGTTTTTGTGTGACTAATTGATTTGTTTTTTTACGAACACGTAATTGATGTGCGTTGGCATTATTTAAAGACAATTTAGTTAACTCAATCTTTTGATTTTTAAGCTCGTTTAGAAATAACGTTTCTTGTTCATCGATTGTAATTTTATTTCTACCGTCTATTTGCTCTTTTAAAGTGATACTGAAAATAATTTCGTTCGGTATAATTTCTTTTTCAGCAGTTCCAATAACTTCAATAAATGGAGATGTTTGTAAGTTTTGTGCTTGAATGAATGTTGTAAAAAACAATAAAATAAGAAGATACGTATTTTTCATGGATTTTTTATTTAAATAAATTAAAACTGAAAGTTACTTCAGCTTTTTACTTTTAAGATGGCATCGTAAAGGTCTTTGTTTTTTTGAAACGCGTTGATATAAAAAATTTCATTTCTATTGGTAACTATTTTTAGACGTTCATTTTTCATAAATTTTTGAGGTAAAAAAATGACTTCTTTAACTTCCGAAAAATGAATATCATAATCAGATTCTGCAATATCTAAACGTTGTTTATCAACAAAAGCAAAACGTTTATTGGTAATAAAAAAGTTTCCTGAAACCCAATTGAATTTTGTTTGTTTGATGTTTACACCAAAAAGATTTAAAATTTCTTCATTCGTTTTTAATTTTAAATCTAAATTTTTATAAGGTTTAGAACCTCGATTCATCATCAGGCTTAATAGTATTCCGGTTAAAATAGCCCATAATACATTTGTGTATTGGAATTTGAATACGAATTGATCTAAAATCAATCTGATGATAAAAAAAAGGACAAACCCTAAAATAAAATAATTGTAATTAATCTTCATAAGCAAAATAATAAATGGTTAGTTGAGTAAAAATACATTTTTTTAACAATTATGCAACTATTTTTTTATTTGAATTTTGAATAAAAAATTAAAACAAAGCACTAACCAAATCTTCTATTTTTGAAACTAAAACCACTTCAATTTGTTTAGATTGATAAGTGATTTTATTGTATTTGGAAATGTAAATTTTAGAGAAACCTAATTTCTCTGCTTCTTGAATACGTTGGTCTACACGATTTACCGGACGAATTTCGCCTGAAAGTCCGACTTCACCTGCGAAACAAAAATCTTTAGAAACGGCATCATCTTCGTTTGAAGAAAGAATAGAAACGACAACAGCCAAATCAATTGCTGGGTCATCAACAGAAATTCCCCCTGTGATATTTAAGAAAACGTCTTTCATTCCTAAACGGAAACCAGCACGTTTTTCTAAAACAGCTAAAATCATGTTCAAGCGTTTTAGATTATAACCGGTTGCGCTTCGTTGCGGAGTTCCATAAACCGCTGTACTTACCAACGCTTGTACCTCAATCATCAGCGGACGCATGCCTTCTAAAGTGGATGCAATCGCAGTTCCAGAAAGTTCTTCTTGTCGGTGCGAAAGTAAAATTTCAGACGGATTTGAAACTTCTCGTAAACCCGAACCTTGCATTTCGTAAATTCCTAATTCGGCAGTTGAACCAAAACGATTTTTTAATGCACGAAGAATTCGGTACACGTGATTTCTGTCGCCTTCAAACTGAAGAACGGTATCAACCATGTGTTCTAAAATTTTGGGTCCTGCTATATTACCGTCTTTAGTAATATGCCCGATCAAAATTACAGGTGTTGAGGTTTCTTTTGCGAATTTAATCAACTCGGCAGTAGTTTCTTTAATCTGAGAAATAGTTCCGGCAGAAGCTTCGATATAATCGGTATGTAAAGTTTGAATCGAATCAATAATCAAAACATCAGGTTGAATATCTTCGATTTGCTTAAAGATATTTTGGGTATTCGTTTCCGTCAGAATATAACAAGTAGTATTATTCGGATTTACACGTTCGGCACGCATTTTAATTTGTTTCTGACTTTCCTCGCCAGAAACATATAAAACCTTATAAGGTAATTTTAACGACAATTGAAGCAACAACGTACTTTTTCCGATTCCGGGTTCGCCACCTAAAAGCACCATCGAACCAGGAACTAATCCACCACCAAGAACTCGGTTTAATTCGCCGTCTAACGTATTTAATCGGACTTCTTGCGAACTGTCAATTTCGTTTATCAATAAAGGTTTTGAAGCGCGTTTAACACCTAAAGTAGATTTGGTTTGCCAAGCTACTTTTTCTTCTTTTTGCACCACTTCTTCAACAATGGTATTCCACTGTTTACAAGCTGTACATTGACCTAACCATTTTGAAAATTGCGTTCCACAAGAGGAACAAAAGAAAGCCGTTTTTACTTTTGCCATATCATTTTAAATATAGCGTGAAGTTACGAAATTATTTATTTTTATTGAAGATAGGAAGTAATAAGAAAGACAATCCGCCCATTAAAACAATGATTGTGGTTTGCGAAGTCCAAAGAATCCAACCGAAAGTGGTACCAACGGTTGCAGAAATTCCGTAAAGCAATAAAACTTCAGAAATCATTAACGGAAAAGCTCCAAAACCACCGTTTGTGAAAGTTACAGCCAAACTTCCGACTACAAAAGAAACCATTACAACACCAAGTGAAATATCTGAAGTTTCTGCTAAAGCCAATGTTCCGAAGTAGAAAGTTAATACGTAAGAAATCCAAATGATTACGGTATGAAACAAAAATCCAAATCGGTTAGGCATTTTAAAAATACTTAAAACACCTTCGATCAAACCTTTGATTTTAGTTCGGATTAAAATAAAGAATTTCCATTTGGAATAAAACAAAAGATATATTCCGATGATTCCAAAAATCACTAAAACAGCTAAAAGTGTTAATAGTTTTTCGAATGGAATTTTTTCTAAAAGAAAATCTTTTAATTGGTTGTATTGTAAAAGAAATGCAGTTCCTACAAAAAGCAACAAACAAACCAAATCGATTAATCGTTCGGAAATGATGGTTCCAAAACTTTTATCGAACGAAATTTTTTGGTATTTCTGAAGCACCAATGCGCGCGAAACTTCGCCCGAACGTGGAACGGTTAAGTTTAATAAATATCCGATGGAAATCGCCATCAGATTATTTAAAAAATTAGATGAATATCCCAAATAATTTAAACCGTATTTCCATCGGTAAGCTCTTGAAAATAATCCAACTAACGAAAATACAGAAGATAAAATGATATAATTGTAATTAGCACCTTTGAAATAACTGGTCATTTCGGTTATTTGTTCGGGCGTAAATTTATTATATGCGTAAAAAACCAAAAAAACTCCCAACAAAAGTGGGAGTGATATATTTAATATTTTTTTTATTTGAGGACTCAAATTAAGTTAATGAGTTGTCGTTTTCGTTAGGAAATACGATTGAAGGCTTGAATGATTTAGCTTCTTCAAAATCCATAATTCCGTAAGAAATGATGATTACAATATCACCTTGATGTACTTTACGAGCTGCTGGTCCGTTTAAGCAAATTTCTCCGCTGTTACGAGTTCCCGGAATCGCATACGTTTCAAAACGTTCTCCATTGTTTACGTTAACAATAGAAACTTTTTCACCTTCGATAATATTTGAAGCTTCCATTAAAGCGGTGTCAATGGTAATACTTCCAATATAATTTAAATCGGCACCTGTAACTTTTACACGGTGGATTTTAGATTTTACTACTTCTACTTGCATAAGGCAAAGTTATAATTAATTTAATGAAATATTGTCTATTAATCGAACATTATCTAAATGAACAACTACAAAACCACGATATTTTGTGTTTTCTGTTTTTTCGATTGCTGTTTGTAAGGTTTTTTCGTCTGCGATTTCGAAATATTCTAATTCAAAATTCGAATGTTTTTTAAATTCATTCTCTACGAAATCAACAACTTCTTTGATTGATTTTGATTTGAATAAATTTTTAGCTTGCAACATAATTTGATTAATTAAAGTTGCTTCTTTTTTAGCTTCGTCAGAAAGTAATTCGTTTCGAGAGCTCATAGCTAAACCATCTTCTTGACGAAAAATCGGAACACCAACAATCTCTACCGGAAGTTTAAATTGTGTTGTCATGTTTCTAATAATTTGCAATTGTTGAAAATCTTTCTCGCCAAAATAAGCTTTATCGGCTTCAGTAATTTCAAAAAGTTTCTTTACAATCGTTCCAACACCGTTAAAATGACCTGGTCGGTTAGCACCTTCCATTTGGTTTTCTAAACCATCGTATTTAAAAATATCGGCAACAGCATTATCTGCATAAATATCTTCAACCGAAGGTGCGAAAACAATAATTTTGTCAGATAAACTTTCGATTAATTTAACATCTCTTTCTAAAGTTCTTGGATACTTTTCTAAGTCATTTGGATTGTTAAATTGCGTTGGATTGACAAAAATACTCACCACAACGATGTCATTTTGAGATAAAGCTTCTTGCATTAACGACAAATGACCCATGTGAATTGCTCCCATTGTTGGAACTAATCCGATGGTTTTACCTTTTGATTTTAAAGGACTTAAGTGTTCTTTAAGTGTAATTTGAGTAGTGTAAACTAACATCACATATGTTTTATAAGAGATGCAAAATTAGTATTTTAGATAATTATATCGACATTTTTTTGTAATTTTGTATGTTTTTACACAGAATATAATTAAATTCAAACACAATGAAAGACAAGAGGATATTATATGTATCATCTGAAGTAGTGCCATATTTACCAGAAAACGAGGTTTCTCAAATGTCGTTTGACACTCCGAAAATGATTAATGATTTAGGCGGGCAGATTAGAATTTTTATGCCAAGATACGGAAGTATTAATGAGAGAAGACATCAGTTACACGAAGTGATTAGATTATCTGGGATGAACTTGGTAATTAACGACATGGATATGCCTCTAATTATTAAGGTTGCTTCTATTCCGAAAGAAAGAATTCAGGTTTATTTTATCGATAATGACGAGTATTTTAAACGTAAACATACTTTTGTTGACGAAGAAAATATAATGTATGAAGATAATGACGAACGTGCGATTTTCTTTACAAAAGGAGTTGTTGAAACTGTTAAAAAGTTAAATTGGGTTCCGGATGTAATTCATGTGCAAGGATGGTTGGCGTCAATGTTACCATTATACATGAAAAAATACTATAAAGATGAAACGATTTTTGCTGATACAAAAATTGTAACTTCTGTATTTACAAAAACATTTGACCAAAAATTATCAGAAAACATGTATGATAAAGTTGCTTTCGATGGTTTTGAGTCTAGTGATATCGAAAATTTAAAAGAAGCTACTTTTGAAAATATTATGAAAAACGCTATCGATTTTTCAGATGGTGTTATTATTTCGTCTGAGAACATAACATCAGATTTAACAAATTATATAGAAACTTCAGGAAAACCTTTCTTACCTTTCACTCCGAAAGAGAAAATGTCAGAGATTTATACTGACTTTTATAGAAACAAAGTTTTATAAGAAATTATAGTTATGAAAAGAAAATCATTATTTGGAGTTGTAATTGCTACTGCTATTGCTGTTTTTACTCAATCATGTGACAGTGATTTTAATGAAATTGGTGCTGGAATATTTGGTGATGATGGGTTTGGTTTTGAATCTTATTCGGTTCAGAATTTAAATGCTTCAATTGTAAATACGGGTGAAGTAAGTACGAGAAATTTACCTGTTAATAATTTAGGTGTTTATAACGATGCTGTTTTTGGAAATACAACAGCTCATTTTGTTACACAATTAGAAATGAGTAAAGGTACTGAATTTACAAGTATTAGTAATAATCCTGTAATTGATTCTGTTTATGTTTATATTCCTTATAATAGTTCAATTGAAAATACAGATTCTGATGGTAATACAACTTATAAGTTAAATAACGTTTATGGAAATGGTACGTTTACATTAAACGTTTTTGAAAATGGTTACTTACTAAGAAATTTTGACCCAAATAATAATTTAGATACTCAAGAGTATTACTCTTCAGATAAATTACAGTTTGATTCTAATAAAAAAGGTATTGCTGGAGGAAGATTGAACAACTCGACAGCAACTGCTCAGAATACTAATTTTAAAATTAATGATCAAGAAATTCTTCTTTATAAATACGATAAAGATGGTGTAATTGTGAATGATTCAAATAATAATCCAACAGTTAAAGAGCGTAAAAAACCTGGTATTTGGTTGGATTTAGATAAAGCTTATTTTCAGAATGCATTTTTTGCTAACGACAAATACAAATCAATATTAAATAATACAGTACTTAAAGAATATTTCAGAGGACTTTATTTTAATGTTCAAGCAAATGGAAATCAAAATGCTTTAGCACAATTGAATATTGCTGGAGGAGAATTTGTTATTGTTTACAAAGGCGATAAATCTGCTACAGATATAACAAGAGAGCGTAAAACTGTAACTTTGAAAATGGGGTATTCTACCGATTTGAAAGCTTACGCAACAACGGTGAACTTAATCGAGAATGAAAATTCGGACGATTATAGTAATGCATTGACTTCGAATGTGTCGAACCCTTTGTGGATTAAAGGAAACAATGGTTCTATTGCGACAATTTCTCTTTTTGGAGCTGATGCTGATGGAAACGGTGTTGCTGATGAATTAGAAACAATAAAAGAAAATGACTGGTTAATCAATCAAGCTGTTTTGACGGTTTTTGTAGATAAATCAGTACAAACCAATAATACGGATTTTCAACCTAATCGTTTGATTGTTTATGATGCAAAAAACAATACAACATTAGTTGATTACAATACAGATGCTACTACAAGTCCAGTAAAAAATATTTATAATGGGATTATGGATATTTCAACTGATAACAATACAATAAAATATCGTTTTAGAATTACCAATCACGTCAATAACTTAATAAAAAGAGATTCGACCAATGTTGTTCTTGGCTTGGCAGTTACGAATGATATTTCGTTAAGTACATTTAATGTGTTGAAGAATGAAAAAACATCATTTAATACCAAAATTTCAAAAATCCCAACAGGCTCAGTTACATCGCCTTTTGGAACTATTTTATATGGACCTAACCACTCTGATGTAAGCACTAGAATGAAATTAGATTTATTTTATACCAAAAAAACCAATTAAAACATGTGTGGAATTGTAGGATATATTGGAACGAAAGAAGCGTATCCAATAATCATTAAAGGATTAAAAAGATTAGAATATCGCGGTTACGATAGTGCAGGGTTAGCATTATTTAACGGTGAAAAATTTATATCAAGTAAAACCAAAGGAAAAGTTTCAGATTTAGAATCTAGAGCTGAAGCAGAAGGTACTTTGAAGGGGTCTATGGGAATTGGACATACACGTTGGGCGACTCATGGAGTTCCAAACGATGTAAATTCGCATCCGCATTTTTCAAATTCTGGTGAATTAGTAATTATTCACAATGGAATTATTGAAAACTATGAACCATTAAAACAAGAATTAATCAAAAGAGGTTATACTTTTAAGTCTGATACAGATACAGAAGTTTTAGTTAATTTGATTGAGGATGTTCAACGAACAAATGGTTTAAAATTAGGTAAAGCTGTTCAAGTTGCATTGAATCAAGTTATTGGAGCTTATGCAATTTGTGTAATGGATATTAAAAAACCAAATGAAATAGTCGCGGCTCGTTTAGGAAGTCCATTAGCGATTGGTGTTGGTGAAAATGAATATTTCGTTGCTTCAGATGCTTCTCCTTTTATTGAATATACAAATAATGCTATTTATTTAGAAGATGAAGAAATGGCAATTATTCGTTTACATAAACCAATCAAGATTCGTAAAATTAAAGACGATGAATTGGTGAGTCCTTATGTTCAAGAATTGCAATTAAACTTAGAACAGATTGAAAAAGGTGGTTATGAGCATTTCATGTTAAAAGAAATTCACGAGCAGCCAGCTGTAATAAAAGATACTTTCCGTGGAAGATTATTATCTGAACAAGGTTTAATCAAAATGGCGGGAATAGAAGATAATATTCATAAATTCACAAACGCAAAACGAATTATAATTGTTGCTTGTGGTACTTCATGGCATGCAGGATTAGTTGCGGAATACATGATTGAAGAATTTGCTCGTATCCCTGTTGAGGTTGAATATGCATCTGAATTCCGTTATAGAAATCCAATCATCAATGGAGATGATGTAGTTATTGCAATTTCGCAATCTGGTGAAACTGCCGATACTTTAGCTGCGATTAAATTGGCTAAAGAAAAAGGAGCTTTTGTTTTCGGAGTTTGTAATGTGGTAGGTTCTTCTATTTCAAGAGAAACTCATGCTGGTGCTTATACACACGCTGGTCCAGAAATTGGAGTAGCTTCAACAAAAGCTTTTACAACTCAAATTACTGTTTTAGCATTAATCGCATTGCGTTTAGCAGAAGCAAAAGGTACCATGTCTAAATCTGAATACTTACGTAATCTTTTGGAATTAGAATTGATTCCAGAAAAAGTTGAGGAAGCTTTAAAAGAGGATTCAAATATTGTTAAGATTGCTGAAGTTTATAAAGATGCGACAAATTGTTTGTATTTAGGAAGAGGGTTTAATTATCCAGTTGCGTTAGAAGGAGCTTTAAAATTAAAAGAGATTTCTTACATTCATGCGGAAGGTTATCCAGCTGCAGAGATGAAACATGGTCCAATTGCCTTAATTGATGAGCACATGCCGGTAATTGTTATTGCACCAAATCAAAATCATTACGATAAGGTTGTGAGTAATATTCAAGAAATTAAAGCACGTAGCGGAAAAATTATAGCTGTGGTTTCTAAAGGAGATGTTCAAGTAAGAGCCTTAGCGGATCATGTAATTGAAATGCCTGAATCGACAGAAGCTTTAACTTCAATTATTGCAACAATTCCTTTACAATTATTGTCTTACCACATTGCAGTGATGAGAGAATGTAATGTAGATCAACCAAGAAATTTAGCTAAATCGGTTACGGTTGAATAGCTAAAATTATTGAAAAATAAGCGATAAATATATATTTCGAAATAATAGAATAAAAAACTTTAATTTTTAGATAAAAAAAATTATCTTTGCACTTTGAAAAAAGAGGTTTTTTCATAAACGATAAATAGCTGTTAAATAAAAACATAAGCAATGTCTAAAGTTACAGGAAAAGTTGCACAAGTTATCGGGCCAGTTGTTGACGTAGTTTTTGATACTACGAATGCTGAACTTCCGAAAATTTACGATTCATTAGAAATCACTAAAGAAGATGGTTCTAAATTAGTATTAGAAGTACAATCTCACGTTGGAGAAGACACTGTTCGTACCATTTCAATGGACTCAACAGATGGATTAAACCGTGGTTACGAGGTTGTTGCATTAGGAACCCCAATACAAATGCCAATTGGTAAAGACGTATTTGGACGTTTATTTAATGTAATTGGAGACGCTATCGACGGATTAGGAAATCTTCCAAAAACAGGAGAAAATGGTTTACCAATTCACAGACCAGCTCCAAAATTCGAAGATTTATCTACATCTTCAGAAATTTTATACACAGGTATCAAAGTAGTAGATTTGATTGCTCCTTACTCTAAAGGTGGTAAAATTGGATTATTCGGTGGTGCTGGTGTTGGAAAAACAGTATTGATTCAAGAGTTGATGAATAACATCGCTAAAGGTCACGGTGGTTTATCTGTATTCGCAGGAGTTGGAGAAAGAACTCGTGAAGGAAACGATTTATTACGTGAGATGTTAGAGTCAGGAATTATCAAATACGGTGAAGATTTCATGCACTCTATGGAAAATGGAGGATGGGATTTAACTAAGGTTGACAAACCAGGTATGAGAGATTCTAAAGCTACTTTCGTTTTCGGACAGATGAATGAACCACCAGGAGCTCGTGCTCGTGTTGCATTATCTGGATTAACTATCGCTGAATATTTCCGTGATGGTGCTGGAGATGGACAGGGAAAAGATGTATTATTCTTCGTTGATAATATCTTCCGTTTTACTCAAGCTGGTTCTGAAGTTTCTGCATTATTAGGGCGTATGCCTTCTGCAGTAGGTTACCAACCAACTTTAGCAACTGAGATGGGTGCAATGCAAGAACGTATTACATCTACAAAAACAGGTTCTATTACTTCTGTTCAGGCGGTTTACGTTCCTGCGGATGACTTAACGGATCCTGCTCCTGCTACAACTTTTGCTCACTTAGATGCTACAACTGTATTATCTCGTAAAATTGCTGAGTTAGGTATTTATCCAGCGGTAGATCCATTAGATTCTACTTCTCGTATCTTATCTAAAGAGGTTTTAGGTGCTGAACATTACGATTGTGCTCAAAGAGTAAAAATGATTTTACAAAAATATAAAGAGTTACAAGATATCATTGCGATTTTAGGTATGGAAGAATTATCAGAAGCTGATAAATTAGCTGTATCAAGAGCGCGTCGTGTACAACGTTTCTTATCTCAACCATTCCACGTTGCTGAGCAATTTACTGGTATTCCAGGTGTATTAGTTGATATTAAAGATACAATCAAAGGTTTCAACATGATTATCGATGGTGAATTAGATCATTTACCAGAAGCAGCTTTCAACTTAAAAGGTAGCATCGCTGATGTTATTAAAGCTGGAGATAAAATGTTAGCTGAAGTATAATCAAAATTTTAACTTGTATTATTTTTTAAAACAAGTTTAAAATTAAAATATATAAACTATGATTTTAGAAATAGTATCGCCAGAAGCGACATTGTTTTCAGGTGAAGTTACTTCGGTTTCTGTTCCTGGAATTGATGGAGAGTTTCAAATGTTATCAAACCACGCACCGATTGTTTCTTTATTAACTAAAGGAAATATCAAAATCGTTGGAAATAATCTAGCATTTGCACCTCAATTCGAATCTAAATTTGATAAGATAGATGCAAATACATTTTACTTACCAATCGAATTTGGAACATTAGAATTAAAAGATAATAAAATTAATATCTTAGCAAACTAAGATTTAATTGAATATATGAAAGCCCTAAATAGAATTACTGTTTAGGGCTTTTTTTTATTATAATTTTTCATGTTTTTCTTATATTTAAAAAAAAAGATTTAATTATGAATAAGATTTTCGGATTATTCGCATTAGCTGTGATTTTAATTGCTTGTAACGGCGAAAAAAATAAAGAAGCTACACAAACAGAAGATTTAAAATTAGAATTAGCAGAAGCTCAAAAAATTATAGCGCTTCCGATGCATTGTTTAGAAGTTGAATATCCAAATAAATTAGGTCAAGTTTTAGCTTCTGATGTCGAGTTAAAATTACCAAAACAATTACGCCCAATTTTTTATGGTTGCTTTGATTGGCATTCTTCTGCGCACGGATATTGGTCGGTTGTAAAACTTTGGAAACAATTTCCAGAACTTGATAAAAACGGTGAAATTGATTCGTTATTAACTCTCGTTTTCACACCAGAAAATGTCGCGATTGAAAAAGCATTTTTCGACGAACCACATAATAGAAATTTTGAACGAACTTATGGTTGGGCTTGGTTTTTTAAATTGCAAGAAGAATTGTATACTTGGAAAGACAATCCAAAAGCGCAACAATGGTATAAAAATTTACAACCACTCGAAAATGTTTTTACCGAACGTTATTTAGAATATCT